>NZ_JBIRVV010000012.1:9088-282089 GCF_044387305.1 Lentzea sp. NPDC020367 | reverse complement strand
GCGTTGGGGAAACACCCGGTCCCATTCCGAACCCGGTAGTTAAGCCCTTCTGCGCCGATGGTACTGCACTGGTTACGGTGTGGGAGAGTAGGTCGTCGCCGAACATTATTTCCAGAAGACCCCTGAGGGTCGAGCACTCAAGTGCTCCCCTCAGGGGTTTTTTGCGTGCTGATTTTCGCTTGCGCACTCTGGTCTGATGGACGCATGGACGCGGTCGTGCACGCCACCCTGGAATCGTTCGACGCCGCCACCCACGATCGGCTGGCAGCCGATCCGGTGCGGAACACGGTGGCGCTAACCTCGCTCGACCGCATCCGCCGCTCGCCGGCCACCGACCTCCTGCCGACCCTGATCACCTTCCACGACAACGGCGAAGTGATCGGCTCCCTGATCCGCACCCCGCCGTGGCCGTTCCAGGCAGCCGACCTCCCACTCTCCGCGGCGGAACTGGCAGCCGACCTCGCCGCGAGAATCGACCCGGAAGCCCCAGGAGTGACGGGCCCGCGAACCAGATCCGAGGCCTTCGCCACAGCGACCGGCAAGGACTACGCGGAAACCCTAGCCACCAGGCAATACCGCCTAGGCACCCTGACCCCGCCCACGACCGCAGGCGCCGGCCGCCTGGCCACCGAAGACGACGTCGAACTCCTGGGCACCTGGCGAGACGCGTTCCTCAGCGAAGCCGTCCCAGAAGCACCGAACGAACCAGCGACCGAAGCCATGCGAGGCTCCCTGCGCCTGGGCAACGGCCACGCCCTCTGGGTGATCAACGGCACACCGGTCGCCTGGGCAGTCGCGAGCCGCCCGCAAGCCGGCATGACGAGAGTCGGCCCGGTCTACACCCCACCCGAGCACCGCAAGCACGGCTACGGCGCCGCGGTCAGCGCCTTCGTGAGCCAATGGGCACTCGACCAGGGCGCCACCGACGTCCTGCTCTTCGCGGACCTGACCAACCCGGTCTCAAACTCGATCTACCAACGCATCGGCTACCAACCACTCGACGACTGGGCGGAACTCTGGTGGAAGCACTGAGCCACAACGACATCAGGGACTTCCCCGCGGCCGCAGGCAACTTCCTCGACGCCGATCCCGCGAACACAGCCAGCGCCTGAAGATCGCGGCCACACCCGGTGGACGAGCGGCACCCGGCCATCCGCATCTCGTTGCGCGACAGAGGGTCTTCGCAGGCGCACACCGGCTCAAGTGGACGGTCGCCCCGAGCATCGCCCCGAGCATCGCCGCGCCACCGCCAACCGCGCCACCGCCAACCGCGCCACCGCCAACCGCGTTCCGCGATCGTCGATGCCCCTAGGCGACGGGTGAACCCCGCGAGATCACCGGCCCGAGCGAAAGGGCTGAGGCGCTTCCACACGCTGAGGTGTCACGCCGAACCGAGTTCTGGTCCCAGGACTGAGCCGGCTGGAAGAGTCGGCGGCTCCCGACGTGCCGGAAAAGTCGTGCCCGTCAGGAGCGGCGGGCGGCCAACTGATCATCGGCTGATGGACCGACCTCGTGGAGGAGCCGGCCGCGTCCGCGCACCAACGCCGGGAAGCCCGCGATCGACGCCCGACGGGTCCCGCCGGGCGCTGCTCTCGCTGGCTGGCGAGAGTCCGTGCGCCCCAAGCTTCGGTGCGCCCCAAGCTCCGTGCGTCGCGACCACCGTGGCGTCGCGACCACCGTGCACACCCCGGTCAGCAGAGTCTCAAGACGACTGACGCCGCCGCAGTTCCCTGTCGCATCCCCCCGCGCTTCCGCATATGCGGGAGAAAGAAAACGCTGTTTCAGGACAATCGCCACCCGATCAGGTTGTGGACAACTCGTGGGCCCTCGTCCTGCCCACTGAACGAGACGAAGCAGCGGCTGGATCAGGACCGTCACCACCCGATCTGACGACTCGCCCGCCGACTGTTCGAAGAGCCCTGCGGACTGTCGAAGAGCCCAGCGGACCAGCCGAAGAGCCCAGCGGAACTAGTCGAAGAGCTCGGGAGACAGCGGGCGGTTGCGGACGTGGGAGGAGAACACGAGCGACGTCGTCGTGTCGCCGTAGCGCTGCATCACCTCGACGAGCTCCTCCAGCTCCACCATCGACCGGCAGACAACCCGCAGCAGCCAGCAGTCGTCGCCGGTCACGTGGTCGGCGTCGAGGATCTGCGGCAGCACCAGCACCTGCGTGCGGAACCGCGGCGTGTCCAGCGATCGCACCCGCACGCGCACGATCGACTCGATCGGCAGGCCGAGCCGGGCGGGGGAGACGACCGCGGTGAAGCCCGTGATCACGCCGAGAGACTCCAGGCGCCGGACCCGTTCGGTCACCGCCGGCGCGGACAGCGACACCTCGCGGCCCAGCGAGGTGAACGACATTCGCCCGTCCTGCTGCAGCAACGACAGGATCTTCCAGTCCACCGCGTCGAGTTCCACCTGGAAATCATAAGGAGATCGCGCTGAACGCCTGGACTTCCGCATGTTCGTGGGTCGGCGAAGCCAAGCAGGATCGAAGGCATGACGAACGCACTGCGCTTCCCCGCCGCCGACCCGCAGGCCGCGGCCGCCCACTTCGCCGCCGAGCTCGCGTTCGAGGCCGACCCCGACGACGTGTACCGCGACCTCCAGGAAGGCAACATCCAGAAAGGCAGCATCCAAGAAGGCGACCTCCAGGAAGGCAACACCCAGGAAGGCAACACCCGCGGCTACGTCCTCGTGGAGACGCGCGCTCCGGAGGCGTTCGCGCAGGCCCGCATCCCCGGCGCGATCAACCTGCCCTACCGCGACCTCCCCGAGCAGCTCGACCTCGATCCGGGCCTCGTCTACATCTGCTACTGCGAGAGCTTCCAGTGCAACGCCGCCACCAAGGGAGCCCTCGCGCTCGCGCAAAGGGGCTATCGGGTGAAGCGGCTGTCCGGCGGCATCACGGCCTGGCGGGAGGCGGGCTATCCGGTCGAGTCGGATCAGCTCGTCGGAGCAGGTGTATCCAAGGTCGCGTGTCACTGCTGACCTGGGCCCACCTAGGCTCAGATGCGTGAACGCACCGCGCCTGCTCGTTCTGCAGCCCTCGCAGTCGGACCCGTTGGCCAAGCTCGGGGACTGGCTGGAGGCCGAGGGCATCGAGCTCGACCTCGTGCCGCTCAAGGAGATGCCCGCGCCGACGAACCTCGACGGCTACCAGGGCGTCGTCTGCCTCGGCGGTGAGATGGGCGCGCTCGACGACCTTGAGTACCCGTGGCTCGCCGACGCGAGGAAGCTGCTGTCCAGCGCCGTGTCGAAGCGGCTGCCCACCCTGGCGATCTGTCTCGGTGCGCAGCTGCTCGCGGCCGCCACGGGTGGCCAGGTGCGCAAGGGTCCGCAGGGGCCGGAGGTCGGTGTGCTGCTGGTGGCGAAGCGCGACGCGGCGGCCAGCGACCCGTTGTTCGCCGACCTGCCGTTCACGCCCGACGTGCTGCAGTTCCACAACGACGAGGTGCACCTGCTGCCGCCCGGCGCGGAACACCTCGCGGCGTCCCCGAAATATCCGAATCAGGCGTTTCGGGTGGGGGAGAGCGCTTACGGCCTTCAGTTCCACATCGAGACGACCCCGGAAATCGTCTTGAACTGGGCGTCGAAGGATCCCGATTCGGCGTCGTGTGCGCGAGCTCACCACTTCGACCAGGAGTTCCTCGAAGAGGCCCACCGCGACTTCGAAGAGGTGTGGCAGCCGTTCGTCGGCAGATTCGCGAAACTCGTTCGGGGAGAACTGTTGCCCGCACTGGGTTCGGGCACACAACTTCCGTTGGTGTGACGTTACTTTCGTAGGTTTTAAGACATCCTCCGTTGGCGGTACCGTAATCTCCTGGACAGCTTGTTCGATCCAGCCGGAGGATCAGTGTGGATCCCGCACTTGTAGTGATCATCGTCGTTGTCACTGCTCTCATCTTCGACTTCACCAACGGGTTCCACGACACGGCCAACGCCATGGCCACCTCCATCGCCACGGGTGCCCTGAAGCCCCGCACGGCGGTCGCGCTGTCGGCGGTTCTCAACCTCGTGGGCGCGTTCCTGTCCGTTGAGGTGGCCAAGACCATCTCCGGCGGCATCGTCGACGACGCCCAGATCACCCCCGCCGTCATCTTCGGCGGCCTGGTCGGGGCGATCATGTGGAACCTCGTCACCTGGTACGTCGGCCTGCCGTCGAGTTCGTCGCACGCCTTGTTCGGCGGCCTGATCGGCGCGGCCTGGGTCGCGTCCGGTGTGGACGCCATCCACTTCGCCAAGGTCGTCGACAAGGTCCTGGTGCCCGCGATCGTCGCGCCGCTGGTCGCCGGCCTGGTCGCGGCCATCGCCACGATCGTCGTCTACCGGCTCAAGAAGGCGGCGGACCCGCGCGTCGCGCACACCGGCTTCAAGGTCGGTCAGGTCGCGTCCGCCTCGCTGGTCTCCCTCGCGCACGGCACGAACGACGCGCAGAAGACCATGGGCATCATCACGCTCGCGCTGATCACGTCCGGTTCGCTCGCCCCCGGTTCCGGCCCGCCCACCTGGGTGATCATCAGCGCCGGCCTCGCGATCGCGGCGGGCACGTACCTCGGCGGCTGGCGCATCACGCACACGCTGGGCCGCGGCCTGACGACCATCGAGCCCGCGCAGGGCTTCGCGGCGCAGACCTCGACCGCCACGGCGATCCTCGCGTCGTCGCACCTCGGCTTCGCCCTGTCCACCACGCACGTCGCGTCCGGCGGCATCATGGGCTCCGGCCTGGGCCGCGACCGCCGCGGCGTCAACTGGGGCACCATGGGCAAGATGGCCGCCGGCTGGCTGTTCACCCTTCCCGCCGCCGGCATCGTTGGCGCCCTAGCGGGCAAGTGGGCCTCGACCGGCACGGTCGGGATCATCGGTGTCGCCGTCATCGGTCTCGCCGTCTCGATCTTCATCTGGATCCTGGCGCGGCGTGAGCCGGTCAAGCCGGAGCACATCGTCGACGAGGTCGCCGCTCAGGCCGAACTGCACAAGGTGGCGGCATGAAGGTCGACTGGACGGCGCTGCTCCAGGTCTTCGGTGCCACGCTGCTGGCCACGATTCTGGTCGTGACGCTCTTCGTGCTCGGCATCCGCGCTCTGTCGGGTGACAAGAAGGTTCCCGCGTACGCGAGCTTCGCCGGTTGCGTGGCTGTCGTGCTCTACGGACTCTCACTGATCGTCTTCTGACGCTGTGAGGGGATTAGGGTTGGCTCACGATGAGCGAACCAGTCCGCCACGCGTCCCCAGCAAGATTCGGGCTCACCGAGCCGCGCAGCGAGGAAGTGCTGCGCGGTCTGGGCCTGTGGGCTGATCGCAGGCCCACCGACGGCTCCGAGCCGGTCCTGGCGGCGCTCTCCCGTTCACCTGATCCAGACCTCGCGTTGCGCGGCTTGGAGCGTCTCCAAGCGGTCGCCGACTGGGACGCCCTGTCGGCCGCGCTGCACAAGGACGTCGTCGTGCGCGGGCGTCTGCTCGCCGCGCTCGGGTCCTCCACCGCGCTGTCGGACTTCCTCGTCGTGAACCCCGACCGGTGGCGTTCGCTGACCGAGGAGGTCGACGTGTCGCTGGACCTCGCGGACGACGACGTGCTGCGCACCGAGTACCGGGCGAAGCTGCTGCTCGTCGCCGCGAACGACCTGGCGCACGTCGTCGAGCCCGATCTGCCGTTCGTCCCATACGACACCGTGGCCGCGCAACTGTCCGATCTGGCCGTGTCGGCTCTTCGGGCGTCGTTGAAGCTTGCCTCGGAGAAGGTGAACGGCGCCGCCGACCGCTGCCGGCTCGCGGTGATCGCGATGGGCAAGTGCGGTGCGAACGAGCTGAACTACGTGAGCGACGTCGACGTCGTGTTCGTCGCCGAGGGCGATCTGGGCGTGGCGACCCGGCTGGCCAGCACGATGATGCAGATCGCGGGCCAGTCGTGCTTCGAGGTCGACGCGGCGCTGCGGCCGGAGGGCAAGGCGGGTGCGCTGGTCCGCACCCTGGACGGGCACGCGTCGTACTACAAGAAGTGGGCGCGGACCTGGGAGTTCCAGGCGCTTCTGAAAGCGCGGCCGGTCGCTGGAGACGCCGAACTGGGACAGGCGTACCTCGACGTCGTGCGCCCGTACGTGTGGACGGCGGCGGAGCGCGAGAACTTCGTCGAGGACGTGCAGGCGATGCGGCGTCGGGTCGAGGACCACGTGCCTTCGGGGCTGGCCGACCGCGAGCTGAAGCTCGGCCGCGGTGGTCTGCGCGACGTCGAGTTCGCGGTGCAGCTGCTGCAACTCGTGCACGGGCGTTCTGACGAGGACCTCCGCATCCAGGCGACGACGGCCGCGTTGGCCGCGTTGGGCCAGGGCGGGTACGTCGGGCGTGAGGACGCGGCGGAGTTCGGGCGCTCGTACCGGTTCCTGCGCACGTTGGAGCACCGGCTGCAGCTGCAGCGTTTGCTGCGTACGCACCTCTTCCCGGCCGACGACGACGTGACGGCGTTGCGGTGGCTGGCGCGCTCGGCGGGGCTGGCGGCGGACGGGCGGAAGTCCGAGGGGCAGGTGCTGCTCGCGGAGTTCCGCAAGCACGCCAACCAGGTCCGGCGGCTGCACGAGAAGCTGTTCTACCGGCCGCTGCTGCAGTCCGTGGCGGGAGTGCCGACCGAGGCGTTGCGGCTCACCACCAAGGAGGCCGTGGCCCGGCTGGCGGCGTTGGGCTACACGTCGCCGGACGGCGCGTTGCGGCACATTCAGGCTTTGACGCACGGGATGTCCCGGCGGGCTCGCATCCAGGGTGCCCTGCTGCCGGTGCTGCTCGACCTCTTCGCTGGCACGCCCGATCCGGACGGTGGCCTGCTCGCGTACCGGAAGGTGTCCGAGGCGCTCGCGGAAACCCCCTGGTACCTGAGGCTTCTGCGCGACGAGGGCGCCGTGGTCGAACGGCTCGCGGTGCTGCTGGGCACCTCGCGCTTCGTGCCGGACCTGCTCGTGCGGGCGCCGGAGGTGATGCGGCTGCTCGCCGACACCGAGGCGTTGGTCGGCGGTGATCCGCACTCGATCGGGAAACCCTTGCGCAGCGCCGTTTCCCGGTACGGCGAGGCGGCGCGGGCGATCGCGGCCGCACGATCGTTGCGGCGCCACGAGTTGCTGCGGATCGCCGCCGCGGACCTGCTGGGGTTCATGCCGCTGGAAACGGTGTGCATCTCGTTGTCCGAGGTGTGGGGATCGGTGCTGCGCAGCGCGCTGGACGCGGCGGTGCGCTCGTCCGGTGAAGCCGTGGCCGCGATCTCGGTGATCGGCATGGGCCGGCTCGGCGGGTACGAGCTCGGGTACAGCTCGGACGCCGACGTGCTGTTCGTGTGCCGGCCGTTCGAGGGTGTGACCGACGCCGAGGCGGTGAAGTGGGCGAGCGGGGTCGTGGAGAAGATCCGGCGGCTGCTCGGCGCCCCGTCGCAGGACCCGCCGTTGCTGGTCGACGCAGACCTGCGGCCGGAGGGCCGGCAGGGACCGCTGGTGCGGACGCTGGACTCCTACCGCGCGTACTACCGGCAGTGGGCGGAGCTGTGGGAGAAGCAGGCGCTGCTGCGGGCCAGGTTCATCGCGGGCGACGCTGATCTGGGAGCCGAGTTCGAGGCGTTGATCGAGCCGCTGCGCTATCCGCCGGACGGCCTGGACGCGGCGTCCGTGCGGGAGATCCGGCGGATCAAGGCCAGGGTCGACGCGGAACGGCTGCCGCGGGGCGCCGACCCGAGCACGCACACCAAGCTCGGCCGGGGCGGGCTCGCGGACGTCGAGTGGACCGTGCAGTTGTTGCAGCTGCAGCATTCCGGCGCGGTACCCGGTCTGCGCACACCGTCCACAATGGCCGCGATGGAGGCCGCCGTGGGCGCGGGCCTGCTGGCCGCGGAGGACGCTGCCGCGCTGACCACCGCGTGGAACCTCGCGACGCAGGCGCGCAACGCCCTGATGCTGGTGCGCGGCAAGGCATCTGATCAGCTGCCGACGTCGGGGCGCGATCTCGTGGCGGTCGCGTCCGTCATGGGAT
The DNA here is from genome assembly GCF_044387305.1 of Lentzea sp. NPDC020367. Classification (NCBI taxonomy): domain Bacteria; kingdom Bacillati; phylum Actinomycetota; class Actinomycetes; order Pseudonocardiales; family Pseudonocardiaceae; genus Lentzea; species Lentzea sp. NPDC020367. The sequence continues at coordinate 274,086 of NZ_JBIRVV010000012.1, read as the reverse complement.
ACGAGCCAGGGGGCGATCCGGGGGAGTTCCTGGAGGAATATCGCAGGACCACTCGTCGTGCACGTGCGGTGGCGGAGCGTGTCTTCTACGGTGAGGGACTGTGAAAGCCATCGCGTTTACCCGGTTCGGCGACGCCGACGTCATGTCGCTGCAGGAGCTGCCCGACCCGCTGCTGGGGCCTGACCAGGTCCTGGTGGAGGTGCGCGCGGCCGGCGTGAACCCGGTGGACTACAAGATCAGAGCCGGGTACCTGCAGGGGCTGATGCCGCACCACCTGCCGTTGATCCCCGGCTGGGACGTGTCGGGTGTCGTGCGGGCCGTCGGCATCGGCGTGCAGGACTGGAAGCCGGGCGACGAGGTGCTCGCCTACGCCCGCAAGGACCACGTCCAGTTCGGTTCCTACGCCGAGTTGATCTCGCTGCCGGACCGGATGGTCGCGCGCAAACCGTCCACCGTGGACTTCGTGACCGCGGCCGCGTTGCCGCTGGCAGGGCTGACGGCGTTGCAGGCCTTGAAGGCAGTTGGTACCGGTTCCGGCGACGTCGTCCTGGTGCACGCCGCCGCCGGTGGTGTCGGACATCTTCAGGTGCAGATCGCGCGGGAACTGGGTGCGTCGCGGGTGATCGGCACCGCGTCGCCGCGCAACCACGAGTTCGTGCGATCGCTGGGGGCCGAACCGGTCGCTTACGGTGACGCGCTGGTCGACGCGGTGGCGGAGCTGGTCGGCGGCGACGGCCTGGTCGACGTGGTGGTCGACAACGCGGGCGGACTGGCGTTCGACCAGTCGTTGCAGCTGGTGCGCGACCGGGCACGGATGACGTCCATTGTGGACGGACCGCGGGCGCTGGAGAACGGCGTCGTCAACACCTGGGCGCGGCCGAACGCGGAGCAGACGCAGTGGCTCGTGGATCTGGTCGCTGACGGAAAGCTGCGCGTCGAGGTGCAGCAGACTTTTCCGTTGGAGGAGGCCGTGAAGGCGCACCGGCTGCTCGAAGGTGGCCATGTACGAGGAAAAGTTGTACTGACGGCCTGAAACCTTCATATATTTCTTCAGGTTCGGGGGCACGCCTCGCGGAGTGCCCCCACTTCTGGAACTGCTCAGTCCTCGTCGGAATCCGGGTCCACCGCCGGGGCGCTGGTGTAAATTTCGACGACCCACTCCTCCTCCAACGCTTCCGCGTCGTCGGCGTCGGGCACGAGCCGGTTGTAGACCCGGACACCGAGGTCGAGCACGTCAGCGGCCTGAACCGCTTCGAGGGCATCGGGTGCCGAGTCGAAGATGTGGGTGGTGAGCAGCTGCGGAGCCGTGAATTCGGCGACATCTTGAGACACGGGCGGACCCTAGCGCATTGACGTTTCACCCAATCGAGATGAGACTAGGCGCGCTCAGTGGGGGAGCTGTGGTTCGTCACGGGGGTCTAGCAGAGGAAGTCATGCAGCATCGCAGGGTCACGCGCCGAGGAAAGACCGTGATCGCCATCGCGGGCGTGGCGGCTGGTGTGCTGGCACTACTCGGTGTGATCGAATATGCACTGAACGGCAGCAACTCCGCCGCGCAGCCCAACGTCACCGCCACGACGACTACGTCGAACGTCGTCGAAACGCCTGATGGCGCACTGGAAACCACCGAGCCGTCCGCGGACGTGAAGGTGCAGACGGGTTCGTTCAAGCAGCAACGCGGCATGCTGACGATAGAGGTCACTCGCGTCGAAGCGGCGAACAACCGCGTGAAGCTGTTCGTGACGGCCACCAACGCCTCCCAGGCCAGAATGACCCTCCCCGTGGTCGGCATCGCCGTCCTGGACGATCTGAACCGCACCTACGCGGCGTCGAGCAGCAAGTGGGACGGCCCCGTCACGCAGGGCACCACCGCCTCGGGCACCGTCATCCTCGACGAGAAGCTCGGCACCGGTGTGAACTCGCTCACCCTGACGTTCTCGTCGATCTCCGGCCAGTTCGCGCCGACCGGCGCCGCGATCACCGTCACCGGGATCCCGCTGCCGAAATGACCGTGAAGTACCTGTTCTTCTGGGGCCATCAGCCCGAACGTGACGGCAGTGTCGGCAAAGGCTGTCTCTCGCAGTGGTGGCCGTGCACGTTCTCCGTCGAGGGCCAGGACTTCTCGTCCGCCGAGCACTACATGATGTGGCGCAAGGCGTTGCTGTTCGGCGACGACTCCGTGGCTTCGCGCGTGCTCGCCGCCCGCACACCGGGCGAGGCCAAGGCACTGGGCCGTGAGGTGTCGGGTTTTTCCGACGCCACGTGGGAATCCGCGCGTCTGGAGATCGTCGTCGAGGGAAACCTGGCGAAGTTCGGCCAGGACCCCGCACTGCGTTCCTACTTGCTGGGCACGAACTCCCGCGTCCTGGTCGAGGCCAGCCCGCAGGACCGCGTGTGGGGCATCGGTCTCGTGGCGTCCGACCCGCGCGCTCAGGACCCGTCCTCGTGGCTTGGCCTGAATCTCCTCGGCGAGGCCTTGATGGAGGTCAGGGCGAGGCTTTCAGCGTGAGGTAGGTGGTGAGTGCCGCCAGCGTGATCCCGCACGGAACGAGTCCTTTTCGGATCAACGCGGGAATCTCGTTGAGCGGTACCCACTCCACCCGCGCGGCCTCGGCGGGATCGTGCTCGCCGACCTTGACCGCGCCGGTGCCGACGAAGACGTGCGTGGTGTGAGAACTGAGGCCGTTCAACGGGTTGATCGTCACCAACGGCTCGACACCGACCCGGTACCCGGTCTCTTCCTCTGTCTCCCGCACCGCGGCGGTCTCGGCCGTCTCACCCGCCTCGAGCCGGCCCGCGGGAATCTCCCAGCCCCACACGTCAGTCGTGAACCGATGACGCCACATCAGCAACACGTGCTCATCCCGCACCACGACCACCGCCGTGGAGGCGAACGGCAACCGCAACACGTGATGCTCGAACCGCTCGCCTTCAGGGATCTCGACGTCGTCGAGGTCGACGCTCATCCACTCCGACTCGTAGATCCTGCGGGTGCCGTGCACCGTCCACTGCGTCACGCCGCAACCTCTATCACGCGGCCGTCGCTTCCTGCTCGATGAACCCCGCCGCCTCCCCGCCCGTGTGTCAGGGAGTCGGGGAGACCTCGAAGAGGAGAAGTGATGTTCAGCTACTCAGGACCGGCCCGGCTCGTCTACGCGGACGGCAACGCGGTCGAGCTGGACCGGGTGGACCTGATCGAGACGGTGAACGACGGCGGGCTCTGGCAGCTGTCCGGCGCCGGCACCGCCATGGAGGAGCTGACCGGTGGTGAGGCCCGGATCAAGCTGCCGACCGGCGGCGAGGCCGAGGTCCTGGTCTCCAACGTCCGGGTCAGCGAGGGGATGAACGGGGTGTCGTCCACCGTGACGCTGCTCGGCACCTAGAAAGGCCGAAGGCCCGGCGGGAGTTCCCGCCGGGCCTTCAACGCAAAGCTCAACCGATCACACGTCGTAGTAGAGCGCGAACTCGTAGGGGTTCGGGCGCAGACGCAGCGGGTCGATCTCCTGCTCACGCTTGAACGAGATCCAGGTGTCGATCACGTCCGGGGTGAACACGCCGCCCTCGAGCAGGAACTCGTGGTCGGCCTCCAGGTTGTCCAGCACCGCGTCGAGGGTGGCCGGGACCTGCTTGACGTCGCGGGCCTCCTCGGGCGGGAGCTCGTAGAGGTCCTTGTCGATCGGGGCCGGCGGCTCGATCTTGTTCTTCACGCCGTCGAGGCCCGCCATGACCATCGCCGAGAAGGCGAGGTACGGGTTGCCCGAGGAGTCGGGGCAGCGGAACTCGATGCGCTTGGCCTTCGGGTTGTTGCCCGTGATCGGGATGCGGACGCACGCCGAGCGGTTGCGCTGGGAGTAGACCAGGCTGACCGGGGCCTCGTAGCCGGGGACCAGGCGGTGGTAGGAGTTCACCGTCGGGTTGGTGAAGGCCAGCAGCGACGGCGCGTGGTGCAGGATGCCGCCGATGTAGTGGCGGGCGGTGTCGGACAGGCCCGCGTAGCCGCTCTCGTCGTGGAACAGCGGCGAGCCGTCCTTCCACAGCGACTGGTGGGTGTGCATGCCCGAGCCGTTGTCGCCGAACAGCGGCTTCGGCATGAAGGTGACGGTCTTGCCGGCCTGCCAGGCGGTGTTCTTGATGATGTACTTGAACAGCATCAGGTCGTCCGCGGCGTGCAGCAGCGTGTTGAACTTGTAGTTGATCTCGGCCTGGCCGCCGGTGCCGACCTCGTGGTGGGCGCGCTCGACGGTGAAGCCCTGGGCCTCCATGTTGAGGACCATCTGGTCGCGCAGGTCGGCGTAGTGGTCGTTCGGGGTGACGGGGAAGTAGCCACCCTTGTACTTGACCTTGTAGCCGAGGTTGCCGCCCTCTTCCTCACGGCCGGTGTTCCACCAGCCGGAGACCGCGTCGACCTTGTGGAAGGAGCCGTTCGCGGTGGTGTCGAACTGGACCGAGTCGAAGATGTAGAACTCGGCCTCGGCGCCGAAGTACGCGGTGTCCGCGATGCCCGAGTCGGTGATGTACTGCTCGGCCTTGCGCGCGATGTTGCGCGGGTCGCGGCTGTACGCCTCACGCGTGAACGGGTCGTGCACGAAGAAGTTGACGATCAGCGTCTTCTCGATGCGGAACGGGTCGAGACGCGCGGTGTACAGGTCGGGCAGCAGCAGCATGTCCGACTCGTGGATGGACTGGAAGCCGCGCACGGAGGAGCCGTCGAAGGCGAGTCCCTCTTCGATCGCGTCGGCGTCGAACGCCTTGGCGGGCAGCGTGAAGTGCTGCATCACGCCCGGCAGGTCGCTGAACCGCACGTCGACGAACTTGACGCCCTCGTCGGTGATGAACTTCAGCACCTCGTCGGAATTCTTGAACACCCTCGTCGACTCCTTGGCTATGGAATACGGCTGGCCATCGCGTGCGACCGTATGCGGGCGGTGTTGCCCGTCCGTCACTCCGATGTTTCGCCAGTGTTAACGGGACCGCTCAACCAGGCAAGGCGACCTGCCCGTGCTCACCCGTTGAGCACGGCTTTACTCTGGTGGGGTGAGCAGGTGGACCGGTTCGTGGCTGTCTGGACCCAATTCGGTGCTGTCGCCGGGTGACGACTCGAACGACGGCACGCAACAACGCTGGCGAGGCGAGCGGCACGGCTTCCCCGAGAAGGGGCCGGGCTCCATCGCCTCGATCGGGCGGCGCACGGCCGCCATCTTCGTCGACTTCCTGCTGGCCGCCGGCGTCGCGGCCGTGTTCACCCAGCCCGACCTGCCGAAGAACTGGAGCCTGCTGGCCTGGTTCGTGATCACCGTGGTCGCGGTGGCGTTCTTCGGGTTCACGCCGGGGCACGCGCTGCTCGGGCTGCGGGTGGCGCGGATCGACGGCAAGACGTTCGTGCACCTGCCGCGCGCACTGCTGCGCACCGTGCTCATCTTCCCGCTGATCCCGGCGCTGGTCTGGGACGCGGACGGCCGCTGCCTGCACGACAAGGCCGCGGGCACCGTCGTCATCAAGGTCCGCTAGCTTCCCGAGAACGTGAAGAGGCCCGCCGCACTTGATGTGCGGCGGGCCTCTTCGTGCTGGTGGGAGCGGGTTCGGTCAGCCCCGGCGGCGCATGGCGCGCTGGACGTTGCGCATCTTGGCGCCGGCCGGCATCGGGCCCTTGGGCAGTGCGGCGCCACGGCTGGCCAGCGCGGCGAGGCGGGTCTCCAGCGTGTCGACCTGGGCCGCCGTGATGTTGCGCGGCAGCTTCATCAGCTTCGACTGGAGCTTCTTCAGCGGGACCTGGCCCTCTTCGGTGCCGATGATGAAGTCGTAGATCGGGGTCTCGCCGACGACGCGGGAGATGCGCTTCTTCTCCTGCGCGAGCAGCGGCTTCACCCGCTGCGGGGCGCCCTCGGCGACCAGGACGACGCCCGGCCGGCCCAGCACGCGGTGCACGGCGTCGAGCTGCGTGGTGCCCGCGACGGCGGGGGTGACGCGCCAACGGCCGCGCAGGTTCTCCAGGGCCCAGGCGCCCGCGCCCGGCTGGCCGTCCGCCTTGCGGAAGACGTTGCTCTGCACGCGGCGGCCGAAGATGATCACGGCCAGCAGCGCGCCGATCGCGACGCCCAGCGGCACGAACATCCAGACCGCGTTGAAGACGATGCCCAGGACCACGGCGATCGCGGTGACGCCCAGCAGGGCGCCCAGCATCATCGGAATGAGCGCCTTGTCCTCGCGGCGCTGCATCTTGAACGCCTCGAAGATCTGCTTGCGCCGTTCGCGTGAGGCCGCGCGGCGAACCTTCGCCGCTTCCTTTGCCGCCGCCTTGTCCTGCTTACCAGCCATGTGGACAGGATACGGCGCGGTGGTATCAGTCTCGCATCGGCCGTCTGCGAGACTGCCGGGATGGACGCGTTGCTGGAGGGTCTTGATCCTGAACAGCGCGCCGCGGTCGAGGCCCCACGCGGCCCCGTGTGCGTGCTCGCGGGTGCCGGTACCGGCAAAACGCGCACCATCACGCACCGCATCGCCTACCTGTGCCAACGCGGCCACGTCGCTCCGTCGCAGGTCCTGGCGGTCACGTTCACCAAGCGCGCCGCGGGGGAGATGCGCACACGTTTGCGCTCTCTGGACGTGAACGGCGCACAGGCCGTGACGTTCCACGCCGCCGCTTCACGCCAGCTCCGCTACTTCTGGCCGCGCGTCATCGGCGGTCCGCGCTGGGAACTGGTCGACCAGAAGATCCGCGTCGTCGCCCGCGCCGCGACCAGGCTGGGACTGCCGACGGAGCCGGACGCGCTGCGCGACCTCACCAGTGAGATCGAGTGGGCGAAGGCGTCGCTGCTGACGCCGGAGGACTACCCGGTCGCCGCCGCTCGCGCCGCGCGGGACATCCCGGCGCCCGCCGAGCAGATCATGAAGCTCTACACGACCTACGAGCAGCTCAAGAACGAGGCGCAGCTGCTCGACTTCGACGACCTGCTGCTCTACACGGCCGGTGCGCTGGAGGACAACGCGGAGGTCGCGCAGGAGTTCCGCGACCGCTACCGCTGCTTCGTCGTGGACGAGTACCAGGACGTGACGCCGCTGCAGCAGCGCGTGCTCGACTCGTGGCTGGGCAACCGCGACGACGTGACCGTGGTCGGCGACGCGAACCAGACCATCTACTCGTTCGCGGGTGCCTCGCCGCAGCCGCTGCTCAACTTCGGGCGGAGGTTCCCCGAGGCGGTCGTCGTGCGGCTGGAGCGGGACTACCGGTCGACGCCGCAGGTCGTGGAACTGGCCAACGACGTGATCAAGTGGGCGCGCGGACGTCCCGCCGGCTCGCGGCTGCAGCTGATCGGGCAGCGGCCGGAGGGGCCGAAGCCGCGGTTCCACGAGTTCGACGACGAGCCGAGTGAGGCCGACGCCGTCGCCGGTCGCATCAAGACGCTGCTCGACGAGGGCGTCGCGGCGTCCGAGATCGCGATCCTCTACCGCGTCAACGCGCAGTCCGAGGCGTACGAGCAGGCGCTCGCCGGGCTCGGCATCCCGTACCTGGTGCGCGGCGGCGAACGCTTCTTCGAGCGCGCCGAGATCCGCCAGGCGATGATCACGCTGCGCTCGTCGGGCGAGGTCTCGGGGAGCCTGCCCGAGGTCGTCCGCTCGGTGCTGCACCGCGTCGGGCTGACCGACGAGCCGCCGACCGGTGGCACCGCCCGCGAACGCTGGGAGTCGTTGCTCGCGCTGGTCGAACTCGCCGAGGAGTTCGCCGTCACCACGCCCGACGCCGACCTGCCGCGGTTCTGCGTGGAACTGGACGTGCGGGCCGAGGCTCAGCACCCGCCGACGGTCGAAGGCGTGACGCTGGCGTCGCTGCACGCGTCGAAGGGCCTCGAATGGGACGCCGTGTTCCTCGTCGGACTGGTCGAGGGCACGATGCCGATCCAGTACGCCGACGGCGACGACGCGAAGATCGAGGAAGAACGCCGCCTTCTGTATGTAGGTGTCACGCGCGCGCGTGAGCACATCTGGCTGTCGTGGGCCTTGGCGCGCGCGGCCGGTGGGCGCAAGTACCGCCGCCGGTCGCGGTTCCTCTACAACCTCGTTCCCGAGAACCACCCCGCCGCACGCGTATCCGGTGGCGCGCAGCGTCCTCCTCTCATGAAGAAGGAGAAGCCGACCTGCCGGGTGTGCGCGTCGACGCTGGTCGAGGCGCAGGCCGTCAAGCTCGGCCGATGCAGGTCCTGCCCGTCCGATGTGGACGAAGAGCTGCTCGAGTCGCTGCGCCGATGGCGTGCGGGACGGGCGCGGGAGCTCAAGGTGCCCGCGTACGTCGTCTTCACCGACGCGACCCTGGTGGCGATCGCGGAGCAGCGACCCACGGATTCGGCCGGACTCGTCGCGATCTCGGGCATCGGCGCCTCCAAGCTTGATAAGTTCGGTGACGACGTGTTGGGCCTGGTCCGAGCCGGTGTCGGGTACTCCGCCACCTGATCGGGACAAGTTTCGTTAAATAGGTTGCGAGCCCCAGGTACGGGGTCATAACCTGCTCATGCCGGGTCCGGAGGACCCGTCTGGGGAAGAAGAACTACTACTAGCTCTCGATGCAGAGCTCTCTCGTTCGGAGGAGGTGGCCCGTTGTGAAGATCTTCAGCATCTCTCGCGCGCTCGGCCTCCCGTTGACCGAGGGCATCTGCACGTCCGCATCCGCTCAGGCCATGTGGCACACCTCTGCCCACAAGCCAGTGGCACTGCTGGGCCGTGAGCGGGGCACCGCTCTGCGCGGCACCGCTCTGACTGTCTCGGAACTGGGCAGCGAGCAGCCGATCGCGCTGCCGGTCATCGATGACGTCGACAACTACACGAATGCGCTGTCCGCGCATCAAGTGAGAAGGCTCCTGCCGACCCCATAGAGGGTCGAAGGACCACCAGGCTCACGAAAGCCGCGGACTCGCCAAGAGTCCGCGGCTTTCGTGTTTTTTGCTGTACCCCACACAAGGAGAAAACCCTGATGTTGACCGCGACTGTCCCGCTCACGGGCGAGACACTTCCGGACCTCGCGGAGGGGCTGGACATCCCCTGCCGCACCCACAACCCCGACCTCTGGTTCGCCGACGCGCCTGCTGACCTCGAGAAGGCGAAGTCCTTCTGCGGGACCTGCCCGGTTCTCGCGGAGTGCCTCGCCGGCGCGATCGCACGTCACGAGCCTTGGGGCGTCTGGGGTGGAGAGATCTTCGAGCGCGGTGTCGTCATCGCGCGGAAGCGCCCTCGTGGCCGTCCGCGCAAGGACGCGACCGTTGTCACTGCCAGCAAGACGGAGGCGGCGGCGTGAACACCGACCAGCTCAGCAACAGCGCGTTCCCCACCTACCTGAACGAGGGCCTGACACCCATGTCTCTGAATGAAGAACTCGTGCGAATACGAATACAAGAAGCCCAGAGGTTCGCGGAAGAGCAACGCCTGGCGAACCGCCTCGCGTCAGCGCAACGTTGGCGCAGGTTGTCGCGATGGGCGGGACGCAGAGCGGCTCGCTTCGACCTCTGACAGTCTCGAGCTGAGGCCGTCATCCACGAGAAGGTGGATGGCGGCCTCGGCCGTTCCTCCGTACCGTTCCCTTTGTGCCGCACCACACTCACGACGGAATCGACTGGTCCGCCCGCCTCCACGCGATGAGGCGCTACGGCTCGCTGCAGGCGGAGGCCTTGTCCTCGGTCGCGCGCAGGCTCGTCGCCCCACTGCCGGACTCGCCGGTGGTGATGGACGTCGGCTGCGGCGCCGGTTCGATGAGCGTGCCGCTCGTTTCGGCCCTGCGCGAGCACGGCGGAGGCGTTCTCGTGCTGGTCGACGCCACGCCCGAACTGCTGGACGCCGCCTGCGCCGCGGCCCGCACCGAAGGCGACGGCGTCGTCACGGTGAAGCCCGTGCTGGCAGACCTCGCCGCGGAAGACCCGCTGTCGTTCGCCGGCCCGGTCGAGCTCATCTGGGGATCGCGGGTGATCCACCACCTCCCTGATCAGTTGCGCGGGGTGAAACGCCTGGTAGAAGCCTTGGCTCCCGGCGGCTGGCTGGCACTCGCGGAAGGCGGCCTCGAAACCCGCTTCCTCCCGTGGGACCTCGGCGTCGGCGCACCCGGCCTCCAGGACCGCATGGCCGCGGCCCGCGCGTCGTGGTTCACGGCGATGCGCGAGAACATGAAGGGCTCCGTCCGCCTCCCGGTCGGCTGGAACGTGGCCCTGGCCGACGCGGGCCTCGGCGAGATCAGCGCCTTCAGCTTCGTCGTCGACCACCCGGCCCCGGCCAAGCAACTCGTCCGCGACTGGGCGGTCGACCGCCTGACCTGGCTGTCCGAGATCACCGGCCCGCACCTGCACCCGGCAGACCGCGACGCACTGCGCCGCCTGCTCAACCCCTCCGACTCGGAGTACGCGGGCGCCCGCGAGGACGTGTTCCTGCTGGAGACCGACACCGTGCACGTGGGACGGCGCCGGTGACCGCCTGCCACAGATGCGGGCGGCTGCGTTCCTCCGTTTCCGACCTGGAGTTCCTGGCCTGGTCGTCCGAGCGGACCGGTGGCTCGATCCGGTGGTTGTGTCAGGTGTGCTCGAAGACCCACGTGCGGGACATCGAGGGCAAGCTGCCGGACGAGTACTGGCGCTGACTCACCTGGTCCGCGGGTCGCGCGGCGGGTGAGGTGACGCGGGCCCGTGGGTGTGGGCCGCGTTGGTGAACGTCGTCCGCTGGGTGTGGGGCTGAGGCCTGCCTCCGTTGTCTGAAGGTGGCGCTGGCGCGGCGCTCGGCATGTGGCGCCGGTGGTCAGGGCCGTGCTGGCTGACCTGCGGTGTCTTGGGTGTGGTGGGGGTCGGCGGCCCGCTGAGGTGGGGTTGGCGAGCGGGGTCGCGCGGCGCCCGGCGTGTCTCCGGTGGCCAGGAATGTGCTGACCTGCGACGTCCCGGATGTGGTGGCGGTCCGCTCGGGTGGGGTTGATGAGCGGGGTCGTGCGACGCCTGGCATGCCTTCGGTGGTCAGGACCGCGTTGGTGGACCTGTGTTGTCTCGGATGTGGTGAAGGTCGGCGGTCTGCTCGGGTGGGTCGACGAGAGGAATCGCGCGGCGCTAGGCATGCTGCCGGTGGTCAGGACCGTGGTGGCTGACCTGTGGTGTCTTGGGTGTGGTGGAGGTCGGCGGTCCGCTTGGGTGGGTCGACGAGAGGAATCGCGCGGCGCTAGGCATGCTGCCGGTGGTCAGGACCGTGGTGGCTGACCTGTGGTGTCTCGGGTGTGGTGAGGGTCGGCGGTCCGATCGGGTGGAGTTGACGAGCGGGATCGCGCGGCGCTCGGCACGCTGCCGGTGATCAGGACCGTGGCAGCTGACCTGCGGTGTCTCGGATGTGATGAGGGTCGGCGGTCCGATCGGGTGGAGTCGGCGAGCGGGATCGCGCGTCGGTTGAAGCGACGCGAAGCCCGTCGGTGTGGGCTGTCTCCCGAACGAGGGGCCGCCTCCGAGGCCGGGCGGCAGTGCCCGCGCGACGCTGAACATGACCACACCGATCTGCGGCGGCGCCTACCGCAGGCGTTGGGTCGTCAGGTCGGGTAGAGGTGGCTTAAGGCCTGCCTGACCAGCGCCGTTCCCCTCCGGCTGCTCACCCGCAACTCCTCCGCGAGATCCGCCGGCGAGCACAGCCGCGCCCCCACCACGGCGTCGAGGATCTCCACGACGGCCCGCGGGTTCAGCTCTCGCCGAGCGAGGTCCAGAGCAGCCCGCGCGGGACCGGCCAGCCGCAGCCCGTGCCGCTCCACCACGTCCGGCGGACGGCTGGTGCGTTCGAGCAGAATCCACGGGTGTGCTCTTCGCGCATTGCTTCCCGCGAGCACGTGAATGTGCCGTGGAAGGGGAAGTGCTGCGCCTTGGCGAACCAGTGCGTCGGCTCCCGTGATCACCGAGGAAGGGCCGGCAAAGGAAAGGACGGCGCGCAGCCGATCAAGCCTGGTCGCCGGTGACGGCTTGGTCAGAACTACGCCGGGCAGCAGCTGCTGCCACGACCCGGCGGGGGTGCAGTGACGCAGGATCTCCCGCGAGGAGATACCGGATTTGCGCAGCTCAGCGGTGGTCGCGATGTGTGTCATGCGTTCATCGTGGCGCAGGGGAAGGCAGGTAAACCCGGGCTGAAGCCAACCTGTGGACAACTTCGGCCAGGTTCACTCGGACGAGTTAGTCGTCGAATCCCGGCTGCCAGCGCGCGACGATTTCGCGTGCGGTCACATGGGCGTCCAACTGGCAGAGAATGCCCGTCGCTCCCATTGTCACGCGGTGAATCAGCAGGTATTGCGGCGGCAGGTTCAACGAACGGCCCGTCTGCGAGTCCGGGCTGCGCAGATCACCCACCCGTTCGGCCTGCGACTGCAGCCAGCGGCGGGTGAAGTGGAACGACTCGGCGCGCAGCGGCTCCACGAACGGTGCCAGGTAGCCGAGCACGTCCTCGCCGTGCAGTTCCATGCCCTCGCGGATGAAGTTCTCGGTGCGCAGCAGCTCGACCAGGTCGGCGGAGCGGCCGTCCAGCGCCAGCCTGGTCATCAGGCCGAGCGTCTTCGGCAGGCCGTCCGGGAGGCGGGCGACGGCGCCGAAGTCGAGCACGCGCAGGCGGCCGTCGTCGCCCAGCATGAAGTTGCCGGGGTGCGGGTCGGCGTGCAGCAGGCCAGAGCGCGACGGGGCCGAGAAGTGGAACTCGGCGAGCAGCTGGCCCGCCAGGTCGCGGTCCTCCGCGGTGCCCTCGCGGATGATGTGGGCCAGGCCCACACCCGACGTCCACTCGGTCACCATGACCTTGGGCGACGAGGCGATGACGCGGGGGACCAGGACGTGCGGGTCGTTCTCGAAGGCCTTCGCGAACGTGCGCTGGTTCGCGGCCTCGTCGCGGTAGTCGAGCTCCTCCAGGTACCGGTCGCGCAGCTCCTCCAGCAGGGGGCGCACGTCGGTGCCGGGCATGATCGCCTGCAGCAGCCGGCTGAACCGCAGCAGCTGCTTCAGGTCGGCGCGCAGGGCCTCGTCCGCGCCGGGGTACTGGACCTTCACCGCCACGTCGCGGCCGTCGTGCCACACGGCGCGGTGCACCTGGCCGATGGACGCCGACGCGGCCGGGTTGTCGTCGAACTCCTGGAAGCGCTTCGCCCAGGACGCGCCGAGCTGTTCGGCGAGCACGCGGTGCGTGGTGCGGGCGGGCATCGGCGGGGCGGCGGTCTGCAGCTTCGTCAGCGCCTCGCGGTACGGCGCCGCCAACTCGTCAGGAACCGCGGCCTCGAACACGCTCAGGGCCTGGCCGAACTTCATCGCGCCGCCCTTGAGCTGGCCCAGCACCGCGAAGACCTGTTCCGCCGTCTTGGCCGTCACCTCGGCGTTGACCTCGTCGGCCGCGCGTCCGGTCAGTCGCTTTCCCCAGCCGCCGACAACCCGGCCGGCCACCCCGAGCGGGAGGCTCGCCAGCTTGGCGGTGCGCTGCACGGCCTTGCGCGGAATCTCGGTCACTCGGCCATGTTATGTGCGGAGCACTGACAGTCAGGGTGCGGATACCAGCTTCGCCTCTCAGCGACGCCCGCCGCGAGGTCGAGTTCGAGAGTGGCGTTCAGCACGGGCGGCGGAGCCAGGTCGCGGCCGCGGACGTAGATCAACGACTCCAGGATCTGCGCCACCGCCAGCGCCGCCGTTCCCGACGCGAACAGCACGTCGGTGGAGGCCGGTCGGTTCGCGAGCTGGGCGGCGATGACGGGCCACGCCGGATCCTGGTCGGCGCGGTGCAGGTCCGCGCAGTTCAGGCAGGAAGAACGGCCAGGCAGCACCAGCGGTCCGACGATGCCCACGCCCTCACGCACGCGCACGGCCAGATGCGGCGTCCGGAACGCCATCAGCGTGCTCACGAGGTTCGGATCGGGGACCTGCGTCGCCGCCAGCACCGTCAGATCGGCGTTGTGCGCGAGCTGAACGCTGGATTCAGCCAGAAGCGAAGTGATGGAGAGGGCGAGGTGCCCGGACCCGTGGACCGCGGCCGTCCCGCCCCTAGAAGGCGGGCCGTCGTCGAGCAGGCCGGCTTCTTCGAGTGAGACGAGAACTTCACTCAGCTGGGTGGGGTCCTCGCCCCGGGATTTCAGCCTCTCACCCAGTTCAGCGACGGTGTGGCGGCCGTCGAGGGTGATCAGTTCGTCGACCACCGCCTCGGGCAGCGAGTCGATGACGACGGCGTGTTTCGGGTCGGTGCCGACCTGGACGACGCCGGGGGCTCTGCGCACCACGGCCAGTCCTGCACGCACACGGGGTCTTGTGTCCACGAGGGTAGAGACTGGCAGGGGGCGGGGCCCCCTGCCAGCGCAAACGTCAGACCTTGGCCTTGCCGAGGATCCGCGTCATCTTCGTACCGCAGACAGGGCAGGTGCCCTTCGCCATGCGCCGCCCATTGGTCTCCTCGACGTTTCCGTCGAAGTCGCGCTTCTCGCGACACTTGACGCAGTAGCCGTTGTAGGTGTCGGCCACAGCCCCTCCCTTGCAGTTGTGAGTGCGGACACACTCGGGGACCTTGGCGCGACGGTACCTCCGCAGGCGTGCGAAACCGCGCATGTCGATCCCGCGCGTGTCCAGCCGCCGTTCGGTGGAACTTCACCCGCCGGGTGCGCGCCTGCCGCCGGTTGGGGGCCGAAAATTGTCGGTGACGACGTTTACGGTGACTGCATGGCCGAACCGCGGGTGGAAGTGCGGCGGAGCCCCCGGCGCCGCCGCATGGTCAGCGCGTACCGGGAGGGCGACACCGTCGTCGTCCTTCTGCCGGCACGGATGACCAAGGGGGAAGAGAAGCACTGGGTGGCGGAGATGTTGAGCCGCCTCCAGCGCAGTGAGACGCGCAGGAAGTCCCCTGCGCGCACATCGGACGAGGCGCTCATGGCGCGTTGCGCCGAACTGTCGGCGCGTTATCTCGACGCGCTGGCCGAACCGGTGAGCGTGCGCTGGGTGCCGCCCATGCGCACGCGTTGGGCGTCGTGCACGCCGACGGAGGGCACGATCCGCGTGTCCGAACGGCTGCGCGACGTGCCGCCGTGGGTGCTCGACTACGTGCTGGTGCACGAACTCGCGCACCTGCTGGTGCCAGGGCACGGCAAGGACTTCTGGGAGTGGGTCCACCGCTACCAGAAGACCGAGCGGGCCATGGGCTATCTGGAGGGCCTCTCGGCCGCCGCAGGCTGGGGGATCTCGGAAGACTGACGATCGACCACGGAAACCCTCGGCGACGGTGTGCGCCGAGGCCTCGAACGCGAAGCGCCCGGTGAGGGAACTCCTCACCGGGCGCGGCGTTCAGAACTCAGGTCAGGCCTCTTCGGGCTTGCCGCCCTTCTCGCCGTCCTCGCGCATGGTGCGCTCCAGCTCGGCGATCGGGTCCTCAAGAGCCTTGCGGGTGTTGGTCAGGCGCTCGGCGAACTCCAGCGGGTCGTCGAGGTCCTCGGCGGTCGGGACGAGCTCGGCGTGCTCCCACACGCTGTCGCGCACCTCGACGCCGTGCTGGTCGCCGATGAGCTTCCACAGCGCGGAGGCGGCCCGCAGCTTGCGCGGGCGCAGTTCCAGGCCCACGAGCGTCGCGAACGTCTGCTCGGCCGGGCCACCGGAGGCACGGCGGCGGCGCAGCGTCTCGCGCAGGGCGGGAGCACCGGGCAGCCGGTCGGCGACGGCGGCGTCGACCACGACGTCCACCCAGCCCTCGACGAGCGCGAGGAGCGTCTCGAGGCGGTTGAGCGCGGCCTTCTGCTCCGGCGTGGTCTGCGGCTCGAGCAGGCCCGAACTCATGGCCTCCTCGATGGAGGCCGGGTTCGACGGGTCGATCTGGCCCGCGAGCTGCTCCAGCGCCGAGGTGTCGACCTTGATGCCCTTGGCGAACTCCTCGACGGTGTCGAGCAGGCGCTGCCGCAGCCACGGCACGTGCGTGAAGAGCCGCTGGTGGGCTGCCTCGCGGGCGGCCAGGAACACCATCACCTCGGACGCGGGACGCTCGAGGCCCTCGGTGAACTTCTCGATGTTCGCCGGCAGCAGGGCCGACGTGCCCTCGGGCCCGAGCGGCAGGCCGACGTCGGTCGAGGTGAGCACCTCGGAACCGAGCTGCGCGAGCGCGTTGCCCAGCTGCGAGCCGAACGCCATGCCGCCCATCTGCCCGAGCATCGCGAGCAGCGGACCGGCCGCCTGCTTCGCCTCGGCGGGCATCGCCTCGACCCACGCGCCGGACATGCGCTGCGCGACCGGGTCGCACAGGCGCTGCCAGGTGGGGATGGTGCGCTCGATCCAGTCGCGCGCCGTCCACGCCTGCGTCGTGCGGGTGCCCGCGGGCAGTGACGTGACCGGGTCCAGCCACATCTCGGCCAGGTGCACGGCGTCGGTGACCGCGCTCGACTGGTCGGAGGCGAACCCGATGGTGGTCGTCGTCGAGGACAGCTGCTGGAACGCGATCTGCTTCGCGAGGTCGTAGTTGACCGGCCCGCTCGACGACCCCGCGTTGCTCAGCATGGAGCCCAGCTGACTGAGCATGTTGCCCAGCTGGCTGAAGTCGAACGGGTTGTCTCCAGGCTTCCCGCTCTTGTCGTCGGGGTCGTGCGGGCTGAACCCGAACGGCACGTCACTCATGCCTCTACCGTACGCGGATAGACATGGTCGTACGCTGTTCAGCCGTGAGTGAAACCGTCACGACCGCACCCCCACCAGCGCTCCCGCCGAGAGAACGCGGACTGACCCGCCGGACGTGGACGCTGATCGTCAGCTTCCTAGTGGTGGCGGCGCTCGGACTGCTCGGCGGTTTCGCCAGAGTCCCGTACGTCGCGCTGGGCCCCGGCCCCACCTACGACGTGCTCGGCAAGGTCAAGGACACCGACGTCGTCTCGGTGGACGGCCAGGACACGTTCCCCACCAAGGGAACCCTGCGCATGACGACGGTCTCGCTCACCGACGACGTCTCGCTGTTCGGCGCACTGGGCCTGTGGCTGTCGGGCCGCTACGCCCTGGCGCCGCGCGAGGAGTTCTTCAAGCCCGGCGAGTCGGAGGAGGAGGTGCAGAAGAACAACGAGCTCGCGTTCAGCGAGTCGCAGACCTCCGCCGAGGTCGCCGCGCTGCACTACCTCAAGTATCCGGGCATGGTGATCGCGAACCAGGTCACCAAGGGCAGCCCCGCGGAGAACATCATCCCGCTCGGCGCCCGCATCATCTCGGTCAACGGCAAGCAGGTGCAGAGCGCCGCCGACGTCAGCAGCGCCCTGGAGAACACCAAGCCGGGCGACCGCATCGAGGTGGCGTTCGAGAAGGACGGCACCTCCCAGTCGACCCAGCTCACCCTCGGCACGCGTGACGACGGCCGTCCCGCCGGCTTCATCGGCATCTCGCCGGTCGACCGCGCCGACGTGCCGTTCAAAATCAAGATCAGCCTCTCCGACGTCGGCGGCCCCTCGGCCGGCCTGATCTTCGCGCTGGCGATCGTCGACAAGCTGACGCCGGGCGAGCTCAACGGCGGCAAGGCCATCGCGGGCACCGGCGAGATCGCGGGCGACGGCACGGTGAAGCCCATCGGCGGCATCGCGTTCAAGATGGTCGCCGCGAAGGAGGCGGGCGCGCAGGCGTTCCTCGTGCCCGCCGCCAACTGCACGGACGCGAAGCAGCAGGCGCCGGCGGACCTCAAGCTGATCAAGGTCGAGAACCTGTCGGACGCCGTGTCGTCGCTGGAGGCGCTCAACTCCGGCAAGGACACGCCGAGCTGCTGACCTGATCAGGTCAGCACGGCCGGAGGCCACCCGTCCAGGCCGGCGAACTGGCGCAGGTACCGCTCGCACCGCGGCCCGAAGTCGGGGCCGCGGTCGGGCAGCCTCGTCAGCTCGACCACCCGCTGCGGTGAGGGCTCCGGCGGCTCCAGCATGAAGATGGTGATGTCGACGAACTCACCGCCGCCCCGCTCGGCGGCGGTGAGGGCGAGCGCGGTCGCGACCACGACGCCGGCACAGGTTCGCTCAGGACCGAAGGACGGTTCGACGTGGTCGAACGCGACCGCCACCGCACTGCCTCCCGCCGAGGTGGTGAAGCGGAACCAGCGGCGGCTCGACCGGTCGGCGGGCGCGTCCCGGTCGTGCTCCGCGACCACCAGGGAGCGCTGTTCGGCCGAGTCGAGGCGACGGCCGGCGTACACGAGTCCGGCATCGCCCCACTGCGGGTCCGCGAAGACGTGGACGGCGGGCGGGTCGTCGATTCCCAGAAGCCGACCCGTGGTGTCGCGCGCACCCGTGACGAGCTCCTCGAGGGAGATCGGCGTGTGCATCGTTGCCCAGAGGTCGACGGTCATACCGGGACCGTAGGCAGCCGTCTCGTGCCGTCGCCACCGAGAAATCGCTGTCCGCTTGCCGCGAACACCGGGCGACGAGATCAACCCCGGCGCGAGCACGCGCCGGGGTTGTGCCAGCCTGGGGACGTGACGACTAGGGCCGCAGCGTGGCGAGCAGGGCGTCGGTGAGGTTGGGCGCCAGCTCGGGGTGCTCGACGACCTCCTCTGGCACCTCGACCGTGCCGCGCAGCCGCAGCAGGCACGAGACCGAGCCGTCGCGCAGCACCACCGCCACCAGGCGGGCCTCGCGCCGTGCCGGGTGTGCGGCCGCGAACTGGCGGGCCGCCTCGTCGTCCAGGTCGCCGTGGCTCAGTTCCGTCTCCGCCTCCGGGGGCAGCACGACGATCTCCTGGGCCAGGGCGCAGCCGGTGACGGCCGGGGGCCATTCGATGCCCGCGAGCGCGTCGGCCAGGTCGCCGTCCAGGGCGTCCTGGGCGATCGGGGTCAGCGGGCTCGACTCCGGGTCGAGCTGGCTGCGCAGCTCCGGCTGCTGGTCGATCAGGTCTGAGGTGGCCACGAGGGCGAAGAGTTGCGGAGGCTGCTCCCAGCCGCCTGCCGCTACGAACTCCTCAACCTCGCGGGCGACCGTCGGGAGGATGACCGCTGGCGTTTCACTTGCTGACACGCGTGTCATCGTAAGACTGCGGGCTTCACGGGAACCCAGGGCGTCGTCCGTAGAGTTGGACTAAACGTACGTAACGAAATACCGCGATCCAGGAGCGTGCCTCGTGGCCACACGGCCTCCGGTCGGACTGCCGAAACTGTCCCGGCGCAGCCGAATACTGCTCATCGTAGGTGTTGTGCTCCTGTTCGGTCTCATCACGGGATCGCGGCTGCTCGACACCTACGTGAACTGGCTGTGGTTCGGCGAGGTGAAATTCCGCGACGTCTACAGCACAGTGCTCCTCACCCGGCTGGCGCTCTTCGTGGCCGCCGGCGCCGTCGTCGGCGGCATCGTCGCGCTCAACCTCTACCTCGCCTACCGGGCCCGGCCGGTGTTCGTGCCGGTGTCCGGACCGGACGACCCGGTGGCGCGCTACCGGACCGTCGTGATGCGGCGGATGCGTCTGTTCGCGATCGGCATCCCGGTGTTCGTCGGGCTGATCGCGGGCGCGTCGGCGCAGGACGACTGGCAGCAGATCCAGCTGTTCCTGAACTCCCAGCCGTTCGGCGTGACCGACCCCCAGTTCGGGCACGACATCGGCTTCTACGCGTTCCAGCTGCCGTTCTACGAGTGGCTGCTGTCGTGGCTGTTCATCACGGTCGCGGTGTCGTTCATCGGCGCGGTGATCGCGCACTACCTGTTCGGCGGCATCCGGCTGGCCGGTCGCGGCGGTCAGCTCTCCGGCCCCGCGCGGCTGCACCTGGCGCTCGTCGCCGGCACGTTCGTGCTGCTGAAGGCGGTCGCGTACTTCTTCGACCGGTACACGCTGCTGCTGCACGAGAACGAGAAGTTCGTCGGTGCGAGCTACACCGACCTCAACGCGGTGCTGCCCGCCAAGCTGATCCTGCTGTGCATCGCGGTGTTCTGCGCCGTCGCGTTCTTCGCGGGCGCGTTCATGCGCAACGTGCAGCTGCCCGCCATCGCGACCGTCCTGCTGGTGCTGTCGAGCGTGCTCGTCGGTGCGGCGTGGCCCGCGGTGCTGGAGCAGTTCTCGGTCAAGCCGAACGCCATCCAGAAGGAAGCCGAGTCGATCACCCGCAACATCGCGGCGACACGGCAGTCGTTCGGGCTGACCGACGACAAGGTCGAGACGAAGCCCTACGAGGGCAAGCAGAACGTCAGCAACGACCAGGTCAAGACCAACGACGCGGCGACGCTCGGCAACATCCGCCTGCTCGACCCGGCGGTGCTGTCGCGCACCTTCACGCAGTTCCAGCAGCTGCGGCCGTTCTACGGCTTCCCGAACAAGCTCGACGTCGACCGGTACACAGTGGACGGGAAGCTGCGCGACTACATCGTCGCGGTGCGCGAGCTGAAGCTCGACAGCCTGCCGCAGGGCCAGCGCGACTGGATCAACCAGCACCTCATCTACACGCACGGCAACGGCTTCGTCTACGCCGAGGCGAACAAGGTGAACGCGGTCGCCGACGAGTCCAACGGCGGCTACCCGGACTTCAAGACCGGTGAGGTCAAGTCCAACGGCGACGTCGGCAACGTGCAGAACGGCATCAAGGTCGACCAGCCGCGCACCTACTACGGCGAGCTGTTCGGCCAGAACGACTACTCGATCGTCGGCGGCCGCCCGGCCGGTTCGGCGGCGGAGTACGACACGGACGCCAAGTCCTACACCTACACCGGCACCGGTGGCGTCCCGATCGGCGGCCTGTTCGACAAGCTCGCCTTCGCGGCCTACTACGGCGAGCGCAACATCCTCTTCAACCAGTCGATCGCGGACGACTCGAAGATCCTCTTCAAGCGCACCCCGCGCGACCGCGTGCAGGCCGTCGCCCCGTGGCTCACGGTGGACAGCGACCCGTACCCGGCCGTCGTCAACGGCCGCATCACGTGGATCGTCGACGGATACACCACGCTGGAGAACTACCCGTACGCGCAGCGCACCCAGCTCGGTGACGCGACGAACGACTCGCTCACCGCGGACGGCGTCGTCATCTCGCAGGTCAACAAGCCCGTCAACTACATCCGCAACTCGGTCAAGGCCACTGTGGACGCCTACGACGGCTCGGTGAACCTGTACCAGATCGACGACAAGGACCCGGTCCTCAAGGCGTGGATGGGCGTCTTCCCGAACACGGTGAAGCCCGGCAGCGAGATCTCGAACGAGCTGCGCCAGCACTTCCGCTACCCCGAGGACCTGTTCAAGGTGCAGCGGCAGATCCTGTCGAAGTACCACGTCTCGTCGCCGTCGGACTTCTACTCCGGTGTCGCCTACTGGGCACCGCCGCAGGACCCGACGATCGACAACGTGACGACGGCCGACGCCCAGCGCGACGCGGCGAGCAAGCGCAGGGACGCCCAGCCGCCGTTCTACGTCCTCGCCGGTGACCCGAGCGACCCGAGCAAGGTCCGCTTCCAGCTGACCAGCCCGCTCGTGCGGGAGAACCGCGAGTTCATGGCGGCCCACGTCTCGGTCGGATCCGACCCGGACAACTACGGCAAGATCAGCGTGTTGCAGCTCAGTCAGGACGCCAAGGGTCCGCAACAGATCCAGACGCAGTTCCTCACGTCGGACAACGTCAGCCGCGAGCTCAACCTGCTGACCCAGCAGAAGACGACCGTCGTCTACGGCAACCTGCTCACGCTTCCCGTGGGCGGAGCGCTGCTCTACGTCGAACCCGTCTACATCGAGCGCGCGTCCAACAACACGTCGTACCCGCAGCTGTCCAAGGTGCTCGTCTGGTACGGCGACCGGGTCGGCTACGCGTCCACGTTGAACGAGGCGCTGGACCAGGTCCTCAGCGGTGCCGGCGCGGTCGTGCCGCCGCCGAGCGACAACACCGGCAACGGCCAGACCTCCACGCCGCCGTCGACCACGCCGCCGACCAACGGGGCGCTGAGCCCTGAGCTGCAGAAGGCGGTCAACGACATCGACGCGGCGCTGGCCGACATCAAGAGGGCCCAGCAGAACAGCAACTTCACCGAGCTCGGCCAGGCGTACGCGAAGCTGGACGACGCCACGAAGAGGTTCAAGCAGTACAACACCGGTGCAGCGACACCGCCGACGGGCCAGTCGTCGGTTGTGCCGAGCCCCACACCGTCCGGCTGACCTACCGATTTGCTTTTCCTGCTCCGCTCCGCGTAAGGTTCTATTCATACCGACGCGGGGTGGAGCAGCTCGGTAGCTCGCTGGGCTCATAACCCAGAGGTCGCAGGTTCAAATCCTGTCCCCGCTACAAAGGAAGAAGCCCGGAGCCATCAGGTTCCGGGCTTCTTGCTTTAGCGCAACTACCTCGACAACTACATCCACGATCTCGGCCAGCCGCAGGTTTCCTCGACGCAACTGGCACGCACGGCGCCCACACTGCCCCTGAACTGCGAAAACCTCGTTTAGAGGGGGGTGGTAAAAACGGGTTTCCAGAGGGTGTATAGTTCTACTTACAACAGCAAGACAAGCAAGAAGCGGCGCGGGGTGGAGCAGCTCGGTAGCTCGCTGGGCTCATAACCCAGAGGTCGCAGGTTCAAATCCTGTCCCCGCTACAAAGTAGGAAAAGTCCTGTTCGCGGAGATCGCGAACAGGACTTTTTCGCATTTACATTGGGGGCGGAGCCCCCAAACCCCACCCTGGGGGCAAGCCCCCAGACCCCCGTAGGTGGCCAGTCGGGCAAGGCCCCAGGACTCCGTGGGTGGGGTGGGTGGGGTCGTTCAGGTCATGTTCTCCGCCCAGTACTGGGCGCACAGCATGCTGGAGCAGATGCGGCCTTCACCGTTGACGGTGCGGTGCTTGCGGATCTGTTTGCCGCACACCATGCACTCGTCCTTGCCGGCCTGCTCCGGGATGCCCCCCGTCACCCACGCCCTCGTGTGCGCCGCCACCTTCTTGTGGTCCAGCCACTTCAAGTTCAGGTTCTTCATGGGTCCCCGACCTCCGTCGTCTCGCACCGCTGCCTGGCAATGATCATTTTCCCGCAACGGCGGGCGTGGGAAAGGGGTCTGCGCCGACATCACCGGGTCGTGCGACGTTGCACCCCGACCGTCCATTCGGGTGGCTTCGGCCGGTGAGCTCGTACCGCCGATCGAGTGAGAGCGGGGGACTTTCGTTTCTGCGAAAGGACTTTTCCATCCGGGATGGACACGGACGGTCAAGCGGCCAAACGCGTGAGGTCTGAAAACTGCCGCTTACTCAGCGAGACTTTTCGTTGCTCCGCATGGCCCATCAGACTAGCCCGGTGATCAGCCACTGTGGACAGAACGGCTGACCATTGTGGACAGCTTCCCCCAGACGTGGGAACGTTGTCGTTGTGTCAGACCTGAATGCGACCGCAGCCGCCCTGCTCGGGCTGCTGCACGACGGACCCAAGACCGGTGGCCAGTTGGTGGCGGAGGCAGGAGACCGCTTCGGCGCGTTCTTCAGCGTGACCCGCTCCCAGGTGTACCGCGAGCTGCCCGCGCTGGCTGACCAAGGCCTGCTGCGCCTCGGCAAGCAGGGACCGCGGTCCAGTCAGCAGTACGTGCTGACGGCCGCGGGCAAGAAGGCCTTCAAGAACTGGCTGCTGTCCGAGCCTGGCCCGGACCACCTGCGCAGCCCGCTCATCCTTCGTCTGGTGCACGCCGGTTCGCTGACCGCGAAGCAGCGTGAATCCCTGATCACGACCGCGCGTTCGACGTACGGTCAGGAACAGGAGAGCGCGAAGAGCGCCGCCAAGACGGCGGAGGACCCCTACGCCAAGGCGGTGGCCGAGTTCGGTCTCGCTCACGCCAAGGCCGTTCTCAAGCTGCTCGACGCGATCCCCACCGCGTAACAAGAGAGCGCCAGTGAGCACCGGTCGCGTACGGCGGCCGGTGCTGGCGTAATCTTTTTGCGTGAACCCGGACGTCGAAGCAGACATCAAGGACCTCTCCGCCACTCTTTCGAGCATCGAGGCGGTGCTGGACCTCGATGCGTTGCGCGCCGCTGTCGCGGACCTGGAGGCGCAGGCGACCCGCCCCGACCTCTGGGACGACCAGGAGAAGGCGCAGAAGGTCACCAGCGCGCTCTCGCACAAGCAGGGTGAGCTGCGGCGCGTGACCGGCCTGCGTTCGCGTCTCGACGACCTGCCGCTGCTCTACGAACTCGCCGAAGAGGCAGAGGACGCGGACGCGGCGGCCGACGCGGACAACGACCGGGCCAAGCTCCGCGAAGAGATCGCGAGCCTGGAAGTGCGCACGCTGCTGTCCGGCGAGTACGACGAGCGCAACGCGCTGATCACCATCCGCGCCGAGGCCGGTGGCGTCGACGCCGCGGACTTCGCCGAGATGCTGTTGCGCATGTACTCCCGCTGGGCTGAGCGGCACAACTACGGCGTCGACGTGTTCGACACGTCCTACGCCGAAGAAGCGGGCATCAAGTCCGCCACCTTCCGCATCAGCGCCCCGTACGCCTACGGCACGCTGAGCGTCGAGCAGGGCACGCACCGTCTCGTGCGCATTTCGCCGTTCGACAACCAGGGCCGCCGCCAGACGTCGTTCGCCGGCGTCGAGGTCGTGCCCGTCGTCGAGCAGACCGACCACGTCGAGATCGACGAGAAGGACCTGCGCGTCGACGTCTACCGCTCGTCCGGCCCCGGTGGTCAGGGCGTCAACACGACGGACTCGGCGGTGCGCCTCACGCACATCCCGACCGGCATCGTGGTGTCCTGCCAGAACGAGCGCTCGCAGCTGCAGAACAAGGCCACGGCCATGAACGTCCTGCAGGCCAAGCTCCTCGAACGCCGCAGGCAGGAGGAGCAGGCCAAGATGGACGCGCTGAAGGACTCCGGCTCCAGCTGGGGCAA
The DNA here is from genome assembly GCF_044387305.1 of Lentzea sp. NPDC020367. Lineage (NCBI taxonomy): Bacteria > Bacillati > Actinomycetota > Actinomycetes > Pseudonocardiales > Pseudonocardiaceae > Lentzea > Lentzea sp. NPDC020367. The sequence continues at coordinate 249,324 of NZ_JBIRVV010000012.1, read as the reverse complement.
CCAGATGCGCTCCTACGTGCTGCACCCGTACCAGATGGTCAAGGACCTGCGGAACAACCACGAGGTCGGCAACCCGTCCGCCGTGCTCGACGGTGAGATCGACGACTTCCTCGAGGCCGGCATCCGGTGGCGCAAGCAGTCCCAGCAGGCGTAAGCGAGTTCAAGAGCCTGGTCCACGAAGCCGCCCGCCGAACCGGTGGGCGGCTGTCGGCGTTCACGCCCGCCGAAGACGTGACTCCGAACTTCCACCAGGCCCTCATCACCTACCGCGACCGCACGGTCGCGATGCTCTGTTCGCGTGACGACGGCTCGGTCGTGGTGACCGAGTCCTTCAGCGTGGGCTCCGACTGGTCGCTGGTCTTCGTCGACGAGCCGGAACTAGCTGCGGTGGTCAGGCGGTTCGAGGGCTTCACCGTGCTGTCCAAGGACGACGCGGAGCGACCGTTCAGTCACCCGGATCACCCGCACGTGTCGGTACGCGATCTGGCCTACTGGAAGCCTGAAAACACCGGTCAGGCCCTGTTCCACTGGTGGGACTGACCGGCCGTTCCGGTGCGGAAGTTAACCGGAACGGGGGCTTTACCCCGGCCATGAGTAGACTCGCGCCTCGTGATTCGTCTCGAACACGTTTCCAAGGTCTACAAGACCTCCACGCGTCCTGCGCTCGACGACGTGTCCGTCGAGATGGAGAAGGGCGAGTTCGTCTTCCTGATCGGGCCTTCCGGGTCCGGCAAGTCGACGTTCCTGCGTCTGCTGCTGCGCGAAGAGGTGCCGACCAGGGGACGCGTCTACGTCTCCAACTTCGACGTCGCCAAGATGTCGCGGCGCAGGGTCCCCCGCCTGCGTCAGTCCATCGGCTGCGTGTTCCAGGACTTCCGCCTTCTGCCCACGAAGACGGTCGCCGAGAACGTCGCGTTCGCGCTCGAGGTCATCGGCAAGCCCCGCAACACCATCGTCAAGGTGGTGCCGGAGGTGCTGCAGCTGGTGGGTCTCGACGGCAAGGAGGACAGGTTCCCGACCGAGCTGTCCGGTGGTGAGCAGCAGCGCGTCGCGATCGCCCGTGCGTTCGTGAACCGCCCGCTGGTGCTGATCGCCGACGAGCCGACCGGAAACCTGGACCCCGACACGAGCCAGGACATCATGTTGCTGCTGGAGCGGATCAACCGCACCGGCACGACCGTCATCATGGCGACCCACGACCACGGCATCGTCGACTCGATGCGCCGCCGAGTGGTGGAGCTCGCGTACGGCAAGGTCGTCCGTGATGACGCGCGCGGCGTTTACGGCGTTGGCCGTTAAGCGTCCCTAAGCCCCCGAACCCCAAGGAACCCCGCCCCCGATGCGTACCAGCTTCGTGTTCAGCGAGGTCATCACCGGACTTCGCCGGAACGTCACGATGACGATCGCGATGATCCTCACGACCGCCATCTCGCTCGGGCTGCTCGGCGGTGGTCTGCTCGTCGTCCGCATGGTCGACAAGATGCAGGCCAACTACGCGGGCAAGCTCGAGGTCTCCGTGCTGCTGACGAACGACGTCAGCGCCAACGACAAGGACTGCACCCAGCAGCCGTGCGCGGGCCTGCGTTCCGCCCTGGACCAGACCTCGGGTGTCGAGTCCGTCGTGTACCAGAACCGCGACGAGGGCTTCGAGCGCTTCAAGAAGATCTTCGAGGCGCAGCCGGAGCTGCTCAAGCTCGCGCGGCCGGAAGCCATCCCGGCGACGTTCCGCGTGAAGCTCGAGGACCCGGAGCGCACCGACGTCATCAAGCAGGCCTTCGAGGGCAAGCCCGGTGTGAAGGGCGTCGACGACCAGGGCAAGTTCCTGGAGCGGTTCTTCGAGGGCCTCAACGGCATGCGCGACGTCGCCCTGATCCTCGCGCTCATCCAGGCGTTCGCCGCGCTGCTGCTGATCTCGAACACCATCCAGGTGTCGGCGTTCACGCGCCGCGTCGAGGTCGGCATCATGCGCCTGGTGGGCGCGACGCGGTGGTACACGCAGCTGCCGTTCCTCATCGAGGCGGTCGTCGCGGGCATCATCGGCTCGGTCACCGCGGTCGGCGGCCTGGTGCTGTTCAAGGCGTTCTTCCTCGACCGGATCACCAGGAACCTCACCGAGTCGGGCATCATCCCGCCGATCGGGTACCTGGACATCCTGATCGTGTCGCCCTGGCTGTTCCTCGTCGCGGTCGTCATCTCGGCGACCACCGGCTACGTGACACTCCGCCTCTACGTGCGGCTTTAAGAATTTTGCCGAGCACCTAAACTGGTCGTCATGGTCAAGGAACGCGGGCAGAAGGTCATCGCGTCGAACCGCAAGGCTCGGCACGACTGGTCCATTCTGGACACCTACGAGGCGGGCATTCAGCTCGTCGGCACCGAGGTGAAGAGCCTGCGCATGGGACGGGCGTCCCTGGTGGACGCCTTCGCCCAGGTCGACGACGGCGAGATCTGGCTGCACGCGCTGCACATCCCGGAGTACGTCGCGGGCACCTGGACGAACCACGAGGTCCGGCGCAAGCGCAAGCTCCTGCTGCACAAGAGCGAGATCGAGCGGCTGATCGGCAAGACCAAGGAGTCCGGTCTGTCGCTCGTGCCGCTGCAGATGTACTTCAAGGACGGCTACGTCAAGGTCGAGATCGCGCTGGCGAAGGGCAAGAAGTCCTACGACAAGCGCCAGGACCTGGCGAAGCGCGACGCGAACCGCGAGATCGCGAAGGCGCACGGACGGGCGTTGAAGGGCCGGTACTGATGGCGTTGGTGGACGTCCACGTCCACTTCATGCCGCAGAACGTCCTCGACAAGGTCTGGGCGTACTTCGACCGCGTCCGCGAGTCCGGTGTCGACTGGAGCATCCGGTACCGCACTGACGAGAACGCCCGGCTCACCGCACTGCGGGAGCTGGGCGTCGTCGCGTTCGCACCCCTGCTCTACCCGCACAAGCCGGGGATGGCGCAGTGGCTGAACGAGTGGGTCGCCGACTTCGCGGCACGGGTTCCCGAGGCGGTGCCGACGGGCACGTTCTACGCGGAACCGGGCGCGGAGGCGTACGTGCGCAAAGCCCTGGAAGCCGGCGCACGGTGCTTCAAGTCGCACGTCCAGGTCGGCGGCTACGACCCGCGTGACGCGCTGCTGGACGGCGTCTGGGGTCAGCTCGCGGAGGCCCGAGTACCGGTCGTGGTGCACTGCGGCGACGGGCCGATGCCGGGCGAGTTCACCGGGCTCGGCGTGTTCGAGGAAGTGCTGAAGAAGCACCCGCGGCTGACGGCGGTCGTCGCGCACGCGGGGATGCCGGACTACTCAGGCGCGTTGGACCTGGTCGAGCGCTATCCGAACGTGCACGTCGACACCACGATGGTGGGCGTTCCGTTCACCGAGCAGATGACGCCGTTGCCGGCCGACTGGCGTTCCCGGATCGCGGGGCTCGTGGACCGGGTGGTGCTGGGCACCGACTTCCCGAACATCCCGTACCCCTACGAGGTGCAGATCGACGCCATCAGGTCGTGGGGCTTGGACGCCGCCGCCGAGCAGGCGATCCTGCACGACAACGGCGCCCGTCTGCTTCAGCTGTCGAGATAGGCGAGCACGGCCCGCACGCGGCGGTGCTCGGAGTTCGACGGCTCCAGGCCGAGCTTCGCGAAGATGTTGCCGACGTGCTTCTCGACGGCGCCGTCGGACACCACGAGCGTGTTGGCGATGGCCGTGTTGGACAGTCCCTGCGCCATCAGCCCGAGCACCTCGCGTTCGCGGGGCGTCAACGAGTCGACGGGGCTCTTCTTGCTGCGCACCATGAGCTGCGTGATCACCTCGTGGTCGATGCTCGTGCCGCCGTCGGCGACCCTCCGCACCGCGTCGACGAACTCCTTCACGTCCGCCACCCGTTCCTTGAGCAGGTATCCGACACCACTGGCACCGCCCGCGAGGAGTTCCACGGCGTAGCGCTCCTCGACGTACTGCGACAGCACCAGCACCGGCAGCCCGGGATAGCGGCGGCGGCACTCGATGGCGGCCCGCAGACCCTCGTCGGTGAACGTCGGCGGCATCCGCACGTCCACCACGCACAGGTCGGGCCTGTGCTCGGTCACGGCGTCGAGCAGCATGTCGCCGTTCTCCACCGCCGCGACGGTCTCGATGCCCTCGTCGGCGAGCAGGCGTTGCACGCCCTCCCTCAGCAGCACCGAGTCCTCGGCGATCACCACGCGCACGGCAACTCCGCTCGAATAACGGTCGGCCCACCAACGGGGCTGACGACGACAACCACACCGTCGATCGTGGCGGCACGGTCCGCGAGCCCGGCGAGTCCGCCGCCCGGCTTCAGCTCCGCGCCACCCTGACCGTTGTCGGTGACCTCGACCAGCACCCCGGTGTCCACCCTGTTGACCCGCACGGTCGCCCTGGTGCCGTTGGAGTGCTTGGTGATGTTCGTGAGCGCCTCGCCGACGGTGAAGTACGCGGCGCTCTCCACCGACGTCGGCGGCCGCGGCTCCACGTCGACCTGCAACTCGACCTCGATCGGCACACGGGCGGCGAGCGCGGACAACGCGGCGTCGAGCCCCCGGTCGCCCAGGACCGACGGGTAGATGCCCCGCGCCAGGTCCCGCAGTTCCTTGATGGCGAGCTTCGCGTCCGCGTGCGCCTCCGCGATGAGCTCCGCGGCACCCTCCGGATCGGAGTCCATTTTGGACTTCGCCCGGCCCAGCCCCATCGCCACGGCCACGAGGCGCTGCTGCGCGCCGTCGTGCAGATCGCGTTCGATGCGCCGGCGCTCCGCCTCGGCCGCCTCCACCCCGCGGGCCCGGCTCGACGACAACCGCTCCGCCTCGATCGCCAGCGCGTCGGCCCGCGTCGGACCGAGCATGCCCCGCGCGAACTTGCCGTGCACCGTGCCGAGCGCCCTGGTGCCGAGAACGGCGAACGGGATCAACGCCAGCCCGATCAGCGAGACCGGCAACGCCGACACGAACGAGTCGATCGTCCAGAACTCGCCGACGATCACCGCGAACGGCGCCTCGCCGATCCAGAACGGCACCGCCAGGAACGCCGCCACCGCGACCCACATCGCGAGCACGGTCGCGAACTCCACGATGCCGATCGGCAGGAGGAGCAACAGGTAGCCGTAGTCGCGCCAGGTCGCCGGATCGGTGAACTGCGCCTTCCAGCGCTGCCACAATGTGCCCGTCGCCGGCTCGCGGTACGGGCTGGGGATGTCAGTGCGCAGCGCCGCCCTGACCCACGACCGCTCCAACGTCGCGCCACCCCGCACGACGTTCATCGCGAGCCACAGCAGCGGGATGCCCACCCAGACGATCGCTGTGGCGAACCCGACCACCGTCAGCACGACCAGGAGGGTGAACCAGAAGATGCCGGTCACCAGGTTGGTCAGCAGGTAGAACCCGGCTGCGAGCGCGTTCGGTTTCCTCATGACGTCCATGGTGTCGTTCCCGCTGGTCAGAGACCATCTGGCTAGCTATCCGGTCGGAGGTGGGGACAGCCCTACCTGCCTCGGGAAGAACTCGTTGGCCCCAGTCGTTATGCTAGGTGCAACCACTACCAGGGGGTGAACGGTTTCGACTGTGGACGTTGATTCAGGGGAAGCGTGTCGGTGCAGGCGAGAGACCACCGTTAAGCGTCATCGCAAACCAATAAGCGCCACGTCTAACGACAAGCGCACCGCGTACGCTCTCGCTGCCTGACAGCGGAGCTAGCGGTTGTCGGCCTAGGAGTGCCTTCGGCCTAGTTCCCGGCATCAGCTAGAGGGCTTACCTGCAGTCTCGGTCGCGGAGACTGTTCGGGAAACTCACAGCGACTGGGCCCGTCACACCTGCTCGTTCGCGTGACAGGTGGGGTCAAGCAGAGACACAGCGGACTGCACACGGAGAAGCCCTGATGAACCGGCACAGGACCCGGGTTCGATTCCCGGCACCTCCACTCGATCGGTGAGTGCTGTTCGTGGACAGCACTCACCGTTTCTCGTTCTCGGGCGTCTTCTGGGGGCCGAGCCCCCAGACCCCCACGCCGGGGGCAAGCCCCCGGACCCCCGGCCGCCTCGTCGCTTCGCGACTTGGCGGCCCATCATGGGGCCGTCGGGTGTTGGTTATGGGCAGTAGGGCTCGTAGTAGTAGCAGTCGACTGTGCGGACGATTTGGTGGTCGATGTCGCGGACTGTGATTCGGACGAACTCGATTCCGCCCGGAGTGGTCGTGGTCAGGGAGAACGTGCCCATTTGTACGACCGCGGAGCTCTTGTTCCGGCGGTCTCCCTGAGCCCACTTCGGCTTGGTGACCGTCTTGTTGCCCTGGTGCCCTGTCAGTTCCACGTCTGCCCACTCGCCGGCTGAGATGCCCAGGGACGGGGTGGTCACGGTCACCGTTCGGCGGGACGTGGACCAGGCCAGGTTGCCGTTGCCGCTGGCGGCCAGCACGCCCGAGCTGTGGAAGACGTTCACCGCGTAGCCGGTGGGCGCCGCCGAGGCCACGCCTGCTGTGGTCGTCGCTAGAGCTGCCATGGCCAGCAGGGTCACGCCTAGCCGGGTGAAGATCCGCATGTGAAGTCGCTCCGTGTTTTCGTTGTCCGAGGGCGGGTGCGTCGTTGGCGTGGGTTTACTGGTTGCCGTCTACGTAGTAGATGTTGGCCACCGTGAAATCGGTGGTGGCTGAGGCCACGCTCGCCGTCGTCGTTGCCAGTGCCGCGATGGCCAGCAGGGCGATGCCCAGCCGGGTGAAGATCCGCATCCGAGGTTCCCTCCGTGCTTTCGTGTACGTGGGGACGCTACGTGGCCGGGCTTGCAGGAGTTCTGGAATCCGCAGGTCAGGGCGTTGGGAGGGGTGGTGGGGCGGGACGTTGTCTTCGTCGTTTTCGACGGGATGAAGATGCTCGACGTCACCGGGCCCGCCGAGGTGTTCGCCGAGGCCAATCTGGCCGGTGCCGACTACTCGATTCGCTACGTGTCGCCGTCCGGGGAGGCGGTCACGACGTCTGTCGGGATTCGGCTGCCGGTGGACGGGGTGGCGGGTGACGTTGCCGAGGCTGACACCGTCATCGTGTCCGGGGGCGAGGCCTTGGGACGGCTTCCCGTGCCCGTTGAGTTGGTTGCCGCGATTCGTGAGTTGGCGCCTCGGGCTCGGCGGCTTGTCTCGATCTGCACCGGGTCGTTCGCGCTGGCTGCGGCCGGGGTGCTGAGCGGGCGGCGGGCCACCACGCACTGGAAGCAGGCTGGGCGGCTGGCTCGCGGGTATCCGGACGTCGAGGTGCTGGCCGACGCGATCTTCGTGGAGGACGGCGGGGTCTTCACGTCTGCCGGGGTGTCCGCGGGGATGGATCTGGCGTTGGCGTTGGTCGAGCGGGATTACGGGGCTGACCTGGCTCGGACGGTCGCTCGCAGCTTGGTGATGTTCATGCAGCGGCCTGGCGGGCAGTCGCAGTTCTCGGCGCCGTTGGAGGTTCGGCGGCCCAGCACACCGGTGTTGCGGGAGGTGGTGGACCTCGTGTCGGCTCAGCCTGCGTTGGACCACAGCGCCGGGAATCTGGCGGCACGGGTCGGTGTGAGTGCCCGGCACCTGGCGCGGATGTTCGTCAGCGAGTTGGACACGACGCCTGCGCGGTTTGTCGAGCAGGTTCGGCTGGATCACGCGAAGGCGCTGTTGGACGCTGGTCTTGGGGTGGCGCAGGCCGCTCGGCAGGCCGGGTTCGGGAGTTCCGAGACGATGCGGCGGGTGTTCGTGGCCAGGCTTGGGGTGTCGCCCAGCGAGTACCGGGCGCGCATGTCCACATCTGTGGGGTGGCGGTCCTGATTGACAGTGGGCGAGTGGGGGCGCCGAGTTGACGATTGGGGCATGTCAGAAGTTGTTGCTGGGGTTGTTGTTCCTGATACGGAACTGGTTCGGGCGGCCACGTCGTTGGTGCGCGAGGCCGCTGACGACACGTTGTTCCACCACTCGCGGCGGGTGTTCCTGTGGGGAGCGTTGAAGGCTGCCGCGCGCGGGTTGGACGTCGATTTGGAGCTGGCCTACGTGGGTGGGCTGTTCCACGATCTTGGGTTGATCCAGAAGTACGCGTCTGAGGATCGGCGCTTTGAGATCGACGGTGCTGAGGTTGCGCGGAGGTTCCTGTTGGAGCACGGGCGGTCTGAGGCGGACGCGCGCAACGTGTGGCTGGCGATTGCGCTGCACACGACTCCCGAGGTGCCGGAGCACCTGTCGCCTGAGGTCTTCGCGGTGGCGCTGGGGGTGAAGACCGACGTGCTCGGGCTTGGGCTCGACGAGTTGAGTGAGGAGCAGCGGGCAGAGGTGGTTGCCTTGCACCCTCGGCCTGACTTCAAGAATCGGATTCTGCGGGCGTTCTACGACGGGATGGCCCATCGGCCCGACACGACGTACGGGACGATGAACGACGACGTGCTCGCGCACTTCGATCCCTCGTTCCGGCGCACGGACTTCGTGGACGTCATCAAGAACAGTCCCTGGTCTGAATGAACTCGGTGAGGGACGCCAGGAAGTCCGGGGCGTTGAACATCGCGCCTGCTGAGGCGACGCCGGTGATGTTGTAGCGGTTGGTCAGCAGGCGTTCTGTTGCTTCTACTGCCAGAGGGGCGCTCACGGCGTAGATGTCCTTGCCGGATGCGGTCAGGCGGCGTTCCTCACCCGATCGATTTACGCGGACGTCCACCTCGAAGGTTTCTGGGGTCTGTCGGGCTTCTGCTGCTTGGAGGCCGGTGGTCGCTTCCGTCGACATGTAGCTGGTCACCGACTGGATTTTCAGGTGGCTGGGGACCGTGACGACGTCGGCCATCGAGAACTCGGCGATGACCTCGCGCTCGCCGTCCGAGAACTGCCAGTTCTGGGGTGGGCGCGGGGCGTCCTGGTGGTACTGGAGTTCGCCGTCGCGGAACCGGACTCGGTGGCCTTCACGTCGGTCTCTGGAGACCTGACCTGCGGTGATGGTGCCTGCGGTGGGCTGCCAGCCGCTCAGGCCGTAGGCGATGTGCGCCTCGTCCGCCGTGGTCCAGCCGGCCATCGCGGTGGTGATCAGGAGGTCGGCCAGGCCGCCGAAGAAGGCCATCGCGGGGACCGCCGGGATCGAGGCGCCTCGGGCGAACGTGTCGGCGTTCGCCTCGATCTCCGCCGCCACGTCGACGTACGGGATGCCGGCGCGTTCCGCCGCGGCGAGCAGGGGGAGGGCGGTCGTCGCGAACGGGCCCGCCGTGTTGATCACGGCGTCGGCACCGGACAGGGCGCGGTCGAGAGCTTCGGGGTTGTCCGCCGTGGCCTGGGCGCGGCCGAACGGGAGTGGGGTGTGGCCGCGCTTTTCCAGTTCTGCCAGGACGAATCGTCCCGTGTGGCCCGACGCGCCGTAGACCGCGATCTTGTGTCCCATGTGGACCATTCAAGTCCTGGGGGTGGGCGGGGGCTAGTGTCTGGAACGACACGATGCGTACAGTTTCGGACATGCTGGCGTTTGCTGTGACGGGCGGGATGCTGCACTTCGAGCTGACCGCCACGTACGAGATCTTCACCGCCCCGCAGCTCGGCTACGAGGTGCGGATCTGCGCGGACGGGCCGGTGCGTCTCGGCAAGTTCACGGTGGAGCCCGACCTGCCGCTCGACCGGTTGCGGAGTGCGGACACGGTGGTCGTGCCTGCGATCGAGGACGTGGATGAGCCGCTGGACGTGGCGCTGGTTCAGGCTGTGAGAGCGGCTCACGACGAAGGGGCGCGGATCGTCTCGTTGTGCACCGGTGCGTTCGTGCTGGCGGAGGCCGGGTTGCTCGACGGGCTTCGGGCCACGACGCACTGGGGGCACACCGACGAGCTGGCCAGGCGGTATCCACGGGTCGAGGTCGATCCGGACGTGCTGTACGTCGACAACGGGCAGGTGCTGACGAGTGCGGGCAAGGCGGCGGCGATCGACCTGAGCCTGCACGTGATCCGCAACGACCACGGCGCCGCGACGGCCAACACGGCGGCGCGCCGGCTGGTCGTGCCGCCGCATCGGGACGGTGGGCAGGCGCAGTTCGTGCTCGCGCCGGTGCCGTCGGGGGAAGGGCATCCGCTCACCGAGTTGTTCGACTGGGTGTCGGCGCGGTTCGACCAGATGATCACCGTCGAGGACATGGCGCGGCAGGCCAGCATGAGTTCGCGGCACCTCGCTCGGCTCTTCCGGGCCGTGACGGGCACCACGCCGTTGCAGTGGCTGCACACCCAGCGGATCCGGCGCGCGCAGGAGTTGCTGGAGATGACGGACGACAGCGTGGACCAGATCGCGGAGGCGTCCGGGATGGGCACCGCCGCGACGTTGCGGCGGCACTTCCACCGGACCGTCGGTGTGCCACCGGACACATATCGCCGCACGTTCCGCCCTGTTGGGGGCCGATAGCCACCTGGCTGGGCGTTACGGTGGCCTGATGAGCAACGAACAGCGCATCGGGGCGCGGGTGTTGCGGCGCAAGCCGATCGACCAGCTGACTCATCCTGGCAGCGAGCTCAAGCGCACCATGGGCGTCGGGCACCTCACGATGATCAGCATCGGGGCCACGCTCGGCACCGGCATCTTCGTCGTGCTGGGAGAGGCGGTGCCGCTCGCCGGGCCCGCCATCGTGTTGTCGTTCGTGCTGGCCGGCATCACCGCGTTGTTCTCCGCGCTGTCGTACGCCGAGCTCGCGGGCCTGATCCCCGCGTCCGGCTCGTCGTACTCCTACACCTACGCGACGCTCGGCGAGATCGTCGCCTGGGTCTGCGGCTGGTGTCTGGTGCTGGAGTACGGGGTCTCGGTCGCGGCGGTCGCGGTCGGGTGGGGGCAGTACGTCAACGAGTTGCTGCACCTCGTGACGGGACTGCGGATTCCGGACGTGCTGAGCCAGCCGCCGGGTGCGGGCGGGGTCGTCAACATCCCGGCCGTGGCGATCGTGGTCATCGCGATGCTGGTGCTGCTCGGTGGCTCCAAGGGCAGTGCGCGCACGAACACGATCCTGGTGTGGGTGAAGATCGGCGCGCTGCTGATGTTCTGCGCCGTCGCGTTCACCGCGTTGAAGGCCGGCAACCTGCAGCCGCTGTTCCCGTTGGGGCTGGCCGGGATGAGCGCCGGCGCGGCCACGTTGTTCTTCTCCTACATCGGGTTCGACGCCGCGTCGACCGCCGGTGAGGAGGCCAAGAACCCGCAGCGCGACCTGCCGCGCGCGATCATCATCTCGCTGGTCGTGATCACCGCGCTGTACTGCGCGGTCGCCCTGGCCGCCGTGGGTGCCATGCCGTGGCAGACGTTCGAGGGCACGGAGGCGGCGCTGAGCCGGGTGCTGACCGACAACGTCGACGGCGCGATCTGGCCGATCCTGCTGTCGATCGGTGCTGTCGTGGCGACCACGTCGGTGGTGCTGACCGTTCTTTATGGACAGACGCGCATCCTGTACGCCATGTCGCGGGACGGGCTGGTGCCGTCGATCTTCGCGAGGCTGAGTCCGAAGACCGGGGTGCCGTTCGTGAACACGGTCGTCGTCGGCCTGTTCATCGGTGTGCTGGCCGCGCTGGTGCCGCTGGGGTCGCTGGCCGACGCGACGAGCATCGGCACGCTGTTCGCGTTCGCGCTGGTCAACATCGCGGTGATCATCCTGCGGCGCACCGAACCGGACCGCAAGCGCACCTTCCGGGTGCCGTTCTCGCCCGTGACGCCGTTGGTGGGCCTGGGGTTCTGCGTCTACATGATGTTCAGCCTCGGGCTGGACACGTGGATCGCGTTCCTCGGCTGGATGGTCCTCGGGTTCGTCATCTACTTCGGGTACAGCGTCAGGAAGGCTCGCCTTGCGGTTCCAGGTGATCAGTGACGTCGCCGGCATCGCCCGCGCCGCCAGGTACTACGCCGAGGTCTGGGACACCACCGAGGACGTGCTGTCCTCGGAGACGCTGCACTGCGTCCGGCACGCGGGCGGCGCGACGATCGGGGCGTTCGACGGTGACGAGCTGATCGGCGCCACGACGGGCCTCTTCTGCCCGGACGGCTCGGTGTACTCGATGATCGCGGCCGCGCGGACCGGCGTCGGGCATCCGTTGAAGCTCGCGCAGAAGGACTGGGCGGTCGGGCTCGGCGCGAAGTCGATGCGCTGGACCTACGACCCGCTGGTGTCGCGCAACGCCCGGTTCAACCTGGTCAAGCTCGGGGCGATCGTCACCGAGTACACAGTGGACTTCTACGGGCCGATGCGCGACGGCGTGAACGACGGCGACGAGACCGATCGGCTGACCGTGCGCTGGGACCTCACCGAGTCCCGCGAGCCGCACGAGTCGGTGCCCGCCGGTGAGGTCGTCGAGACCGCACCCGACGGGGAACCGTTGGCGCGCACGGACGGCGAACGGATCTGGTGCCGGGTGCCGCGCGATGTGGTGCAGGTGCGCAAGGAGTCCGCGGCGTTGGCGCGGCAGTGGCGGGAGGCGGTGCGCGGGGTGTTCGTCGACGCCTTCGAGCAGGGTTACGTCGCCACGTCGATGTCCCGCGAGGGCTGGTACGAGCTGGAGCGCCGATGAAGATCGAACGGATCGAGCTGCTGCACGTCGCGATTCCACTGGTGTCGCCGTTCCGCACGTCGTTCGGGACGATGACGACCAAGGACACGTTCCTGCTGCGGGTCGTCACGGACGCGGCGGAGGGCTGGTCGGAGTTCGCCGCCGACCCGGAACCGCTGTACTGCTCGGAGTTCGTCGGCGCCGCGGAACTGGTGCTGGAGCACCACCTCGTGCCGCGGGTGACACCTGAGATCACGGCCGCGGAGGTCGCGCCCAGGACCGAGGCGATCAAGGGTCACAAGCTCGCCAAAGCCGCGCTGGAGACCGCGATCCTGGACGCCGAGCTCCGGTCGTTCGGGATGTCCATCGGCACCTTCCTCGGTGCCACGGCCACGAAGGTGCCCGCCGGGGTGTCGGTCGGGATCAAGAACTCGATCCCCGAGCTGATCGCCGACGTCGAGGGCTACCTGGCCGAGGGCTACGCGCGGATCAAGCTCAAGATCGAGCCGGGCTGGGACGTCGAACCGGTGCGGGCCGTGCGCGAGCGGTTCGGCGACATCCTGCTGCAGGTCGACGCCAACACCGCGTACGCGCTGGCTGACGCCGAACACCTGCGAAAGCTGGACGCGTTCGGCCTGCTGCTGATGGAACAACCGCTCGACGAGGACGACATCCGCGGGCATTCGCTGCTCGCGCAACGGATCCGCACGCCGATCTGCCTGGACGAGTCGATCACCTCCGCCAGGGACGCGGCGACGGCCATCGCGCTCGACGCGTGCCGGGTGATCAACGTCAAGCCCGCACGGGTCGGCGGCTACCTGGAGGCACGCCGGATCCACGACGTCGCGGTGGCGCACGGGATTCCGGTGTGGTGCGGCGGAATGCTCGAGACCGGCATCGGGCGCGGGCCGAACCTGGCGCTGGCCGCGTTGCCCGGGTTCGTGCTGCCCGGCGACGTGTCCGCGTCCCGCCGGTACTTCGCCGAGGACCTCACCGAACCGTTCGAGCTCCAGGACGGCTTCATGCACGTACCGGCCGGGCCGGGCATCGGCGTCGAACCGATCCCGGAGACGGTGAAGCGCTTCACGACCGCGACGAAGGTCCTCTACCCCAGGGACTGAAGCTCGCGCGCCAGGTTGGTCCGCGCGGCGGCGTCCCAGAGCTGCCGCGCGGGCTCGGTCACGAACAGCACCTCGCGGTCGAGCAACGTCTTCACCACGCGGCTGCGACCGGCGCGCCAGGTCGGTTCGTCGTACTGCGAGTACTCCTGGCGCACGGCCTGGCTGTAGCGCTCGTAGTGCTCCGGTTCCGAGCCGAGGATGGCCAGGTCGGCGTCGAGCAGCACGTGCGCCAGCGGGTCGCTGGACGAGTGCGTGATCGTGGCCAGCACCAACGACTCCACGCGCGCGATGTGCTCTTCCTCCACACCGGCCAGGCGTTCCCGTGCCCAGGCGGCCGACGCGCGTTCGTCCTCGCCGGGCTTGCCGTCGTAGATCACGTCGTGCGCGCAGGCCGCCAGCGCGAGGATCGAGCGCTCCTCCACGGTGAACGCGAACGCGTCGGCCAGCGCCGACGAGTCGCGGACGACGGACATCACGTGGAAGGTGTTGTGGTAGGTCCGATGCGGCTCGGCGTAGCGCTCCATCAGATCGCCCACGTCCGGTGCGCCACCGAGCGTGCGGACCGCGTCGTCCCAGATCCGTCTCACCGCGCCAGTTCCTCCTCGACGACGTCCGCGGCAGCCGCGCTGCCGCCCGCCTGGTGAATCATGCGCCGCATGTCCTTCACCCGCGCGGAGATCGCGGAATCCGACGTCAGTTGACTCACCAACGAGCGCACCCCCTCCACGGTCACCGTGTCGAGCAGCACACCGAGCCCGAGCTCCTCGACGCGCTGGCCGTGCAGCCGCTGGTCGGTCATGTGCGGCACGACGATCATCGGGACGCCGTGGTGCAGCGCCTCCATCACGCCGCCCATGCCGCCACGCGTGATGAACACGTCGGCGTGTTCCAGGACGGCCAGTTGCGGCACTTCCTCGTGCGTTTCGACGTTCATCGCGGGACTGAGAACCTTGCCTTTCGTGACCAGGTGCCACGGCATTCCGCGGGCCGCGTCCGCGCAGATCTGCGTACCGGTCGTCGCGAGCACGACCGGCCTGTCGGGCGGCGGTGTCCACGTGCCCTGGAAAGCGCGTTCGGTCAGGCACGGGCCGGTGAAGGCGAAGCGCTCGTCGAACGTGTGGCCCTGCGGCTGGAACTCCCTCGGGAACAACGCGATCCGCCGGCGCGCGCCCGAGACGAACTCCGGCAGCGAGCTGCCGACGAAGCCGTGCACCCTGGTGAAGAACCTGATCGCGGCCGGGTCGAACCGGCGCGGCGGCACCACCGAGGTGCCGAGCGACCAGTGCTCGTTGCTGGTCAGGAGGACTTCCAGCAGCACGTTCGGCACGTCCAGGCGGTGCGCGATGACCCCGCCGGACCACGCCGCGATGTCCCAGGCGAGGACGTCCGGCCGGTCGTCGCGGAACCTGTCCTCCAGCTGTGGCAACGCCGACTCGGCCTCGGTGAGCGCGAGCTGCGCGGCGTCGTAGAGCGACTCCGGCAGCTCGCCGGGAAGCGTCGACTCGTAGTCGATCGCGGTCGCGCCGCACTCCGCGATGGCGGGGGCGAACCGCGCGGTGACCGGGCAGCTCACCCGATGGCCTCGGCGCACCAGCTCGGCGATCAGCCCGAGCGCGGGCAGGACATGTCCGCGTTCAGGCATGAGGAAGACCGCGATGTGCGCCATAGCCCAGAATAACGTTGTTCGATTCCTAATGGTTCAACGAGATTGTGGTGACTCGGTTCAGCTCTTGTTGTTATTACCTTTGTCGTAAGGGCGTTCCGGCCAGTGGTGCTTGGGATAGCGGCCCTTGAGCTCGCTGCGCACCCGCAGGTAGCCGTTGCGCCAGAACGACCTGAGATCGCTGGTCACGGCGGTGGGACGGCCGGCGGGGGAGAGCAGGTGCACCACCACCGGAACTCCGGCGATGAGCGGCGTGTCGGCCCACTTCATGGCGTCCTGGAGCCGGACGTGCAGGGCGGGCTGGTCCTGCGTGTAGTCGACTTTGCCCTGGCCGATGCGTTCCGGGGCGAGTTTGTCGAACTCCGCCGCCTCCGGCCACGGCAGCAGACTCCGCAGCAACGCCACCGTGTCGATCTTGGCCAGGTCGGAGCGCTTCTTCGCCTTGCCGAGATCGATCGCGCGGATCACGTGCTCGTCGTCGACGCTCGGCCAGTCGCGGGTCCGGTGCAGGAACGCCATGCGTTCGCGCAGGCGTTCGGCGGCGTCGGTCCACTTGAGCAGGCCCAGGCCTTCGGCTTCAAGGCCGAGGCGGAGTGCCTGCTGCGACTTGGCGAGGTCGTTGAGCTTGCGTTCGCCGAGGCTGATGGCGCCGAGCTTGCGGACCTCGTTGGCGATGACGTCGCCGTTCCAGCGGATGTCGTCGACCGTGTGCACGAGGGCTGCCGCGGCGGTGACGGCGAGTTCCTCGTCGGCCGGCGCGGCGAGGCGGACGCGGCCGTGCTTGCTGCCCGGTTCGCGGTCGGCGATCGCGACCGCCAGCCACTGGAACTGCGAGTCGGTGTGCTCGACGGCCGTGCCGTTCGCCATCAGGTAGACGTTGCTGTTCTTGGAGCGGCGTTTCGCCAGCCGTTCCGGGTAGGCGAGGGCGACGACCAGCGCCGGGTCGCCGTTGCCCGCCGGGTTGGAGCCGAGCTTCTCCAGCTTCCTGACCTCCTGGCGCCACTTGCCGGGGGCCTTCAGCGCGGTCGCGAGGTCGGTCGTGGAGGTGTGCGTGCTGTCGTCGAGCAGCGCCACGACCTCGGCGGCGGTCCGGTTGCCCGCGAGCGCGCTGCCGTCGATGAGGGCGCGGCCGAGCCGCGGGTGCAGGCCGACGCTCGCGATGCGGTCACGGCGATCGGGGGCGAGGGCGCCGATGGCGTCGAGGGTCTCCTGCGCCGCCTTGAGCGCGCCCTCCGGCGGGGCGTCCCACCAGTTCAGGCCGCTGCCGTCCGGAGTGCCCCAGACCGCCAGTTCGAGGGCGAGCCTGGTGAGGTCGGCGGTCTTGATCTCCGGTTCCGGGTAGCGGGGGAGCGTCGAGTGCTCGTGTTCCGGCCAGCAGCGGTAGACGCGGCCGGGGGCCTCACGTCCGGCTCGCCCGGCGCGTTGCTCGGCGACGGCCTGGGAGACGCGGATCGTGGCGAGTCCGGCGAGACCCCGGCGGTGGTCGACCCGCGGTACTCGGGCCAGGCCGGCGTCGACGACCGCGCGGACTCCCGGGACCGTGAGGCTGGACTCGGCGATGCTCGTGGCGAGGACGACCCGTTGGTTCGTGCCGCGTTTGAGGGCGGCGTCCTGGGTCTGGGCGTTGAGCTGGCCGTGCAGGATCACGGTTTCCACGTTGAGCAGGCTCGCCGTGCGGTTGATCTCCCGGACGCCTGGCAGGAACGCGAGCACGTCTCCGTCCACTTCGGACAGTGCCTTCCTGATGGCTCGCGCGACCGTGGTCTCGATGTGCTCGTTGCGCGCAGGCGGGACGTAGGTGATCGGTGTCGGGAACATGCGCGACTCGGTGTGCAGGACCGGTGCGTTGAGCAGGTCCGAGAGTCGTTGCGCGGCAACGGTTGCGGACGTGGCCAGGAGTTTGAGGTCCGGGCGCAGGCCCGCCTTGGCGTCCAGGAGGAGCGCGAGCAGGAGGTCGGCGTCGAGGTGGCGTTCGTGGACCTCGTCGAGCAGGACCGTGCCGACGCCCTTCAGTTCCTGGTCGTGCTGGAGCCTGCGGACGAGAAGACCGCTGGTCACGACCTCGATGCGGGTGTGCCTGCTGGTCTTGCGGTCGCCCCTGACCGAGTAGCCCACGGTGTGGCCGACGGGTTCGCCCAGCAGGCTCGCCATGCGCGCGGCGGCGGCTCTGGCGGCGATCCTCCGTGGTTCGGCGACGATGACCCTGCCTTCGAGCGCGAGCGGGACCAGCGTCGTCTTGCCGGTTCCCGGCGGTGCGACCAGCACGGCGGCCCCGTGCTCCTGGAGTTGCTCCAGGAGTTGGGGGAGAACGGATTTCACCGGGAGATCGGGCAGGTCCACGCCGATGAGTGTGTCAGGGTGGTCGGATGGGGATGATCGGCGTGGCTACTGGGGTCCTGTCGGTGTTGCGGTCCGGACGGACCGTGCGGCAGTGGAGGCACGTGCCGGAGGTGTCGACGTCGTCTGTGGACGCGTCCGTCCTGGCCGTCGTGCCGGCGCGCAACGAGGAAGCCACGTTGCCGCGGTTGTTGCCCGGTCTGGTCGGGCAGCCGGGTGTGCGTGTCGTGGTGGTGGACGACGCTTCCGAGGACGGAACGGCCGCCGTCGCGCGGTCTCTGGGTGCCGAGGTGGTCGAGTCGTCCGGTCCTCCGCCTGGTTGGGCGGGCAAGACGCACGCGATGCATCTCGGCGTCGCGTCCGCTCGGGACGAAGAGTGGCTGTTGTTCGTGGACGCCGACGTGACCTGCACGCCTGACCTGGTCGGACGGCTGGTGGCGACGGCGACCGAACTGGGCGCGGACCTCGTGTCGTCGTCGGCGCGCGGGACCGGGCCTGCCTGGTGGTTCCTCCTGCCCGCGTTCAACACGCTGGTGTTCGAGGGCTCACCGCCGGACGGTCGCGGGGCCACGGCGCTCGCCGTTGGGCACTGCATCCTCGTGCGGCGGGCCGCGTTCGAGGCCGCCGGTGGCTGGGAGGCGATCGCGGGGACCCACGCGGACGACGTCGGCCTCGGGACGTTGATCAGGGACTCCGGCGGGTTCGTGAAGTTCGTCGACGCCTCGGCGTTGCTGACGACCTCCGGGATCGACACGTTCGGGGACTGCTGGCGCTCGTTGCGCAAGAGCATCCAGCCGGCGTTCCGGGAGATGTTCGGGCCGTGGGGACGTCCGTTGCTGGTGGCCGCGGGGCTGTTGCACCTCGCGTACGGGCTGGTCCCGGTGCTGCGGTGGCGGTCGCCGTGGTCGTGGCTGGCGTGGTTCGCGCAGGCCGTGCCGCACCGCGAGTTCCTGCTGCGGACCGGGCAGCCGGGGACCGCGGCTGTGCTGGCGCCGCTGGCGTGGGCGACGATTGGGGTGTTCCTGTTGGACTGCGCGTTGCGTCCAGGTGCCCAGTGGAAGGACCGCCGCGTTGGTTGACCCGTTGCGCGACCCGGACGACCCGGAGCTGCTCGACCCCTATCAGTCGAGGTCGCTCGCGATCCTGGTGGAAGGGGCGCGGCTCGCGTCCGGCGCCGTCCGGTACGGCAAGGTCGGCAAGGTCGGTTCCGCGGCCGTGGTGATCAACCGCGAGAACCCGCTGCCGTCCGGCAACTTCGGCTGCGCGCTGGACGGGTCGTCCGTCGAGGTCGCGTCGACGTTGTTGCAGCTCGAGCACACGTTCGCCGCGGCGGGACGCGCGGAGGCGGTCGTGTACGCCTCGCCGACCACCGTGGACGAGATCGAGGGGATCGCCGACGACTCCGGCTGGTACGCGGTCGAGGAGCTGCAGACCGTGGTCCACCGCGGGTCCGCCTCGGCCGTCGACGGGGTGCGGCGGGCGGTCGACGCGGACGTTCCCGGGATCGTCGAGCTGCTGTCCGATGAACTGGTCGGCAACCGGGAGCGGTTGTCGCGGTGGCTCGGGCATCGGCTGGACGACCCGCGGTGCCTGGTGATGGTGGTGGACGACGGCGACCGGGTCGGCGGGTTCGTGTCGGGCTTCGCCGAACGTGGTGTGGGCCTGGTCGAGCAGTGCGTGGTGCGTCCGGCGCGACGGCGTCGGGGCGTGGGGCGGTCGTTGGTGGTGTCCGCTGTCTCCGCGTTGCGTTCGTCGGGCGCGATGCTGGTCGCGTCGCAGGTGGACGAGGGTCCGGGGGAGCGGTTCGCCGAGGCGTGCGGGTTCGTCGCCGCCTATCCGGTGACGGCATATGTACGCAGAGTGGATGAGCTGCTCGATTGAGTTAGTTAGTTGCCGCGTGACATATCCTTAGCAGGGCTAAGGGAGGCTTTGTGCGCGAGCGGTTGCCGGTCGAGGTGTGGGTTCTGGTCGCGGCGAGCTTCATCATCGCCGTGGGGTTCGGGATCGTGGCACCTGTTCTGCCGGTGTACGCGTCCTCGTTCGGTGTCGGTCACACCGCTGTCGCGGCTCTGATCAGCACCTTCGCGTTCGTGAGGCTGGCGTTCGCGCCGGTGAGCGGCAAGCTGGTCAACCGGTTCGGCGAGCCTCGGGTGTACATCGTCGGGATCCTGATCGTCGCGTTCGGCACCGCGATGTCCGGGTTCTCGACGAGCTACGCCGAGATGCTGTCGTGGCGGGCGCTCGCCGGTGTCGGGTCGACGATGTTCACGGTCGCGGCCCTCGGGCTGCTGATCCGGATCACACCGGCGCCGATGCGCGGGCGTGCCTCGGGGATGTGGGCGGCCGGGTTCCTGATCGGCAACATCGCCGGACCGATCATCGGTGCCGGGCTGGTGCCGTTCGGGCTGTGGGTGCCGTTCGTGTCGTACGGCGCGTTGCTGTGCGTCGCGGCGTTCGTGGTCTGGATCTTCCTCCGGCGGTCGACGCTGGTGGCGCTGGACAGGACCAACACCGAAGTGCCCATGACGGTGCGTGAGGCCGCACGGCACCCCGCTTACCGCGCGGCGCTGGCGTCCGGGTTCGCGAACGGCTGGGCCGTGTTCGGCGTGCGGATCTCGCTGGTGCCGGTGTTCGTCATCGAGGCGCTGGAACACAGCGCGGCCGTGGCGGGCATCTCGATGTCGGTGTTCGCGGCCGGCAACGCCGCGATGCTGTTCCTGTCCGGCCGGATCGCCGACACGCGCGGCCGCAAGCCCGTCGCCATCGCCGGTCTCCTGGTGAGCGGCCTCGCGACGGTCGGGATGGGCTTCACCGGCGACCTGTGGACGTTCATGGCGGCGTCGTTGATCGCGGGCGCCGGAGCGGGCCTGCTGAACCCGCCGCAGAACGCGGTGGTGGCCGACGTCATCGGCGCGCGCGGCAAGGGCGGACCCGTGCTCGCGGGCTTCCAGATGGTGACGGACCTGGGTGCGATCATCGGCCCGATGTGCGCTGGCCTGCTCGCCGACTCGTTCGGCTTCGGAGCGTCGTTCGCCATCACCGGCGCCTCGCTGCTGCTGGCCGTGGGCTTCTGGTTCATCGCTCCCGAGACCCTGCCCACACATGAGGAGGAGCACACGGCCGCCGCGGTGGCGCCGGAGTGCGGCTGCCTCGACGAAAGTGCCGAGGTTCCGACCGGCGAACGCGTCGGCGGCAAGCCGCGTCACCCGGAAGCGTGATTGCGCGCTCAGCTTTCTTTTAGTTTGTGTCGCTACCCTCGTCGCCGTGGGTGGAGCAGAGCGCAGTGCGCGGAAGAAGAAGCAGGCCGCGCGTGCGGTGGTCCAGGCTCGTTCGTCGGGCTCTGACCGCACGAAGGTCATCGCGGGCATCGCGGTCGTGGCGGTGCTCGCCGTCGCCGTCATCGGCTACGTCATCTTCCAGCAGATGAAGCCGTCCACGTCGGCCACGGACGCCATTCCGCTGGCGCCGGCCGACCACACGATCTCGGCGCCCGCCGTCCGCGACGGCAACACCGTGCTCGTCGGCAAGGACACGGCCACCGTGACGGTCGACGTGTACGAGGACTTCCTGTGCCCGATCTGCGGCACGTTCGAGAAGACCTACGGCACCGACATCAAGAAGGCCGTCGAGGACGGCAAGGTCAAGATCCGCTACAACATCCTGCCGATGCTCAACCGCGCGTCGAAGCCCGAGGGCTACTCGACCGAGTCGGCCAACGCCGCCCTGTGCGTGGCCGACGACGGCAAGTTCAACGCGTTCCACGCGGCGCTGTTCAACTCGCAGCCCGAGGAGGGCGACGCCGGCTACACCAAGGACCAGCTCATCAAGCTGGGCAAGGAAGTCGGCGTGACCGCCGCCGGTTTCGAGTCGTGCGTGCAGAACCAGACCTACAAGTCGCAGCTGGACGAGCTGATGTCCAAGACCAGCAACGACCCTGTTCTGAAGGACGCCGAGACGGGCCGCTTCCGCGGCACGCCCAGCGTCGCCGCGGGTGGCAAGCTCGTCGACCTGGACAACAAGAACTGGTTGTCCGACCTGGCTAAGTAAGACCGTCGATCGGCGCCTGGCCCTGGGTCCACCGGGCCAGGCGTTGTGCTTTGCCCACTTCGGTGCGCGGCAGCTTGCCCGGTGTGAGGACGTGCACTTGGCACGTGATGCCGAGGCGTTCC
This sequence comes from Lentzea sp. NPDC020367, assembly GCF_044387305.1. Classification (NCBI taxonomy): domain Bacteria; kingdom Bacillati; phylum Actinomycetota; class Actinomycetes; order Pseudonocardiales; family Pseudonocardiaceae; genus Lentzea; species Lentzea sp. NPDC020367. Next base: position 227,550 of record NZ_JBIRVV010000012.1, on the reverse strand, counting down.
TTGAGCTTGTTCGTCAGTTGGCTCTTGACGTCCTCCGTGGACTCGACGGCCACGTGCAACTGCGCCGTGGTGGTCCGGCGGTCCTCGACGATCAGGTAGTGCGGGCTCGCGAGGTCCAGCACGACGGCCTCGATCTCCGTCGGGAACACGTTCACGCCCCGGATGACGAGCATGTCGTCCTTGCGTCCCTTGAGCTTGCTCATTCTTTTCAGCGTGCGCTGGCCTTTTGGTTCGTGCAGGGTCGCCACGTCACCCGTGCGGTAGCGGAGGAGCGGCATGCCGGTCTTGGTGAGCGTGGTGAAGATGAGCTCGCCGTCGTCGGTCTCGGGGTAGAAGTGATCTTCCGCGATGTTGAGAAGCCCTTCGGAGTCAAGGGATTCACACGCCACACCGGGCCCGATGATCTCGGACAACCCGTAGATGTCCAGCGCTCTGATGCCCAGCCGCTGCTGAATCTCCTGCCGCATCTCGTCCGTCCACGGCTCGGCACCGAAGATGCCGACCTGGACGGAGTTCTCGCCGAGGTCCTCCGCCAGCCGCAGCGCGTACGACGGCGTGCAGCACAGCACGTCCGGCTTCAGATCCTCGATGAGCCGGACCTGCCGCTCCGTCATGCCGCCGGACATGGGGATGACCGTGGCGCCGAGCTTCAGGCCACCGTGATGCACCCCAAGCCCGCCGGTGAAAAGCCCGTAGCCGTAGGCGTTGTGGACGATCGAACTCGTGGTCGCGCCCGCACCCTTCAACGCCCTGGCCATCACCGTGGCCCAGACCTCGACGTCGTTGGCGGTGTAGGGGATAAGCGTCGGCCTGCCGCCCGTGCCGGACGACCCGTGCACGCACACGATGTCTTCCTGCGGCGCGATCCGCAGCCCGAACGGATAGTGGTCCCACAGGTCCTGCTTGCTGATCGTGGGCAGCAGGTGGATCTCGTCCAGCCGCACGTCTGTGCCGCTCGTCACTCCCGATTCCCTCAGCCTGGAACCCTGGAGGTTGTCCGTGCTCAGCAGGCGGTCGACGAGTGCTCGCAGACGCTGTTCCTGCAGCTCGTGACGGGCCTCGGGGTCCATGCACTCGATCTTCGGGTCAAGCGGTGCTCCGGCGGTCATCACCCGGTCCTACCAGCCTGAATGCGCTTTGGATACCCCCGATTTTTATCTTGTGGCGTCGATGTTGTACGGTATTGCCACACGAGAACGGCAGGGAAACCTACCGGGAACGTGGACCTTCAAGGGGCTGTGGCGCAGCTGGTAGCGCATCACACTGGCAGTGTGAGGGTCAGGGGTTCGAGTCCCCTCAGCTCCACTCGTTCCGAGGGCCGAGAAGTATCTGCAAAAAGCGCAGATCTTCTCGGCCCTCGGTGTTTTTCTGGGGGCCGAGCCCCCAGACCCCACGCCGGGGGCAAGCCCCCGGACCCCCCGTAGGTTGACCGGCACCCCGTAGGTTGACCGGGAGGTCGGGGGTTCTCGTGTGCCGCAACCATGTTCCGTTTTTGGCTTGGGATGCTGGGTACCCTCGGGCCGCCTTACGGAAGGACACGGGTGGACGACTCGGCGAAGGTCGGTAGGCACGCTCGCGCGGTGCTGGGGGCTGCGGAGGAATTTCGCGCCGAGGCGGCTGGGGTGCGTGCGGAGCCGGATCGGTTGCTCGCGCTTGCGCGTGTGAAGTACGAGGCGGTTCTGGACTCGGTGGTGGCCGAGCGGCTTCGTGTCATGTCGGTGGACAAGCTGCGGGACACCGAGGCGAACCTGCGGCTGAGCACGTTGAAGGCCGCTGGGTACCGGACTGTGGCCGATGTTGCCGAGGTGCGGCCGGAGCAGCTTGACGGTGTGCCTGGGGTCGGCCGGCAGTCCGCCGAGCAGATCGTGCGGGTCGCCCGTGCCGTTGTTGACGGTGTCGTGCGTGACACGACTGTTCGGCTGAATCCTGACCGTGCTGATCGGGCTCAGACCGAGCTGCTGCAGTTGATGTCCAAGCTGCGCAGGGCCAACCAGCTCGTCGGGCCGTTGCGTGAGCCGCTCGGGGACGTGCTGGGGCGGGTCGACGCCGATGTGCGTGCCGCGTCCCGTGCGTTGAGCCGGGTGCGGATGTTCTTCTCGTTGCGGAAGAACCGGCAGGCCGCCGTCGAGTCGCTCGACCGGCTCGAGGCCTTGCTGGGCAGTCGTGACGTGGCGGCGTTGCGTGCGGTGGGCGCGCAGTTGCGGGTGCCGGATCTGGATCATCGTGCGCTGTGGCGTGACTACGAGCTCGACGCGGCCGCGTACAACACGCTTCTCGCCGAGTTGGCCGGTGCGGACGCGGTGCCGGATCGCAGTGCCGCCAAGGGGTTCGTCCCGGCGGACATCGAGCACGAGGTCGACGCGACCACACTGGACACCAGCCGGCTGAAGGTGGCGCTGCGCGGGTACCAGGTGTTCGGGGCCAAGTTCGCGTTGGCGCGCAAGCGCGTCATCATCGGCGACGAGATGGGACTGGGCAAGACGATCGAGGCCATCGCGGTGATGGCCAGCCTCGCCGCCGGCGGCCGCAAGGGCTTCCTGGTGGTCTGCCCGGCGAGCGTTGTCGTCAACTGGGTCAACGAGATCGCCAGGCACAGCGATTTGGTGCCGCACCGGATGCACGGCTCTGGTCGTGACGGCGCGGTCGGCGAGTGGCTGGCGCAGGGCGGCGTCGGCGTGACGACGTTCGGCACGTTGCCGAAACTGGTGCTGCCGAAGAGGTTCCGGCCGGCGTTGGTCGTGGTCGACGAGGCGCACTACGTGAAGAACCCGGACACACAGCGCTCGCAGGCGGTCAACACGATCGTGCAGCGCGCGGAACGGGTGGTGCTCCTCACCGGCACGCCGATGGAGAACCGCGTCGAGGAGTTCCGCAACCTGGTCGCCTACCTCCAGCCGGGCGTCGCGGCCCGCACGGGCGCCACCGACGCCGTGGTGGGAGCGAAGGCCTTCCGTCGCGTCGTCGCGCCGGTGTACCTGCGGCGCAACCAGGAGGACGTGCTGGGGGAGCTGCCGGAACTGCTCGAGGTCGAGGACTGGGTCGAGTTCGGCAAGCAGGATCGTGGTGCGTACCTCGACGCGGTGCGCGAGGGGAACCTGATGGCGATGCGCCGCGCCGCCTACGCGCCCGGCACGCCCCGCGGTTCGGCGAAGCTCGAGCGGCTGCTGGAGATCATCGAGGAGTCGAGGGACAACGGCTGGAAGGTCGTGGTGTTCTCGTACTTCCACGACGTGCTGGACGCGGTCGCGGAGCACGTCGAGGTCTTCGGCCCCCTGACCGGCGCGACGTCGGCGCAGGGCCGTCAGCAACTGGTGGACGACTTCACGGCGTGCGAGGACCACGCGGTGCTGGTGGCCCAGATCGAGGCGGGCGGCGTGGGCCTCAACATCCAGGCCGCGTCCGTGGTGATCATCGCCGAGCCGCAGTGGAAGCCGAGCACGGAGGACCAGGCGATCGCCCGTTGCCACCGGATGGGCCAGGTCCGCAAGGTCCACGTGCACCGGTTGCTGGTCAAGGACAGCGTGGACGCGCGGGTGCAGGAGATCCGCGACCACAAGACCCTGCTGTTCGACCACTACGCGCGTGAGAGCGACACGAAGCACTCGCACGCGAGCGCGCTGGACTCGGCGGTGTCGGTGGAGCAGCGGGTGGTGCGGGCCGAGCAGCAGCGCCTCGGTCTCTAGGGGCCGGACGTCGCGGTGCCGGGCGCACAGGGGTGAACGCAGAGGTTGGCGCCGGGCTTCGTCGTTCGTGGAACAACGCGGACACGACGAAGCCCGGCCGGATGAGTCATCCGGCCGGGCTTCGGTGTCGTCCTGCTTGCCGCTGAGATCAGAGGCGGGCGAGGGGACTAGGCGGGGACGATGTTCTCCGCCTGCGGGCCCTTCTGGCCCTGCGTGATGTCGAAGGAGACCTTCTGGCCCTCCTGGAGCTCACGGAAGCCCTGAGCGGCGATGTTCGAGTAGTGGGCGAAGACGTCGGCGCCGCCACCGTCCTGCTCGATGAAGCCGAAGCCCTTTTCGGCGTTGAACCACTTGACGGTTCCGGTGGCCATGGTGCACTCCAAGCATGAATGTGGCGCCCGCACTGTGCGGGGCCGAGGTAACCCGTCGTGGCCGAAGAACACCGAACAGCAAAATGCCCGTGACCTGCGATCACGGGCGAACGGTACTTCGTAGCCATGACAGATGGGCATCACCCTACACGGATCGGCCTCCTGGCGGGCGCTGTACACGCCCCAATCTCCAGGATCTGCCGTGAATTCGACGCTCACCAGGCGGTCGGGCGTGCTGGGCACGTGTCGATCGGCACACTTCCGGGCATGACGTTCGACGTCCGAAGTGGCTGGTCGGGACTTCGGAGCACGGTGGTGGCGTCCCTAGCGTCGGTCGTGTGACGGACAACAGGATTTTCTTGCCGAGGTTCGGGGCCGCGTGCGGGGTCGTGCTGGCCCTGTCGATCGGCGTGCCGGGGGCCGTGGAGGCCTTCACCGGGGAGACGGCGGTCACCAGTGCGGTGATCGGGTTGGGGACGGCCTTCGGGGCGCCCGCGGTTCTGGCGTTGCACGGGCATCAGGCGCACGCGTCGGGGCGGTTCGGGGCGTTCGCGTTTGCCGCGAACCTGCTCGGGCTCGGGTTGTTCACCGGGGTGGCGTTCGCGCTGAACCTGGTGATCTTCTTCTTGGAACCGGGGCAGGTGGCGCCCGTGACGCAGGTGGTGCTGAAGGTGGCCTCGTTGGTGTTCGTGGCCGGCACCGCGTTGTTCGGGGTGTCGATGGTGCGGGCGAAGGTGTTCCCCGCGGTGCCGGCCTGGGGGTACGGGATCAGCTTCGTCGTGCTGGCCGTGTTCGCGGCGCTGCCGGACACGCCGTTGACGGCGCTGGTGCACGTCGCGTGCGCGGTGGTGCTGGTGTGGCTGTCTTCCGCGGTGTGGTCGGCGCGTCCGGCACTAGCCTGAGCGGCATGTTCACCTCGCGGCCCGCGTTCTGGGTCTCGCCTGTGATGTGTGCCGCGGTGCTGGTCGCGGGGGTGTACGCGGCGGTGTCCGGGCTCGGTGACACCAGCGTGCCCCTGCTGGTCGGCGGGCTGGTGGTGCTGGTGGCCGTGGACCTCGTGGAGTTCCGGCGTTATCCGGTGCGCACGCCCAAGGCGGTGGCGGCGGGGTTGTTGGTGTTGCGCGCGGCCCTCTACTTGGGACTGGCCTATGCGGACGGTTCCGGGCTGGCGCGGGTGATGTTGTTGCTCGTGCCGTTCACGGCGTACTTCGCGTTCGGGCAAGGCGTTGCGGTCGTGCTGGCGGTGGCGTGCTTCGTGATGGCCGTGGTGAGCACTCCGGAGTGGTACGCCGATCTCGAACAGGCGTCGGACCTCGTGATGTTCGCCGTGGGGCTGGTGCTCACCATCACGATGGCGGCGGTGGCGGTGCGCGAGCGCGACGGGCGGATCCGGTTGCAGGAGTCGCATCGGACGGTCGCGGAGCTGTCGGCGGCCGCGGAACGGGCGCGGGTGGCCAGGGATCTGCACGATGACCTCGGGCACCACCTGACGGCGATCGTGGTGCTGCTGGAAAAGGCTTCCGCCTTCCACGACCTCGAACCGGGCACGGCGAAGGCCGCGGTGCTCGACGCCGAACGGTCGGCGCGGCGGGCGTTGGGCGAGGTGCGGGAGTCGGTCCGGTCGCTGCGGTCGTTCCACCTGCCGGCCGCCCTCGACGAACTCGTTGCGGGGCAAGGGGATGTGACGCTCACGGTCAGCGGCTCGCCCGAGGCTCACGACACGGGTGCGTTGCACGCGCTGTATCGGGCGGCGCAGGAGGGCATCACCAACGCGCGCAGGCACGCTGCGGCCGGCAGCATCGCCGTCGCGGTCGAACTCGACGCCGAGCGGGCGCGGTTGACCGTGGCCGATGATGGACGTGGCATGGGTGCCGCGGCGGAGGGGTTCGGGTTGCTCGGGATGCGGGAACGGGTCGCGCTGGCCGGTGGACGGGTCGACCTCACCAGCTCGTCGGCCGGCACGCGGCTGACGGTGACGATTCCGGTGAGGACGACGTGACGCGCGTGCTGGTCGTCGACGACCAGCGGTTGATCCGGGAGGGCATCGCGTCGCTGCTGAGGCTGCAACCCGGCATCGAGGTCGTCGGCACCGCGGCGGACGGGCACGAGGCCGTGGAGCAGGCGGTGACGCTGGCCCCGGACGTGGTGCTGATGGACGTGCGGATGCCCGGCCTCGACGGGGTGGAGGCGGTGGCGTTGCTGCGCCGGCGCGCGCCCGCCTGCAAGGTCGTCATGTTGACCACGTTCGACGACGAGGACTACGTGGTGCGTTCGCTGCGTGCGGGTGCCACGGGCTATCTGCTCAAGGACCTGCCGTCGCAGAAGCTCGCGGCGGCGGTCAGGCTCGCCGCGGCGGGCGTGGCCCAGTTCGACCCGGCCGCGGCGGCCCGGCTGGCGGCGGTGCTCGGCCGGTCCGACGGCCACCGCGAACCGCTCACCGTGCGCGAGGTCGAGGTCCTGCGGCTGGTCGCGAGCGGAGCGACGAACAAGGAGATCGCCGAGCGCCTCCACCTGTCGGAGGGCACGGTGAAGAACCACATCTCGCGCATTCTCGGACGGCTCGGGCTGCGGGACCGGACGCAGGCCGCGCTTTATGCCCAGTCGCACGGACTTGTGTAACGACGCGTGGCGAAGGTCGCGATGTGGCGGCCATGACCGATTTCCAGCAGCTGTCGAGGACGGCCGCGATCGCTGCCGGTGTCCTGCTCGTGGTGTCCGCGTGCGGCACGCCGGAGCCCACCCGGCTCGCGGCCGGCCTCACCGGCACGACCACGACGACCGCCAGTTCGGCCGCCGCGACGACCACGCCTCCGCCGGTGACCGTGGAGTCCATCGTGGACGGTCGGACGGCGATGTTGTCCAACGGCACCACGGTTGTGCTGTCCGGACTCGCGCAGCCCGGCGAGTGCTGGGCCGCGTCTGCCGTCGAGTTCGCGACGAAGACCCTGGTGGGCGCGACGGTCCAGGTCGCGGACTCGCGACTGCTGCTGGCCGACGGCAAGGACTACGCGGCGCTCGCGGTCAGCCAGGGCGCCGGCCGGGCGATCGCCGGGGCGGACACGGCGATCCAGGTCGCGGAGACGGCGGCCAAGAAGGCCGCTCTAGGGTTTTGGGGACCGTCGTGCGGCGGGCTCGACGTGAAGCCCGCGCCCGTCGTGGCACCGCCCGTCGCGCCGCAGCCGGTGGTGCCGCAGCCGGAACCAGCGCCCGCACCCCAGCCGCCCGCAGCCGCGTACTACGCGAACTGCGCGGCCGCGAAGGCCGCCGGTGCGGCACCGCTCTTCCGGGGACAGCCCGGCTACCGCGCCGCTCTCGACCGGGACGGGGACGGCAAGGCCTGCGAGTAACTAGAAGCCTCCGCGCTCCAGCACGTTGCGCGCCTCCCGCAGCTCACGGCCGCCCTCGGCCTCGTCGAGGGCACCGGGCAGCGGCGGGTTCGTGTCCTTCTCCGCCACCCACTCCTCCGGTTTCGGACGGTCGGGCAGCGCGTCCCACTTGTTCTCGCTCATGAATCCAGTGTGCCCTGACAAGTCGGTGGCCGCCGGTGTCAGCGGAATGTCAGCGGCTCTCGCAATCCTTCAGTCGAAACGAAGCTTCCCCGGCACGACTGGGGTGTGCTGGGGCCGGTAAAACGGGACAAAGGGTTCACATCGTGCTGAAGAAAACCATCTTCGTGGCATTGATGGGCGCGCTGGTCAGCGCGTCCTTCGGGGCGGGCGTCGCGAACGCGGCGACGGACCGCAACGGCGTCTGCGAGTCGGGCGAGTTCTGCCTCTACTACAACAGCGACCAGGCCGGTTCGGTCTCGGACTTCGCCGGGTCGATCTCCGACTACGGTGACAGCCAGCCGTCCTGCTACGAGTTCAAGAGCGCGGGCAACGGCCAGGGCGTGTGCGTGAAGAACAACGCCGCCGCCGTCTGGAACCGCACCAGCGGGAACGTCACCGTCTACTACAACAGCGGCTACGCCGGCGCCAACCAGACGTTCGCGTCCGGCGCCAAGGGCAACCTGAAGGCGGAGCTCAAGAACGAGAACGCCTCGCACCGCTTCGGCGCGGGCAGCGACCCGGACCCGGACCCCGGTACGGGCACCTACCCGACGCCGCCGACCAACAACCAGCCGTCCGAGGCCGTTCGCGCGCCTCAGGCCAGCAAGCGGACCGCGTTCGTGCGCACGCAGATCGCCGACCTGACCGGTGAGAAGCAGTGCTACGTGGGCGACTACCGCTCCGGTGAGTCGTCGACGAGCAACCACAACACCGGCAACGCGCTCGACTGCACCATCTCGAACGCGATCGGCCAGCACCCCAACGCCACGCAGAAGGCCCAGGGCTGGAAGCTCGCCTACTGGCTGCAGAAGCACGCCGTGAAGCTCGACGTCCGGTACGTCATCTGGCAGGGCAAGATCTGGAGCGTCGCCCGCGCGTCCGAGGGCTGGCGCAAGTACACCGTCGCCACCGACGTGACCGGTGGCCACTACGACCACGTCCACGTCTCGATGCAGAACCCGTACGGCGACTGATCTGAGTCGTTTCCCGAAAGGCGAGCGCTTGATGCGCTCGCCTTTTCGGCGTTTTCAGGACCTCAGGTCGTGGACGATCAGCGACGCCGAGAGCAGCCGGATGTCGGTGGGATCGGCCGGGTTGTAGCCGGTGAGCTCGGTGACGCGGCGCAGGCGGTAGTTGAGCGTGTTGCGGTGCAGGTGCAGCTCGTCGGCCGTGCGGTGGCGGTTGTGGTCGCTGTTGATGAACGTCCGGAGCGTGTGCAGCAGGTCGGGGTGCTCGGCCAGCCGGTCCATCACGCGAGCCAAGCGCTTGCGGCCGGGGCCAGGGCGGCAGAGCTGGTACTCGAGCAGCACGTCGTCGAGGACGTACGCGCCGGGCGGGCGTCCGAGACGCTGGGCCAGTTCGGCGATGTCGGCGGCCTGACGGGCGGCGGCGGGAACGTCCTCGCGGTGCTCCGCCACGGCGATTCCGCCGGTCAGGACGGTACCGGCGGCGGTGTGCAGGCTGCGGACCAACGCGGCCGCTTCTTCCAGGTCCGATTCGGCGGTCTCCGCGGTGGTGGGCAGCAGCACCGTTCCGCCGTCGTGGTCCAACGCCGATAGGGCGTGTTTCGGCAGTTCAGCCCGCAGGCGCCGCACGAGACCATGGACGGCGAGCCGTGCGTCAGAGCCCTCGGCCAGTGCCGGCGCCTCGACGCGCACGGCGACCACGACGTGGTGGCTGGACAGCTCCAGCCCGATCCGTTCGGCCAGCGGCTCGGCCTCCCTGCCGGTCAGCAGGGCCGCGACCAGCGCACGACCGGCCTCGCGGCGTTCGGCGTGCAGGGCCTGCTGCTCGGCGAGGTACGACCCGGCCACGGCGGGAACGGCGACGCTCAGGTACCGCAGCAGCGCCGGCACCGTCGCCAGCAGGTCGGGGATCTCGTCCGGCTCGGCGACGGCGGCCATCGCCTCCCAGCCGACGGTCGCGGCGACGTGGTAGGTGCTGAGCACGATGTCGAGCGGAACGCCCTGCTGGGCGCGGCGCACCGCCGTGGCGATCTGCATGTCGAGCTCCTCGGGCGCCGGAGGCCGTTGTTCTCGCAACGAGCGCAGGAAGACCTGGAGGTGCCGGGTCACCGCTTCGGTGATCTCGCGGTCGACCAGCTGGTGCGGCAGCTGCCGGTACGTCGCGGATCTGGCGAAGAACGCCTCCAGCACCTTCTCGGCGATGCTCGGGATCTGCGTCGCGGCCCGGTCGTACAGCGGCGAGGCGGGGTCTGGTGCCTGGATGTCGACCACCGCCAGAGGCTTGCGCATCCGTGAGTCGCAGGCGATAGCCCGTTCCGGTGTGGTTGGTTGCACGAAAGAGGGACACCTCCGTTGTGCACGTGCCCCAAACATTTGACCCTATCGAGTGATGGACGATGAGGACGGCTCCGTCGCCCGGTCAGAATCAGGCGTTGTGAGCAGCGTCGAGGAATGCATGAAGTTGTTGCTGCGTCGCGGGTTTCGGCGGTCTGTCGTGCGTGATCAATTCACGTGCGTCAACGCGGTGATGTTCAGACGGGTGTGGCGTGGCACCAATGAGACGGTGCTCGCGTTGTCGGAGTCGGAGGCCCTGGCGTATCGCGTGGCCGAGGGCGACGCGGATCCATCGGACCCGTTCGTCGTCGATCCCGATCTGACGATGTGGCAGTGCGGTGGCGAGTTCCTGGACGTCGCGGGCCAGTTGCTGGGGCTGCCCGCCGCGCCGGGCCAGTCCGCGTTCGACCGGAATTCCGGCGGGTGACGTACCGCCGTTGATGCGTTGAGATGGAGTTCGGCTGCCGCCTGTGTGAACCCTGCGACCACACAAGGAGCAACCCGATGCGTCTCATGGCGATCGCCGGTGTCACCGTTCTGGTGGTGGCCGGCATGCAGCCCGCGGCCCACGCCGGGCCGGTGGGCAGCGGCTGGACCGAGCACAGTCCCGCGTGGAACCTGCAGATCCAGAGCAAGGGCGTGATCACGTCCTATCCGAGCAGCACCACCAGCGCGTCCGGGCCCGGCGGCTCCTACTCCCGTTCGGGCGGGGTGCAGACCTTCAAGCTGGTCAACAACGGCTCCAACCGGGTCGAGGCGCGGATCCAGGACAACTACCGGACCGGGCAGCGGCAGTTCGAGGGCGAGCTCAAGGTCACCGCGGGCACCGACGACGAGAGCGCCATGCAGATCTTCGGCAACGACGGCGACGGCGCCACCACATTGATGATCAGGTCGTTCTCCCGTGGCGGCGGCACCCTGCGTGGCGGAGGCAAGGATCTGATCAGCGGCATCAACGGCAAGTGGGTGCGGATCAACGTCACCCACAACGCCACCGCGACGGGCGGCAGCTACTCGATCCACATCAACGGCAAGCAGGTGCACACGGCCGGCGGCCCCAAGGGCGACCACTACTTCAAGTACGGCGTGTACGGCACGTTGAAGGCGTCGAGCGCCGAGCACCAGTGGCGCAACGTGCACTTCTACCGGAAGTAGTAATCTCGTCCGGTGGGTGAGACCGACCGGATCGGAGTGTTCTACGACGGCACGTGGTTCGCCTACCTGAGCGATTTCTACGCCACCGCGCACCCCAGGGGCGCGCGCATCTCTCTTGACGGCCTGCACGACGCGTTGCGCTGGTACGTCCACACGGAGACGGGTCGTCCATTGGACGAGTGCGTGGTCGCCGAGGCGCATTACGTTCGCGGTCGCATCGACACTCCCGCCGAATCCTTCGACCGGGCACTGGCTGCCGCCGGCATCACGCGGCACGACCTGCCGTTGCACAACGGCAAGGAGAAGGGTGTCGACGTCCTGCTCGCGCTGGAGGCGTGGGACCGGGCGACGACGGTGCCGTTGCAGTGGGTCGTGCTGCTGACCGGTGACTCGGACTTCGCTCCCCTCGCGGAGAGGCTGACGGCGCGGGGCGTGCGCGTGATCGTGCCGGTGGTGGACATCCAGACGGTCCACAAGCCTCCCGCGTGGACCCCGCGCACCGCCGCGCCGTTGCGGGCCGCGACACCGTTCACACCGGGGTTCGACGCGTTGTTCGCACCCGGTGACCAGGCCGACTACCCGTTGCGGCGCGCGTTCGTGCGGTCGTCGCAGGCGGTGGCGTCGCCGGTGGGAGCGCCGCGCGGCCGTCGCAAGGGCACGGTGGCCAGCTGGAAGACCGGGCAGGCGCACGGGTTCATCACCGACACGCGCGGCGGGTCGTGGTTCGTCTCGCGGGACGAGTTGCCGTCGGGACTGACGCTGCTGCTGGCGGGCACGACGGTGTCGTTCACCGGGTCGCCCTCGCCGTTGCCCGGCCGCAAGTACCCGAGGGCGCAGGCCGTCCGGCCCGAATGACAATTGTCATCCTGACGTCGTGACGCTGCCTCACTACTGGTGAAAGCCTGCTCCGACCAGGCTTGACGCATGGAAACGGTGCTCGAGGTACGGGGAGCGCGGCACGACTACGGTGCCACGCGAGCGTTGGACGGCGTCGATCTCGACGTCGGCGCGGGGGAGTGCGTGGCGTTGCTCGGGCCGAACGGCGCGGGCAAGACGACGCTGGTCAACCAGGTGATCGGGCTGCTGCCCGCCAAGCCCGGTTCGGTGCGCGTGCGCGGTGGAGATCCGCGGGTCGCGGCCACCCGGCGGCACCTCGGGGTGGTGCAGCAGTCGCTCGGGTTCCCGAACACGTTGAAGGTGTCCGAGCTGGTCACGGGTGCCGCGGTGCGGGCAGGCAAGCCTCGGGCGGCCGCTGGGCCGGTGATGGCCGAGCTCGACCTCGTCGACCTGGCCGGACGGCGGGCGGCCAAGCTGTCGGGCGGCCAGAAGCAACGGCTGCAGCTCGCGATGGCGCTGGTCGGCGACCCGTTGCTGCTGGTGCTGGACGAACCGACGGCGGGTCTGGACGTGCCCGCCCGCAAGCGGTTCTGGCAGATCCTGGCCGAACGGCGGGCGCGCGGGACCGGCGTGCTGCTCACCACGCACCTCATCGAGGAGTCGTCGGCCGTCGCCGACCGGGTCGTCGTGCTCGACCACGGCCGCGTGCTCGCCGAGGGCACGCCGGACGAACTGGTCGCGCGGCTGCCCGACCGCACGGTCATCGCCCGGACGGGTCTCGGCTTGGAGCGCCTCCAAGCGCTGCCCGGGGTCGTGTCGCTGCGCAACGACGGCGAGCACGTACACCTCGGGACGCGCGCGCCGGAGGCGTTGCTGCGGGTGCTGCTCGCGGAGGACCCCGGACTGACCGACCTGCGGGTCGAGGGCGCCGGGCTGGAAGAGGCAGTGGCCGGTCTGATCGAGAGGGGTGCGGCGTGAACACACAGGTCTTCGGTGTCGAGCTCGCGGACGAGCTGCGGGGCATCGTCCGCGAACCGGCCGCGTTGTTCTTCTCCATCGTCATGCCGGTGGCGTTCTTCGCGCTCTTCGTGTCGCTGTTCGGGAAGTTCAGCGACGGCGGGCTGTCCTCGGGCACCACGATGATCGCCACGTTCGGCGCGTTCGGCGTGATCTCGGTCGTGCTGATGAACCCCGGCATCGGTGTCGCGGCCGACCGGGAACGCGGTTGGCTGCGGGCGAAGCAGGTGTCCGCGGTGCCGATCGGCGTGACGCTGGCGGCGAAGGTGGTGGCGGCACTTCCTTACGCGGCAGGGGTGTTGGTCGCGATGACGGCGACGGCGGCCGTGACGGGCGCGTTGAACGCGCCGTTGCCCGCGCTGCTCAGGGTGCTGGGTGTGCTGGTGGCCGGCGCGCTGCCGTTCGCGTTGCTGAGCCTCGCGATCGGGTTCCAGGTCGGTTCGGGTGCCGCGGCCGCCGTGCTCAACGCGATCCTCATCCCGTCCGCCGTCGTGTCCGGACTGTGGATGCCGCTCGACATCATGCCCGCGTTCTTCCGTGACGTGGCACCGTTCCTGCCGACCTACCACCTGTCAGAACTCGCTCGCGCGCAGCTCACCGGCGGTCCCGTGCTGACACATGTGCTGGTGTTGCTGGGCACGGCGATCGTGGCTGCGGTGCTCGCGGCCGTGTCGTATCGTCATGCGCGGTCATGAGAAAAGTCGCTGGGATCTCCCGCTGGTTGCACCTGATCTACCTGGGGAACCTGCTGTGGGCACCGATCTTCGACCCGGCCACGGACTGGGTGGACTGGGCGCTCGTCGCCGTCGTCGTCGTGGCCTTCGTCCCGATGTACGTGCTGGCGTGGCTGCGGCCGGACCGCGTGCGCTGGTGGTGCCTGGTGCCGACGGTCGTGCTCGGTGCGTTGACCACGCCGTTCAACACCGGTGCCGCCGTGCTCTTCGTCTACGCGGGGGCGTTCGCCGGCCTCGCGGAGTCGCGGCGGGTGGCGATGCGGTGGTTCGTCGGCCTGACCGCGTTGATCTGCGTGTTCGGCGTGGTGTCGGTCGTCGAGATGCCGTACCGGCTGTGGGCGCTGCTGCCGTCGTTGATCTTCCTGTGGGTGATCGGCATCGTGCAGGTCGAGTGGTCCGAACGGGACCGCGAGGGATCCGACCTGCGCATCCGCACCGCGCGGATCGAGCACCTCGCGACCCTCGCCGAACGGGAGCGCATCGCCCGTGACCTGCACGACCTGCTCGGTCACACGCTGACCGCGATCATCCTGCGCGCCCAGCTCGTCGCCGCGGATCCCGCGCGGGCGCAGGAGGAAGCGGCCGAGATCGAACGCACCGCCCGTGCGGCGCTGGGTGAGATCCGGGACGCCGTCACGGGGTGGCGCAGCGCGTCGCTCGAGACCGAACTGGAGGCGGCGCGCACCGCGTTGGCGAGCCTCGGCGTCGAGGTCGTCGTGCGCAGGGATCCCGGACTGGTGATCGTCGGCTCGACCGAGCACGAACTGGCGCTCGCGCTGCGGGAGGCCGTCACCAACGTGGCCCGGCACGCGAACGCCAGGACGTGCCACATCGGTGTCGAGGCCCGCGACGGCGAGCTGCGGCTGGTGATCGCCGACGACGGCATCGGCGGCCACGCGCCGGAGGGCAACGGGCTGACGGGCATGCGCGAACGGATCGCCGCGCTCGGCGGGCTGGTCGGGCGCACCGCGACGGCCGGCACCACCGTCACCATCGCCGTCCCGCTGAAGGTGGCCACGTGATCAGGGTCGTGCTGGCGGAGGACCAGGCGATGGTGCGCGGCGCGTTCGCCCAACTCCTCGACCTGCAGCCCGACGTCACGGTCGTCGCGACCGCGGGCGACGGCGACGAAGCCCTTGCGGCCGTGGCGGAACACCGGCCCGACGTGCTGCTGACCGACATCGAGATGCCGGGCCGCACGGGACTGGACGTCGCCCAGGAACTGAGCTCCCGCGGCGACTCGACGCGCGTCCTGATCATCACGACGTTCGCCCGCAGCGGGTACCTGCGGCGCGCGATGGACGCGGGCGTCGCGGGGTACGTGCTGAAGGACGCGCCGATCGCCGACCTGGTCTCGGCACTGCGTCGCGTCCACGCCGGCGAACGCGTCGTCGCCGCCGAACTCGCGATGGCCGCGTGGGACAGCGCCGATCCGTTGACACCGCGCGAACGTGAGCTGCTGCAGGAGGTCACGACCGGCGCGAGCAACGCCGACATCGCGGCCCGGCTCAACCTCGCCGAGGGCACGGTCCGCAACTACCTGTCGACCGCGATGGCGAAACTGGGCGCGCGCAACCGTTCCGAGGCGGCGAACACCGCTCGCGAACGCGGCTGGCTCTAGTGGTGTGGCTCGGAACGTTGCCGGGGGAATTCGCGGTCAGGCGGGTGCATCGTGGTGTCGCCCCCGCGTCCTCGTACTGGTTGTACGGGGGCGTGGGGGCGACACCACGAGGTGCCCTGCTGAGCGTGGATCACCTCGCCGACGTTCCGAGACGCGCCACTAGCCCTTGCGCTTCACCATCTCGTTGATCCAGATCGGCGCGAACGGCGACGTGCAGCCCGGCGGCGTCGGGTAGTCCTTGAGGACCTCCAGGCGTTCGCCGATCTCGAGCGCACGGGCGCGTAGCGGCGGGTGCTCGATCCCGATCTGCGCCAGGCAGTGGTTCATCGCCCACTGCAGCCGTTCCGGGGCGTCCTTCATGTCCTTCTCGACGACGTCGAGCAGACCGTCGAGGTCCAACCCCTCCGGCTGCTTCGCCACGCGGTCGACGGTCAGCGCCCAGCCTGCGCTCGCGACCACCGGGTCCCGGTCGGCGAACCACAGCACGCGCAGTTCCTCGGTGTGCGGGCTCTTCTTCACGACGTAGTTCACGAGCCAGTCGTGCACCTTGGGCCGCTTGGCCTCGCGCAGCATCGTGTCGAGCTGGTCGCGGGAGAACGCCTTGGGGCGGCAGATCAGCAGCGCCAGCAGCCGGGCCGCGGTGTCGCCCGTCGCCCACAGGTCGAGCGCGAGGTCCTGCTGTGTCTTGAGGCGCTTCGCGATCGCGCGGAGCTTGCCGAGGTTCACGCCGTGGTCGTCGCCGTGCTTCTCGTTGACCGCACGGGCTTTCGGGTCGTCGAGCGCGGCCAGTTCGGCCAGCAGCTCCGCCACCGTGTCGTCTGCCACCGCTTGACCTCCCGCTCGCCACCGACGCCCGACAGCCTACGAGCAGGAACGCCGGAAGGCGGGTTGTGCCTCCGGCAAGAGGCACAACCCATGTGAGGGGGCGATCAGCCGATGGTGAAGAGCTGCGCGCGGTGGGTGACGCAGGTGTCCTGGTGCAGGATCGACTTGTTCTCGAAGTCGTGGCCCGAGATGTCCAGGCACAGGCCGCTGTGACGCGCCCGGAACTTCTTCGCGCCGGAGTCGGTGGTCTCGACCAGGAACTGCTGGTTCCACTTGGTGGCGCTGCAGGTGTACTGGATGGCGTCGGCGGTCGGGTCCTGGCTCGAGTCCCAGATGTCGATGCACTTGCCGCTGTGCGCCGCCTTGATCCGCACCGCGCCGCTGCCGTCGCCGACCTCCTCCAGCGTCCACTGCTGGTGGGACTTCGACGCGTCGCAGACGTACTGGGCGATCGCGGCCTTGTTGGACCGGCTGCCGTCGGCGACGTCGAGGCACTTGGCGGAGTTGGAGTTGCGGATCAGGTCGTAGCTGACGGCCGCGGACGAGGTGCCCGCGCCGGCGAGGGCCACCGCGGCGGCCGTCAGTGCGATCGCGGCGCTCATGCGGCGAAGAAACGTCCTGGACATTGTGCCCTCCGAAGATCTGCTGACGATCGGCTCCCTGCGACCGATCTGTCGGGAATGACACTGGAAGTCCGGTGTTCGGCATTGATTCGGCAACTGTGTGATCGGCTGCTCAGCGGCCGTTCCCGTGCTCCTGAAGGGGAGTGTGGCTCGTGAAGTTCGGACTGCTCGGCGATGTCGAGGTCCGCGTCGGTGGCCGGGTTCTGGACATCGGTCATTCCCGGCAGCGATGCGTGCTGGCGGTGTTGCTGGTCGAGGCGAACCGGCTGGTGCCCGTCGACGTGCTCGTGGATCGGGTGTGGGGCGAGAACGTGCCGCACCGGGCGCGCAACGCCGTCGCCGGATACGTGTCGCGGCTGCGGCAGGTGTTGCCGGACGAGGTGCGGATCGCCGGGCGGCAGGGCGGGTACGTGCTGACCGCCGACCCGATGTCCGTTGATCTGCACCGGTTTCACGCTCTCGTGGAACGGGCGCGCGCCCGGCCGGGCGAAGCCGTCGCGCTGCTGGATGAAGCGCTCGGGCTGTGGCGTGGCGAACCGTTCTCCACTGTGGACACTCCGTGGCTGGCGGGGGTGCGCACGGCGTTGGAGGCGCGGCGGTTCGCGGCTCTGCTGGACCGCAACGATCTGGTGCTGGCGCAGGGTCGGCACGCCGAACTGCTGGCCGAACTCGAAGCGATGGCCACGGCGTTCCCGTTGGACGAACGGCTTGCGGGACAGGTGATGCTGGCGCTGTACCGGTGCGGGCGGCAGGCCGACGCCTTGCTGCGCTACGAACAGGTCCGGCTGCGGCTGGCAGACGAGCTGGGTGCCGATCTGGGGCCCGGATTGCGGTTGCTGCACAGGAAGATCCTCACCGCGGACCTGGCGCTGCCGGCCGACGTGCCCCGGCAGCTGCCCGCGCCGCCGCGGTTCGCGGGCCGGGCCCGCGAGCTCGCCGCACTCGACGCCGCGCTGGCCTCGGGGCAGCGCATCGTGGCCGTGTCCGGCATGGCCGGTGTGGGCAAGACGGCGTTGGCGGTGCACTGGGCACATCGGGTCGCCGACCGGTTTCCCGGCGGGCAGCTGTTCGCCGACCTGCGAGGGTTCGGGCCGGGTGGACCGGCCGACGTGCCCGGCGCGGCGGGCAGGCGCATGCTCGTCCTGCTGGACAACGCCAGGGACGCGGACCAGGTCCGGCGGCTGTTGCCGCGCTTTCCCGGCTGCCTGGTGCTGGTCACGAGCCGCGACCGGCTGACAGGTCTGGTCGCCGCGGACGGCGCGCATCCCGTCCCGGTGGACCCGATGTCCACAGAGGACTCACGTGACCTGCTCGCCGGTCGTCTCGGCGGGCTCGCCGACGCGGGCTCCGTGACCGAGATCGTCACGAGGTGCGCCGGCCTGCCGCTCGCGCTGACCGTCGTGGCCGCGCGCATCGCCTGCACCGGGTTCGGGTTGCGGGAGATCGCGGCCGAACTGCGGGGCGGGCTCGACCCGTTCGACGGCGGTGACCCCGCCACGGACGTGCGCACGGTGTTCTCCTGGTCCTACCAGGCGTTGGGGCCGGAGGCGGCTCGGTTGTTCCGGCTGCTCGGCCGCCACCCCGGTCTGGAGATCTCGGTGGAGGACGCCGCGGCACTCGCCGGAACACCGCGGGTGCGGCCGTTGCTGGCCGAACTGGTCCGCGCACACCTGCTCGCCGAACGCCGGCCCGGTCGTTACGTCCTGCACGGTCTGCTGCGCGCGTACGCCGCGGAACTGGCCCTGCTCAGTCGCTCAGCGCCGCCACCACCGGGCACTGAGCCTGGACACCGTTCTCCGCGACGTCCAGCAACGCGAGCCGCACCCGGTCGAGGTCGCGCATCCGCTCCTCGATCTCGGCGACCTTGCCGGTGATCACGTCACCGACGTCGGGCGTCGTGGAGGCGGTGAGGATCTGCTCGACCTCGGTGAGCGTGAAGCCGAGCCGTGCCGCACGGCGGATGAACTTCAACCGCTTCAACGCTTCCCGGTCGTAGTGGCGGTAGCCGCCGTGGGTGCGGGCGGTGGGCACGACGAGGCCGCGGCGTTCGTAGAACCGCACGGTGCTGATGCCCACCCCGGCGGCGCGGGCCAGTTCGGATATGCGCACCACCGGACGCTACCTCCGGACCAGTGCGCGCAGCTGTGCCGCGCCCCAGAACAGCTCCAGCACCAGGAACCCGGCCAGCGCCGGCGTGTGCCCGTTCCACAACGCCCACGCGAACCAGAGGCTGAACAGGGCGCGCCCGGCGGTGTCGGCGGCGATCAGCAACGGTTCGGGGCGCAGCCAGCGGACGATCGACCACATCACCACGACCGTGCCGAACAGCGTGGAGAACAGGAGCGTCTCCCTGGTGTGGGGCGTGCCGAGGAGGTCCAGCACGAGCGCGCCGGTCCAGGGCGTGACGAACGCGATGCTCGCCACGAGGTCGTACAGCGCGCCGGCTTTGCCCCAGCGGGTCACGTGATCTTGTGTCATGCCGTTCACGATGAGCCCTGCACCGTGGTGCAGGGTCAAGCCCTATTTCCTGGTCAGCCAGAGGTACCCGCTGCCGAACACGACGGCGACCAGCCCCACGCCCCACAGGGTGAGAACCACGAGACCCTCGTAGTTCCGCCGCGCTTCGGGACCGTAGACGGCTTCGTGGGCGCCGACGTCGTACGCGCGCACAACGCTGCCTTGGCGGAGTTCGGGCCCGGTCCTGCCGTCCAGCCGGACGTCCTCGCGAGTCACCTTGCCGTCGTCGCTCGTGAAGGTGCCGTGCGGGCTGCTGCATCCGGCGCGCTTGCTGCAGGAGAAGCCCTCTCCGATCACGTAGTTGCCCGGTACACCGAGGTCGAAGAGGACCCTGGCACCCAGCCACGCCCCCTGCGCGCAGAACAGCACCAGCAGGAATCCGGCCACGATCGACGCGCCGATCACGCCCCGGTGTGAATCGTCCACTTCCCACCCCCTGTCCCCACTAACGTTGGCAGGCGAGTGGTTTGTTGACCTGGAGGAGCCACGTGACCGGCCAGATCGTGCGCCACGCCGGCCAGATCGAGGCCGTGCGCGTGCGGTTCGCGGCCGTGCACCAGGCCAGCGCGGTCGTCGTCGGCGACGAGACCGTGTACGGGCGGTTGTGCCGGTGGATCATCCACCCCGTCCTGGAGAAACACGCCCGGCAGGACGAGCTGGTCGCCTACGTCGAGGAGAACCTGCGGCTCATCGTGACCGGGTTGTACGACCTCTACGGCGTGCGGCCGCCTGATCCCGACCCCGTGCGGGAGGCCGCCGTGCCTTCGCTGGTCGCGCCGGTCGAGGACTCGGCGCGGGCGGCGATGGAGCTGATCGGGCCGTTGCGGGACGTGCTGGACGACCTCACCGGACTGCCGGACGTCGTCGCCGCACACGCGATGACCTGGTACAACATCGCGGCCGAGCAGCAGGACATGGCCGACGAGCTCGAAGGTCTGCTGGAGTACGACGCTCCCGAGTGGAGTGGTGCTCTGGAGCATCTGCGGTTGATGGGGCACAACATCGAGGCGATCCGCGGGCTCAGTTCGGTGTCGGCGGCGTTCGGGGAGATCACCGAAAGCGTCGGGGTGCTGGTCGCGCAGACCCGGCGGCTCGTGCGGGAGCTCGTGATCAGCCTGGCCGTGGCGCCGACGGACGCGACGCTGTGGCGGCTGGCGTGCCGGATCGCGGTGTACGGGGTGGCGCTCAACGCCACCCTCACGCACCTGGAGGACCGCCTCGAGGGTTAGGCCGCTCGTTGCGCGCGGCGGCGGGCGATCTGCGGCAGGAACCACATGTAGACGCCCGTTCCCATCAGGACGAACAACGGCAGCAGCGGCACGTACGACACCCACACCACCGAGCTGTCGACGGTCAGCGCGACGGCCGTGAAGACGACGGTGGCCATGAAGACCATGCTCACCACGCGGTGGAACTGACGGATTCCCTTGCTGCCGGCCATTTTCGCTGTCCTCCAGGGTCGTTGTTGAGGACAACGGTAAGAGCATCGCGCCGGCCCCGCTTCTCGATTCCTGACCGGCTGCGCAGCTAGTACTGTCGGGCGCCATGCAGTTCCAGTCCCCGGTGCTGGTCGGCCGGGTCGAGGAGACCTCAGCACTGCGGGCCGCGGTGACCAGGGCCGAGCACCGTCGCGGCGGTGCGATGTTCCTGGTGGGGGAACCGGGGATCGGCAAGTCGCGGCTGGCGTCCGAGATCGCCGGGCACGCCTCGCGCCGCGGGTTTCGCGTGCTCAGGGGGCGGGCGAGCCGGGCGGTGCCGCTGCGGGCGTTGTGCGAGGCGGTTCTGTCGGCGTTTCGCAAGGTCGGCGCACCCGATGAGCAGCAGCTCGGCGCCTATCTGCCCGTGCTGCTGCGGATGACCCCGGACGCGCCCGCAGGCGTTCCCGATCCGGCGGTGGTCAGGGCCGAGGCCGTGCTGCGGCTGCTCACCGCCGAGAAAACCCTTCTGGTGCTGGAGGATCTGCACGACGCGGACGGCGAGACCCTGGCCGTCGTCGACTACCTGCTCGACAACCTCGCGGACGAACCCGTCCTGCTGGTGGCCACGCTGCGGCCGCATCCCGATGGCGCGCGACGACTGGCGGACGAGGCCACCGCACGCCGGGTGGCCGGGACGCTGAGGCTGGCCGGGCTGACCGACGCCGAGGTCGCCGAACTCGCCCGCCACTGCCTGGGCGAACCCGCGCCGGCCGACGTCCTTAAGCAGCTGGCCGAGGTCTCCGACGGGGTGCCGTTCGTCGTCGAGGAGCTGATCAACGGCGACCTGCGGGCCGTGCCGCCGACGGTCGCGGCGGCCACACTCCACCGCGTCGACGCGCTCGGGCCCGAGTGCGTCGCGCTGCTCGAAACCGCCGCGATCTTCGGGCGGACGTTCCCGCTCGACGTCGTCGCTGCCGTCGCGAACAGCACGGACGAGCTGTGGCAGGACGCCGAACGCGCGCAGCTCGTCCACGGCCACCAGTTCCGGCACGCGCTGACCGCCGACGCGATCACGGGCCGGATGACGCCGACCGCGCGGGCGACGCTCGCCAGAAGAGCCGCGAGAGCCACGGAAGCGTTGCGTCCCACCGAGTTGGAGCTCATCGCCGAGCTGTGGGAGGCGGGCGGCGAGACCGCGAAGGCCGTGGGCTGCCTGGTGCGGGCCGGGAAGCACGCCGCCGCGCTCGGCCGGTTCGGCACCGCCGTCGAGCTGCTCGAGCGCGGCCAGGCCCTGACCGGCGACCCGGACCTCACCGCGGACCTGCTCGACGCGCTCGCCCTCGTCCTGCCGCTGGCCGCGGTCGTCGTTCCCGCCGACAACGGCGCCAGGGCCTTCGCA
Organism: Lentzea sp. NPDC020367; assembly: GCF_044387305.1. Classification (NCBI taxonomy): domain Bacteria; kingdom Bacillati; phylum Actinomycetota; class Actinomycetes; order Pseudonocardiales; family Pseudonocardiaceae; genus Lentzea; species Lentzea sp. NPDC020367. The sequence continues at coordinate 205,502 of NZ_JBIRVV010000012.1, read as the reverse complement.
CTGGGAGAACGGCTTCAGCAGGCCCTCACGGCGGCGCACGCCCAGCCCGAACGCCGCGCGGCCGTCCGGCTCGCGCAGGCCAGGGTCGCCGCCGTCGCGGGCCAGTGGGAACGCGGCCTCGACCTGCTCGAGACGGCCAAGGAGACCTGCGCGACCGTCGACGTCGTCAAGGCGGCGCTCCTGCTCGGGCTCAACCAGCTCGACCTGCTGCCCAAGGCCCGCGCCCTGGCCGAACGCGCCGCCGCCACGGGCACGCCGGAGATCGTCTGCGAAGCCCTCGAAGTGCTCACCCGGTGCACCAGGGGCCAGGACCTCGCCGAGGCCCGTCAGCACATTCAGCGCTGGCTCCAGGTCGCCGAACAGCACGGGCTCGCGGCGTGGCGGCTGCGGGCGTTGCTGGAACTGGGCATCACCGACAAGTACCTGACGGCCGGCGTCGACACCCTGCTGGCCGCCCGCCAGGCCGCGGCGGACACCGGCGCGATCGTGATCCTGATAGCCGCCGACCTGCACCTGGGCGCCACCTACCTGGTGCGCGGCGAGTACGAGGAATCCGCGAAGTACGGCGCGAGCGCGGGGAAGGCCGCCGGGAAACTGGGCCTGCACGCGTTGAAGGCGCTGGCCGTCGCGATCGAGGCCGGCATCGCCGCCATGCACGGCAACCGCAAGGCGACCGACCAGGCGCTGGCCCGGCTGCGTGACCACGGCGGCTCCGAGGAGATTTGGGCGTACAGCTCGGCGGTCTGCGCGTTGATGGAGGAGCAGTACGACCGCGCGCTGGCCGAGTTCGACGAGCTGGAGAACGCCGTCACGGAACCGCGCATCCTCCGCGGCACCTTCTACCAGGGCCCGCGGTTGCTGGTGCGGGTCGCGCACGGCCTCGCCGCCCGGCCGGAGTACGAACGGCTCGCCGAGTCGCACCTGTCCCAGGTCCGGCTGCACCGCACGTACTTCGCGTGGAGCCGCGCGATCCTGCTGGGCCGCGAAGGCCAGGTCGCGGGGGCCAACGCCGCCGCCGCCGAGGCGCTGGACCTGAGCACCGGCCTCGGCCTGCCGCGCTACCTGGGGCTCAGACTCGCCGGTCCGAGCGCGCTGGCGGACGGCTGGGGCGAACCGCTCGAATGGCTGCGCGAAGCCGAGGAGCACTTCCACCAGGAAGGTGTGCCCGCTGTCGCCGCCGCCTGCCGGGCCGTGCTGCGCGAGGCAGGCGCACCGCAGCAACGCCGCCGCCGTGACCACGAGACCGTGCCCGCCGACCTGCGCAAAGCCGGCGTCACCGTCCGCGAGTACGAGGTGCTGCGCCTGGTCGTCGACCGGTTCGGGAACGCCGAGATAGCGGAGCGGCTGTTCCTGTCCCCCCGAACGGTCGAACGCCACGTCGCGAGCCTCAAGGTCCGCACCGGCCGGCAGAGCCGCGCCGACCTCATCGCCTACGCCCGTCCGCTAATTGGGGGCTCAGTACCCATGTGAGCCGGGCCGCCGCCGGGAAGACTCCGTCACCTGACCGGCGGCGCTGGACTCGGTGGGGTGTTCAGCGCCGCCGTCACTCATGCCGGAAACTTTCTTGGCGCGAGATGTCGATACCGGGCATCTCCCGTTCGACGCACTGATGAGAGCAAGCGCGAACACACCAAGGAGAACCAGATGCGCACCCTGATCGCCACTGCCTTCGTCTCCCTCGACGGCGTCGTCGAGGCGCCCGGTGGCGAGTCCGGTCACCGCAGCTCCGGCTGGACCTTCAAGGACATCGAGTTCGACGAGGCCGCCTACGAGATCAAGGGCCGTGAGCAGGAAGAAGCCGCGGCCATGATGATGGGCCGGGTCAGCTACGAGGCGTTCGCGCCGGTGTGGCCGACGCTCGACTACTTCCCGCAGTACAACGCGATGCCGAAGTACGTCGTGTCCAGCACGCTCAAGGACGACCAGCTGGTCGACAACTGGGGCGACATCACGATCCTGCGCTCGCTGGACGACGTCGCCGCGCTCAAGGAGACCGAGGGCGGCCCGATCTCGCTGCACGGCAGTGCGACGCTGAACCGCAACCTCTCCGACGCGGGCCTGATCGACCGCTACCACCTGCTGGTGTTCCCGGTGCTGCTCGGCGCGGGCAAGCGGCTGTTCAGCGAGACCGACAAGGACAAGCAGATGCTCAAGGTCGTGGAGAGCGAGACGTACGCGAACGGCATCCAGAAGCTGGTCTACGACGTCGTGCGCTGAATCAGGTGCACTCTCGCACCGCGGCCACCACGCCGGCGAACGAGTCGACCAGCCAGGTCGGGTTCGCGCTGAGCAGCTGGTCGACGCTGTGCACGCCGTAGCTGACGGCGACGGACGACATCCCGGCACCGTGCGCCATGTGGATGTCGTGCGTGGTGTCGCCGACCATGACCGCGTTCGCCGGTGCCACGCCGAGCCTGCGCAGCACGAGGAGACCGGACTCCGGGTCGGGCTTGGGTTTCGAGACCTGGTCCGCGCCGACCACGACGGAGAACTCCTCGCGCAGGCCGGCGGCGGTGAGCAGTGCCTCGGCGTTCACGATGAACTTGCTGGTCGCGACGGCGAGCCGGAAACCGTCCTCCCGCAACGCCTGCAGCCCGTCGTACACGCCGGGGAACACCAGCTGCGTCGCCATCGGCAGCACGATCTTGCGGAACGTCGCCTGGTAGACCTCGACGCAGGTCGTGACGACCGGTTCGTCCTCGGGGACCCCGAGGACCTTGGCGAACGCGGACGGCAGCGGCAGCCCGATCGTGGCGCGGATGGTCGCCGAGTCCGCCGTGGGCAGGTCGAGCTGGGCGAACACCGCGGCGAACGTCGTGACGATCCCGCGCGGGGAGTCGACCAGCGTGCCGTCCAGGTCGAAGATCGCGCAACGGTTCACGAGGAGAACTCCTTCGCGTGGGCGGCGGCGAGCTCTCCGGCGACCTCGGCGGTGTTGATCAGCACCGCCATCTCGGCCTTCGCGGAACGCCCCTCCGTCGCGCGGTCAACGGCACGCTCAAGGTACTTCGTTCCCGCGGCGAGCACGGCTGTGATCACGGCCTCCATCTCGGCGCTGTCGATGGCGTCCGCGGGCTTGGTCGGCGTGGTGACGAGGAACGAGCCGCGGCTGCCGAGCGACCAGTGGCTCTCGATCGCACGGGCGAGCACGGCCGGGTCGTCGACGCGGTGCGGACTGCGCAGTCCGCTGGACACGCAGTAGAACGCGGGGAAGTCGTCTGACCGGTAGGCGACGACCGGAACGCCTTGCGTCTCCAGGAACTCCAGCGTGAGGCCGAGGTCGAGGGTGCTCCTGGCACCCGCGCAGACCACCGCGACCTTCGAGCGGGTGAACTGGACCAGGTCCGGCGAGACGCGCCGTGCATCGCGGTGCACGCCGCCGATCGCGGCCGTCGACAGGAACTTCAGCCCTGCCAGCTCGGCCGCGATCAACGTGGACGCGACGGTGGTCGCGGCCGTCGTCCCGCGGGCCAGCACGACCGGGAGATCCCGGCTGCCGGCCCGCGGCACACCTGGTGTGGAAGCGAACCGCTCGAGCTCGGTCTCCGAGAGACCGACGAGGATCCGGCCCTTGTCGACGCCGATCGTGGCGGGCACCGACCCGCTCGCCCGCACCGCGTCCTCGACCAGGCGCGCGGTCTCCGCGCTGTCCTGGCCGGACCTGAGCACGTCCGACGGCAGCGCCACGACGGGTTGCCCCGCCGTGATCGCCTCGGCCACTTCCTCGCCGTACACCAGGGGAATGTTCATCGGCACCTCAGTAGCTCGGGGTCTTGCGCAGGAACTCCTTGCGTTCCAAGATCTCCGGCGCGTAGACCTGTTCCTGCCACGCCTGCGGGTCGACCGGTTCCACGGCGATCGACACGACGCCCTCGTCGCAGCCGAACGCCCGTGTCACCGCCTCGGTGATGGCCGAGACCAGCTCGGACGTCTGCTCCTCGTTGAGCGGGGCGGGGAAGTGCTTGATGTTCACGTGCGGCACCGCGACCTCCTCACGACTGGCCTCCCGCGATGGCGAGAGTGACCGCCTTGGTGACGGCCGCGATCAGTTCGGCCATCTGCTCGTCGGACAGCAGCACCGGCACCGCCGCCGCTTCCTTGCGCACGGTGGCGTTCTGCTCCATCGACGCCAGCAGCTCGTCGATGTCGGGCTCGCGCAGCAGGCTGTAGTGGTCGGCCTCCAGCTCGACGACCACCGGGTCGGTGACCGAGAAGCCCTCGCTGCCCTCGATGAACGAGTAGTCGTCGCCCTGCGCCTTGAAGATCGTGAGCGGCGCGGTGATCGTGCGCTGGGCCAGTTCGCTGAAGGTGTACTTGAAGGAGAACGTCTCGGTGACGATCTTGATGATCCGCCGCACGAGCTCGCTGTCGAGGTCGCGGAACTCGCCGCTGATGAACGCCGCGAAGCTGTCCTCGTCCTTCGCGACCTCCAGGCACCGGCTCAGCCGGGCGTCGGTGATGCTGCCCGCGAAGACCGAGAACAGGATCGTCACGAACGCGCTGTTGTCGTAGGAGGCCTCGTCGCTGTCCCGCTCCGAGCGCACCTTCGGCGACCCCGGCGCGATCAGGTACAGGTTCGCGATCTCCTCGCCCGCCTGCTCCAGCTGGTAGGCGGTCTCGAACGCGACCCGCGCGCCGAAGGAGTAGCCCCACAACGTGTACGGGCCCTCCGGCTGGACCTCCTTGATGGCCTCGATGTCGGCCGCGGCCATCTCGCGGATCGTGCTGTACGGCGTCTCGCCCGCGTTGATGCCGTGCGCCTGCACGCCGTAGAACGGGCGCTCCGAACGACTTGCGAGCGTGCGCAGGTTCATCGGGTAGCCGCCCAGGCCGGGCCAGCAGAACACCGGCACCGCGTCCCCGTTGGGCTGCAACGGGACCAGCCGCGAGATCGGTCCCTCGTGCAGGCCGTCGACGCGCCGCGAGAGCTGCTCGATGGTCGGCGACTCGAACAGCACCTGCAACGGCAGGGTGGTGCCGAAGTCCTTGTTGATGCGGTTGACCAGGCCGACCGCGATCAACGAGTTGCCGCCGGTCTCGAAGAAGTCGTCGTGCGTCGAGACGGTCTCGCGCTTCATCAGCTTCTTCCACATCTCGCTGATGCGGCGCTCGGTGATGGTGCGCGGCGCGACGAACGGCCGGTCCTGGTCGTCGACGTTGGTCTTGTCCGACTTCTCCAGGGCCTTGACGTCGATCTTGCCGTTCGCGGTGACCGGCAACGCGTCCAGCACCACAACCTTGTTCGGGATCATGTAGTCCGGCAGGAAGTTGACCAGGTCGTCGCGGATCAGCTCGGCCGGGCCCTTCATGTGGACGACGTCCTCCTTCATGCCGGGGCTGCGGCGCTGGTCGTAGGAGACCTTGCCGCCCAGGAAGAAGTACGACGGCCCGTCGCTGCGGCCGGCGGCCTTCAGGATGTCGCAGATGCGCTTGGCCGACGGGAGGTCGTTGTTGGTCTTCGAGCTGTAGCCCGACGACATGAAACCGAGGTCGACGTCGTTGGCGGACAGGCGGTGCATCGTCCGGCCGAGGTCGATGTAGCGCCGCCACTGCTCCGTGGAACGGCCGATGGCGCTGATGCCGAAGCTCGCGCGCTCGTACACCGCCTGGTTGATGGCGATGACGTGCTTGCGCAGCACCAGGTCGTCGGACACGCGCTCGAACTCGCCGTCGGCGTAGCGGTACTGGCCGCCGGGCAGGTTCGTGACGCGGCCGGGGTGCGTCTGGACGTAGACGTCGACGTCGTCCTCGCGGATGCCGGTGTAGGCGCACAGTTCGAACGTGCCGAGGTAGTAGTCCTCGTCGGCGACGTCCAGCAGTTCCTTGGTCTCCGGGGTGTGCGCGGCGGCCGTGATGTCGAGTCCGTAGCCGGGCAGGACCTCTTCGAAGAGCCCGACCATGTGGCCGGTCTCGATCTCCAGGACCTCCTGGATGTTGTTGAGGTACACCGACTCGATCGCTGCCTTGCGTCCGATGAAGTGCAGTTTCGCCTGCGCCTCATAGCTTTCCGGCAGTGACGCGATCAGCACGAGCTGGTGGCGCAGCGGGTGGTAGTAGTACAACCCGCTCGGCAGGCCCGCGATGTGGTGCAGTTCCAGGTGGAGCTGGGTCGCGTAGAGCGAGCCCGGTGACGCGTAGCCGTACTTCGGCAGCAGCCGCTGGTCGCTGAAGTGCGCGCCGAAGTAGCGCAGGATCTCGCCCAGTTCCGCGAAGTGGATGGCCTTCGGGTCCTTGGAGCCCGCGCCGATCGGCTTGCGCTCCAGCAACCGCCGCAGGTCGGCGTCGGTGACCTGGCCGCCCTCGTAGAAGCGGTAGGACTTGCGCGAGAAGACGACCTTCCGTTGCAGGCACGAGGCTTCCTCGCCGGGCAGCTCGAAGCTCTGCCGCTCGCTGAGGTCGTCGCGCACGCCGGGGTTCGACAGCTGCGCGCGGACCTGCAGGCGGCTCGACTTCGACTGGTGGTGCGAGCCGGAGTTGCCCTGATCCATCAGGGCGGCTTCCTTGGGGTTCAGCTCCACGCATGCGATCAGGTTCTGGAACCCCGTGCGCTCGTCCTCCTTGACGATCACCGCCGCGTTGCGCACCCAGTCGTGCGTCTCGATCGCGAGCCGGATCTCGTCCAGCTCGACCCGGTAGCCGCGCAGCTTGACCTGGCTGTCCGCGCGGCCGGCGAACTGCACGGTGCCGTCGAGGTTCTGCGTCACGAGGTCGCCGGTGCGGAACATGCCGTCCACGAACCGTTCCTCGGTCAGCTCCGGCTGGTGCAGGTAGCCGCGGGCGACCTGGACGCCACCGATGTAGAGCTCGCCGATCTCGCCCGGCGTGACCATGTCGCGGTTGGCGTCGAGAACCAGGTACGTCGTGTTCGCGACGGGCAGGCCGATCGAGATGGACTTGGGTGCCTCGGCGAGTTCGGCGGGGTCGACCACGTGCGACGACGAGTTGATCGTCGTCTCCGTGGGGCCGTAGAGGTTGATGAGCCGGACGTTCGGCATGTCCGCGACGAACGCCTGGGCCAGTGTGCGGGACAAGGCCTCGCCACCGCTGAAGACCTGCTTCAGCGACGTGACGGTGTGGAACTCCTCGGTGTCGATCAACGCCTGCAGCAGCGTCGGCACGCACTGCAGCGTGGTGACGCCGTGCTCGCGCATGGTCTCGATCAGCATCTCGGGGTCGCGGTAGATGCCGGGGCGGCCCATCACCACGGTGCTGCCGACCGCGGGGGCGAGGATCTCCCACTGCGCCGCGTCGAAGCTCATCGGCGTCTTCTGCACCACGCGCTTCGTGCCGTCGATGGCGTGGGTGTCGTGCAGCCACAGCATCTGGTTGACGATGCTGCGGTGCTCGATCATCACGCCCTTGGGCCGGCCGGTGCTGCCCGAGGTGTAGATGATGTAGGCGAGGCTGTTGCTGGAAGGGGAGAAGCCGTCGTCGAACGCCTCGTCGCAGTCGTCGAGCGTGACGATCCTCGTGGTGCTGGGCGCGAGTTCGGCCAGGCGTTGCTTCAGCGCGGGCTGCGTCACGACGACCTTCGTGCGCGAGTCCTCGATCATGTACCGGAGCCGCTCCTCCGGGTACTCCGGGCTCAGCGGCAGATAGGCGCCTCCTCCGCAGAGGATTCCCCAGGCGCCGACCACGAGGTCGAGCGATGGTTCGACGAACATGCCGACGCAGTCGTCCTCGCTGATGCCGAGGCGGCGCAGATGCGTGGCGAGCGCGGAACTCTGCTCGAAGAGTTCGCCGTAGGTGATGCTTTCTTCACCGAAGACGACGGCTGTGCGATCGGGGTGTTCCTCCACCTGCTTGCGCAGCAGGTCCGGGAGGCAGCCGCCGTCCACTTCAGCTTCGTGCGACATCTCAGAAATCCCCCAAGCGGTCGACAGGCATGAGTGGTGCGAGCGCGTTCTTGGTTAGTTGAAGAACGTATGAGTAACGGCTCGAAACCCACTGGAGTGACCTGCCCGGTGGTCAGCCGAGGAGGTCTACCAGAACAGCCTTGAACGACAACGGATTCCCGCGCACTGAGACGGGTGGTTCGGTGGCGAATGGTTGCCTGACCGTCCACAGTGGTGTTGGGTAGACGCCAACTTCGAGGGCGGGGCCACGAGGATGAATGTTCTGCAGTACGTGGCCGATCGGTGGGATCGGCTGTCTTTGCAAGCGTTTTTGCACGTCAGTGCCGTTGTGCAGTGCACAGTCCTGGCGACTGTGCTCGGTGTGGCGATCGGGGTCGCGGTCTATCGCAGCCCGGCCGGATCCGCACTGGCCACGGCGTTGGCGAGCACGATTCTGACCATTCCGTCGTTCGCGCTGCTGGCGTTGCTGATTCCGGTGTTCGGGCTGGGCGCGAACACGACTGTCGTCGCATTGGTGCTTTACGCCTTGTTGCCAATAGTTCGCAACACGGTGGTAGGACTGGCCGGAGTGGATCCGGCTGTGAGTGATGCCGCAAGAGGGATTGGGATGAGCAGATTCGGGGTACTCGCGCGCGTTGAGTTGCGCTTGGCGTGGCCCGCGATTCTGGCCGGAATGCGGGTCGCGACGCAGATGCTGATGGGTATTGCCGTGATCGCGGCGTATGCGAAAGGGCCGGGTTTGGGATCAGAGGTGTTCTCCGGACTCGCGAACGCGGGCAGTGCGAACTCGATGAACCAGGCCCTCGCCGGAACGATCGGCGTGGTGATCCTCGCCCTGCTGCTCGACGGCGTGTACGTGCTGGTCAACCGTTTCACCGTGTCGAGGGGCGTCCGTGGCTGAAGGCATCGAGATCCGGCTCGACCACGTCACCAAGCGGTATCCGGGGCAGAAGGCGGCGGCGGTCGACGACTTCTCGATGGTCGTGCCCGCCGGGCAGATCGTCGTGTTCGTCGGCCCGTCCGGCTGCGGCAAGACCACGACCATGCGGATGATCAACCGGTTGATCGAGCCGACGTCCGGCACGATCACGATCGGCGGCGAGGACGCGCTGAGGATCGACCCGGACGACCTGCGCCGGCGCGTCGGCTACGCGATCCAGCAGGCGGGGTTGTTCCCGCACTTCACGGTGGCGCAGAGCATCGGGATCGTGCCGGGACTGCTCGGCTGGGACAAGAAGAGGATCGCGGCCCGCGTCGAGGAGATGATGGACCTCGTCGGGCTCGATCCCGGCGAGTTCTCCGACCGCTTCCCGCGTCAGCTCTCGGGCGGCCAGCAGCAACGGGTCGGCGTCGCCCGCGCGTTGGCCGCCGATCCGCCGGTGCTGCTGATGGACGAACCCTTCGGCGCGGTCGACCCGATCACCCGCGGGCACCTGCAGGACGAGTTGCTGCGGCTGCAGAGCGAGCTCCGCAAGACGATCGTGTTCGTCACGCACGACTTCGACGAGGCCGTGAAGCTCGGCGACAGGATCGCCGTGCTGGGCGACCGGTCCACGATCCTGCAGTACGACACCCCCGACGCGATCCTCGCCAACCCGGCGGACGACACGGTGGCAGGGTTCGTCGGCGCCGGTGCGTCGCTGAAGGCGCTGACGCTGACACGGGTGCGGGACGTCGAACTGGGCCAGGCCGTCACGGCGCGCGCGGACGCCGATCCGTCCACAGTGGAGACCGGTGACGCGAAGTTCGTGCTGGTGCTCGACCAGCGCGACCGGCCGGTGCGGTGGGTGCGGGCGAGCGAACTGAAGCGTGCGACGTCGCTGCATCGCATCGGCCAGCCGGTGCAGGACTCGGTGTCGCTGCAGTCGACGCTGCGGGACGCGCTGGAAGCGATGATCACCGAGGGAGGCCACGCCGTCGTCACCGGTGGCCGCGGCGAGTACGTGGGCACGATCGACCTCTCGACCGTCACCGAGGTCGTGCAACAGCTGCGGGCGAACGCGTGACGGCCGGGCGGATCCGGTTCTGGGCGCAGCCCGTCGCGGTGCTGCTGATCGTCGGCGGTGTGCTGGCGTGGGTGTTCTCCGGTGAGCTGACGGCGACCGAGAAGGGCACGCTGAACGCGTCGTCGTTGCTGACCGCGCTGCGCGACCACCTGGCGATGACGGTCGTGGTGACCGCGATCGTGGTGGTGGTCGCGGTACCGGCCGGGATCGTCGTGACCAGGTCGTGGGCCCGCTTTCTCGCCCCGGTGTTCCTGGCGGTCGCGAACGTCGGCCAGGCCGCGCCCGCACTGGGCGTGCTGGTGCTGTGGTTCCTGGTCACCGGTGCTTCCGGCGGGCTGTGGGTGGCCGCGCTGCCGCTCGCGTTCTACTCGCTGCTTCCCGTGCTGCGCAACACGATCGTCGGCATCCAGCAGGTCGATCCGTCCCTTGTGGACTCCGGTAGGGGCATCGGCATGTCGGCGTCCGCCGTGCTGTGGCGCGTCGAGCTCCCGCTGGCCGTTCCGCTGATCCTGGCCGGTCTGCGCACCGCGCTGGTGCTCGCGGTCGGCACGGCCACGTTCGGGCTGTTCGTCAACGCCGGCGGGTTCGGGTTGCTGATCGACACCGGCTACAAGCTGAACCTGATGAAGGTCCTGGTGACCGGCTCGGCGCTGGCGGCGGGACTCGCGCTGCTGGTCGACTGGGTCGGCGCGGTGATCGAGCAGTGGTTCGGCCCCAAGGGGGTCCGATGAGGAAGTTCGCACTCGTTCTGGTGCTCTGCCTGGCCGGTTGTGGCCTGGACGTCAACAGCGCGTTGCCCTACAAGGTGTTGCCGGGTTCGATCCAGCCGGACCAGTCGCTCCAGGGCGTCGAGATCACCGTGGGGTCCAAGGACTTCACCGAGAACATCCTGCTCGGCTACCTGGCCGAGATGGCGTTGTCCGCGGCCGGCGCCGACGTCGTCGACCTGACCGACCTGAAGGGCTCGCAGACCGCCCGGCAGGCGCTGCTCAACGGCGAGGTCGACGTCACCTGGGAGTACACCGGCACCGGCTGGATCAACTACCAGGGCAACGAACTCCCGGTGCCCGGCAGCGAACAGGCGCAGTACGACGCCACGAAGAAGGCCGACCTGGAGAAGTACGGCGTCGAGTGGCTGGCCTACTCGCCGCTCAACGACCAGTACGCGTTCGCCGTCACCGAGGCCTACGGCGAGCAGCACGGCCTGAAGACCACCTCGGACCTGGCGGTGTTCCTGACCCAGAACCCGGACCAGGCGGTGTTCTGCCTGGAGACCGAGTTCACCAGCCGCCAGGACGGTTTCCCGGCCGCACAACGCACCTACGGCTTCCCGACCACCGAGGTGAAGAACTTCGGCATCGGCACGATCTACTCGGCGGTCGCGGGTGGCACCTGCCCGGTCGGTGAGGTGTTCACGACCGACGGCCGCATCGCCGCGCAGAAGCTCCGCGTGCTGGAGGACGACAAGAAGGCGTTCCCGCAGTACAACGTCGCGCCGACCGTGCGCGCCGAGTTCCTCGCCCGGTATCCGCAGATCCGCGGCCCGCTGGAGAAGGTGAGCGCCGCGCTGACCAACGACCAGATGATCGAGCTGTGCCGTCAGGTCGACGTGGAGGGCAGGGACGCGGGCGAGGTGGCGCGCGACTGGATGGTGTCGAAGGGGTTCATCAGGACGGACTGATCAGCGCATCGCCCGTCCGACCGGCGGCAGCACCGAGACCATCGCGGCGGCCAGCCACAGCATCAGCGCGATGCCCGGCACGATGATCAGCGTGCCGGCGTGGTTGATCGTCAGCCGGATGACGGCGAAGACGTAGTAGGCGACCACGAGGAACCCGAGCCCGGCGAGGATCCAGCGCGCGAACCCGAGCCGCGCGATCACCAGTGCGGCGAGCAGCAGCACCACACCGCCCGCGACGTAGGTGGCGACGATCGCCGGGTCACCGTTGGCGATGAAGCCGCGCCCGAACGCCAGTCCGAGCAACGCGACGGCGGCCTCCGGGGTCTGCCGGATGCCCTTGCCGTCGGCGGAGTTCAGCCCGGCCAGCACGAAGCACAGCACCGCGACCAGCAGCCACAGTCCACCCGCGAGGAACGCCGGCGCGACGCTCGGGCGCAACGGCTGGCCCCAGCCGGGGGCGGGGCCGTAACCCTGACCGTGTCCCTGCGGCGGCTGCTGCGCCTGCCAACCCTGGTTCGGATGCACGGCAGCCACCCTACGAGCCGTGAGGCCAGGCCGCAGGGAATTCGCAGAAGGCTTAGCACGGCAGGCGTTTTGCCCGATTGACGATGCCTGCCAGGCGCGGGAGGTTGTGGGGAAACCGAAGGGGGAGAACCGAATGCGATCAACCCTGTTAGGTGTCGTGCTGGCCTTGGGCGGCATGGTGGTCGGGGTAGGACCGGCGAGTGCGGCGGGACCGTGCTCGGTCAACACGACGCGGACGACTCCGGGCGGCTACGTCGCCAAGATGACCTGCTCCAGCCCGGACGCGTTCATCGACGGGTACGGCAGCACGACCGGTGACGCGAACCGGGAAGGCTTGCTGCTGCGGCAGTTCCAGAGCAACGGCGGTCCGTTGTGCAGCGGCGACAGCAGCCGCGCGGACGTCGGCGGTTTCCGGATCAGCATGTCGTGCGCCAAACCGACCTCGTTCGTCGACGCGTTCGGCACCACGCTCACGGACGCGGCGCGGGAAGCCCGGCTGCTCAAGGAGATCGCCCCCGGCCGGTTCTGCACGCACGACCGCGTGCGCGCCATCTCCGGCGGGTACGAAGTCTCGGGCGGCTGCACGAAGCCGACCATCTGGTTCAGCGGTGTCGGTGCCACCGTGACGCAGGCCGCGGAGAACGCGCGACTGTCCTCAGGCGTCGGCTGAGTTCTTGCGATCGGTGTGGCCCAGGGACCGTTCCGGCGCCACCCGGTCGCGCACGAGCTGCTTGAGCACGGCGAGGTCCGGGAAGCCCTCCTGAACCTTCCGCGACCACAGGGTCTCGCCGTCGAGCCGCACGTCGAACACGCCTCCGGTGCCGGGGATCAGCGCGACCTCGCCCAGTTCCGCGGTGAACGTGGTCAGCAGCTCCTGCGCGGTCCAGCCGGCACGCAGCAACCACCGGCACTGGGTGCAGTACTCGATCTCCAGACGCGGTGTCCTCATGACTGAGTCTTAACAGACTCTCCCGTACGGGTCGCGTCCTTGCCCCAGCTGGCCAGCAGCTGCAGCGCCTGAGCGGACGGCGTGCCGGGCTCTGCGTGGTAGCTGCTCAGCCACAGGTCGGGCTCGCTGGGCAGCCGCAGCGTCTCGTACGACAGCCTCATGTCGCCGACGAGCGGGTGGCGGAACACCTTCGTGCCGAACGTCTTCTCCTTGACGTCGTGCCGTGCCCAGAGCTGGCGGAACAGCTCGCTCTTCACCGACAGCTCGCCGATCAGGCTGGTCAGTTCGGGGTCGTTCGGGAAGCAGCCCGCGTCCATCCGCAGGAACGCGACGACGTCGGCGGCCTTGCTCTCCCAGTTGTGGAAGAGCTGCTGGGTGGAGGGGTTGAGGAAGATCAGCCGCGCCCAGTTCCGGTCGCGCGGCGCGAGCTCGCTCCAGTCGCCGAACACCGCCGCGGCCATCGAGTTCCACGCGTAGATGTCCGTGCGCCGCCCGCCGATGTACGCGGGCACACCCAGGTTGTCGAGCAGGTGCTTCAGCGCCGGCCGGACCTCGCGGGTGACCCTCTTCTTCCGGTTCCCGTACGGGCAGTTCGTGAGGTTTCGCAGGTGCGTCTGCTCGGTCTCGTTGAGCTGCAACGCACGTGCGATCGAGTCGAGGACCTCGTCCGAGACGTTGCGGCCGTTGCCCTGCTCAAGCCGTGTGTAGTACGCCACGGAAACGCCTGCGAGCTGCGCCAGTTCCTCACGGCGCAGGCCCGGCACACGGCGCGTGCGGCCGTAACGGGGCAGTCCGACGTCGTCGGGGGACAGCCGCGCCCGGCGGCTGCGCAGGAACTCGCTCAGCTCGGTGCGCGGGTCTACGTCCATGCGTCCGAGTATCCCCGGCCAGGGCGAACCGTGCCTGCTACTGCTGGTAGTAGGCACGCCAGACGTACGAAGAGCAGGTGTCTGGGTAGCTCTCCCGAAGCGGCGCAGTGTCTACATCGACACGACAACGAGGAGAAACCTGATGAGCACCGTCGCTGCCTACGCCGCCCCAGCACCCAAGGCACCGCTGGAGCGCACCACCATCGAACGTCGCGCGGTCGGCGCGCACGACGTCCTGATCGACATCAAGTTCGCCGGCATCTGCCACTCCGACATCCACCAGGTCAACGAGGGCTGGGGCCAGGGCATCTTCCCGATGGTCCCCGGTCACGAGATCGCCGGCGTGGTCGTCGAGGTCGGCTCCGAGGTCACCCGCCACGCCGTCGGCGACCGGGTCGGTGTCGGCTGCATGGTCGACTCGTGCCGTGAGTGCGAGTTCTGCCTGCGCGGGCTGGAGCAGTACTGCGCGAACGGCAACACCATGACCTACAACGGCATCGACCGCCGCGGCGACGTCACCTACGGCGGCTACTCGCGGCAGATCGTGGTCGACGAGAACTACGTCGTGCGCATCCCGGACGCGCTCCCGCTCGACGTGGCCGCGCCGCTGCTGTGCGCGGGCATCACGCTCTACTCGCCGCTCAAGCACTGGGGCGTCGCACCGGGCAAGAAGGTCGCCGTCGTCGGCCTGGGCGGGCTCGGCCACATGGGCGTCAAGATCGCCGCCGCGCTCGGCGCCGAGGTCACCGTGCTGTCGCAGTCGTTGCGCAAGAAGGACGACGGTCTCAAGCTCGGCGCCCACGACTACCGCGCCACCAGCGACCCGGCCACGTTCACGGAGCTGGCCGGCAAGTTCGACGTGATCGTCTCCACGGTGTCCGCGCCGCTGGACTTCACCGCCTACCTCGGGCTGCTCAAGACCGACGGCGCCCTGGTGAACGTCGGCGCGCCGGAGGAGCCGATCTCGATCAACCTGTTCGGGCTGCTCGGCGGCCGCAAGACGCTGGCCGGTTCCATGATCGGCGGCATCGCGGAGACCCAGGAGATGCTGGACTTCTGCGCCGAGCACGGCCTCGGTTCGGAGATCGAGCTGATCGGCGCCGACCAGATCAACACCGCCTACGAGCGGGTGCAGTCGAGCGACGTGCGGTACCGGTTCGTGATCGACACCGCCACGATCTGATCGCCGTGCCGTGTCCGCTCAGCTGGGCGGGCACGGCACCCCGGTCGTGTAGGCCTTCGTGGCACCCGCGATCACCGCGTCGAGCTGCTGGAGGGTCTCCTGCAGCTCTTCGATCTGCTTCACCACCGACGACCGGTGCCCGCGCAGCTTGGCCAGCACCTCCGGCGCCGCCACCCCCGTCACCACGCACGGCAGCATCTCCAGGATGGACGTGCTGGAGATCCCCGCGGCGTAGAGCTGCTGGATCAGCCGGACCCGGCCGACGGCGTTCTCGGCGTAGCGCCGTTGCCCACTTCCGCTGCGTTCAGCTGCGAGAAGGCCCTGCTCTTCGTAGTAGCGCAACGCGCGCACGCTCACGCTCGTGCGTTCTGCCAACTCACCGATGCGCATTGAGACCTCCGCCACAAAAGCTATCTCTGACGTCAACGTCAGGTTTCTAGCCTAGCTCTCATGCTGCTCACGAGCTACGAACTCGGAAACCTGACCCTGCCGAACCGCCTCGTCATGGCGCCGATGACCCGCGCACGGGCCGTTGACGGCAAACCGACCGAGGCCACGGCCACCTACTACGCCCAGCGCGCCACCGCCGGACTCATCGTCACCGAAGGCGTGCACCCGAACGCGGTCGGCCAGGCCGGTCCGTTCATGCCCGGCGTCCACGACGACGAGCAGGTCGCGGCCTGGCGGGTGGTCACCGACGCCGTGCACGCGAACGGCGGCCGGATCTTCGCCCAGCTCATGCACGGCGGCCGCATCGGTCACGCCGAGGTCGCCGGGCACCACCCCGTCGGTCCGTCGGCGATCGCGGCCGGCACCGACGTGTTCACCCCGACCGGCATGAAGCCCGCACCGGTGCCGCGGGCGTTGTCGGCGGCGGAGGTCTCGGACCAGGTCCAGGCGTTCGGTGACGCGGCCCGCAAGGCCGTCGACGCCGGGTTCGACGGGGTCGAACTGCACGGCGCGAACGGCTACCTGATCCAGCAGTTCCTGTCCTCCAGCGCGAACGAGCGCACCGACGGCTACGGCGGCTCGATCAGCGGCCGCATCCGGTTCGCAGTGGAAGCCGTCGAAGCGGCCGTGGACGCCATCGGCCCGGACCGCGTCGGCATCCGGCTCTCACCGGGCGGCGAGATCCAGGGCATCGTCGAGGAGAACGTGCCCACGCTCTACGGCGAGCTGCTGAAGGCGTTGCCGGACATGGCTTACATCCACGTGCTCGCGACCGTGGACGACGAGCGGCTGATGGAGTTGCGCAAGTCGTGGCCGAGCGCGTTCATCCTCAACCCCGGCGGCCAGATCGGCCCGAACGAGAGCACGCAGGAGCAGGGGGAGCGCTGGCTCGCCAACGGCGCCGACCTGATCAGCTACGGCCGCGCGTACATCGGCAACCCCGACCTCGTCGAACGGTTCCGCCAGGGCCTGCCGCTCGCCAGCTCGGACCAGGAGACCTGGTTCCAGGCGCCCACCGGCTACGTCGACTACCCCGCCCATCAGCACTGAAGCGCGCGCAGCAGGTGGTCGACGAGCCGTTCGAGGTAGTCGGGCTCGACCTCGGCCCGCCGGACCGACAGCCGCCAGTAGACCGGGGCCGCGACCAGGTCCAGCGCGATCTCGAAGTCCAGGTCCGCCGGTAGTTCGCCCCGGTCGACCGCTCGCCGCAACGTGACGGCGCCGAGCGCCCGCCGGGGTTCGCCGATCGTCGCCGCGATCGCCTCGGACAACGCCGGCGTGCGGACGGCCTCGGCGGTGAGGTCGGGCAGGATCGTGGCGAACCGGGGGTGCGTCAGCCAGTCGTGCACGGCCGTGACCGTGGCCAGCAGGTCGCCGCGCAACGACCCGGTGTCCGGAACCTCGGCCAGTGGCACGGAGAACTCCGAAAGCGCCGCGACCACCATGTCCTGTTTGGACGGCCACCGCCGGTACAGCGCGCTCTTGCCGACCTCCGCGCGCTTGGCCACCGCCTCCATCGAGAGCCGGCCGTAGCCGTGCAGGGCGAGCTCGTCGAACACGGCGTCGGTGATCGCCTGCGTCACCTGAGGCTGCAGGACGGCGGCGCCGGTCGGGGTGCGCTTGGTCATGACGCACATCATAGGACTGGACGAGACGGTCCCGTCCCGCCTAACGTTGTGGACGGGACGGAACCGTCTCGTCCATTTCTTTCGGAGGGCTTCCGTGGATCTCATCCCGAGGGCACTGCAACTGCTGCTGGACAAGGACATGATCGGGTTCGCGCGTCTGTGGGCCGAGGACGGCGTGATGGAGTTCCCGTTCGCCCCGCCCGGCTGGCCTGCTCGGGTGGAGGGGCGTGCCGCGATCGAGGACTACCTGCGCGACTACCCGAAGATGCTCGACATCCAGGGCTTCCCGAAGCAGGTCGTGCACCAGAGCACCGACCCGGACGTGCTCATCGCCGAGTTCGACGCCGAGGGTGTCGTGGTCGCGACAGGCGAGCCGTACCGGGCCTCCTACATCGCGGTCGTCACGACCCGCGACGGCGAGATCGTGAGCTACCGCGACTACTGGAACCCGCTGCTCGCGCAGGAACTGGCATGACCGCGTTGATCATCGGCGGCACCGGGACGACCGGCAGCCGCCTCGCATCGTTGCTGCCAGACGCCCGAATCGGCACGAGAAAACCGGTGCGGCCCGGCCAGGTCCGGTTCGACTGGGACGTGCCGGCGACGTTTGAACATGCGCTGGAGGGGATAGATCGTCTTTACCTGATCCCCCCGGTCGGCGTCGTCGACCCCGCGCCGGTGGTCGAGTCGCTGCTCACTCGAGCGCGGCTCGTGCGGCGAGTGGTATTGCTGAGCTCGTCCGCGGTGCCGGAGAGCGCCACGGGGATGGGCGCTCTCCCGGCGCTCGTGCGCGCCATGCCCGAGTGGGCGGTGCTGCGGCCGTCGTGGTTCATGCAGAACTTCACCGGCGAGCACCTCGTCGCCCAGGGCGTCCGGTCCGGCGAGATCGTCACGGCGACCGGGGACGGCAGGGTCGGGTTCGTCGACGCCGCCGACATCGCCGCGGTGGCCGCGCGGGCGTTGACGGATCCGTTGCCGCACAACACCGAGCACCTGATCACCGGACCCGAGGCGCTCAGCTACGCCGATGCCGCCGCGATCATCACCGAGGTCACCGGGAAGCCCGTGCGGCACCGTTCGGTCAGCACCGGGGAGATGGCCGAACGGATCGGATCGGTGCTGCCGAAGGAGTTCGCCGCCGTCCTCGCCGCGCTCGACGAGGACATCCGCGGTGGGGCCGAGGACCGGGTCACCACGACCGTCGAGGACGTGACGGGCAGGCCCGCCCGGTCGTTCCGCGACTTCGTCAGGCGAACGTCCAGCGAGTAGCGCCACCCGGTTCCACGGTGGCCACGGCGTGCGCGCCGTGCAACGTGATCCGGTAGACGTACCAGGGTCCCGCGCCTCCGCTCGGCGCCATGAAGGGCGCGGTGAACGCCGCGCCCTCGCGTTGCGCGGGCCAGCCCGACTCGCGGTACCTCGCGGCGACGCGGTCCAAGGTGGACTCGTCGCCGACCAGGTGCGCGTCGCCCTCCAGCACGAGGTCCATTCCGGTCAGCCGCACCGAGATCGTGCAGGCCGGGTTCTCCGCGAGGTTGCGCGACTTGCGGGTGTCGAGCCCGCTCACGAAGTAGAGCGCGTCCTCGAACCAGACCGCGCCTATGCCGACCGAGTGCGGCCTACCGTCCGGGCGCACGGTGTTCAGGAAGAACGGCACGTCCTTCGCCGCGGACTCGGTGGCGAGCAGGTCCTGTGCCTGGCTCCACGGCAGGGCGGCGTTGCCGTAGCGGTCGAGGTTGCGGGTTTCGATCGTCGAGTTCGTCATGCAACTACGTCGAACGAGGATCCGCGTTTTCGACGAGTCAGCGCACCGATTCGCACGGAACGATGAAGAACCAGTCGTCAGGCGCGTGCTCCAGCCGTGCCTCCGTCGCTCCCGCGGCGCATTCCGCACGGGCGTTCGAGAGGCTCTCGTCCCACGGAACGCCCGTGAGCACCGTCTTCGGCTCCCGCAGGTAGGCGAAGACGCTGACCACCACGAGGAATCCGATCAGGTAACGGCTTCCGGCGACCACCGCGCGTTCCCAGGTCTTCGCCGGCGTCGCGTCGAGTCCCACGAAGATCGCGGTGAACAGGAACAGGCACGGCGCGATGCTGTAGCGCTGCGCGGCCATCACCACGTCCTCCGCCTGCACCTGCAGGACCTGCGTCCAGTTCAGCACCAGGCACGCCACGATGAGGATCACGCTGTAGGCAACGGCGACCAGCGCGAGCGTCCGCCCGGTCCGGTCACCGAACCGCAGGCCCGCCGCGATCGGCACGGCGGCGGCCAGCAGCGAGCCGAGGATCAGCAGGTTGCCCATCGCCGGGTAGAGCTCGGCGACCCGCTCGGACCCCGTGAACGCCACCACGGGCACCCGCAGCAGGCTCGCCAGCAGCACCTGCACCGGGTCGACCGCGTCGTGCGAGTACGGCGTGCGCGACGCGAACAGCATCGTCAGCCCCTGCACGACCAGTCCGGCGAGGAACGCGATCGGCACCTCCCTGCGCGGCTGGAAGAGCCGCAGGAGCGCGATCGGCGCCAGGATGAACACCAGCGGGCTCGACAGGGCGGCGAGGACCACGAACAGCGCGATCGGCACGCGCGGGGCGTTGCGCCACAACAACGCCCAGAAGGCGCCGTAGAGCAGGAACCAGTGCAGGTTCGCCATGTTGTTCAACGTCTCGGAGTTGCCCGCCGGCAACACGATGACCAGCGCCGCCAGCGCGAACCGCATCGGCGCCGACTTCAGGTACGCCTTCGAGGCCGCGAACGTGATCAACGCGATGAGCGCCCGCAGCATCGCGGCGCAGACCGCGAACCCCGCAGCGGTCCACTCCAGCGGCAGCAACGCGACCAGCTGGGCGACCAGGCGCGGCAGCATGTGCAGGTAGCCGCCGTACGGGTCGGTCAGGTTCGACAGCACGGGGGAGCGCACGGCGTCGACCATGAACCGGGCGCCGTCCTCGGCCCACAGGTGGTCGAGCCGGGACCAGCCGGCGGGGATGAGCAGCAGGAACGCCATCGCGGCGACGAACCCGCCCAGCATGCCCAGCCAGGTCAGTTCGTGCCGCGGTTCGTCCGGCACCGGCAGCACGCTGTCCGCGAGCGCCTTGGGCCGTTGGGCCGTGAAAGCCATCAGTCGGTCCCCCGTGTCCGATTTCGAGCCAGGGGAGAACGTAGCCGGTCAGGGCCGGGCGAGGTCCGGCAGGCGCTCGTAGGCCGCCCACTGCTCGGCGGACACCGTGCTGATCTGGGACGAGTTCAACCCCGCGAGCTCGGTCGAGTTGACCACCCACAGCTTGCCGTCGAGCAGCAGCCCGACCGCGCCGTCCGGGTTGCTCACCGCGGGCGCGCCGGCCGGGACCTTGGCCGTGAGCTTGAACGAGTCGACGCCCTGCGGACGGGTGCCGAGCACGCCGCGCGAGAACTTCTCGGCCACCGAGCGGCGTTCGAACCGCATCAGGTTGCCGCCCGCGACGACGTCGAGCGTGCGTTCCGGGGACGGCACCGCGAAGCCGTTGAGAACCCTCGCCTCGGCCGCGGTGGCGCATCCCCTGATGCCCCGCACGTCGATGCCGAAGTGGGAGATGTTCGTCGGTCCAGCCGGGCCTTCGACAGTGCCGCGCAGCACGTCGATCGCGACTCGGCCGCACGGGTCCTTGGCGTTGATCGGCGCGTGGCCCTCCGGCGTGCGCAGGAGGCCGGGGCCTTCCCTCCACGGGCCGGGGATCAGCACCGGTTCGAACGGGTGGCGGGTGAAGTCCCTGTTCCAGAACGTGATGGTGGTGCCGTTGTCGGTCTCGTGGGCGATGGCGAACGACGACACCGCGTCGATCCACATCCAGTCCGAGCTGAACGCCTCGACCACCGACCGGGTGCGCGGCCCGTTGTTCGACGTCACCGGCTTGAAGCCCTGCTTGCCCAGTGCCTCGACGCCCTTGGCGAACGTCGGGTCCTTCGAACGCAGCACGTACTGCCCGGCGCCGTTCTGGTGCGAGGCGAGGCCGGTGGTGTCGGTGAACATCAGGTACACCCAGCCGTCGAGGTAGATCGCCGACTGCTGGCCCGCGCCGTAGGTGTTCTCGCGGATGATGTCGCCGGCTGGGCCGAGGATCGACTGGCCGCCGTTCTCCCGCGTCCAGGTGATGCCGTCCTTGCTGGACGCGACGCCCGCCGAGCTGCCGTTCGCGTGGTTGTCCCGCGATGCGCCCGTGTAATACATGTAATAGACATCGCCGATCTTGATCAGCGACGGGTCGCACGTGTGCATGGCGTCGAAGCTGCCGCCACTGCCCGAGAACACCGGGATCGCCGTCGAGAACGGTCCACCGACGGACGGACCCTCGCTATAGAGGATGTCGTCGCCGCCGGGTGGGGCCGCGCTCAGCTGGCTGCACCACCACGCGCGCACCTTGCCGTTGTCGAGCATCACGGCGGGCGCGTAGTTGTACGGCGCGTCACCGGCCCCGGCGATCACCGTGCCACCGCTCTGGCGGCCGTTGTCGATCGCGAGCTTGAGGTTGTCCCTGGGCGGCGGTGCCGGTGCCGGGTCCTTCGACGACGTGGGCTTCTTCTGGTCGGACGGTGCTCCGACCGGGTCACCGACCGCCGCGTTGGTGCACGCCGTAACCGCACTGACCAGCGCGAGCGCAGCGAGTAACGCGAGAGGTCGACGACTCAGGGACACTCACCCATCATAGTGATCAAGTCCTCCGTACGGGTGAAGTGCGTTGGCGCAAACCCATTCATGTCCTCTCAATTAGCCCTTCCCGACGCCCTGAAAAGCGCGATTCAGCTGCCCAAGAGCACAATTCCGGCGATCAAAGGCACCAACGGAGACGCTCCGGTGTTAGCCAGTCCTGGTGGGCGGAACACGAGTGGCGGCAGCAGGTCCTGCGGGGTCTGGGTGATCGGCGGCGGACCGGCCGGGCCGGGCTGCTGCGGCAGCGCTGAGCAGGACGAACTCAGGGCAGCGTGAGGTCGTCGAGCTTGTCGCCGGCCCCGTAGAAGCCGGCGAACGCCTCGGAGTTGGTGAGCGTGCTCTGCGCGCCTGTGACGGTGAGCACACCCGTGTCGTTGGTGGTCTTGGACCTGGCTTCCTAGCTGGCCGGCGGGTGTTCGCGGACCGCGCAGCGGCGGCGGAACCAGGCGAGGAACTTCGCCGGGTCGCCGCCCTGCCGGAGTGTGGACACCGCGCCGGTCAGCGGGAACATCGCGGCGTGCGTGCGCGCCCGTTCGTATTCGGCAGGCCGCACCCGTTTGACCAGGGGCCAGCCGTAGCTGGCGAACGCCGCCGCGTCGAGCGCCGGGTCTCCGGCGCAGGCGAAGTCCCAGTCGATGATTCCGCTGACTTTTCCGTTGTGCCAGCGCAGGTTCACCGGCGCCAGGTCGCCGTGCACGAACCCCGTGGCCTCCGGCAGGTCCGCGAACCGTTGCAGGACTTGGGAGGCCTGGTCGCGTTCGTCGGCGTCGAGCAGCGGGAACACCAGTTCGGTGATCTCCTCCGCTGTCCGCCGCCCGCCCGCGTGGTGCAGCGGTTCGTCCAGCAGCGCAACGAGTTCGGCGGTCGGCTCCACTGCGGCGAGCGCGTCCAGCACCTCGCGGACGGCCTCGTCGCTCGCGGTCTCCGCGGGCTCGCCGGGCAGGTACGAGAGGACGACGTGAGCCTGGCCGAGCGGCAGGTCCAGCCGATCCTCGATGACCTCCGGCACGGCGAACGGCAGGTCCAGCCGCGAGATCCGGCGGAGTGCCTGCGCGCGTCGCCTCGCGTCCGTGAGGTCCCTGCGAGGGAACCGGGCGACCCACTTCCCTTGCACCACAACGGCATCGTTGAACGTGCCGCGCGCCAGCTCCGCGCCCGGCGTCCTGAGCAGGTCCTCGATCGTCATCAGCTGCCCAGGTAGCGGACGACGGCCATCACCCGGCGGCTCACACCGGACGAGCCGGAGAGACCGAGCTTGTCGAAGATGGAGTTGATGTGCTTTTCCGCAGCGCTCTGCGAGATGTGCAGCTGCGTGGAGATGCGGGCGTTCGTGAGACCTTGGGCCATCAGTTCCAGGACGTCCTTCTCTCTCGCCGTCAGCGTTTCGAGCGGGTCGACGTGGGTGGTTCTGGTCAGCAGCCTGCGCACGACCTCCGGGTCGAAGGCCGCGCCGCCCGCCGCGACCCTGTCGAGCGCCTCCAGGAACTCGTCCACCTGCGCCACGCGATCCTTGAGCAGGTAGCCGACCTTGCCGCCGGTGCTGGTGATCAGCTCGGTGGCGTAGCGGTTCTCGACGTACTGGGACAGCACGAGCACGCTGACCTCCGGCCACCGCTCGCGGATCTCCAGTGCGGCCCGCATGCCGTCGTCCTTGTGGTCCGGCGGCATCCGGACGTCGGTGACCACGATGTCCGGCCGGTGCTCCTCGGTGGCCTTGATGAGCTCCGGTGCGGTGCCGACGGCGGCCACGACGTCGTGCCCCTCCTCGGCGAGCAACCGGATCAGGCCCTCGCGCAGCAGCGTCGAGTCCTCGGCCAGGATCACTCGCACGGCAACCTCGCGTAGATCGTGGTGGGACCGCCTTCAGGACTGGTCACCTCGAACGTCCCGTCCACCGCCTTGACCCTCCTGGCCAGCCCGGACAGCCCGGTGCCGGTGGGATCCGCGCCTCCGAAACCGTCGTCCCACACCATCACCGTGATGTCGCCGGGCGCCGGCCACACGGAGATCTCCACGACCGTCGGATCGGCGTGCTTGGCCGCGTTGTTGACCGCTTCGGACGCCACGAAGTAGATCACCGTCTCCAGTGCCGTGCCCGGCGACGCCTTGAGCTCGTTGCTGATCTCCACGCGCACGCTCGACCGCTCCGCCAGCACCTCGAGCGCCGTGTCCAGCCCCGAGTCGTCGAGCACGGCGGGGTAGACGCGGGTGGCGACCTCGCGCAGTTCGTCGATGGCCTCGCCCGCCGTGAGGTGCGCCTGCAGCAACAACTCCTGCAGCTGCTCCTCGCCCTTGGCCCGCCGAGCCCGGCCGATCAGCATGCCGAGCGCGACGAGCCGTTGCTGAACACCGTCGTGCAGGTCGCGCTCGATGCGCCGCCGCTCGTCGTCGATCGCCTCGATGACCTCGGCCCGCGTGCTCGTCAGCTCCGCGACCCGTTGCCGCAGCAGCGTCTGCTGACTCGTCCCGAGCATCGCGGTGGCGAGCCAGCGGTCCAGCACCGCCACCCCGACCACCCCGGCCGTGGTCACGAAGATGACCAGCGCACCCGGAATCGCCACCAGCGCCATCAGCTCCAGGGTGACGCGATCCCCGTCCTCGACGAGGCCCCAGTCGCCGTCGAAGAGCCACGCCGTCACCATCGAGATCGCGACGGAGTACCAGAACGCCAGCATCCAGATCACGCCCGCGCCGAGCGCGCCGACCAGCCACCGCACCGCGAGGTAACGACGGCATCCCTTTCGCGTCAGCGGGTTCGTGTGCACGGCCCGGTCGAACCGCGTGATCCGGCTCAACTCGTACTCGGTCTGCCCGACCACTCCCACGTCGACGGCCGCGGCGGCGAGACCCAGCAGCCCCGTCACCGAACCGATCGTGAGCCCGGCGAGCATCCGGAACCAGCCGCGCACCAGCGAACCCGCACTGAGCTGCCCCTCCTGCTGCACATTCGCCACCGTACTGGCCCGTTCAGCCACCGGCATTGCGGTTTACCGCAGTATCGCCCTGCGGTTTCCCCCACGATTCCCAACGGACAACCTCATGGCCCAGCCGCTTTCCCATTCCTAACGTGGACCCCGACCGAATTCACCGTTCCTGAGGGGAAATCCAATGCTGGCAGAATGGGCCGTCTCGCTGATGGAGTCACTGGGAGGCGTGGGCGCGGCCGTGGTCGTGGGCCTCGACAACCTGTTCCCGCCCATCCCGAGCGAGCTGGTGCTGCCCCTGGCCGGCTTCTCCGCGAGCAAAGGCGTGTTCAGCCTGCCGGCGGCCCTGTCCTGGACCACGCTCGGCTCCGTGGCGGGAGCCGTCATCGTCTACCTGGCGGGCATGCTCCTGGGCCGCACCAGAACCCGCGCCCTGGTGGCCCGAATCCCGCTGGTCCGCGTAACGGACTTCGACAAGTCCGAAGCCTGGTTCACCCGCCACGGCACCAAGGCCGTGTTCTTAGGACGGATGGTGCCGCTGTTCCGCAGCTTCATCTCCCTGCCCGCAGGCGTGGAACGCATGAACTTCCCGAAGTTCCTCGCACTGACCACACTGGGCAGCCTGATCTGGAACACCATCTTCGTAGGCGCCGGCTACCTGCTGGGCGAGAACTGGCACCGAGTCGAGTCCTACGCGGGAATCTTCCAAAAGCTGGTGATCGCCGCGGTGGCCGTCGCCGTCACGCTCTTCGTGGTGACCCGCCTGCGCCAGCGCTCGTCGGGCGACCCGGAGGCGACGGCGGTCTTACCGCGCGCGAAGCGATAACGCCGCCGCGCACCCGCGCCCGCCGCTCGGCATCGACCACCACGACCGTCGCTCGGCATAGGCTGATGGCCTTGCCGCGCAACGCATTCCAGCACCGGCGAACCTTCGTCTGCCGGCCTCAACCGGTCGGGCCAGTCTGCCGAGTCCGAGGTTGGGCGGTGGCTGCCGCCGGGTCTCACGAGCCGCGTATCCCAGGTAATGGCGTTGCCGTGCAACGGTATCCGACGAGGGCCATGTCAACACTGCCGAGTGCTCGGCCGGCTCCGCGCCGCAGGCCACGGCGTCGGCGAGGCCCCGCCCATCAGCCCCAATCGGCTGGAGTGCTCCGCTGGGCCCAAGGCTGCTGGGCAGCGACCGCCGCCAGTCCCTGTGAGCTGCGCATCTCAGGCGATGGTGTTGCCACACAACGCATCCCGGCCTGGTCGTGTCACCGCTACCGCATGTTCGGCCGGTTCCGCATGGCACGCCAAGACATCGGCGAACCCGCCCTTGTCCAAGCCACCCCCGCGGCCCGTGCGGGTGCGTCCCCCGGTGAAGACGAAGGTGCCCCAGGCCGGGGGAGATGGCCTGGGGCACCGGGGAGGGGCTGGATCAGACGTCGTAGCGGTCCGCGTTCATGACCTTGTTCCACGCCACGACGAAGTCCTGGACGAACTTCGCGGCGGCGTCGTCACTCGCGTAGACCTCTGCGATGGCGCGCAGCTCGGAGTTCGAGCCGAACACCAGGTCGTTGCGGGTGCCGGTCCAGCGGACGGCGCCGGTGGTGCGGTCGCGGCCCTCGAAGTTCTCCTGGTCCTCGGTGACCGACTTCCACTCCGTCTCCATGTCGAGGAGGTTCACGAAGAAGTCGTTGGTCAGGGTCTCCGGCTTGGCCGTGAGCACGCCCGCAGTCGAACCACCGTGGTTGGCGCCCAGCACGCGCAGGCCTCCGACCAGCGCGGTCAGCTCCGGGGCGGAGAGGCCGAGCAGGTTCGCCTTGTCGACGAGGAGGTACTCCGACGGCAGCGGGTGGCCCTTGCCGCGGTAGTTGCGGAAGCCGTCGATCGTGGGCTCCAGGACGGCGAACGACTCGGCGTCGGTCTGCTCCTGGGTGGCGTCGACGCGGCCCGCGAGGAACGGCACCTCGACGTCGTGGCCCGCGGCCTTGGCGGCCTGCTCGATCGCCGCGGCGCCGCCGAGGACGATCAGGTCGGCCAGTGAGACCTTCTTGCCGCCGGTCGCGGAGCTGTTGAACGCCTCCTGCACGCCTTCCAGAACCCGCAGGACCTGCGCGAGCTGGTCGGGCTCGTTGACCTCCCAGCCGCGCTGCGGCTCGAGGCGGATGCGCGCGCCGTTGGCGCCACCGCGCTTGTCGCTCTGGCGGAACGACGAGGCCGAGGCCCACGCGGTCTTGACGAGCTGCGAGATCGAGAGACCGGACTCGAGGATCTTCGCCTTCAGCGACGCGACGTCGTCGGCGGAGACGACCTCGTGGTCGACGGCCGGCAGACGGTCCTGCCAGATCAGCTCCTCCTGCGGCACCTGCGCGCCGAGGTAGCGCTGGATCGGGCCCATGTCGCGGTGGGTCAGCTTGAACCACGCGCGGGAGAACGCGTCGGCGAACGCCTCGTGGCTCTCCGCGAACTTGCGCGAGATCGGCTCGTAGATCGGGTCGAAGCGCAGCGCGAGGTCCGTGGTCAGCATCTGCGGCGTGCGGTTGAGGGTGCCGTCCTCGGGGTCCGGCACCGTGTTGGCGCCCGCGCCGTCCTTCGGCTTCCACTGGTGCGCGCCGGCGGGGGACTTGGTGAGCTCCCACTCGAACGCGAAGAGGTTCTTGAAGAACAGGTTCGTCCACTTGGTGGGCTGCTGCGTCCAGGTCACCTCCAGGCCGGAGGTGATGGCGTCACGACCCTTGCCGCTGCCGTGCGTGCTGATCCAGCCGAAGCCCTGCGCGTCGATCGTGGCGCCCTCGGGCTCCGCGCCGACGAGGTCCGGGTCGCCCGCGCCGTGCGCCTTGCCGAAGGTGTGGCCGCCGGCGATGAGCGCGACGGTCTCCTCGTCGTTCATGCCCATGCGGCCGAACGTCTCGCGGATGTCGCGGGCGGAGGCCAGCGGGTCCGGGTTGCCGTTCGGGCCCTCGGGGTTGACGTAGATCAGACCCATCTGGACGGCCGCGAGCGGCGACTCCAGGTCGCGGTCACCGCTGTAGCGCGCGTCGCCGCCGAGCCACGTGGTCTCCGGGCCCCAGTAGACGTCCTCGTCCGGCTCCCACACGTCCGCGCGGCCGCCGGCGAAGCCGAAGGTCTCGAAGCCCATGGTCTCCAGCGCGCGGTTGCCCGTGAAGATCATGAGGTCGGCCCAGGAGACCTTCTTGCCCCACTTCTTCTTCACCGGCCACAGCAGACGGCGGGCCTTGTCCAGGTTGCCGTTGTCCGGCCAGCTGTTGAGCGGGGCGAAGCGCTGCATGCCCGCACCGGCGCCACCGCGGCCGTCGTGGGTGCGGTAGGTGCCCGCGCTGTGCCACGCCATGCGGATCATGAACGGGCCGTAGTGCCCGAAGTCCGCGGGCCACCAGTCCTTCGACTCGGTCAGCACGGCGTCGACGTCGCGCGCCAGCTCGTCGAGGTCGACGGTCAGGAACTCCTGGCCGTAGTCGAGCGCACCACCGAACGGGTCCGCCTGGACGGGGTGCTTGCGCAGGATCCGGAGGTTGAGCTGGTTGGGCCACCAGTCACGGTTGCTGCCGCCCTCGCTGGGGTGGCTGATGCGACCGTGCGCGACCGGGCAGCCGCCGGCCTCCTCCTCGTTCAGGTCGGCCAGCTTGGCGTCAGTGCTGTCGGACACGGGAATCCTTCCGGGTGTTCAGGAACTTTTCGCGGCGGTCGTGCACTCGGGGCAGGAGCCCCAGTAGATGACCTCGGCCTCGTCGATGACGAACCCGTGGTCGTCGGATGCGTCCAGGCATGGCGCGTGGCCGACCGCGCAGTCGACGTCGGCGATGGCGCCGCAGGATCTGCACACGACGTGGTGGTGGTTGTCCCCGACGCGCGCCTCGTAACGGGCGACCGAACCTTGGGGCTCGATGCGCCGCAGCAGGCCGGCTCCGGTCAGTGCGCGGAGCACGTCGTACACGGCCTGATGGGAGACCGCGCCGAGGTTCTGACGCACGACACCGATGATCGAGTCCGTGTCGGCGTGCGGGTGGGAGTGCACCGCGGACAGCACAGCGATCCGAGGAGCAGTCACCCGAAGCGACGCTCCACGCAACAGGCGCTCGAAATCGGAAGCCGTGGGCACGAGCGTCACCCTGCCGTCTTTTCTGGAATGAGTCAAGTTAACGAACGATGCAGTTCACCCGAAGCGGTCACCGCCGTACGGCGAACACGGCGTCAGCCAGTCGCCGCACGCCCTCGGCGAGCACGTGCTCAGGTGCTCCGCCGTAGGTCAAACGAAGAAAACTGCCCGGCGGTTCAGCGGCGAACCACGGTCGTCCCGGGAACACCACGACATCACGCGCCGCGGCGG
This sequence comes from Lentzea sp. NPDC020367, assembly GCF_044387305.1. NCBI lineage: Bacteria > Bacillati > Actinomycetota > Actinomycetes > Pseudonocardiales > Pseudonocardiaceae > Lentzea > Lentzea sp. NPDC020367. The sequence continues at coordinate 176,416 of NZ_JBIRVV010000012.1, read as the reverse complement.
CCGTCGTCAGCTCCAGGTCGTCCACGCCGTCCGGCAACGTCGCCCACAGGTGCAGGCCACCGGACGACTTCGCGAGCTCGAACTCCGGCAGGTGTTCACCGATCGCGCGCGTCAGAGCGTCACGCCTGGACCTCAAGGACTGCTGGAGCGTGCGCAGGTGCCGCCGCCAGACCGGGGACGTCACGAAGTCGATCGCCGCCTCCTGCAACGGCCCCGCGACGTACAGGTCCTGCCGGGACCGGGTGTTCTTCAGCCGGGTGCCCGCCGGGCCGCGCGCGCCGATCGCGGCGACGCGCAGTCCGGGCGCGGCGACCTTGGTGAGCGAGCGGACGTAGACGACGTGACCGTCGGTGTCCTGCGAGACCAGCGTCGGCGGCGCGGTGCCGTCGATGGTGAAGCCGCGCGCCCAGTCGTCCTCGACGAGGAACGCGCCCATGCGGCGGACGATCCGCATGACCTCGGCACGACGTTCGTCGGAGAGCACGGCGCCGTGCGGGTTCGCGTGCAATGGCTGGCAGTAGAAGACCTTCGCGCCCGTGCGTTCGAAGGCGGCCTGGAGCAGGTCCGGCCGCACGCCGTCCTGATCCGCCGGTACCGGCACGACCTTCAGTCCGGCGTCACGGGCAGCCGCGATCGCGCCGAGGTAGGTGGGCGACTCGACCAGTACAGCGTCGCCACGGTCACCGAGCCCGCGGAACACCGTCGCGAGTGCTTCCTGGGCGCCCGCGCACACCGTGATGTCGCCGGCTCTCAGGTCACCGCCGGCCTCTTTCGCGAACCACGCCCGCAGCTCTTCCTTGCCCTCGACGGGAACGCGCCCCCACGAGGCCGGTCGGCGCGCCGCGCGGCTCAGCGCGGCACCGAGTGCGTCGGTGGGCTGCAGTTCGGGGTCGAGATAGCCGCTGGTCAGCGGGATGGCCTCGGGTTTCGGCACCGCGACGAGGTTCGCCACCAGGTCCTCGCCCGGCCTGCCCTCGCCGAGCGCGACGGCCTGCCACGACAGGTCACGGCCGGCCGCGGTCGTGCGCGCGGCGACGTAACTGCCGCGGCCGGGCCGCACCTCGACCAGTCCCTCGGCGGCGACGCGCTGGATCGCCTGCTGGACCGTCGCGGGCGAGGCCCGGTGCCGCGCCATGAGATCGCGCACCGAGGGCATGCGGTCTCCGGCCCGGCCGGAACGTGCCGCTGCTCTCAGCTCCTCGATAACGCGGACGGCTGCGTTATCCTCATTCATGAGAGCCAAGAGTAACGTTATCCTTCCGGCGGGGGTAACACTGGGCGCGCTCGGCGTCCTGGGGTTCAGCTACTCCCTGCCCGCGACCCGCCTGGCAGTGGCGGGACTGGACCCGTGGTTCGTCGCATTCGGACGGGCGCTGGTCGCAGGCGTCCTGGCGATCGCCTACCTGGCGTTATCGCGAGCGCCGCGCCCGTCGGCATCGCAGATCCGCCGCCTGGTCGTCGTGGCCGCGGGCATCGTGATCGGCTTCCCGCTCTTCACGTCGTTGGCGCTCACCACCCAGACCTCGGCCCACGGCGCCGTCGTGATCGCCGTGCTGCCGATGTCCACCGCGATCTGGGCCGTCCTGCGCGCTTCCGAACGTCCGCCCATCGCGTTCTGGCTCGCCAGCGGCGCCGGCCTGCTCGCGGTGCTGGCGTTCGTGGCCACCGGCGGCGGCCTCTCCGGTTCACTCGGTCTGGCCGACGTCTACCTACTGGTCGCCGTTGTGTTGTGCGGCCTGGGTTACGCCGAGGGAGGCGCGCTCTCCCGCGAACTGGGCGGCGCCAGGACGGTCTGCTGGGCGCTGGTCGTCTCGTTGCCCGTGACGATCCCGGTTTCCTTGTACACAGCGGACTTCTCGCGTGCTGACGGCGTCGTGTGGCTCAGTTTCGCCTACGTGTCACTGATCTCGATGTTCCTGGGCTTCTTCGCCTGGTACGCGGGCCTGGCCGCGGGCGGAGTGGCCAAGATCGGCCAGATCCAGCTGGCCCAACCGGTTCTGACGCTCATGTGGTCCGCGCTGGTCCTGAGCGAACCGGTCGGCTGGCAGGCTCTCGCCACCGCGGCCGTCGTGCTCGTCTGCGTCGTGCTGACCCAGCGCAGCCGCGTGCCCAGCAGCCGAAAATTGTCAGACCCTCCTGCCATCCTCGACCCATGCCGATCGAAGTCGCCAGCAAGCGACGCAAGCTGAAGCGCCCGGACGCGGTGGTCGTCGACGTGACCTCCCGCGGCCCCGATCCGTGGGTGCGCTTCAGCCCGTTCTACCCGCACGGGCAGATCCCGGTGCCGTTGTCGCCCGGCGTGACGAGCGAGTCCGTCGAAGGCCTTTGGCAGGCCCTGAAGGTCTTCGAGGGCACCGATGTCGATCCGTCGAAGCTCGCGGTGACGTCGATGAAGGGCCTGAAGCGCACGGTCCGCCGCTTCGGTCAGGTCCGGGGGCATCGTGCGGGCCTGGCCGGCGAGCGCCTGCTCGACTACCGCACGGCCCGGCAGGAGATCTACTTACCTGCCTACCGCTGGGTCCTGGAGCACCGGCTGCGGGAGGAAGTCGCGCGGCTGCACGAGTTGGCCGAGTCCTCCGACGTCGTGCTGCTCGACTACACGACCAACGGCGACGTCGAGGATCTCAGCACGCCGCTGTCCCACGCCGCCCTGATCGCCGACCACCTGAGGAGGCTCACCGCGCACGCGTCCTGAAAGCCGGATTTATACTTTCCGCTCTTCGGCTTTGGGGGTCGGCAGTGGCGACAACGAACAAGCAGCTCTTCAAGACCTTGGACGGGCTCCCCGAGGTGCAGCGGTCGTCCGGGCAGCAGTACGACTCGTTCCGCGTGCGGGGCAAGTTGTTCGGCTACTACTGGCCGCGCACGCAGACGGTCGGGCTGAAGCAGACGCTGTCCGAGCAGCTGGCGCTGGTCGCGGAACGGCCAGACGTGTTCGAGGTGCAGTTCACGGCCGGCGGCTTCGGCTGGGTCGTGGTGTACCTCGAAGGCATCGAGGCGGACGAGATGAGGGAACTGGTCTTCGAGGCGTGGCGGTTGTCGGCGCCGGAGGAACTCGTCGCCCAGGTGCCCGATCTCGCGCGATGATCAGGGTCAGGTTCGAGCTGCCCGCCGGCGACCTCGGGCGGGATCTCGCCGAGTGTCGACTCAGGACTGACGGCGTACGGCGAGCGACGAGCCGTCCGCGAACGTCAGCCTGACGACCGGCCGTGCGGGCAGGCTTGCTCCCACGTAAGGGGTTTCCAGCGATCGCACGGCGTTGCGAGGGATTTCGGCGAACGTCGTGAACACGCTGGAAGGCTTGGCCTCGAACAGATGCGTCGGGTAGACCACGGCCACGCGCTGGTCGCTCACGGCGAGTCGGGCGTTGCCGCGGCTGAAGGCGAAGTGGTCCGCCAGCGACACGGCGAGGCTCGAGGCGGCGGACGCGTCGACCCAGTAGCCGAGCGTCGGGTCGTCGGTCCAGTCCTGCGGTGACGGGGGAGCGGGCAGCGGCCACCGCTGCTTGTCCAGTTCCAGCGCGGGCATCGGGCTCGAAGCGGTCAGCGGCAGCTGCACTGAGCCGGCGACGACACCGCCCACGTAGCCGATGACCGGGGGCAGGCCGAGCACGAGGCGTTCGCCGGGGCGCAGCCAGAACTTCGTCAGCTCCGAGACGACCACCTCGTCGTCCGCGACAGCAGGGGTCTCCAGCAGGAACTCGAAGCCCGAGCCGTCCACGAACGTCACCCGGCCAGGCTCGACCGAAGCGATCTGGGCGCGCGGGAACTCCCCAACGACCCGGTAGTCCGGTACGGCGACGGGCTCGCCCTCCACGTGCTCGCCGTACTTCCTGCGGTTGTCGGCGAGGATCTTGCCGACCTCGCGGCCGAACCCGATCGCCTTGCCCAGGAACGACTTCTCCGCAGCGACGACAGGCGCGACGTGCCGCTCGGCGATCACCAGCCGGGAGGAGGTCAACGCCCACAGGCGATCCACGCGCGTGCCGGGCTCGAACCGCGACATCGCCGACGCGGCCAGGGAACCGGAAGAAGCCCCGAACACCAGGTGGTCGGCGGCCGGAGCCTTGTCGTCGCCCGAGTCGCCACCGCCGCCCAGCACCGTCAGCGCGAAGTCGCCCACCCCGCGCCCGACGGCGGAGGCACCGCGGGCGAACAGCGAACGGCCCGGTGTGCCGAGCTGGTCGAGGCCGTCGACGGCGTAGTAGAAGGTCCGCCGGTACATCGCCCACACCAGCGCCTCGCCCGCCCGGCAGACCTGCTGCCGGGCGACGTGGCCGGGGCCCAGGGGCTCCGCGAAGATCACTCGTACTCGAATCCTCGGTTCATCGCGTCAGCACGGTCCTCGTCGGAGGACGGGTCCTGACCCTTGTTGTAGCCATATTTGATGCCCTGCTCGACGGCGAGGCCGGGAGCATTCTCCATGACACCGTTGGTGATGGCGGTCGGCACGTGGGTCGTGCCGCTCAGGCCCGCCGTGCGCAGGCCGGCCTCGGTGAGGTTCGTCGTCAGCGAGTCCGAACCGGGGCCGTCGACGCCGAACCGGCCGGCGAAGCGGTTGCCGGTCTTGGACGCCATCGTCGCCGGGTCGGCCTTGGTGACGATCTTGGCCAGCGGGTTCGCGTCGATCTTGCGCATGAGCCACTTCTCGGCCATGTTGCCGTCGCGCAGGCCCTCGGCCTTCTCGACGAGCTTGCGCAGCGGACCCTTGCGCAGCGCCTGCAGCAGGTCCTCCAGCTTGTCGATCAGCGGCTTGAGCTTGCCGAGCAGCTGCTTGACCTTCAGGCCCAGGCGCGCCATCGTGCCGCCGACCTGGGCGGTGGTGGCGACGCCCGCGGCGGCCATCGAGGCACCGGCGGTGATCCACGAGGCGGCCAGCGCGGCCAGCCACTCGATGATCAGGCCCATGACCAGCTCTTGCAGGATGTCGATGCAGATCTCGACGAACGCGTCGAACAGGTCGGCGGCGAGCTCCAGCATCTGCTGCAGGCCGCGGATCTCGTTCGAGAACGCCTCCGCGCCCGCGCCGAACTCGTCCATCTGCTTGCGGAACCTGTCGCCCGCCTGCCCGGTCCACGGCTCCGACGTCGCGGCGGCACGGGTCTTCTCGTGCTCGCCGGTCTGCTTCACCCAGTCCGCGACCTTGCCCCAGCCGGCGCCGGTGCTGCGCATCTGCTCCGGGTCGCCGATCGCGGGTTCGAGCACGAGCTCGACGATCGGGCTGATCACGATGCCGATCAGGAACCCGAGGCCGTTGTCGATGAACGACTGGCCGGGGCTCATCACGAACTGCAGCTGTTCCATGCGCGCGTTGACCGCCGCGATGGCCACGTCCGGCGGGCTGCCGGCGCGGGAGATGTCGCCGCTCGTGCTCACCCACGAGCTGCCGTAGCCCGCGTTCTGCTCGAAGTCGCTCTTGCGGTTGCCGTTGCCCGCGCCGTTCAGGTCCGCGAGCGAACCGGGGCCGCCACTGCTGAACTGCTGCAGCCCCTGGTGGATCGCTTCCTCGACGTCGCGGTAGGTCTGCGCCGTCTGGTCGGTGCGCTCGGCCACGCCCTCCAGGAAACCCTTGGCCTTGTTGGCCATCTCCTGGCATTCCTGCAGGCCCTCGAAGTACTTGAACGCCATCAGCTCGCCGAGCGGACCGAAGCAGTCGTCGCTCACGCGTGCCTGGTCGAGCAGGGTCGCCAGCTGTCCGAAGTGGCCTGCGGCCTCCCGCGAACCCTGGCCGTGCGCCGTCAGCGCACCGCCCTGCACCTGGAATCCCGTCATGCCCCCATCACCTCAGGATCGAGTTGCCGCCGAAGTCGTCGTCGTCTGAGACCGGCCTCGGCCTCGGACGGTTCCCGGCAGGCGGTGCGGGCGGCGTCACGTTCTGCGGCACGTACGGCGCCGCGGGAGGCGCGGCATGAGGTGCGGGAGCGTCCGGCACCATCACGGCCGAGTGCGCGCTGAACGCGTCCTTGAACCGCTCGGCCTGATCACCCAGCACCGGCGTCACGGTGTCCTGCAACGCCTGCGCGGCCTGCTGCGTCGCCGCCCTGATGGTGGCGAGGATCTCCTGCTGCAGCTGCGTGTGGCTGTACCTCATCGCGGTCGGCGACAGCTGCAACCCCAGCACCGCCCCCGACGGCGCGACGGTCACGGTGACGGAGCCGTCGCCGCTGCGAGCCTGGCCGCGCAGCTCCGCGATCTTGTCCTTGAGCTGGCCCGCCCTGGCGGCCTGCTCCTGGAAAGAGCGGATCTTCTGCTCGATCTGTGCCCTTCTGTCCGGCACGGCGACCCCTTCCCCAGTGTCTGAACAGGTCGCTCACCACCGTAGCAACGCGGTCTGACACCTCACTGACGCTTCAGCGGAAGAGGATGCGGGTGATCTCCGTGTCCGTGGCGCGGCCCTCGTCGTAGGCGCCCTCGCCCTTGAGGTTGTTCATGATCGCGAGCGTGTACCGCGCGTCCTGACCGACGAACCCGACCGAGTTCATCACCCAGCCGCCCTCTTCCTCCGACCAGCCGTTCTTCGCGCCGGAGTCCGGTCCCCAGACGCCCCACTGCTGCACGGCGCCGACCTGGCGCATCTGCCCGACGATGTACTCGCGGTCGTCGGCGGGGACGGTGTCGAGGATGTAGTTCATCAGGCGGTCGAGGTCGTTCGCCGTGCACTTCTCGAAGCCCCAGTACGGGAACGTGGCCGTATATCCCTTTTGTGGCACCAAATCGGTCATTCCGTACTTGCCGAACGCCGCGTTGAACGTCGCGCCGTTGTACTTCTTCCACAACGAGTCCGCCGCGTCGTCGTCGGACGTGTGCAGCATCGCGTTCATCAGCGAGCGGTCGTCGCTGCTCAGCTTGATCTTGCCGGCGCGGTGGCGCTCCAGCAGGTTCACGACCATCGCGAGCTTGATCGTCGACGCGGTCCACGTCATGTCGCCGGCGTGGTCGTTGCGCCAGGTCGCGCCGTTCTTGCGGTCGCGCAGCACGAAACCGACGGATCCCGGCCTGGTCTCCGCGTAGTCCTGGGCGGCCTTGAGGCGCTTCTGGAAGTCGCACTCGAACCCGCTGTCGGGCAGCGGGCAGACCTCGGGCGTCGCGACCAGAGGCGCTGCCGCGGGGGTGTGGGACGGCGGCTGCGTGCGTGCGGCGGCGGGAGGTTCCGCCGTCACTGCGTGGCCACATGCCGTGAGGGCAAGCGCGCACGCAACAAGGATCGGACGGAGCATGCGCCGCACGCTAATGGGTCCGATCGGAGGTAGTCGACCGCCATACGGACGCGTTGATCACGAAAAGGTTAAGTCAAAGATGTTTGACACGATGTCTGCTTCGCTTTACCTTGGTGATGTCAGGTTTCTTTGACATCAGGAGCGGGACCATGGCGTTCGAGGAGAAGCGGGCGTGGGCACTGGCGGTCATCGCCGTCGCTGGTTACGCCGTGTATGTCGGGCTTGTCCTGACTGGAGCGGCAGGGCGTCCGCTGGTCGAGGCGCCCTACATCAGCGCGATGGTGTGGACGATCTCACTCGGGATCGTCGCCGGCATCGTGTCGGGCATCTGGTTCGGCATCGCCTCGCGCAACGACGGACTGCAGGCCGACGAACGGGACCGCGAGATCGGCCGGATCGGCGACGGCATCGGTCAGTCGTTCGTCGTCATCGGCGGTGTGTCCGCGATGGTGCTCGCGATGTTCGAGGCGCCGTACTTCTGGATCGCCAACGTGCTCTACCTGTGCTTCGTGCTGTCCGCGGTGCTGGGCTCGCTGGCGAAGCTCGCGATGTACCGCCGAGGGATGCTGTGAAGCCGACGAAAGTCACGAACTCCATCCGCGCCCTGCGGTTCGCGCACGGCGAGATGAAGCAGTCCGATCTGGCCACGGCCATCGGCGTGACGAGGCAGACGCTGATCGCCATCGAGCAGGGCAAGTACTCGCCCTCGCTGGAGGTGGCTTTCAAGATCGCACGCGTGTTCAAGGTGTCGCTGGAAGAGGTTTTCCAATACCCGGAGGAGGAAGAGCTGTGAAGGCTGTCGTGCAACGAAGATACGGATCGGCGGTGCCAGGTGACCTCGATGTGCCTGTGCCTGGGAACGGTGAGGTTCTGCTGGAGGTGCGGGCGGCGGGCGTCGACATGGGCGTCTGGCACCTGCTCACCGGGAAGCCGTACCTGGTGCGCTTCCTCGGGTTCGGGTTCCGCGGGCCGAAGTCGCCGGTACCGGGCAGGGACGTCGCCGGTGTGGTGAAGGAGATCGGGCCCGGCGTCAGCGAGTTCGCGGTCGGCGACGAGGTGTTCGGCACGTGCGAGGGGTCGTTCGCCGAATACGCCGTCGCGCCGGCCTCACGGCTGGCTCGCAAACCGGAAGGCATCTCCTTCGCGGAGGCGGCCGCGATCCCGATCTCGGGCGGGACCGCGCTGCAGGGACTGCGCGGAGTCCGGCCGGGGCAACGCGTTCTGGTGCTCGGCGCCGGTGGTGGCGTCGGCTCGTACGGGGTCCAGATCGCGAAAGCCCTTGGCGCACATGTGACTGCGGTGTGCAGCACGCGCAAGGTCGAGCTGGCCAGGTCGCTGGGTGCCGACGAGGTCTTCGACCACACGGTCGCTGACTTCACCGGCACGTACGACCTGATCCTGGACTGCGGTGGCGCCAGGCCGTTGTCGAGGTTGCGCGGGGCGACGAACGAGGGCGGCCGGATCGTGCTGGTCGGCGCGGAGACCGGGGGATCGATCACGGGAGGGTTCCACAAGTCGATCGGCGCGTTGCTCCTGAACCCGTTCTCGTCCAGGAAGTTCGTGCCGTTGATGTCGAAGGAGCTCGGCGTCGTCTTCGACGAGCTGCGCGTCATGGTCGAGGCGGGCACGCTGAAAGCACCGGTGGACAAGGTCTTCCCGCTGTCAGAGGCGCTGAACGCGGTGGACCACGTCTACTCGCGACGGTCGGTCGGCAAGACGGTCGTCGCGATCTGACCACCTATCACCACGGTCGTCACGTGGTGCAACGCCGTGATGTCCCGCATGGGATCTCCTTGCACGGCAATGATGTCAGCATCCCAGCCAGGCCTCAGCACGCCCTTGCTGACGCTCAGCGCCTTCGCCGCCTGGCTGGTGGCACTGGCGAGCACGACCGCGTTCGGAACGCCCGCCTCGATCATGTGACCGAGGGCGTGGGCGGTGATCCCGTGCGGTTTGCCCGCCCCGATCCCGCCATCGGTGCCGGACACCGCCCGAACACCGCGGTCGTGCATGCGGCCCAGGATGTTCAGCTTCGCGGCGATGCTCATCCCGGCGCGTTCGAACGCCTCCTGGACGTGCGGCGGTGGATCCTGCGTGTTGCCGAGGGTGTGGCAGACGGCGATGTCCGCCTCGGCCAGCGCGTCCATCAGTTCCACCGGCATCCGCATGCCTCGATCGGTGAGGCACGTGCAGTGCTCGATGCCGTCCACGCCCGCGGCCACGGCCCGTTGGATCGCGGCCAGGCTGTGCGCGTGGGCGGTCACCGGTAGGCCGTGGGAGTGCGCTTCCTCCACGACCACGCGGAGTTCGTGTTCGGTGAACTGACAGTCGTCGACGGCGGTGCCGGGCGTCGCGAACCCGCCGCTGGCCATGATCTTGACGACGTCGGCCCGCCGTTCGGCCCGTTCCCGCACGGCACGGCGGAGCGCGTCGTCGCCGGTGGTCTCGCCGCCCATCGACCAGCAGTGCCCGCGCGGGGAGGTGATGGGCGGGCCGGAGGCGAGAACGCGCTGGCGGTGCCGGGAACGCTGGTCGAGCACCGACCAGTTCCGGTCGCCGAGATCGCGGACGGTGGTCACGCCGGCCCGCAACTGGCGGCCGAGGCTGTCCTCGATCACCGCGTCCAGGTGTTCGGCGGTGAACTCGGGCAGCCGGTCCAGCGCGCCGTCCTCGCTGTCCGCTCCCAGGTGGACGTGGGTGTCGATCAGTCCGGGCAGGACGGTGGCGGTGCCGAGATCGACGACCTCGGCACCGGCGACGTCCGGATGCCCCTGCTCGACGGCCTTGATCGTCCCGTTCTCGGTGATGACCGTGACGGGTCCCGCGATCGACCGTTCACCGTCGAACGCACGCCCTGCCCGCAGCGCCAGCATCGAGACATTCTGAGCGCCACATGCTGGGAAAGCAATGGTCAGCGCGCGTGCGGCAGGGTGGTGAACTCGTCGACCTGAGGCAGGTCGTGCCCGAGCCGGTCGCGCTTCGCCGTCAGATAGGCGATGTTGTGGACGTTCGGGGTCATCAACGACGGCACGCGCGCCGTCACCGAAATTCCGTGGGACTCCAGCGCCGCGATCTTGTCCGGGTTGTTGGACATCAGCCGCACGGACTGCACGCGCAGATGCTTGAGCACGCGGGCCGCGGGGGTGTAGTCGCGCACGTCGACAGGCAGGCCGAGGGACGTGGCCGAGTCCAACGTGTCCATTCCGGCGTCCTGCAGCACGTGCGTGCGAATCTTCGACACCAAACCGATTCCGCGCCCTTCGTGCCCGCGCAGGTACACGAGGATGCCGTTGCCCTCACGCACGATGGTGTTCAGCGCGGCGTCGAGCTGCTCGCCGCACTCGCAACGCATGGCGGCGAAGATGTCGCCGGTCATGCACTCGGAGTGGATGCGCACGAGGACGTTCTCACGCAGCTTCGTCTTGCCGTAGACCAGCGCCATGTGCTCGTGACCGTCCGCGCGGAACGCGACTGCGCGGAAGGTGCCACGCCGTGTCACCAGATCGGACTCCGCAACGTCTTCCTCGTTGAAGGCCTGTTCGAACATCTCCGGTCCCCTTGTCGCCAGGCGCCTTCCGAACGTGCAGCTACGCTCGGATGGAGGTCGCACCGTAACCCGACCGCACAGCGGAGGTCATCCTGTTCAGCATCACCGTCCGCGATCACGTGATGATCGCCCACAGTTTCCGCGGCGAAGTCTTCGGTCCGGCACAACGTCTGCATGGAGCAACGTTCCTGGTGGACGCAACGTTCAAACGTGCTGAGCTCGATTCGGACAACATCGTCGTCGACATCGGACTCGCCACCCAGGAGCTGAACAAGGTCCTGGCCGCCTTCAACTACCGCAATCTGGACGAAGAACCCCAGTTCGCGGGCATCAACACCTCCACGGAGTGGCTCGCGAAACACATCGCGGACCAGCTCGCGGACAAGATCTCCGAGGGCTCTCTGGGTGAGGGCGCTCACGGGATCGATGCGATCGCCGTCACACTTCACGAGTCCCATGTGGCGTGGGCCGGCTACGAACGTGCACTTCGTCCTTCCGCCTGACGTCGAGGATCCGGGCAGTCCCAGCGGCGGCAACGTCTACGACCTGCGCGTGAGCGCGGGCCTGAACCGCCTGACCGTCGCTGGTGACTGGCCGCGTCCGAGCGACACCACCGCGTTGCGGCAAACGCTTGCGGCGATCTCCGACGGCGCTGTCGTGCTCCTCGACGGCCTGGTCAGCTGTGGTGTACCCGAAGTTGTGGTCCCTCACGCCGAACGGCTCAGACTCGCCGTGCTCGTGCACCTGCCGCTCGCCGACGAGACAGGTCTGGACCCCGAGACCGCACGCGTCCTCAACGCCTGCGAAGGGCAGGTCCTGAGGGCCGTCGACGTGGTCGTCGCGACCAGCCCGACGGCCGCGCGCGACATCGAGCGAAGGCACGGGCTCGACCACGTCCACGTCGTCGTCCCCGGTACCGATCCGGCGCCACGGGCGCGGGGCACGGACGGTGTCCACCATCTGCTCTGCGTCGCGTCCATCACACCCCGCAAAGGCCACGACCTGCTGGTCAGCGCGTTGCGGCGGATCGAACACGACTGGCGGCTGACGTGCGTGGGCCCGCACCGGCCGTTCCTGCGCGAACTCCCGCGAGACGACCGCGTCAGCTTCCCGGGAGCACTCGCCGGCGAGGCTCTGACCAGCGCATACGACCGCGCCGACCTCTTCGTGCTGGCCTCCAGGAACGAGACCTACGGCATGGTCGTCACCGAGGCCCTCGCCCACGGTCTGCCGGTCATCGCGAGCGCGGTCCCGGACGCACTCGGCGACGGCGGTCTGCTCATTCCCGCCGGGGACGAAAATGCATTGGAAGCTGCACTAACGTGCTGGTTCCAAGATCAGGACTTCCGGGCCGAACTGCGTTCCAAATCGCTCGCCCGGCGGGCTGTTCTGTCCACTTGGGACGAATCCACAGAGGACCTGCGGAGGGTGCTGGCTACGCTCCGGCCATGACCTTCGCCCCGGAATGGCTGGCACTGCGGGAAAACGCCGACGCACAGGCACGCTCGACCGAGCTCGCCGACGTGGTCCGCGAAACTCTGGTGAACCGAAACCCCCTGACGATCCGTGACCTCGGTTGTGGAACGGGATCGATGGGACGATGGCTCGCCGGGAGGCTCGGCGGCGTGCAGCACTGGGTGCTGCACGACCGCGACCCCCGGCTGCTCGGGCTGGCCGAGGCCGGCATGAGCGCCATGGAGAACGTCACCGCCGAGACGCGTGAGGGCGACCTCACGTCCCTCAAAGCCGCCGACATCGCGGGCGCTGACCTGGTCACTTGTTCCGCGTTGCTCGACTTGCTCACTACTAACGAGATGAACGCTCTGGCGGTTGCATGCGTAGAAGCACATGTGCCCGCTCTGTTCACGCTCTCGGTGGCAGGCCGGATCGACATCGATCCGGCCGAGCCGCTCGACGCCGCCTTCCAGGACGCGTTCAACGCTCACCAGCGCCGCGTCGTGGACGGGCGCCGTCTGCTCGGACCTGATGCTCCAGCCGCTGCCGAAGAGGCATTCGTGACAGCCGGCGCTTCGGTTCGGACGGCTCAGAGCCCCTGGCGGATGCACGGCGACGCCCTGCAGTCCGAGTGGCTCAGGGGCTGGGTCGACGCCGCGGTGGAGCAGGAACCCACACTCGCCACCGAGGCTTCCGAGTACCTGCGCCGCAGGTCAACGGCCTCCGTGACGGTCCACCACGTCGACCTGCTAGCGATACCGAGGTCTGTCTGATGAAGAAGTTCTGGCCGTGGCTTCGCCTGGTGCTGGCGTTGGCGATCCTGGTCGGCCTGGGCGTGCGCCTGGGCACCGGGGCGTTCCTCGACGGACTGCGCGCGATCGACGCGTTCTCCGTCGCCGCCGCACTGGCGATCGGGCTCGTGACGACGGTGCTCAGCGCGGGACGCTGGGTCCTCGTGGCGCGTCGCCTCGGCCTGTCGCTGTCCATGAAGTCCGCGGTCAGCGACTACTACCGCGCCCAGCTCGTCAACGCCGTGCTGCCCGCCGGCGTGCTCGGCGACGTGCACCGCGCGGTCAACCACGGTCGTGAGTCGGGCGACGTCGGACGGGGCGTGCGCGCCGTGTTCTTCGAGCGCTTCGCCGGTCAGATCGTGCTCATCGGGATCGGGCTCGCGGTGCTGCTCACGCACCCCGCGCCCGGCCTCGACCTAGCGCCGGACGGCACCACCGCCGGGCTCGTTCTCGCCGGTCTGGCCATCGCCGCGGTGGTCGGCTGGCAGATCGGGCCGGTGCGCCGCGTGCTGGTCAACACCCTCGCCGACGGCATCAGGCTGCTGTCCTTCCGGACCTGGCCCGCGGTCATCGGACTGTCGGCCGCCACCGTCGCCGGGTACGTCGCGATGTTCCTGGTGGCCGCCCGCGCCGCCGGGTCGAACGCCACGATCGCCCAGCTCGCGCCGGTCGTCGTGCTGGCGCTGCTGATCATGGCCATCCCGGTGAACATCGGCGGGTTCGGCCCGCGCGAGGCCTTCCTCGCGGTCGCGTTCGGTGCCGCCGGTCTGGGCGCCGCGCAGGGCTTCACCACGGGCATCGTCTACGGCGTGCTGGCGCTCATCGCCGCGCTGCCGGGTGCGGTCGTGCTCTTCCTGTCACGCCGGAAGACCGAAGAGGTCCAGGTAGTGGCGGAACGACTCGGCCAGTCCCGCGAGCAGGAGCTCGCCCTTGCGCGCTGACGCGAGCGAGGGCCGCCCGATGACGCCGGAGGACGTGTACGGCGCCAGACCCAGGGTGAGCATGTGCCGCCGGTCCTCCGCCAGGTGGTCAGAGCCTTCATAGCCAGGACGGATCAGATCGGGGTGCGCGTGCAGCAGGATCGAGGTCTCCAGTTCGCCGGCGTGCATGTCGCTGTAGGCCGAGGTCTCGATGCCGGACTTCTCCCGCGCGAACGCCCAGTCGTCCCGTCCGGGGAACAACGCCAGACCCTCGCCCTCCTGCACGATGTTCGACAGCACGTAGTTGCCGCCGTGGCCGTTGACCAGCACCAGGTTCGTGACACCGTTGCGCCGCAAGGACTCCGCGATGTCCGTGACCACTGAGATCAACGTGCTCGCGGAGATGCTGACGGTCCCCGGCCAGTCGGCGTGCTCCTGCGAGCACGAGAACTGGATCGGCGGCAGCAACCGGACCTCGGGGTGCTTGGCCGCGATCTCCGACGCGATGGTCCAGGCGATCACCGCGTCCGTGGCGAGCGGCAGGTGCGGGCCGTGCTGCTCGGTGCTGCCGACCGGGAGCACGGCCACGCTCTTACCCCGGACGTCGACCGTGGTGTCACTCGGGAACATGAGCCTGACCGTAGTCAATCCGGTGGCACAGCGCCGGAATCTCGCCGTCCGCGAGCTTCGGCATCACGTCCGGGAGCTCCTCGAACGCGCTGTGGCCGGTGATCAGCGCGTCGAACCTGGCGTCGGCCAGCAGATCCAGCGCGACCGCCATGCGTTCGGCGTAGCTGCGGTCGGGACGGCCGACCGTGCCGACCTGGCTGCTGCGGATCGTGAGCCGGCGCGAGTGGAAGAACTCGCCCAGCGGCACGGAGATCTTCCTGTCGCCGTACCAGCTCAGCTCGATCACGCGGCCCTCCGGCGCGAGCAGGTTCAACGCCGTGGTGAGGCCGGGCTCGGTCGCACTGGCGTGGAAGACCAGATCGCAGCCGTCGAGAGCGTTGCCCGGCAAGGCGAATCCGACACCGAGCTCGCGGGCAACCGTCTCCCGGGCCGGATCGGCGTCCACGAGCTCGACGCGGGCACCGGGGAACGTCGCCAGCACGGCCGCGATGCTCGACCCGACCATGCCGCCGCCGACCACCGCGATCCGGTCGCCGATCAACGGACGCGCGTCCCACACGGCGTTGACCGCGGTCTCCACCGTGCCCGCCAGCACCGCCCGTTCGGCCGGAACCGCCTCCGGCACGAGCGTGACCGCGGTTTCCGGTACGACGTAACGAGTCTGATGTGGATAGAGGCAGAACACCGTGCGCCCGCGCAGGTTCCCGGTTTCCACGACGCCGACGTTGAGGTACCCGTACTTCACCGGCCACGGGAAGTCGCCCTCCTGGAAGGGGGCCCGCATGACCGCGTACTGGTTCTCCGGCACGCCACCGCGGAACACGAGGGTCTCCGTGCCGCGGCTCACGCCGGAGAACAGCGTGCGCACCTCGACCTCACCGGGACCGGGCTCGGCCAGTGTGACCTGCCGAACTTCCCCTTTTCCCGATTCATTGAGCCAAAAGGCACTCGCCGTACGTGTCACTCACAACACCTCCGCCGCACGAAGTTCGTTAGGGGCACCTGATGATCACACTTCAGCACACCAGGACGGCACCCGTCCTGCGGGAGCCTGCCATCTGGGCAGGGCTTCAGGTCCTCGCGCTGGGCGTGGTCGGTGCCACAGCCGGTCTCGGGCCGCTCGGCTGGGCCGCCGGTCTGGCCTACGGGTTCGCCACGTGGGCGTTCCTCGGCTACGGCATGCAACGGCACCGCACCTCGGCGTTGGGGCCGGCTGACCGCGTCACGCTGGCCCGCGGCCTGATGGTCGGCGCCGTGACCGCGCTGGTCGCTGACCGCGCAGGGCAGGACGTGCCGGTCGCGCTGGTCGTGACGCTGGCGGCCGTCGCGTTGTCACTCGACTGGGTGGACGGTCAGGTCGCTCGCCGCACGGGCACCTCGACCGCGCTGGGTGCCCGGTTCGACATGGAGGTCGACGCGTTCCTGATCCTCGTGCTCAGCGCGTACGTCGCCGTGCACCTGGGTCCGTGGGTGCTCGCGATCGGGCTCATGCGGTACGTGTTCGTGGCCGCTTCCTGGGGTCTGCGCTGGATGAACGCGCCGCTGCCGGGCAGCTACGCCCGCAAGGTCGTGGCCGCGGTCCAGGGGATCTTCCTCGTCGTGGCGGCCTCGGGCCTGCTGCCGTACGCGGCCGTCCTCGTCGGTCTCGCGCTGGCATCGCTGGTGTGGTCGTTCGGTCGCGATGTGCTCTGGCTGTGGACCAACGCCGCTGTCCGGGTGGGACAATCCCGCCATGTCTGAGCAGACCTCGACAACGGCGAAGATCGGCAACATCGTCGTCTGGATCCTGCAGATCGTGCTCGCCGTGCAGTTCGTGATGAACGGCTACGCGTTGTTCACCGACTCGTTCGTCGCCAAGTTCGACGACATCGGCTTCGGCCAGTGGTTCCGGTACTTCACCGGTGTGCTGGAGATCGCCACCGCGATCGGCCTGCTCATCCCGCCCATCTGCGGCCTCGCGGCGCTGGGCCTCGCGGGCATCATGGCCGGCGCGGCGCTGACGGAGCTCACGCTGGTCACCAACGGCGGCTTCGACGACGCGCTGATGCCGCTGATCTTCATGGTGTGGGCGCTGGTGATCGCGGTCTACCGCCGCGAGCAGATCTTCGGCGCGCTCAGGCTCGTCAGGAAGTGACTTTCGGGAAGTAGCGGAGCACCGCGACGTCCCCGACTTTCGTGACGTCCTCCAGGTGGAATCGGCGTGCCGGTCCACCGGGGAATTCGGCGGGATTCACGAAACGCGGGGCCGTCGCCTGTCCGATCAGCATCGGTGCCACCGCCACCCTGATCTCGTCGGCCAGTCCGGCTTCGAGGAACGCCGTGTGAATGCTCGTGCCGCCTTCGACCATGAGCTTTCTCACTCCACGCGCGCCGAGATCGTCCAGGATTTCTGAAAAATCGCTGAAGGTCCTCGTTTCGGCGAGGTGCCCGACCGTGGTCTCGGCGCTGCGCGAGTAGACCAGCCGGTCGCCGCCGCAGTGCCAGAACCGCAGGTCAGGGTCCAGTTGGCCGCTGCGGGTGACGGTGACTCGCAGCGGGAACTCGGGTTTGCCGTCCGCTATTCTCCGCGCACGTCGTTCGTCGCTGTAGACGAGCAGTCGCGCGTTGTCGCGGCGCAACGTCTCGGCCCCGGCCAGAATCGCGTCCGACTCCGCGCGCATCCGGTCGACGTGATCGAAGTCCTCGTCGTTGGAAAGCGGAAACCTCTCGGTGCCGCGATCGTCGATGTGGCCGTCGAGGCTGACGGCGACGCTCAGCAGAACGTGCGGGCGGGTCACGAGAACCGATCGTAGAGCAGGTGAACCGTTCGCGGGCCGCGCCGCGTTTACCTCATAGGGCCTGGAAAGGGGAGTCTCGGTGAGGATGTTGCTGCGGCGGACGGTCACGGTCCTGGCAGGGCTGTTCGTGTTGTTCGTGCTCATCGCACCGAGCGACCTCGAGAAGTTCTCCTTCGAGGCGTTCCTTCGGGTGCCGCTCGAAGGCCTCATCGGCGTGATGGTGCTGGTGCTGCTGCCGGACCGGTTCCGCAAGCCCGCGGCCATCGCCGGTGGCATCGCGCTGGGCCTGTTCACGGTCGTGAAGATCATGGACATCGGCTTCGACATGGTGCTGTACCGGCCGTTCGACCTCGTGCTGGACTGGCCGCTGCTGGTGCCCGCCATCGACTTCGTGGACGTGACGTTCGGCCGCTTCGCCTCCGTGCTGGCCGTGGGTCTCGCCGTCGCGCTGGTCGCCGGGATCGTGTTCGTGGCGGCGGCTTCGGTGCAGCGCCTCAGTTCTGTCGCCGCCGGGCGGCGCCCGATCGCGATCCGCGCGGTGGCTCTGCTCGCCGTCGCCTGTGTTTCCCTTGCCGTGCCCGGGGTTCCGGTCTACTCCGACGCCGCCGCCACGTCGCTGGTGGATCACGCCCGGCGCGTGCAGGCGGGTCTGAACGACAAGGAGGTGTTCGCGGCGGAGGCTTCGGTCGACGCGTTCCGCGGGCATCCCGGGCTGCTGTCCTCGTTGCAGGGCAAGGACGTCGTCTTCACGTTCGTGGAGAGCTACGGCAAGTCGGCGCTCGACATGCCGGACGTCGCGTCGAAGCTGGCTCAGGGCGATGATCGCCTGAAGGCGGCCGGCTACTCGGCTCGTTCCGCGTACCTGACCTCGCCGACCGCGGGCGGTGGCAGCTGGATGGCGCAGGCGACGTTGCTGTCCGGGCTGTGGATCGACAACCAGCAGCGCTACCGCAACCTCGTGGCCTCCGACCGGCTGACGCTGCCGCGGGCGTTCCGCGAGTCGTCGTGGCGCTCGGTCGGTGTCGTCCCGGGCATCACGCAGGCGTGGCCGGAAGGCGACTTCTTCCACTACAACCAGATCTACGCGGCCCAGGACCTCGGCTACAAAGGCCCGCGCTTCGGCTACGCGACGACACCCGACCAGTTCACCTTGGAGTCGTTCCAACGCAACGAGCGCGCGAAGGCGCACAGCCCGGTGATGGCGGCGATCCCGATGGTGTCCTCGCACGCGCCGTGGTCACCGACGCCGGACTCCGTGGAGTGGGACAAGCTCGGTGACGGCTCGATCTACTCGACCATGCCCGCCTCGAACGACCCGCCGGAGTCGATCTTCGGCCGCGACCCGGCGGCCGTGCGCGCCGACTACGCGCACTCCATCTCGTACTCGCTGGAGTCCGTGCTCTCCTACCTCGAGAAGTACGGCGACGAGAACCTGGTGATGGTGTTCCTGGGCGACCACCAGCCCGCGCAGATGGTGACCGGCGAAGGAGCGTCGCGGGACGTGCCGATCACCATCGTTGCCAAGGACCCGGCCGTCATGGAGCGGGTCGCGGACTGGAAGTGGGACGACGGGATCAAGCCGGGAGGATCGGCCCCGGTGTCGCGGATGAGCGACTTCCGGGACCAGTTCCTCTCGACCTTCAGCCCGCCCAAGCCCTAGCCCATGGTCTTCTGACCGTCGATCGTCTCGCGGATGATGTCCGCGTGGCCCGCGTGCTGCGAGGTCTCGGCGACGATGTGCACGAACACGCGTCGCGCCGACCACGTCTTGCCCTCGGGGAACCACGGGGCGGACGGCAGCGCGTGGGAGAGGTCCATGTCGACCGTCTCGACCAGCTTGTCGGTGTAGGCCGCGACCTCGTTGTAGCGGGCGATGATGCTCTCCAGCGTCTCGCCGGGAGCCATCCGGAAGTTCGCCTCGTGGTTCTCGTAGTCGGTCGACTCGGGGTCGACCTCCATCGCCGAGGTGCCCTGCTCGATGAACTTGACCCAGTTCTCCTCGACCGACGCGACGTGCTTGATCAGGCCGCCGATGCTCAGCGCGCTGGCCGTCGGGCTCGACGCCGCCTGCTCGTCGCTCAGACCCTGAGCGGTGAACGTCAGGAACCAGCGGTGCTGCCTGAGGGTCTCGAGCAGGTCCGCGCGCTCGCCGGTGAGGGTCTCGGTGGTGGTCATCGCTTCTGTCCTTCGCTCGTTTGTCCCGACATGAACGACTCTAGGACCACTTGAGGTCAGCTTGTGTCCTAGACGATGGGCCGCTCTAGCGAAACTTGAGCGCCGTTCAAGCGATACGCAGCTGACCTGTGGTCACTGTCCGTGAATCAGTCGAAAGTGCTTTGTTCGGGCCCGAAGTCGAGCATCATCTCGGGATGCGTCTGGCCCTGTCCCTGTTCCTCGTGCTGACCGCGTGCTCGACCACGCCTGCGGACCCGGTGGCGCTGCTCCGGGAGTGGCAGCAGACCGCCCAGAGGCAGGGGTCGGTGCGGTTCGACGTCAAGATCGAGGTCGAGGGCAAGGATCCGCGCCGACAGACCTATGCGGGCGTGCTCCACGTCGGCAGCGGCGGTGCCACGACGCAGGAGGACGTGACCGCGCATGTCGAGAACAGGTACCGCACCACCGACTACCGCTGGGTGACCGTGGGCGATGACGGGTATCTGCAGCACAGCGGGCTCACCATGCCGCCGGGCAAGACCTTCACCAGCATGGGGCTCAACGACGCGCCCTGGGTGGGGCCGTACTCGCGGGACCTGTCGATGGCCACGCAGGACTACCACCCCGGCAACCTGTTCGGAGACGTCGACCGCGACACCCTCCGCCTCACCGAACGGGACGGCGGCCGGTACGTGTTCAGCGCGGGCGGAGTGCCGCACTCGGGCGGCTACACCAACGGCGACGTCCGGCTCGTCGTCGAGGTGGACGACGAGAACCGGGTGGTCCGGGTCGAGCAGAACACGCCGTCACCCGACAAGCAGCAGGCGCGCCTCACCGCGGTGTACAGCCAGTGGGGCACTGCGCCGGACGTGCTGAGGCCTCCACAGGAGACCGTGGCGAAACCGAAGGAAGTCGTCGCCGTCCAGCGTTAGTGTCGAAGCCATGATTGCCGAGGACCTCCAGCGCTATCTGCAGGCTTCCCGCGACTCGATCGTGTCCTCTTTGGACGGCCTCACCGAGCACGACGTCCGGCGACCACTCGTGCCCAGCGGCACCAACCTGCTCGGCCTGGTGAAGCACCTGATCGGCATCGAGTTCGGCTACCTCGGCGACAGCGCGGGCCGGCCGGCCCCGGTCACGCTGCCGTGGAACGAGGACGGCTCGGTCTGGGAGAACGGCGACATGTGGGCCAAGCCCACCGAGAGCCGCGAGTACCTCGTCGACCTGTACCGCCAGGCCTGGAAGCACTCCGACGAGTCGATCGCGGAACTACCGCTGGACGCGCCCGCCGAGGTCCAGTGGTGGGCCGAGCACAAGCGGCAGACCACGTTCGGGCACCTGCTCGTGCGGGTCACGGCCGAGACCGCGCAGCACGCCGGGCACTGCGACATCGTGCGCGAACTCGTCGACGGGCGGTCCGGCGCGGACAACCCCGACGGCTACTACGACCTCGTCCTGAGCATGGCGAGCGCGCCGACCACCGGCCCCGGTACGAGCAGCAAGAACGCGTAACGCCAGGTCACGACCTCGGCGAGCAGCGGAACGAGCTGGATGCTGACCACGGTCAGGCCGAACCCGACGGCGGTCAGCGCGGTGAGGGCCGTCCCGACGTAGCGCGGGTCGGCGACCTCGCTCAGCGACGCCGAGAACACCCCGGAGTCCGCGATCACCGCGGCGCCCCACACCGCGCAGAACGCGATCAGCAGCGGCGTGCCCCAGACCAGCGGCGAGAGCAGGCAGCAGAGTCCGCTCACCGTCAGCGCCCCGACGGCGGCGGGCGCGCGACCGAACCTGTCCGCCGCCCAGCCGCCCACCAGGCAGCCGGCGAACCCCGCCACGCCCATCGTCAGGAACACGGTGAGGCCGACGGGTTCCCGCGAGCTCAGCAGGAACGTCGGCAGCCACGTCCACAGCGCGTACAGCTCCCACATGTGGCCGAAGTAGCCGAGGTTCACCAGCCGGGGCTTGCGCTCGCGGAACATCTGCACGGCATAACGCGGGTTGAGCTGCGCGGTCGTGCCACTCACGAACGGCCCCGGCCGCACGAACAGAAGCGCGACCACGGCACCAAGGAACGCGATCAGCGCGGCAGCGACGAGCACCTCGCGCCACGGCAGCCGCCCGAACACGTGGGGGAGCGCCGACCCCAGCGTCAGCGCCCCGATCAGCACCCCCAGCGCACGGCCGCGGGTGCGGGTCTCCGACCAGGACGCCATCAGCTTCATGCCCACCGGGTAGACGCCCGCGAGCGCCACGCCGGTCAGGAAACGCAACGGGATCGCGGCGGCCAGCCCGTCCACGAACAGTCCGAGCACCAGCGTGAAGGCCGCACCCAGGGCGGCCGAACCGGCGATCAGCAGGTGCGGGCGGACGCGGTCGGCCAGGTTGAGCACCGTGGCCCCGACCGCGCCCACCACGAACCCGAGCTGCACGGACGCGGTCAGCCACACCGCCGCGCCCGCGCTGATGCCCCACTCGACCCGCAGGGAGGGAACGACGGCGGACATCGAGAACCACACGGCCAGGCCGAGGACCTGGACGAGTGCGATGGCCGCCCGTCTCATCAGCAGACCGAGTCGCTCGGCTGCGGGTTCGCGAGCCCGAACAACGGCCGCAACCTCAGCCCGATCCACGTGCCGCCCAGCGCGAACACGCCCCACAGCCACCCGTGCAGCGACCCGACGGAGATGCCGCCGAGGTACGCGCCGATGTTGCAGCCACCGGCGAGCCGAGCGCCCACGCCCATCAGCACACCTCCCAGCACCGCCGCGAGCGCCGTCCGCCACGGGATGCTGCTGTGAATCTTCCACGCTCCGGCCGCCGCCGCAGCGATGGCGGCGCCGATCATGATGCCGATGTTCGTCAGCGACGTCTTGTCCGTCCAGATCGGAGCGGCGAGCGCCTTGGCGTTGGCCGGCGTCTGCCAGAACTCCCACGCCTCGGGGTGCAGCCCGAGCAGCTGCACGACCTTCGCGCCCCACAGCGCGAACGCGAACGTGACGCCCCAGATGCCCCCGGACACCAGGAACACCGCCGCCGCCAGCACGCCCAGCACCAGCGCGCCGACCAGCAGCGGCCACGAACCACGGATCACGCGGGCGAACCCATGCGCGGTCGGCACCACGTCGGCGGGCGGCGGGTTGCGACGGGCCTGCACCAGCCGCGTCACGAAGAAGATGGCCGTGAGCGCCGTGATCGTGATCAGCCACGAACCCCACCAGCCGACGTGCTCGGACAGCACCACGGCGGGGAACGCGGGCCAGCCGTCGAACAGCGGGAACGCCCAGGTGTAGAGCACGGACCCGGTGATGAAACCGAACAGCGTCAGCACGATCGTCGACTGCCCCGACCCGACCGCGAACAACGTGCCGGACGCACAGGCCCCGCCGAGCTGCATGCCGATCGCGAACAGCACCGCGCCCACCAGCAACGCCAGGCCCAGAGGATTGCCCACGGCCTTGGGCACCGACCCGAAGAGCCCGGAACCGGTCGAGATGATCAACGCGATCAGCGTGGCCGCCGTGCCGAGCAGCACGGTGTGAGCGCGCAGGCCCGCCCCGTTGCCGACGGCGATCAGCTGCCGCCACGCCGAGGTGAAACCGAAGCGGGAGTGGAACAACGCGAGGCCCAGCGCCAGGCCGAGCGCGAGCAGCACGCCCTGCTTCGCGCCGTAGGAGGCCCACACGAACCAGGTCAGGCCGACCGCCAGGAGCCCGGCGACGACCAGCGGGACGGTGCGGACCGGTTCCTCCGGAGAGGGGACCGGGGCCGCGCACGATGTCGGGAAGTACTGCGTCGTCACCGGGAACTCCTGAACGGGACTAGTTGGGGATGATGAAGTTGGGGGCCTTGACCACGGACTCGACCAGCCCGAAGACCGGGACGCCGAGCGGCGCGAAGGTCCACTTGTTGTTGAGGTCACTGGTGTCCGGCTTGTCCACGACCACCGGGTCGGCGAACGCGGGCGAGGCGAAACCGGCGAGCACGGCACCGCTGAGCACAGCCGCCGCAACGATCTTCTTCATGGAACTTCCTTTCCTGGAGGGAAAAATCAGCCGCCGACGAACTTGAGCAGTTCGAAGATCGGTGCCAGAGCGGCGGGAACGCCGATCGTCGGGTCGAGCACGGAGCCCAGGTCGAGTCCGGGCAGGACCCAGATCGGCACGGACTCGGTGAGGAACTGCGTCGCCATCTCTCTCCTTCACGACAGCACCGGACTGACCGGTACGACGGTGGCTTTCGGGACCCATTGCCCCGCCAGCTCTTCCTGCATGGGCATGCCGGGACCGTGCGCCTCGCCCGGTCCCATCGGCATCGCGGTCACCTGCGCGACCGCGTAGATCTGCACCTGGTCGCCGGCGGACTGACCACCGAGCCAGGACCGGAAACCGGCGGGCGTCGGGTTCGTGCCGCCGAACTCGTTGCCGATCTCGATCGCGTAGCCGATCGGCAGTTGTTCGCGCGGGTCGAACCGCAGAGGCACGGCCAACGTGGTCACCGAGGTCGCGATGGGGGTCGTCAGCAACCACGGCGCGACGTACAGGCCGTGCGGGTAGACCGGGCTTTCCGCCTGCTCGACGCCCGCCCGTGACAACGCCTTGTATCCGTCCGACCAGCCGGACAGCACCACCAGCGCGTCGCCGGAATCGCTCACCGGCAGGGAAGAACGCACCAGCGCGGCTGCCCGGACGCCGCGCGGTGTGCCGTCCTCGACGAGCTTGACGCTGGTGACGCCCTTGTTCTTCAGGAACGTCACCAGCTTCGCCAGCGAGTCCGCGTCCTCAGTGGACAGTTCGTCGGCCGGGCACGACGTGAGCACGTCCCGCCGGCCGCTGACCAGACCACCGAGAGCCGCGGACGCGCACTCCTCGCCGGCCGCCGGACCAGGCGCTGTTCCGGTGTCGAACGAGACCCCGAAGTCGTCCTCGCCCGTGACCACCGTGATCTCGCCACGCCCGGCCGGCAGGTCGACCAGGGCCCACGTGCCGTCCGCGCCCGCCGAGGGCACGGCCGCGATCTCCGGCCCGTCCCCGACCTTCACCCGGTGGTTCCCGGACGGGAAGTGCACCAGGTTCTGGCCGGGCCGGTGCGGGCTGATCAGCACCGGAACGCCGCCCGCCGACGCCAGCACCGGGACACCGGGAATCGGGAGCTCCTGCGGCGAGGGAATCGCGGCCAGCCCGCTCCAGGCGAGCAGCGAGGCCGCGACCACAAGAGTTCCGAACCGGCGAATCCTCAGTGCTGCCAACGGAAGCAGCACCACGACCACGAGCCCGATGCCGAGCACCGTCTCGTAGATCCGCCGGTCGAACGCGAGCCCGGACGACACCAGCCGCACCAGGCCCGCCAACGCCAGCACGACACCCAGCGACAGCGCGTGCTGCCGGAAACGAGCGCCTGGAGCCAGCGTCAGCGCCACCCACGCGACCGCACCGGCCACGTAGACGGTGTTGGCCACCAACAGCAGGCCGGAGTCCCCCACGGAGGTCTCGATCACCAGCAGCAACGTCAGCGCGGCCGCCACCCACCGGACAGCGGGTTTGCCCAGCAGCACCGGCACAAGCACCACCAGCACGCCGTGCGCCACCGCGCCGAGCACGTGCGCGTCGAACGCCACGAGTGACACCGCGACGAGCCCGGCAGCGACCGCCGCGAGTGCGAAGTTCGCGGCCCTCACCCATTTCGGGACCGTGACCGCGAGGCCGGAGCCCGCGATCAGGGCCGACACGAGCAGCAGTGCGAGCCGCACGACGACGACCCAGACCGAGACGCCCTCGGCGGCGTCGAAACCTCCGTGGGGATGATCCATTACTTCACGTCCGCATCCGCGATCACGAACAGCTCGGAGTGCGGCTTCGCGTTGCCGAACGGGCCGTGCGGCCAGTCCTTGCGGTTGAAGTTGATGCCGACCTGACCGGAGAACTCGTCCTTGAACGACGTGTCCAGCGTGAGCTGGCCGTTCGGGCCGATCTTCACGATGTTGACCTTGTGGTCACCGTCGAGACCGGTGCGCGCGACGAAGTAGTTCGACACCGCGATGCGCTTCGGCGAGGTGATCTCGCGGTAGAAGCCGTCGGAGCCGAGCTCGAAGTTGTCGTACGCGCCCCAGTGCGGACCCGCGGCGGGCGTGCCTGGGTTGATCGGGACGGCACCGGCGAGCGACGGGCAGTCGGTCTCGGCGCCACCGTTCTGCGCCTCGGCCAGCGTGTCGATGCGGCACTTGAAGTTCGTGCCCGCCGCCAGCAGCTTCTCGATGTTCAGCACGTACACGCCACCGGTGGTGCCGGGGTCGTTCGGGCCGAGCGCGCCCTTGCCCCGTCCGGAAATGGCGCGGTAGAGGTACTTGTCGTCGGGCGAGGTCTGGATCCACCCGCCGTTCGAACCGCCGCCGTTCGAGTCGTTGCCCGCGTGGATCGCCTTGCCGGCCGATCCGTCGTCGAACACCTCGTACCAGTGCGGCTCGGCGGCCGTGATGTCCGGCGTGTAGTGCACCGCGCCGCCCTGCATGGTCTGGGCGAACGCGCCCTTGTGACCCGGCAGGTTCGTCACCGTCGTCTCCATGACCGCGCGGCTCTCCTGGTGCAGCGGGTCGGCGGGATCGGAGCGGGGACCGTTCTGCAGGTAGCTCACTGCCCTGAGCTTCGGGTTGTTCCGGTCGGAGATGTCCCACGTGCGCACCGTCGGGCGACGCAGGTAGGGCGAGGGCGCCTTGACCGGGTCGAGAATGATGTTGCGGGGCTCGGCGTAGTCCGACGTCACGAGGATGTTCAGGTCCTCACGGGCCTGGATGCCGTGCGGGTTCGCACACGACGGAGCGCCCAGCCGCGGCAGGTTCGCGCACAGCTTCGGGTCGTCGCCCTGAGGTGTCGCCGCCGACACCTGGGAGAGCACCTTGCCGTTCTTGTCGAACCGCAGCAACGCGCCGGGCGAGCCCGCGAAACCGTTGCCCACCACCGTTTGCCCGTTGCCGTAGATGTACGGGCCAGGCACCACGGGGCCGCCCATGTAGGTGCCGTAGGCCGTGCCGTCCTTCAACGTCCAGTAGGCGTCCGGAACCGAGCCGCCGAGCGTGTTCGTCGGCAGGCTGATGCCCTTGAGCTTCAACTGGGGCAGTGCGCTCACGTCGAACGCGTAGGTGGCCGCCGCGAAGAGCGCGCCCGCGTAGATCGTGTCGCCCTTGTGCCACACGTACTGCATGTGGTGCGGCTCGTTCTCGACCAACGGCCCGACGGTCGCGGTGTTCACGACCTTGCCGTAGTCGGGCGAGCCCTCCGTCGCGTCGATGACCGCGAGGAAGTCAGGTCCCGGCAGCGCGTTGGTGACCTTGCCGAGCCCGCCGGTCAGCGATCCCGGCAGATTCTTGAGGTCCTTGACGAGCGTGTCCGCGATGTTCTCGTCTCCAGCCCAGACGAGAAGCCACTTCTTCCGTTCGCCACTGCTGCTGCGCGTTTGTGCCTGCGGGGTGAGGTGGTTCTTCACCCAGTACTGCTTGCCGTCCGACGCGGTCTTGCTGTCCACGAACGTCTGCACATCGGCATAGGCGGGGGAGTTGTCCCCGCTGGCCGTGACCACACCGGCCGCGAGTACCGCAACAGCGGCTCCGGCCAGAGTTTTTCGCCATCGCATTGCGTTGTTCTCCTTGTTTCGGGCATGCCGAATTCGCCGGGTGAACGGTTGCGACACGGCAACCGGCCCGGACGTGTCAATACAAATGCGGAGAGGTGCTCAGAAGGAGCGACAGAGTGCGCTGGCCTGGTGACCCAGGTCCACGTGAAGGCGTCCTACCAGGACGACACCGGTGCGCATGGCGCTGAGGATCTCGATAGTCGGCCGATGTTGTCAATCTGGTGACCACAGGATGAGAAGCCGCTCGGCGGTGTTCTCCTTCAGCCTTTCGGCGCAGCACACTCACGCATGGTGAGGAAAGACGAATATCGGTGAAGGATTATCTCGGTCACCGATGAATCGCCTTTGTCATGTCATTTGTAGCACGTAGTCATGAGGAGTGCTCAGTGTCGGAAAACGGAGTGAAGTTCGCTTACTGGGTGCCGAACGTGAGTGGCGGACTCGTGGTGAGCGGTATTGAACAGCGCACCGACTGGTCGTACGAGTACAACCGCGACCTGGCTGTTTTGGCGGAGAACAACGGTTTTGAGTACGCGCTCTCACAGGTGCGTTATCTGGCTTCGTACGGCGCCGCGTACCAGCACGAGTCGACGTCGTTCTCGCTCGCCCTCCTGCTGGCGACGCAACGGCTGAAGGTGATCGCCGCCGTGCATCCGGGCCTCTGGCAGCCGGGTGTGCTCGCGAAGCTCATCGCCACCGCCTCTCACCTGTCCGGGGGACGGGCCGCGGTGAACGTGGTCTCCGGCTGGTTCAAGGGCGAGTT
Organism: Lentzea sp. NPDC020367; assembly: GCF_044387305.1. Classification (NCBI taxonomy): domain Bacteria; kingdom Bacillati; phylum Actinomycetota; class Actinomycetes; order Pseudonocardiales; family Pseudonocardiaceae; genus Lentzea; species Lentzea sp. NPDC020367. The sequence goes on along the minus strand of NZ_JBIRVV010000012.1, from coordinate 148,537 downwards.
CACCGCCTTGGGTGAACCGTGGCTGGAGCACGACGAGCGCTACCGGCGGTCCGAGGAGTTCATCCGGGTGCTGCGCGCCTCCTGGGACACCGGCGAGTTCCAGGGCGACTTCTACCGCCTGCACGGCTACGACCTGAAGCCGAAACCCGTGGGCGCGCCCGAGATCTTCCAGGGCGGCAACTCCACGGCCGCCCGTGCGATGGCCGGCCGCGTGTCCGACTGGTACTTCTCGAACGGCAAGGACTTCGACGGCGTCTCCGAGCAGATCGCCGAGGTGTCCAAGGCGGCGCAGGACAACGGCCGCAGGGTCCGGTTCGGGCTGAACGGCTTCATGATCGCCCGCGACACCGAGAAGGAGGCGCGGGAGACGTTGCGCGAGATCGTGGCGAAGGCGGACGTGCCCGCGGTGCAGGGATTCCGCGACGCCGTGCGGCAGGCGGGCGCGTCGACCGGGGACAAGCGGGGCATGTGGGCGGACTCGTCGTTCGAGGACCTGGTGCAGTACAACGACGGCTTCCGCACGAAGCTGATCGGCACGCCGGAGCAGATCGCCGAACGGATCGTGGAGTACCGGCGGCGCGGCGTCGACCTGCTGCTGCTCGGATTCCTGCACTACCAGGAGGAGGTCGCGTACTTCGGTGAGCACGTGCTGCCGATCGTCCGCGAACTCGAAGCCGACCTTGTCGAAAGTTAGGTCCGATCGGTTCCGAACGGCAGGGGCGCCGGCACCGCGGCCTTCGTAGGTTCGGCTGGGTGACCTGGCTGACTGTGGGTACCGACGCGGTGCTCGGTGTGTTCGCGCTGATGTTCTTGTTGTTGTGGTTCAAGCACAAACTGCGGGCGTTCCTCGCCGGCGCGGGTGTGGTGGTGGCGTACGCGATCAGCGAGGTGATCAAGCTGATCGTGCAGGAGGACAGGCCCTGCCGGACGCGGCCGTCGATGGCGGAGTGCCCGGAGGTGGGTGACTGGTCGTTTCCCAGCAACCACTCGGTGATCGCCGGTTCGTCCGCGATGGCGATCTGGGCGCTGCGCCGCACCTACGGCTGGATCGCGGCGGTCTGCGCGATCGCGGCGGCGTCGTCGCGCGTCATCGTGGGTGTCCACTATGTACACGACGTCATGGCCGGCTTGGCGCTCGGAGCGTTGGTGTCGTGGGGGATCGCGGTGGTGCTGAAGAAGAGGCAGCAGGCGGCGCTGCGCGGGCAGGACGCGCCGACGGTGGTGCTGCAGCGACTGCGATGATGGGGCCCGTGTGGGAGGTTCTGCTCTACCTGGTCCTGTTCGTGGCCGCTTTCGCGGTCGTGCGCAACCGGCCCGCGGTGGCTCTCGGGATCGCGCTGGGAGCCTGGCTCGTCTGCTACCTGGTCAGCGTGGAGTTCGACGTCCGCGTGATCGCGCTCGCTCCCGCACTGGCGCTGGTCAGCTTTCTCGCCGGCCGCAACGCCCCGGATCCGCGGCCGACGGCGATCGCGCTGGCAGTCGCCGAGGTCGCGGGCGTCGTCGTCGCACTGACCGAGCGCGGCGGCTCCGACACCGCGCTCGCCGTGACCTCCGGCGTCGGCGTGCTCGGCGTCGTCCCCTGGGCCTTCGGGCGGTTCCGCCGCCGGTACTGGGAACTGCAGGAGGTCGGCTGGGAGCACGCCTCCTTGCTGGAACGGGACGTCGACAACGCGCGCAACGCCGAACGTGCCCGGCTCGCGGGCGAGATGCACGACCTCGTGGGCCACGAACTCGCCCGAGCCGCGCTGCTGACCGGTGCGCTGGAACTGGAACCGACGCTCACCGCACAACAACGCGAAGCCGCCAAGACCGCCCGTGCGAGCGTCACGGCCGCCGCGGAACGGCTGGCGGACGTCATGCAGGTGCTGCGGGCCGACGAGGACGAACCCGTCGCGACGATCGAGGAGGTCGTTGCCAGAAGCGGACTCGACGCCGACCTCACCAACGGCCGCACGACGCCGATCGACGGCATCATCGCGCGGACCGTGCACCGGGTGGCCGCCGAGGCGCTGACGAACGTGATCAAGCACGCCCCCGGCGCGAAGGTCACCGTGACTCTCACCGCGAACCTCGAGCTGCGGATCACGAACGGCCCGGCGCCGAGGACCCACGCGGTCGGCAGCGGGAAGGGACTGGTGGGTCTCGCCGAACGCGTCGCTCTCGTCGGCGGCTGGTTCGAGGCGGCGCCCTCGGACGACGGCGGGTTCGAGGTCAGGGCGAAGCTCCCGGAACGCCCACGTGCGCGGAACACGCCCACGCACGTGCGTCGCGAACGCACGGAGAAGGAGCTTCGCAAGAGCGCACGCCGGACCGTGCTGATCACATCGGTCGTGTGCGCGGGAATCGCGATCGGTGTGCCGGGCTACATGGTGTTCGACGCGGTGACGTCCGTTCTCACGCCGCAGCAGTTCGAACGGGCACAACTCGGGCAGAACGAGGACGACATGGACCTGCCGCTGCGCACCCGCGTCGACAACCCGCTCGGCGTCACCGCGCCGCCCGGCACCGAGTGCCGCTACTACAGCACGCACCCCAACCCGTTCGACGGCGACCGCCACGACCTGCACCAACTGTGCTTCCGGGATGATCGGCTCGTGTCCAAGCAGTGGCTCGCCAGGAGGAGCGGTTGATCAGGGTCGTGCTCGCGGACGACGAACCGGTGGTCAGGTTCGGCGTCAAGGCCGTGCTCGCGACCGCGGGAGACGTCGAGGTGGTCGCGGAGGCCGAGAACGGCAGCCAGGCGATCGACCTCGTCGCTCGGCACCGGCCCGACGTCGCCGTGCTCGACATCCGGATGCCCGTGTTCGACGGCCTGGACGCGGCCAAGGTGATCCGCGAGTGCCATCCGGGCACGAAGACGCTGGTGCTGACGACGTTCGCGGACGACGCGTACATCAGCCGGGCGCTGGGGGAGGGCGCTGCCGGGTTCGTGCTGAAGACCGGCGACCCGCAGGAGATCATCTCCGGCGTCCGCGCGGTCGCGAGCGGCGGCGCGTTCCTGTCTCCCGTGGTGGCCAAGCGAGTCGTGGACCAGCTCTCCCGCGTACACCCGCGACCGCTTGCGACGCAACGGATCGAGGTGCTCACGGCACGCGAGCGCGAGGTGCTCGGCCTGGTCGGCGCCGGCCTGTCCAACGCGGAGATCGCGGCCCGCATCCACGTCGTCGAGGGCACCGTGAAGGTCTACGTCAGCACGATCTTCCGGCAGCTCGGGGTCAGGAACCGGGTGCAGGCCGCGATCATCGCCCACGAGTCGGGGATCATCCCCGCCGGATAAGTCCGAAGTGGGGTGAATGTTCTTGCGGCACAAGAGAAATCACTCGCATGTGCCGCAGGTCACCGTACACTTCGGACCTTCATTCGAACGAGAGATCCGGGGGCCGTGATGAGCGGTGTCAAGGTGCTGGTGGCAGGGGCGAGCATCGCGGGACCCGCGCTGGCCCACTGGTTGCTGCGGCGCGGAGCCGAGGTGACCGTCGTGGAACGGGCGCCGGGGCTGCGTCCCGGTGGTCAGGCGGTGGACGCGCGCGGCGTGGCCAAGGAGGTCATCGCGCGGATGGGGCTGGACGCGACGATTCGCGCGGCCTGCACCGACACCGCCGGAGCGCACACCGTGGACGTCGACGGGACCGTGCTGGAGACCTACCGCGCCGAGGACGACGGCGGCGACGGGTACATCGCGGACATCGAGATCCTGCGCGGAGACCTGTCCCAGGTGCTCTACGACGACACCCGCCAGGAAGTCGAGTACGTCTTCGGCGACCGGATCGCCGAGCTCACCCAGGACGCGGACGGCGTCGACGTGACCTTCGTGAGCGGCGAGCGGCGCCGCTTCGACCTGGTGGTCGGGGCGGACGGGCTGCACTCGTCGTTGCGCGGGATGGTCTTCGGGCCGCGCGAGCAGTTCCTCCGCCACCTCGGGCTCGTGCTGGCCTTCTACACCGTGCCCAACGAGTTCGACGTGGACGGCTGGATGGTCGACTACCAGGACCAGGCGTCCGGGCGCTCCGCCGGTCTGCGGCCGCTCAAGGACGCGAGCAAGGCGATGGCGATGTTCTCGTTTGCGGCGGCCGACTTCGACGTCGACTACCGCGACATCGAGGGCCAGAAGCGCCTGCTGCGCGAGCAGGTCGGCGATCTGGGCTGGCTGGCGCCGCGCATCCTCGACCACGTCGACGACAGCCCGGACTTCTACCTCGACCAGGTCGCCCAGATCGTGATGGACCGCTGGACGGACGGACGGGTCGGGTTGATCGGCGACGCCGCGTTCAGCTCGTCGCCGATGTCCGGTGGCGGCACCGGACTGGCCCTGGTCGGTGCCTACCTGCTGGCGGGCGAACTGGCCGCCGCCGACTGGGACCCCAAGGCCGGGTTCGCCGGCTACGAGGAGCGGATGCGCCCGTTCGTCGAGGCCAACCAGGAGATCGGCCGGCTGCACGTGGCCAGCCGCCGGCCCGACGCCGAGCCGCCGCAGGAGGCGGACATGGAGGCGCTCATGGCCGTGGTCGACCGCGCGATCAACGGCGTCGACCTGCCCGACTACACCGAACTGCCCGACTCCAGGGCCTAGAGGTGATCAGGTGCGGGCGCCGATGCCGGAGATCGCCCGCACCTCCATCTCGGCGGCCTTGGCGGTCATCTCCGGCTCGCGCTTCGAGAAGATCGTGGCGAGGAACCCGCACAGGAACGAGAACGGGATCGACACGATGCCGGGGTTGCCGAGCGGGAACCACGCGAAGTCGATGTCCGGGAAGATCGACGTCCTCGCGCCGGACATCACCGGCGAGAAGATGATCAGCACCAGGCACGAGCCCAGGCCGCCGTAGATGCTCCACAGCGTGCCGATGGTGTTGAAGCGCCGCCAGAAGATCGTGTAGAGGATCGTCGACAGGTTCGCCGAGGCGGCCAGCGCGAGCGCCAGCGACACGAGGAACGCGACGTTCTGCCCGTTCGCCGCGATACCGCCGATGATCGACAGGATGCCGACGACGACCGCGGTCAGCCGGGCGACCCTGATCTCCCTGCGCGGCTCCGCGTTGCCGCGCTTGATCACGTTCGCGTAGACGTCGTGGGCGAACGAGGCGGAGGCCGCCAGGGTCAGGCCCGCGACGACCGCGAGGATCGTGGCGAACGCGACGGCGGACACGATGCCGAGCAGCACCGCGCCACCGATCTCGAACGCGAGCAGCGGCGCCGCCGAGTTCTCGCCACCCGGTGCCGCGGCGATCTTGTCCGTGCCGACCAGTGCCATCGCGCCGAAGCCGATCACCAGCGTGCACAGGTAGAAGATGACCATCGTCCAGGTCGCCCAGACGACCGAGCGACGGGCCTCGGAGGCGTTCGGCACGGTGTAGAAGCGCATCAGCACGTGCGGCAGGGAGGCGATGCCCAGCACCAGTGACAGCGCCAGCGAGACGAAGTCCAGTTTGGACATCGCGCTGAAGCCGTACTTCGCGCCGGGGTCCAGCACCGCTTCGCCGAGCTTGTTGTTCTCGGTGGCCTGCTGCATGATCGCCGACAGGCTGAACCCGAACTTGCCCAGCAGGAACACGCTCATCAGCGTCACGCAGAGCAGCAGCAGGACGGCCTTGATGATCTGCACCCAGGTCGTGCCCTTCATGCCGCCGACCAGCACGTAGAGCACCATCACCATGCCCACCAGCGCGATCAGGATCGCCTGGCCCCACTTCGAGGTCACGTTGAGCAGCAACGCGATCAGGCCGCCGGCGCCCGCCATCTGCGCGATCATGTAGAAGAACGAGATCACCAGCGTCGCGTTCGCCGCGGCCGCGCGGACCGGGCGCTGCCGCATCCGGAACGCCAGCACGTCGCCGACGGTGAAGCGGCCGGTGTTGCGCAGGCCCTCCGCGATCAGCAGCAGGCCGACGAGCCACGCGACGACCCAGCCGACGGAGTAGAGAAAGCCGTCGTAGCCGTGCGCCGCGATACCGCCGGAGATGCCGAGGAACGACGCGGCGGACAGGAAGTCGCCGGACAGCGCCACGCCGTTCTGGGCGCCGGTGAACGAGCTGCCGGCGGCGTAGTAGTCCGACGCCGTCACGTTCCGGCTCGAGGCGCGGTAGACGATGTAAAGGGTGATCAGGACGAACACCGCGAAGACGCTGAGGTTCAGCACCGGGTTGCCGGTGGTGGGCATGCCTTACTCCTCGACGCCTGTCATCTCTGCGAGCAATTGACGCTGCGGGTCAAGCCGTCGCTTTGCGTAACGGGCATAACCGAGCGTGATGATGATCGAAGTCACAAACTGTCCGAGGCCCAGCAGGATCCCGAGGTTGATCACCCCGATCACCTTGGTGCTGACGAAGTCTTTCGCGTACGCGGACAGCAGTACGAACGTCAGGTACGACGAGAGGAAAAGCGCGGTCATCGGGAAGATGAACGTCGTGAGTCGTCGACGCAGGACGCGGAATTCGTCGGTCTGCCGAATGAGCTCGAACTTCGGGTTGCCGTCGGAATCGACGTACGACAAAGTCTCGGGGTCGTCGAACGACGCGAAACCCCGGATTTCCCGGTACTCGTGCTGCGCTTCGCCAGGCGACCTCATCGCCTTGGTCATGTACCCCTGCCCCTCGTGTGCGGCGCCCACTGTAGCGCTCTCACGTGTGCAGTCAACGTCGCGGAGCTCCCGGAAACGGACGAAACCGGACCAATGCCGGGCGCAGATCGGACTGTAACCGGACTGAAAACTCGGGTGCACATTCGTCTCAAATGGTACGTCCCGTGCTTTGTCTCAAGTGGAGTGTCCCAGGTTGCGTCGTGTGCAACACCTGAAGCCTTGGTCAAGCCCGTTGTCGCACGTGTGCACCTGGCCTAGGATCGATCGGTCCGCGTTATTGGTGACGGTTGGGGATAAAGTGGGGTTCTTAGCGCGCGAACGCCAAGTCGCGCCTCCCGGATGGAACCGCTGGCTCGTTCCGCCCGCAGCACTGGCGATTCATCTCTCCATTGGTCAGGCCTACGCCTGGAGCGTCTTCAAGACGCCGCTGGAGAAATCTCTCGGCATCACCGGAACGCAGTCCGCACTGCCGTTCCAGCTCGGCATCGTGATGCTCGGGCTCTCCGCGGCCGTGCTCGGCACGACGGTCGAGCGCAGGGGCCCGCGCTGGGCCATGCTCATGTCGCTGATCGCCTTCTGCTCCGGTCTGCTGATCTCGGCGGTCGGCGTGTGGGCAGGCCAGTACTGGGTCGTCGTCGTGGGCTACGGCCTCATCGGCGGCATCGGTCTCGGCATCGGCTACATCTCGCCGGTCTCCACGCTGATCAAGTGGTTCCCCGACCGTCCCGGCATGGCCACCGGCATCGCGATCATGGGCTTCGGCGGCGGAGCGTTGATCGCGTCACCGTGGTCGACCTCCATGCTGACCGCGTTCGGCGCCACCTCGACGTCGGGCATCGGCAAGGCCTTCCTCGTGCACGGCATCGCCTACGCGGTCTTCATGAGCCTCGGCGTGCTGCTGATCCGCCTGCCCTCCAAGGAGTTCACGGCGGAGAAGGAGGCGCTGCTCAAGGACAAGCCGAAGGCCACGGTCGCGCACAACGTCTCCGCCAACAACGCGATCAAGACGCCGCAGTTCTGGCTGCTCTGGGTCGTGCTGTGCTTCAACGTCACCGCGGGCATCGGCATCCTGGAGAAGGCCGCGCCCATGCTGGTCGACTTCTTCAAGGAGTCGTCGACGCCGGTCGCGACCGCGGCGGCCACCGGTTTCGTGGCGTTGCTGTCGGCCGCGAACATGGCGGGCCGCATCGTCTGGTCCTCCACCTCGGACCTGGTGGGGCGCAAGAACATCTACCGCCTCTACCTGGGCGCGGGCGCACTGCTGTACCTGCTGCTGCTGACCATGGGCTCGTCCAGCGTGCCGCTGTTCGTGGTCGCGGCGATGGTGATCCTGTCGTTCTACGGCGCGGGCTTCGCGACCGTCCCGGCGTACCTGCGCGACCTGTTCGGCACCTACCAGGTCGGCGCGATCCACGGTCGCCTGCTGACCGCGTGGTCGGTGGCGGGCGTGCTCGGGCCGCTGATCGTCAACGCCATCGCGGACGCGGGCAAGAAGGCCGGGCACGTCGGCCCTGACTTGTACGCGACGTCGTTCTACATCATGATCTCGCTGCTGGTCGTCGGTTTCGTCGCGAACGAGTTGATCCGCCCGGTCAACCCGAAGTTCCACGAGCCCAAGGCGGCCGAGGAGACCGAGAAGCCCTCGCCCCAGGGCGATGACGAGGCCACGGTCGCCAAGTGGAACGAGGCCGAGGCCGCCGACGTCGCAGAGACGGCTGCTGACAAGGAAGACGCGGAAGGTGTGGTGAAGAAGTGAGCTCACCCCTGGAGAACCGTTCGAGCACACTGCTGCTCGTCGGTGCGTGGCTGTGGGTGGGCTTGCCGCTCGCGTACGGCCTGTACCGGCTCTTCCTGAACGCGGCCAAGCTCTTCGTCTGATGTTCAACGCGCTCGTCAACTGGCGCAACTGGCGCCTGCCGGTGAAGCTCGCCGCGGTGTTGATCGTTCCGGTCACCATCGCGGTGGGCTCCGGCCTGTTGCAGATCAACTCCCAGATCGACCGCGCCGAGTCCTACGCGGCGCTCCAGCGACTGGTGAAGGTCCGTGCCGCCCTGATCCCCGTGATCGAGGGGGTGCAGGCGGAACGGCGGATCGTCGCCGAGGGCGTCGGCCCGGAGCTCCTCTCCGAGCAGAGCAAGCGCACCGACGACGCCCGCGCGGTGCTGCGCGACCAGATCGGCAGGACCTCTGTCAGCGAGGTCGTGACCGCCCGCCTCAGCGACGTCCAGAACCGCATCGGCGACCTGACGGTGTTGCGCGACCGCAGCAGCAACGACATCCCCGCGGTGATCAAGATCTACACCGAGCTCACCGACTCGCTGCTCGACGTCGACGAGGTGATGGCCAGCGAGTTCGGCGACGCCGCCCTGCTGCGCACCGCGATGGGCCTGCACCACGTGGTGCACGTCCGCGACCAGGTGCTCTACCAGCAGGCCGTCGTGCTGTCCGGGCTCACCCGCGGCCAGCTCACCAACGCCGAGGTCCGCGCGCTGGTCGAGTCGAACGTCAAGCTCGGCTACATCGCGGACGAGTTCGCGGCCCTCGCGACGCCCGACCAGATGAAGGTCTACGGCAAGAACTTCAGCGGCCCGGACACCGAGGCCCAGCGCACGATGCTGGCCGCCGCCGTGCTGCACCCGACCTCGGACGTGCCTCCCGCCGGGCCCAACCGGCCCAAGCCGTTGCCGATCGCGAAGCAGGACTGGACCAACGCCACTGGTGCCGTCGTCTCGGCGATGGAAAGCGTGGTCACGGGTCTGCAGGACGACCTGCGGAACACCGCGAACCGCCTGCGCGACGAGTCCAGCGACGCTGCCGGAACGGCGTCCGCGATCCTGTTCGCCAGCGTGATCCTGGCCGCCACCATCGGGTTCGTCGTCGGCCGCTACCTGCTGCGTTCGCTGAACGCGCTGCGCCGCTCCGCGCTCGACGTGGCCTGGGAGAAGCTGCCCGAGATGGTCGCGACCGGGCGCGGCAGCACCGAGATCGAACGCGTGCCGGTGCACACGACCGAGGAGTTCGGCCAGGTGGCGCGCGCGTTCGACGAGGTGCACCAGCAGGCCGTCAAGTCGGTCATCGAGCAGGCCGGCATGCGCGCGAACATGCGCAACATCTTCGTGAACCTGTCGCGGCGCAGCCAGAGTCTCGTCGAACGCCAGCTCAAGCTGATGGAGGAGCTGGAGAAGTACGAGGAGGACCCGGACCAGCTCGCGAACCTCTTCAAGCTCGACCACCTCGCCACCCGCATGCGCCGCAACAACGAGAACCTGATGGTGCTCTCCGGCGGCGACGTGGCCCGGCGGTTCCACAAGCCGATCCCGCTCACCGACGTGCTGCGCGCGGCGGCCGCGGAGATCGAGCAGTACCAGCGGGTCATGGTGCACACGGCGCCCAACGCCGAGGTCGTCGGCTACGTGGCGAGCGACCTGGTTCGATTGCTGGCCGAACTTCTTGACAACGCAACGGCTTTCTCGCCGCCGCACACCCAGGTCTCGATCAGCGCGTCCATCGAGGCGGGCGACATCGTGCAGATCGACGTCGTCGACCAGGGCATCGGCATCGACCCCGAGGCACTCACGGGCGTGAACGAGCGCCTGGAGGCCGCGGGGGAGGGCGTGGACGTCCAGGTCTTCCGCGAAATGGGGCTGTTCGTCGTGGGAAGGCTCGCCGCACGCCACCAGATCGTGGTACGTCTGGACGCCAAACAGGGCCAAGGGACTCGCGCGATCGTGTTGGTTCCGGCCGAACTGGCACCAAGGCGGGAAGAGTCCTGGGAGTCTTTCCGAGGGGAGACGATCGATCGGCAGCAGGCTTCGTGGTTCCAGCAGACGACGCCGGCCGCCGCTCCGCCGCCTCCCCCCGCACCTGTACGTCAGACGCCGGAATCGGCCCGGGGCTTCCTCGACGCCTTCCAGCGTGGTGTGCAGCGCGGCCTTCCCGACCACCAGGAGAGTCGATGAGCACGCAGGTGGACCAGTTCGGCTGGCTGGTCACCAACTTCGCCGAACGCACACCCGGCATCGAGCACGCCGTGGTGATCTCGGCCGACGGCTTGGTGTTGATCTCGTCGTCGAAGTTGCCCGAGCACGTCGCACCGCAGTTCGCGGCGATCGTGGCGGGCGTGGTCTCGCTGGCCGACTCCGCGTCGAAGTGCTTCGCCGGTGAGTCGGTCGTGCGCACCGTCGTGCAGATGGACCGGGGCGTGATGCTGCTCTCGGCGATCAGCGACGGCTCGGTCCTCGCGGTGCTGGCGTCGTCCTCGGCGGACGTCGCGCAGATCGCGTACGAGATGACCGTGGTCGTGCGGCAGGTGGGCCAGCTGCTCACGCCGGAACTGCGGGCAGAGCTGGCATGAGCAGAGAGCCTGACGATCAGGTCAACTTCGGCGACCTGATCAGCGGTTTCAGCTTCGACAGCGAACGGATCCGCAAGCGGGGCCGCAAAGCCCAGCGCGCACCGGAACCCCCGCCGGAGCAGCCGGACCCGTACGCCACGGCACCGTTCGAACCGGTCCCGCCGCTGCCGTCGATCGAGGACGACGCGTCGTCCTCGATCGTGCGCGCCTACGCGTGGACCGGCGGCCGCACCACGTCCGACGTGCATCTGGAGATCGAGACCCTGGTCTCGGTGAACGAGTTCTCGGCCACCGCCGTGCGCCCGGAGCACCAGGACGTGCTGGCCCTGTGCTCGCAGCCGCGGTCGGTGGCGGAGATCGCCGCCCTGCGCGGGCTGCCGCTGGGTGTCACCAAGGTGCTGCTCGGCGACATGGCCGGGCACGGGCTGATCGACGTGCACCGGACGGCGTCGTCCTACGGCGGCGACCGGCCGGACGGGATGCTGCTCGAACGCGTGCTGGCGGGTCTGCGCAGGCTCTAGCCCCCGGACGGGCGGCGGCCGCTGATACGGTCGTGGCTCGACTATCTGGGGGTAGCGATGGAGTTCCAGGACGTGGTCCGCCGCCGGCGCATGGTGCGGAAGTTCACCGACGAGCCGGTCAGCGACGAGAGCGTTCAGCGGATCATGCGCAACGCCGTGCGCGGCCCGTCCGCCGGGTTCTCGCAGGGCCAGGGGTTCCTGGTGCTGCGGGACGAGCCGTTGCGGCGGTTCAGCGAGAAGTTCGAGTGGTGGGGCGGGGAGGACGCGAAGACGGCGCCGGTCGTCGTCATCCCGTTCTCGGCCAAGGACGTCTACCTCGACCGGTACGCGCAGGCCGACAAGGGCTGGACCGACCGCGCCGAGGACCACTGGCCGGTGCCCTACTGGGACATCGACACCGGCATGGCGTCGCTGCTGATCCTGCAGACCGTCGTCGACGAAGGCCTCGGCGCCGTGTTCTTCGGGACGGACAAGGACACCTGGCCGGAGCTGCGCGCGGAGTTCGGCGTGCCGGACATGTACGTGCCGATCGGCGTGATCGCGATCGGGCATCCCGCCGAGGAGGGCATCTCCGAGGGCGCCTCCCCGCGCACCCGCAAGCGCCTGCCGTTCGACGAGGTCGTGCACTGGGGTCAGTGGAAGTGAGGTCGTTCGGCCTGCTCGGGCCGTTGGACGTGGTGCTCGACGGGCACCACGTCCACATCCCGCCCGGCAAACGCCGGGTGGTGCTCGCCGCTTTGTTGCTGAGGCCGGGGCAGGTGGTCCCTGTCGACGAGCTGGTCGAGCTCGCCGGCGGTTCGCGCAACGCCCTGCAGACCACCGTCGGCCGGCTCCGCGAGGCCCTGCCGGGGCTGGTGCTGACCAAGCCGGGCGGGTACCTGCTGGACGTGCGGCCCGACGAGGTCGACGTCCACCGGTTCGACCGGCTGGCGCCGCGGGAGGCGCTGGCGCTCTGGCGGGGCCGCCCGTTCGCGGACATCGGCAGTGACGCGCTCGAACGCGACCACGTGCCCGCGTTGACCGAGAAGTACCTCGCGACGTTGGAAGCGCGGATCGAGGCCGACCTGCGCGCCGGCGAGCACGAACGGCTGGTGCCCGAACTGCGCTCGCTCACGAGCCAGCACCCGACCAGGGAACGGATGTGGGCCCAGCTGATCGTGGCGCTGCACCGCTGCGACCGGCAGACCGAGGCGTTGCAGGCCTACGACGACATCCGCGGCAGACTCGCCGCGGAACTGGGCCTCGACCCCGGCAAGGACCTGCAGAAGGCCCACCAGCAGGTGCTCACCGCCGACAACCGTCCGCGCGCCCGCAACGACCTGCCCGGCGACATCGCCGACTTCGCGGGCCGCGCCTCCGACCTGGACGAGATCCTCGCCGCCGTGCCGTCCGGCTGCGTCGCGATCACCGCGATCGACGGCATGGCGGGCATCGGCAAGACCACGATCGCGGTCCGTGCCGCCCACCGGCTGGCAGCCCGTTTCCCGGATGCACAACTGTTCGTGGACCTGCACTCCTACACAGCGGGCGTCGAACCGCGCACCCCGTCCGACGCACTGCTGGCGTTGCTGACCGCACTCGGCGTACCGGCACAGGACATCCCGGACGGCTTGGACGCCCGCGCCGCCCGGTGGCGGGCGGAAATGGCGCACCGCAAGGCACTCGTCGTGCTCGACAACGCGGGCAGCACCTCCCAGGTCCGCCCGCTGCTGCCCGGCACCGGCCTGGTGCTCGTCACCAGCAGACGCCGGCTCGTCGACCTGGACGCCGCGCACACGATCTCGCTGGACGTGCTGTCCGAAGAGGACTCCCTGAACCTGTTGGCGAGCATCGTCGGCCGCGCGAAGCTCGACCAGGACGTGGACTCCGCACGCGAGATCGTCCGGCTCTGCGGCTACCTGCCGCTGGCCGTCCGCATCGTCGGCGCCCGCTGGCGCACCAGACCGGCGTGGTCCGCGCAGGACCTGACCCGCCGCCTCACCGGGCAACGGCTGAGCGAGCTGACCGCGGGCGAACGCAGCGTCGAGAGCGCGTTCTCCCTGTCCTACCAGCAACTCACGGCCGAGCAGCAACGCCTGTTCCGGCGGCTGGGTCTGCACACCGGCGAGGACTTCGACGCCCACCTGGCCGCCGCGGTGATCGGCACGACGCGTGCGGAGGCCGAACGGCTGCTGGAAGAACTCCTGGACGCGCATCTGGTGCAGCAGAAGGAGAACGGCCGCTACCGGTTCCACGACCTGTTGGCGGACCACGCGAAGGCCAGCGTCGAGGAGGACGAGAAGGCCGAGGCCATCACCCGCCTCCTCGACCACTACCTGCGCAACGCGGCCGAGGCCGCGGACGTGCTGAACCCCGGCCGGCCGCGCATCGACATCGTCGTCCAGTACGAACCGGCCGGCCCGCTGCGGTTCGCGACGCACGCCGACGCGGTGGTGTGGCTGGAGAAGGAGCGGCTCAACCTGAAGGCGGCCGTGTACCTAGCGGCCTACCAAGGGCACTACCGGCACGCGTGGCAGATACCGCACCTCATCGCGTACTTCCTGCTGATGCGAGGCTACGGCCGCGAACGGGTGGCGCTGCAGAGCCTCGCCCTGGCGGCCGCTCATCAGCTCGGTGACCTGAAGGCCCGCGCGGAAGCGTTGCGCGGGCTGGGATCGGCGTACATGGAGGACAGCGACCCGCGTGCGGTGGAACACCTGCACCAGGCGCTCGACCTGATGCGGCAGATCAAGGACCTGCGCGGTGAGGCCTCGACGCTGGGCATTCTCGGCAACATCGCGCGGGAGCGCCGGGAGCTGGACAAGGCGATGGTGTACTTCCAGCGCGGTCTCACGCTGATGCGTCACATCGGCGCGAGAACGGGCGAGGCGAACGCGTTGCACAACATCGGCATCGTGTACGCCGAGCGGGGCGAGAACGACCAGGCCCTGGTCCACATCCAGAAATCGCTGGAGTTGCTGACGGAGCACGGCGACGTGCGGTCGTGCGCGGTGGTCCTGCACGACATCGGCTACGTGCACTACAACGAGTTCAGGGACGAGGAGGCCGTCGAGTTCATCGAACGGACCCTCGCCGTGTACCGGGAGTCGGGCGACTGGCGCGGCGGGGCGATGGCCATGGCCGACTTCGGCTACCTGTTGTACGCCATGGGCAGGCTCGACCAGGCCCGCGAGATGATGCGCGTGATGCTCCGGCAGACCCGCGAGTCGATGGGCCGGCCGGACGACGAGTCCGTCCTCGCCGCCATGGAGGACGTCAGGGATCATCAGGGCGGGATCGCGATCCTGATCTCCCTCGCCCTCGACGCCGAACTGGACGGACGGCTGAGCGCGGCGGCGGGATACGCCCAGCGGTGCCTTGAGATGGTCCGCCGCAACAAGCGGGGCTGGGGTGAGGCGCGCCTGCTCATCCAGCTGTCCGGCCTGCACCACGCGCTCGGGGACACCGCCGCCGCGATCCGCTGCGGCGAGGAGGCGGTGCAGGCCGCCGAACGCCTGTGCCAGCGGCGGACCATCGACCGCGCGAAGCAGGCACTCGCTACAGCGTCAGCCCCAGCGCCACCAGCGTGATCACGGCCGCCGCCAGCACGGCGAAGGCCACCCACTGCCGCACCCTGTCCCTGGTCGTACGCATCCCCAGCTCCCCTCGGTGGTGTCGCCACCGAGGGTCGTGAAGCCCGTCCCCACCTCGTCCCCACCGCGATCACAGGGCCGTGAACCTGCGCGAATTCTGTGTGAGACTGAATTCCCCTGACTGGTCCCCGGCGGAAGGGAGCGACGTGCAGACCGCGCTGTTCCCCCGCCCGCACCAGCTTCCCGCCGCCGTCGCCGACTTCGTGGGACGCGAGGAGCTGCTCCAGTCCGTCGTCGACCGGATCATCCCGTTTCCGCAGGTCGTGCTGCTGACCGGACCGGTCGGCACCGGCAAGACGACGCTCGCGGTGCACGCCGCGCACCGGGTCGCGAACGGCCACTTCCCGGACGGTCAGCTGTTCGTGCGGTTGCGCGGCACGACCCCGTACGAGGTGCTCGGCCGGTTCCTCACCGCGTTCGGACTGCCCGCTCCCGGCGATTTCGCCGCCCGGCTGAGCGCCTATCGAGACGCTGTCGTGCGCCAGTCGCTCCTGCTGGTGCTGGACGACGCGACGAGCGTCGACCAGGTGAAGCCGTTGCTGCCGCACGCGCCTGGATGCGCGGTGCTCGTGACTTCGCGGCACACCTTGAAGTTGCCGCACGTCGTCGAGGTCGGTCCGCTGGAACCCGCGCAGGCCATGATGTTGCTGGGCAACCAGATCGGCCCCGACCGGCTGGCCGCCGAGGACGCCGGAGAACTGGTGGCCGCTTCGGACTGCCTGCCGCTCGCGGTGCGGATCGCCGGCGCGGTGCTCGCGGCGCGTCCGCACTGGCCTCTCTCCCTGCTGACCGGTCAGCTGCGCGAATCGCGGCTGGAGTCCCTGTCGCACGGCGGTTTGTCGGTGCGGGCGAGGCTGGAGGAGACGGCGGGGGACCTGAGCCCGCACGCCCGCCGGTTGCTGGGCCTGCTCGCGGACGTGGGCGTGCGGCGGCTGCCGTCCTGGGCGCCGGTGGCGGCGTTCGGCGACGTGCGCGGACAGTCCGCTGTGGACGAACTGGTGTCGGCGCACCTCGTTTCGGTCAGGGCGGACGGCTACGCGGTGCCAGGGCTGGTGCGGGAGTTCGCGGCGGGCCAGTCCGCCGCCGGCGAGGCCCTGCGCCGCGTGCTCGGCGGCTGGCTGTACCTGCTGGACCAGGCCCGCACGGCGGTGTACGGCGGCGACTTCTCCGTCGTGCGCGGCTGTTCCGCCCGCGAGGTGGTGCGACCGGAATGGCTGCTGCGCAACGATCCGCGGGAATGGCTGGAGTCCGAACGCGAGAGCCTGTGCGACGCGGTCGAGCTGGCCGCCGCGGCCGGCCTGGACGAACCGGCCTGGGAGCTGGCGCACCGGCTGGTGACGTTGTTCGAGACGAGCAGCGGCTTCGAAGGCTGGCAGCACACGCACGACATCGCGCTGGCGGCGTGCGAGAAGGCGGGCAACCGGCGCGGTGCCGCCGTGCTGCACTGCTCGCTCGCGTCGTTGCACATCAGCCAGAGCCGCTACGACCTGGCGCACGAGATGACCTTGCTGGCCAAGGACTTCTTCGAGGACCACGACGACCTCGCCGGGCTCGGGCTCGTCTACCGCAACCTCGGCATCGTCGCCCGCTCGTCCGGCGAGCTCGTCGCCGCCCGCCGGTGGTACCAGCGCGCGCTCGCGGTCTACGAGCGCTTCAGCGACCCGGTCGGCGAGGCGTCCGTGCTCCAGAACCTCGCCCAGATCGACCTGTACGACGGTGACCAGGCCGGTGCCAGGGAACGCCTGAGCACCGCGCTGGCCGCGTGCGACGGCACCGGCCCGGCACGGGTGCTGGCGCAGATCAACTACCGCCTGGGCAAGCTGCTGGCCGTGGACGGGCGGCACGACGAGGCGTTCGACGTGCTGACCACCGCGCTCGACCTGGCCCGTGCCGCACGGGACCGTCGTGGTGAGAGTTTCGTGCTGTACGCGTTGGGACGCAACGAGTTCGTGCGCTGCCGGCTCGACCAGGCGCGCACCCTGCTGCGTGAGGCGGCGGTCATCTGCGAGGCGAACTTCGACCTCGTGGGTGCGGCCAGGGCCCGCCTGGAGCTGTCCCGCGTGCACCGGGCGTGCGGCGAGGTTCAAGCCGCCGACGAGTTGGAAGCGGCGGCCCGTGCGGTTTACTCGGAATTCGGCCTGAAACCCGTGCTCGGTGATTTGATCTTTCAGCCGTGAGACTGGTGTG
This sequence comes from Lentzea sp. NPDC020367, assembly GCF_044387305.1. Lineage (NCBI taxonomy): Bacteria > Bacillati > Actinomycetota > Actinomycetes > Pseudonocardiales > Pseudonocardiaceae > Lentzea > Lentzea sp. NPDC020367. Next base: position 131,266 of record NZ_JBIRVV010000012.1, on the reverse strand, counting down.
AGGTATTGCTCCAACCGAGTGCTTGGCTCACCCGTAAGATTCCGTTAGGGTCGCATTCGCGGGCAATTGGCAGGGCGGACGACGTTATCAAAAATCGCCCGAAAATTGATCAAAAATTAGTCACTTGTTCGTTTGCAACCATGATGCTGCTCCGTCCGGGTGGTGCCTTCCACGGCAGGACCAGCCGCTGCTCACCCTGCGGGACGGTGTTGACGGAGACGTGTGCGTGCAGTGGTGCGGGGTCGGCCAAAAGGGGCTTGCGAGTCGTGAGAATCGGACCAGTCTTGTCTAATGGCATCGCCGGGATCCGTCCGGCGGACAGTGGCCTCGACACGGGGGTGGAACGCACCATGGGTGGTGTCCCTACGTTTCCCCACGGCAGACCACTGACGTGGGCGGACCTGGAGGCGATGCCTGATGACGGGCACCGTTTCGAACTCGTCGACGGGGTGCTCGTCATGAGCCCCTCACCCCGCCCCGTGCACCAGCGGGTGGTCGCCCGACTGCTGGTGGCGCTGACCGCTGTCTGCCCACCGGAGCTGGAGGTCCTTCCCGCTCCGGTCGACGTCGTGCTCGCCGACGACACGGTCTTCATCCCCGACCTGGTGGTGGGCCGCCGCGAGCAGTTCTCGAAGCAGGCGCTCATCGGACCGCCGGTGCTGGCGGTCGAGGTCCTGTCGCCGCGCACGCGACACGTGGACCTCGAACTCAAGCGGGCGAAGTTCCAGGAAGTCGGCTGCGAGAACTACTGGATGATCGACTACGACAGTCCGTGGCTGCGGTGCCTGCACCTGGAGAACGGCGTCTACGTCGAACAGGCGCGCTCCGACGGCGAAGAGATCATCGAACTGCAGTTCCCGTTCGCGGTGAAGCTGAGCGCCCAGTCACTGGTGCGCTGAGTGTTCGCCGGTCGGAATCGACTGGGCTGAACGGGCGACGTCGATCTACGAACGTGTGGATCAACGTTTCACCATCTGGCGTCCTCGCGCGGAGGGCTGGTTGCGTGCAACGCGACACGTCCACCGCGCGGAGGTTCACACCACATGCAGCCGTTCCAGCTGCCGGAGTTCTACACGCCCCATCCGGCCAGGCTGAACCCGAACCTCGAACGCGCCCGCGTCCACACACGGGCCTGGGCGCACGAGATGGACATGATCGACGTGCCCCAGCACGGGACGGTGATCTGGACCGACGACGACCTCGAGTCGCACGACTACGCGTTGCTCTGCGCGTACACCCACCCCGACTGCGACGGTGAGACGCTCGACCTCGTCACCGACTGGTACGTGTGGGTCTTCTACTTCGACGACCACTTCGTCGAGCTCTACAAGCGCAACCCGGACATCAAGGGCGCGCAGGCCTACCTCGACCGGCTGCCGTTGTTCATGCCGGTCAACGGCGTGATCACCGAGACGCCGACCAACCCCGTCGAGAAGGGCCTCGCGGACCTCTGGCGCCGCACGGTCGGCAAGCACTCGCTCGACTGGCGCGAGCGGTTCGCCGCCAACACCAAGCACCTGCTCGACGAGTCGATGTGGGAGCTGCACAACATCAGTGCGAAGCGGCTCAGCAACCCCATCGAGTACATCGAGATGCGCCGCAAGGTCGGCGGAGCGCCGTGGAGCGCGAACCTGGTCGAGCACGCGGTCGGCCTCGAGGTGCCGGCGTCCATCGCCCTGTCCAGGCCCATCGGGGTCCTCCGGGACACGTTCAGCGACGCCGTGCACCTGCGCAACGACCTGTTCTCCTACGAGCGCGAGGTGCTCGACGAGGGCGAGCTGTCCAACGGCGTGCTGGTGTTCGAGAAGTTCCTCGACCTGCCGACCCAGGACGCCGCGGAGGCCGTCAACGACCTGCTGACGTCCCGGCTGCACCAGTTCGAGCACACGGCGCTCACGGAGGTGCCGATCCTGCTGGACGAGCACGCCATCGACCCCATCGGCCGCGCGGCCGTCCTGGGCTACGTGAAGGGCCTGCAGGACTGGCAGGCGGGCGGCCACGAGTGGCACCTGCGGTCGTCGCGGTACATGAACATGGGGCTCGCTCCCGAGGCAACACCGTTCGGCATGTCCGCGGCGAACATCCTCGGCTCGTACGCCAAGACCATGCCGCAACGGCTCAAGCAGTTCAGCAGCACGCCGAAGGTCGTCGAGCCGTACACGCTGCCCGAGTTCAGGACGCCTTACACGCTGACCCTGTCGCCGCACCTCGACCAGGCCAGGGACGACGTCGTCGCGTGGGCCGTCGAGCACGGCATGACCGGCGAGGGCATCTGGGACGAGGGGAAGATCCGCGGGTTCGACTTCCCGCTGTGCTCGGCGGGCATCGACCCGGACGCGACGCCGCAGGAGCTGTTCCTGTCGGGCTGCTGGCTCACCTGGGGCACGTACGCCGACGACGCCTACCCGCTCTGGTTCGGCCAGACCCGCAACCTGCTCGGGCTGAAGACGCAGACGGCCCGGCTCAAGGCGAGCATGCCGCTGGACCTCGTCCAGACCGTCGTCCCGGCCAACGCGATGGAGGTCTCGCTCGCGAACCTGTGGCAGCGGACCGCGGGCCCCATGACCCCGGCGTTCCGCGCCACGTTCCGCGAGACCATCGACGCGATGCTCGACGCGTGGGTGTGGGAAGTGATCAACATGCACTTCAACCGCATCCCCGACCCCGTCGACTACGTGGAAATGCGGCGCAGCACGTTCGGTTCCGAGCTGACGACGTCGCTGTCGCGCTTCTCGCATTCCGCGACCGTTCCGGCGGAGCTGTGGGGAACGCGGGTCGTGCAGACCATGGAACGGTCGGCCATGGATTACTGCACGATGCTCAACGACGTCTTCTCGTACTTGAAGGAGATTCAGCACGAGGGCGAAGTGCACAACATGGTCCGCGTCGTCGAGAACTTCCTCGGGGTGTCCCAGGAACGTGCTTTCGAGATCACCTACGCGTTGATGGACGCCCGCCTCGACCAGTTCGTCAGGTCCGTCGACACCGACATGCCGAAGATGTTCGACGACCTCTCCCTCGACGCCGGCGCGCGCGAAGGGCTGACCCGGTACGCCGACGAGCTGAAGGACTGGATCGTCGGGATCATCCACTGGCACGAGGAGACCAGCCGCTACGACGAGGCCGGCGAGATCCCGGTGGTGTTCCACCAGGGCGCGTCGGGCATCGGCACGTCGGCCGCCCGGCTCCTCGTCCGGTAAGCCGCTGTCAGGCGCTGACCGCCGATGGTCAGTGGACGGTCAGCGCCTGCCCGCACCTTGTGAGCAACACCGACTCACAGGGGGCAACACCATGAAGAACGTCCTGATCTCCGGCGCCAGCATCGGCGGACCCGCACTCGCCTACTGGTTGCGCCACCACGGTTTCGACGTCACGGTCGTGGAGCGGGCCCGCGGCATGCGGCCCGGCGGCCAGGCCATCGACGTGCGCGGCCCGGCCCTGGAGGTCATCGAGCGCATGGGCCTCGGCGACCAGCTGAAGTCGTTCAGCACCAACATGCGCGGCATGAACGTGGTCGACGCCGACGGCAACGAGCTGTACCGCTCGACCACGCACACCCTGAGCGGCGGCGACCTGTCGAGCCCCGACGTCGAACTGCTGCGCGACGACCTCGCCCGGATGATCTTCGACGCGGTGGACGGCGTCGAGTACCTGTTCGACGACACGATCACCGCGATCGACGGCACCCGCGTCACGTTCGAAAAGGCGGCACCGCGCGACTTCGACGTCATCGTCGGCGCCGACGGCCTGCACTCCAACGTCCGCAAGCTCGCGTTCGGCCCCGAGTCGGACTTCATCACGCACCTCGGCATGAACCTCGCCGTCTTCACCGCGCCGAACTTCCTCGGCCTCGACCACTGGCAGACGTTCCAGCAGGGCGAGGTCGTCGGCGGCGGCATCATGAGCGCCCGTGCCAACGCGGAATGCCGTGTCTACATGGGTTTCAACGGTGTGACCGAGTTCGACTACCGCGACGTCGACGCCCAGCGCGCCCTGATCGCCGAGAAGTTCGCCGACGCCGGCTGGGCCTGGCCGACCGCGCTCAAGCACATGTGGGAGGCGCCGGACTTCCACTTCGACTCGATGAGCCAGATCCGGATGGACTCCTGGTCGCGCGGCAACGTCGTGCTGCTCGGCGACGCCGGCTACTGCGGTTCGCCGTTGTCCGGGCAGGGCACCAGCATGGCCCTGGTCGGCGCGTACGTGCTCGCCGGCGAACTCGCCAAGGACCCGTCGACCGCCTTCCAGCGCTACGAGGAGATCCTGCGGCCGTACGTGGTCGCCAACCAGGACATGGCGCTGAAGAACCAGGCCAACGGCGGCGCGCCCACCGACGAGTTCGCGGAGGTCGTCAACAGCCTCACCCTTCCGGCCTACTGACCAAGTCACGAGCAAAGAATTGGCTCAGACCATTGACGACAAAAGGGATGTTTGAGCAGGCTGGAGGCAGGGTCGCCGCCCCCGACTCGTGAGGAGGAGTCGTGAGAACTCGCGTTCTCGCCGCGGTCATCGCTGTCACGGCAGCGTTGTCCGTCAGCGCGCAGTCGCAAGCCGCGGAACCACTGCAGAGCCTGGTGCCGGTCCCGGTGTCGGTGCAGGCCAGGAGCGGTGTCACGCACACCCTGACGGCAGCCACGAAGATCTACACGGCCCCGGCCGCACGCGACGTCGGCACCTTCCTCGCCGGAGTCCTGCGGCCCTCGACCGGCTACGCCCTGCCGGTGTCCGACACGACGGGGACGCCGGCGGACGGCATCTCGCTCCTGCTCTCGGGCGCACCCGGCACGGTCGGCGACCAGGGCTACCAGCTCGACGTCGCCGCGAACAGCATCGTGTTGCGCGCCAACACGTCCGAAGGATTGTTCACGGGCGTACAGACGTTGCGGCAGCTGTTGCCCGCCAAGGTCGAGAGCACGACCGCGCAGGCCGGTCCGTGGACCGTGCCGGGCGCGTTGATCGTCGACTACCCGCGGTTCTCCTACCGCGGCGCGATGCTCGACGTGGCCCGTCACTTCCACCCGGTCTCGACGGTCAAGCGCTACATCGACCAGCTGGCTCTCTACAAGATCAATTACTTCCACCTGCACCTGAGCGACGACCAGGGCTGGCGGATCGTGATCGACAGCTGGCCGCGGCTCGCGACGTACGGCGGCAGCACGCAGGTCGGCGGCGGCCCCGGCGGTTACTACACCAAGGCGCAGTACAGCGAGATCGTGCAGTACGCGGCCTCGCGCAAGATCACGGTGATCCCCGAGATCGACCTGCCCGGCCACACCAACGCGGCACTGGCCTCCTACGCGGAGCTCAACTGCAACGGCCAGGCTCCGCCGCTGCGCACAGACATCGAGGTCGGCTACTCCTCGTTGTGCGTGAGCAAGGAGATCACCTACCAGTTCCTGGACGACGTGATCCGCGAGATCGCGGCGCTCACGCCCGGCCCGTACTTCCACATCGGCGGCGACGAGGCGCACTCGACGCCGGACGCCGACTACCAGACGTTCATGAACCGCACCCTGCCGATCGTCAAGAAGTACGGCAAGACCGCGCTCGGCTGGCACGAGTTCGTGAAGACCACGACCGACACCACCGCCATCCCGCAGTACTGGGGCACCACCACGTCCAACGCCGTGGTGCAGGCAGCGGCGGCACGCGGCCACAAGGTCATCATGTCGCCCGCGAACAAGGCGTACCTGGACATGAAGTACAACTCCAGCACGCCTTTGGGTCTGTCGTGGGCCGGTCTGATCGAGGTCCAGACCGCGTACGACTGGAACCCCGGCACGCACCTGAGCGGTGTGCCGGAGTCCGCGGTCCGCGGCGTCGAGGCTCCACTGTGGAGCGAGACGCTGGTGACCGGGCGCGACATCGAGTTCATGGCGTTCCCGAGGCTCGGCGCGATCGCTGAACTGGCCTGGTCGCCGTGGTCGACGCACAACTGGGACCAGTTCAAAGTTCGCCTGGGCAACCAGGGCCCGCGCTGGACGACCATGGGCATCAACTTCTACAAGTCCACCCAGGTGCCGTGGGACACCGGCGGCCCCGGTCCCGGCCCGTGCACGCAGCCGGCGTGGGAGCGCGACAAGGTCTACGTCGGCGGCGACGTGGTCTCGCACAACGGCCGCAAGTGGAACGCGCAGTGGTGGACGCGGGGTGAGGAACCAGGCACCACCGGCCAGTGGGGAGTCTGGCGCGACGCGGGCGTCTGCTGATTGAGTTGTGAGGGCCGCGGGACTCTTCCCGCGGCCCTCACGACGTTCCACGGGGGTCCTGATGCGCGTTCTGGTCACCAACGACGACGGCATCGACTCGCCGGGGCTCTACGCACTGGCCCGCGCGGCCTCGTCGCTCGGCTGGGACGTGCTGGTCGCGGCACCCGCGCAGGAGGCGAGCGGAACCGGCACCAGCGTCGCCTCGCACTCCGGCAGGGGCAGGATCGCGATCGAACGCCGGCAGACGGAGGGGTTCGAGGCGCTGGCCGTCGCCGGGCACCCCGCGCTGATCTCGTTCGTCGCCTGCCAGGGCGGCTTCGGCGAACGGCCTGACCTGGTGCTGTCCGGCGTGAACCTCGGTGCGAACACCAGCACCGGGATCCTGCACTCCGGCACGGTCGGCGCCGCACTCGCCGCGGGCGTCCGCGGGGTCTCGGCGATGGCGGTGTCGCTGGACGTGGCGTGGGACGGTACGACACCGCTGTGGGACACGGCGACCGACGTCGCACGGGCGGTGTTGCCGATGCTCGCGGAGATGCCGGCCGCGACCGTGCTCAACCTCAACGTGCCGAACACCGCCGCGGTGCGGGGCATCGAGTGGGCGAGCATCGCGCCGTCGAGTCCCTACGAGGTGCAGTTCGAGATGAACGGCGACGAACTGAAGGTGCGGGGCGCCAAGACCGGACTCGAACCCGTTCCCGGCACCGAGGTCGCGTTCCTGGCCGACGGTTACGCGGCGTTGACGCCGTTGCTCTCCGTCACCGCGGGCTCTGCCGAGGGCCTGCTTTCGCCGGCCTGGCCAGCGTGATCAGAAGCCCGATCAGGGCCGTCCGCACCTCGAGAAAACTTTCGGTCGTCACGTCGTTGAGCGAGAAAGCCAGCATCCCGAACGACAACAGCAGAAGAATCCCGTACATCCGCGCGAGGTCGAGCCGCCACGCCATCGCGACGCCCAGCGCCCCGACGCCGATCTGGATCACGTGGTAGTTCGGGTCCAATCCGAACACGTCGAACCATCCGAACGCGAGCTGCAGCAACCCTGCCGTGAGGGTGAGCGCCTGCGGCCTCGTGAACTCGAACTGATCGTTCAGCAAGGCCATAGGTCTCTACCCTTCGGATCGCCGCCAGACCGCGTCGTACTGAGCTTGTCGCTCGCGGTCCCGCACGGCGTTTCGATCCCGGCGACCCTGAGTCGCCGCCCCTCGTGGATACCCGTACTTCGTGAGCCGGTAGTCCACACTTTCGGGTGCGTAGGAGAGCGCGAAGTACAGTCCTACAACGAAACCGAGCGCTCCGCACGCAATTGCGAGTGGCCACGCCGAGCCGAGTCCGAAGACCAGTGCCAGCGTGATGGCCGTCGTCAGCGGCGTGACCTGCACGAGACTGCGCACCGTGAAGCGCATCAACCACTTCGGACCGGTCACGTCCTCGAAGACGAACTCCCGGTACTTCTGCGGGAGCCTGCCGCCCGCGTAGTACCAGAGCTTCAGCGCGGGGTTCATCGGACGGCCTTGGCGATCACCTTGTGCAGCACCTGGTTCAGCTGCGCGAGCTCTTCGAACGTCATGTCGAGCTGCTCCACGACCTTGAAGGGAATCTTCAGCGCTTCCTTGCGGAGTTCCTGCCCGGCCTCGGTCAGGGTGAGCGCGAGCGCGCGTTCGTCCGCCTTGTCCCGCTGCCGCTCGACGTACCCGACCGCCTCCAGCCGCTTGAGCAGCGGGCTGAGGGTGCCGGGGTCGAGTTGCAGGACGTTGCTCAGGTCCTTGACGGTGCGCGGCGACCGTTCCCAGAGCGCCAGCATCACCAGGTACTGGGGATGCGTGAGGTTCAGCGGCTCCAGGATCGGGCGGTAGACCGCGATCACCGTCCGGCTGGCCACGGCCAGCGCGAAGCAGACCTGCCGCTCCAGTTCGAGCGGGTTCTCCGGAATACTTGGTGTACTAATCATTGGTGTACACACTAACTCGGAGGCGCGTTCGGATCCAAGAGGTGTGGTGCAGGGCTCAGAGGTGGACTACTTCAGGGTTTCGGCGAGGACCTCTGCGGTGACGGCGGCGCCCGCGCGGGTCATCACGGTGCCGCCGTGGTCGACCTCGTTGATCAGCACGGGTTCGCGCAGCACGGGCAGGGCCGCGCGGAACTCCTGCGCCTGCTCGACGGAGTAGGCCGGCGGGCTGTCCGGGCCGGTGCTCCACTCGGCGTGCAGGAACCAGGTGGGCACGGTCAGTTCCCGCCAGCGCGACTTGCCGAAGATGACGTCGGTGGCGTCGGCGATCAGCGTGTCGGCCGGGAGCCGCAGGTGGCCGTCGGCGGTCAGGTCGTGGGCGAAGTAGTCGCGGACCAACGGGTCGGTGGCGTCGATCAGCGGGTTCGCCGCGGCCTGGACGGCGAGGTACTCGTCGACGGTCCAGGTGCGTTCGCGCGCGGCCACCTGTGGGGCGAACGCGGCCGAGAGCAGTTCCTCGGTCATCTGGGCGTGGGCGGGCATGGGGAAGCCGCCGTCCACGAGCACGAGCGAGCGCACGCGGTCCGGGTGGCGCACGGCCAGGTCGACGGCCACGTACGCGCCCATCGACATGCCGCACACCGTCACGGCCTGGAGGTCGAGGGCGTCGAGCACGCGGACCATGTCGTCGGCGTGCTGCCCGATGCCCGCGCCGGGGACCTCGAAGCTGTCGCCGCGACCGCGCAGGTCCGGGGCGATGAGGGAGAAGCGGTGTGCGGCCACCCAGTTCCACAGCTCACGGCTGCCGCTGACGCCGTGAATGGCCAGCACGGGCGGAGTGTCGCCGTCGTGGATCTCGACGGCCAGGTCGCCACCGTCTACCGGAACGAACATGCGGACTCCTTAGGCCTTGCCGGGGTTGAAGAGGTTCAGCGGGTCGAGCGTGTGCTTGATCGCCTGCTGCACGGCGTGGGCGCCGGGGCCGAGTTCGCGGATCATGCCGTCGCGCTTGAGCAGGCCGACGCCGTGCTCGCCGGTGACGGTGCCGCCGAGCGCCAGCGCCTGGTCGATGATGTCCTCGAACGCCGCCTGCGCCGCGATCCTGGCGTTGTCGTCGCCGGGCGGGGTGATCAGCAACGGGTGCAGGTTGCCGTCGCCGGCGTGGGCGATGGTCGCGATCCGGACCTGGTGGCGCGCGCCGATCTCCTCGATGTGCGCGAGCATCGCGGGGACCGCGGACCGGGGCACGCAGACGTCCTCGGTGAGCAGCGGGCCCAGACGTTCGAGCGCCGGGTAGGTGAGGCGGCGGGCGGCGAAGAGGGCTTCGGCCTCGGTCGAGTCGGTGGACCGCTCCGTCCAGACGGCGCCCGCGTCGGTGAAGGCCGCGACCAGGCCGTCGGCGTCGTCGGGCGTCTCGGCGCGGGCCAGCAGCATGGCCTCGGTGTCCGGCTCGATGCCGAGGTGCTTCCAGTCCTCGACGGCCTGCAGGCACGCGCGGTCGATCAGTTCCAGCGCGGCGGGTTGCAAGCCTCGGCTCGTGCTCAGCGCAACGGCCTGACCTGCGGCGACGAGGCTGTCGAACGCGCCGACGACGGTGCCGGCGGGACGCGGGGCCGGGCGCAGGCGGACGGTGATCTCGGTGACGACGCCGAGCGTGCCCTCGGAACCGACGAGCAGGCTGGTCAGGTCGTAGCCGGCGACGCCCTTGGTCGTGCGCCTGCCCAGGCGCACCGCGGTGCCGTAGTCGACGGGGCCACCCAGCACGGCTTCCAGGCCGAGCACGTAGTCGCGCGTCACGCCGTACTTCAGACAGCACAGGCCGCCCGCGTTCGTGGCGACGTTGCCGCCGATCGTCGACCACGGCGAGCTGGCCGGGTCCGGTGGGTACCAGAGCCCTTGCGCGGCAACGGCTTTCTTGAGGTCGTCGTTGACGACGCCCGGCTGCACCACGGCGAGCAGGTTGTCCCGGTCGATCTCGAGGATCCGGTCCATCCGGCTCAGGTCGAGGACCAGGCAGCCGTCCGTCGCGTTGGCGCCGCCGGACAGACCCGTGCCCGCACCTCGCGGCACGATCGGGACGTTGTGCTCGGCGCACGCTTTCACGGCCTGCTGTACGTCCTCTGTGGACTGTGGCCGCAGCGCCGCGTACGGCGTGCCCGCCGGTGCCCACTCGGCCTCGTCGTGACTGAGGCCGGCCAGCGTGTTCGGGTCGGTGATGAGGTTCGGCAGCTTCATGACCGCTCCAACGCGCCGTGCGCAGCCTTGTGCGCGACCCGTTCCAGTTCCGCGCCCCATTCGGCGGGCGTGGTGCCGGCGTGGATCGGGACCGCGCCCATGCCCGCCACCGCGAACCGGGCGAAGAGCACCAGGTCGAAGGCCTGGTCGGGGGAGGCGAGCGGGGGAGTCAGGATCGTCGCGATCTGCGCGGCGCCCGTGTTGAGCTCCTGCGTGCCGGTCGCGATGAGGTCCGGTTCCCTGACGATCACCGCGCGGCGGCCGAGTTCCAGCGCCCACTGCTCGGGGGTGATCGTGTCGATGGCCGTGCGCACGGCTTTGCTCAGTGCGGCAACGGGATCCGGGTCCGGGGTGAGGGCGCGGACGACCCGGCTGAGGAACGCGTCGTACCAGAAGATCGCGGCCTTGGTGCCGAACGTGCGGAACAGCGTGCGTTCGGAGACGCCCGCGCGGTCGGCGATCGCCTTGGTCGACGTGGCGGCGAAGCCCTGGTCGAGGCACAGGGCGATGGCCGCCTCCTGGATCGCGAGGCGGGTGCGCAGGTCCTTCGCGGCGCGCGTGGTCAAGGTGTCCACGTCGCCACGGTAGCGCGAAGTGTCAGTTACTGCCAGAAGTTCTGGCAGTAACTGACACTTTTTGGTGCTTTAGAGTGCGCGGACGGCCGCGCCGAGGCGGGTGATGCCCTCGTCGATCTGCTCCGGCGTGACGCCCGAGAACGCGAGGCGGAGGGCGTTGTCGCCGCCCTCGAGCAGGAAGTCCGAGCCCTTCACGAACTCGACGCCGTGCTCCTTGGCGACGGGCACCAGCTTGTCGATCGACACGCCCGGCAGCTCGACCCACATGAAGTAGCCGCCCTGCGGCGCGGTGAAGATGGCCTCCGGCAGCTCGCGCTGCAGCGCGGCGACGAGAGCGTCCCTGCGGGCGCGCAGCGCCGTGCGGACGTTCACGACCGACTCGTCGAGACGACCGGAGCGGCAGTACGAGTTCACGATCGACTGCGCCACCATGTTCGGCGAGATGTACGTGGTGGTGGCGATGTCCTGCACGGCCTTGATGACGGCCTTCGGGCCCACCAGGTAACCGCAACGGATGCCGGGCGCCATGGTCTTCGAGAACGACGACGCGTAGACGACCTTCTCGTTCTTGTCCTGCGAGAGCATCGTCGGCAGCGGCTCGCCCTCGAACCGCACCTTGACGTACGGGTCGTCCTCGAACAGCACGAAGTCGTACTTGGCCGCGAGGTCGAGCAGACGCGCGCGCTTCGCCTCGGACAGCGTGTAGCCGGCGGGGTTGTGGAAGTTCGGGATGATGTGCGCGAGCTTGGGGCGCACACCGCTCTCCAGCAGCTTCTCGAGCGCGTCGACGTTGATGCCGTCGGTCTCCAGCTCGATCGCGTGGATCTTGGCGCCGCGCTGGCGCAGGTTCAGCAGCGTGCGGTCGTAGGTCGGAGCCTCGACCACGACGTCGTCGCCCTGCTGGACGAGCAGTTCGAACAGGAACGCGTCGGCCTGCATCGAGCCGTTGGTGACGAGCACCTGCTCCGGCGCGACGCCGTGCTGCTCCGCGAGCCAGGTGCGCAAAGGCACGTAGCCGACGCTCGTGCCGTACGCGAAGGTGCCGCCGGGGTCGTCCGTGAAGGCTTTCTGCGCTGCTTCGCGCAGGCCTTCCTGGTCGATGATGTCGAGAGAGGGCGCTCCGCGCGTGAACAGGATCGAGGCCATGCGCGGAGCGTACAACTCCCACAATCTGGGCTACGGCCTATATACGTATGAGTTGAGCAGGCTCACCGCCGCCTGGGCATTGCCCAGGTGATAAAGATCGACTGCCAGGAAGTTCGGCTTCTTGCGCGCCGCGGGCTGGCAGAACTGCTGCGCGCGGTTCGCGAGCTTGCCGTTGTCCGTCGTGGCCGTGCTCGTGAACGGAACGTCCCGGAAGTGGTTCATCACGAACAAAGGCTGGAAGCTGCCCGTCGCGGTGAGCGGTTTTTCATCCCATCGGCTGTAACAGGACCAGTCGGAACTGCCCAGGCCCGAACCCATCGACCAGTAGTTCTCGACCGTCCAGTCCTTCTGGTAGAGCACGCCCGAGTCCTCACGCCCGTCCTTGCCGTGGTCGGTGAAGATGATCAGCCGCTTGTTGCTCGCCTGCAGCTGACTGCGCGTGGGCCACCCGTTCTGCTGCACGCCTTCCGCCCGGTACAGGACGTCGTTCAGCCCCTGCACCTTGCGCAGTTCGGCGCGCAACGTGTTCGCGTCGACGTAGTCCTCCAGGAAGACCGTGATGATCTCGCCGCGGTTGTTGCGCAGGAAGTCCACGATCCGCTGGACGTCGACGTTGAGCGCGACCGGCTTGCTCACGAGCGTGCAGCTGTTGTGGCACAGGATCGCGCCGTCCGAGGTCTGGTGAATGTCCAGCATGAAGCCCCGGACGCCGTCACTCAGCTGCTGCACGATGCCGCGCGTCTGGTTCTTGGCGAGGTCGATGAACGGCGGCGCGAACCCGCCGTCCACCCCGTTCGCATAGGCGTTGTGGGCGGTCAGGAACGTCATCTGGTCGAGCCGCGGATCCGCCGGCATCGCCTCGGTCTGACCGCTGACCGGCGTCAGGTACCAGCGCGACTCGCCATTCAGGCTGAAGAATTCCCATTGATCACCGAACTGACGGGGCTCGTGAACCGTATCCCCTTGTGAACACGAACCCATGGTGAGCTGACGGGTGATGCACTGACCCGGCGAGTCGGTGTTCTCGAACCTCCCGTCGCTCAGCCGCCACTGCTGGCGGTCCTCGTTGCCTTTGGGGCGGTGCAGCGCCAGTCCACTGCCGCTCTGGGCGACGTTGAGTCCGGTCCTGACACTGGTGACGTAGAACGTGCCCGCGGGAGCCGCGTCGGCGGTGGCGGGCACCAGGGGAAGTAGCAGCAGGGCTGCGATGGCAGGGAGGTATCGCATGGTGACCAGAGTCATCCATCGGGGTGAAACATGAAACGCTTTCAAGGGTGTGGACGTTTAACACTGTGGGTATCCCCAGCATCGTGAATCGCTCTTAACGGGCAGGGACACCAGGCGGGAACCGCCACCAGCACGTCGCAGGACAACTCCACGGCAGCCGTCGCCCAGCCGAAGGGTTAGGGCCGGTACTCGGGCGCCGCCTTCACAAGCCGCGCAGGGTTCGACTCCCTCGGTTGCCACTTGCTCCGGGTGCTTCCCGTGAGCGCGCGTCGTCGACATCCCGCGGCGGCAAGGCAGGCGTCGTGGCCGACGGGCCGCGGCGCCTGTGTCGTTTCAGAACGGCGGTTCGCCGCTGAACGTCGTGCCGGCGTCGCGCGGGGTGGTGCGGGATTTGCCCAGTGCGCGCAGCTGATCGCCGACGTGTCTCAGGCCCTCGCGCAGTTGGTCCTTGCTCGCCTCGGCCCGGCGGTCGACGCCCATGACGCCGTTCAGTTCGCTGTTGACCGCGCCGGGATAGCGGCCGGTCTCCGTCGCCAGCAGGAAAGCCGCCTTGTTGAGGGACTTCCGCAGGCTGTGCGAGGTGGTGGTCCTGGGCGCGGAGCGGCTGGGGCGCCAGGGGAAGAGCGCGGCCCCGCGTCGGGGGAGCGCAGACGCCGCCCGGTCCCGCCGTTCGCGGTTCGCACGGCAGGTCGTGCGTTCGGCCGGGGTCAGGTGGGCCCAGCACGCCATCGGGTCCGCGGTGGGATCGGCGGGGTCAGGTGCGCCCCAGTCCGCCGCGCGGGCCTCGCAGCGGCGGCCGTCCCTGCGCTGCCGGACGCACTGCCGCGCCGTCACCGCGCGGCCTGCTCGCGCGGCAGGCGATCGCGGCGTTCAGGGCAGCGTGAAGCAACGGAACACATGGGCGGTACCAGGCCTTTCGGTCGTCGTGGCTCTCCAAACGAGCTGATGTGTCCACGATGACAGAGGGGTCTGACACTCCCGAAAACCGTCCGGGTACAAAAGAAGCCCGCCCGGCACGAAAGCCGAGCGGGCCCCAAGAGCTGAATCAGATGGCGCGGACGTCCTGCGCCTGCGGCCCCTTCTGACCCTGGCCGATCTCGAACTCCACGCGCTGCTGCTCTTCCAGCGACTTGAAGCCCGAGCCGGAGATCTGCGAGTAGTGCACGAACACGTCCGGACCGCCGCCGTCCTGCGCGATGAATCCGAAGCCCTTCTCGCCGTTGAACCACTTCACGGTGCCCTGCGCCATACCGAATGCTCCCTAGATGTTGGTCCCTCGCCAAAGCGAGGTGCGCGGGCAGTCTGCCAGTCGACGGTCTCTCTCACATCGTGGTTAGCCCGGTGGTGTGACGAAGTAAGTTGAACGTGGTACCCCGAGAGGAGCAGGAATGACGAACTGGCTGGACGTCGCGCACGAGGTTGCGGCGACGCTCAGGTCCGACGCGGCGGACAGGGACCGGGCGAACCAGCCACCCACCAAAGAGGTGGAACTGCTCCGGCAGAGCGGCTTGCTGAACGTCGGCGACTGGACTCAGCAGCAGCGGATCGGCCGGATCATCGGGGCCGCCGACGCCAACGCCGGACACCTCCTCGGGTACCACTACCTGCAGATCTGGCGCAGCGGGCTGTTCGACGCGCCGTTCAGCGTCCGGCCGGACCAGTTCTGGGCCGGCGTCAGCAACCCGCTCGACGCGGCGCTCGAACTCAGCCCCGCCGCAGATGGTTTCGTCCTCAACGGTCGCAAGACCTTCGCCACCGGAGCCGCCGTCGCCGACCGCCTCGTGGTCAGTGCGACCCGCACGGACAACGGCGAGAAACTCACGTTCCTGCTCGACGGAAAAGCCGACGGAATCACCTACTTGGACGATTGGGACAACATCGGCCAGCGCCTCACCGCGTCCGGTGGTGTGACCTTCGAGAACGTCGCGGTCTCCGAGGTCCTCGGCGTCCAGCCGGCCAACGAGGACCCGCGCATCAGCCTCGCCGCGATCGGCTTCCAGCTCGTGCTGGCCCAGCTCTACGTGGCCATCGCGGAAGGCGCCCTGCACGAGGCCGCCGACTACACCCGCACCAAGACCCGCCCGTGGTTCGTCAGCGGCGTCGAGGCGGCCACCGAGGACCCGTACGTCGTCGCGGCCTACGGCGAGATGGTGTCGCAGACCAGGGCCGCGGGGCTGCTCGCCGACGAGGCCGCGCGGCAGCTCTGGGAGGCGTCCGAACTCGGCAGGCACCTGACCCCCGCCAAGCGCGGCGAGGTCGCGGTCACGATCTCCGAGGCCAAGGTCGTCAGCACCAAGCTCGTCAACGAGGTCACCAGCCGCATCTTCGAGCAGGTCGGCGCGCGCGGCACGGCGGCCAAGTACGGCGTGGACCGCTTCTGGCGCAACGCCCGCACGCTCACGCTGCACGACCCCGTCGTCTACAAGGCACGCGAGGTCGGCGAGCACTTCCTCACCGGCGCGCGCCCCGCGCACACCGGGTACAGCTGATGCAGCCGGTCCTCGCCGACTCGGTGAAGCTCACCGACGACGGCGTCCTGATCCTCGACCGGCGGCAGTTCCCGTTCGAACGGAACTGGGTGCTCTGCCGCACGGCCGAGGATGTCGCACGGGCCATCGAGGACATGGTCACCCAGTCCTCCGGCCCGTACTTCGCGGTGCTGTTCGCCATGGTGCTCAAGGCACGCACCCTCGAAGGCCTGCCGTTCGAGCACGCCCGCGCGCAGCTCGCGGACACCGCCCGGATGCTCGAGAACACCAGGCGCACCAACAACGCCCTGCGCAAGGCGACCAAGATCGTCCTCGAACACGTGGACGCCGCCCAGGACATCACGCACGCGTTGGGCGGCGCGGAGGAAGGCGACCGCCGGTACCGCGCCAAGAGCCAGGCGCTGGGCGAGCACACCGCGAACCTGCTGCCCGCCGACGCCACGGTCATGACCCACTGCTGGGCCGACCTGTACCTCACCGAAACGGTCAAAGCCGCGCAGGCGCAAGGCAAACGGCTCAGCTTCTTCTGCACCGAGACCAGGCCGTACCTGCAGGGAGCCCGGCTCACCGCGGAGACGTTGATCGAGATGGGCGTCGACACCACGCTCATCACGGACGGCATGGGCGCCGCCGTTCTGCAAAGCGGACAGGTCGACGCATTGGTCACGGCGGCCGATCGCGTCACCATGGACGGGCACGTCGTCAACAAGGTCGGCACACTGGGGCTGGCCGTGGCGGCGCACGCGTTCGGAGTACCGTTCCACGCCCAAGTGCAGGCACCCGATCTGCTGGCGCCGACGACGGAGCACGTCGAAATCGAGTACCGCGACGGCTCGGAAGTGTTGCAGGTCCTCGGCAGGCCCAGTGCCACGCCGAGGGTGAAAGGGCACTACCCGGCGTTCGACGTGACACCGCCGCGCTTCGTCACGACCGTGGTGACGGACCGGGGTGTCTACGACGCCGGTGCGCTCGACGAGTACTACGAGGGAGAACAGCGGTGAGCAAGTGGGTCGTGCTCGACATCGAGGGCACGCTGAGCGCGACGGACCAGGTGCTGGTCGTCCTCTACGACTACGCCCGCCCCCGGCTCGGGCCGTGGATCGAGCAGCACGGTGACGACCCGGTGGTCGCCGATGCCGTGCAGCAGATCAAGGAGCTCGCGGGCCACGACGACGTTGTCAAAGCACTGCACGACTGGATGGACGCCGACCAGAAGGTCACGCCGCTCAAGACGTTGCAGGGCCTCATCTGGCAGCAGGGCTACGCACAGGGCGACCTGGTGGCGGAGTTCTTCCCGGACGTCGTCCCCGCGATCCGCAAGTGGCACGACGACGGCGTGAAGCTCGCGATCTTCTCGAGCGGCTCGGTCGCGGGCCAGGTCGCGTTCTTCCAGCACACCACCGACGGCGACCTGACCCCGTTGCTGGAGCACCACTTCGACACGGTCAACGCC
The DNA here is from genome assembly GCF_044387305.1 of Lentzea sp. NPDC020367. Taxonomy (NCBI): domain Bacteria; kingdom Bacillati; phylum Actinomycetota; class Actinomycetes; order Pseudonocardiales; family Pseudonocardiaceae; genus Lentzea; species Lentzea sp. NPDC020367. The sequence continues at coordinate 113,987 of NZ_JBIRVV010000012.1, read as the reverse complement.
GGCCCGAAGCGCGAAGCCGCGTCGTACCAAAAGATCGCGGAGACGCTCCAGAGCGACGACATCACCTTCTACAGCGACGTTCCGGCCGAGCTGCACGCCGCGCAGGAGGCGGGCTGGAAGACGGTCGGCGTCGCCCGCGCGGGTGAGCCGTACGGCAACGCCGACTTCACCCCGCACCCCACGGTCTGGGAGCTGTCGTGACGGCGGAACTCGCCCGCGAGTGCGTCCGGTACGCCCAGATGGGCTGGATGCGCGGCACTTCGGGGAATCTCTCCGTTGTCCTGCAACGTGACCCGCTCCGGCTCGCGGTCACGGTCAGCGGCGTCGACAAGGGCGAGATCACCGCGGACGACAGCGTGGTCATCGACGTCGACGGCAACGCGGTGGACTCGCCGAAGGTCCCGAGCGCCGAGGCGGGCCTGCACGCGCGGATCGCTCACGTCGCCGGAGCGGGCGCCGTCGTGCACGTCCACGCGCTGGCAGCCGTTGTCGCGGCGGAACACTGGCCAGACGGCGTGGTGCTGCGAGACCTCGAGATGCTCAAGGGTTTCGGCCGCTACGACCACGAAGAGGTCGTCATCCCGGTCGTGAAGAACTCCCAGGACATGCTCGAACTGGGCGACGCCTTCGAGAAGGGCTTCGACCCGAAGGTCCCGGCGCTGCTCGTCGCACGTCACGGCGTGTACGTGTGGGGCGAGGACCTCATGCAGGCACGGCACCGCCTGGAATGCCTGGAGTGGTTGCTGCGCTTCAAGGTGGAGACGCGAGACATCTTTACGGGGAGGCACTCATGACGCTGTTGACCGTGTGGCCGGAAACCGGCCCCGAGGAGACCGTCCTGCGCACCACCGACGCCGAGGAGATCGCCACCGCGCTCAAGGAGCACGGCGTGCGCTTCAGTCGCTGGTCCGTTGTGGACGGTGTCACCGCCGAGAACGCCCTGGAGATCTTCGAGAAGGACATCGCCCGCGTCAGCGAGACGGAGGGCTACGGCTACGTCGACGCGATGGAGATGACCCCGGCCGACACCGACGAGTACCGCGCGAAGGCCGTCGAGTTCCGGAACAAGTTCCTCGCCGAGCACACCCACGACGACGACGAGGACCGCTACTTCGCCCGTGGCGCAGGGGTTTTCTACCTGCACATCGGTGACAAGGTCTACGCGGTGTTCTGCACGGCCGGCGACCTGCTGAGCGTTCCGGCGAACACGACGCACTGGTTCGACATGGGCACGACCCCGGATTACGTCTCGGTCAGGTTCTTCCACGACGACGACGGCTGGATCGGGAACTTCACCGGAAGCGACATCGCGACGAAGTTCCCGACGTTCGACGAGCTCCGTTCAGGAATGCCAACTTCTCGGCCTTGAGCCGAGTCGCGTTCCTCGTCCACCGCTGGCTGCGATGTGCGGGCCGCATCTACCTGCAACTGTTCAGGCAGTTGCAGGTAAGGGCACGTTGGCGAGTACCCACGCACGCCGCGCCCGATCACGGACGTTCACGGCTGCGACGACGTCGGCGGGCCCAGCGAGGCCGCACCGGCGACAAGAGAACCAGTCTCTGGAAGGGCGATTCGAGCGAGAGGTGTGCTTGCACCTGGGGCACATCTGCGAGGTGTAGCGGGCGTCCACCAGCAACACCGGCACGCCAGCCCGGCGGGCTTTGTAAGTGATGTGCTGTTCGAGTTGGTAGAACGGCCACGAGGATTGTGTGGCTCGCTGGTGCCGGGCGACCGTGACCCGGTCGCGGATGCCGTGGAGTTCCTCCAAAGCGATACCGCGACCGGTGCGTTCGGCAACAGCCACAATGTCCTTGGCGATGCGGTGGTTGACGTGCGTGGCGTGACGCGCCTCTTTGCGCGCACGCTCCTTCAGCCGACGGTTCGCTGACTTCGTCCGCTTGGCCTGAAGTTCGGCGCGTTTGCGGGCATGCCAACGGCGGTACCGGCTGAGGCGGTTGCCCTGGAAGTTGTCCAGATCCGAAGTGGTGGCCAGATTGACGATGCCACGATCGACGCCGATCCAGTCGCCGGGTTCGAATGGGGGTGGCTCGGCCACGTCGCAGGTGGCGATCAGGAACCACTTGCCGTCGCGGAACAGCAGATCCGACTCTCCCCGGCGGTGAGCGCGCAGCATCGCGTGCTGGTCAGCGGAGCTCGCGAACCTGAGGTTCTTGAGTCGTCCGGCTTTGGTCCAGATCGACACCGAGTGCGCGTCGTATTGCCACGAGAGGCACCGATCGTCGAACGGCTGTGCCGCCGTTTCCCGGAACACGATCGGCTTCGACTCTGCCTTGAGCCTGCGCTTGGATCCTGCGCTACCGAGGTTTCCCGCTCGGATGGCGGCGTGCATGGTGGTGTAAGCATCGACAACTTTCTTCACGACTCGTACCGCGGGCTGGGCTGACAGTCCGAACTGATCTTTGATCTCGCGGTAGCAAAGTCTCTGCAACTCGTTGCGCGACTTCACGTTGCGCTCGAAGGCGAGCCGCGATGTGTGGTTCGCGGCCTCATTGCAGGCGTGCAGGGTTGCCGCAAGTGCCTTCGCCTGGAGTGGCGTCGGCAGGAGCTTCACCTGCACCGCGAGTTTCATGCCGACAACCGTACCGAACGTGTGTTCGAGCGACTCCGCCACCTCGCATTCATCAGTGGTCACGGATTCAGGAATGTGAAAAGTTCGCCCATCTGAACATTGTTCCGGAATTTGAACGAAGTATTGATTCCCTCCGGCCTCTGACCTCACAGTGGTACAGACCACTTATCGAAGGTCGGAGGGATTCATCGTGGAAACCCCTGCACTCCACACGCGACGATCCGTGCTCGCCCTCGCGTTGACCGCACCCCTGCTCGTTGCCCCGGCGGCTCAGGCCCTCGCTCAGCCGCCGTCCGCGCAGTGGGTCTCGGCGCCGTACACGTACACCGTCCAGAAGCCGTACAACCTGGCGCTGAGCAGCCGTTACAAGCTCGAGGGCGGCGTCCACACGATGTGGGTGTACGACTACGACCAGCCGCACACCCAGGGCAGCCCGACGGATCCGCGCACCGAGATGCGCTTCAACCAGGAGTACTCCAGCGGTTCGCGCGCCTGGGAGGGTGAGATCTACATCCCGGCCGGCGTCAGCGGCCCGACGGTCGTGCAGATCCTGCGCGGCAGCCGTCCGGACGGCACCCGCGCCACCGACGTGATGCTCAACGTCGCCAACATCAACGGCGGCACCCTGCGCAAGGACAGCGACCAGGTCATCGCGACCGGCATTTACAACAAATGGTTCAAGATCCGCGTGGAACACACCGCGGTCGCGGGTGGCCGGGGCACCGTGAAGACCTACTACAACGGTGCTCTGAAACTGACCCATCAGGACGAGGGCCCGGCGACGCGCTATTTCAAGAACGGCGTCTACCACCACGGCAGCGGCCGCGCGGAGGCCCGTTTCCGCAACATCACCTACTGGCGTCAGTGACCCTTCTCCCGAGGCGACCCTAGAGTGAGCCCATGAGCTCACAGGTGGCGGTGGCATCGCTCGGCGGCACGATCACGATGACGGGCTCCGGTGCGGTGTCACCGACCCTGGGCGCCAAAGACCTGGTCCAGGGCCTGGAAGTGGGCGAGATAGCCACCCTCGCCACGATCCCAGGCGCCTCGCTCACGTTCACCACGCTGCTGGACGCCTTCGACTGGGCCGACAAGCAGGTTTCCCAAGGCGCGCAAGGCGTCGTGATCATCCAGGGCACCGACACCCTCGAAGAGACCGCGTACCTCTTCGACTGCCTGTGGCCGCACGAGGAACCGGTCGTCGTCACCGGCGCGATGCGGCACCCCGGACTCCCCGGCGCGGACGGCCCCGCCAACCTCGCCGCGGCCGTTTCCGTTGCGGCCGCTCAGAACTCGCGCGGGCGCGGAGCGTTGCTCGTGCTGAACGACGAGATCCACGCCGCCCGCTGGGTCCGCAAGACGCACAGCAGTCTGATGAACGCCTTCACGTCGTTCCCCGGCCCGCTCGGACTCGTCGTCGAAGGCGCGCCGCGGTACTTCCACCCCGCCCACCGGCTGCCGGCGTTGCCACGACCTCTCGAAGCACCAGCGGTTCCGCTCATCGAGGCCACTGTGGACGATGACGGTTCCGTCCTGGACTGGCTCAACGTCAAAGGCGCCGTCGTCGCGGCCGCGGGCGTCGGTCACGTGTCGGCCGGCATGGCCGAAGCCATCTCGCGGGCTCAGTTCCCGGTGGTGGTCGCGACTCGGACGGGCGCGGGCACGACGTTCCGCGACACCTACGGCTTCACCGGATCCGAGTCGGACCTGATCCGGCGCGGCGTGGTCATGGCCGGGTGGTTGTGCCCGCGCAAGGCACGCGTGCTGCTGCGGCTCGCGCTCGGCTCGCAGAGTCCGATCGAGGACGTGTTCGCGGCCCGCGGTGGCGTCTTCTGAGCTTGGTGCGGGACACGAAGAACGCGAGCGGTGCGGCACTCGCGTTCTCCACCCTTGCCTTGATTCAACTCGCCCTGACCACCGAGGTGTTCGCCGTCTCGACCGTCACCCGGACGGTCTGAGGCGCGAGCGACTGCAGGTACTGCGCGTGGTCCGAGCCGATCGTGTCGCTGAACGCGATGAACGCCAGGCGCGGCAGCTCGAACGCGGTCGTGGCGCAGAACTCCTCCAGGCGGTCGAAGCCGCGCCGGATGCCGGTGGCGTCGAGGCCGAACACGGCGTGCTGGTCGAGCTTGGCGGCACCGATGTCGAGCAGGTGCAACGCGTGCATGGCGTGCGTGAACGCCATCGCGCACACCTCGATGCGCGAGCACGACATCAGCAGCGTCCGCACCATCGACGGGTGCAGCGACTTGCCGGACGTGCGCAGGACCACGTCGATCCCGGCGGCGCGGAACAGTTCGACGATCTCGAACAGGCCGGGGACTCCCAGCGGTTCCCCGCCTCCCAGCGTGACGGTCTCGGGGCGCATCGAGATGAGCGCCTGTGCGATGTGCAGCATTCGGTCGTGGCTGAGCCGCGCGTGTGCGACGTCCCAGGTGATGTCCATGCGATCGGGCCCCCTTCGGCGGATACGCCGATCCAAACGAGGGCGAAGTCCCGCCGTCAGGTGACCGGTGTCCCGACTTAGGAGGGACTTCCCAGCCCGGCCTCACGAGCGCGGACGATGGCCTGCGCCCGGTCGGCCACCTGGAGTTTGGTGAAGATCGCGGACACCCGGTTGCGCACGGTCTTGCCCGACAGCGAGAGCCGATGCGCGATCGACGGGTTGTCGAGCCCGGACGCCATCAGCTCCAGCACGTCCCGTTCGCGGTCGGTGAGCTGCGGGAACAGCACCGCCTTGGACGAGGAGATCGCGGTGAAGTAGCCCATCATGCGCTGGGCGATGGTCGCGCTGAAGATCGCCTCGCCGGCTCCTATCGCCTGCACCGCGCGCACGATCTCGTCGTCGTCGGTCGTCTTGACCAGGTAGCCACGTGCGCCGGCCTTCATCGCCGCGAACACGAGCTCGTCGTCCTCGTGCATGGTCAGCACGAGGACGCCGATGTCCGGCAACACCTCACGGATCTGCTTCGCGGCCTCGACGCCACCCAGCACGGGCATGTGCAGGTCCATCACGACGACGTCCGGTTCAAGATCCAGGACGACCTTCACGGCCTCCTGGCCGTCGGCGGCGTCGCCGACGACTTCGAGGCCGTCCTCGCCGTCCAGCAACGCTTTCAGGCCGCGCCGGAACACGGGGTGGTCGTCTGCGATCACAACCCGGGTCACTGGGCCTCCAACGGGATCCGCGCCACCACCCGAGTGCCGTGTGGTTCCGCGGGTCCTACTGTGCACGATCCACCCAGCTCCGCGCACCGTTCCCGCATCGAGTCGAGGCCCACGCCCGGCTTGGAATCGGCCGCGACGCCGCACCCGTCGTCCACGATCTCGACGATCAGGTCGCCGTCGGCCCGCACCGTGATCACGCAGGTCGACGCGCCCGAGTGGCGTGCGGTGTTGGTCAACGCCTCCGCGACGATCCGGTAGGCCGCGACCTCCACGGCCGCGGACAGCCCGTCGATCTCCTCTGCCTCCACCTGAACCCGCAGGTCGCCGTTGAAGCGCGCGGCCTCGTCGCGCACGGCCAGGGCCAGGCCCTGGTCGAGGATCGGTGGCCGCAGGCCGTCCACGAGGCTGCGCACCTCGCCGGCGGTCGAGTCGACGTCGCCCAGCACCGGGTCCAGCACGTCGCCCAGCGAGCGGCGCAACGCCTTGAGCTGCAAGCGGATCCCGACCAGTGCCGGTCCGACGCCGTCGTGCAGGTCGCGCCGCAACCGCAGCCGTTCCTCCTCGCGGGCGCGCACGAGCCGTTCGCGGGCGAGTTGGAGATCGGCGGTCAGCTTGATCGACTGCGCGGCCGGGGCGGTGGAACGGGCGAGGTCGACGAGCAGGCTCAGTTCCTGGTCGCTCAGCCGTTCGTCCGGCGCCCGCGGCTCCACGACGAGATCGCCGACGGCAGAACCCCGGTACGTCATGGGAAAGCGCAGCTGCGGCCATCCGCGACTGCGTCCGTGCTCGGCCAGCACCGATCCGCCGCGAATCGCCACGTACGGCAGCTTCAACGACTCCGCGACGGTCTGCGCGACCGTCGGCAGCACGTCCTGCGAGCGTTCGAGCTTCTCGCTCAACGTGGAGAGTGTCGCGTAAGGATCAGAGCGCTGGCCGTACAGCCAGTGGTCGAGCTTGCGTTGCACCCAGCTGCGGATCGGCGCGAACGCAAGACCCGCCGCGACCACACCGATCACCTCGGCGTCGTTGGTGAACAGCTCGCCCGCGCCGACCATCACGCCCAGGTAGACGAGCAGCAGCACCACGGTCAACGTGCCGTAGAGCAGCGACCGGTGGATCAGCAGGCTGATGTCGTACAGGCCGTACCGCACGATCGCGATGACCGCGGCGGCCGGAAACGCAAGCACGCCAACGATCCACGCGATGTGCCCGTCGGTCGTCTCCACGACGGTCGCCACACCGGCCAGCGTCAGCAACGCGAACGCCCAGACGAGCAGCCGGCGTTCGTCCCCTTCAGCCCTCCGCCACCGCAGAGCCAAGGACATCACGGCCGCCAGCACGGAGACCCCGGCCGCGAGCACGGCGACCAGCGTGATCGTCTTCGCGAGCCCGCCGCCGCTGCTCTGCCAGAACGAGGCGGGATCGCCCCACGACGCCCAGGCGATCCCGATCGTGCCGGCGACAGCGCTGAACAGCGACGCGCCGATGGCGATCCACCAGCGGTTGCTCAACGGCCTGCCGTTCGGGAAGACCAGTGCCACAGCGGGCAGCAACGCGTACGTGGGCCACCAGACCCACGCCTCGACCCATCGGGCGGGATGGTCCGCGGGTTGACCGGCGACGGCGACGGCGACACCGCCGAACACGCCCATGGCCAGCAGCAGCCACCCGACGGACGACCTGCGGACGTGGCCGATCACCCGCACCCCGAGCAGGGTGCAGGCGAACGCGACCAGCCAGTTCCGCGGATGCGAGACCGCGCCGGTGACCGCTGTGTGCACGACGGCGTAGAGCACACAGGCGGCCACCAACGCGCCAACGACTCGGGCGAGGGTGACCTCGCGCCGAGTCAGTCGCTGAGCCAGTGCCACAGGTTGTGGAACGGAGAACCGGCGTCGAGGGTGGTGAGCCCACCCGGCCAGCCCTGGAACGTCATGATCCGCTGGCGAAGCTCTTCGACCGTCACCGGCTTGGCCGGCTGGTGAGCGTGATCGAAGTCGACGTCCCCAGGCGGCGCGTTCATCGCGCGCGCCTGAAGCTCCGCGTACCAGGCGAGGAGCTCTTCGTCGGACATGTGCGAGAAGTACGGCGGTACTTCTACGTTCTGCCGGGATTTCGACATGCCTGGAAGGAGTCATGGGCACTCGTCTGGATACACGAGTGCCCACGAACTTCTGAGAACTTTCTCGGATCAGCTCACGGCAGGACCTGGATCTTGCGGCCCTTACCTGCCTTGAACTGGTCCAACGCCCCCGCGTAGTCGGCCAGCGGCACCCTGTCACTGATGAAGATCTCGGGGTCCAGTACTCCGGTCGCGAAGAGGTCTGCCGCCCGTTCGAACGAGTGCAGCACCGCCATCGAGCCGGTGATGGTGATCTCCTGGTTGTAGATCTTGTACGGCTCAATGGTCACGCGAGCCGAGTAGTCCGAGACGCCGAACTGGAGGAACGTGCCGCCCTTCGCGACCCGCCCGATCCCGTCCTGGATGGCCTTCTCGTTGCCGGTGGCGTCGATGACGACGTCCCAGCCCTGCGGCCGGTCCAGCTCGTCGGCTGAGGACGCGACCGCCGTGACGCCGAGCTGACGGGCCGTTTCGAGGCGTTCCGCGTTCAGGTCCACGACCTCGATCGACGACGCGCCGGTCAGCTTGCCGAGCTGCAGCATCATCAGGCCCATCGTGCCCGAGCCGTAGATCAGCACCCGTGACGCCATCTGTGACCGCAGCACGTCGTAGCCGCGCACCGCGCACGACAGCGGCTCGATCAGCGCCGCGTCCTCGGTCCGCACGTGGTCCGGCAGCTTCACGCAGTTCGCCACCGGGGCCTTCGCGAACTCCGCCGCGCCACCGGACGTCGTGACGCCGATGGCCGCCCAGCGTTCGCACAGGTTGTTCTTGCCGGAACGGCACATCCGGCACTCGTGGCAGTAGAGCGACGGGTCGACGGCCACGCGGTCGCCGACCTTCAGCTCGTTCACCTGCGAACCGATCTCGACGATCGTGCCGGCGAACTCGTGGCCAGGCACGACCGGCAGGGTGGGAGCGAACTCGCCCTGCAGGATGTGCAGGTCCGTGCCGCACAACCCGCAGGCCGCCACGTCGACGACCACTTCGCGGGGACCGCAGGTGGGATCGTCCACAGTGGTCACTTCGACGGACCCGACGCCGGTGATCACTGCTGCTTTCACTTGACTGCTCCCAACGAGAGGCCCTGGACGAGCTTGTCCTGGGCGGCGAACCCGGCGATGAGCACCGGCAGAGAGACCACGACCGCCGCGGCGCAGACCTTGGCCAGGAAGAGGCCCTGCGACGTGACGAACCCGGTCAGGTACACGGGAGCGGTACCGGCGACGACACCGGTGAGCACCCGTGCGAAGAGCAGCTCGTTCCAGCTGAAGATGAAGCAGATCAACGCCGTCGCCGCGATGCCGGGCATCGCGATCGGTGCCACCACCCGGCGCAGGGTCGTGATCAGCCCCGCGCCGTCGATCGAGGCCGCCTCGAGGATCTCCTTGGGGACCTCGGCGAGGAACGACCGCATGAGCCACACCGCGATCGGCAGGTTCATCGAGCAGTACAGCAGCGTGAGGAACGAGATGTTGTCGAGCATCCCGGAGAACTGCGCGATCAGGTAGATCGGCAGCAGCGCCGCGACGACCGGCATCATCTTGGTGGACAGGAAGAAGAACAGGACGTCCGTCCACTTCTCCACCGGCTTGATCGACAACGCGTACGCGGCCGGGATCGCCAGCAGCAGCACGATGATCGTCGATCCGATCGACGCGCTGAACGAGTTGATCAGCGGCGGCCACGCGCCGGCGTCGAAGAACTCCGCGTAGCCGTCCAGTGTCAGCGGCGCCGCGATGGACGGCGGGTTCGTCGCCGCGTCCGACTCGCTGTGCAACGAGGTCAGGAACATCCAGGCCACCGGTGCGAAGAACACGATTCCGGAGAACCAGGCGAGCACACCCCAAATCCTGCTCATCGCTTCTCCTCCTTGAACAGCGACGACACCGTGCGCAGCGCGAACGTCGCGATCAGGATCGACCCCGCCACCACGATGACGCCGGCCGCGGAGGCCTCGCCGTACTCGTGGGCCTGGTAGAAGGTCTGGTAGATCATGTACGGCAGGTTCGCCGTGCCCAGACCGCCCGACGTGATCGTGAAGACCGCGTCGAAGTTCTGCACGATGTAGATCGACCCGAGCAGCCCGCCGAGCTCCAGGTACTGGCGCAGGTGCGGGAACGTCAGGTACCGGAAGATCTGGAACGACGACGCGCCGTCGATCGTGGCCGCCTCGACGGGTTCGATCGGCTTGGACTGCAGGCCCGCCAGCAGGATCAGCATCATGAACGGCGTCCACTGCCACACCAGCGACAGCACGACGGCGCTCATCGGCATGGTGGAGATCCAGTCCGGCTGGGCGTCGAAGCCCAGCCAGTTCAGGATTCCGTTGAACAGGCCGTACTCCGGGTTGTAGAGCACGTGCTTCCAGATCAGCGCCGCCGCCACCGGGACCACCAGGAACGGCGCGATGAGCATGGTGCGCACGAACCCGCGGCCCTTGAACTTCTTGTCCAGCAACAGCGCCAGCCCGAGTCCGAGGATCAGGCTGATCAGCACCACCGACGCGGTGAGCACGATCGTGTTGACGACCGAGGACCGCAGATCGGGGTCGGTGAAGACGTTGACGTAGTTGTCGAAGCCCGCGAACCCGCGGCTGTTCGGGTCGAGCGAGTTCCACTTCATGAACGAGATGACCAGCGTCGCCACGAACGGCAGCTGCGTCACGATGATCAGGAAGATGAGCGCGGGCAGCAGAGGTGCCCGCCTCGTCCACTTCGAGTAGTTCCTGCGGGGGACGGGGGGCGGCCGGTCGACGACCGACCGCTCCTCTCGCGTCAGGACCGCCATGTCACTGCCCCTTGTACTTCGCTGCGACCTTCTCGGCGAGCCCCTGACCGTTGTTCAGCGCGTCGTCCACGGACGTCGCACCCGCGATGGCGGAGCTGATCTGCTGCGACACCTGGGTTCCCAGGTCGGTGAACTCGGGGATGCCCACGAACTGGATGCCGGGGGCCGGACGCGGCTGCAGACCGGGGTCGTTCGGCTTCGCGCCCTTGATCGCGGCCTCGGCGGCCGCGGCGAACGATCCGGACGACTGCTTGTACTCGGCGCGCTGGTAGGTCGAGGAACGCTTGCCGTCAGGCAGCTTGGACCAGCCGAGGTTCTTGCCGACGAGCTCCTCGTAGCCCTTGCCGGACGCCCACGAGATGAACTTCCAGGCGTTGTCCTGCTTCTTCGACGCCTTCTGGATGCCGAACGCCCAGGTGTAGAGCCAGCTTGAGGTGTCGGTCTTCACGACCGGCGCCTGGGTGAAGCCGAGCTTGCCCTTGATGGGGGAGTCGTCGGCTTCGAGCAGGCCGGCGGCGACCGTGGCGTCGTACCACATCGCGACCTTGCCCTGCGTCATGTTGTTGAGGCACTCGGCGAACCCGGCCTGCGGAGCGCCCGCCTCACCGTGGTTGCGGACGAGGTCCACGTAGAACTTGGTGGCCTCCTTGAACTCCGGCGCGTTGACCTGCGCCTGCCAGTCCTTGGTGAACCACGTGCCGCCGAAGGTGTTCACGACGGTCGTGAGCGGCGCCATGACCTGGCCCCAGCCCGGCTGGCCGCGCAGGCAGATGCCGCGGACCTCGGGCGTGGCGACCTTCGCGGCGGCGTCGGCGACCTGCTGCCAGGTCGGCTTGTCGGGCAGCGAGACGCCCTTGGCCTCGAAGATGTCCTTGCGGTACATGAGGAACGACGACTCGCCGTAGAACGGCTGCGCGTAGACCTTGCCGTCGGCCGCGGTCAGCGACTGCCTGATCGGCTCCAGGATGTCGGCCTGGTCGAACCCGCTGTCCTTGGACACGAAGTCGTCCATCGGCGCGAGCCAGCCGTTCTTGGCGTACATCGGCGTCTCGTAGTTGGAGATCGTCGCGACGTCGTACTGGCCGGCCTGGCTGGAGAAGTCCTGGCTGATCTTGTCGCGGACGTCGTTCTCCGGCAGCACGGTGAAGTTCACCTTGATGCCCGTGTCCTTGGTGAAGTTGTCCGCGGTGAGCTTCTGCAGGTCCTGCATCTGCGGGTTGTTCACCATCAGGACGTTCACCGAGTTCTCACCACCACCCCCGCCACCGGCACCCGAACAGGCGGACGCGAGCAGCAACACGGCGGTGGCGGCCCCGAATGTGCGAAGTGGTGTGCGAATCGACGGCATCGTCGGTTCCTTTCAAGGGTTTTTGGGCGCGTCAAAGAGGGGGATACGCCCAAAGGGGGGAGGGCGTTCAGTGCCCGAAACGATCAGGCGCGGATGACCTTGGGGCCTAGCAACGTGTAGCGGTGGGCCTCGTGGGCGGACAGGCCGCTGTCCGTGACGACCGCCTCCAGATCGGAGACCTCGGCGAACCGGTGGAAGCTGGAGACGCCGAACTTCGTGTGCGTCCCGACGAAGATCTTGCGCCGGGAAGCGCTGAGCGCCTTGGCCTTCACCGCGCCGACCGCCGGGTCCGGGGTGGTCAGGCCGTGCTCGCGGGAGATGCCGTTCGCGCCGATGTAGGCGAGGTCGATGACCATCTCGCCGAGCATCCTGGTGGTCCAGTGGTCCACAGTGGCCAGTGTGTGGCCCCTGACGCGACCGCCCAGCAGCAGGACGGTGCACGACGGGTGCTCGGACATCGCCGCCGCGGTCGGCAGCGACGCGGTGATGATCGTGAGGGGGTTGGTCGTGGGCAACGCCTCCGCGACGAGTTGTGGCGTGTAGCCCTCGTCGATGAAGACGGTCTCGGCGTCGTCGAGCCGTTCGGCGGCGGCCTTCGCGATGCGGCGCTTCTCCGGGACGTGCGACCCGGCGCGGAACCGGAGTCCTGTCTCGAAGCCCGCGCTCTCGACGGGGACACCACCACCGTGCGTGCGGCGCACGAGGCCGTGTTCGTCCAGTACGCGCAGGTCACGCCGGACCGTTTCGGGCGCGACGTGCAGTTCCTGCGCCATCTCCACCACGTCGACGCGGCCGTCGGCGCGGGCCCTGGCCAGGATGCGCCGCTTGCGTTCTTCGGCTCGCATGTCACCTGCCCACTCGGCTCTTGGGTTGCCCGTTCGGGCCGTGCATAGATGAAACACCCTCGAAACATTGTGGTGGGTGCCACAACAAGGTGGAATCCTGCCCGATTTATGCCCGGCTCGCAGTGTGTAACGGTCTGTTCACGCAGGTCGAGCAGAGCGGGCACGCCCGAATCCGGCCAGCGCTGTGCCCGTATTGCCCCCATGTGGGCAAAATGAAGGAGCGGTTGTGGTCACAGTTCGACCACAACCGCTCAATGGTTCTCAGTTCGTTCCTAGTGGTGTGGCTCGGAGCGTTGCCGGGGGAATTCGCGGTCAGACGGGTGCGTCGTGGTGTCGCCCCCACGTTCTCGTACTGGTTGTACGGGGGCGTGGGGGCGGCGCCGCGAGGTGCCCTGCCGAGCGTGGATTACCTCGCCGACGTGCCGAGACGCACCACTAGCTCAGCCAGGCCGCTGCGTCCTTCGGGAGCCTGCCGTCTTCCAGCGGGACGCTTGACAACGTTGGCACGCTCGGCAGATCGATCGGCTCGTCCGACAGGTTGACGACGCACGTGTGGTCGCCGCGCTTGAACGCCAGCACGTTCTCGCCGAGGTCGAGCCACTCCAGGTCGCCGTCGATGCCGCGGCGCTGCGCGAACACCTGGCGGTACAGGGCGAGCATCGATTCAGGGTCGTCGGACTGGACCGCGACCGAGAAGTCCTGCCAGTTCCCCGGCTGCGGCAACCAGCTCGGGCCGTCCTCAGTGGACCAGGGGAGCGGCACGCGGCAGCCGTCGCGGCCCCGGTCGGTGAAGCCGGAGCGGTGCCACACCGGGTCCTCGCGCAGCTCGTCCGGCAGGTCCTCGACCTCCCAGAGACCGAGTTCCTCGCCCTGGTAGACGTACACGCCACCGGGCAGCGCGGCCGTCAGCATGATCGCCGCACGAGCGCGGCGGGTGCCCAGTTCGAAGTCGGTCGGGGCGCCGTGCTGCCTGTCCGCGAAGGAGAACCCCGTCTTCTCGCGGCCGTAGCGGGTCACGTGCCTCGTGACGTCGTGGTTGGAGAGCACCCAGGTCGGTGGTGCGCCAACGGGTTCGTGCGCGGCGAGCGTGCTGTCGACGACCTTGCGCAGTTCGTCGGCGTTCCACGGGCAGCAGAGGAAGTCGAAGTTGAACGCGCTGTGCATCTCGTCCTGGCGGAGATAGCGGGCGAACCGGACCGGGTCCGGCAGCCACATCTCGCCGACGAGGATGCGGTCGCCGTCGTACTCGTCGACGATCTGCCGCCACCTGCGGTAGATCTCGTGCACGCCGTCCTGGTCGGAGTAGGGGAGATCCGCGTCGGGCTTGCTGAAGTCCTTGACCAGGCCGTCCGCCACGTCGATGCGGAAGCCGTCGACACCCCGGTCGAGCCAGAACCGCAGGATGTCCTCGAACTCGTCGTGGACGACCGGGTTCTCCCAGTTGAAGTCCGGCTGCTCGGCGGCGTAGAGGTGCAGGTACCAGCGGCCGTCCTCGAGCTTGCTCCAGGCGGGGCCGCCGAAGCGCGACTGCCAGTCGTTCGGGATCTCCTCGGTGTCACGGACGTGGAAGCGGTCCCACAGGCCGTCCTTGAACCACGGGTGCTGGTCGCTGCTGTGGTTCGGGACGAGGTCGATGATGATCCGGATGCCCAGGCCGTGCGCGTCCGCGATGAGCTTCTCGGCGTCGGCGAGCGATCCGAACACCGGCTCGATGTCGCGGTAGTCCGCCACGTCGTAGCCGCCGTCGGCCAGCGGGCTCGGGTACCACGGGTTCAGCCAGATCGCGTCGAAGCCGAGGCTCGCGATGTGCTGGAGCTTGGCGCGGAGGCCGGCCAGGTCGCCGATGCCGTCTCCGTTGCCGTCCGCGAAGCTGCGCAGGTAGACCTGGTAGATGGATGCGTTGCGCCACCAACTCATCTGGTGTCCTTTCAGCCTTTTACGCCGCCCGCGGTGAGCCCCGCGAGGATGTGCCGCTGGAACGCCAGGAACAGCGCCACCATCGGCAGGCTCGCCAGCACGAGGCCCGCGAGCAGGAGGTTGATCGGGGTGTCCGGAGCGAAGCGTTGAAGCGCGACGCTGAGCGTCTGCTTCGCCGGATCGGGGAACACGAGCAGCGGCCAGATGAAGTCCTTCCACGCCGCCACGACCGCGAAGATCGAGACGACGGCGAGGATGGGGCGAGAGATCGGCAGCACGATGCGGACGAGGGTCGTCCACGTTCCCGCGCCGTCGATCCTGGCCGCTTCGAGGAGCTCTTCCGGGATCTGGTCGAAGAAGCGCTTGAGCAGGTACACGTTCAGCGCGTTCGCCGCGGCCGGCAACCAGATGCCCGCCGGGTTGTTCAGCAGGTCGAGGTCGGTCAGCGTGAGGTACACGGGGACCAGCACGGCCGTCGACGGCAGCATCAGCGTCGCCAGCATCATGCCCATGATCGCGTTGCCGAAGATCGGGCGGAGTTTGCTGAGCGCGTAGGCCGCGGGCACGATCACGGCCATCTGCACGGCCCACGCGCCGATCGCGACGACGAACGTGTTGAGGAAGAACCGGCCGAGGTCCATGTAGTTCCAGGCGTCGACGTAAGCGCCCGGCTCCCAGGTCTCCGGCAGGATCGTCGGCGGTTGCTGCGCCAGTTCCGCCGGCGGCTTGAACGCGCCGATCAGCACCCAGACCAGCGGGAGCAGGAACGCCGCGGTGAACAGGACCAGCGTGCCGGCGAGGACGATCCAGTACGCCGGGCCCGTTCCCCTGGTGAGAGTCCTCATGCGTCGGCCTTCCGGGTGATCTTGAGGTACAGGAAGGAGAAGACGCCCAGCACCGCGAAGAGGATGAGGCTCAGCGCGCTCGCGGTGCCGAAGTCGTTGTAGTAGAAGGCGTAGCGGTACAGCAGCAGGAGCACGGTGACCGTGGACTCCTCCGGGCCGCCGCCGGTCATGATGAACGGCTCGGTGAAGATCTGCATCGTCGCCACGACCTGGAGCAGCAACAGCATCAGGATCACGAACTTGGTCTGTGGGATCGTGACGTGCCAGACCTTCCTGACGATGCCGGCGCCGTCCAGGTCGGCGGCCTCGTACAGCTCACCGGGGATGGTCTGCAGCGCGGCCAGGTAGATCAGCGTGGCCGAGCCCATGTTCGCCCAGGTGATCACCAGGACGAGACTGATCATGCTGGTGCTCGCGGAGTCGAGCCATTGTGACGTCGGGAGCCCGAGTCCTCGCAGGATCGAGTTGAACAGGCCGGGTCCCGGGTCGTAGAACCACTTCCACAGCAGGGCCGTGACGACCGGCGGCAACATCACCGGCAGGTAGACCAGCAACCGGAAGTAGCCCTTGGCGTGCCGCAGTTCGTTGAGCACCACGGCCGTCAGGAACGGGACGCCGAAACCCAGGACCAGCGCCAGAAGCGTGAAGTACAGCGTGTTGCGCCACGCCACCCCGAACAGCGGGTCCGCGAAGAGTCGCTCGAAGTTCTCCCAGCCCACCCAGTCGGGACTCGTGACGAAGTTGACCTGCTGGAAGCTCAGGACCACCCCGCGCACGATGGGGTACCAGGAGAACACCGCGAAGACGACCAGCGCGGCACTCAGGAAGCCGTACGCGGTGACGTGGCGCCGCACTTACTTCACCTGCGCCAGAACGGCGTTGACCTTGGTCTCGGCATCCTTGAGCAGTGCCGAGTGGTCAGCGTCCTTGTTCGTCAGCACGGCCTGCACGACGGTGTCGAGAATCGCGTAGACCTGCTGCGCCTGCGGCGGTTCGAGCGAGCCCTTGGTGGACTCCGAACCGTCCACATAGGCCTGGAAGTTCTTCACCGGCATGGTGGCGTACTTGGCCTTCAGGTCTTCCTGCTGCTTGCGCGGCTCACCGGTCCAGATGTCCGCGATCGGCGGGATCGGCAGTCCGACGGGCTGACCGCGGTCCTTGTACTTCTGCAGGTTGCCCTCGAGGCGGTCCGGGTTCAGGTACTTCCACTGGATCCACTTCAGGCCCGCCTTGATCTTCTCCGGCGTCGCCTTCGGGTTGATCATGTAACCCTCGCCGCCGAGCAGGGTGCCCTTCTGCTCCGGGATCGCGGCCAGGCCGTAGTCGTCGTACTTGCCCTTGAACTGGTTGACGATCGCGGCGACGTTGTCCGGCGCGGCCAGGTACATGCCGAGCTGCCCGGCGCCCATCATGTTCTGCACGTCGCCGATCTCCAGGAGCTGCTTCTCGCCCATGGAGTTGTCGTCCCAGCGCATCTCCTTGAGCCTGCGCAGGACTTCCTTGCCCTTGTCGTTGTTGAAGTCGGCCTTGTAGGTGTCGCCGTCCTTGCGGGCGATGTCACCACCGACGGACTTCATCCAGGTGGTGAAGTGCCAGCCACCCTGGTTGCTCTTGCTGTACTCGGCGAACCCGGTGACACCGGCGTCCTTGAGCTTCTTGGCGGCGGCGCGAACCTCGTCCCACGTCTTCGGCGGGGAGTCGGGGTTCAGGCCGGCCTTGGTGAAGTTGGTGCGGCTGTAGAGCAGGCCCATCGTGTAGTTCGCGGTGGGCAGCCCGTAGACCTTGCCGCCGACCGTGAAGACGTCCTTCAGCTCCTGCTTGAGGTCGCCGTAGTGCGGGACGTCCTTGACGTAGTCGGTGAGGTCGGCGGCCTGTTTGCGCGCGATGAGCGCCGCGGGATCGGTGAAGTAGACGTAGAAGACGTCTTCGAGCTGACCGCCGGCGAGCTTGGCGGAGAACGTCTTCGGGTCCATGAACCCCTCGTGCGGCACGAGGTCGATGTCCGGGTTCTTGCTCTCGAACTCCGCGACGTCCTCGTCGAAGACCTTGCGGTCGAACGCCTGAGTCTGCGGCGGCTGACCATTGATGTTGATCGTGACCTTGCCGCCGGGCTCAGTCGTGGAACCGCTCCCACAGGCGGCGGTGCTCAGAACGAGGACACCGCCTAGCAGCACGGCAGCGGACTTCTTCATGGTGGGGCCGCCCTTCTCGCGAGCGCGTCGATGTGACGGCGACCATAAGTCCCCGTTACATCTGAGCGCAATATCCAGACGAAAACTCGCAAGAAGACGACTGTGCCTGTTACCTCACCGGCGCACTGGACGCCCGCACCACCAACTCCGGCTCGAACAGCAACTCGTCCGGCGCCACCGCGTTGCCGGAGATCTGGTTGGCCAGCAGCTCCACGGCCGCCCGCCCCATCGCCTCAATGGGCTGCCGCACCGTCGTGAGGGGTGGATCGGTGCAGGTCATGAACGCCGAATCGTCGTACCCGATGATCGACACGTCCTTGGGCACGTCCAGCCCGGCCCGCCGGACGGCCCGTATGGCGCCGAGTGCGAGCGGGTCGCTGGCGCAGATGATCGCCGTGACGCCGCGCTGCACGAGCTTCATCGCCGCGGCCTGCCCGCCCTCGAGGCTGAACATCGCGTGCTCGACATCCGCGCCACCGCACTTGTCGATGGCCTGCATCTTCCGCTGACTCGGCACGTGGTCCGGCGGCCCGAGCACCGCCCCGATCCGCTTGTGCCCGAGCGACGTGAGGTGCCCGTACGCCTGCTCGACGGCCACCGCGTCGTCACACGACACCCGCGGGAACGCCAGGTCGTCTATGGCGGCGTTGACCAGCACCGCAGGCAGCTTTCGCGCCATCATCTGCTGGTAGTGACCGTGACTCGCGTCCTTCTGTGCGTACAGCCCGCCCGCGAACACGATCCCGCTGACGTGCTGCTCGAGGAGGAGCTCCAAGTACTCCGCCTCCGTCACCCCGCCGGCCGTCCGCGTGCACAGCACGGGCGTGAAGCCCCTTTGCGCCAGCGCGTTCCCGACCACGTCCGCGAACGCGGGGAAGATCGGGTTCTGCAGCTCGGGCAACACCAGCCCGACCAACCGCGCCCGTTCGCCCCGCAGCTGTGTGGGCCGCTCGTAACCCAGCACGTCAAGTGCAGTGAGCACCGCACTCCGCGTGGCGTCCGAGACCCCCGGCTTGCCGTTCAGCACCCGGCTGACGGTGGCCTCGCTGACCCCGACCTTGGCCGCGACCTCGGCCAGCCTCCGTTGCGTCATGGCGCAAGTGTACGCAATTTCTTGCGCTCGCTTGCAGCACCACGCTCACCCTCCTGGCAGGCGCCCGCCGGGGCACGTCGTGGCTAGGCTCCAATGCCATCCGCAGGCGAGGGAGACCGAGATGGCCACCGACCCGCTCAAGCCCGTCCCCGTGCCCGTTCCGCACGAGCCGAAGGACACCTGCTGGCCGCAGAACCCGGTGCGCGGAGTCGACTGGTTCCGCCGCATGCCGACGGGCGGAGGCACGGTCTACGTGAGGCCGGCGGACTGAACGGTCAGCCGCGGGCTTCGCGCCACAGCAGCGCGACGCCGTGGCCCGGCAGCATCCACGACCGCACGTCCAGGTCCCCGAGCTCGTCCGCGCGCAGCCACTGCGCCGCCTCCGTGCCGGACCGGAACGTGAACGGCATGATCCGGAACTCGTGGCCGGGGGAGTGGTCGACCGCGAGCTCGGTCGCGTCGAAGCTGATCGTGTCCACATAGGACGGATACGGCGACTGCCAGTACGCGAAGCCGTCGTTGGTGCGCTGCAGCGAACGCGACGACACGGTCAGGCCCAGGATCGCGCGCACGACGTGGTCGTCGGCGATGCCGCTGAGGTCGCACTCCAGGATGCGCAGGTCGCTCATGTGGTCCAGCGGGCTGAGCTTGGGGAGCGGGGCCATCGCCTCGCGGAAGAACGTCAGGTAGTTCGCCCACTGGTCGAACCTGACCTCGATCGGCGGGATCTGGCTCGGCTCGGCCGAGCGGCTCTGGCCGTCGTGGTCGAGGTAGTCGATGGTGATCTTGGTCGAGTCGCGGATGTCGTCGACCGAGTCGAGGAACAGCGACGCGTCCGGCATGAAGTAGAGCTCGAACAGGGGATAGCGGCAGGCGGCGCTGATCGTGTCGCGCAGGGTGGCGTTGCTGGTGGCGAAGATGACGAACCTGTCCACGGGGACGCTGTGCCGGAAGTGGTGGGTCTGCGTCGTGGTCAGGTGGTAGGTCTTGGTGTCGACGCCCTGCAACGCGAGCCGGACCGTGGTGCGGGTGCTGATCGTCAGGTCGTCGCCCTTGGGGCGCATGCCGTTGCCGCCGAGCACGCCCGACACCACGTCGTCGTTGCGCTGGCCGGTGCCGTAGATCCTGGACAGGAACGCCTTGAGCACCTCGCTCGGCAGCAGGTGCTCGACGATGCCGGGGCCGGAGATGCGGCCGAGTTCGCTCACCAGCCGCTGGTGCAGGAACAGTTCGTAGGTGCCCAGCAGGAAACCCGCCAGCGCCGGCAACGGCCACAGCACGACCAGCACGTCGTGCAGCACGCTGCGTGAGGCGGGTTGCCACAGGAGAACGGCGGTCAGGTCGACGGCCGCGACGACGACCAGAAGGATCGCGACGGCGAGCGCTTGCCTGTGCCTGCGCGCCATCGCCACCTGGTCGCCGCCCCCTCACTCCACCGGTTGTCCATACATGGTGGGAGTGAAGGGGGATCAGCGCCAGACCCTTTCGGTCCTTGTCGTATCAGCAACGCCTCAGCGCGGCTTGCCCCAGATGGGGTTGTCCGACACCCCGACGTAGGTGCTCAGCGACGCCCGCGGCTGGGTGTCGTCGGCGGCCACGTCGTTGTACAGCCCGAGCAGGTGGGTGGTCATCGCGCTCTTCGCGCCCACCTCGTCGTGCCGGCGGAGGAACCAGATCACCTGTTCGTGCTCGTTCGCTGAACGGTTGTGCACCTCGCGGGACGGATGCGCGTGCCGTTTGCAGTCCTGCAGACCGGGCACGAGCACCTGGTACATCTGCTCCAGCAGCTCGTTGTGCGACGCGCGGATCAGCGCCGAGTGGAACTCCTCGTCCGACTCGATCACCTCCTGCATGTCGTCGATCGGCGCGCGCTGGTAGCGGCGGTTGAGCTTGGCCAGTTCGTCCAGCTCACCGTCACCGGCGCGCACCGCGGCGAGCGACGCGGCGGTGGTCTCCAGCGCGATCCGCACTTCCAGCAGGTCGGTGTGGGAGAACTGCCGCGCGGCGAGCCTGCCCTCGAGGTGCTCCTCGACGGCGGCGAGATCGGTGCGGCGGACGTACCAGCCCAGGCCACGGCGGACCTCGACGATGCCCTGCAACTGCAGTCGCTGCAGCGCTGTACGCAACGACGACCGGGCGACATCCAGTTTGCGGGCCAGTTCCGGCTCGGTGGGGAGACGGTCACCGGCCTTGAGCGTGCCGCCGATGATCTGCTCCCGGAGCTTCTGTTCGATGAGTTCCGGGAGGGGCCGTCGCGAATCAGGCGAGAGCGACCAGCTCTCGCCGAAATGGACGTCGTCGGCGGGCATTGGTCCAGGGTAGGCCTGTTGCCTGTCAGTTGCAACTTGTCTGGCAACCTGGCGACCGTTGACAGACAACCTACAACGCGGGACCCTGAATATCAGGCGAGACGCCCAGGACCGCCCACACCTGGGAGCACGGGCTCGCTAGTCGGGAGGGAACGAGATGTCCACAGGGAGTGCACTCGGAATCGCCGGAGCCGTCGCAGTCGCCGTCACCGCCATCGGATGGCGCACCGTGCTCACGATGGTCGCTGTCTCGATCATCGCGCTCGCCGTCGTCGGCTTCGTGAACGTCACCAGCATCATGTTCAGCTGATGAGCAGACCAACCTGAAACGTGCCCCGGACGTGTCTCCCACAGGACGCGGCCGGGGCACCGGCATTTTGTAGGGACATCCAATGTGTTCTGCACGGTCGCGCTTGCTCTACAGTTGCGCCGCATCAGGGCCGCGCTGATGTGGCGGGGCCATGACTCCACGGCGTCGGGGGACGTGAGTTACGGGGTCTTCGCTGATGGGTTCGCCCACCGTGAGCACGCATGTGGTGCATGCGGCGCTGGTTCCTGCGCCCGTTCTGGTGGACGAGAGACGCACCCTGTACCGCCTCGCGGCCGAGATGTTCACGCCCGGGACGGAGTTGTCCGACAACCTCGCGGATCACCCGATCGTCCGATACGAGATCGGCAGGGCGCTCGCCGGCCACGGTGGTGTGGATCCCGCGGAGCTGACTCGGGTCGCCTCGATGAAGGTGCGTGACGTCGGCGTGCTGGTGGCTTCGGACCCGGCCGCGGCCGAGGTGCTCGAAGCGCCGTTGCGCATCGTCGCCCCGCCCGGAGTGCGTCCAGAGCCGCTGACCGAAGCGGATGGCGAACGGTTCGAGCGTGCTCTGGCGATCGTGGCGGAAGGCGTCCTGCTGCTGGGCAAGTTCGCGCCGGACATGGCGGAGGACCTCCTCGCCCACGTCTCGATGCTCGCGGTGCTCAAGCGGGAGACCTCTGGCGGGCTCGTGTCGGCGTCGTCGCGGTACGTCCCCGGCATCGTGTTGATCGACGAACCCGTCCTTCCGATGGACGTGGCCGAAGCGCTGGTTCACGAAGGAGCGCACGAAAAGTTCTTCGACCTCGCCATCGCGAAAGAATTTCTTGACGTGAACGCTGAGGACGCGGATTATTTCGAGACTTCGTGGTCGCGCGTACGATGGCCACTGGAACAGACCTTCGCGGCTTGGCACGCCTACAGCTGCCTCGCGCAGTTCAACTTGTCGATTGGTGCCGAACAATGCGGCGCCGACTCATTGCTGGCGAAAGCAAGTGGCCGTGCCGGCGAGATCGGCACGTGGTTGCTCGCCCACGAGAACGACCTGTGCGCGGACGCGCGCCGGCTCCTTCACGCCCTGATGGGCGGCTCGGTTGAACTCAGTGGTGAGGCTGTTGCGCGGTCCCAAGTGGACGGTGTCACACTATCCCCTGAGATTTCGCAGGACCTCCACTTCAACCTGCTCCCGGACGTGCGTTACAAACGCGCGGCCTCAGGTCGAATGGTGGCGGGTAGGGCATCACAACCGCCCCAGATGTTCTGGCTCGACGATGATGCGAGCTGGACTCTGGACCAGTGGCGTAACGATAGGGCGGCGAAAACGTTCGGGTGGATGATCACCCGAGCCGTCGAGGAATGGCAGGTCGACGCCGCTGTGGCGGCTGTTCGGCTTCGAACGGCACTCGATTCACTGCAGAGCTCTTCGATCGTCGGGTCGCCCGAAGCACATTGAATACGTCTCCCGAGTAAGCCTCCCGAGAAGGAACAATGACCTCCCCGAACCAGCCTTCACGCCTGCCGCAGTTCCCGCAGAACGCCGGCATGCCTGTCGCTCACCCCGTGCCAGGGGTGGGCCCGGTGATCGGTCAGCCGGTCACCCCCGTTCAGTGGTTCAGGCGTATGCCTACCGGGGGAACGGTCTACGTGAAGCCCGCAGAGGGCTCGCAGAGCTGATCTTCGCGTTGATCTTCGAACGCCGCACGGGACCGCAATCCGGCCCCCGTGCGGCGTTCGGTCGTTTGGGGATGGGACTTCACAGAGCAGTAACAACTCGGCCACAGGGATCACTGTTGATCGTCATGTAACCCGATTGGGGGACGTCGATCGTCTTAGATCGCGGCATCCGCCGCGATCCACGGAGTGACCCCGATGCGTTTGACGCCTCACAGACGTTCTGGCCTGCTCGCTTCGGCCGCCCTGGCCGCTGTCGCCTCGCTCGTGCTGGGCACCAGTGCGCTCGCGGACGGGGTGAGCACCGATGACGCGCGTGCGCAGCCCTTTCTGCAGTTCGTGGACTTCAACCACCCCGAGGCCTGCACCGTGGGCGGGCTGACCGGGACGCCGATCCACCCCACCAAGTTCACCTACACCGGTGGTGACAACCAGCAGAACCTGGACATCACCGCTCTGCCGGCGGACTTCAAGGTGACGGGCATGGTCGTGCGGGCTGGGGACGTGTTCAACGTCTACCTCGCCGGCAAGCTCGGTGAGGCGTTGCCGTGGAAGGGGCTGCGGGCCCCGGTCCTGGGCGACTCGACCCTGCCGGAGATCGGCGAGTGGTTCGGGTGTGGTGTGGCCGTCGAGAAGCCTCCGGTCACGACGACGACCACCACGACCACGACGACGACTGCGAAGACCTCGACTCAGTCCCCGACGTCGACCACCGCCCCGACGTCGTCCGCGGAAGTGGTCGTGCCCACGACCACGACCACCGAGGTGCCGGTCGCCCAGGTCGCTCAGACCGGTGGACTGGCGGCCACCGGGTTCGGGTCCGCGTGGCTGCTAGGCCTTGGCGCCGCGCTCGTGGCCGCCGGTGGTGCCGTGCTGCTCGTGCTGCGCAGGCGGAAGGTCTAGGAATTCTCCATCAGCAGGCCCCAGAGCGTGCCGAAGAGGATTCGCACCTCTAGTTGGAACTCCACGTCCGAAGTAGCCGCCCCACCGCCGTAGACGTCCACGGCGCGTTGGGCGGCTTCTTTGCCCCTGGCGCCTGCCAGACAGGCCAGGTCCCAGCCGATCGGGCCGCGCCAGGTGTCCTCGAAGTCGTTCCAGACCGGGCCCGCCGGGGTCATCAGCAGGTTGCCGTAGTGCGAGTCGCCGTGCAGCGGCTGGACGTCGTTGTAGTGCGCGTCCCACTCGGACAGGAGTTCGGCGCGGCGGGAGCGGAACTGGTCCAGGTCCGGCACGCCCAGGTCGTCCAGGTAGGTCAGGGTGTTGTCGACGTCGTCGATCGGGCCGCGCGTGGGCAGAGCACCGTCGTAGTGGCGAAGTTCGGCGTGCAGTTCGGGCAGGAGCTTGAGCACCTCTGGGCGGGTCAGCTCGGCCGAGGGGTCGTGCGGGACGTACGTGCTGAACGTGAACACGAAGCCATCGCGCGTGTGAGGTCCGGGAGGAAGCTCCTCCGAAGGAGTCACGACCGGTACGCCGCGTGAGGCCAGGAACGCCGAGATCGACAGGTCGCGCGCGAAGTGGTCACGGACGGTGGGACGGACCAGAGCCGTGCGTGCGGCGATTCGGGCCACGACCGGGGCCGGGCGCAGGTGCACGATGACGTTGCTGCCGTCCTTCAACACGACGGGGTCGGTGGAAACCACGCCGTGCGAGGCCGCCAACGAGACTGCGGCGCGCACGCCTTCCAATGCACTCACGGCTAGAAGGCTGGCATCAGCCCTGAGGGAGAAGCGACTCCATTTCCGCGATCTCCTTCTCCTGGTGGCCGACGACGTCCTGGGCGAGCTTGCGGGTCTCGGGGTCGGTGCCGGCCGAGAGGTGCTTCTGCGCCATGTCCACGGCGCCGCGGTGGTGCTGGATCATCAGCGACAGCCACTGGCGGTCGAAGTCGGTGCCGTCCAGCTCCGCCAGGTTGCCCAGCTCGACCATGCCGTGCGACTCGGCGTGGCCGTGCGCGGTGTGCGACGACGCCTGCACCGGCGCGTTCCACGTGCGAAGCCAGCCGTTCATGCGGTCGATCTCGGGCTTCTGCGCGTCCGCGATGCGCTTGGCCAGATCGATCACGTGCGGGTTCTCCGTGCGCGACGCGACGAGGCCGGACATCTCCAGCGCCTGTTCGTGGTGCGGGACCATTCCCCGCGCGAACTCGACGTCCGCGGAGTTGTGCGTGGCGGGAGAGCCGCAGGCGGCCAGCAACAGGACAGAAGCGACAGCGAGCAATCGGAGCACGGCGGCAGGATACGTGTGACGTGCGCTACGCCGCTGGCCACCGGCCATGGCCCACCCGAATGGAGCTGATCGTCGCCGTCTAATATCCCGGGGAGTTTCCCGAACGAACTGGTCCCACCAAGGCCTGGAGGCACCGTGACGGCCGTAGCCCCGCAGCCGATCGCAACGCGTCCTTATCCGACGCGCACTGCGGTCAAGGGGTCCTTCCTGCTGCGGATGTTCCGCACCACGGACCACAAGCAAATCGGCATCATGTACCTGGTCACCTCGTTCGCCTTCTTCATGGTCGGCGGCGCGATGGCCATGCTGATGCGGACCGAGCTGGCCCGGCCCGGAATGCAGTTCCTCTCGCAGGAACAGTTCAACCAGCTCTTCACGATGCACGGCACCGTGATGCTGCTGCTGTACGCGACGCCGATCGTCTTCGGCTTCGCGAACTTCGTGCTGCCGCTGCAGATCGGTTCGCCCGACGTGGCGTTCCCGCGTCTGAACGCCTTCTCGTACTGGCTCTACCTCTTCGGTGGCCTGATCGTGATGGCGGGCTTCATCACCCCCGGTGGTGCGGCTGACTTCGGCTGGTTCGCGTACACGCCGCTGAGCAACGCGATCCACTCGCCCGGCGTCGGCGCCGACCTGTGGATCTCCGGCCTGGTGGTCGGTGGTCTCGGCACCATCCTCGGCGCGGTGAACATGATCACCACCGTGGTCTGCCTGCGCGCGCCCGGCATGACGATGTTCCGGATGCCGATCTTCACCTGGAACATCCTGGTGACGTCGGTGCTGGTGCTGCTCGCGTTCCCGATCCTCACCGCGGCCCTGCTGGGTCTGCTGGCGGACCGGCATCTCGGCGCCCACGTGTTCGACCCCGCCAACGGCGGCGTGATCCTGTGGCAACACCTCTTCTGGTTCTTCGGGCACCCGGAGGTCTACATCGTCGCCTTGCCGTTCTTCGGCATCGTGTCGGAGATCTTCCCGGTGTTCAGCCGCAAGCCGATCTTCGGTTACAACGGCCTGGTCTACGCGACGCTCGGCATCGCGGCCCTGTCCGTCGCCGTGTGGGCGCACCACATGTACGCGACCGGCGCCGTGCTGCTGCCGTTCTTCGCCTTCATGACGTTCCTCATCGCGGTCCCGACCGGTGTGAAGTTCTTCAACTGGATCGGCACGATGTGGAAGGGGCAGCTGACGTTCGAGACGCCCATGCTGTTCAGCATCGGCTTCATCGTCACGTTCCTCTTCGGTGGTCTGTCCGGCATCCTGCTGGCCGCGCCCGCGATCGACTTCCACGTGTCGGACACGTACTTCGTCGTCGCGCACTTCCACTACGTGCTCTACGGCACGATCGTGTTCGCGACCTTCGCGGGTATCTACTTCTGGTTCCCGAAGATCACCGGCCGCTTCATGGACGAGCCGCTCGGCAAGCTGCACTTCTGGACGACGTTCCTCGGCTTCCACGCGACGTTCCTCGTCCAGCACTGGCTGGGCAACGAGGGCATGCCGCGCCGGTACGCCGACTACCTCGCGTCCGACGGCTTCACGACGCTGAACATGATCTCGACGATCGGCGCCTACATCTTGGGCGCGTCGACGCTGCCGTTCATCTGGAACGTCTTCCGGAGCTACCGCTTCGGTGAGGTCGTGAAGGTGGACGACCCGTGGGGCTACGGCAACTCGCTCGAGTGGGCCACCTCGTCCCCGCCGCCGCGGCACAACTTCACCGAGCTGCCCCGGATCCGTTCGGAGCGCCCGGCGTTCGAGCTGCACTACCCGCACATGATCGAGCGGATCCGGAACGAGGGCCACGTGTCCTTCACCGGCAAGACGATCGCGCACAAGGACGCGAAGGCGGCTCCCTCGGAGCTCGCTGCAGCGGCCATCAAGTCTGGTACGGCCTCCGAGAAGGAAGATCCGAACCACGACAAGTAACCTGCCAGTAACAGGTTCAACGCTGAGCCCCGGCTGCTTACTCGCGGTCGGGGCTCTTCGCGTCCTACGAGGAGACGACGACGTGAAAACGCCCGTGCTCATCACCGTGACCGGCCCCGACAAGCCTGGTGTCTCCTCCGTGCTGTTCGCCGTGCTGACACGGCACGGTGTCGAGGTGCTGGACGTGGAACAGGTCGTGATCCGGGGCCGGCTGGTGCTCGGCGCGCTGGTCTCGACCGACCATGACCCCGAGGGCCTGCAGGAGTCGGTCGAGCAGGCCATGGCCACCGTCTCGATGCACGTGGAGATCGAGATCGGTGCGGACTCGAAGCGCACCGCGCGCCTGGAGTCGTCGCACGTGCTGATCGTGCTCGGCCGCCCGGTGACCGCGAAGGCGTTCACCGAGGTCGCGCGCCGGCTGGCGTCGCTCGGGGTGAACATCGACGCGATCCGCGGCGTTGCCGACTACCCCGTCACGGGCCTTGAGCTGCGCGTTTCGGTCGCGGACGACACGATGGAGAACGACACGCAGCTGCGGTCCGCGCTCGCCGAGGTGTCGGTGCGGGTGGGCCTCGACATCGCGGTCGAGCGCGCCGGCCTGACGCGCCGGGCCAAGCGCCTGGTGGTGTTCGACGTCGACTCCACGCTGATCCAGGGCGAGGTGATCGAGATGCTGGCCGCGCACGTCGGGTGCGAGGAGCAGGTGCGCGAGATCACCGAGGCCGCGATGCGCGGTGAGCTCGACTTCGCCGAGTCGCTGCGGCGCCGGGTGGCGTTGCTGGAGGGCCTCGACGAGAAGGTGCTGGAGGAGGTCGGGGCAACGCTTGAGCTCACGGCCGGTGCGCGCACGACGATCCGCACGTTGAAGCGCCTCGGCTTCTACTGCGGTGTGGTGTCCGGCGGCTTCACGTCGGTGATCACGGGCCTCGCGGACGAGCTGCAGCTGGACTTCTGCGCGGCGAACACGCTGGAGGTCGTGGACGGCAAGCTGACCGGCCAGGTGATCGGCGAGATCGTCGACCGGCCGGGCAAGGCCGTGGCGCTGCGCCGGTTCGCAGAGGAGGTCGGCGTGTCGCTGGCGCAGTGCGTGGCGGTCGGTGACGGCGCGAACGACATCGACATGCTGAGTGCGGCCGGTCTGGGCATCGCGTTCAACGCCAAGCCGGCGCTGCGCGAGGTGGCCGACACGGCGCTGTCGCACCCGTTCCTGGACGCTGTGTTGTTCATCCTCGGTGTGACGAGGGCTGAGGTGGAGGCCGCGGACGCCGCGGACGGCTTGGAGCTGACTCGGCTGTGATGATTCTCGACCTGATCGCCTCCCGGAACTACGCGGAGGAGTCCGAAGTCCGCGCGATGCCGATGGTGTTGCGCATCGAACGCGTTGATCCGCCGTCCCGGACGGCGTTGCTGGAAGCCGCGGCCGCTTCGGCGGTCGCGGTGTGTCTCGACCCGCGCGCCGACGTCGATGGCGAGTGGCACGAGGCCGTGCGGGCGTGGGTGGCAGGACGGATCCGCAAGGTGTCGCGGCGGGCCCGTGGCGTGCAGTGGGAGGCCGTGCAGGACCTGCCGGGCGTGACGATCACCGTGGACGGCGCGTCGGTCCGATCGTTGCTTCCGGTGCTGGTGACCGAGACTCCTCGGGAGGTCACCAAGCTGCAGATCTCGGGCTCTGACCTGCCTCCTGACGAGCCAGGAGCGGTGCCCGAGGGTGCGCGGCTGCTGTACGTGAACCCGCGTGTCGAGATGTCCGCCGGGAAGCTCGCGGCCCAGGTCGGGCACGCGTCGATGCTGCTCGCGCCGCGCCTGTCCGAGACCGAGCTCAAGGCGTGGGCCTTGCTGGACTACCGGTGTGCCGTGCGGACGCCGTCCGTCGCGGAGTGGGACGCGCTGCTCGGTCGCGACGACGTCGTGGCGGTGCGGGACGCGGGTTTCACGGAGGTCGAGCCGGGCACCACGACGGTGCTCGCCGTTTAGAAGCGGGCGAAACGGGTAAGTGCCTCTCGTGGGCTTACTCGACGTTCTTGACGCCCGGCTCGGAGACGGGCTGGAGAACATGCTGTGCTCGCACCACACGCGTCGGTTGCGGCGGCTGGGGTGGGGCGATGTGCTGTCCGGCGACAGCAAGGGGTCGTTCACCCCGCGCCGGCCGGTGCAGCACGGCAACAAGATCGAGATCCTGATCGACGGTGCCAACGCGTTTCCCGTTGTGGCGCAGGCGATCGAGAACGCGCAGAAGTACGTGCACATCGCGAACTGGCACGCGTCGCCGGACTTCCAGCTGACCCGCGAGCCGGGCGCCCCGCAGTTGCGCGAGCTGCTTTCGGCTGCCGCGGAACGGGTTCCGGTGCGCGTGCTGCTCTGGGCCGGTCCGCCCTTCCCCATGTTCGAACCGACGCGCAAGCGTGCTTTGGCCGCCCAGAAGGCTTTCTGGGAGTCCGGTGCCGTCCGGTGCGAGCTGGACGCGCGCGAGCGGACCCTGCACTGCCACCACGAGAAGATCGTGATCGTGGACGACGTGGCGTTCGTCGGCGGCCTCGACATGACCGCGGTGGAGGGCGACCGGCACGACTCGCCGGAGCACCCGCCGCGTGACCTCGGCTGGCACGACCACGTGGCCAAGCTGCAGGGTCCTGTCGTGGCGGAGGTGGCCGCGCACTTCGCCGCGCGCTGGCTGGAGATCGCGGGGGAGACCCTGCCAGCGCCCGTCGTGCCACCCGAGGCCGGGTCGTCGTCGGTGCAGCTGGTGCGGACGATTCCGGAGAAGACCTACTCGTTCTCGCCGCACGGCGACTTCAGCCTGCTCGACTCGTACCTGCGGGCGCTGCGGTCCGCGGAGTCGTTGATCTACGTGGAGAACCAGTTCCTGTGGTCGCCGGAGATCACCGAGGTGCTGCTGGAGAAGCTGAGCAACCCGCCGACGCCGGAGTTCCGGATGGTGTTGCTGCTGCCGCAGAAGCCCAGCAACGGCGCCGACACCACCCGAGGACAGCTGGGCCGGTTGATCGACGCGGACACGGACAAGCGACTCGTGGCCGCAACCCTTGTCTCCCATGGAGACGCACCGGTCTACATCCACGCGAAACTGGCCATTGTGGACGATCGGTGGCTCACGGTCGGCTCGGCGAACCTGAACGAGCACTCGCTGTTCAACGACACCGAGGTCAACGTCGTGACCGACGACCCGGAGGTGGCCCGGTCGACCCGTCTGCGGCTGTGGACCGAGCACCTGGGCGCGGACGTCTCCGGGCCCGCGCACGTCGTGGTCGACGAGATCTGGCGGCCTGCTCTGGAGCGTCCGGCGCGGGTCACGCCGTTGCCCGGTGTGTCCCGCCGTGCCGGAAGAT
The DNA here is from genome assembly GCF_044387305.1 of Lentzea sp. NPDC020367. Taxonomy (NCBI): domain Bacteria; kingdom Bacillati; phylum Actinomycetota; class Actinomycetes; order Pseudonocardiales; family Pseudonocardiaceae; genus Lentzea; species Lentzea sp. NPDC020367. Next base: position 83,294 of record NZ_JBIRVV010000012.1, on the reverse strand, counting down.
TGCAAGGACCGTTACGTGGATTGCTGGTCGACGGCTGACCTGCGCCGCTAGCGTGGCGGCGTGGCCAACGAGGTGACGATCCCGCTGCTGCCGTGCGCCTCCATCGACGAGGTGGCCGAGTTCTACGTGATGCTCGGGTTCACGGTCACGTATCGGCAGTACCGGCCGAACGCGTACCTGTCGGTGCGTCGGTCGGAGATCAACCTGCACTTCTTCGGCATTCCGGGCTACGAGCCCGCCGAGTCCTACAGCTCGTGCCTGATCCAGGTCGAGGACCCGCGGGAGCTGTACGAGGCGTTCGCCCACGGCATGCGCGCGGTCTACGGGCAGGTGCTGCTCACGGGCATTCCGCGGATGACGCGGCCGCGGCGGGACGGGTTCCTGATGGTCGATCCCGGCGGCAACTGGATCCGGGTGGTGCCGGCCGTGCGCGAGCGTGAGGCCACGCGCAACGGGCTGACCAGGGCGTTGACCAACGCGGTGACGCTGGCGGGATCGCACGGGGCCGAGCGGCAGGCGTTGAAGATCCTCGAAGGGGCGCTGGTGCGGGAGGTGCACGCTTCGGAGGAGGAGCGGGCGTCGGCCTTGGAGTTTCGCGAAGAGCTGCTTGAACGGCTTAATCTACATAGGTAGTCTTAGTGGCGTGGAGCCACTGCAACGCATCGGCAAGGCCACCGTCGACGTGCTCGAGGTGCTGCTCGGCGCCGACGAGCCGCGCTGGGGCCTGGAGATCATCAAGCTCACCGGCAGGCCGTCCGGCAGCGTCTACCCGTTGCTGGACCGGCTGGAACGGGCGGGCTGGGTCACGTCCGCGTGGGACGACGACGCGGAACGGCGTGGGCCACGCCGACGGATGTACCGGCTGACCGGCGAGGGTGCCGCGGAGGCTCGTCGAGTCGTCGCTCGGGCGGCTCCTGCGCCTCGGTTCGTGCCGAGGACGGCGCAATGAGAGTCGCGTTGTTGTTGGTGCGGTTCGCGGCTTTGGTCGTGGGTGATGAGCGCTATCGCGAGCAGTGGGAAGCGGATGTTGTCGGCGCGCGCGAACTGGGCATGTCGCCGTTCGGAGTGGCGTTCGGGGCTGTGCGTGCCGCTGTTGTCATACCTTCGAAAGGGGCTGTCGTGGCTGGTATTGGTCCGTTGGGGATCGCCTTGAAGCACGCGGGGACGTCGCGTGGGCGAGTGCTCGTGATCGCTGTGGTGTCGGCGCTGTTGTTGGTCGGCGGAGTGGTCATGCTGTTCGCATGAGCAAATAGCTCCGTGTCGTTTTGGCTGATCCGGGCTTAGCTTCGGGCGGTGGCAAACGAACTGACTATTCCGCTCCTGCCCTGCAAGGACATCGACGAAATCGCGTCCTTCTACGAGATGCTCGGCTTCTCGATCACTTATCGGCAGACGCGGCCGAACCCGTACGTCTGCATGCGGCTCGAGGACATCAACCTGCACTTCTACGGCATGGATGTGCACGTTCCGGAAGAGTCGCACAGCACGTGCGTGGTCATCGTGGAGGACACCGGGCCGCTGTATGAGGACTTCGCGGCCGGAATGCGTGCTGTGCACGGGAAGGTGCTCATCGCCGGCATTCCGCGGATGACCCGGCCCCGGCTGCGCAACGACCGGTACACCGGGTTCGCCGTCGTCGATCCGGCCGGCAACTGGATCCGGATCAACAAGGCCACCCAGGAACCCGAGGCTCGGACGAAACTGGCCCGTGCCATGGAGAACGCGGCACGGCAGGCGGACGCGCGCGGGAACGAGCAGCAGGCGTTGAAGATCCTCGAAGGCGCGCTGAAGCAAGCCGACGGTTCCGAACCGGAACTGCCGGACGTCCGGGCCTACCGCGACGAACTGATCGAGCGGATCAGCGGGGCTGAGCCTCGTCCAGGCGCTTGAGGGCGCCGCGGACCACCTCTGGGTCGTAGGTGGTCCAGAACGGGGGGAGTGAGGCCCTGATGAATCCGCCGTAGCGAGCGGTGGCGATGCGCGGATCGAGGACGGCGACCACGCCCTTGTCCGACATCGACCGCAGCAACCGGCCCGCGCCCTGGGCCATCAGCAGGGCGGCGTGCGTGGCGGCGACGGTCAGGAAGCCGTTGCCGCCGCGTGAGCTCACCGCCTTCTGGCGGGCGGAGGCCAACGGGTCGTCCGGCCTGGGGAACGGGATCCGGTCCATGATCACGAGTTGGAGGCTCGGTCCCGGCACGTCGACGCCCTGCCAGAGCGACAGCGTGCCGAACAGGCACGTGCGCTCGTCCTCGGAGAACTTCTTGACCAGCAGGCCCGTCGCGTCGTCGCCCTGGCACAGGATCGGGTACTCGAGCTTGTCCCGCAGCGCTTCGGTGGCCTGTTTCGCCGCGCGCGTCGAGGAGAACAGGCCGAGCGCGCGGCCGCCCGCCGCGTTCACCAGGCCCTCGATCTCGTCGAGGTACTCCTGCGGAAGGCCGTCGCGCCCCGGCTGCGGCAGGTGCCTTGCCACGTAGAGGATGCCGCTCGTGCCGTGCTGGAACGGCGAGCCGACGTCGAGGCCGGACCACTTCGGACCGTCGATGTCCTTGTCCGTCGCCGCGCCCTCGATCTTGCGGACCTTCTCCGACGGCGGCAGGCCCCACTGGCGCGCCATCGTGTCGAAGGCGCCGCCGAGCGTCAGCGTCGCGGACGTGAGAACGGTGGTGCGCTTGGCGAACAGCCGTTCCCTGAGCAGCCCGCCCACGCCGAGCGGCGCGACCCTGATGGACGGCGCCTTCTGGTTGAAGTCGCCCGACACCCACACGACGTCGCGTTCCTCGTCGAACGCCTCCAGCACCCGCACCGCGCAGTCGTGGACCTCCTCCAGCAACGCCAGCGCGAGCTTGCGCGCCGTCGCCCCGTCCGGGTCCTCCTTGCGTTCCGACCCCATGGCCGTCATGCAGGCGTGCGCCGCGTCGCGGGTGGCCGCCAGCGCGCCCGCGAGAGCCCTCGGCAGCGCGTCCAGCCGCCCGGACGGCATGTCCTCGAGGATCATCGCCAGCCCGTCACTGGCCTCGGCCAGCCGGTCCGCGATGTCCTGGTCGATGAGACGCCCGCACCGCCGCGCCGCCATCGAGACGCTCGCGCCGCTCAGTTCTTCCGTGGCCACCGACGTGATGCGGTCGACCAGGTCGTGCGCCTCGTCGATCACCACCACGTCGTGGTCGGGCAGAACCTGGTAGCCCTCCAACGCGTCGATGGCGAGCATCGCGTGGTTCGTGACCACCACGTCCGCCTTGCCGGCCTCGGCCCGCGCCCGTTCGGCGAAGCAGTCGGCCCCGATCGGGCACTTCGACACCCCGAGGCACTCCCGGGCCGTGACGCTGACCTGCCGCCACGCCTGCTCGCTGACGCCGGGCACCAGCTCGTCGCGATCCCCGGTCTCGGTGTCCGACGACCACTCGTGCAGCCGCTTCACCTCGCGCCCGAGCTTCGACACCGCGAACGGGTCGAACAGCGCGTCCTCCTCCGGCTCGTCCGGAGCCCCGTTGTGCACGCGGTGCATGCACAGGTAGTTCCTGCGCCCCTTGAGGATCGCGAACGTGGGCTCTCGCCCCAGATCCTTCTTCAACGCCTTGGACAGCCGCGGCAGATCCCGGTCGACCAGCTGCCGCTGCAACGCGATCGTGGCCGTCGAGACCACCACGGTCTCGGCCTCGGCCACCGCGTGCCGGATGGACGGCACCAGGTACGCCAGCGACTTGCCGGTACCCGTGCCCGCCTGCACCGCGAGATGCTCGCCCGTGCGGATCGAGTGGTCGACGGCCTCGGCCATCTCCACCTGACCAGGACGCTCCGCGCCACCCACGGCGTGGACGGCGGTTTCGAGCAGGCTCAGGGTGGGGGGAACTTCAGGCACGAGACAGACCGTACCCGGCAGGTCCGACAGTCTCGGTCAGGAGTCGCTGACCGGTCCGCGCCACCGGTAGATCGACAGGTGGTAGCCGCTTCCGGTCAGACTGCTGACCAAGTCCCCGTCCGGGGCGGCGAAGCGAACTTCCCGGATCTCGTCGTTGCTGAGGTACGCGCGCTCGACGGGAAAAGCGGTGCCTTCGCGGTCGATGCGGCTTGCCAGTTGGCCACCCAGATATTCGGCCAGGCTGTTCCGGACCCCGATGCCCACGCCGCCGAGTACTTTGCCCAGCTGCTCCGCGAGGCCGGGGTGAGCGCGTTCCAGCTTGATCGCGAGCTGGTAGGCGGTCATGTAGGGCCGGCCGTCCTGCCGCAGCGCCGCCGTCACCTTGGGCAGGAGGTCGTGCTCGTCCCACTTGCTCATGCCGCGCCTGTCGGGTTCGGCGCTCAGGCCGTTACGACGTCAGTCGCCGCCGCCTCCACCACATCCGCCGCCACAGCCGCCGCCTCCGCAACCACCACCGCTGTCGCCCGACGAACAGCCGCTGTCGGACGAGCAGCCGCCCCCGCAGCTGCTGCTGGTCGTCGTGTCGCGGCCGGGCAGCGTCGCGATCATGACCGCGCTGAGGCCGAACATGCCGGCGACCGCGACCCCGCCGATCCTGCCGCGCAGGCCGCGTGTGGCGACGGCGCCGACCGGGTCCTGCGCGCTCACCCGGCGCTTGGCCCGTTTCAGCAGGACGTAGCCGGCCCTGGTGCGCAGGCGGCCCGGCTCGCGGGCCTTCAGGACCAGGGCCCAGACGAGCGCTACCGCCGCGGCCGCGAAGAAGTACCAGAACGGGAACTCGGTCAGCGGCGGGCCGAAGTCCAGGAACTCCACCAGGAGGTGCGGAGCCACGGCGCTCATCACCCCGGCGATCATGAGCACGGGTGCCGCCAGGAACAGCCACGGGTAGAGGCGGGGGCGTATCGAGCGGCGGCGCCGGAGCAGGCCGCGGTTGATCAGGTGCGCGCGCAGGCCCTCCGCCTCCGGCGAGCCGAACGCGCCGAGGATGACGTCGTTCAGGTGGCGGCCGTGGCGGAGGCCTTGCAGGATCTGCGCCTCCAGCGGGGTCGCCGGGCGGGCGCCGGGCACGTGGACGGCGCTCAGCAGGCCCTCGCGCGAGACCCGGACGAGGCCGACCTGGATCAGGCGGGCCAGGGCCACCTCGGCCGCGCGGGCCGGGCCGCCTGCCAGGCAGCCCAGCTCTTCGGGGGTATGCGTGGTCACGCGGATTTCTCGGCCGCGGAGGTCAGGGTGTTACGTCGGCCAGGATCCGGTCGAACAGAACGAGGGTGGCCTGGGCGTGCGCGACCGTCAGAGGCACGTCCGCACCCTGCCGGGAGGACATCAGGTCGAGGATCGGCAGGTCGGGCCAGCGGGCGGCGGCCAGTTCGCCGGCGCGGGACTTGCTGACGATCTCGCCGGTCCGGATGGTGTGCCACAGCCGGGCCGGGCCGAGGCCCACCCACAGCACCGAGTCACGTGGGATCGGTGCCTGGAGGTCCAACGAGGGAAGCACTTCGCGAAAGCGATCGAAGTCGGGCTTCCAGTAGCTCACGAGGTTGTCACGGCAGTACGCCTCGACGTCAGCAGCAGTGCCGGGACAGGTGGGGCGTGGGCCGCGCACGGTCTGGCCGACGGTGCGCAACTGTTGCCACAGCACGGGAGTGATCTCACCGGCCAACGGCGTCACGTCGAAAACCGGCTTCTCCAACGAACCTGCCAAAACCACCGCGACATCGGCGCCGTCCATCGAAGGCACCTCGGCGGCCGACGAAAGCTCGATCACGACGTCCAGGTCCGAGTCGAAGACGACGTCCTCCAGCACGGCCGACCCATGAAGATGCGCGCCTGCCACAAGACCCGGCAGACGCGCATCCAAGAACGACAAGTACTCCCCAGGTGTCACCACCCGGTCCAAACTACCGGCGGCGCACGAGGGCCCAGGCTCCCGGCAGCACGCCCGCGGCCAGCGCGATCTTCAGCGCGTCACCGATCAGGAACGGCAGCACGCCCACGGCCAGGGCCTTGCCGAACGACATCCCGGTCATCGCCATCAGCCACGGCACGCCGACGGAGTAGATCGCCAGGTTGCCCAGCGCCATCGTGCCCAAGGTGCGCAACGGCGTGCGGTCGCCGCCGCGGCCGGCCAGGTAGCCCACGAGAGCACCCGCGAACACGAAGCCGACGACGTAACCGAGCGAGACCGGAACGCCGGACGAGCCGCCCTGGAACCACGGCACGCCAGCGACGCCCGCGATCAGGTACAGCAGCATCGAGGTCGCTCCGCGCTGCCAGCCGAGGGAAGCGCCGACGAGCAGGGCGGCGAACGTCTGGCCCGTCAGCGGAACCGGGCTGCCGGGGATCGGCAGCGCCACCTGGGCGGCGAGACCGGTGAAGGCGGCACCGGCGACGACCAGCATCAGGTCGCGGGCCAGGGCGCCCGGCACGAAGTCGGCGAGCACGGTGCGACGGGGCGCGAGTGCGAGAGCCACGTTCCCTCCCAGACGGAATCGAGTGAACCGAGGTTAACCACGGAAGCTCGAGAACGTCTTTGTTCGATCTCTACAAAGTGACCGGTCACACACGCTCGTCACACGTCGAGCGCGACCTTGCCCGCCACCCGGTCCTCGTTGCGACGCGTTTTGGTCCAACCGTTGTTGCCGCGCACCAAACGGATCAACGCGCGCCACGACGTGATGTAGAAGGTGTAGATGTACAGCGCGTAGCCGAATCCGTACGCAACGGACTTCCAGAACCCAACGGGCACACAGCGTGCGCGGTACACCGGTCCCCACAGGACGAACGGCATGAGCCCGAACGCGCCGTACACGGTGAAGAGGATCCAGGCGCCGTCGAAGAACCACGACACGACTTCGGTGGGGGACACCGCGAACTGGTACGCCATCATCGCCATCGGAATCGGGTAGATGAGCGTGCCGAGCAACTGCATCCACGGTTGCGCGAGGTAGTACATCATCTCCGCCGCGCCCAACGTGGTCAGGTGCTCGGAGTCCCAGATGCGCCGCAGATAACGCATGCACTGCATGGTTCCCTGGCCCCACCGCGTGCGTTGCGCCAAGAAGCGCCGCAACGAGTACAGCGCCTCCTGGTTCACGTGCGTGTCCAACGAGAAACCGGTGTGCCAGCCCGCGGTCAGCAGGTGCACGCCGAGTTCGAAGTCCTCCAGCAACGAGCCGCGCCACGGGCTTCCGGTCGGTCCCGCGATCGAGTCCAAAGCGGACAGTCGGGTGAACTGACCGTTGCCGCCCATGGAGATCGTGCCGGTGGCGCCGCGCGACATCTGGATCGCCGCGATGGCCGTGCGGAACTCCAGGTCCTGCATCCGCACGAGCCCGGCACCGAACGCGCGCCGCCACCACGTCACGCCCGGCTGCCGCTGACCGGCGTTGATCATCCGCACGTCCACCTGGACGGCGCCGATCCGCGGGTTGCCGAAAAGATGGCCGGCCGCACAGACTTCCAGGCAGTTCGGCGCCGGGCGGCCGTCCGCGTCCACCACCACGACGATCGCGCGGTCGGCGTCCGCCCGCCGGCCCATCCACATCTTCAACGTGCGGTACGCGTCGTTCAGCGCGTTTCCCTTGCCGGTGCGGGCGTACGGGCGTTGGCGTTGCACGAGGTGGATCTGCGGGTCCCGGATACCGCCGTTGCGCTTCAGCGTCCGCACGACTCCGGCGGTGCGGTCGTCGGAGTCGTCGTCGATGACCCACACGTGCGCGATGGGGAAAGTGCCCCGCAGGTATCGGATCGTGTCACCGATGACGGCTTCCTCGTCGCGGCACGGCACGAAGAAGTGCCACTCCAGCGACGAAGGTTCACCGATGGGCGCGGGTTTGCGCCGCAGGTACGGGATCACGATGACGAACACGTACGTCACGAAGGCGACGCTCATCGTCAGGGCGAGCGCCTGCGTGAACCCGAGAACGAGGTCGAGGCTCACTTGCGCGTGGCCAGCCAGACGAACGCGACCAACGCCGCCGCGCCACCGAACACGCTCACCATCGAGCCGAGCAGGGTGTGACCCCAGTAGTAGCCGGTGTCGACGCCCAGCCACTGCACCAGACCCACGAGTGTCAGCACGCGGAACTGGTTGACGATCACGACCGCCAGCGCGGCGACCCCCAGCGCGAACAGCACGCGGTTCTGGATGCGCGGACGCAACGCGATCATCACGGCGCCCACCACGATCAGCGGCAGCACCAGGAACGCGGACGTGCACTCCGGCGTCATCCGCAGGCCCAGCGGGGTGTCCGAGCCCAGTCCGAAGTAGACGGTCTGGCGTTCGGGGATCACGTCCACGCCGTAGGAGCTGATGACGCTCAGGACGGCGCCGGACAGCGAGATCTCGGCCGTGCGGTACAGGCGGTGTGCGAACACGAGTCCCGCGGCTACGGCGAGCAGGACGACCACCGTCACCCGGCTCGGGAATGTGGCGCGGCGCAGGGCAAGCGTCACCCGAGGATCCTTTCCACCGATGAGGGAGCGCCCAGACGGGCTACTTGACGTTCCATCGGTAGACGCAACGTCATCCCTCACCCCCGGATCGGGTGACGCCGTAACCGGAAATTGATCAAAAAAGCCACGATGGGTGGCGCCGACTGGGCGAGTCGAGTGGTCGTGTCGCCCGATACGGGGAGTAACCCTCAGTTCCCTCGAAATAACGCCGATGCCGGTAATTGCCCCCGGAAAGCGTGAAACCACATTGGTATCAACGTGCCCTGGGGCCGGAGGAATCAAGGGAAGGAGTTTCATGCGTGTCCGAATGACGGGACTGGCTGGAGTCATCGCGATTGCCGCACTCCTGGTCGGTGCCGCACCTGCTTCGGCCGCTCCGGGGGACGCCTCGGCCTACGGTGCGAGGCTCAACGTGACGCTGCTCGGCAGCCCCGCGGTCAACGCGGAGCCTTTCGCCGCAGCCAATGCGAACGGTCCGACGCAGAACACGTTCGCAGGCGTCGACCTCACCGGGATCCTGAAGACCGGTGTCATCAACGCTTCTGCGTCACGAGACGAGAAGTCCGGCGGCGTCTACTCGCGGGCGAGCACCGCGGACGTCCGGGTCGACCTGCTGTCCAAGGTCACCGGCAAGATCTCCGCCGAACTGGTGGAGGCGGAGTGCACGGCGACCCAGAAGGGCCTCGTCGGCAAGTCCAAGCTCGCGGGCGTGAACCTCGGCAAGCTCGGCCAGGTCAACGCCGATCCGGCGGCCAACACCAAGCTGGACGTCCAGCTGGCCGGAATCAAGATCGCTGAAGTGATCTTCAACGAGCAGATCAAGAACGACGACGGCAGCCTCACCGTGAACGCGATTCACATCAAGCTGCTGCAGGGTGTGCTCGGCGGCATCGGCACGGGCGACGTGATCCTCTCGTCCGCCACGTGCGGCCCCGCGGGCCTGCCCATTCCGATGGCGTCGGGGGCGGGCCTGTGGATCGGCCTCGGCCTGCTCGGTGTCGTCGCCGCTCCGGTCGCGTTCGTGGCGCTGCGCCGTCGCGCGTCGCTGAACCCGGCCTGATCGAGGAGAGCGGCGGATGTACAAGGTCCCCGGTACGGGCGTTGGTGTCGGCACGAGCGTGGGCGCCCTCGCGGTCACCGGTGCGGACGTGACGTGGTGGATCGTCGTCGGCGTCGTGCTCTTGCTCGCTGGTGCGCTCCTCATGCACAGCACGCGCAAGAAGCGCCGAACGGCCCCGATCCAGGTCAGACCGAACCGAGCTGGCTGACATGGTCCGCCTGGGGTTGCCCCCGGCCCCAGGCGGACCTCCCGGTCTCCCCGAGAAGAGGACAACGGTGAGGAAAGAAGTTCTGCTCGTGGCCGGCACCCGGCCGGAAGCACTGAAGATCGCCCCGGTCGCCATCGCGCTGAAGGGACACCCCGGCCTCCGCCCCACGGTCGTCCACAGCGGACAGCACGCCGACATGGTCGACCAGGCGCTGCGCGCGTTCGACCTGGAACCGGACGTGCGGCTGGACGTTCCGCGCGTCACTGGGACGCAGGCCGAGCTGGTCTCCCGGTTGCTGCCCGAGTTCGACGCCCTGCTGGAGGAGCGGGACCCGGCGGTCACCCTCGTGCAGGGCGACACCACGACGACCCTGGCCGCGGCGCTGGCCTCGTTCTGGCGCGGAATCCCCGTGGCCCACCTCGAAGCCGGTCTGCGCACCGGCGACCTGTACGGCCCGTTCCCCGAGGAGGGGAACCGGCAGATGATCTCCCGCATCACGTCGCTGCACCTCGCGCCGACCGACGACGCCGCGAACGCGCTGAACACCGAATCCCTGCCGGACAGCCACATCGTCGTCACCGGCAACACCGTCGTGGACGCCGTGCAGCGCGTCGCGTCCCAGGACCTGCCCGCGGCCAGCCCGGACGTCGTCGCCCTGGAGCGCTCCCTGGACGCCACCGGCGGCCGCCTCATGCTCGTCACCGTGCACCGCCGTGAGTCGTGGGGCCGTCCGCTCATGCGCGTGCTCAACGCCGTGCGCGCCATCGCCGACCGCCACCCCGACCTGCACGTGCTGATCCCCGCGCACCCGAACCCCGGTGTGCGCGAACAGGTCGTGTCGCTGCTGGGCGGTCACGAGCGCGTCGTGATCACCGACCCGCTCGACTACCCGGACCTGGTGCGCGTGCTGCGCCGCTCGGCCCTCGTGCTGACCGACTCCGGCGGCATCCAGGAGGAGGCGCCGACGTTCGGCGTGCCGGTGCTGGTGCTGCGCGAGACCACCGAACGCATGCTCGCCGTCGACGCCGGGTGCGCCTGGCTCGTCGGCACCGACACCACCCGCATCCTCGCCGAGGCGGGCTGGGTGCTCGGTTCCCGGCTGCGGCTTCCCCTGGGGCGCAACCCGTTCGGCGACGGGCGTGCCGCCGTGCGGGTGTGCTCCGCGTTGGAGAGGCTGGCCGGCCTCCCCACCGCCCTGCCGCGCCGGGAGCCGTTCGCCACGCTGGCCGGGGTTCGTTAGGCCTCCGTGCCGGCGGTGAGATTCCGGTCAATTCCAGTGGCGAAAGCGGGTGATCCTCAGCTTAATCGTGACTTCCTTTGGTGACGAACAGCTCGCCAGTCACCGGTTCGGGTAATTGCGAATTCACGAACGGGTGACATGGGGTGCCGAGCTGCCGTCATCACGGGACAGCACCACGATTATCGGTCGGTGGAATCGAACACCAGGCGAGAGGACTTGAAGTGCGCAGGAGTTTGATCGCCGGAGCCGTGATCGCGTTGACGTGCGCGACAGCGGCCCCCGCGTTCGCCAGCAACCCGCCGGGCACCGCGTCGTCGGGTTCCGCCGACTTCGCCAAGGCGGACCAGACGTTCAAGGTCGCCCCGCTCGCGGTGTGCGACGTGAATCCGGACGAGGCGGGCACCGTCACCGGCGCCAGCCCCGCCGTGAGCAGGACCGGGCTCAAGATCGGTGAGACCAGTTCGTCCTGCGCGACCGAGGTCGTGGACGCCTCCCAGTTCCTCACCAGGACCAAGTCGGTGGCCAAGGGTGCGGGCTTCGACCTGTCCGCGCTCGCCGGGCTGTCCGGCGGGAACAAGGGACCGCGGCTCAAGATCGCCGAGTGGACGATCACCTGTGACGCCACCGAGAAGGGCACCAGCGCCGGCTGGGAGCTCAAGGGCATGTCCGGGTGGACCGGGCTGCCGCAGAACATCACGCCCGGCTACGTGCACGACGTCAAGGCCACCAACGGAACCGTGCTCGCCAAGGCCAAGTTCACCGACACGGTGTTCCCGGTGCCGAACGACGGCAGCATCGCGATGACGCTGTTGAAGATCACCTTCGAACCGTCGTCCGGCTACACCGGCAGCATCACCGTCGGCACGGTGGCCTGCTCGCCGACTCCGTAGAGGACTCAGACGACACCGACACCCGCGGCGAGCAGTTCCTCAACTGCGGCGTCGCGGGTCGTCGGTGAGACCGCCGCGGTGAGGTCGACGAGGACCGTCGTGCGGAAGCCGTTGCGCTGCGCGTCCAGGGCCGTGGCGCGGACGCAGTGGTCGGTCGCGATGCCGACGACGTCCACATCGGTCACGCCGTTGTCCGTCAGCCAGCCCGCGAGGTCGTTCTCCGCCTCGAAACCCGAGTAGGCGGCGGCGAACCGGCCCTTCGAGAAGACCTGTTCCAGGCGTGCGACGTCGAGCTCCGGGTGGAACGACGCGCCGGGCGTGCCCGCCACGCAGTGCACCGGCCACGAGTCGATGAAGTCCGGCGTCAGGGAGAAGTGCGAGCCGGGATCCACGTGGTAGTCGCGCGTCGCCACGACGTGGTCGTACGGCGTGGTGGCGATGTGCTGCGTGATGGCCGCGGCCACGGCCGCACCACCGTTGACGGCCAGCGAACCGCCCTCGCAGAAGTCGTTCTGGACGTCGACGACGATCAGTGCCTTGGTCATGTCAGCCTTCCAGGTAGATCGTCGGGATCGCGGGCTCACCGCGCGAGAGCTTGAGGCCCTCCCACGGCACGCTCACCAGCGCCGCGCGCAGGCGTTCGCGGTTCTGCTCCAGCGTGGGGACCTCGTCGGTGATCTGCCCGCCACGCATCAGTGGAATCTGCACGAGCCTGTCGTACGGCCCGAGCTCGGGTTCGGCCGAGGCCTGGAACACGACCTCCTCCAGCGCAGTGCCGGTGTCCTTGTGGCGGCGCAACGCCTTCTTCCAGCCGCCGCGCGACTGCTTCGACGTGCTGCGCTTCTCGACGTGCCTGCCGTCGACCTCGACCAGCTTGTAGACCATGCCCGCGGTCGGCGCGCCCGAGCCGGTCACGACCGACGTGCCGACGCCGTACGCGTCCACGGGCTCGGCGCGCAGGGCGGCGATCGCGTACTCGTCGAGGTCGCTGGACACGACGATCCGGGTGTTGCGGGCGCCCAGCGAGTCGAGCTGGTCGCGGGCCTGCCTGGCCATCACGCCCAGGTCGCCCGAGTCGATCCGGATCGCGCCGAGGTCGGGACCGGCCACCGCGACGGCCGTCTTGATGCCCTCGCTGATGTCGTAGGTGTCGACCAGCAGCGTCGTACCGACACCCAGCGCTTCGACCTGGCTGCGGAAGGCCTCTTCCTCGGAGTCGTGCAGCAACGTGAACGCGTGCGCGCACGTGCCGGCCGTCGGGATGCCGTGGCGGCGGCTCGCCTCCAGGTTGGAGGTCGCGTGGAAGCCCGCCAGGTACGCCGCGCGGGCGCACGCCACGGCGGCTTCCTCGTGCGTGCGGCGCGAACCCATCTCGATCATGTGGCGGCCGTTCGCGGCGGTCACCATGCGGGCGGCGGCGGACGCGATCGCGCTGTCGTGGTTGAGGATCGAGAGCGCGAGCGTCTCCAGCACGACGCCCTCGGCGAACGACGCGCGGACCGTCAGCACCGGCGAACCGGGGAAGTACAGCTCGCCCTCGGGATAGCCGTCGATCTCGCCGGAGAACCGGTAGTTCGCGAGCCATTCCAAGGTGGAATCGTCGACCACGGCGTTGCGGCGCAGCTGGTCGATCTCCTCCTCGCCGAAGTGGAAGGCCTCGATCGCGTCGAGCAGCCTGTTCGTGCCCGCGACCACGCCGTAGCGCCGTTCGTTCGGAAGCCTGCGGGCGAACAGCTCGAACACGCACGGACGGTCACCAGTGCCGTCACGCAGCGCGGCCGCGAGCATGGTGAGCTCGTAGTGGTCTGTCAGCAACGCCGTCGAGTTCATGGTCACCAACCCTAAGGTCGCATCCGGTTTACCCGCACGCGGTCTCCGTCACTGCGGCGAACATGACACCATTGGCGGTATGACCACGCCCGTCGAACAGGAACGGACGCAGCCGGAGGCCGTCGGCGAGGAGATCGCCGCCGAGGACCGACCGTGGCAGACCGTGGTCTGGAACGACCCGGTAAATCTGATGTCCTACGTGACGTACGTGTTCCAGAAGCTGTTCGGGTTCAGCAGGGACCATGCGACCAAGCTGATGCTCGACGTGCACCACAAAGGCAAGGCGATCGTGACATCGGGCACCAAGGACAAGGTGGAGGCCGACGTGGCGAAACTCCACGCGGCAGGGCTCTGGGCGACCATGCAGCGGGCCTCGTGAAGAGGTGGATCCGCGACGGCGACGTCGTCGTCGGCAGGCTGGATCGGCAGGAGGCCGCGGTCGTGCGCGGTCTGGTCAGCCAGATCCAGGACATGCTGCTGGCCCGCGCCGAGGACGCGCCGCAGGACGAACTCGCGGAGCTGACCGGCATCAGGACGGGCCCGTCGGAGGCACCCGACGATCCGATCCTGGGCAGGCTGTTGCCCGACTTCCACCGCCTCGACGACGACGCGCCCGACCCGGACGAGGTCAACTCGGCGTCGGCGCTGCGCTCGTTGCACGAGCCGGAGCTTCTGGACCACAAGACAGCCGCGGCCGAGACCGTGCTGAAGACGTGCTCGCCCGACGGCGGTGAGCTCCGGCTGACCATCGCCGAGGCGGAGGCCTGGATGGCGTCGCTCAACGACGTGCGCCTGGCCCTGGGCACCGCGCTGGACGTCACCGAGGACATGCCGGACGAACTGCCGCCGGAGGACCCGCGCTCGCCGCACCTCGGCGTCTATCACTGGCTGACCTGGGTGCAGGACACGCTCGTCGAAGCGATGATGCCGTGATTCCCGGCGTCCTCGTCGGCCACCACCACCGCGTCGAACCGGGCTGGGCGACGGGCACGACCGTCGTGCTGGTGCCGGCCGGAGCGGTCGGGGCCGTCGACGGACGCGGTGGCGCGCCCGGCACCCGCGAGACCGACCTGCTGGACCCGTCGAACCTGGTCCAGCAGGTGCACGCGATCTGCCTGTCCGGTGGCTCCGCCTACGGGCTCGCGGCCGCGGACGGCGTCATGCGCTGGCTCTCCGAACGCTCGATCGGCTTCCAGGTGGGCGCCCAGCCGCACCACGTCGTGCCGATCGTGCCGGGAGCGGTGATCTTCGACCTGCCGATGTCGGAGTGGGGCAACCGGCCGGACTCCTCGTTCGGCTACGCGGCCTGCGAGGCGGCCTCCCCGGACTTCGAACTGGGCTGCGTCGGCGCTGGTGCCGGTGCGCGGGTCGGCTCGTTGAAGGGCGGCGTCGGCGTCGCCTCGACCACGGTGGGCGCGCACCGGATCGGCGCGCTGGCCGTGGTGAACGCGGCCGGTGAGGTCGTCGACCGCGCGTCGGGCCTGCCGTGGCTGCCCGCGCTCGGGACGTCCGCGGTGGCGTTGCCCGAACGCAAGCCCGACGGCCTGAACACCACGATCGGCGTCGTCGCGGTGGACGCGGACCTGTCCAAAGCGGAGTGTCGGCGGCTCGCGATGGCCGCGCAGGACGGCCTGGCCCGCGCCGTGCGGCCGGCGCACTCGATGTTCGACGGCGACACGGTGTTCGCGCTGGCCACCGGTGCCGTTCCGCTGGCAGAGCCGCGGGTGTTCGCGCTGGACGCGCTGTGCGCCGCGGCCGCCGAGGTGTTCGCGGACGCCGTGGTGTCCGGTGCCCGTGAGGCCACTTCGCTGAACGGTGTGACGGCGTTCCGCGACCTCTGAGCGGTGGTATCTCGCATACCGAGACAACTCCGGCCAGCCCGTAGGATTGAGCGCGTGCTGGTGATTCGCCGTGACCTGGTGGACGCGATGGTGGCCCACGCGCGCCGCGACCATCCCGACGAGGCGTGCGGGGTGATCGCCGGGCCGTTCGGGTCCGATCGCCCTGAGCGCTTCATCGAGATGGAGAACGCCGAGCGGTCGCCCACGTTCTACCGGTTCGACGCGGCCGAGCAGCTCAAGGTGTGGCGCGGGATGGACGCGAACGACGAGGTGCCGGTGGTCATCTACCACTCGCACACCGCGACGGAGGCGTACCCGTCCCGCACCGACATCTCGTTCGCGGGCGAGCCGGAGGCGCACTACGTGCTGGTCTCCACGCGTGACCCGATCGAGCACGAGCTGCGGTCGTACCGCATCGTCGACGGTGTCGTGACCGAGGAACCGGTCAAGATCGTCGAATCCTGAGTTGCACCCGTTTCCCGGAGGTAGAACCACCATGGCAGTCACCGTGTCGATCCCGACCATCCTGCGCACCCACACCGGGGGCGAGAAGTCGGTGTCCGCTGCCGGTACGACGCTCGCCGAGGTCATCGACGACCTGGAGAACAACCACGGCGGCCTCAAGGCCCGCCTGGTCAAGGAGGGGACGCTGCACCGCTTCGTCAACGTCTACGTCAACGACGAGGACGTGCGCTTCTCCGGTGGCCTCGCGGCCGAGGTGAAGGACGGCGACAACGTCACCATCCTCCCGGCCGTCGCGGGCGGCTGATCTTCTCCATGGCCCGCTACGACTCGCTCCTGGACGCGCTCGGCGGAACACCGCTGGTGGGCCTGCCGCGCCTGTCGCCGTCCGAGAACGTGCGCATCTGGGCGAAGCTCGAGGACCGCAACCCGACCGGCTCGATCAAGGACCGGCCAGCGCTGGCCATGATCGAGGCGGCGGAGCGGGACGGGATTCTGCGTCCCGGCGCGACGATCCTGGAGCCGACGTCCGGCAACACCGGCATCTCGCTCGCCATGGCCGCGAAGCTCAAGGGCTACGGCCTGGTGTGCGTGATGCCGGAGAACACCTCGACCGAGCGCAAGCAGCTGCTGCAGGCGTACGGCGCGCGCATCGTGTTCTCGCCTGCCGCCGGCGGGTCGAACCAGGCCGTCGCCACGGCGAAGGAGATCGCGAAGCAGAACCCGGACTGGGTCATGCTCTACCAGTACGGGAACCCGGCGAACGCGGAGGCGCACTTCCGCGGCACGGGCCCGGAGATCCTCAAGGACCTGCCGGAGATCACGCACTTCGTGGCCGGTCTGGGCACGACGGGCACGTTGGTCGGCGTCGGCCGGTACCTGCGCGAGGCCAAGCCGGACGTGCAGATCATCGCCGCCGAACCCCGGTACGGCGAGCTGGTCTACGGGCTGCGCAACCTCGACGAGGGCTTCGTGCCGGAGCTGTACGACGAGTCGGTGCTGACCGGGCGGTACTCGGTCGGTTCCTACGACGCGTTGCGCCGCACCCGGCAGCTGCTGGAGACCGAGGGCATCTTCGCCGGCATCTCGACGGGCGCGATCCTGCATGCCGCGCTGGCCGTGGCGCAGAAGGCCGAGGTGGCGGGGAAGGCGGCGGAGATCGTGTTCGTGGTGGCCGACGCAGGGTGGAAGTACCTGTCCACCGGCGCCTACGCAGGAACCCTGGACGAGGCGGCCGCCAAACTCGACGGCCACCTCTGGGCGTGAGCAGTTCTCTCAGACAGCGCCCTTCCAGGCCAGGTCCTCACTCATTTCGCATCCCCCAGAATGCTCATTGAACGACGGTGAACCGACAAGTGATCTTAACTTGCCGGTCCACCGTCGTACGAGTGATTTGCGCAGCTCTAGCCGTTGAACGCGACGCTCGGCACGCCCTGGCCGACGCCGGGCAGCACCAGCACGGAGCCGTTGAGCTGCCGGTCCATCAGCGTCTGGTCGGACAGACCGGAACGGGCGGACGTGACGTAGAGGTCGGTGAAGTCCTGGCCGCCGAAGCAGCACGCGGTCGGGTTGTCGACCGGCAGTTCGATCTCGCGGTCGAGTTCGCCCTGAGGCGTGTAGCGGCGCACGGCGTGGCCGCCCCACAGCGCGACCCACACGCACCCGTCGGCGTCCACGGTGAGCCCGTCCGGCCAGCCGTCGGTGTTGCCGACGTGGGTGAGCGGGCGGCGGTTCGCGACGGTGCCGGTGGCGTTGTCGAAGTCGAGGACGTCGATGCGGCGGGTCGGCGTGTCGATGAAGTACATGAGCTTCGCGTCCGGGCTCCAGCCGACGCCGTTGCTCGTGTTCACCTTGTCCACCATGACCTTCGCGGCGCCGTCGCCGGTGATCCTGGCGAGCCAGCCCTCGTCGGCGGCCTGGTCGTAGCGCATCGTGCCGGCCCACAGCCGGCCCGACGGGTCGATGCCCGCGTCGTTGCCGCGCACGCCCTCGCGCGCCCAGTAGACGAGCCAGCTCTTGGCACCGTCGCGGTCGATCAGCGCGATGCCGTCCCGCAGGTTGCAGACGATCCCGCCCTGCGCGCGCGGCTTGGCGGCACCCACGTGCTGCGGCACCACGAGCACCGCGTCGTCGTCCCGCGAGGGTGCGTACCGGTGCACCTCGGAGGCGAGGATGTCCACCCACAGCAACGTGGAACTGCTGTGGTCCCACGTCGGCCCCTCGCCGAGCTGGGCGGACGCGCGTACGGCTACTTCGATCGACACCCAACCACCCTAATCGGCACGTACCCTGGACGAGTGGACCGCACCGCGCTCGCGAAACGGGTAATACCGCCGCATCCAGTGCTGTCGTTGCTCGTCGTGGCGGGATTCGTCGGGTTCCTCTACCTCGTCGAGGCCTTCGACGTGGCGACCGGCGGCTCGCTGGAGGACGACGGCGTGCGGCCGCGCGACTTCAGCCAGTGGGACAACCTGCTGTGGATGCCGTTGATCCACGGCGACTGGAGCCACCTCACCGGCAACGCCGTTCCGTTGCTGCTGCTCGGGTTCCTCGCGACCTCGGGTGGGTTGAAGCAGTTCTTCCAGGTCACCGCGGTCATCTGGCTGGCCTCGACGCTCGGCGTGTGGGTTTTCGGCAGCCCCGGCAGCCACATCGGCGCGTCCGGGCTGGTGTTCGGGTTCCTGGCGTTCCTGCTGGTGCGCGGGATCTTCGCGCGTTCGTGGTTGCAACTGGTGATCGCGGTCGGCGTGTTCGCGCTGTACGGCGCCGCGCTGTGGGGCGTGCTGCCGGGCCAGCCGGGAGTGTCCTGGGAAGGCCACCTGTTCGGCGCAATCGGCGGCGTTTTGGCTGCGTGGGGTGTTTCCCGCGACAACCGTCGCACCAGCGCACCGGCTACATTCACGGCGTGACGATCGGGATCATGGACTCGGGCGTCGGCGGCCTGACGGTCGCCCGCGCGATCATGGACCAGTTGCCGGGCGAGTCGATCCACTACATCGGCGACACGGCGAACGGTCCCTACGGGCCGCTACCCATCGCGCAGGCGCGCAAGCACGCCCTGGAGATCTGCGACCGGCTCGTGGACGAGGGCGCGAAGATGCTGGTGATCGCGTGCAACACCGCGTCCGCCGCCTGCTTCCGCGACGCCCGTGAGCGCTACGACGTGCCGGTGGTCGAGGTGATCCTTCCCGCTGTGCGCCGTGCGGTCCGGACGACCCACAGCGGCCGCGTCGGCGTGATCGCGACGCTCGGCACGATCAACTCGCACGCCTACCAGGACGCGTTCCAGGCGGCGCGCGACGTGACGGTGACGGCGGCGGCGTGCCCGCGGTTCGTCGACTTCGTGGAACGGGGCATCACCTCGGGGCGGCAGGTGCTCGGGCTGGCGCAGGCCTACCTGGAACCGTTGCAGCGCGCCGAGGTCGACACGGTCGTGCTCGGCTGCACGCACTACCCGTTGCTGACCGGCGTGATCCAGATCGTCATGGGCGAGCACGTGACCCTGGTGTCGAGCGCCGAGGAGACGGTGAAGGACGTCGTGCGGCTGCTGACCGAGCGAGACGAGTTCGCCTCCGAGCCTGCTCTGCACCGGGTGACGTGCACCGGTCCGCCCGAGCGGTTCGCGAAGCTCGCCGCCAGGTTCCTGCCGACCTTCGAACAGTGGGGCTGATGTGCTGCTGACCGTCCTCGGCTGCTCCGGCAGCATTCCCGGGCCCGGTGCGGCGGCGTCGGGGTACCTGCTGGAAGCCGACGGGTTCACGCTGGCGCTGGAGTTCGGCAACGGCGTGCTGTCGCGGTTCCAGGAGGAGCGGTCGCTGTTCTCGATGGACGCTTTGGTGCTCTCACACCTGCATCCCGACCACTGCGTCGACGTGTCTTCTCTTTACGTGGCAAGGAAGTACCATCCGCTGCCGCCGTCCGGACCGTTGCCGGTCTACGCGCCCGCAGAGGCGCACTCGCGGTTCATCGCGGCCTACGCGCCGAACGAGGCCGAGCGGTCGTCACTGGACTTCAGCGACGTGTTCTCGTTCCGCGGCCTGGGCTCGACGGTCCGGATCGGACCGTTCACAGTGGACTCGGCCGTGGTCGCACATCCTTGCGAGGCCTACGGGTTCCGGATCTCCTTCGGCGGCGTGTCGCTGGCCTACACCGGGGACAGCGGGCCGTGTCCCGCTTTGGACTCGCTGGCGTCCGGCGTCGACGTGCTGCTGAGCGAGGCGAGCTGGACGCACGCCGCGGACCGGCAGCCCGGCCTGCACCTGTCCGGGCGCGAGGCGGGGGAGCTGGCCGCGCGAGCGGGCGCCGGGCGGTTGCTGATCACGCACGTGCCGCCGTGGACGTCGCGCGAGGACGTGCTGGCCGAGGCGCGGTCCGCGTTCGGCGGGCCGAGTGAGCTGGTCGTGCAGGGCGGCCGGTACGAGGTGGGGGAGCGGACATGATCAACCTGGAGCGCGTCGGCGAGCACGAGTTCGTCGCTTCCAACGGGCGCGGCGCGTCGGTGCGGATCGGGCGAAAGGGCCAGGAGGGCTCGTTCAGCCCGGTGGAACTGCTGGTCGCGGCCGCCGCGGGCTGCGCGATGGTGACGTCGGAGACGGTGATCCTGCGGCGAACAGGCGGCGATCAGCTGACAGCGGAGGCGGACGCGGTGCAGTCCGAGAGCGGCAACGAGGTGATCTCCATCCCGGTGACGCTCTCGTACGACCTGTCCGCCGTGGACGACCCGGAGGCGCTCGAGACCGTCGTCCGGCGCGCCGTGGAGCAGTTCTGCACGGTCACGCGGACGTTGAAGCAGTCGGCGACGTCGCCGCTTCAGCTCCCGGCGCCCTTCCAGACCGCCTCCGAACCGCTGTGACCTGCCCGCACGGTCTGCACCGTCGTGCCGACCGCGAGCAGCACGACCAGCACGGACACCACGACTGAGATCACCCGCCACGTCTTCGTGGTGGGTGCCTCCGCCTGGCGTTCGCGGTCGGCCAGCCGTCCCGCGACCAGCAGCACGATCACCGCGACGCCGAACCCGAGAGCGATGGGCAGCAGCATCGTGCCGAGGTCCGCGTGGGTCTGGATGGCGGGGTTCTGCACGCCGTTCTTCGCGAGCGCGGCCTGGAAGTCCTCGCCGGCCTGCTTGGCCAGCGGAACCGCCGCGACACCGGCCAGCGTGACCCCGAGAACGGGCCACGCGTATCGCCGCCGCCAGGCCGGGACCAGCGCGATCGCGACCGCGCTGAGCGCCGCGAGAGGCAACAGCACGACCACCGCGTGCACCAGCAACGGGTGAAGCGGAATACCGTCGATCGTCAGCATGTCTCTCCCTACGCCATGGCGCTCCGCAGGGTTCATTAGGGTAGGCGCCGTGGTGCGAACCGACGGCCGAAACGACGACGTGTTGCGTGACATCCGGATCACGCGTGGATATCAGACCTGGCCCGCGGGCTCGGTCCTGATCGAGTTCGGGAACACCCGCGTGCTGTGCGCCGCGAGTGTCACCGAAGGCGTCCCCCGGTGGCGCCAGGGCTCCGGCCTCGGCTGGGTGACCGCCGAGTACGCGATGCTCCCCTCGGCCACGCACAGCCGCAGCGACCGCGAGTCCGTGAAGGGCCGCATCGGCGGCCGCACGCACGAGATCTCGCGCCTGATCGGCCGCTCCCTCCGAGCCTGCATCGACCTCGCCGCCCTGGGCGAGAACACCATCGTCATCGACTGCGACGTCATCCAGGCAGACGGCGGCACCCGTACCGCCGCGATCACCGGCGCCTACGTGGCACTGGCCGACGCGGTGACGTACCTGGGCGCGGCAGGCCGTCTGGCCGACCCGTCACCCCTGTCGTGCGCGGTGTCCGCCATCTCCGTAGGCGTGGTCGACGGCCGCGTCCGCCTGGACCTGCCGTACGAGGAGGACTCGCGCGCGGAGGTCGACATGAACGTCGTCGCCACCGACGCGGGCACGTTGATCGAGGTCCAGGGCACCGGCGAGGGCGCGACGTTCGCCCGCTCCACTTTGGACCGCATGCTCGACATCGCCCTCCAGGGCTGCGCCGAGCTCAACCGCCTGCAGGCCGAGGCGCTCGCTCTGCCCTACCCCGGCATCCTGCCGGAGCCCAAGGCGAGCAAGCGATGAAGCTCCTGCTGGCTTCCCGCAACGCGAAGAAGCTCCGCGAACTCCAGCGCATCGTGGTCTCGGAGGACCTCACAGGCATCGAGGTGCTGTCGCTTGCCGACGTGCCCGAGTTCCCGGAGGCCCCCGAGACCGCGCCGGACTTCGAGGGCAACGCGCTGGCCAAGGCCCGCGACGCCGCCGCGGCCACGGGGCTCGTGTCCGTGGCCGACGACTCCGGGCTCGCCGTGGACGAGCTGAACGGCATGCCTGGCGTGCTGTCTGCTCGCTGGTCCGGCCGTCACGGCGACGACGACGCCAACCTGGACCTGCTGTTGGGCCAGCTCGGCGACGTTCCCGATGAGCGTCGTGGCGCGGCTTTCGTCTCGGTGGTCGCTCTCGTTGTTCCCGGTGGCGAAGAGGTCGTTGTTCGTGGCGAGTGGCGCGGCACGTTGCTGCGGGCTCGTCGTGGCACCAACGGCTTCGGCTACGACCCGATCTTCGTGCCGGAGGGTTACGAGGTCACCTCAGCGGAGATGACGGCGGAGGAGAAGGACGCGGAGTCCCACCGGGGCCGCGCCCTGAAGCTTCTCGTGCCGCACCTGCGCAAGCTGGCCTAGCCAACCCATTCGACCTTGACGTCGGGGCCGAGTTCGTCGACCCCGACGTAGGTACTGCGCCGACTCAGCCGCAGCGTCAGTGACCGGTCGCGCAGCGGGCGCACGTCGATCAGTCCAGAACCGGTGAGTGCGAGCCTCTCAAGCGCTGGTAGTTGCGAGATGACCTCAGCGGCATTCCAGCCTTGGCAGTACAAGCTCACCAGGCCTGTCATTTCGGTGAGCGCGCTCAAGTCGCAAGCGGGTGCCACTTTGCTCAGATGCAGACTCTGTATGGACCTGCCTCGGAGAAAGCCGAGATCTTGCCACGGTTCGGCCTGGTAGAGCCCAAGCGAGGGGACCTCCGGCAGCTTCTCAGTGCTCGTGTAGCGCCGGGCGCCCGTCAGATAGATCCTTCGCGGTGCCGTGCGTTCCAGAGAACCCAGGTCGATCTCACCTGACACCCACGCATAGAGGTACACCAGTCGCGGTAGGCCCTCGATAATTCTCATGCTCGACAGCGACTCGCTTGGTGGCAGCCAGATGTCCACGCCGGTCAGATGCCGGAGATGGCTCAGATGCGGAAGTAGCCGCGTCGATTCGATTCTGGCGATTCCATCGTGCAGTGGTGCATCAGCCAGGACTTCCTCTGCATATCGTCGAACGTCGAAACTCTGCCACGCTTCCAGTAGCTCGTCCTGGACTCGTGGGTCGCATGCATATCCGGCGAGTGTGGTCATGGCCTCGCGCGATGCGACCAGTGCTGCGCTACGCACCGCCTCCACAGCCACGGAATCAGGGAGCTCATCGAGCGTGGCCGGAAGATAGCGGAGCACTCGGTAGCCGATAGTCGCGAGCGATGCGGTCTCTTCCGCGTTTCGCGGTGGTACGAGTTGGTCTCTGACGATCGTGTCAATCCGGTCGTACACGTT
This sequence comes from Lentzea sp. NPDC020367, assembly GCF_044387305.1. Taxonomy (NCBI): domain Bacteria; kingdom Bacillati; phylum Actinomycetota; class Actinomycetes; order Pseudonocardiales; family Pseudonocardiaceae; genus Lentzea; species Lentzea sp. NPDC020367. The sequence continues at coordinate 59,764 of NZ_JBIRVV010000012.1, read as the reverse complement.
TGGATCGACATCTCGGACGGTTTCCAGGCACGCTGCTGCCACCAGATGAAGTCGGCGGGCGTTCTCCGGCTTCCGGTCGGCAAGGTCGAGGAGGGAGGTGAGGAGTTCGTTCACCTGCGACCGCTGGCCATGCCCGCATGCCAGCACGATCGTCTGCGTCCACGAGTCCTGATGGGCGTGTGCCACCAGCGTTTCGACCTGACCGTCCTGCATCGCCTCCTCGCCGGCCAGGTATTCCTGGAAGGTCCTGTGTACGAAGTCGACCTGGCCCTGGACTGGTTCGCGGATGACACCACTGCGTTCCAGCAGGTGTGCGACGACTACCTCAGGTTTCTCGTCGACATTCGGCATCGAGCGAATCTTGCGCGTCACGTGTTCGTGAACTTTGGCTGTTGGCAGCCGTGACAAGCCGCCCAGAGTGAGACGCCAGGCCAGGTCCCGCAGTAAGACGGTCTTGTCCGATGCGGTCAGAATACGAGAAATGCCGCGTTCGGCGTCCCTCAGATCGAGGAGCATTGTGAGGGCAGCGGCGTACACCTCCATGCGACTCTGCGGCAGTTCGGAGACTCTGTTCAGGTTCAGCGCGCACAACATCGCGCACAGCAACGGAGAAGAGGCCAAGCCCTGCAGGTGTTGCCGGTTTTCGAGTTGGGTGACGAGACGTCGCTGGACTTCCTCGGGCGCCTCGGCCGCTTCGTGCCAGCGTCGCAAGAACACCTTTACGGCGCCGGGACTCATCTGCTCCAGCGAGACCGTGGAGAAGTTCAGTTTTGCCAACCACTCTTCATCCGTGGCGGCTGGACGGGCGGTTACCACCACCTGTGAATCGGGGAAGGTCCGCAAGAGTTCACGAAGCCATTCCCGGACTTTCGGACGCTTCTCTGGTGGTACCTCGTCGACGCCATCGATGAGCAAGAGACCTTTGCCTGACCGGAGAACGCGGTGGGCCCAGCCTGCAGGCATTATCCCGGCCAGCCAGCCGGTGACGAGTTCCTCCGGCTTGGTCGGCAGTTGATCGTTGGCATAGGCACGTAACCGGATCGGGAACGGCACCATGCCGTTCCACCTCTGCAGTCTGCCGGTGAACCCGCTCCGGGCCGCGGTGACGGCGAGCCAGTCGAGCAGCGTCGTCTTGCCCGAGCCCGCGTCTCCGCGGACGTAGGTCCGTTTGACCAACGCCGACTCGACGCGCATGCCCGAGTAGGCGTGCTGGTCTGGATCGGCGAACCAGCTGTCGCGCTGGCGTTTCTCGCCTGTCACGGTGAGGCTCAGGTAGGCGACGCTCAGCGCGAGGCGGGGACGATCCTTCATGGCCAGGCCGAGTAGTTCGAGACGGTCGAGGGCGGCGCCGACGTAGTGCAGGTACTCGTGGCGAAACTCGTCGTCGTTGTCGGTGCCTTGTGAAGCGTAGAGAGAGGTGCGGGGGAGGCGGGAGAGGACATCGTCGAGCACCGCGGCCTGAGCCGTCGCGTGAGAGAGGACTTCGGCCAATGTGCGTGGCTGGAAGGACGGCAGGTTCCTGATGATTTGGACGACGTAGCGGCACGACTGGTCCAAAGCGAGCTCGTAGCAGCGATCCTGGTCAATGCGGGGCAGTGAGCGGCGGATGCGTTGGGCAAGGACTTCAGGATCCGCGTCGTCGGCCAGCAGGGCGGAGTCGGACAGGTCGATGGACGACATCGCTTCCTCCACTGCGGAGAGGGAGGACGCGATGTCGTCGCCGGAGTAGCGCTCGAGGGCCGTCTCCAGTTGCTCGGCGACCTGGTGGCCGATGTGTTGGATCAGGGTGTCGAGCTTGGCTCGTTGGGTGGGCCTCGAGAGTTCGGCCGCGGCCAGTTCGGTCAGGGACGCGGTGCGCTCGTCGGTGTTGCTGGCGAGCCACTCCTTGGCGGCTCTGAGCGCTACTGACTGGCCGAGTTTGGAGACGGCCTCGATTTCTAAGCCCACCCAAACGAGATTAGACGGCCGCCTGGGCGTGGGAGGCCACCGACACGACGCAGACGCCGGCGGCGATCAAGGCCATGCCGGCGAGCATGGCCAGGTTCAGAGGGTCGGAGAAGAGGACTCGGCTGGTGATGGCCACCAGGGCTATGCCTGCGCCTGCCCAGATGGCGTAGGTGATGGCGACGGGTACGCCCATTCTGATCACCTGCGATTCCAGGTAGAGGGCCGTTAGGAAGCCGACGCCCAGGCCTGCTGTGGGCCAGGGTTTTGTGAAGCCGTCCGAGTATTTGAGGCAGAGGGTCGCGAAGACTTCCGCGCCCACGGCGAGGGCTAGCAGGATCCACTTGAGCATTGAATTTTCCCAGCACGAAATGCACGCAGCGCTAGGCGTGCGTGTTGAAGAGAACGGGTGACAGGCAGGCGAAAGGCCTGGTCAGCCGCCGCGCGTGGGGAAGTGGACTCGCAAGATGAAATCAGACGGGATGTCGGGGCCGTTAGGTGCCGTCAAACGACACACGGTGTATCACCCTCACCGGAACAGGGGCGGCATTGTTGCGCGCCCTCCGGTCCAACATACCTGAAAAAAGGGCCGCCGTCGCAACAAAGCGACGGCGGCCTCAGGTGTGGTGAAAGGTCAGGCGGGGAGTTCGCGCAGGAGCTTGGCCACGTGGCCGGTGGCGCGGACGTTGTACATGGCCTTGACGATCTTGCCGTCGGGGCCGACGAGGAACGTCGAGCGGATCACGCCCTGGACGGTGCGGCCGTAGTTCTGCTTTTCGCCGAAGGCGCCCCACTCGGTGAGGACCTTCTTGTCCGGGTCGCCCAGCAGCGGGAAGGTCAGGCCTTCGGCGTCGCGGAACTTCGCGAGCTTCTCCTGCTTGTCCGGCGAGATGCCGACGACCTCGTAGCCGGAGTCGGCGAGGACTCCGAGGTTGTCGCGGAAGTCGCAGGCCTGCTTGGTGCAGCCCGGGGTGCTCGCGGCCGGGTAGAAGTACACGACCACGGACTTGCCGAGGTAGTCGGACAGGGACACCGGCTTGCCCTCGCTGTCGGGCAGCGTGAACGCGGGCGCCGTGTCACCAGGTTCGAGACGACTGGTCATGCCCCGAGCCTATTCGGGGGACTACGCCTGGCCCTCGAAGACGGTGGGCGCGTCCTGGCCCTGTCCGCCCGGCTGGATCGTCAGTTCCATCCGCACGGCCGACTCCGGTACCGCGAACGCCAGCTGGAGCTGGGTGTCGCGGCCTGGTGGGAGTTCGGCGACGGCGGCGGCGAGGCCGTTGAGGCCCTGCACCGAGTCGACGAGCTCGGCGGCCGGCTGGCCGTCCGCCAGTGCGCGCACGGCGAGCTGGGACGAGCGGTAGGGCGACTTGGAGCCGTTGTAGACGGTGATCGTGAAGACCGCCGTGCGCTTGGCCGGGGGGATCGCCGTCGCGGACGGCGCGAGGGAGCGGGGAGCGGACACCACGACGGACAGGCCCGAGGCCCACACGCGTTGCGTGCCGAACGCGGCGGCACCGGACGCGCTGGGCGTCTCAGCTCGCTGCTCGACAGTCAGGTTCTCGTTGGGGGTGACGGCGACACTGGGGCCCGCACATCCCGCCACGGCCAGCAACAGGCACAGGCCCGCGGCCGATTTGGCGAACTTCACGAACTCCCCTTTCCCACCCCGGCGGTGGGTGTGAGCGACTCACGTCAACTGTGACGGTGCCGAAGAGGGAAGTGCGAACGAAAGTGGCCTCTGAAGCGGACCTGGTGCCGGGACGTGGCCGACTCGTAATGGGCGGCGTGGGCGGCGCCACACAGTGCGCCGGCCCCACGCCGTCCGATGCGACCGAGGTCGCTGGTGATGCTAGGGAGCGCGTCGGGGGGCGTGCGCGCTCATACCGATCATCGCCCACTGTGTGCCACGCGCTACAAGCGGAGCCGTTTATCACCCGTTCAGACCAGCGTCAGTCGTACAAAACGTGAAGGTCACGCCTGACCGACTCACGTATGTGCGGCTGAACGGCCCAGCGACGGCGTCCGTTCGGCCACCTCGCTGAGGAGTTCGAACGAACGAAGGCGGTCTTCGTGCCCGTGCACGATGGTCGTCACCATGAGCTCGTCGGCCGCCGTCGACTCCATCAACTCGTCCAGCCCGGAACGGACCGTTGAGGGGGACCCGATGATCTGGCTGGACATGCGGTCCTCGATCACCAGCTCGTCGATCTCGGTGTACGGGTAGTCCGCGGCCTCCTGCGGCGTGGCGAGCGGCGCCGGGCTGCCCTGGCGCAGCCGCACGAATGAGAGCGCTCCCGGGCCCGCGATGTACCGGGCGTGTTCGTCGGTGTCGGCGACGATCACCGAGGCGCACACCATCGCGTAGGGCTCCTGCAGGACCTCGGACGGCCGGAAGTGCCGCCGGTACAGCTCCAGCGCCGGCAGCGTGTTCTGGGCGCTGAAGTGGTGGGCGAACGCGAACGGCAGGCCCAGCAGACCCGCGGCCTGCGCGCTGTAGCCCGACGAGCCGAGCAGCCAGATCGGCGGCTTGTTGCCCGCGGCGGGCACGGCGTTGAGGTCCGCGGTGCCCTCGAAGTACTTGATCAGCTCGGTCAGCTCCTGCGGGAAGTTCTCCGCGGACAGACCTGCCTCGGTGCGCCGCAGCGCCCGCGCCGTCTTCTGGTCGGTGCCGGGTGCGCGGCCGATGCCGAGGTCGATGCGGCCGGGGTGCAGCGCTTCGAGCATGCCGAACTGCTCGGCGACCACGAGTGGCGCGTGGTTGGGCAGCATGACGCCGCCGGAGCCCACGCGGATCGTCGACGTGGCGTCCGCGATGTGCCCGATCAGCACGGCCGGCGCGGACGAGGCGATGCCGGGCATGTTGTGGTGCTCGGCGAACCAGTAGCGCGTGTAGCCGAGGCGTTCGGCCTGCTGAGCGAGTTCCCGCGAGTTCCGCAGCGCGGTCGTCGCGTCCGACCCCGACGTGATGGGCGCGAGGTCGAGTACGGACAGCGGGATCTCACTCAGACGGCTCATGCATCGATCAACACCGATGCTTGGTCACTTCTTCCGTGAGCTGGGTAACTCGTTTCGCCGCCTTCTCGTAGGTGGTGCCCTCGGGGTGCAGCGTCAGCACCACGACGATGCTGAACAGGCACGTTCCGGACGTGTGCAGCGCAGGCGACTTCGTGTCCAGCTCCCACTGGATGCGCGGGCGCGGCCTGTCGACGCACGGCTTCGTCGGGTCGCCGAACCCCGACCAGCCCTGCTTGAACGCGGGCCGCCACGTGGCCGACGGCAGCCCGAACGACTGGTCGAACCCGTCCGCCGCGCACTTCTCCGCCCGCTGCAGGTGACCCATGATCGTGTGCCGCACCTTCGGCTTCGCGTCCTCCAGCAGGTAGCGGTAGATCTTCACGACGTCATAGGCGCTCACGGCCGTGTAGCCCCACTTGCCGCGGTTCTCCGGCGGCCGCGTGTCCTTGAGCTTCAACCGCTCGGCTGTGCGCACGACCAGCTGGTCCCAGCCGTTCTCCACCCACAGTTCGCTCGCCGCGTTGTCGTCGCTGACGCGCAGCATCGGTTCGATGCGCGGGTCGTCGCCGCGCGTCTCCAGCTGTTCGATCGCGATCAGGATCTTCACCAGCGAGGCGGATCTGATCGGCTTGTGCACGTCGCGGCCGGTCAACGTGTGCGTGATCCGGTCGTAGACCGCGTAGGAGGCCGTCGTGGTGGGAACGGGCGCCGCGAGCAGCGCCATCGTCAGAAGTAGGTGCACGCTGCCGGAAGGTAACGGTCGCCCGAACCTTTTGCCCGATGTTTTGTAGCTCACAGGTGAGAAGAACCGGCGGCCTCCTTCCGTTGACCGAGATGTGACGGACGTGGTGGTGATCGGCGCGGGACAGGCGGGCCTGTCCGCCTCGTACTTCTTGCAGCGGCGCGGCGTCGAGCACGTGGTGCTGGACGCGAACGACTCGCCCGGCGGTGCCTGGCTGCACCGGTGGCCGAGCCTGCGCATGCGGACCGTGCACGGCATCCACGAACTGCCCGGCATGCCGTTCGAGCAGCCCGCACCCGACGAACGCGCGAACGAGGCCATCCCGTCCTACTTCGCCCGCTACGAACAGCTCTACGACCTGCCTGTCGTCCGCCCGGTGAACGTCACCCAGGTCGTGAACGACGGCGCGCTGCTCAAGGTCGAGACGTCGGACGGCGTCTGGACCACGCGCGGCCTGATCAACGCGACCGGCACGTGGCGCCGCCCGTTCTGGCCGTACTACCCGGGCCAGGAGACGTTCCAGGGCCGCCAGCTCCACACCGCCGACTACCAGGGCCCCGCCGAGTTCTCCGGCAAGCGCGTCGTGGTCGTGGGTGGCGGTGCGTCGGCCACGCAGTTGCTCATGGAACTCGCTCCCTTCGCTGCGGAGACCCGCTGGGTCACGCGGCACGAACCGGTGTGGCGGGAGGGCCCGTTCACCGAGGACTACGGCCGCTGGGTGGTCGGCATGGTCGAGGAACGCGTCCGGGCGGGACTGATCCCGCGCAGCGTTGTCAGCGTCACCGGGCTGGCGCTGACCGACCAGACCCGCGCCGCCATCGCGTCCGGGGTGCTGGACCGCAGGCCGATGTTCGAGCGGCTCACGCCTTCCGGTGTCGAATGGGCTTCCGGGGAGCGCTTCGACGCCGACGTCATCCTGTGGGCCACCGGGTTCCGGCACGATCTGGACCACCTCGCCCCGCTGCATTTGAGGGCTTCTGGTGGCGGGATTCAGGTGGACGGGACCCGTGTGGTGTCCGATCCGCGGATCCACCTCGTGGGGTACGGGCCGTCGGCCAGCACGATCGGGGCGAACCGGGCCGGTCGCAGTGCTGTCCGGGAGCTGATGGGCCATCTGGATGGGCTGAAGGTCGCGAACTGAGCCACCACCGGATCGCGGGCGGCTTGTGGCTCCGGGTGTGGCTTGACGGTGACGGGGTTGGCGGCGCGGTGCGGATGCGCCTTTGGGGGTGGGGGACCGCGCTGGGCTCGCGGGGCTGGCTGCCGCTGGGTTGGCTGGCCGGTGGGTTGATGGGGCTGGCGGGATTGAGGGACCGGTGGGCCTGGGGTTGGCGGGCCGGTGAGCTGGCTGCCGCTGGGCTCGCAGGGCTGGCTGCCGCTCGGCTTGCGGGGCTGGCTGCCGCTGGGTTGGCTGGCCGGTGGGCGGCTGGCTGGATGGCGGGCCGGTGTGCAGGCGAGCCGAGTGTGCAGGCGAGCCGGTGGGTTAGCGGTTGGTGGATTGGTGGGCCGGTGGCTTGTCGGCCGGTGCGTTGATGGGCCGGTGGGTTGATGGCCCGGCGGGCCCGGCGGGCCCGCCGGGTTGGTCGGTTGGTGTGCCGTGGGTTGTCGGGTCGGTGGGCTGACGGGCTTGCTGTGCGGCTGACGGGCTTGCCGTGCGGCGATGAGGCATGATGCGCCCGCCAGGCTTAGCGGCGTGGCGAACGCGGGGGCCTTGCGGGCGTGGCCGGCTTGGCGTCTTTGTACGGATGGCGGCTCGGTGAGGCTGGACGGACGTGGCCTGCCCGACGGGTTGTAGGCGTGTGGGCGGCTCGGCGCGGTGCCTCCTAGGCGCGGGAGTTGGTGCGCTTCTTCGACAGCCGGGTGACCACGAAGATCACCACGGCCACCACGGCGAGGCCCAGGACCACCTTCGAGCCGATGCCCACGTACTGCTCGACCAGGTGCCAGTTGTCGCCCAGCAGGTAGCCCGCGAGGATCAGCGCCGTGTTCCACAGCAGGCTGCCTGCGGCGGTGTAGGCGAGGAACGGTGCTAATCGCATGCGTTCGACGCCCGCCGGGATCGAGATCAGGCTGCGGAAGACCGGGATCATCCGGCCGAAGAAGACCGCGCGGTAGCCGTTGCGCAGGAACCAGGCCTCTGTCCTGTCCACATCGGACACCCGGACCAGCGGCATGCGGGAGGCGATGCGGCGCACCCGGTCGCGGCCCAGCGCGGCGCCGATCCAGTACAGCAGGACCGCGCCCGCGACGGATCCGAACGTGGTCCAGAGGATGGCGTCGAGCAGCGACATCTTGCCCTGGGCCGCGGTGAAGCCGGCCAGGGGCAGGAAGACCTCGCTGGGCAGCGGCGGGAACAGGTTCTCCAGCGCGATCGCCAAAGCCGCTCCGGGTGCGCCGGCCGTGTGCATCAGGTCGGTGACCCAGTCGACCAAGTTCATGTTGTCCAAGTTACGGACGGGCGAGGGTGGGGACATTGGGGTAAACCGCAAGGTTGGGGTGGGGGAAACCCCACCCCGACCTCAGGGAGAAACCACTAGGCGCAGCGAATCCTTGCGTCCGCCCAAGAAGCGTGGTCGTTCTGCGTGCCGTCACCACCGTCCAGAACCCGCAGGGTGAGAGTCCTCACGCTGGTCACGTCCACGGCCAGGTCGCGGGCAGGGGAACGCACGCCGAGCACGTCCGTGCCGGTCAGCACCACGCCGTCGCCGAGCACCTGGAACGCGACGGTGCCGCCCACGCGCTGGCGGGCCACGTCCAGACCGGCCTCGTCGTCGACACCGACCGAGGCGGCGAACGCGGTGCAGCGGGCGTCCAGTGCGTATGTGATCTCGGACGACGCGTGTGTGCCGAGGCCCTTGCCATAGGTCACGCGGCGCAGAGCGATGCCACGGCCGTCACCGGCTGCGGTGCCACCGTTCGTCAGGTCCTTCTCCACCGGGCCGTCACCGCCGACGGCCGACGTCCACGGCCGGTCCGACACGTACGACCAGCCGTCCGGAAGTGGCCGGACCAGGTGCACCCGCGCGGTCTTCTCCGACTCCACCCCCGAGTTGAACGACGCCACGACGGGGATGTCGAAGTAGCCGTAGGACGAGGGCGAAGCAGGCGGAACGACGGTCCAGGTGCCGGACAAGGCCTGCCCGGGACGCACAACCCTTGCCGTGACCGGGTTTCCGAGAACCGACCATCCCGCGGGCACACGCGGCGCCAACGTCACCCCGCGCACGTCCGAGCGGGTCGTGAACAGCCCGGTCACCGTGAACCCACGGGCAGAAGCCGACACCGAAGTCGACGGCACCGCCGACACCGGACGCTCACACGTGGAAGACCCGGCCCGGCAAGCGATGGCCGCGAAACCTCCGTTGGCGGCCACGTCCAACGTCAGCGTGTCGCCGGCGCGCACGGTCCGTGACTCGCGCACGAGCCCCGCAGGACCGTCCCGCGTGATTTCCACCAGCCAGCGGCCGGAAGGCAGTGAGAAAGGCACCGACACGGCCCGTGCGGCACCGGAGTACCCACCGCCGATGAACCACCGGTCGCCGGACCGCCGCGCGAACACCGAGTGATCCGCGGGACGTCCGGACAGCAGCCGCGTCTCGTCCCACGCGGTCGGCACCTGGTCGACGAAACGTTCGGCGACGGGCCGCGCGGCGTAGTCCTCCGGCCTCCCGGCGAGGTTCGCGAGACCCGACTCGTAGATCACGGTCAACGCCAGCTCGTGCGCGTCGGACGTGGTGCGGGAAGGACGGTGCCAAGCCAAAGGCGTGTAGTCCATGCCTCCGACGACACCGCGCGTGAACGGCAAGGCGGTCAGGTGCTGTCCTGTCAGGCCTGAGGACTTCTCGCCGCCGTGCACGGCTTCCATCGTCATTACGTGCGGCCACGTGCGGTGAATGCCGTGCGGGATCGTCGAACCGTGGAAGTTCACGAGTAGACGGTGTGCGGCGGTCTCGGCGAGAATCCGGTCGTACCAGCGGTAGCGGTCCTGGCCGTCGGAGTCCATGAAGTCGATCTTCACGCCCGCGATTCCCCACCGTTCGAACAACGCCAGCCGGGTCGCGCTCTCCGCGGGCGTGTCCAGTTCGTCGTAGTGCACCCAGAGATGGATCTTCACGCCCCGTGCGGCGGCATAGGAGACCAGCGAGGGAATCCACGAAGTCTGCTCCCACGACGGGTCGTAGTCCCAGTTCGGGTCGAAGTACCAGCCCGCGTCGACCAGCGCGTACGGCCAGCCGTGCGCCGCCGCGTAGTCCACGTACTGCTTCTGCATCGCGAGGCTCTGACCAGCTTCGCGGCCACCGGCGAGCCAGCTCCAGAACACCTTGCCGGGCTTGATCCACGACGTGTCGCGCACCTTCGACCGGGGCGCCAGGTCGTCCACGAGGGTCGACGCCGACACGTCCGCCAGCGAACCGACGACAGCGGTGCGCCACGGCGACTGCCACGGTCCGTCCACCGCGACCTGCTCGTCCCAGTACTTGACCGAGTACACACCGGAACCGGCCGTGTGCGCGAGATGCGCGCCGGAGTGCCGTCCGTCCACAGAGGACTCGGTGAGCAGCGAGTACGCACCGTTCGTCTCGAACAGTGCCGGATGCAGGTAGTCGGCGGTCTCCGCGGCGGCCGCGTTCGTCTGCACGAACGGGTTTTCGTAGTCACGCCGGTACTTCGCGATCCACGCGGTGGCGGCGGCCGGAATGCGGAACGCCGAAGTCTCGCGCAACACGTTGCCCAGTCCGGCCGGCAGTTCGTACCGATAGGCCACACCGTCGGCGGCGGTCCGCACGACAAGATCCAAACGGGCCGCGCCGATAAACGAGTACCGCTCTTCTTCGTGGACCACTGTGCGCTGCCGTTGCTTCCCGGACGACGCCGTGTAGTGCTCGACCACGCGTCGCGAGGTCCGGCCCGTCAGCCGGAGGCCGGCCGAAAGATCCGCTCTTTCCGTCACCACGCCCAGCGGGCTCGGTTCCAGCACTGTGGTGCCGCCACGGCTCACGGACAGGGTGGGGACGCCGTTCGACAGCGTCACGACAGCTTTCGGCCAGGGATCGATATGTGCTGCTGCTGTTGGAGTTGTGACGCTCGCTGTCAGTGCGATGACGAGCGCTCCCGCCGCGTGCCATCGCACGGTGGACAACCGCATGACCAGTCCCCTCAGACGTAGGTCGCGGCGGCGACACATCCGATGTATACGCGGTCGAGGGCCATTGGTCCACAACCCGGCGGTAAGGCCTTTCCGGCGGTTAATCGTTTGACTACGATGGACTTCGATGGCTGACCAGGTGGGGACGTGTGCGATCTGCGGCACCGCGACCGCCACCTCCCGGCGCAGACACGCGCGGTACTGCTCGAACGCCTGCCGGCAACGGGCCTACCGGCAGCGCGTCAACGAACCCGTGATGGCACTGGACAGTTTCATCGGCCGCGACGCCGAACTGCTCCGTCTCACCGGGCTCACCGACACGCGCATGCTGACGCTCGTCGGCGCGGCCGGCGTCGGGAAGACCAGGCTGATCAAGGAGTTCGTCGGCAGCCGGGCGACGCTGGTCGAGCTCGCCTCGGCGACGGACGTGGCACGGGCGTGCGCGGCGGCGCTCGGCGAGGCGACCGGAGAGCCCGGCCTGAGCACGCTGGTGCGCGCGCTGGCGGACCGCAAGACGCTTCTGGTGCTGGACAACTGCGAGCACGTCGCGGCGGAGTGCGCGGCGCTGCTGGAGCCGTTGCTGCTCGGCTGCCCCGGCCTCACGGTCATCGCGACCAGCCGCGAACCGCTGCGGGTGCCGGGCGAGGTGCTGGTCGCGGTGCCGCCGTTGTCGATCACGAACGCGGTGGAGCTGTTCATCGACCGCGCCAGCGCGAACCAGGTGGGCCTGCGGCTCGGCGACAGGGACGTGCTGGCCGCTCTGTGCGCACGCCTGGACTGCCTCCCGCTGGCGATCGAACTCGCGGCACGGCTGGTGACCGTGTTGCCCGTCAAGGAGCTTCTGGCGCGGCTGGACGACCGCCTGGAACTGCTCAACCGCGGCAACCGCACCGCCGCCGAACGTCATCAGAGCCTGCGTGCCGCGATCGGCTGGAGCTACGACCACCTGAGTGCCGACGAGCAGCACGTGTTCCGGTGCATCTCGCAGGGCCCTCGCGGCTTCGGGCTCGACGTCGCGGTCCAGGCCTGCGACCTGCCCTCGGACCGGGTGCTGGTGGTGCTGTCGGCGCTCGTGGCCAAGTCGCTTCTGACGTTCACCGCGGCCGGCCGGTTCGAGCAGTTGGAGTCTGTTCGGCTGTACGGCAAGGAACGACTCGCGGAGCAGTTCGCTGGGGATGTACCCGGTGGTTCAGCGGCTAACTTGAAGGTGGTTCGCCGCGGGCCAGCCCCCGCGGCGAACCACTAGAAACCGCTGTTCAATGAGGTCGGGGGGACTCGAACCCCCACTGGCTGGGACCTAAACCCAGTGCCTCTGCCAATTGGGCTACGACCCCTCGCAGGGAAGCCTATCGGCCGTTCGTGGACTCGCTCTCTCGGGTCTGACCAGGGTCGCACGAAGCCGCGCCACCGACCGTCCACTACGGTTGCGAGTAGAACCGCTGCTAGGAGGACATGTGGCTCGCGATCCCGAGACCATTCAGCGCGAGATCGAGCAGGCTCGCACCGCGCTGGCCGCCACCCTGGACGAGCTGGGCGAGCGCGCCAACCCGCAGAAGCTCGTCGAGCAGGGCAAGTCGTCCGTGCTCGACGTGCTGAGTCAGCCCAAGGTCAAGTACACCTTGATCGCGGTCGGCGTCGTGGTCGGCTTCGCGCTGGTCCGCAAGCTCTTCCGCTAGGAAACCCGCACCAACGGCAGGAGCACCTGCTCGACGACCTTCTCCACGAACGGTTCGTCGAGCGGGTCCCCGGTCAGCATCAGCCGGTAGATCAGGGCCGCGCCCGCGATCTCCACCGCCATGCCGCGCGGGGCGTCGGCCTTGAGCTCGCCCCGTTCGGCGGCCCGGTCCAGGATGCCGCGCAGCACGTCGCGCTGGGAGATCAGGAACGTCTCCCGGAACGCCGCCGCCAGCTCGGGCTCGTGGGGAAGCTCGCCCACGAGTGCCTGGGCGGCCTTGCCGATCGGTCCCGACAGGAACGCGGCGAACGACGAGAGGAACTCGCGCAGGTCTCCGGCCAGTGAGCCGGTGTCCGGTGCCGCGAGGTTCTGCGTGGCGAGCTGGGTGCACGTGTCGATCACGAGATCGAGCTTCGACTCCCAGCGCCGGTAGATCGTCGCCTTGCCCGCTCTCGCACGGGCCGCGACGGCGTCCATGGTGAGGGCCCGGTACCCGACCTCGGCCATCACCTCGAGCGCTGCCTGACGTAAAGCGTCGTCCCTGCTGGCGTCGCGAGGACGCCCCCGCTGGGGGACCCTGCCCTCGTTGAACGCCGTTGTCGACACGGCCATGGCCACCTCCTCGTACAGGGCACGGCTCATGCGTGTCCTCCCCGCCCCTTTGGCGGCACATCCTAGGCGTCTTACCCATGTCGCAGGGTGAGCAGCACCCGGTTGTTGCATCGTGTTGCGGTTGGTTGGGTCTTGCGCGATGTGCCCCAGAACTCCTACCTTTCGAGTGGTCTGGACCGAGCTGCCTCGCCGCGCAGCTGAACGTGAGCAGTTGTCATGCGCGGGCGAGGAGTGGTCAATGGTCTTGGGTAGAAGGGGTTTCCTCGGAGGAACCACGGCAGCGGTCCTGCTGGGTCAGTCGGGGGTGGCGACCGGGAAAGAGACCGGGCCATCGGAGGTCTTCGCCTGCGACGGCATGTCGAAACGCGACTGGGAAGCTTTTGTCGGCGCGCAGGATCTGGTGTGGAAAAAACCTCCGACCCGGTACGGACAGGCTCCGTTCCTCGGTGACGGGCGCCTCGGCAGCGTCGTCTACGCCGAGGAGAACGTCGTCAGATTCACCGTGCAGCACGCCGACGTGCAGGATCACCGCACGAGCGGCGGAAGCCAGTTCGGGGTCTGCCGGCTTCCTGTCGGAAACCTGAAGATGACGGCGGCCGGCACCGTCACGGCCGTCGACTGGCGCCTCGACCTGTGGAACGCGGAGCTGCGTGGAACCGTGACCACGTCGCTCGGCGTGATCACGTTCGCGGCCTACGTCCACTCCGAACGCTCGGTGCTCTCGCTGAACGTCACCGCGACCGGCGCCGAGAAGCCGGTGCTGGAGTTCGTTCCCAGCCAGGCGATTCCGCCTCGCGCGGACTTCGACCCGCTGCCGGAGGGGTACGTCCGCAACCCGGGCCCGGTGACGGCGGCGGCCGGCCGCGAGACGCTGGTGACGCAGGCGCTCAACGCGGGCGGGCAGACGGCAACCGCTTTCCGGTTGATCACCCACGGCCGCACGCAACGGGTGCTGCTGTCGGTCGCGCACACATACCCCGAGGCCGTCGCCGACAAGACCGTGCTGACGGCCGTGCGCGAGGCCGCGGTGCTCGGCGGACGACTGACGATGGCGCACCGCAAGTGGTGGAACGACTTCTACCGCAAGAGCTTCCTGTCGTTCGGCGACCAGCGGCTGCAGTCGTTCTACTGGATCCAGCTCTACAAGGTCGCGTCCGGTTCGCGCGCCGGGAGCCCGGTGATGGCGACGACCGGCCCGTGGCTCGAGAGGACGCCGTGGGCGGCGGCCTGGTGGAACCTCAACGTGCAGCTGGAGTACTGGCTGATCCACGGCTCGAACCACCTGGAACTGGACTCGATCGCCAGCACGCTGAAGGACAGCCAGGACCAGCTCGTCCGCAACGTCAAGGAGCAGTACCGGCACGACTCGGCGGGCGTCGGCCGCAGCACCGACCGCACGACGTCGAACGCCGGCACGCTGTACGAACCGGGCACGGGCGGCACCGGCGTCAAGGAGCTCGGCAACCTGACGTGGGCGCTGCACAACGTCTGGCTGTCCTACCGGCACAGCATGGACGCCCGGATCCTGTCCGACGTCGTGTTCCCGCTGCTGCGCCGGTCGATCAACTACTACCTGCACTTCCTCAGGAAGGGGAGCGACGGCAGGCTCCACCTCGACGTCACCACCTCACCCGAGTACGGCGACGCGCCCGACTGCAACTACGACCTGCAGCTGATCCGCTGGGGCTGCCAGACGCTGATCGACTCGGCGGCCAAGCTCAAGATCAACGACCCGTTGGAACCCAAGTGGCGTGAGGTCCTGCGCGACCTGACCCCGTACCCGGTCGACGCCAACGGGTTCATGATCGGCGCCGGGGTGCCGTTCACCGTGTCGCACCGGCACTTCTCGCACCTGCTCGCGACGTTCCCGCTGATGACGGTGAACTGGGACCAGCCGGAGAACCGCGAGCTGATCGAGAAGTCGTTGCACCACTGGATGTCGCTGGAGCCCGCGCACCGCGGCTACAGCTACTCCGGGTCCGGCTCGATCGCCGCGCGCATGTTCCGCGGCGACGAGGCCTACGCGTACTTCGTGAAGATGTTCGACACCACCAAGCGCTACCCGGTGCTCGAGAACACCATGTACACCGAGGCCGGTCCGGTCGTGGAGACCCCGTTGTCCGGCGCGCAGACGATCCACGACTTCGTGTGCCAGAGCTGGGGCGGGATCGTCCGGGTCTTCCCCGCCGTGCCGTCCGCCTGGCCCGACGTCGTGATCGCCGACCACTCGGCCGAGGGCGGGTTCTCGGTGACGGCCAGCCGCTCCGGAGGCAGAACAGAGTTCGTGCTGGTCCGCAGCCGCGCGGGCGAGCCTCTGGTGCTGCGGCACGGCATCGACGGACCGGTGACTGTGGCGTCGCCGGTCCGCCATCACGACCGCGGCGACGGGACGCTGGAGATCCCGTTGCGCCGCGGGCAGGAAGTCCTGGTGCACCCCAGGGGCCGCCGCCCCGGCCTGGCCGTCCGGCCGGTCGCCATCACGACCCCCGGCAAGCCCTGGGGTCTTCCCGCGTGATGCTCGGAAAGGAAAGCCCCATGCGCACCATCGCCTTGACCGTGCTGTCCACAGTGGTCGGAGCGGTCCTGGTCGTCCCCGCCGCGCAGGCGTTGCCGGACGGCCTCGCCCTGACCCCGCCGATGGGCTTCAACAACTGGAACACCACCGCCTGCCGCACCGAGTTCAACGAGGCGATGGTCAAGGGCATCGCCGACATCTTCGTCGACAAGGGCCTGAAGGACGCGGGCTACGAGTACGTCAACATCGACGACTGCTGGGCCGAGAAGACCCGCGACTCCGCCGGCAAGCTCGTGCCGAACAGGACGCGGTTCCCCAACGGAATCAAGGCCGTCGCCGACTACGTGCACTCCAAGGGCCTGAAGTTCGGCATCTACACCAGCGCCGGCACCAAGACCTGCAACAAGGACAACGGCTTCCCCGGCGGCCTGGACCACGAGGAGTCCGACGCGCAGCAGTTCGCGAGCTGGGGCGTCGACTACCTGAAGTACGACAACTGCAACAACCAGGGCGTCGACGCGAAGCAGCGCTACCGCAAGATGCGGGACGCGTTGAAGAAGACCGGCCGTCCGATCGTGTTCAGCCTGTGCGAGTGGGGCCAGAACAAGCCGTGGGAGTGGGCGTCGGACACCGGACACCTCTGGCGCACCACCGGCGACATCAACGACACCTGGCCGCGCACGATGGACATCTACGAGAAGAACGTCGTGCTGGACTCCTACGCCGGTCCTGGGCACTGGAACGACCCGGACATGCTCGAAGTCGGCAACGGCAAGATGAGCGCCGTGCAGTACCGCAGCCACTTCTCGCTGTGGTCGATCATGGCGGCGCCGTTGCTGATCGGCTCGGACCTGCGCAAGGTCTCCGCCGACACGTTCACGATCCTGGAGAACAAGGACGTCATCGCGGTCGACCAGGATCGGTTGGGCGTGCAGGGCAAGCGGATCCGCACCACCGGAAAGTCTGGTGTCGACGTGATCGTGAAGCCGCTCGCCAACGGGGACAAGGCCGTGGCGCTGTTCAACAAGTCCGGCTCCACGCAGACGATCTCGACGTCGCTCTCGGAGATCGGCATGTCCGGTCCGGCGGTGCTGAAGGACCTCTGGACCAAGTCGACGCGCACCACGACCGGCACGATCTCGGCCTCGGTTCCCTCGCTCGCCACGGTGATCTACCGCGTCTCGAAGGGGGACGGCCCGCGCCCGACTCCTCCGGCCGGCACCACTGACCTGTCCGCGTTCGAGGCGTCGTCGTCGACCAACGGCTGGGGTCCCGTCGAGATCGACAGATCCGTCGGCAACCAGGCCGCCGGTGACGGCAGGACGATCACGATCAACGGAGTCACGCACGCGCGCGGCTTCGGGGCGCACGCGGCCGGGACGATCGACTTCTACCTGGGCCGCAGGTGTTCCACGCTGTCGGTGGACGTCGGGGTCGACGACGAGGTGGCCGCCGGCAAGGGATCGGTGGTCTTCCAGGTGTTCGCGGACGACGTGAAGGTCGCGGACTCCGGCAGGCTCACCGGCACCGACGCGGCGAAGAAGCTCACCGCGTCGCTCACCGACGCCGAGAACCTGCGGCTGGTGCTGACCGACGCCGGTGACGGCATCAACTCCGACCACGGCGACTGGGCCTCGCCGCGCATCACCTGCGCGTAGCCACGGCCAGCTGGGTCATGTACCGCTTCACGACCCGGCCGCCGTGCCGTGTGTCGATCAACGACGTGATGTCGGCGATCAGCTGATCGCGCGCAGGCAGCGCGATGTGGTTCGAATATGTGAGGAGCAGGTCCACGTACGCCTCGGTGTCGTAGGCCTGCTCCCACTCGTACCGGTGGAACTCGGGCTCGTCGAAGAGCGCGCTCTCGTCGAACTCGCAGGGGATGCCCGACGCGGGGGACTGCCGCAGGTTCGGCGGCGTGGCGGGGTCCCAGCGCTCGTAGATCTCCTGCACGTCCACGAAGAACCGCTCGGTCCCGCCCGCGATGTGGTGCGTAGAGATCACCGCCAGCACACCGCCGGGACGCAACGCGGCGGCGCACCGGGCCATGCGGGTGTGCGGATCGAGCCAGTGGAACGCCGTCGCGCACACCACGAGGTCGAACGGGGTCGCGGGCAACGTCCAGTCGTCGAAGTCCGCCACGACCACGTGGGCGGCGGGCGCGTGGGACCGGGCGACAGCGGCCAGCTCAGGGCTCAGCTCCACCGCCGTCACGTCGCCCAGCGCGGTCAACGGCAGCGTCGCCTGACCGGTGCCCGGCGCGATCTCCAGGATTCGCGGGCCGTTCAGGCGTTCGAACAGCTGCGGGGGATAGGTGGGACGGGCCCGGTGGTAGCGGGCCGCGTCCTCGCCGAACGTGGTGCGCAAACGCTCGCGATCGGTCACCCGCCGAATTCAAGCGACCGGGACGGCAGCGCGTCCATCCCGTTTCGCGCGAAACCCGCCCACGTGCTCCGGATGGTCTTCGCCAGCTCGGCGTCCGGCTCCTGCCCCACCAGCATGCCCGCGCCGATCCAGCCGTCCGGGTCGAACAGGAACGGCAGCTCCATGCAGTGGCACGAGCCCATGGGGGCGTCGGCGGGCGCCCACCGGAAGAGGTAGGTCGCGGCCTGCCCACCCGCCGCCGTCCAGTCCCGTGCCAGTTCACGGGCACCAAGGGCGAAGATCAGTTCGGTCACGGCTGCCCAGTGCTCACGGCTCGGCACGTACGGGCTGCCGTCGTCGGCCGTGTGCCCGACGAGCAGTTCGACGCGGGACGCCGCCGCGGCGAGGTCGATCTCGTCCAGCGTCGGGGCGAACGGCATGCCGCCGGACGGGGCGAACCTCGGTCCCATCGCGACCACGGCGGCGGCCTGGGCCGCCAGCACGTCGTCCACAGAGGTCGTGGCGTCGACCGAGATCGACGCACGCAGCGCGGCCGTCATCTCCGGCCGTTCGGGGCTGCGGGTGCCCAGCGGCGCGCTCTGCAGGATCGCCCGGTGGAAGAGGTTCTCGGTGTCGGTGAGCATCAGCGCGTACACGGAGTCGGCGCCCGCGGACTGTCCGAACGCGGTCACGTTCGCCGGATCACCACCGAACGCGGCGATGTTGTCCCGGACCCAGCGCAACGCGGTGAGCTGGTCGAGCAGGCCCAGGTCGTCCCGCAGGTAACCGAAAACGCCGAGGCGGTAGCTGACGCTGACCACCACAACGCCTTCGGAGGCCAGCAGACCGGCGTCGTACTTCGTCGACTCGCCGCTGCCGGTCACGTAGGCGCCGCCGTGGAACCAGACCATCACCGGCAGACCGGACGCGCCGGCGGGCGCGGTGACGGACAGCACGTGGCAGTGCTCGTCGAACGTCAGGCCGTCGACGGAACTGCCGACCAGCGCGGCCAGTGCGGACGGTGGCTGCGGACAGGCGGGACCACGCTCGCCGGAGTCGATCACACCGTCCCACTTGGACGGCTCCGGCGCGGCGAACCGGGAAGCAGTCGCATATCGGACACCACGAGCTCGTACGAGACCTTCAGTGATCGCCACGGCACCGATCCTAAGCACGCGTAACCAATTGCACAGCGTCTCGATTCGGCGGGAACGGCTACATAGGAGGACCATGTAACGGTTGAGCAACGAGACAAGAGGAGGGCTCCAGGTGCGGGCTACGACGATCTACGGCACTCGCGACATCCGTGTTGAGGAGGTGCCGGACGCCGCGATCAAGGAGGCCACCGACGTCGTCGTCCGGGTCGAGCTCGCCTGCATCTGCGGCAGCGACCTGTGGGCGTACCGCGGCGTGGCCAAGCGCGAGGACGGGCAGCGGATCGGGCACGAGTTCCTCGGCATCGTCGAGGAGGTCGGCGGGGACGTGAAGAGCGTCCAGGTCGGTGACCGCGTCATCGCGCCGTTCGTGTGGAGCGACGGCACCTGCGCGTACTGCCAGGCCGGCCTGCAGACGTCGTGCCGCGCCGGCGGGTTCTGGGGCAGCAAGGGCAGCGACGGCGGTCAGGGCGAGGCCGTGCGCGTGCCGCAGGCCGACGGCACGCTGGTGAGGGTTCCCGCGGACGCGCCGGCGTCACTGCTGCCCGCGTTCCTGAGCCTGTCCGACGTCATGGGCACCGGTCACCACGCGGCCATGGGCGCGGGCGTCGGTCCCGGCAGCACGGTCGCGGTCGTCGGTGACGGCGCGGTGGGCCTGTGCGGCGTGCTCGCGGCCAAGCGCCTCGGTGCCGAGCGGATCATCGCGATGGGCCGCCACGAGGACCGGGCGAAGATCGCGTCGCTCTTCGGTGCCACGGACCAGGTCGCCGAACGCGGTGACGCCGCGATCGAGCGCATCAAGGAGATGACCGGCGGCCTCGGCGCGTCGGCCGTGCTGGAGTGCGTCGGCACCGAGCAGTCGTGGGAGACCGCGATGGGCATCGTGCGCGACGGCGGCCGGATCGGGTACGTCGGCGTGCCGCACGAGATGAAGGGCCTGCCGCTCGGCAAGTTGTTCGGGCGCAACATCGCCATCGGCGGCGGCGTCGCGCCCGCGCGGGCCTACCTGCCGGAGCTGCTGGCCGACGTGCTCGCCGGCCGGATCGACCCCGGACCCGTGTTCGACCGGACGGTCTCGCTCGACGACGTCGCCTCGGGCTACCAGGCGATGGACGAGCGGACCGCCCTGAAGGTCATCGTGCAGCCGTAGTCAGCACGTAGTCCTCGGCGCGCACGCGCTTGGTCCGCATCCAGTACCGCCAGGTGAATCCCGGCCACACGGTGCGGTTCACGCCCTGCGCGTCGAGGTACCAGCTCTTGCAGCCGCCCTGGGTCCAGACGCCCTTGGTGAGCTTCTGCTGGATCTCCTGGTTGAACTCCTGCTGGGCCTCCAGCCGCACGTCCAGCTCCGCTGCGCGGTGTGTGTCGAGGAGCTGGAGGCACTGCGAGATGTACCGGATCTGCGACTCGATCATGAACACGACCGAGTTGTGCCCGAGTCCGGTGTTGGGGCCCAGCAGGAAGAACAGGTTGGGGAACCCCGAGACCGTGATGCCGTAGTAGGTCTCGATGCCCTGTTGACGCCACTGCTTCGCGAGGTCGACGCCGCCCTTGCCCTGGATGTCCAGGTAGTCGAACGAGTCGACGACGTGGAACCCGGTGCCGTAGATGATGACGTCGACCTCGTGCTCGACGCCCGAACTGTCCACGATGGACTTCTCGCGCACCTCGGAGACCTTGTCCGTCACCAGGTCGACGTTCGGACTGCCCAGTGCGGGGTAGAAGTCGTTGGAGATCAGCACGCGCTTGCAGCCCATGGTGTAGTCGGGCTTGAGCTTGCGGCGGAGCTTCGGGTCCGGCACCTGCTTCTTCATGTGCCGCAACGCGATTCCCTGCGCGAACTGCATGATCTTCGGGTTCACCGCGAAGCCCAGCGCTGAGGACTCGCGCGTCCAGTACACGAAGTCGCGGTAGAGCCGTTGCGTGAACGGCAGGGCGCGGAACAGCTTCTGCTCCCAGCCGTTGATCTCGCGGTCGGCCTTGGGCATGATCCACGGCGGCGTGCGCTGGAAGATCTTCATCGACGCGACCTGCTTCGCGATCTTCGGCACGAACTGGATCGCGGACGCGCCCGTGCCGATGACGGCGACGCGCTTTCCGGTCAGGTCGTGGTCGTGGTCCCACTGCGCGCTGTGGAACGTCTTGCCGCTGAAGTTCTCGATGCCCGGCAGTTCGGGGACGTTCGGGATGTGCAACGCGCCGACGCCCGCGACCAGGGCCTGGGCGGTGTAGGTGTCGCCCTGCTCGGTGGTGACGTTCCAGCGCTTGGCCTCGTCGTCCCACTGCGCGCCGGAGACCTTGGTGTTGAAGCGGATGTGCGGCCGCAGCCGGTACTTGTCGGCGACGTGCTGCAGGTAGTCGAAGATCTCGCCCTGGCGCGCGAACATCCGCGACCACCTGGGGTTCATCTCGAACGAGAACGAGTACATGTGCGACGGCACGTCACACGCGCAGCCGGGGTAGGAGTTGTCGCGCCAGGTGCCACCGAGGTCGGCGGCCTTCTCCAGCACCACGAAGTCGTGCTCACCGCGGCGCTTCAGCTCTATGGCCATGCCCAGGCCGGAGAAGCCGGTGCCGATGACGAGCACTTTCGTCTCTCGGTGCATGGGGAAGTCCCTCCGCTCGCGGTGGCTACTTCTCAGTAGGTTACCCCGAGTAAGTTACGAGCGGTAGACTCCATTTGTGACAGCCCCCCGGCGCCGAATGCCCAAGGCCCAGCGCATGGCTCAGATGCTCACCGTCGCTGAGGAGATCTTCGCCGAGCAGGGCTATCTCGCAACCTCGATGGACGAGATCGCCGAACGCGTGGGCGTCTCGAAGCCGATGCTCTACGAGTACTTCGGCTCGAAGGAAGGCCTGCTGATCGGCTGCATCCACCGGGCGCGCACGGAGTTGCGGGAGAAGACGGCGGCGGCGATCGCGGGAGCGCAGAGCCCGGAGGAGTTCCTCCGGCTGGGGCTGCTCGCGTTCTTCGAGTTCATCGACGAGCACCGCCGCTCGTGGGCGTTGCTGCGGCAGGAGGCGGCCGTGGCCGTGCCGTCGGCGCAAGAAGAGGTGGAAGGCATCCGTCAGCAGCAGACGGACATGATCGGGGCCGTGCTGGCGTCGTTCACGCCGGAAATAGACCCGCTGGAGGCGGAGGCGTTCGCCGAGATCGTCGTCGGCGCCACGGAACGCCTCGCGGTGTGGATGGAGCGCAGGCCCTCGGTGGGACCTGCGCTCGCAACCGACTACGTGATGGCCGTGATCTGGCCAGGTGTGTCAGACAGGCTTGCTGTGACACTCCTAAAATCCAGTTCTTGATTGGAGCGAAAGCAAGCTCGCATGGTTGTGAAGACCGCGCGCCCTTTCGCTCCAATCAAGAAGCAGCCTTTACCCGCTCAGCCCGCATAGCGCTGACGGCGGGGAGGTCCAGCGGCGCGAGCTTCGTGCCCGTCGCCCACTCGATCAGCAGGTCGGCGAGCTGCGGGTTGCGCGGCAGCACCGGGCCGTGCAGGTAGGTGCACAGGATCCGGCCCTGGACGGCGCCCTCGACGCTGCCGTCGTTGCCGGTGCCGACCTTGACGTGCGCGAGCGGCTTCGCGGCCGGGCCGAGCACGGTGCGGCCCTGGTGGTTCTCGAAGCCGGTCAGCACGCCGGAGAACAGGCCGTTCGCCGGCTCGGCCAGGACCTCGCCGATCGCGCGGCTGCCGCCGGCGTGCGAGGTCGAGTCGATCAGGCCCATGCCGGGGTGGGTGATGTTGTCGGCACGGGTGAAGCTCTCGCCGAAGATCTGGATGCCGGCGCAGACGCCCAGCACCACGGCGTTCTTCGTGACGGCGCGCTGCAGGCCGGGGTGCTCGCGCAGGTGCTTCACCGCCAGCGTCTGCGCGGTGTCCTCACCGCCGCCGACGACGTAGATGTCGCACGAGTCCGGCACCGGCTGGCCGTAGTTGATCGGCACGATCTCGGCTTTGATGCCGCGCCACGTCATGCGCTTCTCGAGGACCACGGCGTTGCCGAAGTCGCCGTACGTGCCGAGGAGATCCGGCAGCACGAGCGCGATCTGGATTGTCGACTCACTCATCAGCGGCAGCCCTGGCATTCAAGTCGCGGAACGCGGTGTAGTTGGCGATGACCTCGACCGCGCCGGGAGGCATCTGGTCGATGGCCTTCAGCGGGTCGGGCACGATCGTGTGCTGGACCTCGGCGTAGGTCAGGCGGACGGCGAGATCGGTCGCGCGCTCGCCGGACGCGATGACCGTGCGGCCCTGCAGGCGCTCGAACGGGACGTCCCACAGCCACGACAGGTCGCGGCCGTCGGCCTCGTTGGCGTTGATCACCAGGACGGCCGGGTGGTTGGCCTCCTTGACGACCGTGAGGGTCTCGCTCCAGCCCGCCGGGTTCTTGCTGAGCAACAGGCGCGCGCTGCGGCCGTTGCGCTGGATCGTGCGGTAGCGGCCGCTCACGTTGGAGACGCCGCGCAGCCGGCGGACCGCCTCGTCCGCCGGCACGCCCATCGCGTGGGCGGCCGCGGCGGCCATGACGGCGTTGGCCTGGTTGAACTTGCCCGGCAGCGTGAGGCGCAGTTCGAGCTTCTGGTGCTCCGGCGTGATCATCGCCTCGTCGGCGGTGATCCAGTTCGGGTGCGGGCGCGCGAGGTCGCAGCCCGTGCAGTGCCAGTGCTCGCCCTGCCAGCGGATCGGGTTGCCGCAGCGCGGGCAGCTCGCCGAGTCGTGGTGCCAGCCGGTGCCGGTGGCGACCCAGATGACCTTGGAGGCGTTCCAGGCCGCGCTCGTCACCATCACGTCGTCGCAGTTCGCGACGATCGTGCAGTTCTGCAGCTTGTTGACGGTGTCGCGCAGCGCGCGCTCGATCGTGCGGACCTCACCGACGCGGTCGAGCTGGTCGCGCGAGAGGTTCAGGATCACCGCGACGGACGGGTTGCTGGCGCCCGCGACGGCGGGGAAGTAGCCCTCGTCGCACTCCAGCACCGCGTACGGGGCGTCCGGCTGCTTAGACAGCGCCGTGACGTGACCGTCGGGCATGTTCGCGCCGCTGTGGTTCGTGGCGACCTCGCCCAGCGCGCCCACGGCCCGCGCCAGCATCATCGTGCTGGTCGTCTTGCCGTTGGTGCCCGTCACGACGGCGACGTTGCGGCCCTGGGTGAGGCGGTTGAGGGCCTGCGGGTCGAGCTTCAGCGCAACCCGGCCGCCGATCATGCCGCCGGCGCCGAGGCCCATCTTCTGCGACAGCGTGGAGCTCAGGTTGCCCAGCTTCACGGCGGCTGCGGTGCGCAGAGGGAGGCGGGCGGGGGAATCGTTCACCCTGGCGATGCTACCGGCGTTGCTCTTTGCCCCTTTTCGGACGGTCGTTGCGTTGGTGTGAACGGGCTTCGGTACAACTAACGACTCAGTCCGCGCAGGATCCGGATGAGTTCCACCGTCGGAAGCTGGCAAATGTTGGAGTCATGTTCTCCAGCGTTGACCGACTGGGGCGCCTGTGCTCTTCATCGGGCGAGACCACGCAGGATCCGGATGAGCTCCACCGTCGGAAGCTGGCACAGCTGCGCCATGTTCTCGAGCGCGGGCAGGTCGAGGTGCACCTCCGGTGAGGCACTCGGCGGCAGCGCGTGCAGCCGTCCGGCCGCCCACCGCTTGAGCGGCAGGACGCGCGGGTTGTCGGTCGCGGCGATCGAGGTGAGGCTCAGCGTCAGGTGGCCGGCGGGGGTGTCGCCGAAGAAGCGTTCGTGCACGCGGGCGAGGACCTCGTGCGCCGGAACGTCGAGGGCGTGACAGATCTCCACGAGACGCACGACAGAACACTGTCGCGTGCCGAGCTCGTACGTCGCCAGCGTCTGCAGCGAGATCTCGGTCTGCAGCCGCTTGTTCAGCTCCTTGCGGGTCCATCCGCGCTGCTTGCGAAGACTGCGGATCTCATCACCGAGCACGCGCTGGTACGCCACTGTGTCGATTTGGCCGTTCGCAGTTTGCACCCTGGTCCTCCACCCCGTGAGCGGGTCTCACGGTGATGGAAGGCGCCAGTGCTTCGTCGCTTACGCAACTTACTGGGAGAATCCCCCGAACGGGCTATACATCTCTACTCTGAGTATCAGTTTACGCAGCGCACGCCGTCTGCGGAGATGGGCGGAGGGGCCGCCGGGTCAGCCGGTTGCTGACGCGCACCGTCCAGGGCGAGTACTCCGGAACCGGTGAAACCCTGCGCGCCGGGACCCGAGTAGTCCGATCCGAGGAAGACGCGGGCGGCCCCTGCGGGCACGTTCACGTCCTCTTCGATCTTCAGGCCGCCGAGGGCCTCCTGGACCGCGTTGGCGCCCGCCTCGCCGCCCTTGCCGTAGCGGACGACGGACTTCGCCAGGGCCTCGGCGTTGCCCGTCTGGCCCTCCTTGAAGCCCTTCGCGACGAGCGACTGGAGCACCTTGCCCGCGAGGCCGGGCTGGCCGGAGGCGTTGCGGACGTCGACGGTCACCGTGGACTTGTCGAACTTCGGGTCGGCCGGGTTCGACGTCGCCGGGGCCTTGCCGAGGTTCTTGACGAACGTGCGCACCTCGGACTCGGTCACCTCGACCGCGGAGCCGTCCTCCGGCGTCTGCAGGTCGGGGTTGCCGGTCGGGATCGTCTGGAACGTCATGTTGCCGCCCGTCATGTCCTTCATCTGCAGGGCGAACTTGGTGATGTCCCAGCCGTCGTCGAGCACGATCGCGCCGCTCACGGCCTTGATCATGTCGCTGCGCTTGGTGCTGTCGGTGAGCACGCCCGCCGACAGCATCTTCTTGGCGAGGCCCGCCATGAAGACCTGCTGGCGCACGACGCGGTCGAGGTCGCCCATCGGCAGGCCGTGCCGCTGACGGACGAACGCGAGCGCGTTCTTGCCCTCGATGGTCTGCGGGCCGGCCTTGAAGTTCGCGCCGGAGAAGCTGTCGCGGACGTTGTTGGTGAGGCAGACGTCGATGCCGCCGACGGCCTTGGTGATGTCGTAGAAGCCGACCAGGTTGACCTCGGCGTAGTGGTCGATCGTCGAGCCGGTCAGCGTCTGGATGGTGTCGATGAGGTTCTTCGCGCCGGCCTTGCGCGACTCCATCTCGATCTCGGGCGCGGGCTTGCCGCTGCCCTGCAGCTTCTCGGCGGCTTGACCCTTGGCGTAGCCGTAGGCAGAGTTGATCTTGTGCCGCCCGAACCCGCCCGCGATCTTCACGTAGGAGTCGCGCGGGAACGACACGGCGTAGGCCTTGCCGCTGTCGTTCGGGATGTGCAGCAGGATCAGCGTGTCCGTGTTGAACCCGCCGTCGTCGCTGCCGCCCGCCTGCAGCTCGTTCAGGACGTTCTGCGGCAGCGGGTTGCCCTTGGAGTCGGTGCGGCTGTCCATGCCGACCAGCAAGATGTCGATCGCGCCATCGGCGGGCTTCTCGCCCGCGTCGGCCAGGTTCAGGTCCTGCTTGGTCAGGCCGTCGGTCAGCGCCGTCAGGTTCTGCCACGCGATGCCGGTGACCAGCAGGATCGTGGCGGACAGCATGCTGAGGAAGATCTTGGCACCGGTGGACGCGCCGCGTTCGGCCTTGCTCGGCCTGCGAGCCGCGGCGGGCCTGGGCCTCGGACGCGGAGCGGCGGCTGTCTTCGCGGGGGCGGTCTTGACCGTCGGGCGGTCGGCCACGGGACGCGGGCGCGGCGCGGACGACGAGGCGCGGCCCGTCTCACGGGGGCGCTGGGACTCCCGGCGCGGTGGTTCGGAGCGACTCGCCGACTCGCGGCGCGGAGGTTCGCGGCGGGGTGGTTCGGAGCGGCTCACCGGCTCGCGGCGCGGTGGTTCGGCGCGTTTCGGCGGCTCCCGGCGTGGGGGCTCGGCCCGGCCCGGCTGCCTGCGCGGGGGCTCTGAGCTGCGCGGCGGCACCTGGGGACGGCGGGGCTGGCCCGCCTGGGGACGCGGGGTGGCAGAGGGTCGCCTGGGATTCCCGTTCGGGTCTCCTGGCCGCGGCGGCCGGTTGTCCACACCCACTCCTCTCGGCGAAATCGGGTACACCAAGTAGACGTGCGGGGCCGCCACTCGGTTGTGCACAGGGTGACACAGTGGCGGAGCCCACCCGATCAAGGCCCCTTGACCAGCGGTTTTGTCCGTTTCGTAGACTCGTCGCCGTGTTGACGATGCAGGACGCGCTGCTCGCGCTGACCAAGTACTGGACCGACCGAGGTTGCATCGTGGTGCAGCCGTTCAACACCGAGGTCGGGGCGGGAACGCTGAACCCGGCCACCGTGCTGCGGGTGCTGGGTCCCGAGCCGTGGCGCGTCGCCTACGTGGAGCCGTCCGTGCGGCCCGACGACGCCCGCTACGGCGAGAACCCGAACCGGCTGCAGACGCACACCCAGTTCCAGGTGATCCTCAAGCCCGACCCGGGCGACCCGCAGGAGCTCTACCTCGGTTCGCTGGAGGCGCTCGGCATCGACGTGCGCGGGCACGACGTCCGGTTCGTCGAGGACAACTGGGCCTCGCCCGCCCTCGGCGCCTGGGGCCTGGGCTGGGAGGTGTGGCTCGACGGCCTGGAGATCACCCAGTTCACCTACTTCCAGCAGGCCGGCGGCATGACGCTCGACCCGGTGTCGGTGGAGATCACCTACGGCATCGAGCGGATCATGATGGCGCTGCAGGGCGTCGACCACTTCAAGAAGATCGCCTACGCGCCCGGCATCTCCTACGGCGAGGCGTTCGGCCAGGCCGAGTACGAGATGTCGCGGTACTACCTCGACGACGCGGACGTGGAGGCGAACAAGCGCCTCTTCGAGGAGTTCGCGGCCGAGGCCCGGCGCATGCTCGACGCCCGACTGCCCGTTCCGGCGCACAGCTTCGTGCTGAAGTGCTCGCACATCTTCAACGTGCTGGACGCGCGCGGCTCGATCTCCACGACCGAGCGCGCCCGTGCGTTCGGCCGGATGCGCGGGCTGGCGCGGGAGGTCGCCTCGCTGTGGGCCGAGCGTCGTGCCGAGCTCGGGCATCCGCTGGGTGTGGCCGAGCTTCCCGCTGCTGTTGAGAAGCCTTCGTCCTTCGTGGACGTGGTCGCGCCGGCGACGCTGCTGTTCGAGATCGGTACCGAGGAACTGCCGCCGCACGAGGTGCTGCGGACCGTGGACGCGGTGCGTGCGGCCGTTGGCTCCAAGCTGGATGCCACTCGGTTGACGCACGGCTCGGTGACCGTGCACGGCACGCCGCGCCGGATCGTCGTGCTGGTGCCCGCGGTTTCGCCGCGTGAGCCGGACGCCGAGCGCACGGTGCGTGGTCCGCGGGTCTCCGCTGCTTTCGATGCCGACGGCAACCCGACGAAGGCCGTGCAGGGCTTCGCACGTGGCCAGGGTGTCGAGGTCTCGTCGCTGGGGCGCGTGGTCGAGAACGGCGTCGAGTTCGTGGCGCTGACCAAGTCCGATGCCGGTCGTGGCGCCGTCGAGGTGCTGAGCGGGCTGCTGGCCGAGGTCGTGTCGGACCTGCGGTCCGAGAAGAACATGAAGTGGAACGACCCGAAGCTGTCGTTCACCCGGCCGATCCGCTGGCTGCTCGCGCTGCTGGGGGAGACCCCGGTGCCGGTCGCGGTGTCGTCGCTGGCGTCCGGGACCACGACTCGGGTGCACCGGACCGCTGCTACGCCGGTGGTCCCGGTGTCCACTGCGGACGGTTACCTGGAGTTCCTGGAGTCGCACGGGATCCAGGTCGATTCGGCTGCTCGTTCGGCCGCGATCGTGGAAGCCGCGCAGGAGCTGGCGGCGTCGGTCGGCGGTGTCGTCGAGGTCGACGGACTGCTGGACGAGGTGACGAACCTGGTCGAGTGGCCGACGCCGATCCTCGGCTCGTTCGAGGAGCGGTACCTGGAGCTGCCCGCGCAGATCCTCACCACCGTGATGCGCAAGCACCAGCGCTACCTGCCGGTGCGGTCGGCTGATGGTGCCCTGCTGCCGCACTTCGTGGCTGTGGCCAACGGTTCCATCGACGCCGATCTGGTCCGGGCGGGCAACGAGGCCGTGCTGCGGGCGCGGTACGAGGACGCGGCGTTCTTCTGGCGGGCGGATTTGAAGACGCCGCTGGAGGAGATGAAGTCCGGGCTCGCGAAGCTGACGTTCGCGGACAAGCTCGGGTCGATGGCGGACCGCGCCGGGCGCATCGCGTCGCTCGCGGGGCGGTTCGCCGGCGTTGTGGACGTTGACCGCGAGACGTTGGACCGCGCGGGTGCGCTGGCCAAGTTCGACCTCGGCTCGCAGATGGTGATCGAGCTGTCGTCGCTGGCCGGTGTGATGGCGCGGGAGTACGCCGCACGGGCGGGGGAGACGTCCGAGGTCGCGCTGGCGTTGTGGGAGATGGAGTTGCCGCGGTCGGCCGGTGACGCGCTGCCGTCTTCGGTGCCGGGGGCGTTGCTGTCGCTGGCGGACCGGTTCGACCTGCTGGCCGGGTTGTTCGGGATCGGTGCGCAGCCGACCGGGTCGTCGGATCCGTTCGGGCTTCGGCGGGCGGCTCTTGGTGCGGTCACGGTGTTGCGGGCTTTCCCCGACCTGCGGGCTATCACTCTGCCGGTGGCGCTTTCCCTTGCTGCTGAGGGGCTTGAGGTTTCGGCCGAGGCTCTGGAGACGGCTCGGGAGTTCGCGGTTCGGCGTTATGAGCAGGCGTTGCTCGATGCTGGGCATGAGCACCGGTTTGTTCAGGCGGTGCTGCCGTTGGCTGACTCGCCGGTGTTGGCTGATGAGACTCTTGCGCAGCTGGAGTCGTTGGCGGGCAACGAGTCGTTTGACGCGTTGGCTGCTGCCTTGCAGCGGGTGCGGCGGATTGTGCCTGCGGCTGTTGAGGGTGCTTACGACGCCTCGGTTTTGTCTGAGCCTGCGGAAGTGGCGCTGCACAAGGCGCTCGACGGGGTTTCTCGGGATGTTGTTGGGCTGGCTGCGTTTTTTGGTGCTGCTGAGGGGCTCACCGGGCCGATCAACACGTTCTTCGACGAGGTGCTGGTGATGGCTGAGGACGAGGGCGTCAAGGCTGCTCGGCTTGGGTTGCTGGCTTCGATTCGGGACTTCGCGGCGCCGGTGTTGGACTGGACTCAGCTGTAGGTCGGTTCGGGCTGCGGGTTGCGTTGCGTGCGTGCGTCGCGTTCCAGCGGGGTGGGTCGCCTTTGGTTGGGCGGCTCACCTTGCGAGGGTGGGCGCGCGGGTCGTGACGAAGTGCGGGGTTGCGATTGGGGCTTGACCTTGAGCCTCTAGCTGGGCGCGTAGTCGGCCTCAAAGCCGGGGTGAAGAGCGCCCCGGCCGAGCCCAGACAGGGTGGCACCCAGCCCCTCAAGGTCAAGCCCCAATCGCCATGAGCGGAGTGCACCGCTACCCGGCGATCTAGGATCAGACGGCTCGCCTTCGGCATTGCGCCGCCAGGCTTCGTACGTGGTTGCCTTGCGTTGCTGGCTTTCCGGTTGGCACCGCGCGCCTGGCGTGCGTCGTGGTCGCCTTGCGTTGGCGAGTGCGGGTGGGCGCGCTACTTGATTTCGAAGCTTTGGCCGTAGACCTTCCACTTCAGTGGCGTGTTCAGGTCCAGGTTGCCTGCCTTGAGCCACACGCGTTGTGCTGTGTCCACGCGGCTGGTGTTCTCGTGTGCGGGTTCCTGCTTCATGGTCCACACTCGGGCGTCCATGAAGGCGTTGAGCCACGTGGTCTCGTTGCCGCCCTGTGACGGTGGCTTTGCCTTGGTCAGTGCGCGTTTGCGGATGCCGGAGAAGTCCAGGTTGCCCCAGCCGTCGCCGTGCATGACGATCGCGTCGTAGTACGCGAACTGGCCCAGGGCGCGCACGCCGTCGGCCTTTGCCTGGCGTACCGCCGGGTTGAAGTAGACGCGGTCGCGTTCGGACTCCTGTGCCGCCTTGAAGACGGAGTCTGAGGCTGCGGTCTTCCAGTCCCTGGTGTAGTTGGGATCCAGGCCTGAGTGCGAGTCGGTGCCGTTGACCCTGCGCAGTGCGGGGAGGTACTTCTCCAGCACGTTGCCGGGTTTGCGGGTCTTGTAGAGCTCGACCAGGTCGAGCATGTCGCCGGTGCCGCTGCAGAAGCCGATGATTCCCGCGGTGTAGCCGCGGCCGTCGTCGATGTCCTCGATGTAGCTGAACTGCGCTTTCCAGTTCGTGGACGAGTTCTCCGCGCTGGACACGATCTGCATCGCGATGTCCTTCATGCGCGGGTCGTTGAGGTCTGCCGCTTGGGCGGTGCCCGTGGTCGCGGTGGCGAGCGCGACGCAGAGCAGAACGGCGGCCAGTGTGCGGCCTGGGATCTTCACGCGTTCCTCCCGGGGTGTCCCGGGCGGCGGTTCGGCAACCGTAAGGGGTCTGGACCATCAGCGGCAAGGATGTTCATCCGATTACGAACTTGTTGTCACACATGAGAAAGAGGGGCGCCCCCGGCCGGAGACGCCCCTCTTTCTCATGTGTGAAACGGTGGAGCTAGTTGATCGTGAAGCTGTCGCCGTAGACCTTCCACTTGAGTGGCGTCTTCAGGTCGAAGTTGCCGGCCTTCAGCCACACGCGCTGCGCGGTCTCGATGCGGGAGA
Source organism: Lentzea sp. NPDC020367 (assembly GCF_044387305.1). Taxonomy (NCBI): domain Bacteria; kingdom Bacillati; phylum Actinomycetota; class Actinomycetes; order Pseudonocardiales; family Pseudonocardiaceae; genus Lentzea; species Lentzea sp. NPDC020367. The sequence goes on along the minus strand of NZ_JBIRVV010000012.1, from coordinate 28,051 downwards.
CGTCCTCGTGGGCCGCTTCCTGCTTCATGGCCCACACGCGGGCGTCCATGAAGGCGTTGAGCCACGTGGTCTCGTTGCCACCCTGCGACGGGGGCTTCGCCTTGCCGAGCGCGCGCTTGCGGATGTTGCTGAAGCTGGTCTTGTCGCCGCCGTCACCGTGCACGACGATCGCGTCGTAGTACGCGAACTGGCCCAGGGCGCGCACGCCGTCGGCCTTGCCCTGTGCCACAGCTGGGTTGAAGTACACGCGGTCGCGTTCGGACTCCTGTGCCGCCTTGAAGACGGAGTCCTTGGCCGCGGTCTTCCAGTCCTTGGTGAAGTTGGGGTCGAGACCCGAGTGGGAGTCGGTGCCGTTCACCTTGCGCAGTGCGGGAAGGTACTTCTCCAGCACGTTGCCGGACTTCTTCGTCTTGTACAACTCGACCAGGTCGAGCATGTCACCGGTACCGCTGCAGAAACCGATGATGCCCGCGGTGTAGCCGCGGCCGTCGTCGATGTCCTCGATGTAGCTGAACTGGGACTTCCAGTCCGTGGAGGAGTTCTCCGCGCTGGACACGATCTGCATCGCGATGTCCTTGAGGCGCGGTTCGTCCAGATTGGCCGCGGAGGCGGTGCCAACCGTGGTGGTGAAAAGGGCGGCGCACGTCAACAGTGCGGCCGCTATGCGACCAGTGATCTTCACGAATTTCCCTCCGGGGCAGGGATTGTGGGGGCCCGGGCGGCGTGAGAGCCACGGTAAGGGGTCCATACCTTTATTGGCAAGAGTCTTTACTAATTCGCGAAACGGACAATTGCCCTCAGTCGATGCATTCCGGCGGAAACGCTTGCCCTGCAAACGTTTCCGCCGGGACTTCAGGTCAGCGGATGTCGAACTGCTGCCCGTAGACGTGCCACTGCAGGGGGCGTTCGAGGTTGAGCTTGCCCTCGTTGAGGAACCGGCGCTGGGCCGTGTCGACCCGGCTGGTGTCCTCGTGCGCGGGCTCCTGCTTCATCGCCCACACCCGTGCGTCCAGGAACGCGTGCAGCCACTGCACCTCGTCGCCGCCCTGGGCCGGCGGGCGCGCGCCGGTGTTGAGCGCGCGCTGGCGGATGCTGGAGAAGTCCAGGTCACCCCAGCCGTCGCCGTGCATCACGATCGCGTCGTAGTACGCGAACTGGCCGAGTGCCTGCACGCCGTCCTGCTTCGCGCGGTTGACCGCGGGGTCGAAGTAGACGCGGTCGCGTTCGTGCTCCTGCGCGCCCTGGAACGTGCCGTCCTGGGCCGCCGACTGCCAGTCGCCCTGGAAGTTCGGGTCCAGGCCGTCGTGCGACGGCGTGCCGTTCACCCGTTCCAACGCGGGCAGGTACTTCTCCAGGACGTTGCCCGGCTTCCAGTCGCGGTAGAGCCGGACGAGGTCGAGCATGTCACCGGTGCCGCTGCAGAAGCCGATGATTCCGGCGGTGTAGCCGCGGCCGTCGTCGATGTCCTCGATGTAGCCGAACCGCGCGCCAGTCCAAAGAGGAGTTCTCCGCACTGGACACCAGCTGCATCGCGATGTCCTTGAGCTGCGGGTCGTTCAGGTCCGCCGCCTGGGCGGTGCCGGGCGTGACGAGGGCCGCCGCGCACAGAACCGTTGCCGCGAGCCGTGTAAACGTCTTCATGCCGCTCCGTTCCACAGTGGAATCGGCGGCGACGATGGGCCCGACCGTAGCGTGAGAGCGCGGACACGGCAAGGGCCCGGCTCGCGAGCGAGCCGGGCCCTCCTCTGTCATCAGCCGTTCTCGGCAGCGCACTTCTGGTCGTTCGGACGCTGTCCGCCGAGCAGGTACTCGGTGACCTTGTCGTTGGCGCACTTGTTCTTGCCGAAGATGTAGGCGCCGTGCCCACCCTGGTCGATCGTGATCATCGCGGCCCTGTCGCCGAACGCGCGGCGCGTCGACTGGGCGCCGACCAGCGGCGTCGCGGGGTCGCGCTCGTTCTGCACCAGCAGCACGTTGCGCGGGCCCCGGTCGGACGGCAGGACCTGCTTCTCCACCGGCTTCGGGAAGAAGGCGCACGGCTGGATGTTCGCGGCGCCCGCGCCGAACATCGGGTGGCGGAGGCGGTCGATCTCCACGTTGCGCTCGTAGGTGCGGACCGACGACGGCCAGGCCGAGTCACCGCACATCACGTTCAGGCGGCCCGCCAGCAGGGCCTGGACGCGCGGGACCTCCGGGAACTCCTGCGGCGGCTGCGGCTGGCCGGTGTCGAAGGCCTTCCAGGAGGCGGCGTGCTTCGCGAAGGCCTCGTCACCCGTGGCGTAGAGGGCCGTGAAGGTGAGGAAGCGGAACAGCCTGCCGTCGATGCCTTCCACCGAAGGCTGCTTGTCGAGCCGTGTGGCCAGGTCGAAGAACTTGGCGCGCACCTGTTGCGGAGTCGTGCCCAGGTTGTACTCGGGGTGCGCCGCGGCCCACTTCGCGAAGTCGGGGAACGTGTCCTCGACGCCGCGGCCCATCAGCCGGCCGCCCTCGACGTCCCAGCCGCCTTTCGGCAGGTTGCTGTCGATCACGACGCGCTCCGCGGTCTTCGGGAACAGCGTGGCGTACACCGAACCCAGGTACGAGCCGTACGAGTACCCGAGGAACGACGCCTTCTTCTCGCCCAGCGCCGCACGGACCGAGTCCAGGTCACGCGCGATGTTCGCGGTCGTGTTGTACGGCAGTTCGCCTGCCGAGGACGACTTGAGGCACTGCTCGGCGATCTTCTTGACCTCGTCGGCGCGCTGGCGCACCTCGGCGGAGTTGTTGGCGTACGGAGGCACGCTGCCGTCCGCCATCTGCTCGTCGGTCATGTCGCATGTGGACGGTGAGCTGTAGCCGATGCCTCGCGGGTCCATGCCGATGATGTCGTACGCGTCCTGCACGTCCTGCGGCAGTCCGACCGCCTTCAGCACGAACGGGAACGTCAGGCCCTCGCTCGGCCCGCCGGGGTTGGTCAGCAGGATCCCCTTGCGCTTGGCGGGGTTCTTGCTGGCCAGCCGGGTGAACATCACCTCGGTCTTTCGGCCCTCCGGCTTGCGGTAGTCGAGCGGCAGCTGGAGCTTTCCGCACTCCAGGCCTGGCAGCGCGACATCGGTGGGACAGGCGACCCACTGCACCTCGGGCTTCGGCGTGGCGGCGGCCGACACCCCCGGCACCGCCACCAGCCCTGCGGCGGCGGTCACGACCGCGGCCAGAGACAACGATTTTCGCATTAGCAAATACCTCCCCGACGACGCGCCCGTCCGGCGCGCCGAAAACCAGTGGAAACTCAGCCACTCATGCGGACGAGAACGTCCAGCTGGGCCTTGTTGTAGAGCTCGACCATGACCTTGATGACGGTCCGTTTCGCGTGCTCGACGCCTCGTGGCGCGTCGCTGTACAGACCGGCCGGATCCGGGAACACCGCACGCATCTGCGCCATGTACGGCATCTCGCGCATGCCGTCCGCGACGGCCTGCCGGGTCTGCTCGTCCGCGTCCTCCGGCAGGTTGTCGAACGCGACGACCGCCGGATCCCGCGCGTAGTCCTTCAGCGTCCCGGCGTACCTCGCCAGCGTCTCCGGCGAGAGCAGCTGGGCCAGCACGACGGTGAACGAGCGGTCCTGCGGAGACAGGTTCGCGTTCTCGATCATCGCCGCGACGTCCGGCGGCAGGTCGGTCGGCGCCTCCTGGCGCAGCACCAGTGCCAGTTCGGCCCTGATCCGTTGCAGACGTTCGATCTGCGCCGCCAGTTCGGTGTCGAGCTCCCGCAACGCCTCGCGGGGATGTTCGTCCCCGTCACCGAGGTCCGCGATCTGCGTGAGCGACAACCCGAGATCGGTGAGGCGCTTGATCCTGAGCACCCGCACGAGATGGGGCACGCCATAGCTCTTGTAGCCGTTGGCACGGCGTTCGGGCTCGGCGAGCAGGCCCACCTCGTGGTAGTGCCGGATCGTGCGCAACGTCGTGCCGGCGAGATCGGCCAGCTGGCTGGTGCTCCACCCCACGACGTCTCCCTCTCCGTTCGGCCCTGACACGACTCAGTTGAAACTATGCCGCTACGGCACGGTCAAGGCAGGCCGGGACAGTTCAGACGAAGGTGTGAGGGAGCGACGACTTTCGTCGCAAGCAAAAGGCCCCCGTCAAGAACCCGGGGGCCTTTCGTTGTCCTACAAGGACTTACAGGAACTGACCACCGCGGGTGACAGCACCGTAGGCGTCCACGATGCCGTGACCGTAGAAGCCGTTGAACTTCGAGTCACCTTCACAGGTGGCGTCGAACTCCGGCGTGCGGCCCACGTTGACGTACGAGACAGTGCGCGGGTTCGGGCAGGCGCGCTGCGTCGCGGTCTTGTAGAGCACCTTCTCGACCTTGTCGGGGTCGAGGGTCAGACCGGGGTTCTTCTTGTCCTTCTTGCCGTACTGGCTGACGATCAGCGCGGCGACACCAGCGGCGTGCGGGGCGGCCATCGAGGTGCCCTGCAGGAACTGGTAGTAGCCGACCTTGTCGCCCTGCACGGCCTTCTTCACGCCGGCGGCCAGACCGTCGGGCGTGATGTTGCCTGCCTCGTCGATCGCGCCTTCGGCGAGAGCGACGTTGCGCGGGTAGGTCGACAGGATCAGGTTCTCGTTGGTGCGGTACCACGGCGTGCCGAGGCCGTCGCGGAAGTAACCACCGGGAGCCGAGATCGCGGTCTGCTCGAGGCCGTAGTTCGAGTAGTCGGCCTTGGCGGTCGACGGGCCCAGAGCGGACACGGAGATGACGTGGTTGCCCTCGGTCGGGAGGTTGAGGCACGTCGCGTTGTCGATCGGGCGCGGGCGGTTGTGACCCGGCGGGTAGTTCGGGCTCACGGTGTCCTGGCGCGGCTTGCCCAGGTCCTCGTGGTTGTTGCCACCGGCACCGATCAGCGTGACGCCCTTGCGGTGCGCGTAGTTCAGCGCGCGCTGCACGGTCGCGATGATCGTGCGCTGCTCCAGCTGCTCCTCGGCCGAGGCCGTGGGGTCGTTGGCGCAGTTCATGTACCAGGGGTCGACGTAGAACGACATGTTGATGACGTCCAGGCCGATGTCGGCGCCGTAGGTCAGGGCGTCGACGACGGGCTGCAGGAAGAACGATCCCGCGTCCTGGCCGCCGCGGATGTTGACCAGCGACACGTTCGGCGCGACGCCGGAGATGCCGAAACCGTTGGCAGCGGCGCCAATGGTGCCGGCGACGTGCGTGCCGTGGCCGCCGTCGTCCCAGTTCGCCGGGTCGACGCAACCGCGGAACTCACACGGGCCGTCGAACACGCCACCGTCGGAGTCGTTCGGGATGTCGACGGTGAAGTTGCGCGAGAGCTCGTTGTTGAAGTTCGGCGCGATGTCCGGGTGGGAACCGTCCACACCGGTGTCGAGAATGCCGACGTACACGCGCTTGTCGCCGGCCTGCTTGGCCCGCGCGATGTTGGAGCGAACGAGGTTCAGGCCCCACAGGTCGCCGTCGAGCGGGTCCATGCCCGCCGTCGACTTCGACGGAGCAGGAGCCTTGTTCGCCTGCTCTGCCTTGTTCTCCTTCTCGACGTTGTCCCGCTTGACCTTCTCGGCCTTCGCCGCGGGCGCGTGCCCGATCGGCTTGGTCCGAGCGGCGCCGACGATCGCGCTCGAAGCGGAAACCTTCTCCGCGAAGCCGTTCGCGGGCGCCTTGACCGTCAGCAGGCCGACGGCGTCGTTGCTCCGCACGACCTCGCCGCCCGCCGCTTCCACGGCGTCGATCGCGAAGTCGCGGTTTCCGGGTTCTTCCAGAAGGACGGTGTACTCCGTAATCGGCCCTGTGGAGGCCGGCGCGGCCCCCGCCGCCGAAGTGCCCGCGGCGATCAGCGACACCGTTGCCGCCACCGCCATCACGGTTCTGCGCGTTCTCACCTAGCTGTCTCCTCACACCCGGTCAGGGCTGGATCCAACAACACGGTGCGGCCCCCGATTGCCGCCCAAGTTGGACACACTGACACGAAAATTCGCCGCACATCAGCGCCTTTCGTACGGAATCGAACTGTAGCCGATCGGAAGCGGAGCGTGATGTTATGAGAAGAAATCTTGACTTAACAAGATTCAAGGACTGGACTCCGCGTTTATGCGAAGACGGGTAATGGCATCGTCGGCGTGCCTGCTCTTTCTCCTGACTGCCTGTGGTGAAGCTGGTCAGGGCTCTCCGACGCTGCCTACGCGCGGTCCCAAACCAATCGTCGGGGTAATCCTTCCCGACCGAACGACATCCGCGCGTTGGGAAGAGCAAGACCGCCCACTGCTCACACAGGCGTTCAACTACGCGGACATCGAACCGTTCATGGAGAACGCCGAGGGTGACGAGGCGAAGTTCGCGCAGATCGCCGACGAGATGATCCGCCGCAAGGTGAAGGTCATGATGATCACGCCGTTGTCGGCGGCGGGCGGACTCTCGGTGCAGAAGAAGGCGAAGGCGGCGGGCATCCCGGTCATCGACTACGACCGCGTGACGCTCGGCGGCCAGGCGGAGTACCACGTCGGTTTCGACAGCGTGAACGTCGGCCAGTTGCAGGCGGACGGTCTGCTGGGCTGCCTCGGTGACAAGCCGGGCGCCAACATCATCGAGATCGAGGGCGCTCCGACCGACCACAACGCCACGCTCTTCACCCAGGGACAGAAGTCGCGGTTGTCCTCGAAGTACGACAGCGGCGCGCTCAAGCTCGTGAAGTCCCAGCCGGTCGCCGACTGGAACAACGAGCTCGGCGGGCAGCTGTTCGAGCAGATCCTGAACGACAACCAGGGCAAGGTCGACGGCGTGGTCGCGGCCAACGACGGCCTGGCGGGCGCGGTCATCGCCGTGCTCAAGAAGAAGAACCTCGCGGGCAAGGTCCCGGTGACCGGCCAGGACGCCACTGTGGACGGCCTGCGGGCCGTGCTGCGCGGCGACCAGTGCATCACCGTCTACAAGCCGGTGCGCGACGAGGCCGAGGCCGCGTCCAGGCTGGCGATCGCCATCGCTCGGGGCGACCTGGAGGGTGCCGACGACCTCGCCACCGGCAACCTGCGGGATCCCGTCGCGCGGCGTGACATGAAGTCGGTGCTGCTCGGCGCGACGCTGATCAAGAAGGAGAACGTCCGGACGCTGGTCACCGAGGGCATCATCAAGCCGGCGGAACTGTGCGCCGGTGACCTCGCCGCGGCCTGCGCCCAGCAGGACATCGTCGGAAGCTAGCGGACCGTCACGGCCTGTCCTGATCGGGCAGGTCGTGACGGCCCGAGATGAACTCCTGCACGGCGATCTTCACGCGGATGATCGGCTGCCTGATCCGCGCCTCCCGGCGGTAGGCGCGGGTCAGCTTGCGTGAGCCCTCCGGGTAACGCCAGCGCGCCCACGGTGAGCCGGGCCTGGCCAGCCGCACGGCGCCCACGGCGGGCACCAGCGGCACGAGCAGGCCGAGCAGCCCGGTCCAGATCTTGCCCTTGAGCAGGGCCACGATCGCGAGGCACAGGTTCACCGAGATCGCGATCAGCCGGAGCGTGAACGTGGACGCCGGTGTCGTCTCCGGGTTGAGCTGCAGCACCTCGTCGTAGCCGAACGGGCGTGCGCCGAGCAGGAACGTCCCGGTGAGACCGACGGCGAGGAACACGGCGTCCACGGACAGCCGGCCCGCCTTCGTCCAGTACACGTCCCGCAGGTGCAGGATCAGCGCGAACTCGTCCAGCACCAGTGCCGCGCCCACGCCGAGAACGGCCGCGGCGGCCAGCCTGGCGCCGTGCATGTCGTCCGGGATGACGAGGCTCGTGACGCTCGACAACAGCAACAGCACGGTGCCGAACACGACGTGATGCACGTGCGTGTCGCCGTGTACGAAGTTGCCCGGCCACCAGCGGACCTTCGCTCTGATCAAGCGCACGCTGATGCGGATGAACACGAATGTGGTCACCAAGCCGATGAAGAAGAAGAGCAGTCTGTCGCTGCCGGTCAAGCCGCGGCCCCCTGGGTCAACGACCCTCCAGGTTACCGGTCCCGGTAGTGGACGTCCCCGTGCACGTTGCCGATCTGGAAGAGCGTGCCGTGGACGGGTCCGCTGGACTTGTTGACCACCGTCGGGCGGCCCTTGGCCTGGGTCTCCCGAGCCGGCTTCACGAGGTACTTGGTGACCAGTCCGAGCAGGCCACCCGCCGACCACGGCGCGACTGTGACCGTGATCGACAGCTTCATCTGCTCGGGCACGGGTACCTCCGCGAGATCATTTGGAGTCTCACGATAGCAGCGAGATCAGTGAGATCCATAGCTCGACTGATGACGGGGACCCATGGTTGACTGTCCATGGTCGTACGTTGCGTGTTCGTGGATTTCCCCGCTCGCGGAACGAGGTCGCGAGTGTGTGGTTTCTCCAGGTTCCGGAGAAGGCGCCGTCGCGTCCTGACCCGGTGGTCGCGAGCGCGATCCGGCACCTGTTAGAGGAGAAGTAGCAAGATGGCAGTACAGGGCACCGTCAAGTGGTTCAACGCGGAGAAGGGCTTCGGCTTCATCTCCCCTGACAACGGTGGCGCCGACGTGTTCGTCCACTACTCCGAGATCCAGATGAACGGCTACAAGGCTCTCGAAGAGAACCAGCGGGTCGAGTTCGAGATCGGCCAGGGCCAGAAGGGCCCGCAGGCCCAGGGCGTTCGCGCCGTCTGAGTCCGACTGGTCAGCACATCTGATCTGTATCTGACAAGCCGCCTGTCCACTATCGGACAAGCGGCTTTGTCGTATCTTGTGCCCGATTGATCGCGATCGTAGCGTCGCGGCATGGGGAGACTGTTCGTAGCCGCTCTGTTGCTCTTCGTGGCCGGATGCGCCGGCGGTGAAGGTGCCGTGCCAGGCGGGAGCAAGATCGACGCGCTGCTGGCCAAGGCACCCGTCTACGCAGGTCAGGTGACCCCCGGCTCGGCCGTGGACCGCATCAAGAAACGTGGCGAGCTGATCATCGGCGGCTCGCAGGACGCCCCGCTGCTCTCGCAGCTCGACCCGATCAGCGGCGAGCTCACCGGCTTCGACGCCTACCTGGGCAAACTGCTCGCGCAGTACATCGTCGGCAAGCCCTCCACGGAGCTGCTCTCCGCGACCTCCGAGACCCGCGAACCGTTGCTGGCCAACGGCACCGTCGACGTGATCATCCAGACCTACACGATCACCCCGCAGCGCGCCGAGCGCGTGGCGTTCGCCGGTCCCTACTACCAGTCGGGGCAGTCCATCGCGGTGCGCAAGGGCACCTCCGGCATCGGCAAACCCGCTGATCTGGCGGGCAAGACCGTCATCGTCGGCGCCAACACCCCCGGGGTGAAGGCGGTGCAGGACGCGGCGCCCACCGCGAAGATCCTCGAGTTCGGCTCCGATCCCGAGTGCCTGACCGCGTTGAAGCAGGGCCGCGGCGAGGCCTACGTGCAGGACCAGGCGATTCTGGTGGCCGACGCGTCGAAGGACAGCGAGCTGCAGCTCGTCGGCGAGCCGTTCACCGAGGACCCGTACGGCATCGGCATCAAGCACGGCGACGCCGAGTTCACGAAGTTCGTCAACGACTGGCTGCGCGAGATCGGCAAGTCGGGGCTGTGGCAGGAGGTCTGGAAGCAGACGATCGGCACCGTGGTCACCGGCGACGCGCCGGCGCCACCCGCGATCGCCTCATGAGCCTGGTCCTCGAAGGCTTTCTGAACACCGTCGCTCTCACCCTGCTGTCGTTCGCCGGCGCGTTGCTCGTCGGGTTGCTGGTGGCCGTCCTGAGGATCGTGCCGGTGCCGTTGCTGCGGGCCGTCGGCGCGGTCTACGTCGAGGTGTGGCGGAACATCCCGCTGCTCGCGTGGCTGGTGCTGTTCGTGTTCGGGCTGCCCGAGGTGGGCGTGAAGATGCCGTTGTTCTGGACGGCCTTCACGGCGATCGCGTTGTACGAGGCGGCTTTCGTGGCGGAGGCGCTGCGGTCGGGCGTGAACTCGGTGGCGTCCGGGCAGGGGGAGGCCGCGCGGGCGCTCGGGCTCTCGTTCCGGCAGTCGTTGCGGCACGTGATCCTGCCGCAGGCCTCCCGGCGGGTCGTGCAGCCGTTGGCGAACATCGCGATCGCGTTGACGATGGCGACGGCGCTGGCCGGAGTCGTCGGTGTGGTGGACATGACCCGTGCGGCGCAACGGATCAACCTGGAGCTCGCGCAGCCGTTGCTGGTCTTCACCGGGGTCGGGCTCTGTTATCTGGTGATGGCCGCGGGCATCGGGTTCGGCGCGCGGGTGCTGGAACGGCGGCTGGCCTGATGTTCGACGCTCCCGGACCACGTGCGCGCCGCCGGATCTTCTGGATCTCGGTGGTGGCCGTGCTCGTGCTGACCGGACTGGTGGCGCTGGGGTTGCGGCAGTTCGCGGCAGGTGGCCAGCTGGATCCTGTTCGGTGGAGGCCGTACCTGACCTGGCCCGTCTGGCGCTATCTGCTCACCGGCCTGTGGTCGACGGTGCTGGCGGCGTGCGCGACCGGCGTGCTGGCGATGGCGGGCGGGTTGCTGCTCGCGTTGCGGCCCAACCGGTTCACCCGCGCCTACGCCGAGGTCATGCGCACTGTTCCGGTGCTGCTGCTCGTGTACGTGATGCTGTTCGTGCTGCCGTCGTTCGGCGTGAACCTGCCGCTGTTCTGGAAGCTCGTGGTGCCGCTGGCGTTGTCGCACGCGGCCTCGTACGCGGTGATCTTCCGGGCGGGCGTCTCGTCGGTCGATCCCGGCCAGCGCGAGGCGGGGTTGTCGCTGGGCATGCCGGACGGTGTGGTGACGCGGTTCGTGGTGCTGCCACAGGCCGTGCGGCACATGACGCCGTTGCTCGTCACCCAGGCTGTCAGTCTGTTGAAGGACACCTCGCTGGGATATGTCGTGTCCTACACGGAGTTGTTGTTCAACGGCCGGGTGCTCGCGAACTACAACGGTCTGCTGATCCAGACCTTCATCGTCGTCGCGTTCGTCTACCTCGTGGTCAACCTGGCGCTGTCCAGGCTGGCCCACCGGCTGGAGGCCGCTCGTGCCCGCACTGCTCGCTGAGGTCACCCGGTCCGGGTTCGTGGAGAGCCTGCACCACGGCAGCGTCGTCGGCCTGCTGCCGTCCGGTGACGTGGGCTTTTCCGTTGGTGCGGTGCAGGACCCGGTGCTGCCGCGGTCGTGCATGAAACCGTTCCAGGCGCTGGCGTGCCTGACCGCCGGAGCGCCGCTCGAGGGGCCCGCGCTGGCGATCGCGGCCGGGTCGCACACGGGGGAGGACCGGCACTTCGAACTGGTGACGCGGCTGCTCGGCGAGTTGCCGGTGGAGCTGTTGCAGTGCCCGCCGTCGTGGCCGGAGGACGAGGAGACGCGTCAACGGGTGCCGGAGCCCTCGCGGGTGCGGATGAACTGCTCCGGCAAGCACGCGGCGATGCTGGCGGCGTGCGTGGCCGCGGGGTGGCCGGTCGAGACCTATCTGGAGCCTTCGCATCCGTTGCAGCAGCTGGTGATGCGGACAGTCGAGGAGCTTTCGGGCGAGTCCGTCGCGCACACGGCGATCGATGGCTGTGGCGCGCCGGTGTACGGACTGTCGTTGCACGGCTTGGCGCGCGCGATGCAGGGGTTGGTGCGCACGCCCGTTGCCGAGGCCATGCGCGGGTTTCCCGAGTACGTCGGTGGAACCGGGCACGTGAACACGGTGGTCATGCAGCAGTTGCCGGGTGTGGTGGCCAAGGGCGGCGCGGAGGGGGTGCTGGTGCTGGCGACCTCCGCCGGGCACGCGGTCGCGGTGAAGGTGCTCGACGGCAATCCCCGTGCCACGACGGCGATCGGGCTCACGGCGCTGGCGGCGCTGGGGTTTGACGTGTCTCCGGCCAAGGAATCCCTGTCCGTACCGGTGCTCGGTGGCGGGCAGGTGGTCGGCGAGGTGCGCGTGGTCCTCTAGAACTTCTCGGGGACGTCGAGCATGCCGAGCTGGCTCATGACCGTCGCCGTGTCGCCGTAGACCCGTTCGCAGACAAGAACGTCCTTGTCGAAGAGGAAGAAACCGACCATCCTGACCTTGAACGACCGTCCGGTGACCTCTTCGCCGGTGAGGCTGCCGAGGTGCGTGCCCTCCAGCTCGAACTCGAGGATCACGGCGTTGTCGGCGTGATGGACGTCGATGACCTTGTTGCGCTGGTCGGGGAACGCCGCACGGGTGCGTTGCCAGTACCCGCGGACCTCGTCCACGCCGTCGAAGACCTGGCCGGACGCCATGATCTCGTAGCGGGGGTGCGGAAACGTGTTCAGGGAGGTGTCGAAGTCGTGGTCGTTCTGCGACTCCATGTGCTCCAAGACGATCGCTTCGCGCAGCGCTCTGAGCGCCTTGGACTCGGTCATGCCGGCTGACCCTCCTACGTACGCCGTACGTCGCAGGGAAGTTACTCCACGTCGTATGGTCTCCGCCAGTGTCCTCCTCACGTGAACCGTTGACCCGTGCCCGCATCGTGGATGCGGCAGTGCGGTTGATCGAACGTGAGGGCGTGGAGGCCGTCTCGATGCGTCGTCTCGCCGCCGAACTGGGCGCGGGCACGATGTCGCTGTACAACCACGTGCCGAACAAGGCGTTGCTGGTGGACCTCGCGGCCGAGCGGATCATGGCCGAGGCGCAGCCGTACACGGTCGACAGCGACGACTGGCGTGATCACATCCGGGCGCACGCCCGTGCGGTGCGGGAGCTGGCGCGCCGGCACCCCCGCGCGTTCGTGATGCTGGCGACGCGGCGGCTGAGCACCGAGGCGGGGTTCCGCACGATCGAGTTGGCGCTGATGAACTTCGACCGCGCCGGGTTCCGGGGCAAGATCGCCGTCGGGATGATGCGGGCGATGGTGTCGTACCTGCTGGGCACGCTGATGAGGGAGGTCGCGACCTCGCCGGAGCTCGGCGGGATCGCGCTGTCGCCCTACGTCGAGGTCGACATGGCGGCGTTCCCGTTGTCCGCCGGGGTTCTCGACGAGCTGGGGACCTACGACCACGATCACGAGTTCGAGTTCGGGCTCGAACTCATGATCGCGGCCTTGGAGCGCTACCAGTCCGGCTAGCAGGTGATCTTCAGGTCACCCCAGTCGGCGTGGTCGTTCGTGGTGCCGTTGCCGCCGTCGAGGACGACCAGGCGCACGACCGTCGCTCCGGACACGGTGGCCTCCAACGACTTCGCGGCGTCCGCGCCGCTGACCGGACCGCTGTCGTAGACCTTCGTGGCGTCCGCCCACACCTGGTAGCTCACCAGGCTCTGCGCGTTGACCTTCCGGTCGTCGATGCCGATGGTCGCGGTCACCTTCGAGCAGGCCTTGCCCGCGTAGTACTCGAGCTGCGCCGGCGCGTGGGTGCCCAGACCCTTCGCGAACACCTCGCCGCGGATGGTGATCGGGCCGCCGTCACCGGCCGCCGTCTCGCCGTTGGTGGCGTCGACCTCGACCGGGCCCCAGCCGTTGGTGCTGCGCAGCCACTTCAGGTCGCTGACGAAGTTCTCGCCCTTCGGTGCCGCTCCGGGTACCAGCACCTCGGCCGAGGACTGCCTGGTCACCGGGTTGTTCTCGAGCGGGCTGTGGAAGGTGAAGTACGCGCCGACCGGGAACTTGCCCGGCGCCACGCCGACGGGGGCCGTCACCTGCCAGGTGGTGGTGAACGTCTTCTGACCTGCGAGAACCGCGGCGAAGCTCGGCGTGGTGGCCTTCACCGTCCAGCCCGCCGGGACGGTCAGGCTCGCCTGGACCAGGCTGACCGGCAGGCGGCCGGAGTTGGTCACCGAGGTCGTGTAGCTGAGGGGTTTGCCGGGTTGTGCGATCGGCAGTGCCCCGGGGTAGAGGAGTTCGCCGGACGCGCCCGCGGCGACGGCCGGCGGGTAGCGGTACCAGTCGTTCGCCTTGCTGACGCGGTACATGGCCGAACCGTGCGGCGGAAGTGCCGCGCTGATCGAGCCCGCGGTGTGCGTGGTGGTCTTGGCCCAGAGGTCGCGGATCTTGTAGCCGGTCGCCGTGGTGAGGCCGAGTTCCTGGGCGGTCACGGACGCGGTGGTGGCGCTGTCGTTCTCGTTGAACAGAAGTACGGCCCTGTCGCCGTTGGACAGTGGTTTGACGAGCACGTGGGTGCCGCCCTCGTCGCGGATCACCTTGCCCTGCAAGCCGAGCTCGTCCTGGTTGACGGCGATGACCTCGCGGTTCTCCAGGATCTCGAACGTCTCCGGGGTGACCTTGCGCAGGTCGGCGCCGATCAGCAGGGGTGCGGCCATGATCGACCAGAGACTGAAGTGGCTGCGGTACTCCACGTCCGTCATGCCGCCGTTGCCGACCTCCAGCATGTCCGGGTCGTTCCAGTGGCCGGGGCCCGCGAAGTCGGCGAGTTCCATGTTGCGCTTGGCGATCGACAGCATCGAGCTCCAGCTGTCGGTGATGTCGCCGGTCGTGCGCCAGAGGTGACCGACGTCCTTCGCCCACTCCCACGGCTTGTTCTCGCCCCACTCGCAGAGGCTGAACACGATCTCGCGGCCGGTGGCGTTCAGGGCGTCGCGCATCTTGGTGTAGCGGTACTTCGCGTCGACGCCCTGGTTGTTGCAGTTGTCGTACTTGAGGTAGTCGACTCCCCAGCTCGCGAACAGCTTCGCGTCCTGCTCCTCGTGGCCCAGACCGCCGGGGAAGCCGCCGTTGTTCTCGCAGGTCTTGGTGCCGGCGCTGGTGTAGATGCCGAACTTGAGGCCCTTGGAGTGCACGTAGTCGGCGACTGCCTTGATGCCGTGGGGGAATCGGGTCGGGTGGGGGACGAGGTCGCCGTCCGCGTTGCGTTCCGGCAGCGCCCAGCAGTCGTCGATGTTGACGTACTCGTAGCCCGCGTCCTTCAGGCCCTTGTCGACGAAGATGTCGGCGATGCCCTTGACCATGTCTTCGTTGAAGTCGTTGCGGCAGTGCGTGCTGTTCCAGTTGTTGAAGCCCATCGGCGGTGTCAGCGCCAGGTCTGGTTTCTGCGCGTGTGCCTGGGGTGTGACGAGGGTGCCCGCGGCGATGAGGGTGGCGACTGCGGCTGTGCGCCAACGGCGGAGATCCACTTGCGCGCTCCAATCTGCGGAGTGCGGCGGCAGGGACTCAGGTAAACGTTTGTGCAACACGCGCGTCAAGGGGGCAGAACCTGTCGGCTCCGCCCCCTGCGTCTCGTTCGGTGCTTACGGGCGCATCTCGTACTGGCCCGAGAGCGCCGCGACCTGCTGCCAGACGGCGTCGAAACGGGCCTGGTCGACGTGCGGCTTGCGGATCTGCGCGACGGCCCACCGCTGCTGGGCCTCGGTGCTGCTGGCCTTGCCGTGCAGGGCGGTCGCGTAGCCGGCGAAGTCGCGGACCAGGACGTCGAAGATCTGGTCGAGGACGCTCTGGTCGGTGTTCGTGATCTTGGCCTGCTCCAGGACCAGCTGGCCGTAGACGACCAGGGTGAACAGGTGGCCGAGGTTGAGCAGGAAGTCGAGGTCCTTCTGCTGGTTCTCGTCCGGAGCGGCGGTGGTGAGCAGGGTCTTGATGGCGTTCGCCTGCTCGTGGAACAGCTTCACGTTGGGCAGGTGGGCGTGCTCGGCGTAGATCGGCTCCCAGTCGTGGAACTGGATCTTGCCGAGTCCGCGTGCGGGACCCTGGTGCCAGAAGAAGTCGTCGTCGGTCGCGTCGTGCCGCGTCGGGACCTCTTCGTACTGCGCGGGGTTGAAGAGGTAGTTCGGCATGAACTTCAGTACCAGGGCCAGGTTCACGTGCACGGTGCCCTCGAGCTTGGGCAGCGCGCGGATGTCGGCCGTGGCGCGGGTGAAGTAGGTGTCCTTCTCGAAACCCTTGGCGGCGATGACGTCCCAGAGCAGGTCGATGACGTTCTCGCCCTCGCTCGTCACCTTCATCTTGGTGATGGGGTTGAAGAGGAGGTAGCGGCGGTCGTTCTCGCCGGCGCTGCGGAAGTAGTCGACCGACCTGTCCGCGAAGAGCTTCATCGCGGTGAGGCGCGCGTAGGCGTCGACGAAGTTCTGGCGCACGTGCGGGAAGTTCGTGACCGGGTTGCCGTAGAGGATCCGGTTGTGGGCGTGGGTGATCGCCTCGTAGAACGAGTGCTCGCAGATGCCGATGCTGGCCGTGCAGAGGTTGAACTTGCCGACGTTCACGGTGTTGAGCGCCGCGCTGAACGCGTCGGGGCCGCGGTGCAGGACGTCCGCGTCGGTGATCGGGTAGTCGTCGAGGCGGAACTCGCTGACGAACATCTGGCTGTCCACGACGTTCTTGACCAGCTTGAAGTTCTCGTGCTGGCTGTCGACGGCGAAGAAGAGGTACTCGTCGTCGATCTTGCCGAACACGCTGACCATGCCGGCGACGTTGCCGTTGCCGATGTAGTACTTGCTGCCGTTGGCCCGGTAACCGTCGTCGGTCTTGGTGACGATCATGTCGGTGCTGTAGACGTCGGCGCCGTGCTCCTTCTCGGAGAGGCCGAACGCGAAGACCGCGCCGCTGTCGAGGAGGGCCGCCGCCTTCTGCTTGGCCTCCTCGTTGCCGCTCATCCAGATGGGGCCGAGGCCGAGAACCGTGACCTGCCAGGCGTACCAGTACTGCAGGCCGTAGAAGCCGAGCACCTCGCTGAACGCGGCGTTGCGGGCGGCGTCCCAGCGCTTGGTGCCGTCGACGCTCGCGGGCGTGCAGAAGGTGGCGAAGAGCTTCTCGCGCTTCACGAAGTCGAGGAACTCGGTGTACCAGACCTTGTCCTGCGCGTCCGCGATGAGCTGCCGCTTGCCGCGGGCCTCGAACCAGTCGACGGTCGCCCTGAGCAGGCGCCGCGTCTCGTCGTCGAGGTGGGCGGGGTCGTAGTGGTTCGGGTCGAGCAGCACTGGCGCCTCCTTGCGTCTCTTCTTTCGGACGCTACCAGTGAGTAACTTGTGGGTCTACGTGGGGTTTCCCTCGTGCTCAGAAATTGTCAGACCCCCGGCGTAACGTGCTCCGCATCACATCTTCTGACCTGGGAGGCTGCGTTGCGATGACGGTGGTCGTGGCGATCGGTACGCGCAAAGGACTGTGGCTCGCCCGTAGTGAGGACCGTGTCTCGTGGCAGGTCGACGGGCCGCACCACGCGATGCAGGAGGTGTACGCGGTCGCGTTCGACGCGCGTGCGGGCCTGCGCCTGCTGGCAGGGGTGTCCTCGCCGCACTTCGGCCCCGGCGTGTCCATCTCGGACGATCTGGGCGCCACCTGGGAGGAGTCCTCGACGCCACCGATCGCGTTCCCGGTGGAGGACGCCGCGCTGGAACGCGTCTGGCAGCTCCAGCCGGCGCCGGCCTCGCAACCGGGCGTGGTCTACGCGGGCACCCAGCCGTCGGCGCTGTTCAAGTCGTCGGACGGCGGCCGCTCGTTCGAGTTCGTCGAGGGCCTCTGGAACCACCCGCACCGCCCGGAGTGGGACGCGGGCTTCGGCGGCCAGGCCGTCCACACGATCGTGCCCGACCCGGTCGACCCGGACCGGATGCTGGTGGCGATGTCGACCGGCGGCGTCTACCGCACCGCTGACGGCGGCAAGTCCTGGGAGGCCCGCAACAAGGGCATCAAGGCGTACTTCTTCCCGGATCCGTGGCCGGAGTTCGGCCAATGCGTGCACAAGGTCGCACAACACCCGGCCTCGCCTTCGCGCTTCTACGCCCAGAACCACCACGGCGTCTACCGCAGCGACGACGGAGGCGACACCTGGCAGTCCATCGCTTCCGGTCTGCCGACCGACTTCGGCTTCGCGATGGTCGTCCACCCCCACGACCCGGACACGATTTTCACGTTCCCGATCGAGGCCGACGGCCGCCGCTTCCCACCGGAGGGCAAGTGCCGCGTCTACCGCTCCAAAGACGCCGGCGCGTCCTGGGAAGCCCTGGGCGAAGGCCTCCCGGACGCCTTCTGGACAGCCGTGATGCGCGACGCCATGTGCGCCGACGACGCCGAGGTCCCCGGCGTCTACTTCGGCTCCCGCTCAGGCGAGGTCTACGCCAGCCCGGACGAGGGCGACACCTGGCACCGGGTAGCGGCCCACCTCCCGGACGTGATGTCGGTCCGAGCCGCGGTGATCCCGACGTGAAGGTCACAGTCCTGATCCCAGGCGTCCTGCGCAACGCCACCGACGGCGCGGCCCACCTCGACGTGGACGTCCCAGACCCAGCCACTCTGGGAGCGGCCCTGGATGTCCTGGCAGACACCTACCCGGCCCTGAACCGCCGCCTGCGCGACGAACAGTCCACCCTCCGCCGCTACGTGAACTTCTACGTCAACGGCGAGGAGTGCCGCCGCCTCTCCTGCCCGGCCACCCCATTACCGGCAGGCGCCGAAATCCAGATCCTGCCCTCGGTGGCAGGAGGCTGACCGCCCAGCCGGGGTGCGCCGACCGGGGATGGCGGCGCACCCCGGCCAGGCGTGGCTGCAGGCGCGTTTCTGGCGGGAGCACGTTTCGCGCGGGAGCACGTTTCGCGCGGGAGCAGCCGCCGGGCTGCCCGCCGACTGCGGTACCCACGACTTGTGGCCCGGCTTCGGTCGCCCGGACGGGTGAACCTGGTCCTGATCCACGCCTGGCGCCGTCTAGTAGGTGTCCGGAAACCATGGTCATCTTCGCCCCGCAAGCGGAAGGGGCGGAGGGCGGCGGCAGGTGTCGGTCAGAGCGGCAGGTGAGCGAGAAGGCCCAACCGGACAGGAGGAACCCTGGATCGGCCATCTCTGAGTCGGCCATCTCCGGAGTGAGCGCCTGGACCGACCACCTCCGGGACAAACCCTCGGACTGCCTGGCCGTCGGACTGCCTGGCCCCCGGACTGCCTGGCAGTCGGACGCCCGGCCCCCGGACTGGCCGCCTCTGGACTGGCCGCCTCTGGACCGACTACCTCCGGGTCAAGCCCCCTGACCGCCCGGCCCCCTGACGGCCCGGCCCCCTGACGGCCCGGCCCCCTGACGGCCCGGCCCCCTGACGGCCCGGCCCCCTGACGGCCCGGCCCCCTGAC
>NZ_JBIRVV010000012.1:0-8988 GCF_044387305.1 Lentzea sp. NPDC020367 | reverse complement strand
GCCCGGCCCCCTGACGGCCCGGCCCCCTGACGGCCCGGCCCCCTGACGGCCCGGCCCCCTGACGGCCCGGCCCCCTGACGGCCCGGCCCCCTGACCGCCCGGCCCCCTGACCGCCCGGCCCTCGGATCGCCTGGCCGCCGGACCGCCCAGCCCTCGGACTGGACCGACCGCCCTCCGACTGGCTGCTGCTCAGCCGGTTGCCCCGCGTAGGCCCACCCTCCGTGCGCGGGACCGATCAGATCAACAGGAGCGACTTGCCGAGCGTGGTCCGTTCCTCCAGCGACCGGTGCGCCTTCTCGGCCTCCGCCAACGGGTACGTCGCGCCGATCACCGGCCGAAGCCGGCCCTGCGCGGTGAGCGCGAGCGCCTCCGTGTGGAGGTCGCGCAAGGTCGCCGGGTCGGGTGCCCCGGCTGCCAGAACGTCATCCACGTGCACCCGTCGGCGGCTTGCCAGCTCCGGGTCGATGGCGGCGAACCCGCCCGAGCTGCCGTAGGTGACGAAGCGGCCGCCGTCGGCCACGGCCTCGAACACGGCCCTGCCGAGTGCTCCTCCCGCGCCGTCGAAGGCGAGGCCGACCCCGCCGGTCGCCTCGCGGACCTGGTCCTGCCAGCCGTCGAGCGAGTAGTCGACGGCGTGTTCCGCGCCCAGGTCGCGGCTCAGCGCCAGCTTGCGTTCGCCGCGGGCCGCGGCGATGACGCGGGCTCCGGCGTCGCGCAGGAGTTGCACCAGCAGCGAACCCGCGCCGCCCGTCGCGGCCGCCACCAGGACCCACTCGTCCTTCGGGATCTCCACGCGGCGGGCCAGCAGCAGGGCTGTGGCGCCGTCGTGCACCATGGCCGCGGCCTCGGCCGAGCCCAGGCTGGCCGGGACCTCGACGATCTCGTCCGCCGGGAAGAGGGTCTGCTCCGCGTAGCCGGCGGATGCGCGGGCCAGGACGCGGCGGCCCAGCCAGGCCGGGTCCACGCCTTCGCCTACCGCGCGCACGTGGCCGACGCCGCCTCCACCCGGTACGTACGGGAGGGTCAGCGGGAAGTACTCGCCGCCCCAGCCGCCGCGCAGCAGCGTGTCCAGGAGGATCACGTCGGCCACCTCCAAGGCCACCACGACCTGGCCCGGTCCTGCTTGCGGGTCGGGGATCTCCTCCACTTGGAGCACCTCGGGGCCACCGAACTCGTGCACACGGACAGCACGCACCACAACCACATCCCCCACTCGATCAAACCTGGTCGTGGTCCACCGTAGAAGCTCCAGTTTGGTGGAGATCAAGGCCGGATTCAGCAGGTGGCGAAGTCGTCCAGGAGTGCCGAGGCCACCTCCACGTCCGGGCTGAGCTGGCGGTCGGACATGTCCGGGTTGAGCTTCGACTCGGCTGTTTCGAAGGCGGATCGCAGCGACGGGGTTTGCGGGGTGATGCCGCGCAGCCGCAGGGCTCGGACGGCTGCGACGACCTCGCAGGCCAGGACCAGGCGGAACGCGGTCAGGGAGCGCAGGGCCTGGGACGCGGACTGGAAGGCGAAGCTCGAGTTCTCCTCCTGGCCCCGCGACACGACGGCGTTGCCGATGCTCGCGGGCTCGGCGAGGGTGCGGACTTCGGCGAGTGCCGAGTTGGCGCTGTACTCGAGGATCATCACGCCCGAGCTGCCGGGCACGCCCTCCGCCAGGAACGGGCGCAGGCCGGTGAAGCTCGGTTCCACCAGCGTCGCGAGGCGGGCGGTCGAGATGTGGCCGGTGTGCAGCATCGACAACCGGAGCCGGTCCAGCGCCTGGCCGAGGTACGCGCTGTGGAAGGCGCCGTGGTGGTAGGCGGCGTCGTCCTCCGGGCCGAAGTGGTCGGAGACGATCAGCGGGTTCTCGGCGGCGGCGTTGAACTCCACGTCCAGCACGCGGGCCAGGTCGGTGGCGGCGTCGACGGCCGGGCCGTGGATCTGCGGGAAGCAGCGGTAGCCGAACGGGTCCTGGATGCGCGCGGCCGGGCGCTCGGGGTCGCCGATCAGGCGGCGCATCTCGGCGGCGACGGCGACCTGGCCTGGGTGCGGGCGGCCCTGGTGGACGCGTTCGTCGTAGGCCTCGGCGGCTCCGTCCACGGCCAGGAACGAGAGCGCGGCGACCACGTGCGTGGCCTTCAGCAGGTGGTGCGCGTCCTGCCAGGCCAGGCCCGCCATGCCGATGGTGAGCGCGTTGCTGCTGATCAACGCCAGCGCGTCACCCGAGTCGAGCTCGATCGGGTCCGGGGTCTGCGTGGAGCCGAGCCAGTAGCGCTCGCCGAGCAGGGTCAGGCCCGTCTCGGCCAGCGCCGTGAGGTCGCCCGTGCCGATGGCGCCGTACTCGTGCACGCCGGGGTAGCAGCTGCTGTTCAGAGCGGCCAGCAGTGCGTCGGCCACGGCTCTGCGCACGCCGGCGCCGCCCGCGAGGAGTTGGTTGAGGC
The DNA here is from genome assembly GCF_044387305.1 of Lentzea sp. NPDC020367. Lineage (NCBI taxonomy): Bacteria > Bacillati > Actinomycetota > Actinomycetes > Pseudonocardiales > Pseudonocardiaceae > Lentzea > Lentzea sp. NPDC020367. The sequence continues at coordinate 6,562 of NZ_JBIRVV010000012.1, read as the reverse complement.
GCACGACCATCATGGCGCGCACCTGTTCCTCGGGGAGCATGCCGCCGAGTCCGCCCGCGTGACTGCGCAGCAGGCGCAGGCCGTGCTCGGCCCAGCCTTCCGTGCTGACGATCTGGTCGCGGTTGGCGCCCACACCGGTCGTACGGCCGTAGACCTGTCGTCGCACCACGAGCCGCTGGCTCGCACCCCATGACGCTTCGAGGCGTGCGACGCCATCAGCGTGCAGAGCTACCGGGGAGTGGTACCGCGCGACGCGCACCACGTCGTCGGCGCTTAGGGACTGACCGTCCAGCACGACAGGGGAGTCTTCGACCATGGCACCAATGTGAGCACATAGGGTTCGGAGGTGCTCGTACTGCATGGCCTGTGCACGACCGACGGCGTCCTGGCGCTGTGGGCCGAAGACTCCGGGCTGCCCGCACGCAGTGAGAGCACGCGACGGGACGCACCGCACCCGTTCGCGGCGACGGCCGAGTCGCTGGCCGTCGCGCTCGGGCAGGAACCGCTCAAAACGACCATGCGAGCGTTGCTGTTGCCGTCCTTCTCGTCGGGGCCGATGGCCTCGCCTGAACTGGTCCGCGACCCGCTGACGGCGGGACGGGCGCCGCGCGGCAAGGTCCAGTTGCGACAGTGGGGCGTCCCCACGATCCGCCTCGACGGTGCCCCGGAACTCAGTGGCGAGATGCGGCTGAGCGACTCCGCGCGGTTCGTGTTCGACGTGGCCGGGTTCGCCGCCGACCTGGTCGACCGCGGCCGCGTGCTGCCCTCGGTCGCGCCGGAACGGGCCGTCGCGCGGTGGGTGCCGGTGCTGTCGGGAACGGACTCGGCGCGGTTCGCTGCGCTGCAGGCCGCGATGCCGCCCGCCTGCCGGTGCGAGCAGATCGTCAGCGACCCGGCGGAACTCGTGCGCGCGGCCCTCACAACCGCGGTCGACGAGCAGGTGCGCAGCCGGTTGAACGGCGCGGCGCTCGCTCCGGACCGGCGTGGCCGCGTGACGACGGCGGAGTCGTGGCTCGCCGCGCTCACCGGTGAGCCCGCGTTCGACGCCGACCCGGTCGAGCTCTACGAACTGCGCGAGCAACTGGACCGCTGGCGGGACAGCGCGGGCAACGAGAGCCCGGTGCGCACGTGCTTCCGGCTGCGCTCGCCCGAGCAGCGCGAGGACGACGAGTGGGCCATCGAGTTCCTGCTGCAGGCCGTCGACGAGCCGAGTGTTCTCGTGCCGGCGCAGCAGGTGTGGTTCGCGGACGACGGCGTGCTGCGACGCTGGATCCCGGCGCCGCAGGAACATCTCCTGGCCGACCTCGGCCGTGCGAGCAAGCTGCATCCCGAGCTGGACGAGGCGTTGCGCGGCTCGCACCCGGCCGAGCTGGAGGTCGACGCGGAGGGCGCGTACCGGTTCCTGACCGCGGCGCCCGTGCTGGCGCAGGCCGGGTTCGGCGTGCTGCTGCCGTCGTGGTGGCAGCAGACGACGAAGCTCGGGCTGAAGCTCACCGCGAAGAGTCGCGGCACGGCCGGAACCGTCGCCAAGGAGAGCGAGATCGGCCTGAAGTCCATTGTGGACTACAAGTGGGAGCTCGCCCTCGGTGAGGACACGCTGACCGACGCCGAGCTCGCCGAACTGGCCAGGGCGAAGGTGCCGCTGGTCAAGGTGCGCGGCCAGTGGGTGCAGGTCGACCAGAAACGGCTTGCCGCGGGACTCGCGTTCCTCAAGCGCGGCGGCGGGCAGATGACCGCGGCCGAGGTGATGCTCCACAGTGGACTCACCGAGGAGGACGAAAGCCTGCCGCTGCCGCTGATGTCCGTCGAGGCCGACGGCTGGCTCGGCGATCTGTTGTCCGGCAAGGCCGACGAGCAGATCGAACCCGTTGAGCCGCCGGAGAACTTCCTCGCCCAGCTGCGCCCCTACCAGCAACGCGGCCTGGCCTGGCTCGCGTTCCTCGACAAGATCGGCCTGGGCGCGTGCCTGGCCGACGACATGGGCCTCGGCAAGACGGTTCAGCTGCTGGCGCTGGAAGCGTTGAACCGCAGCCACGGCAAGAGGCCGCCGACGTTGCTGATCTGCCCGATGTCGGTCGTCGGTAACTGGCAACGCGAAGCGGCGCGGTTCACCCCAGAACTTTCGGTGCACGTGCACCACGGCGCGGACCGCCTGGACGGTGACGCGCTGCGCGAAGCGGTGGAGAGCAACGACCTCATCCTCACCACCTACGCGCTGGCCGCCCGCGACGCCGACGCGCTGAGTGACCTCACCTTCGACCGCGTCGTGCTCGACGAGGCGCAGAACATCAAGAACAGCGCGACCCGCCAGTCCCAGGCCGTGCGCCAGATCAAGGCACGCCACCGCGTCGCGCTGACCGGCACGCCCGTCGAGAACCGCCTGGCAGAGCTCTGGTCGATCATGGACTTCGCCAATCCCGGCGTGCTGGGCACGGTCAACACGTTCCGCGCCCGCTTCGCCGTCCCGGTGGAGCGCCACAACGACCAGGGCGCCGCCGCGCGCCTGCGCAAGATCACGAACCCGTTCGTGCTGCGCCGCGTGAAGACCGATCCGCGCATCATCAGCGACCTGCCCGACAAGGTCGAGATGCGCCAGCTGTGCAACCTCACCACCGAGCAGGCCTCGCTCTACCAGGCCGTCGTCAACGACATGCTGGAGAAGATCGAGGAAGCGGAGGGCATCGGCCGCAAGGGGTTGGTGCTCGCGACCATGTCGAAGCTCAAGCAGGTCTGCAACCACCCGGCCCACTTCCTCGGCGACGGCTCCCGCGTCGCCGGCCGCTCCGGCAAGCTCGCGCGCCTGGAGGAGGTGCTGGAGGAAGTGCTCGCCGAGGGCGACAAGGCGTTGTGCTTCACGCAGTTCACCGAGTTCGGCAGCATGCTCGTGCCCTACCTGGCCGCGCGCTTCGACACCGAGGTGATGTTCCTGCACGGCGGCACGAACAAGGCCTCCCGCGACCGCATGGTCGAGCGGTTCCAGGACAGGAAGGGCCCGTCGCTGTTCCTGTTGTCGCTCAAGGCAGGCGGCACCGGTCTCAACCTCACCGCCGCCAACCACGTGATCCACCTGGACCGCTGGTGGAACCCGGCAGTCGAGGACCAGGCGACCGACCGCGCGTTCCGGATCGGTCAGAAGCGCAACGTGCAGGTGCGCAAGTTCGTCTGCATCGGCACGCTGGAGGAACGCATCGACGCCATGATCGAGGAGAAGCGCGCCCTGGCCCAGCTGGTGGTCGGCGCCGGCGAGAACTGGCTCACCGACCTGTCCACCACGCAGCTGCGGGACCTGCTGACGCTGTCCTGGGAGGCCATCGGTGAGTGAGCACTGGTCGGGTGAACGCCCCCGTTACGGCAAGACCATCAAGGTGGACAACGGCATCAAGGCGACGAGCAAGCGCGGTGACATCGGCGCCACCTGGTGGTCGCGGCGGTTCATCGAGGTGCTGGAGTCGTTCGGCATGGGCGGGCGGCTGACCCGCGGTCGCAACTACGCGCGGCAGGGCCAGGTTCTGTCGTTGTCGCTGTCCACGAGCATGGTCGTCGCGCTGGTGCAGGGTTCGCGCCCCACCCCGTACAAGACGCGGATCGCGATCAAGTCGTTCACCGGCCAGGAATGGCAGCGCATCGAGCACGCCCTGGCCGGGAAGGCCCTGTACGCCGCCAAGTTGCTGGCCGGCGAGATGCCCGCCGACATCGAGACGCTGTTCGCCTCGCTGGGGCTGCGGCTCTTCCCCGCGACGCAGCGCGAGCTGACGATGGACTGCAGCTGCCCGGACTGGGAGGTGCCGTGCAAGCACCTCGCCGCCACCTGTTACCTGCTGGCCGAGTCGTTCGACAAGGACCCGTTCGAGATCCTCGCCTGGCGCGGCCGCGGCCGTGAGGAACTGCTCGACCGCCTCCGCATGCTGCGCGGGACCGTGCGTTCCACCGTGGTCCGCGAGGAGGCGCCGCCGCTGACGAGGTGCCTGGACACGTTCTGGCAGAAGCAGACCGCCACGAGCATCAACCTCGGCGACCCGACCGCGGCGGTGCGCACGGACGCGGTGCTCGACCAGCTCGACGGGGTGCCGATCACCGTCGGCCGGTCGTCGCTGGCCGAGCTGTTGCGCCCGGCGTACCTCGCGTTGAAGCCCGGCGACTAGAACAGCCAGCCGAGGCGTAGGAAGACCGACTCGCCCGGTGCGTCGTCCAGACCGTCGTTGTCCACCACGCCGACCAGCCGCTTGACGGGGCCGTCGCCGATCACGGCGAGACCTTCCGGCTTGTCGTGCGTGGCGGCACCGTCCGCCTTGAGCGCGGGGACGAGGTCCTTGGTCAGTTTCTTGGACACCAAAGGCTTTTCGGCTCCTGCGGGCACCGGTGTCAGGCCGCTGATGTCGACGCGGTAGACCTTCTTGGTCTTGGCGGCGTCACCGCGCTGGTTGTCGCGTTCGAGGATCAGCAGCGTGCGGTCGTTCAGCGCGGTGATCTCGGACAGGCCGATCCACGCACCGGCCTGCGGGGCGTCGAGCGGGTACGCGGCGAACGCCCACTCGCCGGTCGCCGGGGTGAACCGGGCCAGCGTGGCCTGGCCGGGCTTGTCGGCCTTCCACTCCCGTTGCACGGCCAGCCACACCTGCTCGGACCTGCCGCCGCCGATCACGGTCACGCCTTCGAACCCGTTGCTGGTGGCGGTTTTCGCGATCGCCTCCGGCAGCGGGATCTCCCTGGTGACGGCGCCGTCGGAGGCCACTTCGACGAGCAGGTTCGGCTTCTGCTTGCCATCGCCCTCGACCGCGATCCAGTAGCCGCCGCCCTTGCGCACGGCGATGCCTTCGCCGTCGTAGCCGACCGGCTTGCCGTCCTTGGTGAGCGTCAGTTCCCTGCGGACCTTCGCGGGTGCCGAGACGGTGTCGATGGTCAGGATCCTGGTCGGGCTGTACGCCGAGTCCGTCACGGCTGCGACGTCGCGGTGGTTGCCGGGGATACCGGAAAGTCCTGACAGCGCACCGAATCCGATGCCTTCCGACACGATCGACGGCGTGCCCTGGTTGTGCGCCAACGACAACGCCAGCGGTGTGCGGGTCAGGCGGTATCCGCTGAGCGACGAGCGGATGCCGTCCGCCGCCGAGTCCTCCTCCGCGGCGACCACGAGTGTGCCGGTCGCGGGAATCGGCAGCAGGCCCTCCGGCCCGACGCCGGTCGGCAGCGCCTGCAGGAAACGCGGCCTGCGCGGGTTGCTCACGTCGTACACCGCGACGAGGTTGGCGCGTTCCATGCCGACGAACGCGTACCTGTCGCGCCCGAAGGAGGCGACGGCCAGGCCTTCCGGTTCGACGCCCTTGTTGTCGGACCGGCCGTCCGGGTACTGGCCCTGCCTGACGGTGATCTTCTGAAGCTCGTTGCCCGAGGAGAACACGACCTCGCCGGAGTCCGCGTCGAAGATCGTCCACGTGCGCGAGCCGCCGAGGTAGTCACCCTCGTCGGCGGTGCCGAGCGTGTGGTCGTCCAGCCAGGCGACGGCGTCGGGCTCGCGGGCGGCGGTGATGGTCTCGGTCGGCGAGAACTTCCCGTCGTCCTTGGTGTCGACGCCGCCGACCGTGGCCGTGCCCGCCGAGAAGTGCCGCACGATCCTGCCGGAGCGCAGGTCCACGATCGCGATGTGGTTGTTCTCCTGCAGCGTGACGGCCACCTGGTCGCGCCCGTTGATGCTGACGTACTCCGGCTCGGGGTCGGTCGGCGCGACCTGCGCGATCCCGGTCAGCTCGACCCTGCGCAGCTGCCACGACGCCGGCCCACGCCCGATGAGGTCGACGATGGTCAGGAAACCCGCGGGGGCCTGCGGGATCGCGCCCTCGTTGACGTCCTCGTCGCGCTCGTTCTCGATCGCGATGGCCGCGTACCGGCCGTCCTTGGAGATGTCGATCGAGTCCGGCTGGCCACCGAGGTCGTGCGTCGCGACGACGTCCCGCCTGCCGAGGTCCACGACCACCAGCACGCCCGACGGCTCGGCGTACGACTTCGACGTGTTGACCGCGACCAGCGCGAGCCCGCCGATGACGTCGACGGACGTCGGCTCGCCGGGCATCGGCAGCACACCGTCCGGCGTGAACTTCTGACCCGCCTTGGCGAACCCGATCCGGCGACCGGGCGAGTCGGTGTAGACGACCAGCTTGCCGTCCGCGGTGGCGGCCGCGATCTCGGCGGCTGTGTGCTCGCCCGCCGAGCTGTTCCGGAACACCGACATCGTGTCGAAACGCTGGAACCGCGACGGCACCGACGCCTCGGCCGGCGCGGCCGACACGAGCAACACCAAGGCCACCAGGCCTGTGCACAACCGGACCACTGGTCCTCCTCGAACAGCTCGGAGGCGCGCAGTGTGGCTGATCGAGTCGTCCGCTGGGTGAACGTTCGCTGATCTTCTGGGGTGGCTCGGGTTCAGGGCGGACGGCATTGGCCGGGGAGTGGGCAGATCGGGCCTGGGTGGGCCTCCTAATCGTGTCGTAGGGATAGGACTGCCGGCTGCCGTACGACGCCCGCTGCCTCCAGACATCAGATGTCTTCAGAAAGAACGGCGCGTGTG
>NZ_JBIRVV010000011.1:0-309368 GCF_044387305.1 Lentzea sp. NPDC020367 | reverse complement strand
AGCGGTTCCAAGGACGCGCTGAAGGTCAACGACGCCAACGTGATCTGTGGTGGCGTGCACACCGCCAACGCCACCGTCTACCTCATCGACTCGGTTCTGCTTCCTGCGTAAGCAGAACGGCAACACCACGAACTCCGGAAACAGCGATGCTGTTTCCGGAGTTCTTCACGTCCGCTCGTCGGGAGGTCTGATGTGGACGGACGTCGCGTCGGAGGACAGGAACAGCGAGTGGTTCTCCTGTTCGCGGATGACGACGACGATCACGGCGTCGGGGTTGTACGGCCGCACGGCACGCGTGATCAGGAAGGCGGCGAGGTCGTCGGGCACCGCAATGAAGACCCGGTCGGCGGCGTCGATCGCGGCTTCGTCGAGCGCGCGTCTGTCCCGGCCGTCGCCGAGGATCGCGGTGGCGCCGTTGGCCATCGCCTCGACGACCGCGAACAGGTCGATGTCCAGGACGGTCAGCCGGGCGTCAGGCTGGGAGGCCAGCACCGAGTTCACGGCACAGCGCCCGGTGTCGCCGTATCCGATGACGAGGATGTGATCGGTCACGACAGGACATTCGGCGCGCCGGTCGAACCGGATTGGCGTTCGTCTCAGTGAAGGTCGAGGGTGAGGACCGGTCCGCTGGTCGGACTCGGTGATCCGCCCAGCGGCTCGACCGTGAGGAGGGCCTCACCGGCCCCCGCGATCCCGGTCACGAGCAGCGACATCGCCGTGCCCGCCGGCCGCAGGGTTCCCGCTGATCGCGGGCCGTGGTCGTCCACCAGCCACAGCTGGTAGACGCGGCCGCGCGGCAACGTGCGCAGGCCGTCCGCCAGGAACAGCATCTCGTCGCGGGTGCGCGACATGGCCGCGGTGCCGGCGGACGTGGTGACGAGCCGCAGATCCGGTGCCGCCAGGAGATCTCCGGTCCGGGTGTGCGGAGAGAGGGCGACGGGGGCGATCCTCGACGCGGTCAGCGCGCCGTGCACACCGGCCACCGCCGCGGCGGCCACACAGGCGGCCGAGATGAGCGCCGCCGCGTGCCGAAAGCCTTGCCGCCGCGAGAAAACAGTCCTGATCTCGGACTCCGGCGGAACCTGCCGCACCTGCCGAGCCGCGCTCAGCAGCCGTGGCCGGAGGGCGCTCGGCACGACGTGCTCGACAGCGCTGCCCAGCCGGGCCGCGGTCTCGCTCAGCTCGGCCACCTCGTCCGCACAGCGCAGGCACGCGCTCAGATGTGCTTCGAACTCGACGCGCTCGGCCGCGGGGAGCGCGCCGAGCACGTGGGCACCGGTCAGCAGGTGCGGGTCGACCGCACGCGTTCTTCCCGGTTTCACGCCCCTACTTCGAAGCCGTCCGATGAACGGATTGCTCGCGAAGATCAACCCAGGGCCAGGTGGTCACTCCATCGGGTGGATCGGGCCGTCGCACCGATCCGATGCGGTGGTGCGGTGCGGATGTAGGACGCGCGGATCCGCCAGATGCGGTTCAGCCGGCTCGGGACGGCGCCACGCACGTCCCTGTGCGTCCGCAGACCGTGAAATCGGACGCACAGGGACGCGTCACCCCGCCTGCCTGCCGCCCTGACCCCGCAACCACTCCGCGACGTCCTCGAAGTCGTTGCGCACGGCGGCGTCGAGCGGTGTGAGGTGTTCCCACGGCGGAAGCCAGTTCACGTCCGCGCCCAACGCCAGCAGGCGTTCCGCACACTCCCGTTGACCACCGTGGCACGCGCCCCAGAACGCCGCGTTGACGTCTTCTTCCGCAGCACCGACCAGAAGGCGCTCCAGTCGATCGGACAACCCGAGCGTGGCGGCATCGGTCAACGTGACCGTCGCGCCGCGCTCCACGAGCCGGTGAGCGGCATTCCACTGCGCGAACGCCCGTGCGTCGGCCAGGGGAGTGCCACCGCCGATCACCGCCCCGTCGGCGTCGATGTCCGCGCCGGCGTCGAGAAGCGCGTCGAGCACCACGACGTCATCGGCGCTCGCGGCCCAATGAAGTGGCGTCTCGTCGTGCGAACCCTGGAACCGCGCGTTGACGTCGGCGCCCGCGGCCACGAGCACCGCCACGGTCTCGGCGCCGTGAGGGCATCGGGCGGGCCAGTCCGTCAGCACGTGCAACAGGGTCCGCGCATTACCGCCGTCATCGACGATCCGCGCGGTCGCCAGGTCGGCGTGGTCGGCCAGCAGTTGCCGCAACGTGGCCAGGTCGCCGCCGCGGACGGCGAGGACAACAGTCTGCGCCAGCGGATCGTCGTGTCGCATTCGTTCAGCCCTGCGTCCAGCGGACGACGTCCGCAAAGGTCGTGTTCCCGCCGCACACCACGACGCCCAGGCGCGCGTCCGGTCCGACCCGGTCGAGCACCGTGCGCGCCGCCGCCACGAGACACCCGGCGGCGGGCTCGGCCCACACCTTCTGCGTTTCCGCGAGCGTGATCGACCCCCGCACGGCGTCGGCGTCGGACACCACGAGGACGTCCTCGACCAGCGCGACGGCGTGGTCGTAGGTCAGCTGCGACACGTGCGGCGCCGAGAGGGTCGAGACGATCGACGTCGGCGCGATCTCGACGGGTCCGCCCGCGGCCAGCGCCCGGTGCATCGCGTCGGCACCCTCGACCTCGACGCCCCACACCCGGACGCCGGGCACGAGCGCGTGGAACGCCGTCGCGACACCCGCGATGAACCCTCCGCCACCGATGCTCACCAGCACGTCGGTGACGTCCGGGGCGTCGGTCGCGAACTCCAGCCCCACGGTGCCCTGGCCGGCGACCACGATCGGGTCGTCGTAGGGGTGCACGAGCGTCGCGCCCGCTGTCACCAGGTCGTTGAGCAGCGCGAACGCCGCCGCCAGGCCGTCGGTGAGCCGAACGTCCGCGCCTGACGCCCGAGCGAGTTCGACGGAACGAGCAGGCGCCGAAGAGGGCATCACGACGGTCGCGGTCACGCCGAGTTCGTGCGCGGCGTCGGCCAGCGCGATCCCGTGGTTGCCGCCGCTGACGCCGACCACGCCCGCCGCCCGTGCCTCGCTGGACAGCGAGAGGATCTTGGCGAACGCGCCGCGCGTCTTGAACGAACCGCTGCGCTGCAACAGTTCCAGCTTCACCGTCGTCGGAACGCCGAACAGCGCGGACAGGCCTGGGGAGCGCAGCGTCGGGGTGCGCAGCACGCGCCCGTCGAGCACCTCGGCCGCGGCCCGCACGTCTTCGATGGTCAGCAGTTCCGCCATGCCGACCACCCTAAGGGTCGTCAGGCGCTGAACCGGGAGATCTCCAGGCGGGCGACGTCGCGCACGTACCTGCTGGCCCGCCCGTCCCGCGGCGTGACGAGGGTCGGCCTGGTGAGCTGCCTGCCGTTGTACCGGGTGGCGAGCATCGCCGAGCACGCGCCGAACTCGGGGTCCACCTCCGCCCACGACAGCAGCACGCGGTACCCGTCGGCGGACGAGGCCACGACGACGAAGCTGAGCTTGTCCATCTTGCTGCCGCCGGACGTGCGCAGCGTGACCTTCGCGAGCACCTCGTGCAGCGGGACGCCCCGCACCTGGTGGACCTCGCGGACGCGGGTCGTCCGGTACTGGACGTTGACCGGCTCGCGGGCGTGCGCGTCGAGGTGGGACGTCTGGAAGATCCAGTCGTCGGTGATGTCTCCGGTGACCAGGACCTGGTCCTCGGACAGCGGCGTGCGCGGCGTTGGTATGCCTGCAAACGATGACGTCACACCCTCCACGGTACGACGAAGCAGCGATCCGCAGAAGCCTCTTCAGTCGAGGGATTGCATCCGTGAAAGCGGCATCTAAGATGTGTCAGTGCCGAATCTGCGGAAGAGAAAGTCCATCAGGGTCACCCTCGCGGTCGCCTCGGCCGCGCTGGTGCTCGCGGGGTGTGGGTCCGGTGGGCAGGCCGCCGCGCCCACGTCGGGTTCGGAGGCGCCGAAGGTCACCGGTGACGTCACGGTGTTCGCGGCGGCGTCGCTGACGGAGACGTTCACCCAGCTGGGCAAGGACTTCGAGGCCGCCAATCCCGGCACGAAGGTCAAGTTCAACTTCGGCGGCAGCTCGGCGCTGGCCCAGCAGCTCAACCAGGGCGCTCCCGCCGACGTGTTCGCTTCGGCCGCGCCGGCGAACATGAAGCAGGTGACCGACACCAAGACGATCACGGACGCGCCGAGGACGTTCGTGAGGAACAAGCTCGCGATCGCGGTGCCGAAGGGCAACCCCGGCAAGATCGCCGGGCTCGCCGACTTCGCGAACGCCGAGAAGAAGATCGCCCTCTGCGCGGAGCAGGTGCCGTGCGGCGCCGCGTCGAAGAAGGTCTTCGAGCTCGCCAAGATCACGCCCGCGCCGGACACCCTGGAGCAGGACGTCAAGGCCGTGCTCACCAAGGTCTCGCTCGGCGAGGTCGACGGCGCGCTGGTCTACAAGACGGACGTGAAGGCCGCGGGCGACAAGGTCGAGGGCATCGACTTCACCGAGTCGGCCCAGGCGGTCAACGACTACCCGATCGCCCCGCTGGCCAAGGCGCCCCACGCCGCCGCGGCCAAGGCGTTCGTGGACTTCGTGCTGTCCGACAAGGGGCGCACGGTGCTGAGCGCGGCGGGCTTCGACAGCCCGTGACGCGCAACCGGGTGCGGGGACGGCTGCCCGTCGTCCTCGTCCTGCCCGCCGTGCTGGGGCTCGCGTTCCTGCTGGTGCCGCTCGCCGGGTTGCTGGTCAAGACACCGTGGACCTCGCTGTCCACGCTGCTCAGCGCCGAGGTCGGGGAGGCGCTGCGGCTGTCGCTGATCTGCGCCTCGCTGGCGACGGTGCTGTGCCTGTTCCTCGGCATCCCGCTCGCCTGGCTGCTGGCGCGCTCCGGCCTGCCGGGACGCGGGTTCCTGCGCGCGCTCGTCACCGTGCCGCTCGTGCTGCCGCCGGTGGTCGGCGGTGTCGCGTTGCTGCTCGTGCTCGGCCGGCGCGGACTGATCGGAGAGCATCTCGACGCGTGGTTCGGCATCTCGTTGCCGTTCACCACGGCCGGAGTCGTCGTCGCCGAGGCGTTCGTGGCGATGCCGTTCCTGGTGATCTCGGTCGAGGGCGCGCTGCGGGCCGCCGATCCGCGTTACGAGGAGGCGGCGGCGACGCTGGGCGCCTCGAAGTGGCTGACGTTCCGGCGGGTGACGTTGCCGTCGGTGCTGCCGGGGGTGGTGGCGGGCGCGGTGTTGTGCTGGGCGCGGGCGCTGGGCGAGTTCGGGGCGACGATCACGTTCGCGGGCAACTTCCCCGGCGAGACGACGACCATGCCGTTGGCGGTCTACCTCGCGCTGGAGACGGATCCGGATGCGGCTATCGTGCTGAGCATCGTGCTGCTGCTGGTGTCCGTCGGAGTGCTGGCCGGTCTGCGCGACCGGTGGATCAGCGGGCCGACGTGACCCTGAACGCGGAGCTGCGCGTCACGCGCGGCACCTTCTCCCTCGACCTCGACGTGACCATCGCGCCGGGCGAGGTTGTCGCGCTGCTCGGCCCGAACGGCGCGGGCAAGTCCACCGCGCTGCGCGCCCTCGCCGGGCTGCTTCCGCTGGACTCCGGGCACATCACGGTCGGTGAGTCCACTTGGGACGGCGAGGACTTCGTGCCCGCCGAGAAACGACCGATCGGCGTGGTGTTCCAGGACTACCTGCTCTTCGCGCACATGTCCGCGCTGGAGAACGTCGCTTTTGGACTCAGAGCCCGTGGCACCCGCCGGGCCGAGGCACGGGCCGAGGCCGCGCGCTGGCTCGATCGGGTCGGGCTGAACGGCCACGCGCAGGCGAAACCCCGTTCCCTGTCGGGAGGCCAAGCTCAACGGGTCGCGCTGGCGAGGGCTTTGGCGACCGGCCCGAGCCTGCTGCTGCTCGACGAACCACTCGCCGCGCTGGACGCGAGCACCCGCCTGCAGGTCCGTTCGGAACTGGGCCGGCACCTCGCGGACTTCGGCGGCCACACGCTGCTGGTGACGCACGATCCGTTGGACGCCATGGTCCTCGCGGACCGGTTGGTGATCCTGGAAGGCGGCCGTGCCGTGCAGTCCGGCCCGCCCGCCGAGGTGGCCCGCCAGCCGCGCACCGACTACGTCGCCAACCTCGTCGGCCTGAACTTCTACCGCGGCAAGGCGTCGAGCACCGACGTCGACCTGGACGGAGGTGGCCGGCTCACGATTCCCATGCCTGTCAACGGTCCGGTGCACGTCGTGTTCCCGCCCAACGCCGTGAGCCTGCACGCTCAGAAGCCGGAGGGCAGTCCGCGCAACGTCTGGCCGGTCACGGTCGCCGCGATCGAACAGCACGCCCACACGACCCGGGTCCGCCTGGACGGCGCGCCGAACGTCCTCGCGGACATCACCACGGCCACACTCGCCGACCTGCGGCTGCGTCCCGGCGACGAGTTGTGGGCGGCGGTGAAGGCGACAGAGACCCACGTCTATCCGGTGTGATAGCCGGCGGCTATCAGGCGATAGGAACGTTCGCTTGGACAGCGCGCCGATCCCGGGAGGAAAGTCGAGGCACCACAACGACTTCCGAACGGGAGACCTGCAATGGCGAAGGTCCTGTGCGTGCTCTACGACGACCCGGTCACCGGCTACCCCGAGACCTACGCGCGGAACGACCTGCCGCACCTCGACGGCTATCCGGGCGGTCAGACGCTGCCGACGCCGTCCGCCGTCGACTTCACGCCGGGCCACCTGCTCGGCAGCGTGTCCGGTGAGCTCGGCCTGCGCCGGTACCTGGAGGGCCAGGGCCACACCCTCGTCGTCACGTCCGACAAGGAAGGCCCCGACTCGGCGTTCGACCGCGAACTGGCGGACGCGGACGTCGTGATCTCGCAACCGTTCTGGCCCGCTTACCTGACGAAGGAACGGTTCGCCCGCGCGCCGAAGCTGAAGCTCGCGCTCACGGCGGGCATCGGGTCGGACCACGTCGACCTGGACGCGGCGATCGAGCACGGCGTCACGGTGGCGGAGGTGACGTACTGCAACAGCATCAGCGTCGCCGAGCACGTGGTGATGTCGATCCTGAACCTGGTGCGGAACTTCGTTCCCTCGCACCAGATCGTGCTGGACGGCGGCTGGAACATCGCCGACGCGGTGGCCCGTTCCTACGACGTCGAGGGCATGCACGTCGGCACGGTCGCGGCCGGACGCATCGGCCTCGCGGTGCTGAAGCGCTTGGCGCCGTTCGACATGCGCCTGCACTACACCGACCGGCACCGCCTGCCCGAGAGCGTCGAGCGCGAGTACGGCCTGACGTTCCACGAGTCGACAGCGGACATGGTGCCGCACTGCGACGTCGTGACGATCAACGCGCCGCTGCACCCCGAGACCGAGGGGCTGTTCGACGACGACCTGATCGCGACGATGAAGCGCGGCGCGTACCTGATCAACACCGCCCGCGCCCGCATCGCCGACCGCGACGCCGTCGTGCGCGCCCTGGAAAGCGGTCAGCTCGCCGGATACGCCGGTGACGTGTGGTTCCCGCAGCCCGCGCCCGCCGACCACCCGTGGCGGACCATGCCGAACCACGGCATGACGCCGCACATCTCGGGCAGTTCGCTGTCCGCGCAGGCCCGGTACGCGGCCGGCACCAGGGAGATCCTGGAGTCGTTCTTCGCGGGCACGCCGATCCGCGACGAGTACCTGATCGTGGAGGCTGGCAAGCTCGCCGGGACGGGCGCGCACTCGTACTCCACGAACAGCTGAACGCCGCCGGCACCGTGAACGCGAAAAGTGAGGCAGGGCAGGCGGTTCTGGCGGCGAAGGCTCGGCTCGGACTGAGTTGGGCGGCGATCGCGGAGGTGCTCGACCGGCCACTGGTGTGGACGACCTCGGCGTTGCTGGGGCAGCACCCGGTGCCGGCCGGAACCGCCGCGAAGGCCGGCGAGCTGCTGGAACTGACGGACGCACAGGTGCAGGCACTGGTGTCGCAGCCGACCAGGGGCGCGTTGGAGACCGCGGTGCCGGTCGATCCCACGATCTACCGGTTCTACGAGGTGCTGCAGGTCTACGGGCCGACGATCAAGGAACTGATCCACGAGCAGTTCGGCGACGGGATCATGAGCGCCATCAACTTCCGGATGAACGTCGACCGCGTCGCGGACCCGGCTGGCGACCGGGTGGTGGTCACCCTCGACGGAAAGTTCCTTCCCTACCAGTGGTGACGCGCGAACACCCGGTTCGGTGATTGCCGCAGGACGGCGGCCGGACGTTCGATGAGGGCATGAGCGAACTGACGCTGGACCCCAGGACGACCGCCGTGGTTCTGATCGAGTACCAGAACGACTTCACCAGCGAGGGTGGCGTGCTGCACGGCGCGGTGTCCGAGGTGATGGACAAGACTGGAATGCTCGACAAGACCATCGCGGTCGTCTCGGCGGCCCGCGCCGCCGGTGCGACGATCATGCACGCGCCCATCACTTTCGCGCAGGGCTACCACGAGATCTCCGCGCACCCGTACGGGATTCTCAAGGGCGTCGTGGACGGCAACGCGTTCGTCAAGGACAGCTGGGGCGCCGCGATCACCGACGAGCTCGCGCCGCAGGCCGGGGACATCGTGGTGGAGGGCAAGCGCGGGCTGGACACGTTCGCCAGCACCAACCTCGACTTCATCCTGCGCAGCAAGGGCATCACGACGATCGTGCTCGGCGGGTTCCTCACCAACTGCTGCGTCGAGTCGACCATGCGCACCGGCTACGAGAACGGCTACCGCGTCATCACGCTGACCGACTGCGTGGCGGCCACGTCGGTCGCCGAGCACGACAACGCGATCACGTTCGACTACCCGATGTTCTCGCTGCCGGTCAGCTCCGACCAGGTCATCGCCGCGCTGGCCTGACCGGCGCCGGGTGAGGACCCGGTAACCGGACGGACATCCGCTTCAGGCACCGTGTGCGCATGCGTGTTCTGCAGGCGGATGTCCGTGAGGTGACGTGGGAACGTGCGCGTGAGCTCGCGCACGAGGCGCCCGTCCCGCTGACGCCACGCCTGGTGAGCCTTGCCGAGGCCGCCGGACTGACCCTGGCCGCGGACCTGTGCGCCCGCACGCCGTTGCCCGCCTTCGACACCTCGGCGATGGACGGCTACGCGGTGGGCGGGCCCGGTCCGTGGCAGCTGGTGGGACGTGTTCGCGCAGGTGAGCGCGGCGCCGACCTCCGTCCCGGCGAAGCGGTGGAGATCTCTACCGGCGCCCAGGTCCCGGTGGGTGCGACCGCTGTGCTGCCGGTCGAGGACGCCACCGTCGAGGGCTCGGTGGTCCACGGTCTCGCGGGCGGGCACATCCGCCGGACGGGCGAGGACTGCGCCGCCGGAGCCGTGCTCGCGGCGGCAGGGACCCGCGCCGGACCCGCGCTGCTCGGACTGGCCGCGACCGGCGGCCACGACGAACTGCCGGTCCGCCCACGTCCGCGCGTGCACGTGCTGGTCACCGGCAGCGAACTGGTGCACCACGGCACCAGCGGCGACGGCCGGGTGCGGGACGCGCTCGGCCCGATGCTGCCGTCGCTGATCACCTCGCTCGGCGCCGACCTCGCCGGCCTCGCGCACGTGCCGGACGAACCGGGCCTGCTCGCCGAAGTTCTCGCAGGTGTGACGGCGGACGTGGTCGTCGTGACCGGCTCCACCTCGGTCGGCAGCACGGACCAGTTGCGCGACCTCGTCGACGCCTCCGGCCGCTGGGTCGTGGACACCGTGGCGTGCAAGCCGGGGCACCCGCAGCTCGTGGCGGAACTGGGCGGGCGGTGGCTCGTCGGGCTGCCCGGCAACCCGTTCGCCGCGCTCGTCGCCGCTCACACGGTGCTGGACTCGGTGCTGCGCGGCCTGACCGGCGCGCCGCTGCCGGTCCTGCCGCTCGTACCGGTCACGGGTGACGTGCGCGCGCCGGCCCGGGGCGTGCGGATCGTGCCGGTCACCTGGGACGGCCAGGTGCTCGCCGGTCACCGGGCCGCGTTCCTCGGGGGAGCGGCGGGCGGTGACGCCCTGGCGATCCTCCCGGCCGGGTGGCGGTCCGGCGATCCCGCGCCGTTGCTAGGGCTGTAGCCGCCGCGGCGACCATCCGGCGCCGGTGCGGGTGTAGCGCAGCCGGCGGTGCAGCCGGCTCGGTTTTCCTTGCCAGAACTCGATTTCCTCCGGGACGAGCCGGTAGCCGGTCCAGGCGTCCGGCCGGGTCAACGGGTCGCCGCTCTCGACCAGGCGCCGCGCCCGTTCGTGCAGGGCGGCCTCGTCGATCATGGGCGCGCTCTGCTCCGACGCGATCACCGCGGCCTGAGCGGCGCGCGGCCGGTCGGCGAACAGCGCGTCGGACACCTCGGCGGGCAGGCGCTCGACCGAGCCGGTGACGCTGATCTGCTGCAAGGTCTCCCGCCAGTGGAACGTCGCTGCCGCACAGGGGTTCGCCGCGAGATCGCGTCCCTTGCGGCCGGCGCCCGACCCGGCGAAGACCAGCCCGCCGTCCGCGATCTCCTTGAACAGCACGACCCTGCTGGACGGACGGCCGCGGTCGTCGGCGGTGGCGAGCACCATGGCGAACGGTTCCCGCACCTCGCGCCGGACCGCCAGGTCGAACCACTCGCCCAGCAGGGCGATCGGATCGGCGGGCGGCGCGTCGAACTCGGGCAGGACCAGCGTGTCGTCACCACTCAATGTCGAGCTCATGCTCCAACGCTAGCCACGCCGTGCCGAGAGCGGCCAACTGTGGTCAAGTTGGTGCCGTTCACGGCCGTGAGAGGGGCTTGGGATGACGGACACAGCACCGCGGGGGTGGGTGCCGGTCGAGCACCGGTTCCTCGGACTGGATCGGCGGACGTTCGCGCCCGCCCTGAGCGTCCTGGTGATCGCGCTGCTGCTCCTGTATGGACTGCCCGGCCTCAACGCCGTCATCCCGTGGCACAACGAGATCCGCGCCGGTGAGGTGCTGGACCTCGGTGACGGCGCGACCGCCGTGCCACCCGTGGGCTGGCAGCTGGAGAGCGGCACGCTGGCCGGTGCCGGCTCGGCGTCCCCGTCGTCCCTTCAGGTCGAGCTGGCGACGGGCGGCGCGACGATCACGTTGCGGGGCACGTCGTTCACCGGCACCGCCGACGCCTTCCTCGACCAGGTCCTGCGCTCGGAGGGCGACACGCCGGGAGTCGACGGGTCGCGCGGCACGGTGACGACGGCGGCCGGTCTGGTCGGCGTCGCGCTGGCCGGCACCTCGCCGAACGGGGACGTGCTCGACGTCGCGTTCAAGATGACCAGCGCATCCGGTGAGGCCGAGACCGCGCCGGCGTTGCTGGTCAGGGTCCGCACCGCGCCGGGTCAGTTCGAACGCCGGCAGGACGTCGTGGGCACGTTCCTGCGCAGCATCACTCCGGGAGCATCCCGATGACGATGACATCCGAAGCGAAGACCGCACAGCTCGCCGCGATCGAGCAGTCGGGCTGGGGGGAGCCGTTCCGGCTCGTCCAGCCGCGCAACCTGGCGTTCTGGGTCTACCTGCTGGGCGTGGGCGGCGGCGCGCTGGCGGTGCTGCGCTACTTCGGCCCCGGCGCCCACTTCTACCGCCCGGCGCTGACCGGCGGCGTGCTGCTGTTCGGTCTCTACCTGGTGCCGTGGCTGCTGCTCCTGCGCCACCAGAACCGCTACACCGCGCAGCCCGCCGGTCTCCTCGCGGCCGCGTTCGCCTGGGGTGGCCTCGCGGCGACGTTCTGGATCGCGCTGCCCGCGAACACCGCGCTGCTGGAGATCTGGGCGAAGCTGGGCGGCACGGCGTTCGCCTCGGACTGGGCCGCCGGCCTCACCGCGCCGATCAACGAGGAGTTCGCCAAGGCACTGGGCCTGGTCCTGCTGATCGGACTCGCCCCGCGGCTGGTGCGCGGCGCCTACGACGGGTTCATCATCGGCGCGTTCGTCGGCCTGGGCTTCCAGGTCTTCGAGGACGTCCTCTACGTCTACAACGGCGCGGCGCAGACCTTCGGCACCGACCAGCTCGGCACGTCGTTCCAGGTCTTCCTGGTCCGCGGCGCCGCCGGCATCGTGTCGCACGCGTTGTTCAGCGCGATCTTCTGCGCCGGTCTGATGTGGGTCCTCGGCCGCACGCCGGGCGAGCGCAACGTGCCGCGCGGCGTCCTGACCATGCTGACCGCCATGGTGTTCCACTTCGCCTGGGACGACATGGGCGGTCTGAGCGGCGGCATCGGCGTCCTCGCGGTCCTGCTGCCGTTCGTGATCGCGGTGGTCGAACTCGTCACGCTGTTCTACGTCGCGCGCCACGCGGCCACGCAGGAGCGGATCTGGATCCGCATGCTGCTGCAGCCCGAGTCGGATGCCGGCGTCATCGATCCCGCGCTGCTCGCGGCGGTCAGCGGTCTCGGGAAGGACCGCAAGGCGTTCCGGAAGCTGGTGCACAGCCGGAGCAGGACGCGGCACCTGCTGGACGCGGCGGCCGACCTCGCCCGCGAACTCGCCCACGCGCGGGGGAGCGAGACGAACGAGGTCGTCCACGCCCGCGCCGAACTGCTCCGCCTGCGCGCCGGACGCTAGAACCCTTCGAAGGGCCCTCTCACCATCCGAAGGGAGGGCTTACCGTGGACGGCGTGACGACCACGGCGGAGGTTGTGAGCCAGGCGGATGACCGGATCCGGCGCCTGGAGTCCCAGTTGGTCCGCGAGTTCCACGACGTGCCGCCGAGCATCGTGCACGAGTGGATCGAACGGGCGCGGGCGCGGTTCGGCGGCGCCCGGCTGCAGGACTACGTGCCGTTGTTCGTGGCCCGTGAGGTGCGAGCCTCCGCACGGGCGTTCCCGACGCAGGAGATGCCGGGGACGTTCCTGTCGAGCTGGGCGCGGAACACGGCACGCCGCCTGCTCGCCGCGGAGCTGCCACGCCGTTGGGCGCACACGGCCGGTGTGGCGCGCCGTGCCGAACACGTGGCACGGGTGCTGCCCGAAGAGGAACGCGAGCTGCTCGTGGCGGCGGCGTGGGTGCACGACATCGGCTACGCGGCCGAGCTGACCGACACGGGCCTGCACTCGCTCGACGGGGCGCGCTACCTGCGCCGGGCGGGCGTCTCGGACCGGATCTGCGGGCTGGTGGCGCACCACTCCGGCGCGGCCGCGGTCGCCGGTCTGGTCGGGCTCGCCGACGGACTGGGCGAGTTCCCGGACAACCGCGGCCGGCTGCGCGACGCGCTCTGGTACTGCGACATGAGCACCGGTCCGGACGGCCAGCCGACGACGGTGCACGGGAGGCTGGCCGAGATCCGGCAGCGCAGGGGCCCCGACGACCCGGTGGTCCGGGCGCTCGCGATCAACGGCGACGAGCGTCTGGCGGCGGTCCGGCGCACGCATCGGCTGCTCCGCCGGGCGTGACGCACGCGTCATGGGCATTTACTTGAAGATTGAACTATCTTGGACGGCATGAAGAAGATCGGTTTTCTGTCGTTCGGGCACTGGACGGACAGCCCGCACTCGCAGACGAGGTCGGCGGCGGACACGTTGCTGCAGTCGATCGACCTCGCGGTGGCCGCGGAGGAGCTCGGCGCGGACGGCGCCTACTTCCGGGTGCACCACTTCGCGCGGCAGCTCGCGTCGCCGTTCCCGCTGCTCGCAGCGATCGGCGCGAAGACCGACCGCATCGAGATCGGCACCGGCGTGATCGACATGCGCTACGAGAACCCGATGTACATGGTCGAGGACGCCGGTGCGGCCGACCTCATCGCCGGCGGAAGGCTCCAGCTCGGCATCTCCAGGGGATCGCCCGAGCAGGTCGTCGACGGGTGGCGGCACTTCGGCTACCAGCCCGCCGAGGGCCAGACCGACGCCGACATGGCCCGCATGCACACCGAGCTGTTCCTGAAGGTGCTGGAAGGCGGCGGTTTCGCGGAGCCCGCGCCCCGCCCGATGTTCCCGAACCCGCCCGGCCTGCTGCGCGTCGAACCGCACGCGCCGGGCCTGCGTGACCGGATCTGGTGGGGCGCGGGCTCCAACGGCACCGCCGTGTGGGCGGCGAAGCAGGGCATGAACCTGATGAGCTCGACCCTGAAGTTCGACGAGGGCGGCGCGCCGTTCCACGTCCAGCAGGCCGACCAGATCAGGGCGTTCCGCAAGGCCTGGACCGAGGCCGGCCACCAGCACGAGCCGCGGGTCTCGGTGTCGCGCAGCATCTTCGCGCTCACCACGGACCTCGACCGCATGTACTTCGGCGCCGACGGCAGGAGCACCGACTCCATCGGCTTCATCGACGGGCCGAACAAGGCGATCTTCGGCCGGTCCTACGCGGCCGAGCCGGACGTGCTGGTCGAGGAGCTCGCGGGGGACGAGGCGATCGCGGAGGCCGACACGCTCCTGCTGACCGTGCCCAACCAGCTCGGCGTCGAGTTCAACGTGCACGTGCTGGAGAACATCCTCACGCACGTGGCGCCGGCGCTCGGCTGGCGTTGATCGAGGCAGGTCACCGTCGGCGGTCGCGCACGTAGACCGCCGACTGCTTGCCCTCGCGCGGCCCGCGGCGGTCGACCTCGAACAGCGTGGTCGCGGTGATCAGGTCGCTGAGCTTCGAGTAGCCGTACGTGCGGGAGTCGAACTCGGGGCGCTGCTTGGTGATGATGCTGCCGACGGCGGAGAGCGTCGCCCACCCGTCGTCGTCCGACGCCGCCTCGACGGCGTTGCGCAGCAGCTTGACCAGGGTCGTGTCGCCCTTGAGCTGGGCGGCGGAGGTCGTCGACTTCGGCAGCAGCGGGGTCTCGGCCGGGGTCGCGGCCTCGGGGTAGGCGAGGTTCTCGACGTAGATGAACTTGTCGCAGGCCGCGACGAACGGCTTGGGCGTCTTGCGTTCGCCGAAGCCGTAGACGGTGAGGCCGGACTCGCGCAGCCGGGCGGCGAGGCGGGTGAAGTCCGAGTCGCTGGAGACGATGCAGAAGCCGTCGAAGCGGTCGGAGTAGAGCAGGTCCATCGCGTCGATGACCATCGCCGCGTCGGTCGCGTTCTTGCCGGTCGTGTACGCGAACTGCTGGATGGGCTGGATCGACTGGGCCAGCAGGTGGTCCTTCCAGCCCTTCAGGCTGGTGCCGGTCCAGTCGCCGTACGCGCGCTTGACGTGCGCGGTCCCGTACTTGGCGATCTCGGCCAGCAGTGCCTCGGTGATCGAGGGCTGGGCGTTGTCCGCGTCGATGAGCACCGCGAGTTTCACAGCGCTCTCATTGGCAGTGGCCACGCTTTTGGTCCGCCTTCGTTCTCAGGTGTTCAGCAGCCGGCTCAGCCACGTCAGCGAGTCCGTGATCTGGTGCGGGGACAGGCCGCGTCGTCGTTGTTCCTGGTAGAGCTCGGGGGCCAGCGGCGCGAGCAGCACCTCGACCAGGCCGTTCGGGTCCGGCACGGCGGCCTCGGTCAGGAGCGCCAGCACGTGCAGCCGCCAGAAACCATAGGCGCCGGTGCGGAAGCGGGCGTCGCCGGTCTCCGCTCCGAGCGCCAGGTGCAGGTGTCGTTCGAGCAGGCCCGCCATGGCCGCGTAGAACGCCGCGAGCCGTTCGGCCGGTGGTGCGCCGGGGCCCAGCGGCGGGGGACCGCCCATCAGTTGTTCCTGCAGCACGCGTTCGTGCTCGTCCAGCAGGGCCGCGGCGACGGAGGCCGGGTCGGGGTAGCGCCGGTACAGGGTGGCGCGGCCGACGCCGGCGGCGCGCGCGATCTCGTCCATCGTGACCTGGCGGGCGTCCTTGACCGCGAACAACTCCTCGGCGGCGGCCAGCACGCGCGCCCGGTTGCGCGCCGCGTCGGCGCGTTCCCTGGCCGGTGGCTGCCCGATGACCATGAACGGATCGTACGCGATCACCGAACAAGTGGACAGCGCGTCCACTTCGTGCCTACCCTGGCTTAGCGGACACTGTGTCCACTTGTTTGGGGGTTGTTGTCGTGTACTTCGCGTTACTGGGGTCAGCGCTGCTCGTCGGATGTCTGCTCGCCGTGCAGGCGTCGGCGAACCTGCAGCTGACCAAGGCGGTCGGCACGCCGTACGGGGCGTCGACGCTGCAACTGGGCCTCGCCGCGGCGGTGCTCGCCGTGCTCGCGGTGGCGACCGGCACGATCGGCGCGGTGGCGCTGGTGCCCGACGTCGAGCCGTGGCACCTGCTGGGCGGACTGGCCAGTCCGCTCTACATCACCAGCGGCATCCTGCTGTTCCCGCGGCTGGGCGCGCTCGCCGCCGTCGGGCTCTTCGTGACCGGTCAGATGTTCGCGTCGGTGGTGCTGGACCTGTTCGGACTGTTCGGCCTGCACCAGAAACCGCTCTCCGCGGGCATCGTGATCGGCGCGGTGGCCGTGCTCGCGGGGATCACCGTGATCGCCCGGCCGAAGACCAGGCACGTGGGCTGGATCGGGCTCGGCGTCGCGGCGGGCGCCGTGCTCCCGGTGCAGGGGGCGATCAACGCCCGGCTGCGCGCCGACCTGCACGCGCCGATCGCCGTCGCCCTGATCAGCTTCGCCGTCGCGACGCTCGCCATCGCGGTGGTGCTGCTGTTCAACCGCACACCGCCGCCGGCCCTGGCGCCCCTCAGGGACATGCCGTGGTGGGGCTGGCTCGGCGGCGGGTGTGCGGCGGCCTACGTCACCGCGACGTTCCTGCTCATCCCGGAGATCGGCGCCGCGACCACCGTGGTGCTCACCGTCACCGGACAGCAGCTCGCGTCGGCGTTGATCGACCACCGCGGGCTGTTCCGGATGCCGCGCAGGCCGTTCACGGCGGCACGCGTCACCGGGCTCTCACTGCTCGTCGCCGGCTCACTGTTCGTGCAGTTCGGCTGAGGCCGGCGGCTGGTCGTGCGGGCAGCAGGTGGCCCTCGGCGACGACCAGCTCAGGTCGGCTCCCTCCCAGGCCTCGCAACGACCCGGCCGGGAGCTGTGCTTCGCCGCCACGTCCGGTCCGGTCAAGATCCTCATCCGGTGTTCCCCCTCGAGTTCCAGCTGTACCGGGGAATGGTGCGACGAGGGCCTTGATCGACGGCTTGCCGGATTTCTGCAATCCGCAGGTCAGGCCGGGTTCCTGTGAGGCAGGACGCCGCACGTTTCGGTTGTGACACCGTCTCGACACGATCGTCCAAAGCAACACGAACGCCCGGTGCCCGCATTACGGTGGTGATGGGAAAAGCCGTGAGAGAGGCGGAACCGGGCGTGACGTCCTGGGTCGAAGTGATCAACTATGTTCGGCTGCGGTACGAGGTGCTGGAGGAGTCCGACGCCTGGCTGCGCTTCCGGCTCGCCACGGACGGCGAGCGGACGCAGCAGGTCTCCGTGCACCACCTGCCGGACCTCGACGGCACGGCGTGGGTGGAGATCTCCTCGCCGGTCGGACGTGCCGCCGACCTCGACCTGAACCGGTTCCTCGAACTGGCGGGCGAGCCGCAGGTCGGTGGAGCTGCCGTGGTGGACGGGCTCGCGTTGCTCAAACACGTGGTGCCGCTGGAGGACCTGAGTGTCCGCGAGGAGTTCGAACGCCCGCTCGCGCTGCTGGTCGGCCGTGCGGACGCGATGGAACACCAGCTGACGAGCGGCGACCAGTTCTGACGTGATGGCGGAGGCCGCGGCCTGGGCCGACCAGCGGGTGGCGATGGTCCGCGACGACCCCGCCGGTCGGCTGGCGTTGATGGAGCGCTGCTACTACGGCCCGTTCGGCCAGGCGCCCCAGCACCTGCCGTTCCGGCGGGCGGCGCGGTCGTTCATGCGCTGGCAGCTGGGGCGTGGCGTGCTGCAACCGGCGTTCCACGCGCGGCCGGGCAGTCCGTGGTGGCGTGCGGTGAACGAACGCATCCTCCGCGACGGGTGTGAGGCGGTCGGTCTGAGCGGTGGGCTGGGTGGCCCGCCGTCGTCGCACTCGGCCGCCCAGTGGCTGGCGTTCGCGCTCAACCCGACCGCGGAAGCCTGGTATCGCGCGCACAACGGGAGCGTGGTCGCGGCATACCTGGAGCACCGCGGGCTCGCGGAGGCCGAGAGCGAGCCCGAGCGGTTCTTCATGAACGTAATCCTGTGCCGGGTGCTCTACACGCACGCCCTGGTGGCCGCGCCGCGGATGTCATTGGGCTGGTTGCGCGCGCTCGCGCCGTTGCTCGGCGACCCCAGGCTGGGCATGACCGGGATCTTCCTGCAGCTCTCCCGCGTGCTCCCGGAGGAGTACCCGCTGCGCGACGACGTCCGGTACTACCTCGCCCAGGAACACGGGTTCGCCCGGCTCGTCGACTTCGGCATGATCGTGCCGAGGATGCAGCGGCTCTACGAGTGGTCGGCGCGCGAACTCGCGGAGCCCGGGCTGCTCGACTGCGTTCGCGACGGCGCCCTGACCTACGCGTGGCCGTTCGAGGACAGGCACGTCTGGGATCCGCCCAGATCGCTCGTGCTGCCCGTGATCCACCGAATGCTCCCGCCCCGTTAGTCAGCCGAATCGCAATTTTCCCGGCGGAGCTTGACTGCCGGGTCAGCGTTGCCCAATCGTGTGCGGCGTGACTGGACTGGAGCAGCGTTCTGCCGACGTCGTGATCGTCGGTGCCGGCTACGCGGGGCTGGCCGCCGCGTCCCGGCTCACGGCCGCCGGACTCACCGTCGTCGTGCTGGAGGCCGCTGATCGTGTGGGCGGCCGGGTGTACAGTGAGGTGTTGTCGTCCGGGGTGCGCGTGGACCACGGTGGACAGTGGATCGGCCCGTCGCAGAAGCGTTTTCACGAGCTCGCGGCGAAGTTCGGCTGCGCGACTTTCCCGACGTGGGAGACCGGCCAGCACGTCGAGATCTGGCACGACGACACCCGCTCCGACTACTCCGGCGCCGTGCCGAGGTCCGGTCCCGGCATCGACGACTACCACCGCGTCGTCAAGTCGCTCGAGGATCTAGCGCTGACCGTCGACCTGCAACGGCCGTGGCTCACGCCGCGGTTCGCCGAGCTCGACGCGTTGTCCGCGGAGGAGTTCTTCGCTTCGCAGACCAGCGACGAGGACGCGTTGCGCAGGCTCGCTCTCACCGTGCAGGGCGTGTGGTGCTGCGAGCCGCGCGAGATCTCGTTCTTCCACGTGCTGTTCTACGTGGCCTCGGCCGGCGGGTTCGGGCAGCTGATGGACACCGCCGGAAGCGCACAGGAGTCCCGTTTCTCCGGCGGCGCGGACGCGCTCGCGCTGGCGTTGGCCGCGTCGATGCCCGGTGTCGTGCGGCTGGACGAGCCGGTGCGGGAGATCCGGCACGTTCCTGACGGCGTCGAAGCGGTGACCGGCAAGGGAGTGGTCCGCGCACGGCGTGCGATCGTCACCGTGCCGCCGGCGGCGCTGGGGCGGATCTCCTTCGAGCCCGCACTCCCGCAGGCGCGGCGCGGCTGGACCGGGCACACGCCGATGGGACGGGTCGCGAAGATCCACGCGGTGTACGAGGAACCGTTCTGGCGCAAGAAGGACCGCTCCGGCATCGCGACCCTCTACAGCCGCAACCCGGTGGGCGTCGTGTTCGACAACTCGCCTGAGGACGCGTCACGAGGCGTGCTCGTCGCGTTCGTCTACGGCGACCGAGTGGACCGCTGGGCCGCCGCGCCCGACACGGTCCGGCGTGCCGACGTTCTCTCGGCGCTGGCCGAGGTCGCCGGACCACGAGCGCGCATGCCCATAGACTACGCCGAGATGGCCTGGTCCGAGGACGGCTGGACCATCGGCGGCTACGCGTGCTTCGTGTATCCCGGTGGCTGGACCGAATACGGCGAGCACGGCTGGCGTGCCCCGACCGGCAACGTGCACTGGGCCGGCACCGAGACCGCGTCGGTCTGGAACGGGTACGTCGACGGCGCGATCACCTCCGGCGAGCGGGCCGCCGATGAGGTGATGACGGCGTTGAAGAATCCCAGATGACCGGCTTGTCCTCGCGCGTGCGGACGGCGCTGCGGGCGGTCACGCTGTCGCAGCGCGAACTGGCCGTGCGCATCGGGATGGACCCGACGGCGTTGTCCAAGGCCCTGCGCGGCACGAGGCGGCTGCGCGACGAGGAGATCGCGGCCATCGCCCAGGCCTGTTCCGTGACGGTCGCCTACCTGACGCGGGGCACCGGCCCGGAACCCGTTGTCGCCGATGGTGTCCGCGAGCGCGCGGAGGCCGTGACGGCACAGGAGCGCCGCGACCAGATCCTCGCCGCCGCCACGGTGTTGATCGCCCGGCGCGGCTACCACAACGTGCGCGTGTCCGACATCGCGCGCCACTGCGGCACCAGCAGCGCGACCGTGCACTACCACTTCCCGACCAAGGAAGCGGTCCTGCACGCCGCGATGGAGCACTACGCCCGGAGCTTCCGCGCCCGTGTGGAACGGGAGTTCGGCCAGGCGACTTCGGCGCGCGACAAGCTCCGCCGCCTGGTCGAGGTCCAACTCCCGCTCGCCGCCAACGACGTGGACGAGTGGTCGGTGTGGGTCCAGTTCTGGAGCCAGGCGATGCTCGAACCGCGCCTGCGCCCGGTCCAGCGGCTGGTCTACGCGGACTGGCGCCGCATCATCGTGGACCTGCTGGGGGAGTGCCGCGAGGACGGCCTGTGCGGTGGCGCCGACGTCGAGGCCCTCGCCGATCGCTTCATCGCGATGGCCGACGGGCTGGCAGTCCAGATCCTCGCGTCGTCGACCGAGATGCGGTCGGACCGCATGCGCGACCTGCTGCTGCGGGCGTTCGAGCCGGATCTCGTCCTCTGCGGCTGAGATCCGGCGTGAGGCTCACTCTCCCGCGAGCCGGTTGATGGCGCCGCTGGTCAACGTCCGCGGCCCGGCACCGTCCATTCGGGACACCGCGATCATCGCCTTGCCGATCGCGCCCGTCGACGTCGTCGTCTCCGGGAACATCTTCTTGAGCAGGGGATAGAGCCAGGCCGTCGCCGCGTAGACCGCGCGCACGGCCTTCACACGCGGGCGGGCGCCGTACATCGGCTTGATGTAACCCGGCCGGAAGACATAGGTGTGGAACGGATACGCCAGCAGTGCTTCCTCCGCGCGTGCCTTCACCCGCGCCCACATGAGGCGCGAGTCGGGCGAGGCACTCGCGCCGGACACGTAGACGTAGGTCAGCCCGGGGTTGAGGAACGCGTCAGCCGCCGCGACGGCGTAGTCGACGGTCACCTTCGCGTACTCGGCCTCCTCGACCCCGGCGGACGGCACACCGATGCAGTAGAAGCACGCGTCGACCTGACCGAGACGGGCCGCGACGGGCCGGAAGTCGGTGAAGTCGTCGTGCAGCACCACGTCGAGCTTCGGGTGGCTGATCTCCAGCGGGCGGCGGGAGATCACGGTCACCCGCGTCACCGAGGAGTCGTTCAGGCAGCTGTGCAGCACGCCGTGGCCGACCAGTCCGGTGGCGCCGAGCAGTACGACGTTCGTCAACGGATCCCTCTCCCGAAGTTTGGTTAGCCATTCGGCTAATGAACAAGCTACCGTAGTGCGCATCGACCGGCCACTTGAGGGAGTTCGGGATGCAGGCGTGGTTGTCCGAGGTGCCGGCGGCGGTGGTGTACCTCGCCGTGTTCCTCCTGGTCGGCGGCCAGTTCCTGTGTCTGCCGCTGCCCGGCGGCGTGGTGCTGACGACGGCGGCCCTGCTCGCGGTCCAGGGTTCGGCGGACCCGGTGGCGGTCAGCGTCGCCGCGACGGCCGGGGTGCTGGCCGGCAGCGCGGCGGGCTACCGGCTGGGACGCCGCGGCGGCCGCTCCGTGCTGGAGAAGCTCGTGCGGCGGTTCCCCCGCGTGCTGTCCCAGAACCGGGTCACCGCAACGGAAGGGCTGTTCGAACGCTGGGGCGCCTGGGTGGTCGTGGTCAGCTGCTTCTCGGCGGTGCTGCGGATGATCGCGGCTCCGTTGGCGGGCACCCTGGCCGTCCCGGCTCGGCGGTTCGCGCTCGCGATCTCGGTGAGCGCTTTGCTGTGGTCGTTCGGCACGACGCTGGGGATCTACTACGCCGGGCGCGTCGCGGAGGAGTGGATCAACGGGTTCTCCCTGGCCGGCCTCGTGATGCTGGGCGTGGTGGCGCTGGCCTCGCTGCCGTCGTGGTTCCGCCGCCGCGCACGTACTCCTTGAGTCGTCAGATCGCCGGGCAGCGCAGGCCGTCGCGCGGCACGGTGCGGTCGAGCAGGTAGGCGTCGGTGACCGCGCGGGTGCACGAGGTGCGGGTGTAGACGCCGTGGCCGGTGCCTTCGTAGGTCACGAGCGTCGCCTTGCCGCGGGCCTGCCGGTGCACGCTCACCGCGCTCTCGTAACCGGTCGCGGGGTCGTGCAGCGAGTTCAGCATCAGGACCTGCTGGGCGGTGGCTGGATGCCAGGGGCGGGCGGGGTTGAGGGTCGGGCCCTGCCAGCCGGCGCACCACGTGAGTGCCTGGTCCCAGATCGGTGAGGCCTGGACGTTCGGGGCGGCGGCACGGACGCGGGAGTCCATGGCGGCCACGTCGGCGGCACTGGCCGGGTGGCCGGTGAAGTCCTGGCACAGCACGGCCTGGGATCGGCGGGTCGCGGTGCCGAAGCTCGCCTCCGGCTGGGCGGCGAGGTCGGTGAAGTACTGGCCCATGCGCGGGAAGTCCGGTCCGTAGCCGAAGCGGACGGTGCGGTTGGCCAGTTCCGTGGGCGTCAGCGGCTGGTCCGGGGCGCCTGGGACGTGCAGTTCGCCGCGGGTGGCTCGGGCTCGCAGGTCGGCGTAGAGGGTGGGGATGTCCTTGCCGTGCACCGCACACGTCGGTGTGGCGCCGCACCAGCGGACGAACTCGGTGAAGATGTCCTCGCCCGCGCGGGCGCCGGCGGTCAGGAGACCGTCCAGTGGGAGACTGGCGTCCACGACGCTGTCGATCACCATGGCGCGGACGTGTTTGCCGTACCGCTCGGCGTACTTTTGGCCGTACAGCGTGCCGTAGGACATGCCGTAGTAGGTGATCTGCTTTTCTCCCAACGACTTGCGCAGGTCGTCCATGTCACGCACGGCGCTCTGTGCGTCCACGCGGTCGAACACGGGGCCGGTGCGCGTGCGGCAGTCCTCGGCGAGGCGGTGGTTGTAGGCGGTGAGCTGGGCGAAGCGTTCCGGGGTGTCCGGGCGGCCGGTGGGGTAGGGGAGGCCCACGGCGGAGGTGTCGCAGTAGATCGGGTTGCTGTCGCCGACGCCGCGAGGGTCGTAGCCGACGACGTCGAACCGGGCGAGCACCTCCTCGCTGAAGACCTTCGGCGCGTCCTTGGCGTACTGGGCGGCGGATCCGCCGGGGCCTCCGGGGTTGACCATCAGCACGCCGATGCGGCGGGCCGGGTCGGTCGCCTTGCGGCGCGCGACGGCCAGTGCAACCTGCGGGCCGTCTGGGTGGTCGCGGTCGACGGGCACGGTGAGCGTGGCGCAGTCGGCTTCGGGAACGTCAGGGCACGGCTGGAACCGCAACGCGGGAGTCGCTGACGCCGGGGTGATCGGGATCAGCGCCAGGGCGAGGGCCATCGCGAGAATCTTCATGTCCCGCAAGACGATCGGGGTCCCGGCCGAGGTTCTGAGATGTGACTCTAGTCACTATTGCTTCAGTGGTGACCGAATCAAAGCGTAGGCGGTCGTACCTGCCATGCCGAACGCCACCGCTGACCACATCGCCGCGACGGAACCAGTCGGGGCGAGCAGCCAGCTGTCGGCGAAGAACGTGACGGTGAACCACGCGAACGGCAGCGTCCACGCCAGATGGCCCCCGAACAACGCGGCACCCAGCGCCGCGAGTCCGGCCAGACCAACAGATCCGCGCAGCACGAACGGCAACGGCGCGATGGAGCAGACGAGTGCGGTCGTGACGGCGACGATCGCGACGACGTGCGCCGTGCGGTACACCGGCCACGGCCAGGCGGACGTGGCGTCGAGGTCGGCGTCCTGTCCGCTGAGTCCGACGGCGAAGGCGGAGACGGCGGTGGTGATCGCCAGCGCCGACCACCGGGCGTCCGCGACGGGAGCCACGACGTGCACCAGCAGGCAGCAGAGTGCTGCTACCGCAACGGATGCCGGGATCTGACGGGATCGCGCGAACAGCAGCAGCGCTCTCACCCCGCGCTGCCCGTGAGCACTGAGAGCTGGTCGCCCTGGCAGGACAGACCGACCTCGCGGGCGGCGTTCACCCGCGCCAGCTGCTCGTCGGCAGGCAGAGAACGCAAGGCCGCCAACGCACGACCGGCGGGCTCGGCCGCGCCCTCGCGGATGAAGCGGAAGTCCGGCAACGGCTTGAACTCGCCGGTGAACCAGGCGGCGACGGCTGTGCGCGCGGCTGCCTCGCGGATGACCCTCTCGTGGCCGTCGAGCCCGCTGAAGCAGGTGGGCGTGCCGCCGCCCGCCAGGAGTGATGCGAGCCAGTCGCCCGGTGTGGCGAGCGTGAACGTGTCCCCGTTGAAGTGCACCGGCACGACGTCGGCGGTGCGCGGAATGCCGCCCTGGTTCATTGCGGGATAAGGAACTTCGCGGACGGAGGTCGGTGCGTGAGGCAGTTTCGCGAGTAGCCGCAGAGCCTCCTCGGCCACCGGTGCGAACGCGTCCAGTGTGGACTCGCGCATCCGGCTCAGGCACACGTTTCCCCGGCACACGGCGGCGGACGCGGCCTCGTTGAGCACGAACGTCCTGGCCGGCAGGAGTGGAAGCGCGATGGCGGCGGAGACGACCACGGGCACCAACGCGAGCACTCGCAGGCGCGTCGTGGCGGCGGCGTACAGGCCGAAACCGGTGAGCGCGAGGCCGGTGAGCCAGATCGCCTGGCCTGTGTTCGCGGCCGTGGCGACCGTGTCGTAGACGTTGCGCATCGCGCCGAGCGCGGGGGAGAGCAGCGTGATCTGGTTCGGCACCACGACTTCCGGCTCGCTGACCGGGTCCTGGGAGAGGGTCAGGAACACGAGTGCGATCAGTGAGCTCAGGGCGAGCAGTGGCGGTGTGAGCACCGAGGGGAAGACGCGTGCGACACCCATGCCGAGCCAGCCGCCAGCGACGACGGCGAGTGCGCCGACCGCGGTGATCGGGAGCCAGGCGAGGTGGAAGTAGCCGCCGTGCGCCACGACGAGGGTGGCGCCCAGCGCGAACACCAGCAGGTACGCGGCGACGAGGCAGAACGCGAGCGCGCCCGCGGTGGCGGCGGCGCGCTGCCAGGCGGGGCGCGCGGTGGTGGCGAGGAGGTCCTCGGTGCCGGCGCGGTGGTCGCGCAGGCCCGCGATCGCGCCCGCTCCGACGACCATCGGCCACAGGAACACCAGCAGGAAGCGCACCCACTGGGCGGCCGAGTGCCACTGCTCGTCCCACGCCTCCAGGCCCTTCCACCACGGCGCACTCAGCGAGTAGAGCAACGTCACCGCGGCGCCGACCAGGACCATGCCCGCCCACGGCGCGACTGAGCGGCGCAGCTCGACGCGCAGTGCCCTCACCACGAACCCTGTCGCTTCGGGGCGGCGAGGAGCGCTGTGTAGCCGCGTTCGATGGAGCTGGCACCCGCGTGGTCGTCGGTTCCGGCGGCGGCGAGCTGGGTGGGCGTGCCCTGGAAGACGAGTTTGCCGTCGGCGAGCAGGACGACGTCGGTGCACGCGGTGGCGACGTCCTCGACGAGGTGGGTGGACACGATCACGCAGGCGTCGGTGCCGAGTTCGACGAGCAGTTCGCGGAACCGCATGCGCTGCGCGGGGTCGAGCCCGGCGGTCGGTTCGTCCAGCAGCAGGATCTCGGGGTCGTTGACGATGGCCTGGGCGATGCCGGCGCGCCGAACCATGCCGCCGGACAACGTCTTCAGGCGGTCGTCGGCGCGGTCGGCGAGGCCCACGCGTTCGACGGCGCGCTGGACGGCGGCGGGGATGTCGCGGGCAGGCATCTCCTTGAGCCAGGCCATGTACTCGACGAACTCGCGCACAGTGAACCGCCGGTAGTAGCCGAACTCCTGGGGCAGGTAGCCGATGCGGCGGCGCAGTTCGCGCTGGTCGAGGCCACCGAGCAGGGTGAGCGTGCCGGACGTGGGGCGCAGCACGGTGGCGAGGGTGCGGATCAGCGTCGTCTTGCCCGCGCCGTTGGGGCCGAGCAGTCCGTGCACGCCGCGGCCCATGGTGAGGGTGACGCCGTCGACGGCCATGCGCCTGCGCCCGACCCTGACCGCGAGGTCGTGGGCGGCGATCTCCCAGGCGTACGTGGTGGGGGTGGTCATGTCGTTCCTCATCGGTTGGCCCGCAGGCGGGTGAAGTCGGTCCTGCGCAGGGCGATCACGAGCAGGCCGAGCGCGAGCGCCGCGGCCCACACCGGGACGGCCGCGGGCGCGAACGCGACGGACGTGCGGCTCAGCACCACGGTCGGGGCGACGATCGCGACGGCCCACAGCGCGATCAGGGCGATCGCCGCGCGGGTCACGCCGACCAGCCCGCCGAGCGCGAGGGTGCCCGCGGTGAACGCCAGGCACGGCAGCAGCCATTGCGCGAGCGAGGCACCGCTGGACCACCCGGCCGCCAACAGGCCCGGCACCATCACGGCGAGCACGGCGGCGGTGCGGCGCAGGACCAGCGGCAGTCCGGCGCGGGGCGTGGCGGTGGCGAGCTCGTACGCCGGATCCAGCGCCCTGCTCCAGGACGCGGCGACGCCCAGCACCGGCAGCACCGGGGCGACGAGCAGCACCAATGAGACGCGATCGGGCGAGAGAGAGGTGAGCCGGTCGAGCAGCACGGCGATGAAGGTGACGACGAGGATCATCGCGAGCCACGGTCCGGCGGCGGGCGACACCCACGCGGCGAGGCGGCGGCGCCAAGGCCGTGTGGGGGCCATCTGCGGTGTGTGGTCGAGCAACGGCGCGAGGTCCAGCCACACCGCGTCGGCCACCGGTTCGGGTGCGAGGCGGCCCCGGCACGGCGCACAGGTCTCCAGGTGCGACTCGACGGCCCACAGCTCGTCGGCGGGGATGTCCTCGTCGCCCCGCGCGTAACGGAGCAGCAGGTGCTCTCCTGGGTGGTGCGCGGTCATGACAGGGCCTCCCGCATCGCGATCCTCGCCCGCCTGGCGCGGGTCTTGACGGTGCCTTCCGGCACCCCGAGCAGCACCGACGTCTCCCGGACGGTCAGTCCGTCGAGCACCATCGCCTGCAACACCTGCCGCAGTTCCGGGGCGAGCCTGCGCAACGCGTCGCCCACCTCGTCGCCGACCACGCCTTCGAGCACCTCGTCCTCGGCGGCACGGGCGGCGGGTTCGGCGGCTGCGGCGCTCGGCGGCTGGGCGTGGTGCGCGCGTCTGCGGAACGCGTCGATCAGCCTGCGGGCGGCGATGGTCCACAGCCAGCCGACCGCGGTGCCGTCGGTCGCGCTGCCCGCGAAGGCACTGGCCGCCCGCCACACCGCGAGGTAGGTCTCCTGAAGCACCTCGGCGACGATCTGCTCGTCGGAGCACCGCCGCCGCAGCCGCACCGTCAACCAGGGCGCGCTGCGGCGGTAGAGCTCCTCGAACGCAGCACGGTCACCTCGTGCGACACGGCGCACGAGCTGCTCCTCGTCGAGGTCGGCGGGCTTTCCCCGGATCGCTCTCACACTCCGCAAGACGTCGGTATCGCGCGCGAGGTTCTCACATCGCTGTGGCGTGCGTCACAAATCCGCTCCCGGAGAACCGGACCCGGCGGCGTCGCCGTCTGGCCGCTCGAACCCCGGAGAGAGCGGAGCCTGTGCGATGACAGTGTCCCCAGTGGAGGTTCGCGGGGCGGTTTCGTCCCACGAACTGGTGAAGGTGTACGGCAACGGCCCGGCCGCGGTGCGGGCGTTGAACGGGGTGAGCACGGAGTTCCGCGCCGGAGAGCTCACCGCGATCATGGGCCCGTCCGGGTCGGGTAAGTCGACGCTGCTGCACTGCCTGGCAGGCCTGGACACCGCCGACTCCGGGACCGTCCACCTCGGCCGCACCGAGCTGACGTCGCTGGGCGACAAGGCGCTCACCCGGCTGCGGCGGGACCGGATCGGCTTCGTGTTCCAGTCGTTCAACCTGCTGCCGACGCTCACGGCCGAGGACAACATCCTGCTCGCGTTGCGACTGGCCGGCCGCACCGCCGACCGCGAGTGGTTCGCACGGGTCGTCGACATGCTCGGCCTGCGGGACCGGCTGCGGCACAAGCCGAGTGAACTGTCCGGCGGCCAGCAGCAACGCGTGGCGTGCGCACGGGCGTTGGTCGGCAGGCCGGACGTGGTGTTCGCCGACGAACCGACCGGCAACCTCGACTCCCGCACCGGCGCGGACGTGCTGGCGTTCCTGCGCGCCTCGGTGAGCGAGCTGGGGCAGACCGTGGTGATGGTGACCCACGACCCGATCGCCGCGTCCTACGCCGACCGCGTGGTGCTGCTCGCCGACGGCGGGGTGGCGGGCGAGATCTACTGGCCGACGCAGGAGTCCGTGCTGGCCGCTCTCTCGACGTTGGGGGCGTGATGCTGCGAACGACACTGGCCGGAATCCGGGCGCGGTTCCTGCGCCTGGTGCTGTCGTCGATCGCCATCGTGGTCGGCGTGGCGTTCGTGTCCGGCACGATGGTGCTGGCCGACGCCCTGCAGGCCACCATGCGCGACGAGTTCGCACGATCGGCGCGCGGCGTCGACGCGGTGGTCGAGCCGGAACGCGAGGCGGTCCTGGACGTCGCGGCGATCGCGCGCGTCGACGGGGTCGCGGCCGCTGCTTTGCGGCAGCCCGTCGCGGTGCCGATCGTGGGCGCGCAGGGCCGTGCCGACGAGGCCGACCTGCTGGAACTGGCGGCCGATCCGTCGCTGCGTGCGCAGGAGGTCGTGCAGGGCGCGTTCCCCGCAGCCGGGCAGATCGCGGTGAGCGAGCAGACCGCCCGCGACCGGAACCTGAGCGTGGGCGCGGAGGTCGTGCTGCTCGGTCGGAACGAGGCGCCGGAGCGGTTCACGGTGAGCGGCGTCTACGACACGGGCACGGCGGAACGACCCGGCACGGCAGAGCTGCTGCTGCCCGGTATCGCACGGTTTGTCGACCCGGCCGAACCCCCGTACGGCGCGCACGTGGTCGTGCGTTCGTCCGGAGTGGACCAGTCCGTGCTGGTCGAACGCCTGCAAACGGCGCTAGGGCAAGACTTCTACGTGTCCACCGGTGCGACGTACACGGGGATGCTGCTCGCTGCTCAGGGCGGAGACGACATCGCCATGGCGATGAGCCTGTTCGCCGTGGTCGCGCTGGTGGTGGCGGCGATGGTCGTGATGAACACGTTCACGATCCTGATCGCCCAGCGCACCCGTGAGCTGGGGCTGCTGCGCAGCATCGGCGCGGGACGCGGGCAGGTCTTCCGCTCGGTGCTGCTCGAGGCGGCGGTCATCGGGCTGGTCGCGTCCGTGCTCGGCCTGGCCGCGGGCGTGGGGCTGGCGGCCGCGCTGCAGTCGGTGCTGGGGTCGTCGCCCGTGCGGCTGCCGGTGAGCGGCCTGGCGGTGGCCGCCGCGTTCGCCGTCGGGCTCGGCGTCACGCTGGTGGCGGCGTTCCTGCCGGCGCGCCGGGCGACGAGGGTCGCGCCGATGGAGGTGCTGCGGACGCAGGTGGACAGCCGCGAGGAGGTGGCGCGCACCGGACGGGCCCGCGTCGTCGTGACCGGGGTCCTCGGCTCGATCGCCGCGCTGTTCACCGTGCTGGCGCTGACCCAGTCGTCGGGGCCGAAGCTCGCGATGGCGTTCGCGATCGGCGCGGGCCTGTTCCTGCTCGGTGCCGTGGTGACGGCGGGCCCGCTGCTGGTCGGCCCCCTGATCCGGGGGCTGGGCGCGGTGCCCCGTGCGTTGTTCGGGGTCCCCGCCGCACTCGCCGCGGGCAACGCCGGGCGCAACCCCCGCCGCACCGCCGCCACCATGTCGGCGCTGCTGGTCGGTGTCGCGGTGGTGTCCATGCTGACGGTGCTGGCGACCTCCGTGAGGGACACCAGTGACAGCACGTTCGCCGAGCAGTTCCCCGCCGACTACGAGGTGAGCAGCTCGGTGCACGACCGGCCGCTGCCCGCGTCGTTGCTCGACCGCGTCACGGCGCGTCCAGGCGTCGAGGCGGCCGGTGCGGAACGGACGGAGCACCTGGTCGTCGCGGTGGGGGACAGGAAGCTCACGATCGGGCTGGCGGCGGTGACGCCGTCCTCGCTGGGCACCCTGATCCGCCCGGAGGTGGTGCGCGGGGACCTGGCCGCGGTGCGCGGCGACGGCATCGCGCTGACCGAGGAGGTCGCGCGCTCGCTCCGCGCCGACGTGGGCACGGTGGTCACCTCGACCGTCGGCACGGTCTCGCACGACCTGCGCGTGGTCGCGCTCACGAAGTCCGGACCGGGCCTGGACGCCTACAGCGACCTGGCGACGTGGCCGGGACAGGGCGTGCAGACGATCTCGGTGAAGATGGCTCCCGGCGTGGACGGCAGGACGGTGCTGAACTCGGTCGTCGAGTCCGTGCCGACCGCGAAGATCACCAGCTTCGCCGACACCCGGGCCGAGTTCACCGCCCAGATCGACCGGCTGCTCGCGTTCGTGTGGGCGATGATCGGGCTCGCGATGCTGACCGCGTTGCTCGGCATCGCCAGCACCATGACGTTGTCCGTGTTCGAACGCACCAGGGAATCGTCCTTGTTGCGCGCCTTGGGTTTCACGCGCGCGCAGCTGCGGCGGATGCTCGTGGTCGAGTCGATCCTGATCGCGTTGTCGGGCGCTGTGCTGGGCGCGGTGGCCGGAGCGGCGTCGGCGGCGTTGCTCGTCGTGGCGGTGTCGCGTGACGACGACCTGCGGATGACGGTGTCCGTGCCGTATGGACAGTTGGCGGCGTTGTTCGTGGCCGTCGCGGTCGCCGGGGTGCTCGCGGCGCTGTTGCCGGCCCGGCGCGCGGCTTCGGCATCGATCGTCGCGGGCATGTCCGACCGGTGAGGAGCCTGCCGGAATTGTCGGTGCTGTCTCGTATGCTCCCTGGCGACGAATGAATCGCCTGGGGGAGTACATCGTGAACAAGAAGCTGAGACCCTTCGTGCTGTCCGTGGCGCTGGCGGCGGGCGTCGCCACGGCGGTCACGACCGGTGCGGGCACCGCGTCCGCCGGGCTGTGCGGTGCCGTGTCGAACATCTTCACCATGCAGGCGGACGGCGACCTGTGGCTCTACCAGCACTCCGGTCCGAGCAGCGGTGCCGCCACCTGGGCCGGCGCCAGGCAGGTCGGCTGGGGCTGGGGCGGCAAGACGTTCGCCGGGCCGAACGGCTGGCTGTTCAACATCACCACCGGCGGTGAGCTGCGCCGGCTGCGGTACAACGGCAGCGGCTGGGACACGTTCCCCGGCGGCGGCCAGTACGACACCATCGGCTGGGGCTGGCAGAAGTTCGTCGAGACGGCGAACCGCGGCAAGATCACGGTCGACTCGGACGGCTCGATCTACACGCTCGAAGGCGACCACTTGCGCTGGTGGTTCTTCGACCAGCAGCAGCGGGCGTGGACGCCGGACAGCGGCCGCGTGATCGACAAGGGCTGGAGCCGGTTCACCACGATCGCCGCGAGCGGCCAGGGCGGACTCAAGGCCCGCGACAGCTCCGGCGTGCTGCACCACTTCCGCTACGACCGGGTGAGCGAGCGGTTCGCGCTCTACGAGACCTGGCAGCACAACCTGACGTGGCAGACGGGCACCAAGCTCTTCTCACCCGGCGGCGACATCTACTACACCGTCCGCCTCGGCACCGGTGAGCTGATGTGGAACGACTACTCCGAGTACTCGAGCGACGGCTGGCGGACCTCCGCGGGCGCGGTGATCGGCTACGACTGGGGCACCGACGTCGACATCACGGCGACCACCTCGGACTGCCGGCAGAACGGCTACTGGTTCCCGAGGAACCCGGTGGTCGAGGACCAGAGGGCCATGCCGGTCGCGTACGTGAGCCCACGCGGCGCCGCGCACCTGGTGCGGGTGCTGCCCGACGACCACCTCACCGACCTGCGCGACACCGGCCAGGGTTACTGGATGTTCGAGCCGTTCAGCGGCGAGTTCACCGGCGTCTCGAACGTCGTGCCCGGCGCAGAGCCCGGCACCGAGGTGTTCGGCAGCACCCGGCGGCCGAGCGGCGACGTCGCGCTGATGACGCTGGGCAACGACGGCCGGTGGAAGACCCAGTCGCTCAAGGGCGCGATGAGGGTGGCTCCCTCGCTGGTCCGGCGCCCCGACGGCACGCTGGTCGTCTACGCGATGGGGGACAAGGCGAGCGACGGCGGCCCGTGGGAGGGGCAGCTCTACTACCGGGAGCAGCTCGCCAACGGTGACTTCCTGGCGTGGAAGCGGTTCGGCGACGGGCTCCACACGGAGACGGTGAGCGTGATCAACCGGGGCGACGAGGTGACGATCGTCGGACGGACCGTCGGCGGCTTCACCAACTGGTACCGGACCGGGGCAGACGGCGTGCCCGTCGATCAGGGTCGGCTGCCCTACTTCGTGAGCCCGAGGCCGAAGCTCGTGGCGACCGCGCAGAGCCGCATCCTGCTCGTGGACGTCAGCGGGGTTCCGGGTGAAGGCGTCTTCGTGCTGCCGGAGTGGCCTGACCGCGCCGGTTTCGTGACGACCAGGACGAACTTGCCGGCACTGCCCGGCGCGCCTGCTTTGGAGGGCAGCCAGGTCGACGCGGTGGTGCTGCCGAACGGAGCGCTCGCTGTGTCGCTGACGGCCGCGGGCAAGGTCTACGTGACCACGTCGAAGGGCGCCGCGGACGGCACCGAGTTCCACCCGTGGCAGCAGGTGAGCGCCGAAGGGCTGGACATCGAGTTCACCGAGCCGACCAGCATGCGGATGGACACCGGGTATCTGTCGGTGGTGGCCGTGACGAGCACGGGCTCGTACTGGCGGTTCGCCGCCGGGGTCCCGCAGGACTCGGCCGCACCGCTGTCGTGGTTCACCGGCAGGCAGCTGGCCTGACCTGATGAGGCCCCCAGGTCTGACCTGGGGGCCTCCGCTTCGGTTATTCGGTGCCCTCGAAGGTCACCGCCGCGTCGGTGCGGGCGGGCGTGCCCCAGACGAAGTCACGGGCGGCCGCGTCGCCCGCCAGGTAGTGGCGGAACCACGAGGTGAGCACCCGCTTGGCGGCGACGAGCTGAGCCGCCCTGGTGACGGAACCGTTGTCGCAGAACAGCCCGGACGAGTCCATGAAGCCGCAGTGGAACCCGCCGGTGACGGTGCGGAGCTGCTTCGACGGTGGCTTCGCCGCGAACATCGGCTGCTGGTGCTCGCCGACCGGCGTGATGGTGTCCTGCGAACCGGCGAGGAACTGCGCGGGTGCCTTCAGAGTGGCCGCCGCCGCCTTCGCGGACGGGTTCGTCTCCGCCGCCGCGTAGGTCGAGATCGCCGTGATCTTCGGGTTGCGCGCGGCCGCGAGAACGGCGGCGCCTCCGCCCATGGAATGCCCCGAGACACCCAACGCCGTTGTGGTGATGTGGTTCTGGAAGCGGGAACCCGCGGTGCCGTCCTGCGCGACGAGCCAGGTGAGTCCGGTGTTGAGGTCGTCGGCGAAGGCGCTGTGACTGGGGCTCAGGCCGCCCTGGGTGGTGGGTACCACGACGACGAAGCCCCACGACGCCAGGTGGTTGCTGGTGCTGGTGTACTTCGACGGGGCCTGGAAGAAGCCGTGTCCGAACGCGATCGCGGGGAACCTGCCGGTGGCGACCGGCTGGTTCACGCCCGCCGCCGTCGCCGGGTAGTGCACTCGCGCCGGGACGGACCTGCCGCCCGCGACGGCCGTGACATCGCTGTACGCCACCGGAAGCGAGCCGGGCAGGCCGTAGTCCGGTGGCGCGGCTAACGCTGCCGGCGTGGCCAGGGTGGAGGCCATCAGGGCGAGCGTGATCGCGAGAACTCGCATGAGCTGCTCCTCGTGATATCGGTCCGCGCGGCACTTGTGGTGCCGCGTCGTCAGGGTGAGCCGAATCGCATGTGCAGGTCGGTGACGTACAGGTGCAGCCGCGGCTTGGCCGCGTTCAGCCAGCCGAGCGCGTTGCCCGGCGTGATGTGCCAGCGCAGCCGGGTCAGGCCGGCCCTGGCGGAGGTGCGCAGTTCGGTGCGCTTGCCACCGGACTGCCAGACCGAGGTGGTCAGCCGGACGGGAAACCTTCGTGACGACCGGCGGGTCTCGTCCGCGGCGGCGATGAGCTCGTCGTCGTGCGCTGTCGCCGCGAGCGGTTCGGTGGAGAAGGTGAAGCCCGCCAGCAGCTTCGGGATCGCCCACATCGCCCGCGCGCCCAGCTGGGACGTGACGTCGTCCACCCAGATGTCCAGAATGGACAGACCGGGACGGGCCTTGCGGCGCACCAGGACCGCGGCCATCAGCTCGTGGTAGGCCAGCACGCCGGGCGGCTGGTAGTCGACGAACGCCGACACCACGACCACCCTGCCGAACAGGGTCAACGGCACCACGTCCGGAGATGGCAGGGAGATCGCCGAACGTGGTGCCGTCCACACGGTGAGCCAGCCCCGCCCGTGCAGGTCCCACGGTTCAGCAGGCCACTCACTCGACATCGGACACCTCCAAGCGCAGCGCACCGGGCGCGGTGTGCGGAACGACCGGGCTCCACGGTGCCACGGCGGCCACGCGCCGGTACGCGGCACCGGGTTCCGGGCGTGGATCGGGCTCGCCCTTGTTGGGCCACAACGACATCGCCCGTTCCGCCAGCGCGGTGATGGTCAGCGCCGGGTTCACGCCGAGGTTGGCGGGAATCGCCGAGCCGTCCACGACGTGCAGGCCGGGGCAGCCGTGCACCCGCTGGTACGGGTCGACCACGCCGGTCGCGGGGGAGTCGCCGATCACGCAGCCGCCGATGAGGTGGCCGGTCAGCGGGATGTTCGCCAGGTCGGTCCACGCTCCTCTGGCGGCGCCGCCCGCCTTGGTCGCGAGCCGCCGCGCCACGTCGTGCCCGGCCGGGTTCCAGGACGGGTTCGGCGCGCCCTCACCCTGTCTCGTGGTCATCCGCCCGCGCCGGGACACGGTGGTCAACGAGTTGTCGAGGCTTTGCATCACCAGCAACGCGATCGTCTCCTCCGACCACGCGCGGGGAGTGTGCATCCGCAGCACCGAGCCGCGTTCCCGCACCAGCTGGGCGAGTCCGCGGCGCAGCCTCGCCGGGCCGCCGTCGACGAGCGTCGTCATGAGCAACCCCATCAGGTTGCTGCCCCTGCCGTACCGGACCACCTCGACGTGCGTGTCGGCGTCCGGGTGGATCGACGAGGTGATGGCGAGGCCGCGGGAGTTGTCCACCCGCCCACTGGGCACCCGTACCGCCACCACGGCCTCGGAGTTGGTGCGGCACAGGAAACCGAGCCGGGACGACAGGTTCGGCAGCCCGCCGCGATCGCGGATGCGGTGCAGCAGGCGCTGCGTGCCCAGCGAGGCTGCGGCGAACACGACCTGACCGCTGGTGAACG
This sequence comes from Lentzea sp. NPDC020367, assembly GCF_044387305.1. Lineage (NCBI taxonomy): Bacteria > Bacillati > Actinomycetota > Actinomycetes > Pseudonocardiales > Pseudonocardiaceae > Lentzea > Lentzea sp. NPDC020367. Next base: position 274,039 of record NZ_JBIRVV010000011.1, on the reverse strand, counting down.
TGCGCGTCGCCCGTCCACCGGTGCGCCGGGCCACGACCCGGTAGCCGTGCAGGTGAGGCCGCACATCGACGACCGTGGTCAACGGCCACACCTGCGCGCCGGCCCGTTCTGCCAGGTGCAGGTAGTTCTTCGGCAGCGTGTTCTTCGCGTTGTGCCGGCACCCGGTCATGCACGCGCCACAGCCGACGCAGGTGCCCCGCCGCGGACCGGCGCCGCCGAAGTAGGGGTCCGCGCCGCTCGGTCCGAAGTGGACTCCCACGCGGGAGGACCGGAACGTCGCCCCGACACCGAGATCCGTCGCCACGTCGTGCAGGAGCCGGTCGCCGGGGGTCCGGCACGGGTTGTCGACCACCCCGAGCATCCTGCTCGCCTGGTCGTAGTGCGGTGCCAGTTCGTCCTCCCAGTCGGTGATGTGGCCCCACCGGGGGTCGCGGAAGAAGGGCGGCGGTGGCCGGTACAGGGTGTTGGCGTACACCAGGGATCCGCCGCCGACGCCCGCGCCGCTGAGCACGGCGACGTCGCGCAGCGGGGTGATCCGCTGGATGCCGGTGCAGCCGAGGCGTGGGGCGAACAGGTAGTCGCGCACCTGCCAGGACGTCTCCGGGAACTCGTCGTCCGCGAAGCGCCGCCCGGCCTCCAGCACGCCGACGCGGTAGCCCTTCTCGGTCAGCCGCAACGCGGTCACCGCGCCACCGAACCCCGACCCGATCACCAGCACGTCGTAGTCCACGGGTCACACCTCCGCTGCCGTGCGGGCCGATTCGTGGTCCGCCGGCCGCAGGCGGGTGCGGCGCAGGTACTCCAGGGTCCCGCCGGGCCAGTTGGTCGTGATCTCGCCGTCGTCCGTCCGGTACCACGACGAGCAGGTGCTCCACACGCTCTTGGTCAGCCTGGCGGTCATCTCCTCGTCGAACGCCGCCGCGACGTCGCGCCGCACCTCCAGCGTCGCCGCACCGGTCTCCGCGAGGTGGCGCACCGCCGACACCACGTACCGGCACTGCGCCTCGATCATGGTGATCACCGAGTTGCCCCCGAGGTTGGTGTTCGGGCCGTAGATCAGGAAGAGGTTCGGGAAACCGGGCACGGTGAGGCCCAGGTGGGCCCGCGGGCGTCCGGCCCACGCCGCGGTGAGGCCTCTGCCGTTCCTGCCGGTGATCCGCGCCGCCGTCCCGAAGCCGGAGACCGCGAACCCGGTGCCCCAGATCAGCACGTCCGCGGAGTGGTCGCGGCCGTCGGCGGTGCGCAGGCCGTGCTCGGTGACCTCGGTGATCGGCTCGGCCACCACGCCGACGTTCTGCCTGGTGAGAGCCGGGTACCAGGCGTTGCTGAACAGCACCCGCTTGCAGCCGGGCTGGGTGTCCGGCCGCAGTGCCGCCCTCAGCGCGGGGTCGCGGACCTGGAACCGCCGGTGCGTCGCCGCGATGGCCGAGACCAGGTGGCGCGAGAGGCGTCCGGCGGTGAGCAGGCCGGTCAGGAGTTCGCCGGCGAGCCACACACCGGCTCGGGCGGCACGCAGTCGTGCGGGGTGCGACAGGCCGGACAACCGGGCGTCGGGTTTCGGCAGCACGTGCGGGGCCGACCGCTGGAAGACCGTCAGGTGCCCGGCGAGAGGCGCGATCTCCGGCACGAACTGCGCCGCGCTCGCTCCCGTGCCGACCACGGCCACCCGCCTGCCGCGCAGGTCGAGGTCGTGCCGCCAGCGGGCGCTGTGGAACACCTCCCCGGTGAAGCGGCCGAGTCCGGGCAGTGCCGGGATCGACGGGGTGGTGAGCTGCCCGGACGCGCAGACCAGCACGTCGGCCTCGACGACCTCGCCGTCCGCCAGAGCGACGCTCCACCGGTGACGCGACTCGTCGAACGTCGCGGCCACCACCTCCGCGCCGAACCTGATCCGGTCGCGCACCACGGCAGCGGTGTCGCGCAGGTAGCGCAGGATGTCGGGCTGCGTCGCGTACCGGCGCGGCCACGAGGTGCTGGGCGCGAAGGAGTACGAGTAGAGCGACGACGGCACGTCGCACGCCGCGCCCGGATAGGTGTTGTCCCGCCACACCCCGCCGACCTCGTTGGCCCGCTCCAGCACGGTGAACCGCTCGAACCCGGCTCTGCGCAAGGACAACGCCACGCCCAGCCCGCCGAATCCGGCACCGATGACGACCACCTCGGGGTTCGCTGTCACCTCACCGAAGCTAGGAACAACCACCCGTTCGCACCAGGACAACACCGGCCGCGAAGTTGACAATCGCGGCCATGACGTCGTTGGCCGAGCCGGTCGTCCGGCACTGGGACTTCCCGCGCGGCATCGCGAGTGTCGCGCTGCTGGTGCGCTTCGGCGCCGAGCACGGGGTGCCGCTGGACGGCCTGCTCCAGGGCAGCGACCTCGACCCGGCCCTGCTCGCCGACCCGGTCGCCGAGATCGAGGCCCACCAGGAGCTCACGGTCGTGCGCAACCTCGCCGCCCGGCTGCCGCACGCGGGCGTCGCCGTCGGACGGCGTTACCACGCCACGACGTTCGGCGTGCTGGGCTACGCGTTCCTCAGCGCGGCGACCCTGCAGGACGCGATCACCACCGCCCTGCGCTACCTCGATCTCAGCTTCGCGTTCACCGCGCCGTCCGCCGTGATCGACGGCGACCGGCTGGTGCTGGCGCTCGACGCCGGCGCGGTGCCGGGCGACGTGGCCGCGTTCCTCGTCGAACGGGACCTCGCCGCGATCCACACCGTCGTGGGGGAGCTGATGACCGGTGCCGTGCCGGTGCTGGGCGTCGACTTCAGGCACGCACCACCCGAGGACGTGCGCGAGCACCAGGAGGTCTTCGGTGTCCGCCCGCGGTTCGGGGCGGACACCGATCGGTCCGTTGTGGACGTCGCCGTGCTGACCGAGGCGCTCCGGCTCGCGAGTCCGGAGACGACGGCGGCGTGCGAGGAGCAGTGCCGCGCGCTCGCCACCCGCCGCAGGGAGAGCCCCGGGGTCTCCCAGGAGGTGCGGCGGCTGCTCGAGTCCTCGGCGAGGTTCCAGGAGACGATGCCGGTCGTGGCCCGCGCGCTGGGCATCAGTCCGCGCACCCTGCGCCGCCGGCTGGCGACGTCCGGCACGAGCTACCAGGCACTGCTGGACGAGGTCCGGGCGAAGCGGGCCGTCCGGCTTCTCGCGCGCGGCGAGATGTCGGTCGAGGCGGTCGCCGACCAGCTCGGTTTCGCCGAGGCCGCGAGCTTCATCCACGCGTTCCGGCGCTGGTTCGGGGTGACTCCGAGCAGGTACGGCCGACCACGCCGTTAGACCATCGCCGGTGCGACGACGGGTTCCACCTTCTGCCGTTCGGCCCGGACCGACGCGATGCCGCCGAGGATCAGCAGGCCACCGAGCAGCTGCAACGGCGCGAGCCCCTCGCCCAGCAGGAGCCAGGCGAACAGCGAGGCCGAGACGACCTCCAGCAGGGCGATGAACGACGCGAGCCGCGACCCGAGGATCCCGGAGGCGGTGATGCCGCTCGCGTAGGCCAGCGCCGTGCCGACGACCGCGACGACGAGCAGCGGCACCCACCAGGCCGTGGGAGTGCCGAACAGGGGCACGTCGCCGAACGTGGCGGTGAACGGCAGCAGACCCGTCGCGCCCACGATGGCCAGGACGGGCGCGGCCAGCAGCAGTCCGGCCCCGGCCAGCGCCACCGGCGGTAGGCCGTTGTTGGGGCGCGCGGCGACCACGAAGTAGACGGAGCAGCCGATCGCGGCGCCGAACGCGGCCGCGAGGCCGATCGGGTCCACGGCCTGGATCGCGCCGGGGCCGATCACGAGCACGAGACCGCCGACCGCGAGCACCGAGCCGACCAGGACGACCGGCGCGGGCGTCTTCCGGCTGACCGCCCAGGTGAAGCCGACCAGGATGAGCGGCGCGAGGAACTCGATGAGCAGCGCCGTCGCGACCGGGATCCGCTGGATGGCGGCGAAGTAGAGGACCTGGGTGATCGCCACGCCGACCAGGCCCATGCCCAGCACGGGCCAGCGGGCCTGCCACAACAGAGCCCATCTGCCGCGCATCAGGACGATCACGAACGGCAGCAGCACCAGCCCGGCGGTGAGCGCGCGGGCCGTGACGGCGGCGGCGGGGGACCAGCCGGCCTCCAGCAGGGGTTTGACGAACGCGCCCGAGGTGCCGAACGAGATGAACGAGACCGCGGCCGCGATCAGGCCGGTGGACTTCGACGGACTCCCCATGGTTGCCTCCCGGCTCCGAACGATGTCATGGCCTAATCTGCCTGATACCCCTGACGCTAGGCCGGTCTCGGTAAGGAGTCAATTTGCGTTTTGCCCCTGACACGGAGGAGTCGCTGGCGTTCGTCGTAGCGCTGTGCAACACCGACCCGTCAGCGTCGCGGACCAGCGAGGACGAGCTCGGCACCGTCGCGCAGTTGCAGGCGCTGCTCGGCCAGTTCCACTACACGGGCCGCATCGACGGTGACGAGGCAGAGCTGAAGGACGTCCATCGGACCCGCGCGCTGCTCAGGCGCGTGTGGTCACTCGAGCGCGACGACGCCGTCGAAGCCGTCAACAAGATGCTGCGCGACGCCAAAGCGCTGCCCCACCTCGTGCGGCACGACGACCTCGACTGGCACATGCACGCCACCGAGCCCAGCTCGCCGCTCGCCGAACGGATGCGGGTGGAGGCCGCGCTCGCCCTCATCGACGTGATCCGCATGAACGAGACGGACCGCCTGCGGGTCTGCGCCGCGGACGACTGCGAAGGCCTCCTGCTCGACCTGTCCCGCAACGGCCTCAAGCGGTTCTGCAGCGTGCGGTGCGGCAACCGGATGAACATGATCGCGTTCCGCGAGCGGAAGGCGGATGGCCGGTGATGCAACCGGACATCGACGCCGGCGACAGGCTGATTTTGCGTCCGTGGCGGGAAAGCGACGCCGACGCCGTGCTGAAAGCCTTCAACTGCACCGAAATCCAACGGTGGCACGTGCGGCGGATGGACACGCGCGACGAAGCCCGTGACTGGATCGCGGGCTGGCCGGTGCGCTGGGACGACAGGACGGCCGCCAGCTGGGCGATCAGCCGCGACGACGAACCGGTCGGCCAGACCGGTCTGCGGAACCTCTCGCTGCACGAAGCGTCGGCGGCCCTGTCCTACTGGGTGTTGCCGGACGCCCGCGGCGCCGGGATCGCCGCTCGCGCCGCACAGGCCCTGACCGACTGGGCATTCGAAACCCTTGGCCTGCACCGGGTCTCGCTGGAGCACTCGACGGCCAACACGGCGTCGTGCCGCGTGGCCGGCAAGCTCGGGTTCCCGGCCGAGGGGACGTTGCGGGGGTCCGGACGGCACGCGGACGGCTGGCACGACATGCACCTGCACGCCCGCCTGCGGACCGACGTCAGCCCCGGCGCATCAGGCGTTGGGCGAGACGCGCGCCCAGGCCGGTGAACGGTGGCTGGGCCAGGCGGAGCGTGTCGAGCGCGAGCGGCTTGCGCAGCACGGGCTTGAGGTGCGAGAAGGCACGCCACGAGTAGGGGCCGTGGTACGCGCCGATTCCGCTGGCGCCGACCCCGCCGAACGGCAGGCCGGTCGCGGCCACGTGGATCAGGCCCGCGTCGTGGACCACCGCACCGGACGACGTTCGTCGCTCGAACAGGCGGCGGGTGCGGGCCGACGAGCTGAACACGTACAGCGCGAGGGGCTTGTCCCAGTCGTTGACGACGTCGATCGCCCGCTCGGCCGACTCGACCGCGACGATCGGCAGGATCGGGCCGAAGATCTCCTCGCGCAGCACCGGATGAGTCGCGTCCGGACCGACGGCACGGCCTTCGGTGACGACGACCGTGGGTGCGATGTACCGCTCGGAACGGTCGTGCTCGCCGCCGACCACGACGTCCGTGCCGTCCAAAAGGGACACGAGTCGGTCGAACTGCCGTTCGTTGACGATGCGGCCGTAGTTCTCGCTCGCCCTCGGATCGGAGCCCCACAGGTCCTCGATCGCCCTGCGGAACGCCTCGACGAGCGCGGGAACCCGGTCCGGCGTGGTCATCACGTAGTCGGGGGCGACGCAGGTCTGGCCGGCGTTGGTGAACTTCGCCCACACCAGGCGCCGTGCGGCCTGGTCGAGGTGGGCGTCGTCGTCGAACCAGGCAGGCGACTTGCCGCCCAGCTCCAGCGTCACCGGGGTCAGGTGCTCGGCCGCGGCCCGCATCACGATCCGGCCCACCGCGCCGCTGCCGGTGAAGACGATGTGGTCGAACCGCTGGGCCAGGAGTTCGGTGGTCTCCTCGACGCCGCCCTCGACCACGCGCACGGCGCCGTCGGGGAAGTACGCGGGCACGAGCCTCGCGATCAGCGCGGACGTCGCCGGCGCCAGTTCGCTCGGCTTGAGGACGGCCGTGTTGCCCGCGGCCAGGATGCCGACGAGCGGGTCGAGCAGGAGTTGCACCGGGTAGTTCCACGGCGCGATCACCAGCACCACGCCGAGCGGTTCGGACACCAGCCGCGCCCGCGCCGGCCACAGCGCGAGAGGCACCGGGCCGCGCCGGGAACGGGTCCACCTCCGCAGGTGGCGCAGCGTGTGGTTGATCTCCGCCAGCACCACGCCGATCTCGGTCAGCTGCGCCTCGCCGGCGCCCTTGTGCAGGTCGCTCCACAGGGCGGCCTCGAACTCCTGCTGGTTCTCGGTGACCAGCGCGCGCAACGTCTGGAGGGCGGCGGCGGGGGAGCGGGTGGCGCCGGACTCGAAGACCTTGCGTGCGTCGGACACGAGCGCGGGGATGGCACCTGTCGTCGTGGGCATGCCCCCACCCTAGCGCATTCCGAAACAGATCCTTTTCGTTTCTCGACCGGTACAGTGGACCGGGTGACGACGAAGGCCGCGCAGGGGCGCCCGAAGGACCCGAGGGTGGACGCGGCCCTGATCACCGCGGCGATCGAGGTCCTGAACGAGTCGGGCTGGGCCGCGTTCACGACCACCGAGGTCGCCCGGCGGGCCGGCGCCTCCACCGCGTCCCTCTACCGCCGCTGGCCGTCCAAGCAGGCACTGGCCGGAGCCGTGGCCCGGCACATCACCCAGGCCGAACTGAGCGGGATCGACACCGGCGCCCTCGAAGGCGACGTCCGGGAGCTCCTGGCGCGCAAGCGCAGGATCCTCGAAGCGGCCACCGGCCCCGCGCTGCTGTCGCTGATGGGCCAGGCCGCGCACGATCCGGAGCTGCGGCAGATCCTGCACGACGACGTCTACCTCGCGGTCCGCGAGCAGTTGGGCGCCCTCATCGCCGCAGCCGCTCGCCGCGGGGAGGTGGCCGGGAGCATCGACGCCGCGCAGGTCGACGTCCTCACGCTCGTGCTGATCGGCACCGCCCTGGCCCGATCGGTCTTCATCCAGACCGACGCCCCGCACGCCGCCGAAGCCGAGCTCCGCATGCTGCTCGCCGTGATCACCGGGGCCTGACCCTCAGCAGTTCGCCCGCAGCAGCACGCCGGTGGTGCCGGGCAGGCTGACCGAGGTGACGGACTTGCCGTCGTGGTCCTGGTAGGTGCGGTTGAGCGAGACCGCGGTCTCGGGGCTGCCGGTCGGGTTGGCGTTGACCAGCGCCATGCCGCAGGTGAAGTCCCTGCGGTAGACCTTGTCCGCGATCGCCCGGTAGGCGCCGGCCGGGTGCCCGAGGTTCCAGTCGTACTCGGGGTGCCACGGCGTCGGTCCCGCGTAGCCGTCGGTCTTGGCGATCTCGGCGATCGAGGCGTGTCCGTTGGTCGTCATGAACAGGCTGGCCAGCGCGTACCGGAAGGCCTTCGTGTCGCCCGCGTCGAAGTGCGGCTGCACCCAGGTCATCTTGCCGCTCGTCTCGTTGGCGGCGATCTCGGCGACCTGCCTGCGCCAGCCCTCCGGGTAGTCCTCCAGCAGCCGGTCGCTGGAGAACGTCAGCCACCACTCGTCGAACCCGCCGTCGAGGTAGGCGCCGTACGCTTCCCAGCCGCCCGCGTGCAGGCGTGCGTTGGTCAGGTTCGCGACCGAGAGCAGTCCCGCGGCCGTGAAGCCGGTCCGGATCTCGGCGAGCATGCCCTTGTAGGCCTCCTGGAACGACGCGTTGTCCGGATACTTCACCGGGCACACGCCGGGATGGTGGGCGTCGCAGGTGTACAGAGCGTTGTCGAGGAACACGCCGTCGAACCCCGTGGATTTGGCGCTCGTCACGACGCTGCTGACCCAGGCTTTGCGGTAGCCCGGATTTCCGACGTCCATCTGTTCGTGGCCTTCGTAGCCGGCGTAGGAGAGTTCCTCTCCGTCCGGTCCTTTGAGGAACCAGTCCGGATTGGACGCGCGGACGGCGCAATAACCCAGTCCGGTGGGCAGATCGGCGTCGTCCTTGCCCTGTTTGCACGCGTAGGACCGCGTGGACGAGAGGTCTTTGTAGACGTACACCCTGACGTTGGGATTCGCGGCTTTGAGCTTGCGCAGGAGATCGCCCTCCCACGCGTTCAGCACGACGTGCGCGCGGCGTTTGGCCTCGGTGGTGATCGTGGCGTCGTCCACCGGCGTGCTGTTGAGGTGCAGCCAGAAAGACCGGGTGCGTGCCACGGGTGCGGCCTCGCCCGTGGGGGCGGTGAGACCGAAGAGAAGCGCCACTATCGGCAGAATTCCCCGTACTTTGCCTGCTTTCTCCAGCATTGTTCCTCCCGCTCGGAAGATCTGCGGGTGGAGTACCCGTTCCGAGACGCGGTGGTGTCGCTGAAGCCGGAAATCACCTGTTGCGGTGCGAAGTGGTGAAGAAATGACACCGTGCGTGCGACCGTCCGACCTGGACGGGTGACCGTCAGCCGAGGAGTTCGGCGAACGTCCTCGCGAACAGGTACGCGTCGCCCGGCCAGCGCGCCGACACGTAGTCGCCGTCCCGCACCACGAACGCGGGCCCGTCGTCGGTGGCGGTGCCGCGCCTGCTCAGCTCGACCGGCCCGCGCTCGAACAGCGCGCCCGACGCCACGACCTCGTCCTGCACGTACGCGGGGTAGGTCCGGTAGTACCGCCCGCGCAGCCACGCCGTCGAGAAGTACGCGGCCCGTTCCATGTACTTCGGCAGACAGGTGGTGCGCCGCCCGTCCAGCACTCCGGCGCGGGCGAGCACCAGCACGCCGTGACAGATCGCGCCGACCGGCCGCCGCAACGCCCAGAACCGCGCGACGACCTGCTGGAGTTCCACGGACCCGAGGTACTGCCGCATGCCGGGCGCGTGCCCGCCGGGCAACACCAGCCCGTCGAACTCCTCCGGCACCACCGACCCCCACGCGACCGGCGCGCGGTAGGCGGGGGAGTCGAGCAGGTCGCGGTAGAACGCCTTCGGTTCGGCCTCGGCGCCGAGCTTGCCGAACACGACACCGCTCAGCAGCAACGGATCGGCCTGGGGCGCGGTGCCACCGCGTTCGGTCGCGAAGACGACCTCGTGCCCGGCGTCGGTGAGCACCCGCCACGGTACCGCCACCTCGGTGACGTCGAAGTCCTGGTCGGGCAAGGGAAGCAGCACGCGCATGGGCTGATCCTGCCAGTCGCCGGGTCAGGCCTCGGGGTTCACCTTCGTCGCGAGGAAGCCGAGGCCGGCCGTGGCAGCCAGAAATCCTCCGGCCAGTTCGCTGCTGCCCCGGAAGTAGATGACGATGGTCGCGACGAAGCTGGCGGCGGCGAGCACCGTCAGGACGACGCCGCCGATCCGATGGGACGGCGGCAGCGGAACCGTGCCCTCCGGAAACCCCCAGTAGGGGAACGGCCCTGGCCGGAACCGCCAGCCTTCCTCCCGGTGCCGCACGACGTCCGGGTGCTGCCGGGCGTACCGCAGGCGGCGAGGTGCGAGCCTGCCGAACGGCAACCAGGCCTGCCGGATCGCGATCCACGCGGCGGCGGGCAGCAACGCCACCGCCGCCCAGATCGCCGCGCCACTCTTCTCGCCGGACGTGATTACCAGCAGGTGGTCCAGCTGACCACTGGCCGCGTACGCGATCACCGCCGCGATGGCGAGCACCAGGGCGAGCTGTTCGATCATGTGGCCGGTGTGGCAGCGGGCGCAGCGTGGCACGAGCACGACGTCGCTCTGCCACCTCGTGCGGATCACCACGACCCAGCGGGTGAGGCCGGTGTCGACGTTCTTGTGGAACCCGATGGCGCGGTCGTGCCCCCGGTGGTGGGCGGTCCGCCCGCAGAACCAGCACTCCGGCGTCACTCGCTTCACCCTGGTCAGGGCAGGCTGGCGATCACGGCGCCGTGGTCGTCCAGCACGCGAATGCTCGGAACGTCCTGTGCGTCGACCGAGATCAGGATGCGAGGCCGGCCCTTCGAGTCGTTGAGCGCGAGCACCGCTCCGTCCGCCGTGGACCAGACCAGCTCGACCCTGGTCGGCATCGGCGGGGTCTGCTCGACGGGCAACCGGGGGTCCGGCATCTGCTTGAAGAACAACGCCGTCGCGCCGTGCTCGCCCTGCCACGTGGTGCCGAGCGTGAGTGCCTGCGCGTTGACGTAGTCGAGCGAGAAGCTGGCCGCCGACGCCCCGGCGACGACGCCGCCCCGTTCGTCGCCGTTCTCGTCGTTGAAGATCAGATAGGTGCCGCGCTCGGGTCCCTGGCGCTGATCGGCCGGGATCACCTTGCCACCGATGAGCACGGGCGGGCGCCTCGTGTCCGCGAGCACCCGTTGCCGGCCCCGGTTGTCGCGCACGGTGAAGGAGTCGCGGACTTCCTCGCCTCGGGACTCGGCGGCCTGCGAGGCGGCCGGAGTGGCGACGGTGGCCGCGGCGGCGATGGCGGCGCCGCGCAGGGCGGTGCGCCTGGACAACGGTGAGGTCATGCGGGCAGTCAACCGGCGTCGGCGCTGATGATCACTGGGGCGTACCCGAGTCGTCGTGGTGGGGCTGCCCCCAGTCAGGGATGAAGTCCCGGGCCGTGCTCCGCGTGGGGGGCGATGGGGGTGGGGCTGAGCGCGGTGTCGTCCTCGCCCTCCTCCAGCAACGTCGCGGCGGCGCCGACGACGCGCACGTCCGGGGTGCCGATCACGCCGGAGTCCTTGTCGGCGTAGTCGAAGCGGGCGAGGACGCTGCGCATGGCCTCGATGCGGGCCCGTTTCTTGTCGTTGCTCTTGACCACCGTCCACGGCGCGATCTCGGTGTCCGTGGAGCGGAACATGGCGACCTTGGCCTCGGTGTAGTCGTCCCAGCGGTCCAGCGACTTGATGTCGTTGGGGCTGAGCTTCCACTGCCGCACCGGGTCGATCTGGCGGATGACGAACCGGGTCCGCTGTTCCTGGCGCGACACCGAGAACCACAGCTTCACCAGCAGCATGCCGTCCTCGACGAGCATGCGTTCGAACTCCGGCGCCTGCTGCATGAACAGGTCGTACTCGGCCTTGGTGCAGTACCCCATGACGTGCTCGACGACGGCGCGGTTGTACCAGGACCGGTCGAACAGAACGATCTCTCCGGCGGTGGGCAGCTCACGGACGTAGCGCTGGAAGTACCACTCGCCGCGTTCCCGTTCGCCCGGCTTGTCGAGGGCGACCGTGCGCGCGCCGCGAGGGTCGAGGTGTTCGGTGAACCGCTTGATGGTGCCGCCCTTGCCGGCGGCGTCACGCCCCTCGAAGAGGATGACGAGGCGCTGCCCGGTCTCGGCGACCCAGTGCTGCAGCTTCAGCAACTCGATCTGCAGCAGCCGCTTGAGCCGCTCGTACTCGGGGCGGGGCATCCGTTCGGTGAAAGGGTAGTTCTCCCGCCAGGTGAGCACCTCGCGTCCGTGCGCGTCGCGCAGGACAGGCTCGTCGGCGTCCGGGAACTCGGCGGTGTAGCCCTCGGCGAGCAGTTCTGCGGAATCGACAGTCACGAATTCGTACATACCCGACGTAACGCCGGTGAAACTACGCGGCGCGGCGGCGGTGCCTGGCGGCGTACGAGCGCAGCGCGCGCAGGAAGTCGAGGTGCCGGAAGCCGGGCCAGTGGACGTCGCAGAAGTACAGCTCCGCGTAGGCCGCCTGCCACAGCAGGAAACCGGACATGCGCACCTCACCGCTGGTGCGGATCACCAGGTCGGGATCGGGCCGCCCGGTGCCGTGCAGGTGTCGCGAGATGTCGTCCGCGGTCAGCGACGAGGCCAGTTCCTCGAGGCTCGTCCCGGTGGTGGCCTTGTCGTCGAGCAGGGAGCGCACCGCGTCGACCAGTTCGTGACGGCCGTCGTAGCCCACGGCCATGGTCAGGTGGAACTCCGCGGCACGGTCCCGGGTGTCTTCGACGGCGAGCTTGAGCGCGTTCCTGGTGGAGTCCGGGAGCAGGTCCAGGCGGCCGGCGACGTGCACCTGCCAGCGGTCCGACTCGACGGCCCTGCGGACCACGATCCGCTCGATGACGTCCAGGAGGAACCGCGTCTCGTCGTCGTCGCGTTTGTGCAGGTTGTCGGCCGACGCGAGGTACACGGTCATGTGGTGGACGCCGATGTCCTCGCACCAGGCCATGACGTCCTGCACGTGCTCGGCGCCGTGCTGATGGCCCAGGCTCGCGTTGGCCAGGCCTTCCTGCCTGGCCCAGCGCCGGTTGCCGTCCATGATCATCCCGACGTGCCTCGGCAGCGGCGCGTGTCGCAGCTGCCTGCGGAGCCGGCGGGTGTAGAGATCCTGCAGCACGTCACGGATGATCTTCACGCGATTCAAGCTAGCACCGGGTGCGCCCGCGTCCAGTCGTCGACGTGGAAGGACGACGTGCCGTCCGGCGTGGCGGTCGACGCGTGCGCCACGATCTCGGCCGGCAGCTGTCCGTCGGTCATGGCGAGCCGGTCGCGGTAGTCCGCGACGAACGCCGCGGCGACGTCGTCGGCGGTCAGCGCGGGGACGTAGTCGGCCAGGCCCGCGATGGAGCTCTGCCGCAGGTCGTAGCCGAGCGCCTCCGACACGTCCGTGATCACCGCGCGCACCCGGTCCGAGACGGCAACCTGCACGACCGTGCTGAACAGGGAACCGGTGGCGGTGACGCGCTGCGCCGAGCCCACGACCTTCGTGTCGCCCTCGACGTTGATGCTGAACTCGCCGGGGCAGTACTCGCCGTCCACCTCACCGATGCGCGCGTCGACGTCGCCGAGTCCGCGCAGCACCCGGACGTGGCTGTCGGCGTTCGCGGCGAAGGTCGAGCGGCCGGCCTGGCGGATGTCCGTGGTGGCGTCGAGGTGGTCGATCACGACGGCGCCGCTGTCGTAGGCGACCATCCGCCCGCCCGGCGACCGGACCACCGGCTCGAAACCGGCTTCAAGGGCCAGCTCGGTGGCCTTGGCGATGCCGGGCGAGCGGAGGTCACGGCCGCTGAACGCGACGGTCGGGCTTCGCGGCACGTAGATGTGGACGAGCTGCGACCACGCCACGTTGGGTGTGCGCAGCAGCAGTGCCGGGATCACCAGTTCGGCGACGGCGCCTCCGGTGCTCCCGGAGACCAGCAGACGTGAGGTCACGCCGTGATTCTCGACCACGACCAGCTCAGCCCGCCTCGCGGTACGCCTTCCCCGCCTCGTTCGGGGTGCCGCCAGGGGCGTAGAGGCCGGTGCCGGGCTTCTCGGCGGGCAGCGCGAACCAGGCGTAGCGCTCGACGTACGGGAGGCCCTCCATCATCGCGCTGGAGCCGAGGGCGAACGCTGCGAGCTGGGCCTGGGTCGGAAAGCGAGCCGTGCCACCCGAGAAGTCGATGAGCGCGTACTCGGTGAGCCACACGGGTTTGCCGTACCGCGCGTGCACCGCTTCGAGGTAGTTCTTCAGGTGACCGACGGCCGCGTCGCTGAAGTCCGAGCCGTACCAGTGCACCGCGATGAAGTCGACGCGAAGACCACGCTGGGCCGCGCCGGTCATGAACCGGTCGAGCCAGCCACCCGCCTTGTCCCCGCTGTGCGCGACGGCGGGGCTGCCGAGCCGCAGACCGGTCGCCGCGAGCTTCGGCCACAGGTCCAGCGCCTGTTCCGGGGTCATGTTCGCCTGCTCGGGGAAGTCCGGCTCGTTGAACCCGAGCAGCACCTTGCCGTTCGCCTTGGCGCGGGCGAGGGTCGCGTCGTCGGTGAACTTCGTGCCCCAGATCATCGGCACGAACTCGACGTTCGGCGGCGTCGCGATGCCGTCGGTCTGCGCCGCCCAGTTGTAGTACCAGCCCGCGCGGACGTCCGTGAGCGCCTTGCCGACGCCGTCGAAGTTCCAGGTGCTGACGCCCTTCTTCACCGACGCCGTGACGGGAACGGCGGGCGGTGGGGGCTGCACGGCCGTCGACGTCGAGGGTGGCGCGGAGGACGAGGCCGACGACGGGGGAGCGCTGGTGGGAGACGGTGGTGTGGACGTGGTCTGGGTGACGGCCGGGATCGCCCGTGCGACCGGTTCCTCGCCGGACGGCAGCACGGCGACCACGACGCCTGCGATCAGAACCGTGGCCGCCGCGGCCGCGATCGACTTGGCCAGCGTGCCCTTGAGGAACAGGCCGATCTTGCCGCCGGTGGCCGGGGTCGTGCTGACCGGGGAGACGACGAGCGTGGACGGCTCGAACCCGAACCCGAACGCGGCGGGCAGCGGCACCAGCGGCAGCCGGGCGAGCAGCCCTTCGACCGCCGCCAGGTCGTACCCGCACCGCTCACAGCGGACGCACTCCCGGCTGTGCCGGGCGATCCGCTTGCGCCACAACGGGCTGGCGGCGCCGTCCCACTCGGCGACGACCTCGGCCAGGTCGGGACAGCGCGGCGTGCGTTCCAGCGTCCGCACGACGATGCGCGCGGCGTCGAGCTGGGCCTTGACCCGCTGCACCCGCACGGCGGTGTGCTGCGGCGTCAGTTCCAGCGCGTCGGCTACCTCCGTGCGGGTCAGCCGCCCGGCCGCCTCCAGCCACCACAGCGACAGCAGTTCGCGCTCGTCCTCGCTGAGCCACCGCGTGGCCGCGACGACCTCGCGGCGCTGCCCGGACAGCTGCAGGCGCATGATCGTGAGGTCGACGAAGTCCGCGCCGGGGTCGGCGACGTCCTGCGGGACCGGACCGGTGACCGGCACGCGCTGACTTTCGCGGTGCCGCAGGCGGATCTGGTTCATCGCGATCACGACGAGCCACGACCGGAACCCGGCGGGATCGCGCAGCCCCGGCAGCCCGTGCACGGCGCGCAGCATGGTCTCCTGGACCACGTCGTCGGTGTCCGCGTGCCCGCCGAGCGCGTGCCCGACGATGTTGTAGACCAGGGGCAGGTACCCGCTCACCAGGTCGTCCAACGCGCGCTGGTCGCCGTCGCGCGCGGCCACCACCGTCGCGACGCCGGGTTCCTCCGGTGCTGCCATGCCCACCTCACTTGCCGGTCCGGGGTCCTCTGACCAGGAGATGTCCCCTGCGTCCGGCGATAACAGAAACTTCCTGGGCTTTCTAGCCGACGGCGGTGGTTCGGACCAGTGCCGGGTCGCGGACGCCACCTCGTGCGGCCGCGGCGAATTGCCGGTTCCGTCCCACGATCAGCGCTGCCACCAGGCAATTGAGCGGGCTAACGTAACGCGATGTGCGGCGAACAGGTGGCGAGGTAAAGATCCTTGGGCCGGTCGAGGTGTGCGGCCCGCACGGCCGCGCGGTGCTGACCGGTGCCCGGCAGCGCAGCATCGTCGCGGTGCTCGCTTTGCACGCGGGCACGCCGGTCGCCGTCGACCGTCTCGTCGACGTGCTGTGGGGAGACGATCCGCCGCGCACGGCCGTGAGGTCGTTGCACAGCCACGTGGCGCGCGTGCGGCAGGCTCTCGCCGACTGCGGGATGCCCGGCGCGCTGATGACCAAGCCGGGCGGGTACCAGCTCGACGCGTCCGTCGACGCGGCGGCGTTCGACCGGACCAGGGACCTGAGCCTGTGGCGCGGCGAGCCGCTCGCGGGCACCGAGCTGTTCGGGTGGGGCCGCGCGGAGATCGATCGGTTGCGGGAGCAGCGGATCGCCGCGCTGGAGGCGTACTGGGGTGACCGGCTCGACCGGCCGAACGCGATCGAGGAGCTGGAACGGCTGGTGGTCGGCCATCCGACCAGGGAACGGCTCGTCGGCCTGCTGATGCGGGCGTTGCACCGCGACGGCAGGCACGCCGACGCGCTGGAGGTGTTCCGAAGACTCAGAGACCGGCTCGCCGACGAACTGGGCGTCGATCCCGGGCCTGACCTCCTCGCGCTGCACACCGCGATCCTGCGCCGCGATCCCGTGCTGCACAGCGCGAAACCCGCCCAGTTGCCGGCCCGCGCCGGGCACTTCACCGGCCGCGAGGCCGAGTTCGCCGCCCTCGCCGGCCTGCCGCCGATCGTCGTGGTGTCCGGTGTCGCGGGGGTCGGCAAGACCACGTTCGCCGTCGAGTGGGCGCGGCGCGTGGCCGACCGCTTCCCGGACGGGCAGGTGTTCCTGGACCTGCAACGCCTCACGCCCGCTCAGGCGCTGACCGAGATGCTGCACAGCCTCGGCGTTCCCGCGGACCGGGTCCCCGCCGATCCGGCCGCGCTGTACCGGACCCTGTTGCACGGCAAGCGTGTTCTCATTCTGCTCGACGACGTCCGCCGCGCACGGGACGTGCTGCCGCTCGTGCCCGGCGACCAGGGGAACCTGCTGCTGATCACGAGCCGCGACGCGCTCTCCGCGCTCGGCACGCGCCACGCCGTGCACACGGTGAGCCTCGACCTGCTCAGCGAACCGGAGGCGCGTGACCTGCTGGCCGACATCCTCGGCGAGCCCAGGGTGAGCGCGGAGTCCGCCGCGACCGCGGACCTGGTAGTCCACTGTGGACGGCTGCCGCTGGCGTTGCGCATCGCGGCCGCACGGCTCGCGATCCGGCCGGGCAGGCGGATCGCCGACCTCGTCCGCGAGCTGACCCGCAACGACCCGCTGGACGTGCTGACGGTCGACGGGGACGACCGCACGGTCCGCACCGTGTTCGCCAGCGCGCACCGCACGCTCAGTTCGCAGGCGGCCCGGCTGTTCCGCGTGCTCGGCGAACATCCCGGGGCGAACTTCCCCGCCGACCTCGCCGACGCGATGGGGCCGGGTCTCGACGAACTCGTGGCGTCGCACCTCGTCAGCGAGATGGGCAACGGCCGGTACGCGCTGCACGACCTGATCCGGCTGTTCGCCCGGCAGAGCGGCGACCTCGGTGACGGGGTGGAGCGCCTGCTCGACCGCTATCTCACGATCGCCCACGCGGCGGGGGAGGTCCTCAACCCGCGCCACGACCTCGTGACCCGGCCGCACTGCGACGACCTCCCGTTCGCCGCCGACCGCGTCGAGGTGCTCGCCTACCTAGACGCCGAACGCGACAACGTGCTGCACGTGATCCGGATGGCGGCACGGCTGGGCCTGCACCGCGAGACGTGGCAACTGGCATACCTGCTGACGAGTTACTTCGAGGCACGCGGCAACTGGGCGGCGCGCGTGGAACAGTGCGAGCACGCCGTGAAGGCCGCCCGCGCGATCGGTGACCAACGAGCCGAGGCCGAGATGCTGCGGGGACAGGGCATCGCGTTGCAGATGACCTCCCGCATCGCCGAAGCCATGGTGGTGCAACGGCAAGCGCTCGTCCTGGTGCGCGAGGCCGGCGACCTGCGCGGGGAAGCACGGCTGCACAACAACATCGCCAACGCGCACTCCGAGCTGCGGCAGTTCGACCTGGCGCTGGAGTCCTACCGCGCGGCGATGGAGGTGCACGGCGCGGCGGGGGACGAGGTGGGCGTGGCGCTGGCCCGCCGCAACCTCGGCTACACCTACGTCCGGATGGGCAAGGCGGACCTGGCGGCCTCACCGTTGTTCGCGGCCCTGGAAACGTTCCGCGCCAAGGAGAACCCGCGGCTGGAGGCGGCGACGCTGATGTCGCTCGGCAACGCCTTCCACCAGTTGGCCGACCTCGAACCGGCGCTGCGCTTCTTCGGTGACGCGCTGCGGATCAGCCGCGAGATCACCGACCACCGCTTCGAAGCCGACGCGTTGACAGGCCTCGGCGTGACGCAGCTGGCGCTCGGAGATCCCGCGGTGGCAAGGGAATGCCTGAGCGGCGCGCTCGTGGTGTGCCGCGCTCTCGGTGATGGGCACCGCGAGGCGTCGACGTTGCGCGAGCTGGCCGAGGCCGACCTCGCGCTCGGCGACCTCACCGCCGCCCGTGACCACCTCGCGGCCGCGCTGACGGCCAGGACCCAGGCGCCCGACGAGTTCGAGCTGGCCCAGGTCCACCGCACGTTCGCCGGCCTGGAGGGCCGGAGCGGGCGGTGGACCGAGGCCGCACGGCACTGGGCTCAGGCCGTCACCCTGTTCACTTCCTGCCGGCGATCGTGAACACGGCGACGCGCTTGCCGATCTGGCCAGGCTGCACCGACGTGATCTCCAGCGTGAACTTCTTCTGCTGCTCCGTCACGCGCAGCACCTTGTACGGCACGCCGGCCTGGCTCTCGCCCGCCTTGATGGTGACCGTTCCGCGTGGCGCGGCCTGGTAGTCCTCACCGAGCTTCGCGGTGCCGTCGACGAACCTGTACGTCACCTCGATGTTCTGCTTCGCCTTGCCGTCGCGCAGTTTCAGGACCGCCGTGTACGAGTCCGCCGACTCGTGCACGGGCCCGTCTATCGCGTCCACGACGTCCGGGCAGTCCGGCGGCTCGCAGTCCGCTGCTCCGTGTGCGGGCACGATCCCCAGCAGAAGCAGCAACAGCACCATGATGGTCTTCATTGACAACCCTTTCGGTGGGTCCGTCTCCGAACAACGGAGACGGACCCACCGCGGTTGATACTCAGTCCTTCTCGTTGATCAGGTATTGCGCTCCACCGAGATCCGTGCCCTGGACGTCGACCTGGCGCACGTGCAGCTCGGCCGGACCGGCCTCCCTGTCGGTCGCGAACGTCAGCGCCGTCTCGATCCGCTCGTCGCCCTTGAGCACCAGCCCGTCGATGCTCGCCTTGGTGTCGACGAGCTGGAACTGCGTCTCACCGACCTGCTTCACGCCGGTGAGCCTTCCGCCGGCGGCCTTCCAGCGTGCCGTGAGCTCCTGGCCGAGGTCGATCGTCGCGGTGCCGGCGAACGGCCGGGGCTGCTCGAAGATCAGGTTCTGCCTGGCGTCGGTGCGCTCCGGGTTGCCGATCGTGTACGGCACGCGGATGGGTTCGAACGGGCGGACCCGCACGGAGTCGACGTTGCGCCACGCGATGTTGTTGTTCCGCTGCGCGTTTTGCTGGGTGTTGGCGCCCTCGGCGAACGTCATCGGGTCGGCGTTCGACACCCAGCGGGCGAGCAGGCAGAAGTGCGCGGGGCCGGGCACGTTCCAGCCGGGCCAGGTGATCATGACGGTGGTACCGCCGACCGGCACGGACGAGCCGGCGGTGCCGATGTAGGTCCAGCCGCCCGGCCACGCCGTGCCGCCGCCGAGGTTGCTGCGGTACAGGTGGAGGTTGCCGTCCACGAAGCCGATGCCACCCGGCTTGCGTCTCAACGTGACGAACACGTAGTTGTTGACGCCCACGACCGGGTTCTGGGACACCGCGCAAAAGACCGGCGTCGAGCACACCCTGATGTCCGGACTGTAGTAGATGCTGCCGGCACTGGGCTCGTTGCCGACGTCGCTGACGTTGTCGCGCACGAAGACGTCACGTTGGTACGGCGTGGCGCTCGCGGCCGGTGCGATCAACGCCGCGATCGCCAGCAAGCCCGCCAGCGCCGTTGCCAGTTTGGCTTTCACCATGTCCTCCATCGGTTGTGGTCTGCCGATGAAGGAGTACCGCCGTGCTGTTGTGGCGAGGTTGTCGTGCTGTTGTCCGCGGATTCAGCCGACCAGGCGGCGGCGCCAGTCCAGCGGCGTGACCGTGATCGACCGGCCTGGGTCGCGGTCCCATCGAGTGTGCAGGCCGGCAGCTTCGAGGGCGGCCACGACCTCGTCGCCGATGGCTGTGGTGGTCTCGGACGAGCCGTCGAAGCCGCCGTAGAGGAGCGTCAGCCCGTGACCGGCCGCGGCGGACTCCGTGCACTGCGAGTGGAAGTAGACGAACCCGCGGGCGTCCGGCCCGGCCTCGGCGCCGATCTCCGCCTGGCCGCAACCGCGGCAGCAGGTGAAGTTCTCGCGGGCGGTGATGCCGTTGTGCTGCAGGGCGGTGAACGCGCGGGTGAGCCGCTCGGGGTCGGTCTCGCCCTGCCACGACCGCTGTTGCGCGACCCGTTCCAGCCACAACCGGTCGGCCAGCGCCTGTGCCTGCTCGCGGGACACCGGTCGGCGGTCCTCGGTGACCAGGTACTCCTCCGCGAGCTCGGCCAGTTCGGCACGGGAGCAGTAGCCACCGGCCAGCGACTCGCGGACGCGGGTCTCCAACTCCTCGTGCTCCTTGTCGTCGAGGTCGAGTGGCGGCGCCTCCTGTACGGGCGGCAGGTTCAGCGGCGACCAGGACAGACCGCTGTCCCACCCGGCTTCCCGGCGGGCCCAGCCGGTGAGCGCCGCGATCACGGTGGCGGGCTGTTCGGCCGTCGTCTCGAAGTGCCGGTCGGCGCTGCCGTCGCGGTGCTCCACCGAGTAGTCGCCGCCGGCCTCGTGCCAGATCTGGGCGAAGACGTCGGGCAGGTCCGGCACCCGCTGGATCACCAGGAACCGGTCTCCGTCGCCGCCGATGCGCTCGACCAGCCCGGCCAGTTCCTCGGCGGACACGCGGACGTGCCGTTCCCCGGTCTCCGTCCGCACCACGATCTCCAACAGCATGCGGAGACTCTAACGTGATCGGCTTTTCTTATCGGTCCGATTGGAAGTATTTATTTTAAGGCTATAGCACATTGTGGCGGCCAGGCGGCGTTCAGCGAGCGGCCATCTCATTTGGCCTTGAGTGGTGCAAAGCCCTGCGAAATGAAGTTGTCGTCGTGTAGTGGCCGAAAGTCGATGTATTTTTCTTCGGTGATCACTACGAGTGTCCGGTCGAGTGCGGGACGTGACGAAATGACCTGGTGGTTACCCGTGCGTGTATGTGTGGGTTGATGAAGTTTGTATGATCAAAATTGGACTGTTCGGCGGATTCGTGCTGGTTGTGGCCCTGGTTAATCTGCGTCAGTCCACTTCAGGTGGCACGGGGGTTCTTCGGGGTGGGTGCTTGCTGCGGTTGAACGAAAATGGTGCCTGGAATTCGCGGTAGGGCATCGCGTCGTTCAAGTCCGTGTTTCGGAGTGCTCCTCCGTTCGCTGTATCTACGACCTCAGTGTGTGCTCCGTGGTAGCGGGGCGGGTTCTTACTTCGGAGGAGCGGTTTCAGTGGTCGAGGGGGGTGCGCCTGGCGTTCGGCACTCGCTGACCGCGGCGCAGGTGGACATGTGGTTGTCGGCGGAGCTGTCGGGGGACGCTCCGGAGTTCAACCCTGCTCAGTACGTGGTGCTTCGCGGTCCTCTCGACGAGGAACTCCTGCGCGCGAGCGCCCGTGTCGTGGCCGGGGAGACCGATGCCTATCGGCTGTACTTCGGCGAGCACTCGGACGGTGCGCCATGGCAGGCATTCGCGGATGAACTGCCCGCCGACGTCATGCCGGTGGTGGATCTCCGCGGGCAGAACGATCCGGCGGCCGCGGCGCGGGCGTGGATGCACGCCGACGGCGCCCGGCCGATCGACCACCGGACGGCACCGCTCTGGCGGTGGACGCTGCTGCACCTCGCCGACGGCGAGAACTGGTGGTACCACCGGGCGCACCACCTGATCTCGGACATCTTCTCGTTCAACCTGCTCACGCAACGCGTGGCCGAGGTGTACTCCGGCGAGCACCGGCCGCGTTACTTCGGTGCCTGGGCCGATGTCGTGGCCGGGGACCAGGCGTACCGGCGGTCCGCAGACCGGGCCGCCGACGAGCGGTACTGGCTGGACTCGGTCGCGGACGTGATCGGTGACCGCCAGGACGAACGCCGCCCCGAACGGCAGCGGCCCTCACGGCGGCGCACGGTCGCGGTCGACGAGGCCCTGCGTGGCGCCGTTCTCGCGCGCTGCGCCGAACTGGGTCTGCGCGTCCCGCACTTCCTCGTGTCGGCGTTCGCCGCCTACCAGCGGCAGCTGACCGACCGCGACGACGTGGTGTTCAGCCTCCCCACGGCTTCCCGCCGCAGCCCGCTGACCCGCGCGACCCCTGGGCTGCTGGCCGGCGTCGCACCCGTGGTCCTGCATCTGCCGGACGGCATGACGATTCGGCGGCTCGCCGACGCGACCACCGCGCGGCTGGCCGAGATCACCGCCCACTCCCGGTACCGCGGCGAGGACCTGGCCCGGCAGCTCGGGGTCACCGGCACCGGCGCCTGGTTCGGTCCCACGCTCAACGTGGTCGACTTCAACCGGCCGCGCTCTTTCGGTGCCGCCGTGCACGCCGAGGCGCCTCGCAACCTGGCGGTCGGTCCCATCCGCGACCTGACCGTCACGACCTACGGCTGGTCACGTGGTGACCAGGCTTGGCTGGACGTCGACGTCGAGGACGGCGTGGCCGCCGACGCCGAACTGGCCCTGCACGAGGAACGGTTCCTGGACGTGCTCGACCGGCTCGCGCGCGGGCCGGTGGACAGTGCGGTTTATTCGTCCACTGTGGACCTGCGCCGCACCGGGCAGTGGGGAGCGGGGGTCGCTGCGGACCGCACCCCGAGCGTTCTCGACCTCATCGCGGGCCACGTCGCGGCACGGCCTGAGCAGCGTGCGGTCGTGTGCGGCGAAGACCAGATCTCCTTCGGCGAGCTCGGAGAACGGTCCGGCGCGCTCGCCGCCCGGCTCCAGCAGGCCGGAGTGACTGTGGCATCACCGGTTGCCGTGCTGGTGCCGCGCGGGCTTGAGCTGGCGGTGGCGTTCCACGGCGTGCTGCGTTCCGGTGGCGTGTACGTGCCGGTCAATCCGGGGCTTCCTGCTGAACGGCTGGCGTTCTTGCTTGCTGATGCCGGTGCGGTCGCCGCGGTCACGACGTCGGCCCTGGCTGGGGAGCTGACCGGGTTCGCCGGCGCCGTGCTGGTGCTGGACGACCTGTCTCCGGCTGATGCCTTGTCGGTGCCGATCGATCCCAGTGCGCTGGCGTACGTGGCTTACACGTCCGGTTCGACGGGGCGGCCCAAGGGTGTGGCGGTCACGCACGCCGCGTTGTCGTCGTACGTGGCCGGCTGGCGCCACGCGCTCGAACCGCTGGGCGGGCCCGGCACCGTTCTGTCGATGTCGGGTCCTGGGTTCGACGTCTCCATCGGCGACATGACGCGGGCGCTGGCGTTCGGTCAGACCGTGGTGTTCCTGCCGCACGACGAGGTCGTGTCCGTCGAGTCCCTGCACCGCACGTTGCTCGACCACGAGGTCGAGGTCGCCGAGATCGTGCCCGGCATGCTCCTGCGCGACCTCGCAGCCCACTGCCGGGAGGCGGGGCCGGTCGAGTCGCTGCGCCTGGTCATCTCCGGCACCGACATGTGGACGTACGACGCACTCGTGTCCGCCGTCGCGGACGTGGCGCCCAATGCCCTGCCGGGCAACGTGTTCGGTGTGACCGAGGCCGCGATCGACTCGATCTTCCACCCCGTGACGGCCCGGCCGGAGCACGAGGGCGAGATCGTCCCGGTCGGCGGGCCACTGGCCGGTGTCGACGCCTTCGTCGTGGACGGCCTGCTGCGGCCGGTGCCCGTCGGCGTCGAGGGCGAGTTGCTGGTCGGCGGCGCCGGTCTGGCGCAGGGTTACGTGGGGCGCCCGGATCTGACCGCGGAGCGGTTCCTGCCCGACGTGTTCGGCGGGTCCGGTGGACGGTTGTACCGCACCGGTGACCGGGCGCGGTGGCGTGCCGACGGAGTGCTGGAGTTCCTCGGCCGGGTCGACGAGCAGGTGAAGATCCGCGGCTATCGGGTCGAGCCGGGTGAGGTCGAGGTCGTCATCGGCGATCACCCCGGTGTGCGTGATGTCGTTGTGGTGGCAAGGGATGGCGGTCCGTACGGCGGTAAGCGTCTGGTCGCCTACGTGGTGGCCGAGGACGCCAGCGGTCTGGAGCTGCGCTCGTGGTTGCGGGAGCGGGTGCCGGATTACCTGGTGCCGTCGGTGTTCGTGGCCCTGGACAGGCTGCCGCTGACGCCGAACGGCAAGGTCGACCGCCGGGGTCTGCCCGACCCCGAACCCGAGACGACCGAGGCCTACGAGGCGCCGCGAACGTCCGTTGAGGACACTCTGGCGGCCGTGTGGTCGCAGGTGCTGGGCGTCGACCGCGTCGGTGTGCACGACAACTTCTTCGAACTGGGCGGCGACTCGATCCTGAGCCTGCAGATCGTGGCACGTGCCCGTGCCGCCGGTCTGGGGCTCGGCGTCGCCGAGGTGCTGTCCCACCAGACGGTCGCCGAACTGGCGGCCGTCGTGCGCGACACCCCTGTGGTGACGCTGGCGGAGCAGGGCGTGGTCACCGGACCGGTGCCACTGACGCCGATCCAGCACTGGTTCCTGGCGCAGGACGTCAAGGACCGGGATCACTGGAACTGGTCGGGCGTGTTCGAACTGGCGCCCGGCACCGACCCGGATCGACTGAGCCGGGCACTCGATGCCGTGGTGGCGCAGCACGATGCGCTGCGGATCCGGTTCACGCCGGAGAGCCAGTACAACGCGCCGGTCAGCGGCAGTTTCCTGCGTGTCGTCCAAGGTGATGTGGTCGCGGAGATGACCGCGGCGCAGAAGTCGTTGCGCCTGGCCGATGGACCGCTTATGGCGGCGGTGTTCTTCGATCGCGGTTCGGAGCCCGCGTTGCTGGGGCTCGTCGTTCACCACCTGGTGATGGACGGCGTGTCGTGGAACGTGCTGCTGGAGGATCTCGGCACCGTCTACCGAGGCGGAAAGCTGGGGCCGAAGACCACCTCGTTCCGGCAGTGGGCCGAGCAGCTCCAGACGTTCGATGCCAGCGGCGAACGGGACCACTGGGTCGCGGCGATGTCGGACGTGGTCGCGGTGCCGGTCGACGGCGACGGGCCCAACGACGAACCATCCGCCCGGATTCACACGACGTTGCTGGACGCCGGGACGACCGCCGCGTTGCTGGGCGACGCGCACAAGGCGTATCGCACGCAGGGCAACGATCTGCTGCTGGCGGCCCTGGTGCGCACGCTGGGCCCGTGGGCGGGCACTGACGAGCTCACCATCGACCTGGAGAGCCACGGTCGCGAGGGGATCGCCGACGGGATGGACCTGTCGCGCACGGTCGGCTGGTTCACGTCGATCTTCCCGGTGCGGCTGAGCCGGCACGAGGATCTCGGCGAGACGGTGAAGGCCGTCAAGGAACAGCTGCGCGCTGTGCCGCGCCGCGGTGTGGGTTATGGCGCTTTGCGTTGGCTGCAAGGCGAGCTGGCCGACGCGCCGGAACGGCCGGTGCTGTTCAACTACCTGGGATCGGCCGCGGGCACCGGGGATCTGCTGCGCCGTGAGCTGCCCGCGACCTTGCGAGGCGCCGCGAACGCCGGGCGTGGCACCCGGTCCCACGTGCTGAACCTCGAGGTGACGCGCACCGCCGACGGGCAGCTTCAGGTCGAGTGGCACTACAGCGCCGGCCTGCACGAGGCGGCGACGGTCGAGCGGTTGGCCTCGGCGTACCAGCGGGAACTGGAGGTGCTGGTCGCGCACTGCCGGTCCGGGGTCTCCGGTGTCACGCCGTCGGACTTCCCGCTGGCGTCGTTGGCACAACACGAGATCGATCGGCTGGCGACGCGGTTCCCGGGGCTGGTGGACGTGTACCGGTTGGCGCCGGTGCAGTCGGGCATGCTGTTCGGGGTCGTGGGCGCGCCGGTCGAGGAGGACGGGCTCTATTGGGGCCAAGGGATCTACGAGCTCACCGGCACCGTGGACGCCGACCGGCTGGCCGGCGCGTGGCGTTCGGTCGTCGCCCGGCAGGCGGCGTTGCGCAGTGGGTTCGTGTGGGAGGGCGTCAGCGAACCGGTGCAGGTCGTGCTGGCCGATGTCGACGTTCCGTTGGAACTGCGGGACTTCTCCGGGCTGGACTCGGACACCCAGCACGTCCGGCTGCGTGAGTTGCTGGCCGAGGATCGGGCGCTGGGCTTCGATCTGGCCGCGCCGCCGCTGACGCGCCTGTACCTCGTCGATCGCGGTCTGGGGCAGTACTGGCTCGTCTGGGGGCTGTACCAGGGGTTGTGCGACGGGTGGAGTCTGCCGGTCGTCCTGGACGAGGTGCTGGGCGCCTACGACGGCTCACCGCTTGCTCCGGTGCGGTCGTACCGGGAGTTCATCTCGTGGCTGGACCGGCGTGATCCGGACGAGTCCGAAGCGTTCTGGCGGTCCTGTTTGGACGGTTTCGAGGCGCCGACGCCGTTGCCGGTGGATCGCTTGGCGACCAACCACTACGCGCAGGACCGGCGGCGGACCGCACTGACCGCGGACGTCACGGCCAAGATCGTCGACCTGGCTCGTAGCGAGCGCGTGACCTTGTCCGCGGTGGTGCAGGCGGCGTGGGCGAAGGTGCTGTCGGCGACCTCGGGTGAGGACGACGTGGTCTTCGGCCTCACGGTGTCGGGCCGCCCGCCCGAGCTGGCCGGTGTCGAGTCGACCGTGGGCCTGTTCATCAACACGTTGCCGGTGCGGGTCGTGGTGCCTTCGGACGTGCCGTTCACGTCGTGGCTGCGCGAGTTGCGGGACAACCAGGGTGCCCTGCAACGGTTCGAGTACACGCCGCTGGTCGACGCGCAGCGCTGGTCGTCCGTGCCGGGCGGCCGTGCGTTGTTCGACAGCATCGTCGTGCTGCGCAACTATCCCGGCGGCCAGACGCGCGTGGCCGACTTCGAGTTGTCGCCGTTGCTCGACTCGGTGGAGCAGGGCAACTACCCGCTCACCTTCGCGGTCGACGTGGACACCACGCTCAAGATCGAGGCCGAGTTCTCCACCGCCGCGTTCGACGCCGCGACCGTCGAACGCGTCCTCGACCAACTGATGGTCGTGCTCACGGCCGTGGCGGAGCGGCCTGACCTGGCCGTGCGGGACGTCCCGTTGCAGCGTCCGGAGCAGGCCGCCGAGTTGGTGGCGTGGGGAGAGACTCCCGAGCCCGCCACCGAACGGCCGGTGCCGGACCTGATCGACGACTGGGCCCGCATCTCGCCCGAGGTCGCCGTGGTGTGCGGTGCGGAGAGCCTGACGTTCTCCGACCTGGGTTTCCGGGCCGAAGCGCTGGCCGGTCGGCTCCAGGACGCCGGGGTGACGGTCGGTTCGAAGGTCGCCGTGCTGGTGCCACGGGGGATCGAGCTGGCGGTCGCCTTTCAGGGCGTGCTGCGCAGCGGTGGCGTGTACGTGCCGATCAACCTCGGGCTTCCCGCCGAACGGCTGGCGTTCCTGCTGGCCGACGTCGGCGCTACGGTGGCGGTCACAACTTCGGCCCTGGCCGGTGAGCTGGCCGGGTTCGCCCAGGTGCTGCTGCTGGACGACGGGTCTCCCGGTTTCGGTGCGTTGCCCGTGCGGATCGACCCCGATGCGTTGGCGTACGTGGCTTACACGTCCGGTTCGACGGGACGGCCCAAGGGTGTGGCGGTGACGCACGCCGCGTTGTCGTCGTACGTGGCGGGATGGCGGGAAGGGCTCGCCGACCTGGGCGGTCCGGGCACGGTGCTGTCGATGTCCGGTCCTGGGTTCGACGTCTCGATCGGGGACATGACGCGGGCGCTGGCGTTCGGCCGGACGTTGGTGTTCCTGCCGCACGACACGCACGTGACGGTGGAGTCGTTGCACGAGACCTTGGTGGATCACGAGGTCGAGGTCGCGGAGATCGTGCCGGGCATGCTGTTGCGCGACCTGGCCGCGCACTGCCGGGAGGCCGGGCCGGTCAAGTCGCTGCGGCTGGTGATCTCCGGTACGGACATGTGGACGCACGACGCGTTGACGACAGCCGTGGCCGAGGTGGCGCCGAACGCGGTGCCGGGCAACGTGTTCGGTGTGACCGAGGCGGCGATCGACTCGATCTTCCACCCGGTCGGTGAGGATCATCCTGCCGCCGTCGTGCCGATCGGTACGCCGCTGGCCGGGGCTCGGGCCGTCGTGGTCGATTCCACGATGCGGCCGGTGCCGGTGGGTGTTCCCGGTGAGCTGCTGGTCGGTGGTTCCGGTGTGGCCCAGGGATATGTGGGCCGGCCGGATCTGACGGCGGAGCGGTTCGTTCCGGATGTGTTCGGCTCGGCTGGTGGCCGGTTGTACCGGACCGGTGACCGGGCTCGGTGGCGTGCCGACGGAACCATCGAGTTCCTCGGCCGGGTGGACGAGCAGGTGAAGATCCGTGGTTATCGGGTCGAGCCGGGCGAGGTCGAAGTCGTCATCGGTGATCACCCTGACGTGCGTGATGTCGTGGTGGTGGCTCGTGATGGCGGTCCGCACGGAGGTAAGCGCCTTGTCGCGTATGTCGTCGCGGAGGGTGAGTTCAGCGGGTCGGTTCTGCGGTCGTGGTTGCGGGAGCGGGTGCCGGATTACCTGGTCCCGTCGGTGTTCGTGGCCCTGGAACGGTTGCCGCTGACGCCGAACGGGAAGGTCGATCGGCGAGGTCTGCCCGACCCCGAGCCCGAGACTCTCGCCGAGACGTATGTCGCGCCCCGGACCGCTGTCGAGGAAACTCTGGCGGCCGTGTGGAGTGGTGTGCTGGGCGTCGAACGTGTTGGTGTGCATGACAACTTCTTCGAGCTGGGTGGCGACTCGATTCTGAGTCTGCAGATCGTGGCTCGTGTTCGCGCGACTGGGTTGGGTGTCGACGTGGCGGACGTGTTCGCCCACCAGACGGTCGCCGAACTCGCTCTCGCCGTGCGTGAGACGCCTGTGGTCTCGTTGGCGGAGCAGGGAGTGGTTACCGGACCGGTTCCGCTGACGCCGATCCAGCACTGGTTCCTGGCGCAGGACATCCCAGATCGCGATCACTGGAACTGGTCGGGCATGTTCGAACTGGCTCCCGGCACCGATCCTGCCCGGTTGGAGCAGGCGCTCGACGTCCTCGTCGCGCACCACGACGCGCTGCGGATCCGGTTCGGTGCCGACCAGCACAACGCTCCCGTCGGCGGCGGTGGGTTCCTGCGTGTCGTTGCCGGGGACGAGAACGTTGTTGCGGAGATGATCGCAGCGCAGAAGTCGTTGCGGTTGGCCGATGGTCCGCTTCTGGCGGCAGTGTTCTTCGATCGCGGGTCGGAACCTGCGTGGTTCGGTTTGACCGTGCATCACCTGGTGATGGACGGCGTGTCGTGGAACGTGTTGCTGGAGGACCTCGACACCGCGTACCGCTCGGAAGCCTTGGAGCCCAAGACGACCTCGTTCCAGCAGTGGGCCGAACACCTGCTGGAGCTGGAGGCCGGCGGGGAACGGGACCACTGGGCCGCGGCGACGTCGGACGTGGTCGCGCTGCCGGTCGACGGCGACGGCCCGAACACCGAGGCGTCCGGTGCCGTGGTGAGCACCTGGCTGGACGCCGACACCACCGCCGCGCTGTTCGGCGAGGCGCACAAGGCGTATCGGACGCAGGCCAACGACCTGCTGCTCGCCGCACTGGCGAACGTGCTGGGAGAGTGGGCGGGCACCGATCACGTCACGGTCGACCTGGAGAGCCACGGTCGGGAAGACCTGGACCTGTCCCGCACGGTCGGCTGGTTCACGTCGATCTTCCCGGTGCGGCTCAGCCGGTACGCGGACGTCGGTGCGACCGTGAAGGTGGTCAAGGAGCAGCTGCGTGCGGTGCCGCGCCGTGGTGTGGGTTACGGCGCTTTGCGCTGGTTGCAGGGTGAGTTGGCCGATGCTGTGGATCGGCCGGTGTTGTTCAACTACCTGGGCGCGTTCGACGCCGTCGACTCCGTCGGGCTGATCTGCCGAGAGCTTCCCGCCGAACTGGCCGGCCCGATGCAGGGGCCTGGCGGGACGCGGGCCTACCCGCTGCAGGTGGAGGTCGTCCGCGCGGACGACGGCCGGTTGCGGATCGACTGGCTGCACAGCACGAACCTGCACGACTCGAGCACCGTGGAGCGGGTCGCTGCCCGGTACGTCGAGGCGTTGCGCGTGTTGGTGGCGCACTGCCAGTCCGGGGTTTCCGGAGTCACGCCGTCGGACTTCCCGTTGGCTTCGTTGACGCAGAACGAGTTCGACGGACTGGCCGGGCGTTATCCGCTGACGGACGTGTACCGGTTGTCGCCGGTGCAGTCGGGCATGTTGTTCGGTGTGGTCGGCTCTCCTGTCGACGGCCTCTACTGGGGGCAGAGCGTCTACGACCTGGCCGGTCCGGTCGATGCCGAGCGATTGGCGCAGGCGTGGCGTTCGGTGGTCGGCCGGCATGCCGCTCTGCGCAGCGGGTTCGTGTGGGAGGGTGTCAGCGAACCGGTGCAGGTCGTGCTGGCCGATGTCGACGTTCCGTTGGAACTGCGCGACTTCTCCGGGTTGGATCTAGACGCTCAACACGTCCGGCTGCGTGAGTTGTTGGCCGAGGATCGGGCGTTGGGCTTCGATCTGGCTGCTCCGCCGTTGATGCGGTTGTACCTGGTGGATCGCGGCGAGGGCCGGTTGTGGCTGGTCTGGGGGCTGTACCAGGGTTTGTGCGACGGGTGGAGTCTGCCCGTCGTCATGGACGAGGTGCTCGCGGCGTACGACGGTGCGTCGCTCGCTCCGGTGCGGTCCTACCGCGAGTTCATCGCGTGGCTCGACGGACGCGATCCGGACGAGTCCGAGGGGTTCTGGCGGAAGAACCTGGACGGGTTCGAGGCGCCGACGCCGTTGCCGGTGGATCGGTTGGCGGCCAGCCACTACGCGCAGGACCGCCGCAAGACCGTGCTGGACGAGGGCGTCACCACCAAGCTGGTGGAGCTGGCACGGCGTGAGCGCGTGACGTTGTCGACGGTCGTGCAGGCGGCGTGGGCCAAAGTCCTGTCCGCGTCGTCCGGTGAGGACGACGTGCTGTTCGGCCTGACCGTCTCCGGACGTCCGGGTGAGCTGGCCGGCGTGGAGTCGATCGTCGGGTTGTTCATCAACACGCTGCCGGTGCGGACCGTGGTGCCTTCGGACGTGCCGTTCACGTCGTGGCTGCGCGAGCTTCGGGACAACCAGGTCGCGCTGCAACGCTTCGAGTACACGCCGTTGGTGGACGTGCAGCGCTGGTCGGCGGTGCCGGGTGGTCGCGCGCTGTTCGACTCGATCGTCGTGTTCGGCAACTACCCCCACCGGGAACTGCCGGACGACCTGTCCGCTGTCCCCGACGGCTACGCCAGCGTCGACTCGGTGGAGCAGGGCAACTACCCGCTGACCTTCGCGGTCGACCTGGAACGCACGTTGCGGGTCGAGGCGGAGTTCTCGACGGCCGCTTTCGACGCTGTGACGGTGGAACGGATCCTCGACCAGTTGGTGGTCGTGCTCACGGCCGTTGCGGAACGGCCGGAGCTGGTGGTCGCGGACGTGCCGTTGCAGCGCCCGTCGCAGGCCGCGGAGTTGGTGGCGTGGGGCGAGACCCCAATCCCGGTCGCCGAGGCGCCCGTGCCCGAGCTGATCGCCGGGTGGGCCTCGGATGAGGTCGCGGTGGTCTGCGGTTCGGAGAGCTTGACGTTCGCCGAGCTGAGCACGCGGGCCGATGCGTTGGCCGCTCGGCTTCAGCAGGCCGGTGTTGCGGTGGAGTCGCCGGTCGCCGTGCTGGTGCCGCGCGGGCTTGAGTTGGCTGTTGCGTTCCACGGCGTGTTGCGTTCTGGTGGCGTGTACGTGCCGGTGAATCCTGGGCTTCCTGCTGAACGGCTGGCGTTCCTGCTGGCTGATGCAGGTGTGGTGGCACTGGTCACCACGTCGGCTCTGGTGGGGGAGTTGGCCGGCTTCGGCGGGGAAGTGCTGCTGGTGGACGGTGCGGCCGCAGACTCCGACTGGTCACCCACCCCGATTGATCCCTCCGCACTGGCGTACATCGCCTACACCTCCGGCTCGACCGGCCGTCCCAAGGGGGTGGCCGTCACCCATGCCGCTCTTTCCTCCTACGTGGCGGGGTGGCGCGATGGCCTGGCCGCGTTGGGCGGGCCTGGTCCGGTGTTGTCGATGTCCGGTCCTGGATTCGACGTGTCCATTGGGGACATGACGCGTGCCTTGGCGTTCGGTCAGCGGGTGGTGTTCCTGCCGCACGACGAGCACGTGTCGGTGGAGTCGCTGCACGCGACGCTGCTGGAGCACCGCATCGAGGTCGCCGAGATCGTGCCGGGCATGCTCCTGCGTGACCTGGCGGCGTACTGCCGGACCGCAGGTGCGGTGGAGAGCCTGCGTCTGGTGATCTCGGGTACGGACATGTGGACGCATGACGCGTTGACGAGCGCGGTTGCCGAGGTGGCGCCGAACGCGGTGCCGGGCAACGTGTTCGGTGTGACCGAGGCGGCCATCGACTCGATCTTCCACGCCGTCACGGAGGACCATCCTGCCGCGGTCGTGCCGATCGGTACTCCGCTGGCCGGCGCTCGCGCGGTCGTGGTCGACTCCGCGCTGAGGCCGGTTCCCGTCGGGGTTCCCGGCGAACTGCTGGTCGGCGGTGCCGGTGTCGCGCGTGGCTACCTGGGACGTCCTGACCTCACGGCCGCGCGGTTCGTGCCCGACGTGTTCGGCGCCGGAGGCCGGTTGTACCGGACCGGTGACCGGGCTCGGTGGCGTGCGGACGGGACAATCGAGTTCCTCGGCCGCGTGGACGAGCAGGTGAAGATCCGTGGCTATCGGGTCGAGCCGGGCGAGGTCGAGGTTGTTATCGGTGACCATCCCGGCGTGCGTGATGTCGTTGTGGTGGCTCGCGATGGCGGGCCGCACGGCGGTAAGCGCCTGGTCGCCTACGTGGTGGCTGAGGACGCCAGCGGTCTGGAGCTGCGCTCGTGGTTGCGGGAGCGGGTGCCGGACTACTTGGTGCCGTCGGTGTTCGTGTCGCTGGACCGGCTGCCGCTGACGCCGAACGGGAAGGTCGATCGGCGTGGCCTGCCCGACCCGGAACCTGAGGTGACGGGGGAGGCTTATGTCGCGCCGCGGACCGCCGTCGAGGAGACGCTTGCCGCGGTGTGGAGTGGCGTGCTGGGCGTCGAACGTGTTGGCGTGTACGACAACTTCTTCGAGCTCGGTGGCGACTCGATCTTGAGTTTGCAGATCGTGGCCCGTGTTCGTGCGGCTGGTCTGGGTGTCGAGGTGGCGGACGTGTTCGCGCACCAGACGGTCGCCGCGCTGGCGGGCGTCGTGCGTGACACACCTGCGGTGACCCTGGCCGAACAGGGTGTGGTCACCGGACCGGTTCCGCTGACGCCGATCCAGCACTGGTTCCTGGCGCAGGACATCCCGAACCGCGACCACTGGAACTGGTCGGGCATCTTCGAACTGGCTCCCGGAACGGATCCCGTCCGGCTTGGCCGGGCGCTCGATGCCGTTGTCTCCCATCACGACGCGTTGCGGATCCGGTTCGGCGCCGACCAGTACAACGCGCCGGTCGGCGGTGGCGGGCTCCTGCGAGTCGTCCAAGGAGACGTGGTCGCGGAGATGACCGCGGCCCAGAAGTCGTTGCGGCTGGCGGACGGACCGCTCCTCGCCGCCGTGTTCTTCGATCGCGGGTCGGAGCCCGCGTGGTTCGGGTTGACCGTGCATCACCTGGTGATGGACGGCGTGTCGTGGAACGTGTTGCTGGAAGACCTCGACACGGTTTATCGCGGCGGCAAGCTCGGGCCGAAGACGACCTCGTTCCAGCAGTGGGCCGAGGTCCTGCAGGACCTGGACGCACGGGCCGAGCGGGAGATCTGGCAGGCCCAGACCGCTGACGTCGTGGAACTGCCCCAAGACCGCCAGGGCCTCAACACCGAGGCGTCGGCCGGCGTCGTGCGGACGTGGCTGGATGCCGGCACCACCGCGGCGTTGCTGAGCGACGCCCACCGCGCCTACCGCACCCAGGGCAACGACCTGCTGCTGACCGCTCTCGCCCAGGCGTTGGGGGAGTGGGCGGGCACCGACCACGTGACGGTGGATCTGGAGAGCCACGGCCGTGAGGCGGTGGCGGACGGCGTGGACCTGTCGCGCACCGTCGGGTACTTCACGTCGATCTTCCCGGTCCGCCTCACGCACGAGAGCACTCCGGCGGCTGCGATCAAGGCCGTGAAGGAGGAGCTGCGTGCGGTGCCGCGCCGCGGTGTCGGCTACGGCGCTTTGCGTTGGTTGCAGGGCGAGTTGTCTGATGCCGTGGATCGGCCGGTGTTGTTCAACTACCTCGGTGCGTTCGACGCCGTCGACTCGGTCGGGCTGATCCGCCGGGAACTTCCCGCCGACCTGGCCGGTCCGAGCGAGGGACCGGGCGGGACGCGGTCGCACGTCCTGCAGATCGAGGCCCAGCAGGACGAGGACGGACGCCTGCAGTTCGAGTGGCACTTCAGCCACAACCTGCACGACACCGCCACCGTTGAACGGGTTGCGGCTCGGTACGTCGAGGCGTTGCGCGCGTTGGTCGAGCATTGCCGTTCTGGGGCTGCGGGCTTCACGCCGTCGGACTTCCCGTTGGCGTCGCTGGCTCAGCCCGAGATCGATCGGCTGGCCGAGCGGTATCCGCTGGTGGACGTGCACCGGTTGGCACCCGTGCAGTCGGGCATGTTGTTCGGTGTCGCGGGTTCTCCCGTCGACGGCCTCTACTGGGGCCAAGGGGTCTACGACCTGACCGGTCCGCTGGACTTCGCGCGTCTCGCCGATGCCTGGCGGTCGGTGATCGCTCGGCATGCGGCGTTGCGCAGCGGGTTCGTGTGGGAGGGCGTCGGCGAACCGGTGCAGGTCGTGCTCGCGGATGTCGACGTTCCGTTGGACCTGCGCGACTGGTCTTGTCTCGAGGACGTTGAACAGCAGGAACGACTGCGTGAGCTGCTGGCCGAGGATCGGGCGCTGGGCTTCGATCTGGCCGCTCCGCCGTTGATGCGGTTGTACGTGGTGGATCGCGGCGAGGGCCGGTTGTGGCTGGTCTGGGGGCTGTACCAGGGTTTGTGCGACGGGTGGAGTCTGCCCGTCGTGATGGACGAGGTGTCCGCCGTTTACCAGGGCAAGTCGCTTGAGCCAGTGCGGTCCTACCGGGACTTCATCGCGTGGCTGGGCCGGCGTGACTCGGCCGAGTCCGAAGGGTTCTGGCGCACCTACCTGAGCGGTTTTGAGGCTCCTACGGCACTTCCGGTCGATCGGCTGGCCGCGAGCCACTACGACCAGGACCGGCGGCGCACGCACCTGGACGAGACCGTCACCGCCAGGCTCGTCGAGTTGGCCCGCCGCGAGCGCGTGACGTTGTCGACGGTCGTGCAGGCGGCGTGGGCGTTGCTGCTGTCGACGTACTCGGGTGACGAAGACGTGGTCTTCGGCTTGACCGTGTCGGGTCGTCCGGCTGATCTGGCCGGGGTCGAGTCGATGGTCGGGTTGTTCATCAACACCCTGCCGGTGCGGGCCGTCGTGCCGACGGACACGCCGTTCTGCGCGTGGCTGCCCGAACTGCAGGACAATCAGGTTGCGCTGCAACGCTTCGAGTACACGCCGCTGGTAAACGTGCAGCGGTGGTCCGCCGTACCGCACGGCCGGGCGTTGTTCGACTCCATCGTGGTGTTCGGCAACTACCCGCAGGAGGAACTGCCGGAAGACCTGGGCGGGGTGCAGGCCGCGGACTCGGTGGAGCAGGGCAACTACCCGCTGACCTTCGCCGTGGACCTGGAGCGCACGTTGCGGGTCGAGGCGGAGTTCTCGACGGCCGCTTTCGACGCTGTGACGGTCGAACGGATCCTCGACCAGCTCACGGTGGTGCTGACCGCGGTGGCGGAACGGCCTGAGCTGGCTGTGCGGGACGTGCCGGTGCAGCGTCCCGAGCGGGCGGCGGAGTTGGTGGCGTGGGGCGCTACCCCCGTGCCTGCCGCCGAACGGCCGGTGCCTGAGCTGATCGCCGGATGGGCCTCGGATGAGGTCGCGGTGGTGTGCGGGGATGAGCAGCTGACGTTCGCCGAGCTGGGTGCTCGGGCGGATGGTCTGGCTGCTCGGCTTCAGCGGGCCGGTGTGGCGGTCGGTTCGTCGGTTGCCGTGCTCGTGCCGCGTGGGCTCGAGCTGGCGGTGGCGTTCCAGGGTGTGATGCGTTCTGGTGGCGTGTACGTGCCGGTCAATCCTGGGCTTCCTGCTGAACGGCTGGCGTTCTTGCTGGCTGATGCCGGGGTGGTGGCGGTGGTCACGACTTCGGCTTTGGCGGGGGAGCTGGCCGGGTTCGGCGGGGACGTGCTGCTGGTGGACGACGTGTCCGCTAACGCCAGCTTGCCGCCCACCCCGATCTCCCCGTCCTCGCTGGCGTACATCGCGTACACGTCGGGTTCGACCGGCCGCCCGAAGGGTGTGGCCGTCACCCATGCCGCTCTCTCGTCCTACGTCGCTGGTTGGCGTGACGGGCTGGCGGAATTGGGCGGGCCCGGCACCGTTCTGTCGATGTCCGGCCCCGGTTTCGACGTGTCCATCGGGGACATGACGCGTGCCTTGGCGTTCGGCCAGCGGGTGGTGTTCCTGCCGCACGACGAGCACGTGACCGTGGAGTCGTTGCACCGCACGTTGCTCGACCACGAGGTCGAGGTCGCGGAGATCGTGCCCGGCATGTTGTTGCGCGACTTGGCCGCGTACAGCCGGATTGCCGGCCCCGTGGAGAGCCTGCGTCTGGTGATTTCGGGTACGGACATGTGGACGCACGACGCGTTGACGAGCGCCGTTGCGGAAGTGGCGCCGAATGCGGTTCCGGGCAACGTGTTCGGTGTGACCGAGGCGGCCATCGACTCGATCTTCCACGCCGTGACCGACGATCATCCGGCGGCGGTCGTGCCGATCGGTACTCCTTTGGCCGGCGCACAGGCGTTCGTGGTGGATGGCTCGTTGCGGCCGGTTCCGGTGGGTGTGCCCGGTGAGCTGCTGGTGGGTGGTTCCGGTGTGGCCCAGGGGTATGTGGGCCGGCCGGATCTGACCGCGGAGCGGTTCGTTCCCGACGTGTTCACCGGCTCCGGCGATCGTCTGTACCGGACGGGTGACCGGGCTCGGTGGCGTGCGGACGGGACGATCGAGTTCCTGGGACGTGTGGACGAGCAGGTCAAGATCCGTGGCTATCGGGTCGAGCCTGGCGAGGTCGAAGTTGTCATCGGCGATCACCCCGGTGTGCGCGATGTGGTTGTGGTGGCACGGGATGGTGGACCGCACGGCGGTAAGCGGCTTGTCGCTTATGTCGTGGCCGAGGACGCGAGTGGTCTGGAGCTGCGCTCGTGGTTGCGCGAGCGGGTGCCGGATTACCTGGTGCCGTCGGTGTTCGTGTCGCTGGATCGGTTGCCGCTGACGCCGAACGGCAAGGTCGACCGGCGAGGTCTGCCCGACCCCGAACCCGAGACGGCCGAGGCTTACATCGCGCCTCGTACTGCTGCGGAAGAGGTCCTGGCGGCTGTCTGGTCGCAGGTGCTGGGTGCGGAACGCGTTGGTGTGCATGACAACTTCTTCGAGCTGGGTGGCGACTCGATTCTGAGTCTGCAGATCGTGGCTCGCGTTCGGGCGGCTGGGTTGGGCGTGGACGTGGCGGACGTGTTCGCCCACCAGACCATTGCCGAGCTGGCTCTTGCGGTGCGTGACGCTCCTGCGGTGACGTTGGCCGAACAAGGTGTGGTCACCGGTCCGGTGCCGTTCACACCGATTCAGCGGTGGTTCCTGGCGCAGGACATCCCTAACCGCGACCACTGGAACTGGTCGGGCGTGTTCGAACTGGCCCCCGGCACCGATCCCGAACGCCTCAGCAAGGCACTCGATGCCGTTGTGGCGCACCACGACGCGTTGCGCATCCGGTTCACGCCGGAGAGCCAGTACAACGCGCCGGTCGATGGCGGCGGGTTCCTGCGGGTTGTCCAAGGGGACGTGGTCGCGGAGATGACCGCGGCGCAGAAGTCGTTGCGGCTGGCGGATGGTCCGCTTCTGGCGGCCGTGTTCTTCGATCGGGGTTCTGAGCCTGCTTGGCTTGGTTTGACCGTGCATCACCTGGTGATGGACGGCGTGTCGTGGAACGTGCTGCTGGAGGACCTCGACACGGTCTATCGAGGTGGAGAGCTCGCGCCGAAGACGACGTCGTTCCAGCAGTGGGCGTTGCAGCCGCAGGACGATGACGGCGAACGCGGCCACTGGATCGCGGCGACCGCGGACGTGGTCGAGCTTCCTGCTGACGGGGACGGCCCGAACAGCGCTGCGTCCGAGGCGATCGTGCAGTCGTGGCTGGATGCCGAGACGACCGCGTCGTTGCTGGGTGAGGTGCACAAGGCGTATCGCACGCAGGGCCACGACCTGCTGCTGACCGCTCTCGCCCAGACGCTGGGCGAGTGGGCCGGCACCGGCCACGTCACGGTCGACCTGGAGAGCCACGGTCGTGAGGGCGCGGATCTGTCACGCACGGTCGGGTGGTTCACGTCGATCTTCCCGGTGCGACTGAGCCACCACACCGATCCGGGTGCGGCGATCAAGTCGGTGAAGGAAGAGCTGCGGGCGGTGCCGCGTCTCGGTGTCGGCTACGGCGCTTTGCGGTGGCTGAAGGGCGATCTGGCCGAGGCGCGGCCCAGGCCGGTGTTGTTCAACTACCTCGGCGCGCACGACACGAACGACTCCACCGGCCTGATCCGCCGGGAGTTGGACGGCGACCTGGCCGGGCCGATCGAGGGCGAGGGCGGGACCCGGTCGCACCTGTTGCAGCTCGAGGTGCAGCAGACCGCTGACGGGCGGTTGTCGATCGAGTGGTTCCACTCGACCAACCGGCATGACACCGCCACCGTCGAACGGGTCGCGGCTCGGTACGTCGAGGCGTTGCGCGCCTTGGTGGCGCATTGCCGTTCCGGCGTCTCGGGCTTCACGCCGTCGGACTTCCCTCTGGCGTCGCTGGCACAGGGCGAGATCGACGGGCTCGCGGGGCGTTATCCGCTGACGGACGTGTACCGGTTGGCACCGGTGCAGTCGGGCATGTTGTTCGGCGTCGTGGGCTCTCCTGTCGACGGCCTCTACTGGGCGCAGAGCGTCTACGACCTGGCCGGTCCGATCGACGCGGAGCGGTTCGCGGCGGCGTGGCGTCAGGTGGTCGTCCGGCACGCGTCTCTGCGCAGCGGGTTCGTGTGGGAAGGCGTGGCCGAGCCGGTGCAGGTCGTGCTCGGCGACGTCGAGGTGCCGTTGACGGCCCACGACTGGTCGGGTCTCGACGATGCCGCGCAACAGGTGCGGTTGCAGGAGTTGCTGGCGGACGATCGCGCGCTCGGCTTCGATCTTGCGCGGCCGCCGTTGATGCGTCTGCGCCTCGTCGATCGGGGCGATGGGCGGAACTGGCTGGTCTGGGGCCTGTACCAGGGTTTGTGCGACGGGTGGAGTCTGCCCGTCGTGATGGACGAGGTGTCCGCCGCCTACCAGGGCAGCGCCCTCGAACCCACCAGGCCCTACCGGGACTTCATCGCGTGGCTGGACGGACGTGACCCGGCCGAGCCGGAAGCGTTCTGGCGCAACTACCTGGAGGGGTTCGAGGCGCCGACGCCGCTGCCCGCCGACCGGTTGGCCGCGAGCCACTACGACCAGGACCGCCGCCGCACGCACCTCGACGACGACGTGACGGCCGAGTTGGTGGCACTGGCCCGGCGCGAGCGCGTCACGTTGTCGACGGTCGTGCAGGCCGCGTGGGCCAAGGTTTTGGCGGACACGTCCGGCGAGGACGACGTGGTGTTCGGTCTGACCGTGTCGGGTCGTCCGGCTGATCTGGCCGGGGTCGAGTCGATGGTCGGGCTGTTCATCAACACGCTGCCGGTGCGGGCCACCGTGCTCGCGGACGTGCCGTTCACCTCGTGGTTGCACGATCTGAGGGACAACCAGGTCGCGGTGCAACGCTTCGAGTGGACGCCGCTGGTGGACGTGCAGCGGTGGTCTGCCGTGCCGCACGGCCGGGCGTTGTTCGACAGCATCGTGGTGTTCGGCAACTATCCCCAGGAGGAGTTGCCGGAAGACCTCGGTGGCCTGCAGGCCGTCGACTCGGTCGAGCAGGGCAACTACCCGCTCACCTTCGCGGTCGACCTGGAGGCGACGCTCAAGATCGAGGCGGAGTTCTCCACAGCCGCTTTCGACGCTGCGACGGTCGAACGAATCCTCGACCAGCTCGCGGTCGTGCTGACGGCGATCGCGCGACGGCCGGACCTGCTCGTCCGGGACGTCCCGCTGCACCGCCCGGCCCAGGCCGCCGAGGTCGTCGGATGGGGCACCACGGTCTCGCCTGCGGTCGAACGGCCGGTGCCGGACCTGATCGCCGGATGGGCCTCCTCCGAGGTTGCGGTGATCTGTGGCGACGAACGGCTGACGTTCGCCGAACTGAGCACTCGGGCCGACGCCCTCGCTGCTCGGCTTCACCAGGCCGGGGTGGCAGCGGGGTCGTCGGTCGCTGTGCTGGTGCCGCGTGGGCTTGAGTTGGCGGTTGCCTTCCAGGGTGTGTTGCGCAGTGGTGGCGTGTACGTGCCGGTCAACCTTGGGCTTCCTGCTGAACGGCTGGCGTTCCTGCTGGCTGATGCCGGGGTGGCGGCGGTGGTCACGACGTCGGCTTTGGTGGAGGAGCTGGCCGGGTTCGACGGGGAAGTACTGCTGGTGGATGGGGTAGCCGCGAACGCCGGCTCGCCGCCCGTCCTGATCTCCTCGTCCTCGCTGGCGTACATCGCGTACACCTCGGGTTCGACGGGCCGGCCCAAGGGTGTGGCCGTCACCCATGCCGCCCTTTCCTCTTACGTCGCTGGCTGGCGTGACGGGCTGGCTG
The DNA here is from genome assembly GCF_044387305.1 of Lentzea sp. NPDC020367. Classification (NCBI taxonomy): domain Bacteria; kingdom Bacillati; phylum Actinomycetota; class Actinomycetes; order Pseudonocardiales; family Pseudonocardiaceae; genus Lentzea; species Lentzea sp. NPDC020367. Next base: position 233,339 of record NZ_JBIRVV010000011.1, on the reverse strand, counting down.
AGTTGGGCGGTCCAGGCACGGTCTTGTCGATGTCGGGTCCGGGTTTCGACGTGTCCATTGGGGACATGACGCGGGCGTTGGCGTTCGGTCAGACGGTGGTGTTCCTGCCGCACGACGAGCACGTGTCTGTCGAGTCGCTGCATCACACGCTGCGCACGCATGACGTGGCGATCGCGGAGATCGTGCCGGGCATGCTGCTGCGTGATCTGGCGGCGCACTGCCGCACTGCCGGGCCGATCGAGAGCCTGCGTCTGGTGATCTCCGGTACGGACATGTGGACGCACGACGCGTTGACGACGGCGGTGGCTGAGGTTGCGCCGAACGCCGTTCCAGGCAACGTGTTCGGGGTGACCGAGGCGGCGATCGACTCGATCTTCCACCCGGTGGGCGAGGACCATCCTGCCGCCGTGGTCCCGATCGGTACTCCGCTTGCGGGCGCGCAGGCGTTCGTGGTGGATGGCTCGTTGCGGCCGGTGCCGGTGGGAGTGCCGGGCGAGTTGCTGGTCGGTGGTTCCGGTGTGGCCCAGGGGTATGTGGGCCGGCCCGACCTGACCGCGGAACGGTTCGTGCCGGACGTGTTCGGCGCGAGCGGTGGCCGGCTCTACCGCACGGGTGACCGGGCTCGGTGGCGTGCGGACGGGACGATCGAGTTCCTCGGCCGGGTGGACGAGCAGGTGAAGATCCGTGGTTATCGGGTCGAGCCGGGCGAGGTCGAGGTCGTCATCGGTGACCACCCCGGTGTGCGTGATGTGGTTGTGGTGGCGCGTGATGGCGGTCCGCACGGGGGCAAGCGTCTGGTCGCCTACGTGGTGGCCGAGGACGCCAGTGGTCTGGAGCTGCGTTCTTGGTTGCGGGAGCGGGTGCCGGACTACCTGGTGCCGTCGGTGTTCGTATCACTGGATCGGTTGCCGCTGACACCGAACGGCAAGGTCGACCGGCGAGGACTGCCCGATCCCGAGCCCGAGCAGGGCAAGGCCTATGCGGCACCGACGACCGCTGTAGAGGAGACCCTCGCCGCGGTGTGGAGTGGCGTGCTGGGTCTGGAACGCGTTGGCGTGCACGACAACTTCTTCGAACTCGGTGGCGACTCGATCCTGAGTCTGCAGATCGTGGCCCGGGCCCGCGCCGCCGGACTCGGCATCGACGTGGCCGACGTGTTCGCCCATCAGTCGGTGGCCGAGCTGGCACCGGTCGTGCGCAGCGCCCCGGAGGCGCCCCTTGCCGAGCAGGGTGTGGTCACCGGACCGGTGCCGTTCACACCGATCCAGCACTGGTTCCTGGCGCAGGACATCCCTGATCGCGACCACTGGAACTGGTCGGGCATGTTCGAACTGGCCCCCGGCACCGACCCGGATCGGCTGAGCCGGGCGCTCGACGCCCTTGTCTCCCACCACGACGCACTGCGCATCCGGTTCACGCCGGAGAGCCAGTACAACGCGCCGGTCGCCGGCGGGTTCCTGCGCGTCGCCCAAGGGGACGTGGTGGCGGAGATGACCGCGGCGCAGAAGTCGTTGCGGCTGGCGAATGGACCGCTACTTGCTGCGGTGTTCTTCGATCGCGGGTCGGAGCCCGCGTGGTTCGGGTTGACCGTGCATCACCTGGTGATGGACGGCGTGTCGTGGAACGTGCTGCTCGAAGACCTGGACACCGCCTACAACGGCGGCAAGCTCGGGCCGAAGACGACCTCGTTCCAGCAGTGGGCGTTGCAGCTGCAGGAAGATGACGCCAGCGGCGAACGCGAGCACTGGGTTGCGGCGACCGCGGACGTCGTGACGCTCCCGGCCGATGGCAGCGGTCCGAACACGGACACGTCCGAGGCGATCGTGCAGTCGTGGCTGGACGCCGACACGACCGCGACCCTGCTCGGCGACGCGCACAAGGCATATCGCACGCAAGGCAACGACCTGCTGCTGGCGGCCCTGGCCCAGGCGCTGGGGGAGTGGGCCGGCAGCGATCACGTCACCGTGGACCTGGAGAGCCACGGGCGTGAGGGTGCGGACTTGTCGCGCACGGTCGGGTGGTTCACGTCGATCTTCCCGGTGCGACTGACCACCGAGCGCGACCCGGCGAAGGCGATCAAGTCGGTCAAGGAACAGCTGCGGGCGGTGCCGCGTCGTGGCGTCGGCTACGGCGTGTTGCGCTGGCTGCGGAACGAACTGACCGAAGCACCGGCCAGGCCGGTGTTGTTCAACTACCTCGGGGCGCACGACGCAAGCGACGACGCAGGACTGATCCGCCGCGAACTGGACGGCGACCTGGCCGGGCCGACCGAAGGCGAAGGTGGAACCCGCTCGCACCTGTTGCAGCTCGAGGTGCAGCAGACCGCTGACGGGCGGCTGTCCATCGAGTGGTTCCACTCGACCAACCGCCACGACACGGCGACTGTCGAACGGGTCGCGGCCCGGTACGTCGAGGCGTTGCGCGACCTGGTCGAGCACTGCCGGTCCGCGGCAGGTGGGTTCACGCCGTCGGACTTCCCGCTGGCCACCCTCACCCAGGCCGAGGTCGACGGGCTGACGAGGACTCGTCCGTCCCTTGTGGACGTCTACCGGCTGGCTCCGGTGCAGTCGGGCATGTTGTTCGGTGTCGTCGGCGCCCCGGAAGAAGGCGACGGGCTGTACTGGGGTCAGGGCGTCTACGACCTGGCCGGTCCGATCGACGCCGGACGGCTGGCCGAGGCGTGGCGTCAGGTGATCAGCCGGCACGCCGCGCTCCGCAGCGGGTTCGTGTGGGAGGGCGTCAGCGAACCCGTGCAGATCGTGCTGGCCGACGTCGAGGTGCCGTTGATCACCCACGACTGGTCGGAGCTGGACGAGGCCGCGCAACAGGAACGGCTCCAACGCCTCTTGTCCGACGACCGTGCGCTCGGGTTCGACCTGGCGCGGCCGCCACTCACACGCCTGTACCTGGTCGACCGGGGTGACGGGCGGAACTGGCTGGTCTGGGGCCTGTACCAGGGTTTGTGCGACGGGTGGAGCCTGCCCGTCGTGATGGACGAGGTGTCCGCCGCCTACCAGCGGCAGGCGTTGGCGCCGGTGCGTCCGTACCGCGACTACATCGCCTGGCTCGGCCGGCGTGAGCCCGCTGCCACCGAAGGGTTCTGGCGCACCTACCTGGACGGGTTCGAGGCGCCCACGGCGTTGCCGGTGGACCGCCTGGCCGCGAGCCACTACGCCCAGGACCGGCGGCGCACGGACCTCACCGAGGACGTCACCGCGAGGCTCGTGGAACTGGCCCGGCGCGAGCGCGTCACGTTGTCGACGGTCGTGCAGGCCGCGTGGGCCAAGGTGCTCTCCGCGAGTTCGGGTGAGGACGACGTGGTGTTCGGCCTGACCGTGTCCGGCCGTCCGGCTGATCTGGCCGGGGTCGAGTCGATGGTCGGGTTGTTCATCAACACGCTGCCGGTGCGCGCCGCGATCCCCGGCAGGACGCCGTTCGCCACGTGGTTGCACGAGCTGCGGGACAACCAGGTCGCGCTGCAACGGTTCGAGTTCACGCCGTTGGTCGACGTGCAGCGGTGGTCCGCCGTGCCGCACGGCCGCGGGTTGTTCGACAGCATCGTGGTGTTCGGCAACTACCCGCAGGAGGAGGCACCCGCCGACGCCGGCGAGGACTGGGCCGACGCCGTCGAGTCCGTCGAGCAGGGCAACTACCCGCTCACCTTCGCGGTCGACCTGGAGGCCACGCTCAAGATCGAGGCCGAGTTCTCCACGGCGGCGTTCGACGCCGCCACGGTCGAACGCGTTCTCGACCAACTGGTCGTCGTCCTCACCGCCGTCGCCCACGAGCCGGAACTGCCCGTCGCCGAGCTGCCGTTGCAGCGTCCGGAGCAGGCCGCCGCGCTCGTGGCACAGGGCGAGACCTCCGTGCCGGTCGCCGAACTGCCGGTGCCCGAGCTGATCCACGGCTGGACGCTCACCGATGCCGTGGCCGCGAAGTGCGGCGACGAACGCCTGACGTTCGCGGAACTGGGTGCGCGGGCGGACGCGTTGGCTGCCCGGCTCCAACAGGTCGGCGTGGTGGTGGAGTCTCCGGTCGCGGTGCTGGTGCCGCGCGGGATCGATCTCGCGGTGGCGTTCCAGGGTGTGTTGCGCAGCGGCGGCGTGTACGTGCCGGTCAACCCCGGCTTGCCCGCCGAACGTCTCGCGTTCCTGCTCGACGACGTCGGTGCGGTCGCCGCGGTCACGACCACGGAGCTCGCCGGGGAACTGGCCGGGTTCGCCGGCGAGGTGCTGGTGCTCGACGGTGCCACGGCTACGGTTTCGTTCGATGCCCCGAGCCCTGACGCGCTGGCGTACATCGCTTACACCTCAGGCTCTACCGGGCGACCCAAGGGCGTGGCCGTCACTCACGCCGCTCTCTCGTCCTACGTCGCGGGCTGGCGTGACGGCCTGGCCGAGCTCGGCGGACCGGGCCCGGTGTTGTCGATGTCCGGTCCAGGCTTCGACGTCTCGATCGGCGACATGACCCGTGCGCTGGCGTTCGGGCAGACGGTGGTTTTTCTGCCGCACGACGAGCACGTGTCCGTGGAATCGTTGCACAGCACGCTTTCCGACGATCGCGTGGCGATCGCGGAGATCGTTCCCGGCATGCTCCTGCGTGATCTGGCGGCGCACTGCCGCACCGCCGGGCCGGTCGAGAGCCTGCGTCTGGTGATCTCGGGTACGGACATGTGGACGCACGACGCGCTGACCACCGCAGTTGCCGAGGTGGCACCGAACGCCGTTCCAGGCAACGTGTTCGGGGTGACCGAGGCGGCGATCGACTCGATCTTCCACCCGGTTGGCGACGACCACCCGCAGGCGATCGTGCCCATCGGCACGCCGCTCGCCGGAGCTCGCGCCGTCATCGTCGACGACGCGATGCGCCCGGCACCCGTCGGCGTCCCGGGCGAGTTGCTGGTCGGTGGCCCGGGCGTGGCCCGCGGCTATGTGAATCGGCCCGACCTGACCGCCGAACGGTTCGTGCCCGATGTGTTCGGCGCGACTGGCGGTCGGCTCTACCGCACGGGAGACCGGGCGAGGTGGCGTGCGGACGGCACGATCGAGTTCCTCGGTCGCGTCGACGAGCAGGTCAAGATCCGCGGCTACCGGGTCGAACCGGGTGAGGTGGAGGTCGTCATCGGTGACCACCCTGACGTGCGCGATGTCGTTGTGGTGGCAAGGGATGGCGGTCCGCACGGAGGCAAGCGGCTCGTTGCGTACGTCGTCGCGGAAGGCGAGTTCAGCTCGAAAGACCTGCGGTCCTGGTTGTGCGAGCGAGTGCCGGACTACCTGGTGCCGTCGGTGTTCGTGGCACTCGAAAGACTGCCGCTCACGCCGAACGGCAAGGTCGACCGCAACGGCCTGCCCGACCCCGAGCCGGAGACGACCGCCGAGGTCTTCGAGGCGCCGCGAACGTCCAATGAGGACGTTCTGGCCGAGGTGTGGTCGCAGGTGCTGGGTCTGGACCGCGTCGGCGTGCACGACAACTTCTTCGAACTGGGCGGCGACTCGATCCTGAGCCTGCAGATCGTGGCGCGGGCCCGTGCGGCCGGTCTGGGGGTGGACGTGGCGGACGTGTTCGCCCACCAGACCATCGCCGAGCTCGCACCCGTCGTGCGCGACACCCCGCAGGTCATGCTCGCCGAACAGGGGGTCGTCGCCGGTCCCGTTCCGCTCACGCCGATCCAGCACTGGTTCGTGGAGCAGGACATCCCCGATCGCGACCACTGGAACTGGTCGGGTGTGTTCGAGCTGGCCGCCGGCACCGATCCGGCGAAGCTCGCGCGGGCGCTCGACACCGTGCTCGCCCACCACGACGCCCTGCGGATGAGGTTCCGTCAGGACGGGGACACCTGGGTGCAGGACAACGACGGTGTGCTGGAAGGAGTTCTGCGCGTCGTCACCGCCCAGGACGACGACGAGGTCATCGCGCACATGACGGCGGCGCAGACGTCGTTGAGCCTGGCGGACGGTCCGCTGGTGGCGGCGCTCTACTTCGACCGCGGCGCCGGTCCGGCGTGGCTGGGGCTGACAGCGCACCACTTCGTCATGGACGGCGTGGCGTGGAACGTGCTGCTGGAAGACCTGGACACCGCCTACCGAAACGGATCGCTCGGGCCGAAGACGACCTCGTTCCAGCAATGGGCCGAGGTGCTGCACGCCGACGATCCATCAGCCGAGCGTGATCACTGGGCCGCGCAGACCGAGCGGGTCACCGCGATGCCCGTCGACAGCCGCGGCGCCAACACCGAGGCGTCGGCCGACACCGTGCGCACCTGGCTCGACGCGAAGTCCACCGAGGTGTTGCTGGGCGAGGCCCACAAGGCCTATCGCACGCAGATCAACGACCTGCTGCTCGCCGCCCTGTTCAAGACCCTGGGCGAGTGGGCAGGCAGCGCCGACGTCACGATCGACCTCGAGAGCCACGGCCGTGAGGCGATCGCCGACGGCGTCGACCTGTCCCGCACCGTCGGGTGGTTCACGTCGATCTTCCCGGTGCGCCTGCGGCACAGCCGGCTGTCCGACAGCGGTGAGCTGATCAAGGCGGTCAAGGAACAGCTGCGCACCGTGCCGCGCCGCGGGGTCGGATACGGGATTCTCCGTTATCTGGAACGCGACGAACGAGTGGTCTCGGCATCCGAACGACCCGTGTTGTTCAACTACCTCGGCGCATTCGACGCGGCGGGCGACGACGCGGTCGGGCTGATCCGCCGGGAACTGCCCGCCGATCTCTGCGGACCGACGGAGAACGAACAGGGAAACCGTTCGCATCTGTTGCAGATCGAAGCCGAACAGACATCGGACGGCCGTCTGCTGGTCGAGTGGTATTTCAGCGCCAACGTGCACAGGCCGGCGACCGTCGAACGGCTCGCAGCGCGTTATGTGGACGTGCTGCGGGAGTTGGTGGAGCACTGCCAGTCAGGGGCCGGCGGCGTCACCCCGTCCGACTTCCCGCTGGCCAACATCGATCAGGCGAGTCTCGCCGCCGTGCTCAAGCAGATGGGTGGGTGATCGGCAAGACCTCGGGGGGCATCCAGCGCACTGGTTCGCCGCAATTGGGCCAGTGAATTGCACTGAGTTCGAAAGCTCTATTTGGCGTGCCATTTTAAATGCGCGATGACCCTTGTTGATGACCCTCATGCGGATGTCCTATGGGCTGCATATCCGAATTCCTTGTCCTTTAAATGTCCGTTGTGTAAAAAGTATGTCAGGGGAGGGGCGAGCATCTGTGATCGAAGACATGTATCCGTTGGCGCCTGTTCAGCAGGGCATGCTTTTCCATGTCCTGGAGGCGCAATCGGAAAAGGGCGTCTACTGGGCGCAGGGGCTTTACGAGTTCGACGGGGTTCTTGACGTCGGTGCGATGCGGCGCGCCTGGGAGCTGGTGGTCGACCGCCACGCCGTGCTGCGCACCGGTTTCGTGTGGGAGGGCGTGCCCGAGCCGCTCCAGGTCGTCATGAGCGGCGTCGAGGTGCCCTTCGAGGTGCACGACTGGGCCGCCGTGACCGACCGGAAGGCCGCGCTCGACGACCTGCTCGCCCGCGACCGCGCCCAGGGCTTCGACCTCACCAAGCCGCCGCTCATGCGCGTGCACCTCATCCACGACGGCACCGGCCACCACCGCATGGTGTGGGCGCTCTACTCCGGGCTCTGCGACGGCTGGAGCGTGCCCGTCGTCCTGGAAGAGGTCGGCGCCACCTACGACGCACTGTGCCGCGGCACGACGCCGGCCCTCGAACCCGTGCGGCCGTACCGGGACTTCATCGCCTGGCTCGGCAAGCGCGACCGCGCCGAGGCCGAGTCGTTCTGGCGCGGCTACCTGGCCGGCATCGACGCCCCGACGGCGCTGCCCGTCGACCGCTCCGTGCGTGACCACTGGGCGCAGGGCCGCCGCCACGCCGAACTGCCGGAAGCCCTGACCACCTCGATCATGGACCTCGCCCGGCGCCGGCGCGTCACGCCGTCGACGGTGATCCAGGCGGCGTGGGCGCTGCTGCTGTCCGCCTACTCCGGCGACGACGAGGTCGTCTACGGCCTCACCGTGTCCGGCCGCCCGGCCGACCTGCCCGGCGTCGAGTCGATGGTGGGCGTCTTCATCAACACGCTGCCGGTGCGCGTGCGGATCTCGTGGGAACGCTCGTTCGCCGACTGGCTGGGCGAGCTGCAGGAGAACCAGATCGCGGTGCAGCGCTACGAGTTCACCGCGCTGCCGGACATCAAGCGGTGGTCGGACCTGCCGCGCGGCAGCGGTGTCTTCGACAGCATCGTGGTCTTCGGCAACTACCCGCAGGCCCTGCTGTCCGAAGAGGAAGAGGAGAGCGACGACGAGGACCGCTTCGGCGCGGTCGACTCGATCGAGCAGATCAACTACCCGATCGGTCTCGCGATCGACCTGGAGGACACGCTCAAGATCGAGGCCGAGTTCTCCACCGGCGCGTTCGACGAGACCACGGTCGACCGGCTGCTCGACCAGCTGCAGGCGTTGCTGGCCACCGCCGTGGCCCGTCCCGACCAGCTCGTCCGCGAGGTGACGCCGACGGCCGTCAGCTGGAGTGCGGGGCCTCGGTTCGACGAGCCGTTCGTCGGCTTGGCCGAGCGCTTCCGCCTGGCTGTCAACGACTTCGGCGACCGGGTGGCCGTCCGCGGTGACGTTGAGCTGACCTATGCCGAACTGGGCGAACGAGTTGCGCGGGTGGCGTCCGGTCTGCGTGCCGCCGGTGTCGGCGTGGAGACGCGGGTCGGTCTGTGGTTCGAACGCTCGGTGGACCTGGTCGTGGCGATCCTGGGTGTGGTGCAGGCAGGTGGCACGTACGTGCCGCTGGATCCCGCGTTGCCGCACGGCCGGTTGCGTGACGTGCAGGCCGCTGCCGGTGTCGAGCTGGTCGTTTCTCGTGGCGATTATGCCCTGGACGGTCCGCGGGTCGTCGAGTTCGCGGAGTTGACCGGGTCCGTCGAGTGGCCCGAAGTCGTTGCCACGCCTGAACGTCTGGTCTACGTGATGTTCACGTCGGGCTCGACCGGCGTGCCCAAGGGCGTGGAGGTCACCGAAGAAGGTGTCGTGCGCGTCGTGCTCGACCCCGCCGTGGCCGCGATGCCCGGTGACGTGGTCGCGCACATGGCGGCGGTCTCGTTCGACGCTTCCACCTGGGAGATCTGGACGGCGTTGCTGAGCGGCGCGACGCTCGCGGTGGCTCCCGCGAACCTGGCCGAGCGACTGGACGTCGCGAAGCTCTACGCGCGGCACGGCATCACGTTGTCGTTCATGACCACCGGTTTGTTCCACCAGCTGGCCGACACCGATCCCACCGTGTTCGCCGGACATCGCCTGGTGCTGGCCGGTGGCGAGGCGATGTCGCCCCTTCAGGCGCGCAAGGTGCTCGACGCCAACCCGGCCGTGGCGATCTACAACATGTACGGCCCGACGGAATCCACGGTGTACGCGTCGTTCCACGACATGCATACCGGCCGACTTGGTCCGTCCTCGGTTCCGATCGGAACCGCGTTGCGGGGCTTGCATTTCTACGTGCTGGACCGCTGGCTTCAGCCGACGCCCGTTGGCGTGCCGGGGGAGCTGTACATCGGCGGAACCGGCTTGGCACGCGGCTATGCGGGTCGAGCTGACTTGGCTGCGGAGAGATTCGTCGCTGACCCGTACGTGCCCGGCGCCCGCATGTACCGCACCGGCGACCTGGTGCGGTGGGGTGCGGACGGCGCGGTCGACTTCGTCGGCAGAACTGACAACCAGGTGAAGATCCGCGGGTTCCGGGTCGAGCCGGGCGAGGTCGAGCACGTGCTCGTCGGCCACTCCGAGGTCGCCAACGCCGCGGTGATCGTCACCGACAAGCGTTTGATCGCCTACTTCGTGGGCACCGCCGACTCGGCCGACCTGCGGCGCTTCCTCGCCGAACGTCTGCCCGAGTTCCTGGTGCCGTCCGCGATCGTGCCGCTCGACGAGTTGCCGTTGAACGCCAACGGAAAGCTCGACGTGCGCGCGTTGCCGGACCCCGGTGCGCCCGAGACCACGACCGCGTACCAGGCGCCCAGCACGGAGGCCGAGCGCACGCTGGCCGAGGTGTGGTCGCAGGTGCTCGGCGTCGAACGGGTCGGTGTCCACGACAACTTCTTCGAACTGGGTGGCGACTCGATCGTCAGCCTGCAGATCGTCGCGCGGTCCCGTGCCGCGGGTCTGCGGCTGGAGATCGCGGACCTCTTCACGCACCAGACCGTGCACGCCCTTGCCGCCGGCAGCACCACGTCCGAGCCGACTGCGGTCGACCAGGGCGCCGTCACCGGACCCGTGGCCTTCACGCCGATCCAGCGCTGGTTCCTGCGCGAGGACCTGCCGCAACGCGACCACTTCAACTGGTCCGGCATGTTCGAGCTGGCACCGGGCACGGACGCGGACGTGATGCGGGCCGCGCTCGGCACCGTCGTCGCCCACCACGACGCCCTGCGGCTGCGTCTGCGCGGTGACACCCAGGAGAACGCGCCGGCCGAGACGGCTGACCTGGTGACCGTGCTCAGGACGGACCTCGACGAGGACGTCATCGCGGCCATGACCACCGCGCAGACGTCGTTGAGCCTCACGGACGGCCCGTTGCTGCGCGCCGTGTACGTCGACCGCGGCGATCAGCCGGCGTGGTTCGGCCTCACCGTGCACCACTACGTCGTGGACGCGGTCTCGTGGAACGTCCTGCTGGAGGACCTCGACACCGCGTACTCCGCCGGAGTTCTCGCGCCGAAGACCACCTCGTACCAGGAGTGGGCCGCCGCGCTGGAGGCGTTCGACCCTCAGGACGAGCTGCCCTGGTGGCGGGAGGTCGTGCGGACGACCACGGCCGTGCCCACCGACCTCGCCGGACCGAACACCGAGGACTCGACCGAGTCCGTGCGCGTCTCGCTCGACGAGGCACGCACCTCGGTCCTGCTCACCCAGGCTCACCGCGCCTACCGCACCCAGGGCCACGAACTCCTGCTCGCCGCACTGCTGCAGGTGCTCGGGCGGTGGACCGGTGTCAACGCCGCCGCCATCGACCTGGAGAGCCACGGCCGCGAGCCGATCGCCGACGGCATCGATCTGAGCCGCACCGTCGGCTGGTTCACCGCCATCCACCCCGTCGGGCTGCACCACAGCGACCTCGGCGACATCGCCGGCGTCGTCAAGGCGGTCAAGGAACAGCTGCGGGCGGTGCCTCGTCGTGGCGTCGGCTACACCGTGCTGCGCGAGCGGGACGAGCAGTTGCGTTCCGCGCTGGACCGGCCGGTCGTCTTCAACTACCTCGGTGGCGTCGACGCCGTGGAGGACTCGGACGGGGGCCTGTTCGCCCGTGAACTCTCCGAGGACCTGTGCGGCCCTGCCGAGGGCGATGGCGGGCTGCGCTCGCACGTGCTCGGCGTCGAGGTGGCCCAGGCCGCCGACGGGACGCTGTCCGTGGAATGGCAGTACAGCACCAATCTCCACGACCGCTCGACGATCGAACGGCTCGCCGTCGCGTACGTGGAGGCGTTGGCTGACCTCGTCGATCACTGCCGATCGGGCGCGCACGGGTTGACGCCGTCGGACGTCCCGCTGGCGGCGCTGGAGCAGTCCTCTTTGGACGCTCTGGTCGCCCGCACGCCTGGACTGGCCGACGTCTACCCGTTGTCGCCGCTGCAGCAGGGCATGCTCTTCCACGCCGTCGAGTCGCCGGACAAGGGCGTCTACTGGACGCAGGACGTGCGTGAGCTGACCGGCCCGCTCGACGTCGACGCGATGCGTGCGGCCTGGCAGCTCGTGCTCGACCGGCATTCCGCGTTGCGCACCGGGTTCGTGTGGGAGGGCGTGCGCGAACCGCTCCAGGTCGTCGTCGGTGACGTCGACGTGCCGTTCGAGGTGCACGACTGGACGTCGGTCACCGATCCCGACGCCGCCATCGAGGAACTGCTGGCCGCCGACCGCGCCCGCGGCTGCGATCTCGCCACCGCACCACTGCTGCGGGTCGTGGTCGCGAGTGGACGTGACCGGCACTGGATCTTGCTGGCGTTCCACCACCTCTACGCCGACGGGTGGAGCATTCCTCTGCTCTGGGACGAGGTCACCGCCGCCTACCAGCGCGAGCCTTTGCCGCCGGTGCGGCCGTACCGGGACTTCATCGCCTGGCTCGGACAGCGTGATTCCGCCGAGGCCGAGTCGTTCTGGCGCGAGTACCTCGCCGGGTTCGACTCGCCGACCCCGCTACCGGTCGACCGCGTGGTGCGCGAGCACTGGGCCCAGGACCGGCGCGAACTGGCGCTGCCCCGCGACGTCACCGGAGCGCTGGTCTCGTTGGCCCGTGACCAGCGGGTCACCCTGTCGACGGTCGTGCAGGCGGCGTGGGCCGTGCTGCTGTCCGCCTACTCGGGCGAGGACGACGTCGTGTTCGGCCTGACCGTCTCCGGGCGCCCGGCCGACCTGCCCGGCGTGGAGTCGATCGTCGGCCTGTTCATCAACACCCTGCCGGTGCGCGTGCGGGTGGCGTGGGAGACGTCGTTCGCCGACTGGCTCGGCGAACTGCAGGAGAACCAGGTCGCCGTGCAGCGACACGAACACACGCCGCTCGCCGACATCCAGCGCGTCGCCACGGGCGGCCTGTTCGACAGCATGCTCGTCTTCGGCAACTACCCGCAGGGCGCGGCGCCGGAGGAGGGCGAGGAGAACCCCGAGGAGCTGTTCGCCTCGACCGACTCCGTCGAGCAAATGCACTACCCGATCATCCTGGCCGTCGACCTGGAAGCGACGCTGAAAGTCGAGGCCAACTTCTCCAGCGGCGCGTTCGACCCGTCCACTGTGGAGCGGCTGCTCGGGCAGCTCGCCGAGGTGCTGACCGCGGTCGCCCGCCGGCCCTCCGCCGTGGTGCGGGAGGTGACGCCTTTGCCCGTGACCGGGTGGGGTGTCGGGGCTGCTGTGGACGAGCCGTTCGCGGGCCTGGCGGAGCGGTTCCGGCTGGCTGTCGACGAGTTCGGTGACCGGGTGGCCATCCGGGGTGGCTCTGAGCTGACCTATGCCGAGCTGGGCGAACGGGTGGCGCGGGTCGCGTCCGGCCTGCGCGCTGCCGGTGTCGGTGTCGAGACGCGGGTCGGCCTGTGGTTCGAGCGCTCGGTGGACCTGGTCGTGGCAATCCTGGGTGTGGTGCAGGCGGGTGGTACTTATGTGCCGCTGGATCCTGCGTTGCCGCACGGCCGGTTGCGCGATGTGCAGACGGCTGCCGGAGTCGAGCTGGTCGTGTCGCGTGGCGACTACGCCCTGGACGGTCCGCGGGTCGTCGAGTTCGCGGAGTTGACGGGGCCTGCCGAGTGGCCCGAAGTCGTTGCCACGCCTGAACGTCTGGTCTACACGATGTTCACGTCGGGCTCGACCGGCGTGCCCAAGGGCGTGGAGGTCACCGAGGAAGGCGTGCTGCGGGTCGTGCTCGACTCCGCGGTGGCCGCAGAACCCGGCGATGTCGTGGCACACATGGCCGCGGTGTCGTTCGACGCGTCGACTTGGGAGATCTGGACGGCGTTGCTGACCGGCGCCACCCTCGCCGTCGCTCCGGCCGACCTGGCCGAACGGCTGGACGTCGCCAAGGTCTTCACCCAGCACGGCGTCACGTTGTCGTTCATGACCACCGGCTTGTTCCACCAGCTGGCGGACACCGATCCGGCCGTGTTCTCCGGGCACCGGCTGGTGCTCGCCGGTGGCGAGGGGATGTCGCCCGTCCAGGCCCGCAAGGTCCTCGACGCCAACCCCGCCGTCGCGATCTTCAACATGTACGGCCCCACCGAGTCCACGGTGTACGCGTCGTTCCACGACATGCACACCGGACGGCTCGGGCCGGCCACCGTGCCCATCGGCACCGCGTTGCGTGGCTTGCGTTTCTACGTGCTGGACCGCTGGCTCCAGCCGACTCCGGTCGGCGTGCCGGGAGAGCTGTACATCGGAGGCACCGGCTTGGCCCGTGGTTACGCGGGCCGCCCGGACCTGGCCGCGGAACGGTTCGTCGCAGACCCGTACGTGCCTGGTGCCCGGATGTACCGCACCGGTGACCTGGTGCGATGGGGCGCGGACGGCGTGGTCGACTTCGTCGGTCGCACCGACGACCAGGTGAAGATTCGCGGGTTCCGCGTCGAGCCGGGCGAGGTCGAGCACGTGCTCGCCGGCCATCCCGATGTCGCCAACGCTGCTGTGATCGTTCGGGAGTTGCAGCAGGGCAAGCGGCTCGTCGCCTACGTCGTGGGCACCGCCGACGCTGCTGATCTTCGCGGATTCCTCGCCGAACGGCTGCCCGAGTTCCTGGTGCCGTCGGCGATCGTGCTGCTCGACGAGTTGCCGTTGAACGCCAACGGAAAGCTCGACAAGCGCGCGCTGCCGTTGCCCGAGGCGCCGGACAGCGGCTACGAGGCGCCGACAACCGATGCCGAGCGCACGCTCGCGGAGGTGTGGTCGGAGGTGCTCGGCGTCGAGCGCGTCGGCCTGCACGACAACTACTTCGAGCTGGGCGGCGACTCGATCATCAGCCTCCAGATCGTCGCCAGGGCACGGGAAGCCGGTCTGGAACTGAGGATCGCCGACCTCTTCACACACCAGACCGTCCAGCAGATCGCCCTGCACACGGGGGTGGCCGCCAGCTCGCAGGTCACCGCGAAGCCGTTGGCCGACCTGGAGCCGCTCAGGGCACGGGTGCCGGGGCTGGTCGACGCGTATCCGTTGTCGCCCATGCAACAGGGCATGCTCTTCCACGTCCTGGAAGCGCCCGCAGACACCGCGGTGTACTGGGCGCAGGACGTGCGCGAGGTGCGCGGACCGCTCGACGTGGCGGCCATGCGGGACGCCTGGCGGACCGTCGTGGGACGGCATCCCGCGTTGCGCAGCGCGTTCGTGTGGGAAGGCGTCGAGGAACCGCTGCAGGTCGTCCTCGGCGAGGTCGACGTGCCGTTCGAGGTGCTCGACTGGACTTCCGTCGCCGACCCCGGTGCCGCGTTGGACGAACTGCTCGACGCCGACCAGCGGCGTGGGTTCGACGTCACCACGGCGCCGTTGCTGCGCGTGTACGTGGCGGACCGGGGCGACCGCCAGTGGGTCGCGTTCACGTTCCACCACCTGTACCTCGACGGCTGGAGCATCCCGCTGGTCTGGGACGAGGTGTTCGCGGCCTACCAGCGGAAATCGTTGCCGCCCGTGCGTCCGTACCGCGACTACATCGCGTGGCTGCAGGAACAGCCGCCCGCAGACGACTTCTGGCGCGAGTACCTGGACGGCTTCACCTCGCCCACGGCCCTGCCCGTCGACCGCACCACCCGCGTGCACTGGGAGCAGGGCAGGCGGCTGCGCGAGCTGCCGGAGAACGTCGCTCTCGAACTCGAGGGCCTGGCACGGCGTGAGCACGTCACGATCAGTGCCGTCGTGCAGGCGGCGTGGGCGTTGTTGCTGGCGTCGCACAGCGGCGAGGACGACGTCGTCTTCGGCCTCACGGTGTCTGGACGCCCGGCCGAGCTGGCCGGTGTGGAGTCCATCGTCGGCCTGTTCATCAACACGCTGCCCGTGCGGATCAAGGTCCCCGGCGACCGCACCCCGTTCGACCGGTGGCTGCGGACCGTCCAAGACGGACAGGTTGCCGCCCAGCGGTTCGAGCACTCGCCGTTGGTCGACATCCAGCGAACGGCGGGCGTGCCGAGGCTGTTCGACAGCATCGTCGCCGTCCAGAACCTGCCCGGTGGTTTCGACGACGGCGACGACACGGACGAGTTCGACTCGCCGGCGCTGCTGGAACAGGGCCGCTACCCGCTGAAGCTCGTCGTGGACGTCGACGGTCAGCTCGCGCTGCTGTGCGAGTACTCCACCGGAGCGTTCGACGACGCGACCGTCGAGGCGTTGCTGGACCAGCTCGAACGCATCCTCACCACCGTCGCCGTCCTGCCCGGCACGCCGGTGCGGGAGATCGCCCTGCTCGACTCCGCTCAGCGCGCCGAGGTGCTCCGGTGGAGCTCGCCGGAGTCCCGCGAGATGCCGGAAGCGCACCTGGCCGCGCTGTTCGGACGCCAGGTCGTGGCCCACCCGGACCGACCGGCGCTGCGCGGTGGCACCGAACTCACCTACGCCCAGCTCGACCGCAGGGCCTCAGGTGTCGCGGAGTGGTTGCGCGCCAACGGTGTCGGCACGGGCACGCGCGTCGGACTCCACCTCGACCGCAGCCCCGAGCTGATCATCGCCATGCTCGGTGTGATCGGCGCGGGCGGCACCTACGTCCCGCTCGACCCCTCCCAGGGCACGGCGCGCCTCGCCCAGATGATCGAGACTGCAGGCGTCACCCTCGTTGTCACGACGGGGGAGTGGCCGCTCGACATTCCTCGCGTCCGCGTCCTGGAACTGACCGGGGCCGAGGCCGCAGGACCGCTGCCGGTCGTCGGCGGTCCGGCCAGCGAGCTGTACGTGCTGTTCACGTCGGGTTCGACGGGCGTGCCCAAGGGCGTCTCGCTGACCCACGAGGGCGTGGCCAGGGTGTGCACCGACCCGGCCGTGCGCGTTGAACCCGGCGACGTCGTGTCGCACCTCGCGGGCATCGGGTTCGACACCGGCGCGTTCGAGATCTGGCTGGCGCTGCTCAACGGCGCCACGCTCGTCGTCGGTCCCGCGGAGCTGGCCGAACGGATGGACGTCGGCAAGTTCCTGCGCGAGAACGAGATCACCGCGTCCCTGCTCACCACCGGCCTCTTCCACCAGCTCGTCGAGACCTCACCGGACGTGCTCGACGGCCTGCGCCTGCTCGTCGTGGGCGGCGACGCCCTGCAGGCCCAGCACGCCCGCACGGCCCGCGAACGCCGGCCGGACCTGCGGATCGTCAACGCCTACGGGCCCACCGAGACCACCATGACGTGCACCGTCCACACCCTCGACGCGATCGGCGCGCAGGTGCCCATCGGCCGGCCGTTCGCGGGGATGCGGGCCTTCGTGCTCGACTCGTGGCTGCAGGTGCTGCCACCCGGTGTGGCGGGCGAGCTGTTCGTCGGTGGCCCCGGCGTGGCACGTGGCTACGTCGGCCGCGCGGACCTCACCGCCGAGCGGTTCGTCCCCGACCCCACCACGCCTGGGGAACGCCTGTACCGCACCGGTGATCGGGCCCGCTGGCGTGCCGACGGCACGCTGGAGTTCCTCGGCAGGGCCGACGACCAGGTCAAGATCCGGGGCTTCCGGGTCGAGCCCGGCGAGGTCGAGGCACTGCTGGCGAGCCACGCGAACGTGCGGGCCGCGGCTGTCGTCGCCACGACGTCCGGTATCGGCAAGCGGCTGGTGGCCTACGTGGTCACCGACGCCGACACCGCCGACCTGAGGACGTTCCTGCGCGAACGGCTGCCCGACTACCTGGTGCCGTCGGCGTTCGTGACCCTCGATGCGCTTCCCCTGACCCCCAACGGCAAGCTCGACCGCCGAGCCCTGCCTGAACCCGCTGCACCGGAGTCGGACGCGTACGTCGCCCCGAGCACCGACGCGGAACGGGCACTGGCAGGCATCTGGGCGAAGCTACTGCAGATCGACCGGGTCGGCGTGCACGACAACTTCTTCGACCTGGGCGGCGACTCGATCGCCTGCCTGCAGGTGGTGGCACGGGCTCGCGCCGCAGGTCTCGGACTCGCGGTGGCCGACCTGTTCACCCACCAGACGATCGCCGAACTGGCGGCCGTCGCCACGGTTCCCGTTCTCGTGCACCAAGGTCCGGCGACCGGACCGGTGCCGCTGACGCCCATCCAGCAGTGGTTCACCAACGCCACCATCGACGACCGCAACCACTGGAACTGGTCGGGCCTTTACGAACTCGAACCGAACGTCGACGCCACCCGGCTCCAAGCCGCGCTCAACACCCTGGTGACCCACCACGACGCCCTGCGCACCCGCCTGCACGACGGGCGTCAGCAGATCGTCGAGCCGGGCGAGACGGTCACACTGACCGTCGTCCAGGGTGACGTCCAGCAGCACATGGACGCACTGCACCGGTCGCTCGACCTCGCCGACGGGCCGCTCGTGGCCGCGATTCTGGTGGACCGCGGCGCCGAACCCGCGTGGCTCGGCCTGGTCGCACACCACCTGGTGGTCGACGGCGTGTCGTGGAACATCCTGCTGGAGGACCTCGACGCGGCCTACCGCGGCGAACCCCTCCCGCCGAAGACGACGTCGTTCCGGCAGTGGGCGGAGTCCGTTGTGGACTTCGCGGGCAGTGACGAGGTCCGCGCGGAGCTGCCGTACTGGCTTGAGCAGACCGAGACCGGGTTCACGCTGCCGGTCAACGCCACCGGTGCCAACACCGAGGACTCCGCCGCCGTCGTGGAGGTCGCGATCGACGCCGCGGGCCTGCCGAACACGCAGGTCCTCGACGTGGTCCTGGCCGCGCTGCACCAGACGCTGGGGGAGTGGGCCGGCACCGACACCGTCGTCGTCGACCTCGAACACCACGGCCGCGAAAGCCTGGCACCGGGCACCGACCTGTCGCGCACGGTCGGCTGGTTCACCTCGGTTCACCCGCTGGTGCTCCAGCACGACGACCTGAGCGACGGCACAGGTGTCATCGACGCAGCACGCGAAAGCCGGAAAGCCGTGCCGCGCAACGGAGTCGGCTACGGCGCACTGCGTCACCTCGCGGCCGACGACCCGGACGTGCGCCGCCTGCGGGCCGCACCGGACCGGCAGATCAACATCAACTTCACGGCGTCGCTCGACGCCGTGAACGACGACGAGCAGGGGCTGGTTGTCGCGGAACTACCGGGTGACCTGTGCGGTGAGAGCACAAGTGGGGGCTTGCGCCCGTACGCACTGCACCTGGAGATCGAGCGCACCGGCGAGGGAGAGCTCCTCGTCGAGTGGCACCACAGCACGAACCTCCACCGGACCGAGACCGTGCGGCGGGTCGCCACCCGGTTCCGGCACGCCGTGGAGGGCTTGCTCGAAGACATGAACAGGAATTGAGGGGAGCAGTCCTTGTCCACGCCCAAGAGGACCTACCACCTGTCGGCTGAAGAGGCCGCCGAGGTCGAGAACCTGACGTTGCGGATAGCCAAGGAGTACACGGGTCCGGAGGACGAACAGCTGCTGCGCGACCTGCCGCTGCTCGCCACCGAACTGCCCGTGGGCCAGCGCCGTTTCCTGCGCGACTTCGCGCTGGAGGACGAGCTGGGCTACTGCGTGGTCCGCGGTCACGTCTTCGACGACGCGCGCATCGGCCCGACGCCGCAGCACTGGCGCGGCCGGCCGACGCCGACCCCGGAGTTCGCCGAGGAGATCCTCCTGCTGCTGCACGGGTCCCTGCTCGGCGAGCCGTTCGGCTGGAAGACCCAGCAGGACGCCCGGCTGGTGCACGACATCTTCCCCATCAAGGGCTTCGAGACCGAGCAGATGGGGATCGGCAGCACCGACACGCTCACGCTGCACACCGAGGACGCGTTCCACCCGTGGCGCGCCGACTACCTGCTGCTGGAGTGCCTGCGCAACCCCGACGGGATCGCCACGATCGTCTCGGAACCGGACCTCAGGCTGCTCTCCGCCGAGCACCTGGAGCTGCTGCACGAGCCGAACTTCCTGATCCGGCCGGACGACTCGCACCTGGCGAAGCACAACGTCACCCTGGGCGTCGACGCCGAGTTCTCCGAGATCGCCGAGATGAAGGCCGACGACAACCGCGTCGCCGTCCTCTACGGGTCGCGCAAGCACCCGTACATGCGTCTCGACCCGTACTTCATGGAGACGCCGAAGGACCCCGCCGCGGCGGCCGCCCTGAACGCGGTCAACGAGCTGCTGGAGGCGTCCTGCCTGGACGTCGCCCTGGAGCCCGGTGACGTGCTCATCATCAACAACCACCGGCTCGCGCACGGACGGCAGGCGTTCCAGGCCCGTTACGACGGCACGGACCGTTGGCTCAAGCGGGTCAGCATCACCACCGACCTGCGCAAGTCCCACGAGCGGCGCGCCTCGGCGACCGCCCGGCTCATCTGACGGATGCGGAACCCATGCTGAACCCGCTCCACAACCTCCCGCCCACCGCCAAGGGCATCGTCGCCGTCCTCAGAGTCCTGCCGCGAGTCAGCCGGCCGCGCACGGCGCTCCTGGCGGGCGGGGTGGTGGTGAGCGCTGTTCTGCCCATCGGGATCGCCGTCGTCACCGGTCTGCTGATCGGCGCCATCCCCGTCGCCGCAAGGGAAGGCGCTGACTCACCGGCCGCCGGCCGGGTGGGCGCACTGCTGGTCGCCGTGGGGATCGCGATCCTGGTCGAGCGTCTGACTTCGCCGTTGCTGCGGGCCGCCGTGTCGACGCTCGGTCGCGACGTCGACCGGTACCTGCAGGAGGTCGTGCTGAACGCGCTGGCCCGGCCGCGGGGCATCGCCCATCTCGAAGACCCCGGCGTGATCGACGAGGTCCGCATCGTGCGGGGCCTCGGCATGAGCGCGCACCGGCCGGGACAGACCGTCGAGGCACTGCCCGAGGTGCTCACGTCGTGGCTGCGGGCCATCGGCTCGGCGGCCGTGCTCACCTGGTTCCACTGGTGGCTCGGCCTGCTGTGGCTCGTGGTCTGGCCGATCATCGTCTACCGCATGCAGCGCGACTACCTGCGCGTCGGCGAGGAGGGCTTCGGGCAGAGCGCCCAGCTGCGTCAGGCCGAGTACGTCCGGGACCTGGCACTCGATCCACCGCCTGCCAAGGAAGTACGTCTGTGGGGCGTGCTCGACTGGCTCGTCACCCGCTTCGACACGTTGTGGCAAGCGGGAATCGGACCGATCCGGAAAGCCCGCCGTCCCCGGCCCGGCATGGTGCTCGGCTCCGCGTCCGCGATCCTCGTGATCAACGTGCTGTCGTACGGGCTGCTGGCCTACGCGGCGGTGCGAGGTGATCTGACGCTCGCCGCCCTCGCCGTGTTCGTGGGGGCACTGGCCGACGCCAACGAGTACGCCGTCGGCGACGAGCACCTGTACCTGTCGAACGCCGCCGTCACTGTGCCCAAGGTGCTCTCGCTGGAGAAGCGGCTGGCCGGCGACTCCGCGGAGCCCGGTCTCCCGGTCGGTGCGGACGTGCCGGCGCAGGAGATCCGGTACGACGGAGTGCACTTCCGCTATCCCGGCACCGAACGGGACGTCCTCACCGGACTGGACCTGGTCATCCCCGCCGGTCAGTCGCTGGCGATCGTCGGCGACAACGGCGCGGGCAAGACGTCGCTGGTGAAGCTGCTCGCCGGTTTCTACGAACCGACCGGCGGCAAGATCGGCGTCGACGGCACCGACCTCGCGAGCCTCGACCCCGAGGCGTGGCGCAGGCGGGTGGCCGTGCTGTTCCAGGACTTCACCCGCTACCACCTGCCGGTGCGCGACAACATCGGCCTCGGCGCTCCCGAGCACGCGGGCGACGAGGACATGCTGCGCCGCGCCGCCGCACGGGCCGGGATCGGTGACCTGGTCGAGTCGCTGCCGAACGGCTGGGACACCGTGCTGTCGCAGGCCTACACCGACGGCGTGGACCTGTCGGGCGGGCAGTGGCAGCGCGTCGCACTGGCCCGCGCGATGTTCGCCGTCGAGGCGGGCGCCAAGGTCCTCGTGCTCGACGAACCCGCCGCCGCACTCGACGTGCGGGCGGAAGCCGAGCTGTACGAACGGTTCCTGGACCTCACCCAGGGGCTCACCACGATCCTGATCTCGCACCGCTTCTCCACCGTGCGGCGCGCGGACCGGATCGCGGTCGTGTCCGGCGGCCGCGTCATCGAGACCGGCGGCCACGACGAGCTGATGGAGCAGGACGGCCGCTACGCCCACCTGTTCCGTCTGCAGGCGGAGCGGTTCCAGCCGGTCGGAGGCACCGATGCGTGACACCTGGCGAGCCTTCGTCACCACCATCAGCTTCGGGTTCCGCGCGGCGCGCTGGTACGCGGTCTTCCAGATCGTCACGGAGATTGCGCTCGCGCTGACCGGGCCCCTGATCGCATACGGCGCCAAGGTTCTCGTCGACTCCGCCTCCGCGGGCGATCTGAACCGCGCGCTCACGGCCGGGCTCGGCATCGCCGCCGCCACCGGGGTGCTCATCGTCGGCCAGTACTACAACGCCCACTGCGTGTTCGCCGTGCTCGAACGCACCCAGGCGTTGTCGGACCGGACGTTGATGCGTCTGCTCAGCGGGATCGACAGCCTGGCCCCGCACGAGAACCCCAAGTACCTCGACCAGATCCAACTGTTGCGCGAGGAACGCGAGAGCCTCGCCGAGATGACCAACGCCACGGCGGGGCTGATCAGCGCGTTCGTCGGCTTCGGCACGACGGCGCTGCTGCTCGCGGACGTGCATCCGGCGCTGATCTCGCTGGCACTGCTGGCGTTCATCTCGCTGTGGATCACCAGCCGTGCCAACGACCTCGCCGTCGACGCCCAGGAGGACACCGGCGAACCCGAACGGCTGCGCCGCCACCTGTTCGACATCGGCACGACCGCCGGTGCGGGCAAGGAACTGCGCGTCTTCGGACTCACCCGTGAGCTGGTCCGCCGGCACCACGAGGTGTCCGACGAGGTGCTCGACACGCGCAACCGGGCCGCCTGGCGTGGTGCGGCGCTCAAGAGCATCGACGCCGTGATCAACGCGGCCGGGTTCGTCGGCGCCATCGCACTGGTGGTCTGGCTCGCCGTGAAGGGTCAGGCCACGCCCGGTGACGTCGTCATGGTCGTCGCGCTCACCATCGAGATGGCCGCGGTCGTCGCCACGTCCGTCGGCTACAGCGGCGACTTCCTGTGGTGCCTCAAGCAGGCCCGGCGCTACGTCTGGCTGGAGCGCTTCGCCGCTGCGGCCGGAAAACGCGTGGAGGAGCCCGCCGCGCCGCCCGCGTCGCTGAGCCACGGCATCGACCTGATCGACGTCACCTACCGGTATCCGGGCAGTGAGCACGCCGTGCTCGACGGCGTGTCCATGCACCTGCCCGCCGGGTCCGTGGTGGCGCTGGTGGGGGAGAACGGCGCGGGCAAGTCCACGCTCGTGAAGCTGCTGTGCGACTTCTACGAACCGGACGGCGGCGAGATCCAGATCGACGGCGTCGGCCTGAACCGCATCCCCACCCGCGAGTGGCGGACCCGGCTCAGCGGCGCTTTCCAGGACTTCGTGGAACTACAGCTCGCGGCCCGCGAAACCGTTGGCGTGGCGGACATTCCGCGAATCAACGACGACGCGGCGCTCAACGGTGCTCTCGGCCGGGCGGGCGCGACGTCCGTTGTGGACGGTCTACCGCGAGGCCTCGACACCCAGCTGGGCCGGGCGTGGGACGGCGGTGCCGAGCTGTCCGGCGGCCAGTGGCAGAAGCTGGCACTGGCCCGCGGCCTGCTGCGCACCGACCCGTTGCTGGCGGTGTTCGACGAGCCCACCGCCGCGCTCGACCCGCAGACCGAGCACGCGTTGTTCGAACGGTTCGCGGACGCAGCCCGTGCCGGAAAGTCGAGAGGCACGGTGACTCTCCTTGTGTCGCACCGCTTCTCGACCGTGCGGATGGCCGACCTGATCGTCGTCCTCGACGGCGGCCGCATCCGCGAGATGGGCAGCCACGAGCACCTGATGGCCCACCCCGACCTCTACGCCGAGCTGTACGACCTGCAGTCCTCGGCCTACCGCTGAAAGGAGTCGCCCTGATGAAGTTCGAACCAGCGCCCCTAGAGGACTGGATGCGTCTGTACTACTTCGCCGTGGACGACGACATCGGCAGCAGCGGGGTCGAGGACTACTCGCTCGCCGACCTGCGGGCCATGCTCGGCATCAGCCACGACGAGCTCGACGCCGTGGTGTTCCGCGACAGCACGTCGTTCGGCAGCGAGGAAGTGCGCACGGCCATTGCCCAGCAGTGGGGGACCGGCGACCCCGACAAGGTCATGGTCACGCACGGCGGCAGCGAGGCGATCTACCTCGTGCTCAGCACGTTGCTCGACCCGAGCGACGCCGTCGTGGTCACCGAGCCGACCTATCACACGCACACGTCCATCGCCCGGTCCATGGGTTGCGACCTGCGCGTGTGGCCGTTGCGGCCGGAGAACGGCTTCCGCCCCGACCTGGACGACCTGCGCGCGGTCATCGACGGCGCCAAGGCCGTCGTCGTGAACTTCCCGCACAACCCGACCGGCGCGTCGCTCACCCCGGCCCAGCGCGACGAGTTCGTCGCGATCTGCGCCGAGGCCGGCACGTACCTGGTGTGGGACCAGGCCTTCCGCGAGATGGTCGTCGAGGGCGAGCCGCTCGTGGATCCCGTGCACGACTACGACAAGGCCATCTCCATCGGCACCCTGTCGAAGGGCTACGGCCTGCCGGGTCTGCGCGTCGGCTGGGCGATCGGGCCTGAGGACGTCCTGCGCGGCACGCTCGACCTGCGCGACCGCATGACGTTGCACCTCTCGCCGTTGGTCGAGCTGCTCGCCACGCGCGTCGCGCAGCACGCCGACCTCCTGGTCGGCCCGCGGATGGCCAACGCCCGCAACAACCTGAGCCTGCTGCGCAAGTGGGCCGCCGAGCACCCGGAACTGATCGACCTGCCGGAGCCGATGGGCGGCGTCACCACGTTCCCGCAGCTGATCGGCCAAACCGACACCACCGATTTCTGCCACGACCTGGCCCGTGAACACCGCACGCTGCTCGTCCCCGGCTCGTGCTTCGGGGACCCGACCCGCGTCCGGCTCGGCTATGGCGGTGCACCCGCCGCGTTCACCCGCGGCCTCGACACGCTCGCACTCGTAGGGGAGAAGGCCCGTGTTCAGAGTTGACCTGTCCGCATCAGACCTGGCCGAGGCCGACGCCCTCGTCGCCGGCTTGGCCGAGCAGTACCAGTCGGTCGAGAACCCGGCGTTCGTGCGCGAGGCCACCGTCATCGCCCACGAACTGCCCCGCGCCCTGCGTGCGGGCCTGCTGGAGTTCCGCCTCACCGAGCCGCACCCGCTGTGCGTCGTCGGCGGTTACGTGATCGACAACGACCGCATCGGCCCGACGCCGGCGCACTGGAAGGACTGCGGCGGCGAGGGCAGGCCCACGCTCGCCGAGGACCTGTTCTTCTACCTGTGCGCGTCGCTGCTGGGCGACCCCATCGCGTGGTCCACCCAGCAGGACGGCCGGCTGCTGCACGACGTGTTCCCGATCAAGGAACACCAGTACGAGCAGCTCGGCTCGGGCAGCGAGGAACTCCTCACCTGGCACATCGAGGACGCGTTCCACCCGATGCGCACCGACTACGTGGGCCTGATGTGCCTGCGCAACCCCGACGGCGTCAACACCACGTACGGCTCGTTGGAGGGCATCGACCTCCCGGCCGACGTCGTCGAGGTGCTGCGCCAGGACCGCTTCCCGATCCGCCCGGACCGCTCCCACCTCGCCGCCAACCGCCAGAACGACGAGGGCGACGAACAGCTGCGCCGCCTGCGCGACCGCAGCTACGAGTGGATCTCCGGCCTGGACGCGAACCCGGAGCCCATCGCGGTGCTGTTCGGCCCGCAGGAGGACCCGTACCTGCGCCTCGACCCGTACTTCATGGAGGTCCCGGCTTCCGACCCCGAGGCCGCCGCTGCGCTGGACACGATCGTCAAGGCGATCGACGCCAACATCGCGGGCTACGCCCTGAAGCCGGGCGAGGTCCTGTTCCTCGACAACTACCGGGGCACGCACGGCCGTGAGCCGTTCACCGCCCGTTTCGACGGCACCGACCGCTGGCTGACCCGCCTGAACATCGCCCGCGACCTCCGCAAGTCGCGCGCCCACCGCCGCACCGCGAACGACCGCACCATCTACTGAAAAGAGCGAACCGATGCGCACGAGCCCTTTTGACGACGAGGACGGCCGCTTCTTCGTGGTCGTCAACGACGAGGGTCAGCACTCCCTCTGGCCGGCGACGCTGGCCGCCGTCCCCGACGGCTGGACCGTGGCCCACGGCGAGGACACCCGCCAGTCCTGCCTCGACTACGTGAACCAGAACTGGACCGACATGCGGCCGCGCAGCGTGCGCGAGCAGCTGGACCGGCAGGCCGCCGGCAGGTGACGGGACAGCGCGGCCCCGGGCGGGGCCGCGCGTAGCCCGCGAATGCATCCCTCATAAGTGACCTGGGTCACTTATGGGCCCGGTTTCTGTGACCTGAGGTGAGACTCGCCGGTCTCCCATGGCGTGCAGGACAAGTCGGCGAAGGGTGCGGAAGTGACGGGTCGGGAGTGGCTGGGGCAGGTGGACGCGGAGCAGGTGGAGGCCGCGCGGGCCGGTGATCGGGCGGCGCTCGACGCCGTGGTCGCGGGTTGCCTGCCGCTGGTCTACAACGTCGCCGGTCGGGCGCTGCACGCCGACGCCGACGTCGACGACGTGGTCCAGGAGACGATGGTCCGCGTGATCCGCGGCATCGACGCGCTGCGGGAGCCGGACAGGTTCCGGTCCTGGCTGGTGGCCGTCACGATCAACCAGGTCCGCGAGCACTACCGCCGCCGCGACCTGGCCCCCGCCCCGCTGGAGGAGTACGACCGCGCCGATCCGGGGGCCGAGTTCGTCGAGGTCGCCTTGTCGCGGCTGCACTTCGCCCAGCAGCGCCGGGAGGTCGACGAGGCCGCGCGGTGGCTGGACCCCGGTGACCGCGAACTGCTGGCGCTGTGGACGCTCGAACGCGTCGGGCAGCTGACCAGGGCCGAGGTGACCGACGCGCTCGACCTCGGCGCGCACACGGTCACGGTGCGGGTCAGCAGGCTCAAGGGCCGCCTGGAGACGATCCGGCACCTGGTGCGCGCGTTGTCGATGGAACCGCGCTGCGCCGGGCTCGACCGGGCCGCGCAGGGCTGGAACGGCGAGCCGAACCCGTTGTGGCGCAAGCGGCTCCTGCGGCACGTCGACGAGTGCGGCCGGTGCCGGCGTGGCGTGGACGACGCGATGCCGGTCGAGCGCATCCTGACCGGTGCCGCGCTGCTCGTGGTCCCGGCCTCCTACCTGCCGCGACTGCTGGAGAGCCTGCGGGACGTCACGCCGGAGGCCGTCGCGTACGGGACCGACCTCGGGCCCGATCCCACCCACGCCGCCCACCTCGCGGAACCGACCGGCGTGTTCGGCAAGCTCGCGGGCATCGCCAGTGGCAAGCCCCTCCTCGTGGCGGCGGGTGCGGCCGCCGTGTGCGCGCTCGTCGGCGTGGTCGGCACCGTGGTGCTGCTGCCGTCCGATCCGCCCGCCGCCGTGGCCGGGCCGAACACCACCCAGGGGCTCGCTCTCTCCACGTCCTCGTCGCAGGCACCGGGAACGACGTCGAGCGCGCCCTCGTCGTCGGCTGCCGCCACCACGACAACGACCACCACCACGACCACGACGACGCCGCCACCCGAGCCTCCTCGCGCCGCCACCCCGGAGGAACGCGTCCTCGCGCTGATCAACGAGACCAGGGCGAAGGAGGGCCTGCCCCCGCTGTCGGTCGACCCGGCGCTGGTCACCGCCGCCGACCGCCACACCAGGGCGATGATGAGCAACGGCTGCGGCCTGTCGCACCAGTGCCCCGGCGAGAGCGGCCTCGGCGAACGCAGCACCGCGGCGGGCGTGAAGTGGAGCTCCATCGCGGAGAACGTCGGCATGGGCGGCCCGGTCAAGGACAACGTCGAGGCGATCTCCAAGATGGCGCTCGGCCTCACCCAGGGCATGATCGACGAGAAGCCGCCGAACGACGGCCACCGCAAGAACATCCTGAGCAAGTCGTCCACCCGCATCGGCATCGTCGTGATCCGCGACGCCAAGGGAACCGTGTGGATGACGCACGACCTCGCCGGAAGTTGACCCGCAACAGACATTTAAAAAAGATCATCCTGAAGTCGTACGTGGGAACGCGACCACAGTCGGACGCGTGACGATCCGTCCGGAAAGCACTGTCTCTCCCGTGCAGACCGTCACCTACCGCTGGCCCACCGCGGTCACCACGGACACCCCGGAACTGTTGCGCTGGACGGGTTTCGGCGGCGCGCTCCTGCTCATCGCAGGTGCGTGGGCCGTGAGCGCCAGAGCAGGGGGACTGGCGCTGGGTGTCGCGATCGCGGGTGCCGGACTGGTCGTGCTGGCGTGGACGCTGCTCGGCCGCACCAGGCCGGACGCCTCGTGGCTGCGCCGGACGCTCGCGTGGTGGTGCGGGCCGCTGCTGGTGGCCCCGCCGCTGTTCAGCGGCGACGTCTTCAGCTACCTCGCCCAGGGCGAGGTAGCGGCGAACGGCCTCGACCCGAACGTCGTCAGCCCGGCCGTCGGCGCGAGCGCGGAGGCGGTGGCCCGGGTCGGCGTCTACTGGCGCGAGACGCCGTCGCCGTACGGGCCGCTGTTCACCACGGTCGAACGCTCGATCACCCAGGTCACCGGCGGGGATCCGGTGGCGGGCATCGTGGCGTACCGCCTGGTCGCCGTGCTGGGCCTGCTGCTCGTCGTGTGGGCGGTGCCGCGGCTCGCGGCCATGACGGGTGTGCCGGAGCGCATGGCGTTGTGGCTGGGTGTGATGAACCCGTTGGTGCTGTGGCATCTCATCGGTGGCGTCCACAACGACGCGTTGATGCTCGGCCTCATGCTGTCGGGCACCGTCATCGCGTTGCAGGCACTGCCCGAACTGAAGTGGTGGCCGTTCACGGCCGGTGTCGTGCTCATCGGGCTGGGCGCTCAGGTCAAGCTGCCGGCTTTGGTCGCGCTCGCGGTCGTCGGCACCGCGCTGGCCCGCAGGCTGGGCGGTGGCTGGGTGCGGTTCGTCGCCGCGGGACTCGGCATGGTCGTGGCCGCCGTGGTGGTGTCGGTCGTGACGTCGCTCGCGGGCATGTCCGGTTTCGGCTGGGTGCAGGCGCTCGGCACGCCGTCGAAGGTCAACAGCTGGATGGCGCCGACCAACTGGCCGGGCTATCTGGCGGGTGCGGTGTTCGGCCAGGAAAGCGGTCAGGCGATGATTTCCTCGGCACGGATCGCGGGGCTCGTGCTGATCCTGTGCGGGGTGGCGGTGGTGATCGACCGGCAGCTGCGCGGCAGGGTCTCCGAGGTGACGGCGCTGGGGATGATGATGAGCCTGATCGTGGTGCTGGGGCCGGTGATCCAGCCGTGGTACCTGCTGTGGGCGGTGCTGCCGCTGGCCGCGTGCCTGCCGGTGGGGAAGTGGCGGACCAGGGTCGCCGTGCTCGCCGGGGTCTTCGCGCTGCTGGTGCCGCCGCTCGCGGGCAACTTCGCGGGCCGCGTGCCCGAGCTGATCGGCGCCTATGTCCTCGGGATCGCCCTGGTCGGTGGCGCGTACCTCGTCCTGCGCCGGGCGAGGGTGTCCGTTGCGCAAGCCTGATCTCGTTCGCTACGGCGCCGCCGCGCTGGCCGGCGGCGCGCTGTCCCTGAGCTTTCCCCCGCGCACGCTCTGGTGGCTCGCCGTGCCCGCGTTCGTGGTGCTGTGGCTTGCTTTGAAGGGCGCGGGCGCCCGGCGCGGCGCGGGCCTCGGGTTCACGTTCGGGCTGACCTTCTTCCTGCCGCACCTGTGGTGGATCCAGCACTTCCTCGGCGACGACTTCGGGCCGTGGCCGTGGCTGGTGCTCAGCGCGTTGATGGCGTTGTTCATCTGCGCCGTCTGCGCGCTGTTCCCGCTGGTCTCCCGGCTGCCCGCGCCACCGGTGTGGGCCGCGCTGCTGTTCGTGCTGCAGGAGACCGCGCGCGGGCTGATCCCGTTCAACGGCTTCCCGTGGGGCCGCGTCGCGTTCGGCCAGGTCGACGGCCCGTTCGCGCGGCTCGCCGTGATCGGTGGCGCGCCGCTGGTGACGTTCGCGGTGGTCTTCACCGGATTCGGCCTGGCCGCCTGGTTCCCCAGGTGGACCCGCGCCTGGGCGTTGGTGCCGATCGTCGCCGCGCTCGCCGTCAGCCCGTTGATCTCGATCGAGGCCCAGACCGGGCAGCGGACCGTCGGCGTCGTGCAGGGCAACGCCCCCGACGTCGGCCTCGGTCTGCTCACCGAGGGCGCCACCCTGCGCGCCAACCACCTGCGCAAGACCGCCGAACTGGCCGCGCTGGTCCGCGGCGGCGCGCTGCCGAAGCCGGACCTCGTGGTGTGGCCGGAGAGCGCGACCAGGACCGGTGACCGGGACCCGGTGCTCGACGGCGCCATCGCCGACCTCGGCGTGCCGACGCTGGTGAGCGCGTTGCGCCACGGGCAGAACTCGGTCATCGCGTGGGACCCGGAGACCGGGGCGGGCAAGTCGTACGCGAAGCAGGAGCTCGTCCCGTTCGCCGAGCACATCCCGCTGCGCCCGCTCGCCCGGATCTTCACGCCGTTCGCCGACCAGCCGGACCTCGACGCGGGCACCGAACCCGGCGTGCTGGACATCGCGGGCACGCGCGTGGGCGTCGGCATCTGCTACGAGGTCGCGTACGACTACGTGCTGCGCGAGAGTGCGGCCGAAGGCGCGCAGTTGCTGGTGGTACCGACGAACAACGCCTGGTACGGCCGCGGCGAGATGACCTACCAGCAGCTGGGGATGGCCCGGCTGCGCGCCATCGAACACGGCCGCGCGGTCGTCGTCGCGGCGATCAGCGGCGTGAGCGCGGTGGTGCGCCCGGACGGCAGCGTGGTGCAGTCGACCGGGATGTTCACCGACGACCTGATGGTCGACACCGTGCCGTTGCGCACGGACCTGACGTTCGCGACGAGGTTCGGCGGCGCGATCCACGTCCTGCTCACGGGTGCGGCACTGGCCGCGTGCGTGATCGGGTTGTGGAGGCGCCGCCGTTCCTCAGTTCTTGCCGAGCAGGGCTGACCCCAGCAGTGTTCGCTGGTGCAGTACGGACAGCCCCTGTCGTTCCGTCGTCAGCAGCCCCGCCTCCCGCAGCACGGTCGTGTGCCGGCTGACCGAGGACGGGGACGCCCCGAGGCGTTCCGCCAGTTCGGTCGTCGTCGCCCCGGCACCGACCGCCGCCAGCACCGCTGATCTGGTGCTGCCGAGCAACGCCGCGAGCGCGCCCTGCTCACGTCGTCCGCTGTCGAGCTGCCGCTGCCAGGTCCAGTCGTGGTGCAACGGGTACACCACGGTCGGGGGGAGCCCCGGATCAGCGAACGCGACAGGGGTTCGGCGGCAGAAGTACGACGGCACCAGCCGCAGCCCACGCCCGTTGAGATGCAGGTCGCGGTCGTGCGCGTACTGGACCTCCAGCACCGGCGCCCGCCAGTTCATCAGCGGGAACATGCCCCGCAGCAATCCCTCCACGTTGCACGCGACACCGTTGCGGTGCACCCGATCGGTCTCGACGGCCTCCTCGATCAGATCGCTGTACGGCTCGATCACCGCGCGGTGGTAGCGGGTGAACGCCTCGGTGAGCTCCAGAAGGGACTCCCCGTCGCCCGCCGCGAGTGGACGCGTCCACTCCGGAACCGGCCGCACGTCCTCCAACAGCCCGAACTCCTCTCGCAACCGGTGCCGCGGCGTGGACCGGATCGCGGCGAGCGCGCTCCCCAGGCCTTGCGCGCCCTCCGGCGGCGTCAGGAAGTCAGGGAAGTACGGCCCCAGCGGGGCGAGCACGGACAGCATTCGGACGCCGGACGTGATCACCTGCCGGTCGCCGTTGCGGCGGATGTGACGCAGCCACGGCTGCAGCAACAACCCGCTGTCCAGTTCGGTCAGCCGAAGCCAGCTGAACACCATTTCCCAGAGTGGATCCACCCTTTCCGCTACCTGCGTACGCTCCAGATCGCCAGGCGAAAAATGGATGCGCAACACAGCAACCTCCCCAGGCCAGGTCACCGCGCACAACAATACTGGGCGTGTCACTCCGCCGAATTGCGCAACGAAAACCGGACGCGGGACCAGGGGCCCGCGCCCGGTTCTGTGCTATCTGGTCGGATCAGCCGCAGCTGGTGCTGACCCACTGGTGCGAGCGCACCTGGTAGGTGCCGGCGAGGTCACCCTTCTGACCTTGCCGCGTGCAACCGATCGAGTTGTTGTACCCGGTGTTGCGGTAGAACCTGACGCCCGTGGCGGACGACGTCCCCCTGTTGTAGACGGACTTGACCTCCTTGGTCGTGGCCCAGGAACACTTGTAGGTTCCCGCGGTCCAGTCCGAGTCCGCCACGTCCCACATGCACCGGCCACCGGTTCCGCCGAAGCCGTTCCAGAAGCAGATGTTGCCGGTGTTGCAGTCCCAGGCCGCGAGCGCCTGACCGGTCTCGGAGTCGAACGCCGCGCCCACAGCGGCGGCCTCAGCGACCGGAGCCTCCGCCTGCGCACTCGGGGCAGCGAGAGCGACGGAGAAGAGCATGGCGAGCGGCATCAACGCCAGCAAAATACGCCGAACGAACCTCAAAGGATTCCTCCCTAAACCCGAAATGAATTCGGCCGTCGTCACCATAGGCAGAGAGAGGATCGGGAAGAAAGCTATTGCTCCGTGGCGCAAAAGCACATTTCAGGGTCGTCGGGTGTATCTGTGTTTCACGCCGGCCGGGAAGTACTCCGGATCTCCCGCCGGGCGCAGCACGACCTCGGGCAGCTGCCGTTCGGCCGGGACGTAGTGCGCGAACTCGCTGTTGAGCCGCAGCAGCTGGGTCCGCACCGCCTCCGCGATCACCGCCGCGTCCGCCGTCGCTCCCGGCGCGGTCTCGACGGTGATCCGCAACAGCCGATCGCGATCTTCGTTCTCGACCGACTCGATCACGAACTTTCCCGTCACCACGTCGCTGATGCCGGGCTGTTCCAATCCGACGGTCACGTTCTCCGGATAGACGTTCGCGCCGAAGAACGACACGGTGAACAGCGACCGCCCGAACAGGTAGACGAACGGCAGCGCCGGGCCCGGCGGGGGAGTGAAGCCGTTGCGGGCGCAGTACTCCAGCAGGTCGTCGTGCTCCAGGATCCCGCCCTCGTCGGCGATCCGGTAGCGGAGCAGCGGGATCCCGCCGTCCGCGGTGAACACCAGCGTGCCGTCGTGCACCTCGAAGAACCGGCTCGCCGGGTCGTACTGCACGAGCGTGGGCAGCCGCGAGTCGCCGAAGACCTCCCGCGCCTTCTCCGGGTGGCCGGCGAAGAACCGGCGGATGCCGGCGGAAAGCGCTGTCTCGTTGCCGAGCACACCGGAATCCGCTGTGCCGTAAAGAGAAGCGACGTCGCTGATCGGGTCCGCGATTCCAGCCCGCCGGGAAACCAGGTCGCGCCACTGCTCGCTGAACACCTCGCCCGCGAGCACGAGCTTGATCCGGTACGCGGGCCAGTCGACGCCCTGCGCGAGCCCGGTGTCGACGACGTCCTTCACGAACGGCGGGTAGCCCAGCAGCACGACCTGCTCGAAGTGCGGCGCCAGTTCCGGCAGCACCCGCAGGATCTCGGTCTTGTTGTTGCCCGGCGCCACGACCGTGATCGGGCAGCCCTTCGCGGCGAGGTGCCGCACGCAGGCCTGGGTGAACAGCCCGCCGACCCACGTGCCGAGCGGGAAGCACACCACCGCCAGCGTCCTGCGCTCGTCCGCGTGGAATCCGTCCACCAGCACCTGCTCGAACCGCCGCGCCACGTGCAGTTCGTCCTCCAGCGACCGCGGCCAGATCGTCGGCCTGCCACTGGATCCCGACGACACGGCGATCATGTCGCAGTCCTCGAGCCGCCCGCCGCGGCACAGCTCCGGCAACGGGTACCGCTCGTGGTAGTTCGCCTTCTCGAGCAACGGCAACCGCTGGAAGTCCTCGAACGTCTCGATGCCCGCGGGCTCGATCCCGTGCTCCTGCAAGAGCTTCTGATACGCGGGCACGGTCGCGGCCGTGTGCTGGAACAGGTCGAGCACCCAGCTCGCGGACTTCGGCTCCGCGGGAGCGAAGAAGTCGTCGAACGCCTGGCGCACACGGGTCTGCCGGCTGCTGTCCATCGCCCGAGCGTATCGATCTGATCCACATTCCACCCGAACCAGACGAACGACGGTTCACGGGCAGTGCCCACCGCTTCTACCGTCTGTGTCTGACCGGGAACCCCTGCATCCCCGGTCGTGAGGAGTACAACTACATGAAATCCCTGCGCACGGGGGCGCTGGCCGTCTTGACGGCCTCAGTGGTCGCCCTCTCGATGACGGGCGCCTCCGCCCACGACCCGAACACCGCAGAAGGACAGGCGGCGGCCAGAACGTTCCTGGCCGACCACCTCCCCGCGGACCGGCACGCGGTCACCGGCCAGGCCGCCGGAGTCCCGTGTGTCGACGGCAAGGCCGACATCTACCCCTGCAAGAACGTCGACCTGCTCAGCGTGCTGCCGCTGTCCGCGATGGGCGGTGGCAACGGCAACGACGTCTGGGGCTGGACCGACCCGTCCTCCGGCAAGGAGTACGCGATCGTCGGCCGCACCAACGGCACGGCGTTCGTCGACGTCAGCACGCCCACGGCGCCCAAGTTCCTGGGCAACCTGCCGTCCAACGGCGGCAGCAGCTCGTGGCGTGACATGAAGGTCTACAAGGACCACGCGTTCATCGTCGCCGACTTCATCACCGGCCACGGGATGCAGGTGTTCGACCTGACCCGGCTGCGGACGATCACGACGCCGCAGACGTTCACGGCCGACACCCTGTACAAGGACTTCGGCCCCGCGCACAACATCGCCATCAACGAGGAGACCGGGTACGCGTACGCGATCGGCTCCAACACGTGCAGCGGCGGCCCGCACATGGTCGACATCCGCACGCCGAAGTCGCCGAAGAACGCCGGCTGCGTCGCGCAGGACGGCTAGTGCGTGATCTACCGCGGCCCGGACACGACCTACCGGGGCCGGGAGATCTGCTTCAACTCCAACGAGGACACGCTGACGATCGTCGACGTGACCGACAAGGCCAACCCGGTCCAGATCGTGCGCAAGGCCTACTCCGGCGCCCAGTACTCGCACCAGGGCTGGCTCACCGAGGACCAGCGCTACTTCCTGCTCGACGACGAGCTGGACGAGTCGCGCGGCACCGACAAGCGCACCAAGACCTACATCTGGGACCTCGCGTCGCTGGCCAACCCCGTGCACACCGGCGTCTACAACTCGCCCGCCACGGCCATCGACCACAACCAGTACATCAAGGGCAAGTACTCCTACCAGGCCAACTACCAGGCCGGGCTGCGCATCCTCGACGTCAGCGGCATCGCCTCGGCACAGCTGACGGAGGCCGGGTACTTCGACATCTACCCGGCGGCGAACGAGGCGAAGTTCAACGGCGCGTGGAGCAACTACCCGTACTTCGCGAGCGGCATCGTGCTGGTCAACGGCATCGAGCAGGGCCTGGTCGTGGTCAAGCCCAACCTCGGCGCCGTCGAACCGCCGCCCACCGGCGGCAAGTTCGAGAACACGGCCGACGTGTCCATTCCGGACGCGGGTGCCGCGGTCACGTCACCGGTCACCGTGACCGGTGTCCCCGGCAAGGCGCCGGGAGCCCTCAAGGTGAACGTTGACATCAAGCACCCGTACCGCGGTGACCTGGTGATCGACCTCGTCGCGCCGGACGGCACTGCGTTCCGGCTCAAGGGTTCCAGCAACGACTCCGGTGACAACGTCGTGGCCACCTACGAGGTGAACGCCTCCGCCGAGGACGCCGCGGGCACGTGGCAGCTCAAGGTGCAGGACCTCTACCGCTCCGACGTCGGCTACGTCGACGCGTGGAGCCTTCAGTTCTGAGACGAGGCCGTGGGTGGCCTTCGCCGGCCACCCACGGCTCAGGAGTGGTCATGCGCAAACTGAGCTTCGCCGACTGGTTCTTCGCCCTGCTCGCCGTCACCGTGGTGGCGGGTGGCGGGGTCATGCTGTTCGCCCGGTCCGCTTCGCCCGTGCAGCACCAGAACATGGGCCCGGTCATGCCCGCCGCGCACAGCGACGGTCTGTCCGAAGTGGAGAGCGGCTACCGCTTCGACCGCGTCACCATGCCCGAGTCGCGGGGCACGGCGGTGCCCGTGGCGTTCCGGATCCTCGACGGCGCGGGCAAACCCGTCACCAGGTTCCTGGACAACCAGACCAAGCAGATGCACTTCTTCGCCGTCCGCGAGGACATGAACGTGTTCGAGCACCTGCACCCCGTGCTGGACGGCGACACCTGGCACACCACCCTCTCGCTGCCCGACGGCGGTGCCTACCGGATGTTCGCGGAGTTCGTGCCGCTCGACACCGCCGACGCGCGGCACCCGGTCGTGCTCGGCGTGCCGTTCAGCGTCCCCGGCGACACGACGCTGGCCCCGGTGCCCGCCCCTTCGGACGGAGCCACGACCACCGACGGCTACACCGTGGTGCGGGTGGACTCCCCGGCGCAGCCGACGCCGATGAACCCGCACGTGCTGCGCCTGTCGATCCGCGGGCCGGACGGCAAGCCGGTCAGTTCCCTGGAGCCGCACCTCGGCGCCAACGGGCACATGACCGGCTTCCACACCATGCTGCTGTCGGCGACGCACCTGCACCCGGTCGAACTGGCGGGCATTCCGCTGAACAACGGCGAACTGAGCTTCCAGGCGGTCTTCGCCGACCGGGGCGAGTACCGGTTGTTCCTGGAGTTCGCCCACGGCGGCAAGGTGCACCGGACGGCCTTCACGGTCGACGTCGGCTGACCCCCGGAGCGACGTCAGTTCATCGGCACGTGCCGCGCCGGACGGAGCTGTACGCGTCGTTGTGCGGGAAGTACCCCCACGTCCCGCTGTCGGACTGGTAGCGCTCGCCCTGGTAGTTGGGCTCGGTGAACCAGCAGAACGAGGCGCCGCTCCTGTTCCAGCCGGACGTGATCCGGTTGTCCAGGTAGCCGCCGTTGAACTGCGCCAGGTCGGGAATGCGCTGCTGGAGGGCCACGTACCGGCCCCCGCCCTTCTCGTGCTCGAAGCCGCACATGTGCGACGGCGGACAGTCCGAGTACGCGGTGACGCCGATCTCGCCCGCCTGCGCGGTTCCCCCGGTCAGCATCGCCGCGGCGGCCAGGGCGACTGCGACCCCGGCGATCGTCTTCCTGGTTCCGAACACCATTCCTGTTCCCCCTCAACGGTTTTCGCTTGCGAGAACCATGATCCGGGGGAGTGCGGACGAGGAACAGGTCACCAACCGGTCACCTGTGGCTGCTCGCCGTCGCGAACGCACCACCGTTCGCCGCGGTCGCCAGCGCGATCAGGCCCGCGAACAACGACAGCACCCCGGTGAACCCCCATCCGGCGATCACGCCGACCAGCACGGGCCCCAGGCTCGCACCGACGAAGAGCAGGAACGCGTACAGCGCCACGGCCGCGCCCTTGGCCGGACCGGCCTGTCCGGCGATGACCTCGATGAGCGCGGGTGAGGTGGCGGCCACCGCGGCCACGAAGAACAGCAGCGAGACGCCCAGCGCGACCACGTTCGTGCTCCACAGCGCCGCCACCAGCACGGCCGCGAGCGCCAGCACGCCACCACCGACCACCCGCACCGGCTGGGACAACCGCACCAGCCGAGGAGTGAGCAGCGGCACGGCGACCACGGCGGGCAACGCACTCGCCCGCAGGATCAGCAGAGCGGCGGGATCACCGGCGACCGCCGAGGGGCCGGCGAGGGTGACCATCGTGTAGATCCCGACGAAACTGCCCATCAGCACCATCGCCAGCACGTAGCCCACGAGCAGCCGCGGCCGCGCGAGCAGGCCCGCCATCGCGGCGAAAGCGGCGCCCGGACTCGGCACGGCCCCCGGCGTCGCGGGGCGCAGCACAGTGCGCACGACGGGCACGCACGCCGCCATCGCCACCGCGCTCACCAGGAACACCGCCTGCCAGTTCAGCGCGGAGGTGATGAGCTGCGCGGTGATCTGCATCAGCACGGTCGCCGCGATGGAACCGCCGGTGATCCACGTCAGGGCCACCGCACGGCGCGAAGGCTCGATCCGGTCGGTCACGTAGGCGAAGGCCGCCGGCACGAAGCACGCGGCGGTCGCGCCCTGCAGCACACGCAGCACGCCGACGAACACGAGGTTCGGGGCGAGGGGCACCAACGCGGTGGCGACCGCCGTCGCGACCAGGCCCGCGGTGATGACCGCACGCGGTCCGTACGAGTCCGTGGCCGGGCCGGCGACCAGGAACCCCGCCGCGTAGGCGATCCCGAAAGCGGACGCCAGCCAGGCGAGACCACCGGCTGTCGTGCCGTACGAGGCCGCCATCGGGGGCAGCATCGCGATCACCGTGTACATCTGGCCGACCACGAGGATCCCCAGTGGCGCGAGCAGCCACACGGTGGGCGCGAAGGGCGCCCACGACGGGTTCTGATGCGTGTCGGTCTCCGTGGTCGTCACGCGCCCAGAGTGCCCAACCAACTTGTTGGTTGTCAAATGTGGCGCACCTCCCGACCGTTAGGCCGAAACTGTCTAGAATATGCCGGGTGAGTACTCGAATTCCCTTGTCCACACGCCAGAAACTGCTGGTCGCAGCCCGTGACGAGTTCGCGGAGCACGGGATCGCGGGCGCACGTGTGGAGCGGATCGCCACTCAGGCGGGCGTCAACAAAGAACGCCTCTACAGCAATTTCGGCAACAAGGAAAAACTGTTCGAGGCAGTGGTCACGTCAGCACTCGCCGAACACACCGAAGCGGTCGGCCTGCCCGGCGGCGACCTCCTCGCCTACGTCGAGCGGCTCTACGACTTCCACCA
Source organism: Lentzea sp. NPDC020367 (assembly GCF_044387305.1). Classification (NCBI taxonomy): domain Bacteria; kingdom Bacillati; phylum Actinomycetota; class Actinomycetes; order Pseudonocardiales; family Pseudonocardiaceae; genus Lentzea; species Lentzea sp. NPDC020367. The sequence continues at coordinate 194,808 of NZ_JBIRVV010000011.1, read as the reverse complement.
GGACAACCCGAAGGTGCTGCGCCTGATGCTCTGGGAGGCGTTGCACTACAGCGACAGCCCCCTGCCCGACGAGGAGATCAGGAAGAGCCACTACGCGGAGAAGGTCGAGAGCCTCGCCCAGACCATGGGCACGGAGTCGCACACCCGCGCCGCCGTCACGATGCTGTTCCTGATCGGTCTCGCCGCGTGGCCCGCCGCCGTTCCGCAGCTCACCAGGACGATCTTCCCCGACCCCGAGGACCGGTCCGAGGTGCGGGCGCAGGTGCTCGACCTGGCCCGCAGGATGCTGCAGAACGAGGGCTGAGCGCACCCAGCCCTCGTTCGCCCTTCTCAGCTCAGCAGCTGCCGCACCGTGTCCGCGAGCACCTCCACGTGCTCGCGCTGCAGCACGGTGTAGTGGTCACCCGGCACGACGTGGTGCTCGAACTGGCCGTCGCACAGCGCCCGCCACTCCCGCACGACGTCCGGGTCGGCCCCGGACGCCGCCTGCACGAAGTGGACGACGCCGCCGAACCGGTCCGGCCGGTACGCGTACAACGCGCGGGCGTTCGCCTCGAACCGTTCGCACACCGCCTCGAACTCGCTGAACGCGACGTCCCGCGGCAGGACTCCCGCCGTGCGCAGCGCGTCGAACAACTCCCGCGCCGAACCGAGGTTCTCCCCGTGCCACGGCACTCCGGCGAGACCGGCGAGATCCCGGCCGAGCCATGACCACAGCACGGCCTGGTCGATCACCGCGGCGGCGAGCCCCGACGGCGATTCGGCGACGTCGAGCGCTAGGACGAAGTCGACCTCGCACCCGGCGGCCTCGAGTTCGCGGGCGATCTCGATCGCCAGCACCCCGCCCATCGACCAGCCGCCGATCCGGTACCGCGTGCCGGGCACCTCCTCGCGCACCGCCCGCGCGTACTCGGCGGCGAGCTCACGCAGGCTCAACGCGTGCCCGTCCGGGCAGCGCAGGCCGTGGACCGGCTGATCCGGTCCGAGCCGCGCGGCGAGGTCGGCGTAGGACAGCACCTCCCCGCCGATCGGGTGCGCGAGCACCAGCGGCACCGCCGAACCCCGCGGCTGGATGGGCACCACCACACCGGAGGGGACCGCGTCGGACAGCCAGCGGGCGAGTTCGCGGACCGTCGGCGCCGCGAACAACGTCGACACCCGCATCTCCACCCCGGTCGCCTGCCGCACCAGCGACACGAGTCGCACCGCCTGCAGCGAGTCACCGCCGAGGTCGAAGAAGTCGTCCGTCACGCACAGTTCGCCGGTCCCGAAGAACTCACGCCACAGGCCGAGCAGCAGTTCCTCCTCGGCGTCGGCCGGTTTCACCGGCTCCGCCTCCTGCGCGGCCGGCAGCGCGCTCAACGCGGCGCGGTCGACCTTCCCGTTGGCCGTCAACGGGAACTCGTCGAGCACTGCGATCGCCGACGGCACCATGTACCCCGGTAGCGCGTCCGCCGCGGCGGTCCGCACCGAGGCAGCGGTGGTGCCCTGGTCCGCCAGCACGTGCGCCGCCAGCCTGCCGGTCCGGACGGTCGCGACGGCCGCACGCACCCCGGTGCAGGCTTCCAGCGCCGCCTCGACGTCACCGAGTTCGATGCGGTGCCCGCCGATCTTGACCTGGGTGTCCTCCCGGCCGAGGAACTCGATCTCCCCACTGGGCAGCGTCCGGCCGAGGTCGCCGGTGCGGTACCAGCGGCCACCGGTCGCCGGGTCGATCACGAAGCTGCTCGCCGTGCGTTCGGCGTCGCCGAGATATCCCCGCGCGACACCGACACCGCCGATGTAGATGTCGCCCACGGCCCACACCGGCCGTGCGCGCAGTTCCGCATCGCCGACGTACACGTGCTGGTTGCGCATGGACAGGCCGTACGGGATCGACGCCAGTTCGGCGTCCTCCGGCCGGATCCGGTGCCAGATTGACCAGATCGACGCCTCGGTGGCTCCACCCAGACCCCACACGGCCGCGTCCGGGAACAGCCGCTGGACGTCGGCGGGCAACGTGACCGGAATCCAGTCACCGCTGAGCAGCACCGCTCGCAGCGGTATCTCCGCCGACCGGGCGTGTTCGCAGAGCATGGCCATCAGCGCGGGAACGCTGTTCCACACCGTCACGCCGTGCTCGGTCATCTGCCGCAACCACGCCGCCGGCTCGCGTTCGTCGCCGGCCGCGGGCAGGACCACGGCCCCACCTGCCGACAGGGGACCGAACAGGTCGTACACCGAGAGGTCGAAGTTCAGCGCGGACAACGCGAGCACGCGGTCCGAGGCGGTCAGCGCCAGCTCGTCGTTCACGTCGCGGATCGTGTTCACCGCCGCTCCGTGCTCGATCATCACGCCCTTCGGCACACCGGTCGACCCCGACGTGTAGATCACGTACGCCAGGTCCTCCGGTCCGACCGCGGGGTCCGGCAGCCCTTCGGCCAGTGCGTCCGGCCGGGGCCGGATCTCCCGCACCCACACGCTTTCCGGCCACTCGACGCGGTGCCACGGCTGCGTCAGCGCCGCCGTGATCCCGGCTGATTCCAGCACGCCCCGCAGGCGCTTCGCGGGCCACCGGGCGTCGATCGGGACGTAGGCGGCGCCCGCGCGCAACACGCCGAGGCATGCCACGACCTGTTCCCAGCCCTTGTCCATCACCACCCCGACCAGCGATCCGGGTCCGTGCCCGCGCCGGACCAGTTCGGCCGCCACCGCCGACGCCTCGGCCGCGAGCTCGCCGTAGGTCAGCGTCCGCGCGGCGGAGATCACCGCGACGGCGTCGGGGGTCTTCTCCGCCTGTTCGAAGAATCCCTTGTGCAGCAGGGAATCTCCGTCGAACTCGGGGATCTCGACGGTCGGTGCCGAGGCGATCGCCCTGGCATTCCACGCATCGGCGTCGCACAACGCCAGAACCGCGCGCTCGTACTCGGCGAGCATCGCGTCGACCAGCCCGTCCGGGAAGACCTCCTCGACGACGTCCCAGTTCAGCCGCAGCGCACCGGCCTCCTCCACGGCCTGGTGGTCGAGCGTGACCTGGGGCGTCCGCACGCCGCTGGCCACGGTCGTGCCGCTGTCGCCCAGCCGGGAGAGCGCGCCGATCAGGCCCGCCGCGCCGTCGTGCGTGGCCTGGACTCCGCCGAGCGTGGAGGTGAAGACGACCGGCATCCGCGCGCGGCCGGCACCACCGTCGAGGCGGTTGAGCTCGCGCATCACGTCGACGCCGGTCCACGCCGCGTGCTCCATGTCCTGCGCCAGTTGCCGTTGCACCGCGCGGGCGCGCTCGGCGAAGGGCGACGCCGCGTCGGCGCGCACCTCCAGCAGCGACGTCGAGGAGAAGTTGCCGACGACCTGGGACAGGTCCTCGCCCGCGAAACCCCGCCGGTTGGACACCAGCACGTTCACCGCGAAGTGCGGGCTCTTCGCCCACATCGCCAGCACGTCGCAGTACGCGGCGCAGATCGCCGCGGAGGGCGTCACACCGAACGCGGCGGCGTGCTGCTTGAGCCTCGTCCACAACGGGGTGGGGAGGACGATCGACCGGTGGCCGAACACCGGCGCGGTCACCTCGCTCAGCCGCACCGCGAGCGGCAGGTCGGGTGCGGCCGGCAGCGTCGCCAGCCGGTCCCGCCAGTACTGCCGGGCGGTGGCGATCCGGTCCGACGAGCGGAACTCGCGCAGCCGTCCGGTGTACTCGCGGAAGGTGGCCCGCGGAGCCTCTCGAACGCCTGCGGGGTCGTGGTAGAGATCGGCCCACTCGTTGAACAACGCGGCCGCGCTGGTGCCGTCGGAGATCAGCACGTCCACTCCGAAGTGGAGCCGGGTCACCCGGTCGTCCAGCCTCGTGGCGGTGGCGCGGAACAACGGCCATCGAGTCCGGTCGAACTCGTGCGTCTCGAGGTCCGCGCGCACCGCCTCCAGGCGCGCGGCCCGGTCCGCTCGGCCTCGCAGGTCCTCGACCTCGATCGAGTAGTCCGGCACCGCGTCGAGCACGCGGAAGTGACCCTCCTCGGAGAACACCGCGCGCAGCATCTCGTGGCGCCGCACCATCAACCGGAGCGCGCGTTCGGCCGCCGCCACGTCGAACCCGGTGAGGTCCGCCTCGATGTGGATGTAGGTCGACACGTCACCGAGCTCGAACTCCGGCGAACGGCCCGCGACGTACGCCTCCTGCAACGGGGTGAGCGCGTACCTGCCGTCGTCGACCGCCTCGGGCACGGCGGTGTCGCCGGCTTCCGGCTCCGGTTCGCCGACGAGTTCGGCGACGTGCGCGGTGAGCGCCTCCGGGGTCGGGTGGTCGAACACGGCGGTCGCGCCCACCCGGACACCGAGCCGCTTGCCGACCCGGCCGCGCAGTTCGGTCGACGTGAGCGAGTCGAAGCCCATCTCGAAGAAGGAACGGCGCACGTCCACCTTGTGCGGTTCGACGCCGAGCAGCCCGCCGACACACCCGGTCACCACGTTCCGCACCACCGCGAGCCGGTCCTGCGCCGTCACCGCTGCGGCGAGCGAGGCCTTCGCGTCGTCGGTCACCGCGACCGGGGCGGGTTCCTGGCGTCGTGGCCGCAGACCCGTCAGGAGCGGCGGCACGTCGGTCAGGCCGGACACGTCGAGCTCCGCCGCCACCACGAGCGAGGCGTCCACGGTGAGCGCGGCGTCGAACATCGCCAGGCCGGCCGAGACGGGGAACGGCACGATCCCGTTGCGCCGCAACCGCTGCAGGTCGGCGTCGCGGAGATGTCCGGTCATCCCGGAAGCCTGTTCCCACAGTCCCCACGCGATCGAGATCGCCGGACGGCCCCGCTGCCGGCGCCACGCCGCGAGCTGGTCGAGGAACGTGTTGGCGGCGGCGTAGTTCGCCTGCCCCGGCCCTCCCAGCACGCCGTAGACAGACGAGAACAGCACGAAGAAGGCGAGCGGATCCTGAGCGGTCAGCGCGTCGAGCACCACCGCCGAGCCGGCCTTGCCGCGCAACACCTCGTGCAGCTGGTCGTCGGTCATCGTGGCGATGGTCGAGTCGCGCAGCACACCGGCCGCGTGCACGACGCCGACGATCGGTCCGCCGGCGCGGATCTCGGCGAGCGCCCTGGCAGTCTGTCCCGCGTCGGCGACGTCGGCGGTGGCGACCTGGACACGTGCGCCCAGCGCCGTCAGCTCGTCGCGGAGTCCGGTGATCCCGGCGGACTTCCCGCCGCTGCGGCTGACCAGCGCGATCGAGGTCGCGCCCCGTTCGGTCACCAGGTGGCGGGCGATCTCCCGGCCGATCGTGCCGGTGCCACCGGTGATCACGACGGTGCCTTCCGGGCACGCGCCGGGGTCCCCAGCCACCGAGAAGGGCACGATCCTCGGTTCGAGAACTCCGTCGGCACGGACCGCCAGCTGCGGTTCGTCGCGCCGCAACGCGTCGGCGAGCGCCGCGGTCCCGTCGCCGGCGTCGACGATCCGGAACACGCCGGGGTGTTCGGACTGCGCGGACCTGACGATGCCCCACACCGGGCTCGTGCCGAGGTTCAGCTCCGTGTCACCGGGGACGGCGACCGCCGCCCGCGTGACGAAGACCAGCCGGCCGGGGTTCTCGCGAGCCAGCCACTCCCGCACCAGACCCAGCACCCGCGCGGCCGCGGCGTGCGACTCGTCCTCCGGGCACGGCACGACGACCTGCCAGTCGTCCGGGGTGGCGGCGGTGATCATCGCGGCCTCGGTGAGCGTGGCGACCGAGACCTGCGCGTGCTCGCGCACCGCGGCGCACAGCGGGTCGTCTCCGGCACCGACGACGCAGAGGCGCGCCGTCGTCTCCGCGGCCTCGGGCTCTGACCAGTCCAGCCGGTGCAACCGGGTGGACCGGCCACCGAGCCGGCGGACCACCACCCGGTCGATCGACAGCACGACGGCGCCGGTGGAGTCGAGCAGTGCCAAGGAGATCTCGTCCGCGCCACCGCGCCGCGCGACGACGGTGCAGGCGTCGCCGAGATGGTCTCGGTGCGTCCGCACCCCGGCGAAGAGGAACGGCACGACCAGACCCTTGCGAACGTCACCGAAGAGCCCGCAGCCGAGCGCGGCGTGCAGTGCCGAGTCGGCCAGCGCGGGGTGCACGACGAAACCGCCGTGGTTCACCAATGCCGACTCGGGCAGCCGGACCTCGGACGTGACGACGTCACCGCCGTCGCAGACCGTCCGGACGGCTCGGAACGCTTCGCCATAGCCATATCCGGCGCCGGCGAGGGCGGTGTACATCTGGTCCGGAACGACCCCGCGGCCCTCCAGCGGCGCCGCGGCCGACGCCGGACCGGGAACGGTGAGCACCGCCTCGCCGTGCTTCACCCAGTCACCGCCCGCGGTGCGCGAGTGGAACGTCGCGACGCGGTCGGGGGTCACGGCCACCTGCACCTCGGCCGGTGAGCCGTCGCACGGCACCACGAGCGGGTCGTTGAGCACGAACTCATCGATCGCCGCGTACCCGGCATGCGCGCCCGCGTGCAGAAGCATCTCCACGAACGCCGTGCCGGGTAAGAAGATCGCGTCGTTCACCCGGTGGTCCATCAACCAGGGATGGCTGCGCAACGACAGGTGCCCGGACAGCAGCCTCGTGTCGTCGGGCAGGACGACGACGGACCCGAGCCACGGGTGCGGGGCCGGTGCGGACCTTCGGGCCGGCGCGACGGGCTGTTCCGGTGCGGACAGCCAGAACCGCCTGCGCTCGAACCGGTAGGTGGGCAGGTCGACCCGTCCGGCCGGAGGCAGCAGCCTCGGCCAGTCGATCTCGTGTCCCTGGACGTGCGCCCGCCCGGCCGCCTCCAGGAAGCGTGCGACACCACCGCGGTCGCGGCGCAACGTCGCGCACACCGGGGCGTCGCTGCCCTCGGCGGCCAGCACGGCCTCGATCGCGCCCGTCACCACCGGATGCGGGCTGATCTCCAGGAACGCGTCGTACCCGCGTTCGGCCAGCAGCGCCACCGTGTCCGCGAACCGGACCTGACTCCGCAGGTTGCGGTACCAGTAGCCGGCGTCGAGTTCGTCGCCACGCACCGGTGCGGCGTCCACAGTGGAGTAGATGGCCACGGAGGAGGCGACCGGTTCGATCTCCCGCAACGCCTCGACGATCTCCGCACGCAACGGTTCCACCGCCGGCGAGTGCGAGGCGTAGCGCACCGGCACGCGCCGTGCGTACACGTCCTTGGCCTCACACAGCGCCAGCACGCGTTCCGCGCCCTGCTCGTCGGCACCGGCGAGCACGAGCGACCGGGGTGCGTTGACCGCGGCCACGACGAGGTCCGCGTTCGCCTCGGCGATGATGGCCGCCGCCTCGGACTCGGTCGCGGCGACGACCATCATGCCGCCGCTGCCGCAGGCCCGTTCGATCGCCTGACTGCGGCCGGCCACGATCCGGGCGGCGTCCCGCAGGCTGAGCGCGCCCGCCACGTGCGCCGCGGCCACCTCGCCCTGGGAATGACCGATGACGGCGGCGGGTTCGACACCGGCGTCGCGCCACATCGCGGCCAGGCCGACCATCACCGTGAAGATCATCGGCTGCACGACGTCCGTCGCCTCGGTGTCGAGACCGTCGGCGAGCGCGTCGCACAGGGAGAAGCCCAGGTGCGGTGCGAACTCCGCCGCGCACTCCCGGACCTTCGCCAGGAATACCGGCGAGGTGGTGAGCAGTTCGGTGGCCATGCCGGCCCATTGCGAACCCTGACCGGGGAAGACGAAGACGGGCCTGCGCACCCGCCGCGCCTCACCGGTCACGACGGCCTCGTTCGGCGTGCCGGCGACCAGGTCGCGCAGGCCCGCCAGCAGTTCTTCGCGGTCACCGCCCACCACGACGGCGCGGTGCGCGAAGTGCTCGCGCTCGGACGCGAGCGACCTGGCCACCGCCGCGGGCGGATGGTGCAGCACGTCGGCCACCGAGGCGGCCTGGGCGCAGAGCGCCTCGGTGGTCTTCGCCGACAGCGTCAGCGCGACCGCACCGGCCGCGGGAGACCCGGCTTCTGGTTGCTCCTCGGCGCTTTCGAGGATCACGTGCGAGTTCGTGCCGCTCACCGCGAACGCCGACACCGCGCACCGGCGCACACCCGCGCGGGCGGGCCACTCACGCGCCTCCGAGAGCACGTCCACGGTGCCGGGCCACGGAACGTGCGAGTTGAGCTCTTCCACGTGCAGCGTCTTCGGCATCACGCCCGCCCGCATGGCGAGCAGGCACTTGATGACGCCGCCGACGCCCGCCGCGGCCATGGAGTGGCCGATGTTGGACTTCAGCGACCCCAGCCACACCCGGTCGGAACGGTCGCGGCCGTAGGTGGCGATGATCGCGCCCGCCTCGACCGGGTCACCGAGCTTGGTGCCGGTGCCGTGCGCCTCGACGAGGTCGACGTCCTGCGGCCGCAGGCGTGCGTCGGCCAGCGCCTGCTCGATGACCTTCGCCTGGGCCTTGCCACTGGGCGCGCTCAGTCCGTTGCTCGCACCGTCCTGGTTGACGGCGGTTCCCCTGATGACGCCGAGGATCCGGCGGCCGAGCCGGCGGGCCTTCGCCAGCGGCTCCAGCACGAGCACACCCGTGCCCTCGGCCCACGACGTGCCGTTCGCGGTGTCGGAGAACGTGCGACATCGGCCGTCGGGGGACAGGGCGCGCTGCCGGGAGAAGTCCAGGAACATGCCCGGCCCCGCCTGCACGGTGCTGCCCGCTGCCAGCGCCAGATCGGTCTCCCCGGTGCGCAACGAGCGCACGGCGGTGTGGATCGCGACCAACGACGACGAGCACGCCGTGTCGATGGTGATCGCCGGTCCCTCCAGGCCGAGCAGGTAGGAGATCCGGCCGGACGCGACGCTCGGTGAGGTGCCGGTCGCCATGTAGCCGGACGTCTCGCCCTGCCAGCGGCCCAGCGGCATGCCGTACTCGTTCGGCATCAGGCCGACGAACACGCCGGTGCGCGAACCCTTGAGCGAGGACGGCACGATGCCCGCGCGTTCGATCGCCTCCCACGCGACCTCGAGCAGGACGCGGTGCTGCGGGTCCATGCCCAGCGCCTCGGCGGGCCTGATGCCGAAGAACGCCGCGTCGAACGTGTCGGCGTCGTGCAGGAAACCGCCCTGTCGCACGTAGGTGGTGCCGGGGCCGCCGTCTGGGTGGTGGATCGCCTCCAGGTCCCACCCGCGGTTCTTCGGGAAGTCACCGATGGCGTCACGTCCTTCGGCGACGAGTTCCCAGAGATGTTCCGGTGTGTCGGCGCCGCCGGGATAGCGGCACGCCATGCCGACCACTGCGATCGCGTCGTCCACGTCAGGCACAGCTCGCCTCCATCATGGTGTTCACGTGCGTTGTCAGGTCGTCGATCGTCGGACAGTCGAAGATGTCCGTGTCGGCCAGCGCGAGGCCGGTCGAGGTGTTGATGCGGTCCACCAGTTCCATCTGGGCCTGGGAGTCCACGCCGAGGTCGCGGAACGCCACTCCGCTCGTGCCCCTGGGCAGAGGCTCTCCGAGCAGGTCGCCGAGTTCGCGTTCCACCAGCGAGCGCACCCGCCACGAGCGGTCCGGTGCGTTCCGCCACTCGTCGGCGAACGCCGGCTCCGCGTCCGGTTCCGGCGTGCTCGCCACCGGCAGGTCCGGGAGAACGGGAAACTCCGTGCGGTCGAAGGGATGTGTGGGCAGCGAGGGAACCTTGCGCGCGGCGCCGAGCAGGGCCAGCACCGCGGCGGGATCGCCGGTGGCCAGGTGTTCGCCGGCGGCGCGGAGGACCCCGGCGTCAGCCTCCCAGCCCAGGGGCACCGCGAAGCTGTTGCCCGCCAGCACACTCGCGAGCCCCTGGCGGAGTTCGTCCCAGGTGGACCCGACGACCACCGCGCGGTGCTCCCAGCGGGTGCGGTGCAGCAGCGTCCAGGCCACGTCGGCCGGGGTGTGGTCGCCGGGGTCGTGGTCGTTCAGCCTGCGTGCCAGCTCGCCGAGCGCGTGCGGAGAACGCGCGGACAGGCACCACACGACGTTGCCGGACCACGCGTCCTGGTCGACGACGGGAGGGGGACCGACGACCACGTGAGCGTTCGTTCCCCCCATGCCGAACGAACTGACGCCGATCACCTCGTGCGGCCGCAGCACGAGATCCTCTTGCTGTGCAACGACTTCGAGGTTCAGCTCGTCCAGCGGAAGGGAGGACCTCGTGAAGTTCAGGCTCGGTGGCAGCACGGCGTGACGGATCATCAGGCACGCCTTGAGCAGTCCCGTGACACCCGCCGCCGACTCGAGGTGCCCGACGTTCGTCTTCACCGAGCCGACCTTGACCCGCCTGGCCCGCCCGATCGCCGCACCGAGCGCCTGGGCCTCGACGGGGTCGCCGGCCGGGGTGCCGGTACCGTGCAGCTCGACGTAGGCCACGTCCTCCGGAGACACCCCGGCGGCCTTGTGCGCGGCTTCGACGAGGTCCTGCTGCGCGTCCGCGGACGGCGTTCCGAGCAGCTCCGGTCCGCCGTCGTGGGCGGTGGCGCTGCCGCGGATCACGGCGTGCACGGCGTCGCCGTCGCGCAGCGCCGCCTCCAGCGGCTTGAGGACGACGAGACCGCCGCCCTCGCCGCGAACGTAACCGTTGGCGCGCTCGTCGAAGGTGTGGCAACGGCCGTCGGGGGACAGGCCGCCCCACAGCGCGATCTGCTCGGTGACCTCGCCCAGCAGGTTGAGGTTCACCCCGCCGGCGATCGCCGCGTCGCACTCACCGGTGCGAATGGCCGACACCGCCCGATGCACGGCGACCAGCGACGAGGACTGTCCGGTGTCCACGACCTCGCTCGGCCCGCGCAGGCCGAAGAAGTAGGAGACGCGGTTCGCCAGCATCGAGCGGCTGGTGCCCATGTGCCCGTGGCGGTCCAACGCCCCGGAGGCGAGGTAGCGCTGGCGGAAGTCGTCCGCGCACGCACCGACGAACACGCCCCAGCGCGAGGCTTTGACGTCCGCGGTGCTGACGGCGGCGTCCTCGACGCACTCCCACGCCAGCTCCAGCAGCAACCGCTGCTGCGGGTCCGTCCAGGTCGCCTCCCTGCGGGACATGCCGAAGAAGCCCGAGTCGAAGGCGTCGAGCCCGTCGACGAACCCGCCGAACCCCCGGCGGCCCTGCCACCGGCCCTCCGGCACCTCGGTGACGCTGGACCGGCCGGCGACGAGGTTGCGCAGGAACTCCGCGGGATCGGCCGCACCCGGCACCCGGCAGGACATCCCGATCACGGCGATCGCGCTCATCGGGTCACCTCGGCCGGGCCCGGTCCGACGAGCAGGTGCCGCACGCCGCGGAACGTGGGGCTCGGTTTCCACTCCAGGTCCGCGCGGGAGGTCCGGATCTCCAGGGCGGGACAGCGTTCGATCAACGCCTCGAACGCGACCTCGGCCTCGACCCTCGCGAGGTGCTTGCCGATGCAGTTGTGCACACCGCCGCCGAAGGCGATGTGGTCGCCACCGGGCCGGTCGAGGTCGAACGCGTCCGGTGCGGCGAACCTCTCGTCGTCCCGGTTCGCCGCCGCGAACGCGAGGAACACGATCGAGCCCGCCGGGATCCGCGTGCCGCCGACCTCGACGTCCTCGCTCACGTAGCGGTAGAGCGACAGGTTGAACGGCGACTGGTGGCGCAACATCTCCTGCACCGCACCGGGAACGAGCGCCGGATCGGCCCAGAGACGTGCGTGCACAGCGGGGTCGGCGTCGAGCGCGAGCAGACCCGCCGCGAGCAGGTTCGCCGTCGTCTCGTACCCGGCGACCAGCAACGCGTAGGCCTGGGAGACGGCTTCGCGCTCGGTGACGCCGGGATGCCCGGCCAGCAGGGCCAGCACGTCCTCGTCGCCGGAGTTCCGCTTGGCCGCCATGAGATCGCGCAGGTAGCTGGCCATCAGCCCGGCGTCGCGCTGGATTGCGTCCCGCGACGCCGCACTCGTGATCGTCTGGGCCCACGACGAGAACGTGTGCCGATCGGCCACGGGCACACCGAGGAGCCCGCAGATCACCTCGATCGAGAACGGCAGCGCGAAGTCCTCGACCAGATCGAACTCCGGCTTGCCGGCCACCCGGTCCAGCACTCGGTGTGCAACCGCGCGCACGTCTTCACGCCGTGCCGTCGCCGCCCGCGCGGTGAACGCGCCGTTGAGCGGCTTGCGCAGCCGGGTGTGCTCAGGCGGGTCGTTGTTCGCCATGTTGTCGTAGAGCACGGAGTCCTGGCCGGCGTGGCCGAACACCGCCATCGCCTTGTCCAGCTCCTTGCGGAACCGGGGATCGCCCAGCGCGAACTCGATGTCGTCGTACGAGGTCAGCAGCCACGCCCGCAGACCGGGCGGCAGGTAGGCCATGCCGGTCTCCAGCACCACCTCGACGGGCCTGTTGCCCGCCTTCCTGATGGCGGCGTACACCGGATACGGATTTCCGAAGAACTCGCCGTCCAGCACCAGCGGGTGTGTACGGCTTTGCACAGGCAGAATCACGGTCCCCCGATCATTCGGGCATGACGGTGAGGACCTGCGTCAAATGAACGGGGACGCATCCGTGGAACTCGACCACGAAGTGCGCAACCCCATGCCCGCCCCCACCGGCATGCAGAAATGAAGAACTATCACCAGCCGCACAACGGCGGCACCCCGAACCCAGCGGACCCTACCACTCGATTCCTGTCGCGACCAAGAATGACGAAGGTCACGGTAGGACGTTCCGGTCGAACAGCAGAAATCCTATTTCAGCTCACACCGCCGGTCCGACGACCAGCGACACATTGTGACCACCGAAGCCGAACGAGTTGGCGAGCGCGCATTTCCATTCACCGCGCCGTTGCTCGCCGGTCACCACGTCCAGGTCGATCTCCGGGTCCAGCTGCTCGAGGTTGCGCGTCGGCGGCACGACCCCGTCGCGCAACGCCAGGATCGACACGATCGCCCCGAGCGCGCCGGACGCGCCGAGCAGGTGCCCGGTCATCGACTTGGTGGCCGTCACCACCGGGTGGGTGCCGACGGCCTTCGCGATCGCCTGCGCCTCCGCGAGGTCACCCTGCGGCGTCGACGTCGCGTGCGCGTGCACGTGCCCGATGTCCGCGGGCTGCAGACCGCCGTCCGCCATCGCCTTGGTGATGGCGCGCACCTGACCGTCGGTGTCGGACGCGGTGATGTGCACCGCGCTCGAACTGATCCCCGCGCCGAGCACGGCACCGTGCGCCCTGGCTCCACGCGCCTTGGCGTGGTCGGCCCGCTCCAGCACCATCACCGCGGCGCCTTCGCCGAGCACGAAGCCACTCCGGGTGACGTCGAACGGCCGGCAGGCCTTCTCCGGCGTGGCGTTCTCCGTGGACAGCGCCCTCATCTGCGCGAAGCTGGTGATCGGGAACGGGTGCACGCTCGCCTCGGACCCGCCCACGACGACCACGTCCGCCCGGCCGGAGCGGATCAGGTCGAGTCCGAGCGCGACCGCCTCCGCACCGGAGGCACAGGCGCTGACCGGCGTGTGCGCGCCGCCGCGGGCGTTGAGCTCCATGCTCACCCACGACGCGGGACCGTTGGCCATCAGCATGGGAACCGTGTTCGGCGACACCTTCCGCGGCCCGGTCGTCTCCAGCACGCGGTTCTGCCCGAGCAGTGACAGGACGCCCCCGATGCCGGTGCCGATCACCACGGCGAGCCGCTCCGGGTCGACCTCGGGCGATCCGGCGTCCGCCCACGCCTCCTTCGCCGCGACGATCGCCATCTGCTCGCAGCGGTCCAGCTTGCGGGCGTGCACTCGCGGCAACGCCTCGGCCGGATCCGCCTTCACCGCCGCCGCGATCCGCACCGGCAGTGACTCGGGCCAGTCGTCGCCGCTCAGCGTGCCGATTCCGTTCTCGCCGGCACGCATCGCCGTCCACGTGCTGGCAACGTCATTCCCCAACGGCGTCGTGGCCCCCAGGCCGGTGACCCACACGCCCGCGTTCGTCGGCATGGCCGGGACGATACCCAACCATCCGGTTGGTTGGCAACCTCAAGCAATCCTCAAGTGATTTCCGCGTGGAAATGTTGAATTCGCGTCGGTCTTTATCGATGCGGTTCACGCTGCGCTTTGCTTCCGCGTGTTCAGGGAATCTTCACCGGTCGCGAATTCGTGGTTTGAAGTACGCCGGGATTCCACTTCGTGCGGAACCCCGGCGGGAGTCCTTTGTGGACGGCGGTGTCCGCTTGGTCGTTCGGCTGTTCAGCGGACTGCGGGGTTCATCAAGCAATCTGGGGGATTGCATGTTCTCGTGTCACAGACGGTTTTGGCATGCCGTTTTGACGGTGACCGAGGTGGGGGTTCTGGCGGCTCCCGCGAGCAGGGCGGGGAGATCGCTCGCCTCCCTGGAAGTGGTGACGTCACCGCGCCCGTTGGCGAGCGCGTGCACGGCGTCGAGGACCGTAGGCTGAACTGTGGACCGAATCGCGGGATCGTTGTACGGGTTGGCCTTCGGGGATGCGCTCGGCCGGCCGACGGAGTTCCTGACCGTCGCCGAGATCGACCGGGAGTTCGGTCCTGCCGGGCCGGACGACCTGGCGGGTGATCCGGCGTTGGTCACCGACGACACGCAGATGGCACTGGCCGTCGCGTGGGCGCTGCACGGCGTCGACCAGTACACCGCTGACGTGCTGGAGCCGCGGCTGCGGGAGCGGTTCGTGGCGTGGGCGCACAGTCCGGAGAACGACCGTGCGCCCGGCATGACGTGTCTGCGCGCGTGCGGCGGACTGGCGGAAGGCGCGCCGTGGGTGGAGGCGACCATCGCGGGGTCCAAGGGATGCGGCGCGAACATGCGGGTGACACCGGTGGGTTTGCTGCCCGGCCTCGATCTCGACGTGCTGGCCGGGGTGTCGCAACTGCAGGCCGCGATGACCCACGGCCATCCCACCGCGCTGGCCGCGTCCGAGCTCACCGCCTACGCGACCCGCCTGCTGGTCGACGGCCTCGCCCTGGCCGACGTGCCCGCCGCGCTGCTGGCCCGCTGTCGTGCACGGCGCTCGATCTACCTGGAGGAGTGGCTGGGATCGCTCTGGGAGATGCCGGGGGCGACCACGCCCGCCGACTTCATCGCCCGCGGCTGGGACGAGTGTGCCGCGGCCCTGGACGTGTTGGTGGCCGCCCTCGCCCGGCCCGACGACGGCCAGGACGCGTGCCTGGCCACGGGTGAGGCCTGGATCGCCGAGGAGGCACTGGCGACGGGGCTGTACTGCGCGATCCGGCACGCCGACGACCCGGTGCGAGGCCTGGTGCGGGCCGCGCGCACCAGCGGCGACTCCGACTCGATCGCCGCGCTGGCCGGAGCGTTCACGGGCGCCGCGCACGGTCTGGCCGCCTGGCCGGCGGACTGGGTCGCCCGCATCGAGTACGCGGACCAGCTGGCCGCGCTCAGTTCAGGCTCTCGAGCCAGCGGAGCCACGTCTTCCGCGTGACGTTGTGCTCGGGGCGGTCGGCGAGGTGGAGGAGGAATCGGGCGCGGAGCACGACGAGAGGATCGTCCGCGCCTGCGAGAGTCGTCAGCCGGCCACGGAATTCCGCGTCAACAACATGGCGAACCAGGAGCGCGTACATCCAGTCCTTGCACCGATATGGGCGGTGCAGCGCGTCGACCAGCAGATCGGCGGCCTCCGGCCTCGCTTCCGCCGGCACTCCCTTACGCCCCAGGCGCTCGAGCACTCCTTTCTTGACCGACCACGGTGACCACCCGCCCGCCGTACGCCATTCGTCGGGGAACCGTCCCTCCCACCGCAGGTACAGCGCCACGAACGGCCATTGGTCGAAGGTGATGGTGCCCCACGGTTCCCTGTACCAATGGGCGGTGAGGTACCAGTAGATCGTCCGCTCACCGTCGGACCCGTAGGACAGACCCGACTCTCGTGCCATCAGGTCCCGGTACCGTGCCAGAGCCCGGCCGCGGAGGACGTCGTCCTGAGCGATCAGGTCGAACATCCAGGCGTCAGCGTCAGGTACGTCGAGCTTCATCGGCGTTCAGCGGCCGGTGGTGAGCTCGTCCGGCGGATCGCATTCCCGCACCACCCACTGGGCCTTCGCGTTGTCCCACGAGATCCGGAACCACTCGGAACCGCGCGGGGGAAGCCGGACCTGCTTCAGCCGCTCGGTCATCTCGGGCGTCATCCGGGACGGCATCCGCAGCACGACCCGCGTGTCGTCGGAGAACAGGGTGACCGTGCCCGCCTCCTTGATCTCGTTCCTGGTCTTCTTCTGGTCGGGCCTGGACAGCAGCTCCTTGATCTTGGCGTAGACGTCCTCGCCGCTCTTGGTGACGATCGCCTGGACGAACGGCAGCAGCACCGAGCCCGCGGCCGCTCCCATCAGGGCGTCCAGGAAGCCGCGATCGGACTCGTGTTCGGTCATGTCGACCATGATGCCGGAGATCAACCTCCCACGTGGACGAACGGCGCCCACCGCGCGGCGGGGTGGGTGGCGCGGATCTTCAGCACGGCCGTGTGCAGGGCGATCGCGGGGGACGGGGTCTCGGCCAGTGCGTCGTAGTAGTGGCTCGCGACCAGTTGGGAGGTGCGGTCGCCGACCCGCCAGAGCGTTCCGATGACGTGCTGGAAGCCCGCCATGTGGAAGGCGCCGGTGATGTGCTGGGACTCGTCGGTCAGCTCCGGTGGCGCCGCGCTGGTCTCGCACGCCGACAGGAACGCGATCTCCGCACCGGCCAGGCGCAGGCGGGCGATGTCGTTGACGCTCAGGGGTTTCTCGAGGTGGTCCCAGAGCACGAGGCGACCTTCGCCGCCGATGTCGGCGCTCCTGGCGTGACACGCGAAATGCACCCAGCGGTGGCGTGGCAGGGCTTTCAGGACGGACCGCCGCAGGGCGCGGTCCGCGGTGAGGACGTGCGGCCTGGCGAACCGGGTCGCGACGTCGTCCGCCTCGTCCTGGGCGGCGGGAAGGTCGGGCACGCCCGGCGCCGACGGCACGGCCACGATCAGCGGGGAGTCCGGCCGGCTGATCGCGGCCGTCTGCCACACCGTCATGAGGCTGCGCAGTGTCGGTGTGTAGGACGAGACGAACCTGTCCATGAGGTCACCGGCGGCGTGCAGCGGCAGCGCGGTCAACGGGCCCGTCGGCATCCACCACAACCGGGCCGGAGCGTCGTGCAGCGGCAGCCGGTCGACGATCACCTGCCGCAGCCAGGACAGGACGGAGTCGATCTCGTCGGCCGGGCTGAGGCGGAACCGCTCCGCGCGGTCCGCGAGGTCGGTGAGTTCCAGTTCCGGCAGGGCGACCGGCTCGATGGTCCGTCCGGCGATCAGCAGAGCGTCGCACCGCAACGCGCTCACGTTCACGATGACGACCAGGCCGCGGTCGGCCGAGTCCGCGAACTCCTCCACTGCGGGAGGCCGCAGGAACCGCGCGAAACCCGGGAGCGACCGGATGGAATCGACCAGGTCGTGCCACTCCTCGGTCAGCGCGTGCCGGCGTTCCCCGCTCAGCCCGGCGGCCTGGACGAACGCACCGCTCGGGGCGTCGAGCGCGGTCCGCAGCTCGTCGAACCGCCGCGCGAGATCGGGGTGCTGCTCCTCGAGATCGGTCACCTCGGTCCTGGCGTCGAGCGCGTGGCCGATCATCACGCCGCGGCCCTGTTCCAGCAGCGCCACCGCGAGCGACGGGTCACCGGCCTGGATCGCGCAGGCCGCGGCGTCGGACGCGAGCCCGGCGAACGCGGCGAGCGCCTGCTCCCGGTCGGCCTGGGTGACGTGCCTGGGTGCGGTGCGCGGCAACAGTTCCACGGCCAGCCGGAACGCTTCCAGCGCCGCCGGCCAGTTCCGTCGCGCCACCATTTCGTACGCCCACAGCCGGGCCGCCTCCACTCGCACGCGAGGCGGGAAATCGGGTTCCTCCGCGACCTGCCGGTACAGCGCGAGTGCCGCGACACGATCATCGACGAACGCGAGCGCGAGGCCGTGTTTCAGCAACGCGTCGGCACGGGTGGGATGTCCGTGCGGTGTGGACCGGACCGCGTCCTCGGTGGCACGGGCCAGCCGCTTTCCTTTGCGGCGCAACAGGAACGGCAGGCCGGACGCCCGATCGGTACCGAGCCGGTGTGGCGCCCGTGCACCGCGGTGCGACGACACCAGCGCCAGCCGTTGGCACTCCGCGAGTACGGCCGAGCGTTCGGCGCGGTTGGGATGACCGGCCGGACTTTCCTTCAGCGCCTGGTGAACGAGGTCGGTCGCGGCGCGCAGGTCCTGATCGCGTCCGGTCGCGCTGTGGCGGGCGAGCAGGACGAGCGCGAGGTTGGACTGGAACCGGGCCCGCAGCGCACGCGTCCGCGCCCGTGGCACCACGGTGCCGGCCAGCACCGCGGCTTCGTCGATCAGGCCGATGTCGCGGGTGGACTGGAACCGCAACCGCAACGCCTCCGCCAGGTTGGACTTGGCGTTGACCAGGTCGTCGCTGCCCGCGTCGGCGGCGTCGACGGCCTGGCGGAACAACGAGATCGCGCGGTCGAGCGCGGAGCTGTCGCCGGAATGCAGGTGCACGGTGAGCAGGCCGTCGGCGTGGTTGTTCAGCCGCGCGGAACGCCGCCGGTGGTGCGCGGGCGTCACCTCCACCGCGCGACGGCCGGCCTCGGCCGCCTCCACGACGTCGTCACCCGACCCCGTCGCCCTCCACCGCACCCGCAACGCTCCCGCGAGGTTCGCCAGGTACGAAGGCAGGCGCTCGGCGTCGTCGGGATGCCGGCCGATCGCCTGCCGCAGCCCGGTCACCGCCTCGTCGAGGTCACCTCGATCGCCGAGCACCTCGTAGCGCGACCACAGCGCGATGGCGAGACCGTTCGCGACGGCCCCGTCCAGGCGGGTGGACGCCAACGCGCGGAACCCGCTGATCGCGGCCTCGAGCTCGGACAGCTGTCCCGTCCGTTCGAAGGTCCGGAAGTGGTCGCAGGCACTCTCGTAGCCGCCGTCGTCCCACAAGATCATGCGCGCTGGTGCCGGGCGCAGTCCGCCTCCGTGGCCGGGTCGCCGTGCCCCACGTGGCACTCGGCCATCCACCTGCCGACGCCGATGATCAGCGGCATGGTCCCGAAGGGAGTGTCGAGCGACGGCGACCGGCCGATCGCGGGACAGGGCAGCATTCCCTGGTCCAGCACCGACAGGTACTCGCGGCGGACCCGTTCCACCCTCTCGTCACCGAGCGGGAGCACGTCACCGATCTTCGAGACGGCGAGCAGGACGGCGCAGTGCGGGCAGGCGTTGCCGTCCTCGTCCGGCACGATCCGGAACGGCTTCCTGCGGTCGCCGCGGGGTTCCTCCCACTTGACGATCACGGTGCCGCCCACCTGGTACATCAGGTAGAGGTGCGTCATGTCGGGGCGGATTCCTCGCGTCACCTCGTCCGCGAAGCCGCGCACGGTGACCTTCCGCGTTCCCCGTCCGAACATCGGCCCACCCCTCTCGACACCGGTCGATCACACTACGTGAACACCCGGATCGTGTGGGACGAAACAGCCCAGTCCGTGCCTACTATCCGGGTGAACGGCCGATCTCCCGGAGGAGGAACCTTGACGCGCCACACGTTCACCACGCTGGTCGAGCTCAACGGCAAGACCGCGACCGGGCTCCGCGTCCCCGCGGACGTGGTCGAGGCGCTCGGGCAGGGCAAGAAGCCCAGGGTCGCGGTGACCATCGGCGTCCACACCTACCGCAGCACGGTGGCGGTGTACGGCGGCGACTTCATGCTGCCGTTGAGTGCCGCCAACCGGGAGGCCGCGGGCGTCGCCGCCGGGGACACCGTCGAGGTGACGCTCGAACCGGACCTGGCGGAACGCACCGTCGAGGTGCCCGGCGACCTCGCGGCGGCGCTCGACCGGGATCCCGCGGTTCGTGCCGCGTTCACCGCGCTGTCCTACAGCAACCAGCGGCAGCGGGCCGAAGCCGTCGCGGCGGCGAAACAACCGGAGACCCGCGCGCGACGGATCGAGAAGATCATCGCCGAACTGTCCTGACGTGGCCTAGAAAGCGTCCTCGGTGAAGTCGCTGGGCGCGTCGTCGTCGTAGTCGCCGCGCGACGGCCGGGCACGTTGCTGACCCGCCACGATGATCTCGTCGAGGTCCTGGCCCTCCTTGATCGCCGTGTACGCCCGCTTCAGCGACGGCGTGCTGGTCTGCATCGCCCGTTGCACGTCGGGATCGTGGACGGCCCTGCCGGACGCGATGTCCCGCCAGCTCAGCTGACCCGCGTCGACCTTGCGCTGCAGGTCTTTCAGCGCGTTCGGCGCGTCCTTCGACCGGGCGTGCTTCTCGATCGCGGCGATGTCCGCGGGGGACAGGTCGGCGCCGCGGGTCTGCACCCGTGAGGCTTCCAGCGCGACCTTCTCCAGTTGCGAGCCCTTGGCGTCGAGATCCTTCTGCCACGCCTGCAACTGCTGACGAGCGCTGTCGTACGGGAACGTCATTCCGCACCACCCGAACTCGACGTACTGGGCTCCGCCCAGCGTTCTTCCTTCAACGCGTCGGTGTACTTGCCGTGCGCCTTGAACCCGCTCTTGGCCATGCCCCACGCGCCGCTGCCGACGGCGGCCGTGCCGTCGCCGAACTTCTCCGTGCCGTCCTGCCAGGTGTCGACCACGTCGAAGAAGTCGTTGACGTCGCGCACGTCGGGGATCTTGGCCAGCGCGGTGCCCCACAGCTTGATGCCGTTGATCATGCCCTTGACGCCCTCGATGAGCGTCTGCATGGACTGGATGAGCTTGCGCACCTGGTCGACGATGTTGACGACGTCGTAGACCATCCACACGGCACGACCCCAGCCGACGAGCGGGATCCACGCGGTCATCGCGGCCTTCATCAGCTTGTCGCAGATCTTGTCGAGCAGGGTCAGCGCGAGCTTCGCGGCCGACCGGCAGGAGCTCGCCATGTTCTTGAAGCGGTCACCGATGAACTTCGCGACCTGCGAGTCCCACTCGATCGCCGTGGTCCACGTGCGGCGCATGCGGTTCTCGAAGCTCTGCGCGGCACCGCCGTCCCAGCTCGGCGAGAGCTCGTCGATGCCGCTGTTCACGTTGTGCCGCACGTTGTCCAGCGCCTTGGCGACCCGGTCCCACGCGGCGGCGTTGGCGTCGATCTTCTCGAAGTCGCCCGCCAGCGGCATGACCAGGTCGCGCACCAGGTCGTCGCCGGTGACCTGCTGGTAGATCCAGTTGACGCCCTGGATCTTCCACCCGGCGGCCTCGATGAGCTCCTTGACGGTCTGCCGTCCCGGCCGGTCGTCGGGCGCGGCGCGCAGCGCGACGTTCGGATCCTCGACGTCCTGATATCCGTTGCACACCGGGCCGGTCATTCGCCCACCCCCAGGTACCGCGCCAGCCAGGACGGCGGTTCCGACCTGCCGCCCGCGGTGTCGATCAGGCAGACCCCGATCTCGTCCGCCTTCTCGTAGGCGCGAGCCGACTTCACCAACGACTCGGCGTCCTGGTTCATCTTCTCGTTGGCTGCCTCGAGCGTCTCGCCGTAGAGCTGCGCGACCCCGGTCACGACGGGGTCGAGCAGCGACAGCAGCCCGGTGAACCCGGACGTGTCCCCACCCTTGACGATCGCGTGCTCCCGGATCGTCAGGAAGTGCTCGGCCTGACGTTCGAGCAGTCCGCTGTAGCCGCGCAGCTCATCCGGCACGACGTGGAACTTCTCTCCCATGGCGGTCATGATGCATGCCGCAATGTGCGGGTCCGTCGCATTTGACGAAAAAACCCCATTTACATCATGAATGACCGCGCCTCCGCCGGAAGCACCTCCGCAAGTTCACGAAGCAGCGGCAGCGGAACCTTGGAGTACTCCGGGAAACGGTGGTACGGCTTGATCATCGGGTGGAAGCGCGCCGGCAGCTCGCCGGACCGGGCCAGCGCCGCCAGCGCCGTGCCGATGCGTTGGGCGGGGACGCCGAACGCGAGGTCGTAACCGTCCACTTCGGACACCTTCGGCAGCCACTCGTCGAGGAACGCCTCCGCCTGGTGGCGATGACCGGCGAGTGCGTCGGCGAAGATCGAGCACAGTGCGAGTGTCACGGCGTTCTCGCGTTCGTCGCCCTGGAAGTGGCGCACGGTCAAGGTGATCGACTCCGCCGTTCCGTCCGGTTGCCGGGCGGCGAACACCTCGCCGAGTGCGGCCCACGCGTCCACCTCGGCCAGGGCGGCGAGCGCGGACGCCCTGTCGTCCTGGGCGAGCAGCCCGTCCTCCAGTACGAACCACAGCGGACCCCGGGACGTGCGCCGGCTCAGTTCGCCGCTCGCGGTGCCGAGCAACCGATGTGCCGCGGCCACCGTTCCGGGCACGTCGATCCACAGGTAATCCGCGTCCACGCCGCTGATCGCGTCCGGCGCGGCCCGCAGCGCGGTCTCCAGGGTCGTGCGCTGAGCCGCCGTCAGCTCCTCCGGCGACAACGGCCGGTAGACCGCGCCGCTGGGACGGAACTGCCGCGCCATCCGCTCCAGCAACCGGCTGTGCAGGTTCGGCCGGCTGTTCCCGGGCGCCGCCAGCAGCCCGTCGTCGTCCGTGCCGAAGGTCCACGCGGACGTGGCCAGCTCGGCGAGGTCCGCCGTCCACGCGTCCCGCACCGGATACTCGCCCTGCGCGAGGTGGTGCAGCAACGCCAGCGAGTCGTCGTCGGCGAATCCGGAGTAGACCAAGCACGCCGCGGCGGCGCCCCGCACATGCAGCGATGGGCTGCCGGTCATCAGATCCCGTGCTGCGGCAACATGATCCACCCTCGCGCTGCCGCGCTTCGCGCCGCCAGGGGTGACGCCGTTGTCCCGCGCGCCGAGGAAACCGTGGGCCAGGCACAGACCCGCGGTCGCGTCCGGTGTGAGCGCGGGAAGTCCTTTCGGTTCCCGGCCCAGCAACACCAGCAGCCGCAACGCCTCGTCGTCACCGGTCCGGGTCCACATCGCCTCGACGTCGCCGGCGAACTCCGCGACCACTCCCGCGTACTCGCTGGTGGCCTTGCCGACGTCGTCGGGCCGCGCCACGAAGTGCGTCTCGCCGACGGCGATCCGGGCCAGGAACGCCAACGCCATCGCGTTGTCCCGGCGAACCAGGTCGGCCAGGAACGGGATCGCGGCCTCGGACGCCGAGTAGACCGAACCCTGGTGCGTGGTGGCCGAATACAGGCCGTACACACCGAAGTTCCGATCGCCGTCGTCGTCACTCGTGAGCGCCTCGATGAACAACGGCGTCTCGTCGGCCGTGCCGTACGCGTCTTCGAGAGCCGCCCAGTTCACGTCGTGCAGTCCGGCGGGCGGTGCCGTGCGGCCGCGCAACGGAGGCCGTTCCCCGTCGCTCTCGTCCTGGGACTCGTCGTCGAACTCCGGCGGCTCGAAGGCAGGCAGGTCATCAGCGTCGAACACGGTTCATCCCACCAGGTCGAGGAAAGTGGCGTGGACGCTAGCAGGGTCCGCCCCGCGCTGAACAGCGACGTTCGTCAGGCAGCGAAGCAACCTGAACGCTTTCGGCCCGCGTTGGCAAAGACGGGGTGCAAGGGCGAAGCGAAACCCGAGGAGCTTCATGTCGTCAGACGCGGAACTGATCGGCAGATCGCTGCGCGGAGACACCAATGCCTTCGTGGAAGTGATCAGTCGCCACGAGACCGCGATCGGGAACTACCTCGCGCGCCGGGTGGGGAGGCAGGCCGCCGAGGACGTGCTCGGCGACGTGTGGGTGGCGGCCTACGAATCCCGTGCCACCTATGACCGTTCCTACCCGGAAGCCAGGCCTTGGTTGTACGGCGTCGCACTGAACAGGTTGCGGCGGTACTGGCGGTCGGAACCGGCGGAGGAACCGGCACCGGACCTGACCCGTCTGGCGAGCGACTGGGATCCCTGGCCGGAGGTCGACGTCCGCGTGGACACGCAGGCGTTGCTGCGCAGTGCGCTGGCCCGGCTCAAACCGGAGGAACGGGAAGTGCTGGGCCTGGTCGCCTGGGAGGACCTGACCGTCGCGGAGGCCGGGCGAGTGCTCGACATCCCGGCGGGCACGGCCCGCCGCCTGTTGCACCAGGCGCGCAAGACGTTGCGTGAGACCCCCGAGGTGGCCGCGCTGCTGCAAGTCCCGACAACGTGAAAAGACACCCCATGGATGAAATGGATCTGATGAAGAATCTGCGTGAAGTGCCGTCCCCAGGTCCCGAGGCCTACGACCGTGCTCGCACGGCGCTGCACACGGCGATGACGGAACCCGTTGCCGCGGTCGTGCGGCCGAAGCGCTGGTTCTCCTGGCCCAAGGTCAGCGTTGCCGCGGTGGGCGCGGCAGCCGTCGCGGCGGCGGTGGTGATGGGCACGACGGGTGGCAGCGCTCCGGTCGGCCCGTCCGACGCGGCTCCGCGGGTGGTGGTCGAGTCACCGCTGGTGAAACTGGCCGGAGAGGTCAAGGCCGCCGCGCAGCCCGGTGACTCGTCGCTGGTCATCACCAAGAAGATCGCGCCGGACGGCTCGCTGTACGTCGTCTACACCGTCTACACCGACAAGGGGCAGGTGTTCCACGGAGACTCGGCGCAGACCCTGTCTGCCGCGGCGGCCAAGGGGGACGACGCGGCCCGTCCGTACGACCAGAAGGTGATGGCGGCGGCCCGCCTGGCCGCGAGCGGCGACGTGGAGAAGGCCAAGGCCGAGATGGTCTCCGCGGCCGGCAACTTCCTGGGAGTCGGCCTGAGCCCCGCGGAGGCGGAGAAGGCGTGGGCGGACGCCCAGGCGAAGACGGCCGAGATGTTCCGCGAGCTCGGCAAGGAGGGGTTCGTCCCCAGGCCGCGGCCGACGGGTGTGGAACTGGAGAACCTCATCGGCAACCACCTGTGGAGCAACACCACGTACGCGCTGTTCGTCGGCGCCGCCAACACCGAGGTCCGCGCGGGGGTGCTGAAGCTGCTCGCGAGCATGAAGGAGGTGACCGTCGGCGAGACCGACGTCAACGGTCAGCGCGCGCTGACCCTCACCGGGAACGCGGCCATTCAGGGTGGCGGCGGTTCGCAGGTGATCACCGTCAACGCCGACAACGGCCTGCCGATCAGCTCCGAGGTCGTCCCGGCCAAGGACTCGGCTGACCCGTCGAAGCCCTCGATGGTCAACTACAAGTCGTCCCGCGTGAACCTCGCCGACGTGGTGGCGGGCAAGATCTGATCCACCTGCCGAACCGTCCGGGGAGGGCCGAGATCACGTCGGCCCTCCCCGGACGGGTGCGTTCAGGCGAAGCGGTCCGTGGCGGCGATGATCGCCGCGGTCATGCTGCCGCCGCCGTGACCGGTGTCGTCCAGCACCACGAGCTCGCTTCCCGGCCAGGCCCGGTGCAGCGCCCAGGCCGTGCCGAGCGGAGCGCTGACGTCGTAACGACCGTGGATCAGCACGGCGGGAATCCCGTGGAGCCGTTCGATGCCGCGCAACAGCTGCCGCTCCTCCAGAAAGCAGCCGTGGGACCAGAAGTGGGTCACCAGGCGGGCGAAGGCGAGCTGGAACTCCGGATCGGCGACCGACAGGAAAGGGGCGGCGTCGGGGGCCAGCGACATGTGCGTGTCCTCCCACAGGCACCACTCGTGGGCGGCCGTGGCGCGGACCTCGGGGTCGGGATCGTGCAGCAGCCGGCTGTAGGCGGCCGCCAGGTCGCCGTCGCGTTCGGCCGCGGGCACGGCGTCGCGGAACCGTTCCCACTCGCGGGGGAAGACGCGGCCCATGTCCCGGGTGATCCAGTCGGTGTCGCGGCGGTCGCCGTCGGTCACGGCCGCGAGCACCAACTCGGTCACCCGCTCCGGATGTGCCTGCGCGTAGGCGAGAGCGAGGGTGACGCCCCACGAGCCACCCTGCACCAGCCAGCGCTCGACTCCCAGGTGGACCCTCAGCGCCTCGATGTCGGCGACGAGGTGCTGAGTGGTGTTCGCCGACAGGTCGACGACCGGGTCGGTCGCCGAAGGCGTGCTGCGCCCGGCGTTGCGCTGGTCGAACTGGACCACGCGGTAGCGGTCCGGGTCGAACAGGCCCCGCTTGCCGGGAGAGCTCCCCGATCCGGGACCGCCGTGCAGCACGACGGCCGGTTTGCCGTGGGGACTGCCCGACACCTCCCAGTACAGCGAATGGCCGTCGCCGACCTCCAGCACGCCTGACTCGTACGGCTCACTCGCTGCATAACGCCCGTCGTCGGATGTGCTCGCCATGCGGACATGATCGCGCAGCGGTGCCTGGCGCGTCAGTGGTTGTACATGGTCTCCAGCGCCGCGCGGCGGGTGGCGACGTCGTCCGGGTCGTCGCCGAAGACGAGCAGGTGCAGCGTGGTCTGCTTGATCGGGGCGTCGGTGCGGCGGGTGTCGTGCCCACCGGTGACGAGAAGTCCTCCACGTAGCAGCGCGGGTCGCAGCGCGGCGAGCAGCGCGGCGACGGAGGCGGAGGTGGTGATCTTCGTGGACTCCGACGGGCGGTCGAGGGCGTCGGGGCGGATGGTCTGCAGCGCCAGCAACGGGATGGACCCGCTGGTGATGCGGAAGTTGAGGTCGAGCATGACGAGTCGGCCGTCGTGGGTCTCGGCGCAGTCGAGGCTGCACATGCCGCGGTAGCCGACGTCGGCCGCGCGCTGCGCGATCGCCAGGCACTCGACGAGCAGGTCGGCGGGCAGCGGGACGACGAGCCCGAACCGGCCGCCGGTGTAGACGCCGTCGGCGTCGACGCGCTGGTCGGTCACGGCGAGCAGGCGGGCCTGACCGTCGGCGGCGACGTAGAGCTGGACGCCCCAGTTGCGGTGGATGCTCAGGTACTCCTCGACGACCACCTCGGTGAGGAGGTCGGTGAACGCGGGGAGCTCCACCAGGTCCCCTGCTCGGTGCAGGTAGACGTCGAGGCTGGCGCCGTGGGCGGCGTTCGTGGCGGCCTTGAGCACCCAGGACTTCTCGGCGGGGGCGGCCTGGGCGAGTTCGTCGGTGGTGACGATCTCGCGGCGGGCCTGGAAGCGCGGGGCGACGAAGGTGCTGATGCTGGCCTTGTTGTTGAGGTAGCCGACGAGTTCGGCGCTCTTCACGGAGCGTTCGTCCGGGTACAGGCTCGTGGGCTGCGGGTACTCCATGGACAGGCGTAAGCCGTCGCTCAGTGCCTCGGTGACGCGGGTCGCGAACTCGGCCTCGGTGCGGAACTCGCGCGGGTCGGTGCCGACGGGCAGGCCGCCGTCGCGCAGGGCGGCGATCAGGTTGGGTTCGGTGCCGCCCGCGCTGCTGATGACCGGGGTGCCGGCGGCGACGGCGAGGGGGCGGGCGGACAGGACGTCACGGGTGTTCCGGTGCCTGCTCGAGGGCACCATCGGTTCCTGGGCGGGACGTGCGCAGACGGCGATGTCAGGGCCGTAGATGTCGGTGAGCGTGCGGGGAGCGGCCAAGGTCGGCGTGAGCGCGGAAGCGGTGATGGGAGATCTCCCTCGTGGGGTCGTGCGGGAGCCCGGTCCTGGGCGTGGAGTGGAGCGAACTGACCGGGAGCGGTGAAACGCGCCTGGATGAGGCGGCGTCCGCTCCGGGGTGAAGGGCGCGCCTGCAGGTGTGGACCCGAGGCGGGCGGAGATGTCCACTCTCTCACGTTTCGCGAGGTTGGGGGCGATGCCGTCGGCGCGGTGACGGGCGGCACGCCGGTGGGCGCGAGCGTGGTGGGCCGGTCGCGGGCGTGCGCCGCGGGCCAGGGGACCTTCCTGGCTCGCGGCGCGTCCTCAGGCAGGCTCTCCCGACGGCGCGGGGACCTGCGCGCCGAGCGGGACCGGGGTGCCGAAGTCCGGGGTGTCGTCGGCGTTCCAGGTGAACTTCTGCGCGCGCGTCGACCGCTCCATGCCGCAGCCGGCCGAGGCACTCGTGTTGCCGTGGTAGACGATCCAGTCCTCGGTGCCGTCGGGGGACTTGAAGAACCCGTTGTGGCCGGGACCGAACACGCCGTGCTCGTCGTTGCGCTGGAACACCGGGTCGGGCGACTTCGTCCAGTGCGCGCGGTTGAGCGGGTCGGACCCGGTGAGGGTGAGCAGACCGAGCTTGTAGTCGGGACCCCAGCAGGCACTGGCCGAGTACACGATCATGGTGCGGCCGTTGCGGTACAACGGCTCCGCGCCCTCGTTGACCGGCGCGGTCTGCCGCTCCCACGCCAGGGTGGGCTGCGAGATGGTGCGCCGCGCGCCGCTGATCGTGTACGGGGTCGACAACGGGGTGATGGTCAGGCTCTGGGTGCCGTCCATCGCGCTGCCCATCAGGTACAGCTTCCCGTTGTGCCGCAGGATGCTCGGGTCGAGCTCCCACGTGTCGCCCAGGTCCGCCTTGAACGAGTACGGGCCCATCGGGTCGGTGCCCGCGCTCTCCAGCACGTGCAGGCGCTGGGTGGGGTTGTAGTCGGGCACGTTCTGCCCGGCCACGTAGTACAGGTACCACCGGCCGTTGAGGAGGTGGAACTCCGGCGCCCACATGGTGCAGCACCCGTTGGGCCGCCCGGACAGGGTGAACACCACCGTGTCCGCCGCGCTCGACAGCCCCGCCAGCGTGCGGGACCGGCGCATGGTGATCGTCGAGTTCCACGTCGTGGTGGCCAGGTGGTAGTAGCCGTCGTGGAACTGCAGCCACGGGTCGGGGCCGCCCCGCTTGATCGGGTTGGTGACGTTGCCGGGGGCGCCGATCTTCACCAGCCGCCACTGCTGGTTCCTGCCGCCGGTGTCGGGCCACTGGATCACCTGCGCGCCGTTGGCGGCGGAGAAGTCGAGGACGTCGACCGCCTTGCCGCTCGCACGGCTGACCAGCCGCACGTGCCCGTCCGGCGAGTCGGCCAGCCGGAACTGCTGGCCCGCGCGGCCGGCGTCCGTCGTCTGCACGAGCCCGGCCCGGTCCGCGGTCGACGGGAAGTCCAGCACCTTGCCGCTGTGCCGGGACTTCACGCGGTAGTGGCCGCCGCCGGAGTCGACGAACTGCCACAGCTGCCAGGCGCCGTCGTTGCGCGCGTACTGCGAGATCCTGGCACCGTCCGCAGTGGACAGGTCGTAGACGTCCAGCGCCTTGCCGCTGTTGCGGTTGACCAACGCGTACGACGCGCTGGTGTCCACGACCGCGGCGGCCGCCACCGCCGGCACGGCGACGGTGATGCCGCCGAGCAGGAGAACGGTGGCGGCCAGGACGGTGCCGCGCGAGCTGCTGATCGAGGTCAAGGTCTTCTCCTCACCGCAGGTACGGCCAGCCCGCCGAGTCGATCGCCAGCAGGTTGATGCCGAGCCGCGACGCGCCGGTGTCGGTGTAGTAGTGGTAGATCAGGACGTCACCGTCGGCGTCGGCGAGGACGTCCTGGTGCCCGGGCCCGTGCACGCTGCCCTGACCGGCCAGGACCTCCGTGCCACCGCCGGACGTCATGGCCGTGCCGTCGCGGGCGACGTAGGGCCCGGTGACGCTGGTGGAGCGGCCGGCGACCACCCGGTACGTGCTGGACGCGCCCCGGCAGCAGTAGTCGAACGAGACGAAGAGGTAGTAATAGGCGCCGCGTTTGACGATGTTCGGCGCCTCGATCGGACCGCCGTTCCTGCCCGCGAGGGACCGGACGACCGAGTCGGACCGCAGCCCGGTGGACGGGTTCAGCGCGACCATCTTGATGCCGGACCAGAACGAGCCGAAACTCAGCCACCAGCGGCCCTGGTCGTCCACCACGAGGTCGGGGTCGATGGCGTTGAAGTTGTCGGACGTCCTGGTCTCGACGACCAGGCCGCGGTGGGTCCACGTGCCGGAGTCGCCGCTCGGACTGGTGGCGAGGAAGATCGCCGACCTGTTCGAGCCGAACGTCGAAGCCGAGTAGTACAGCCAGTACCGTCCGTCGCGATAGGACAGATCCGGCGCCCAGAGGTTGGTGCCGCCGCCCGTGTACGGGGTGGTCCACGACGCGCCGCCGGGAAACACCGAACCCGCGTTGCGGAACGCGATCCGGTCGGTGGAGGTCTTCAGCGCGATGTTGGTGCCGGTGTGCGCCACCAGGTAGCTTCCGTCGGCGCGCTTGACCACGCTGGGGTCGTGCACGTTGACGTCACCGGTGACCCGGCCCGGCAGGGGATAGGCCGACGCGGGCGGTGCCGTCGCGACCGCGGTGGTCAGGACCACCGCCACGGCCACCAAAGCTCTTCTCACTGAGGTCGTCCTCGAAGCGCTCATGTCACTCCAGTACGAACGTCGCGTCTGCCCGGCCCTGCGCGTCACCGACCGTCTGCAGGTAGAGCAGTCCGTTGCTGACGCGGATGTGGCGGCCGGGGAAGTTCACCGACTCGAACGACACCGCCGACGTGGCCGCGAGTCCTGCCCGTTGGGTGAAGCTGGCGTCGTTGCGGAACAACGTGCTGCCGTCGCTTCGCTCGACCCACAGCTCGTTGTCGCGGTGCCGCAGGTAGTAGCCGGGGAAGTTGGCCGACTCCAGCGACACCGCGCCGGATCCCGCCAGCCCCGTGACGAGCCTGAACTGGGAGTCGGCCAACGGGGACACGTTCGCTTCCAGACGCGCTCGGTACTCCCAGTGCCGCACGAAGCGGTCGGAGGCGGCATAGGACCGGAGCCTGACCGGGGTCGGCCCGTCGGCGACAGGGATGCCGAGATCCGGTGAGCCGTCGGCCTTGTAGTAGACCTTCTGCACGCGCGTGCGGCGGTTCGGGTCGTTGAGCGGGTCGCCGCTGATGTCGCGGTAGTTGCGGTCGTGGTAGACCATCACGTCGCTGCTGCCGTCCTCGGACACCGTGAACGAGTTGTGGCCGGGCCCGTACTGCCCGGTCGCGTCGTTGCTGGTGAACACGGGACTGGCGCCCTTGGACCACGACGCCGGGTTGAGCAGGTCGGCCGACGCAGAGGCGGTCAGCAGGCCGAGGCAGTAGTTCGCGTCGGTGGCGCTGGCCGAGTAGGTCAGGAACACCTTTCCGTTGCGCTGCAGGACCGCCGGACCTTCCGCCACCTTGTACCCGCGGGTCTCCCAGGCGAGCGACGGCACCACCAGCCGGGTCACCGTGCCGGTGATCGTCCACGGGTTCGCGCCCATGCGAGCGAGGTAGACGTTCGAGTTCGTGGCGATTCCCGGCTCCTGCTGCGCCCAGGTGAGGTACCGCACGCCGTTGTGCGTGAACGTGGAGGCGTCCAGGGAGAAGGTGTCCCACGGGGTCGTGATGCGGCCGCGCTCGGTCCAGGATCCGCTCACCGGGTTGGCACTGGAGCTCTCCAGCACGTACATCCGGATGCGCCAGATGTCGTCACTGCGGCCCGCCGCGAAGTAGACGTACCACTTCCCGTTGATGAAGTGGATCTCCGGCGCCCAGATGTGGGCGGCCATCTCGCCGCTGGAGTGCTTGCGCCAGATCACCGTCTCCGCCGCCGAGGCCAGTCCCTGGATCGTGGTCGCGCGGCGCAGGACGATCCGGTCGTACTCCGGAACGGTCGCGGTGAAGTAGTAGAAGCCGTCGGTGTGCTTGAAGACGTGCGGGTCGGCACGCCGTTCCGCGATCGGGTTGGTGTAGCGCAGCGCGGGCGTCGCACCCGCCTGCGGCACGGGCATTCCGGCCACGCAGGTGACGGCGGCGAGCACCAGCACGGCCAGGCGGAGGAGAACCGTCTTCATCGACTGTCCTTTCAGGCCAGTGGCGCGGTGACGGTGAAGGACGCGTCACCGGCGAACGCCGAGTCCGAGGTGCGCCAGTCGACGCGCAGTTCGTAGTTCTGGTGGCGCAGGTACCGGCCGGGGTGGGAGTAGGACTCGAACGACGTGCTCCCGCCGCCCGCGAGACCGGTCCGGCCGCAGAACGTGGCGTCGCGGGCGAACACCGCGTCGCCACTGTTGACGTCCAGCCGGACGCGGAAGTCGTAGTGCCGCAGGTAGCGGTCCGGGTAGTTCACCGAGCGCAGTGAGTAGCAGCCCGCGTTCGCCAGGCCGGCCACGACCGTGAACGTCGCGTCCTGGCGCACGGGGAGCGTGCTCGACGAGCTCACCGGATCGACGTACGCGAGGTTGTCGCGGTGCCGGACGTACCGGTCGGGGAAGTTGGCCGAGCGCAACGACCTCGCGCCCGTCGCCACCGCCGTG
Organism: Lentzea sp. NPDC020367; assembly: GCF_044387305.1. NCBI lineage: Bacteria > Bacillati > Actinomycetota > Actinomycetes > Pseudonocardiales > Pseudonocardiaceae > Lentzea > Lentzea sp. NPDC020367. The sequence continues at coordinate 162,826 of NZ_JBIRVV010000011.1, read as the reverse complement.
CCGTCACCGGAGTCCTCCCGCAGCACCGTGAAGTGCCGTGCGGTACCGGACAGCCCGGTCAGTTCGGTCTTGGCGCCGAAGCTGCCGAGATTCGTGCTGTCGGCGTAGAAGTACCGCCGCTGGCCGTACTGGTCGAAGTAGATCCGCCACCGGCCGTCGGGCAGCCGCACGAGCGCGGGCCCTTCGAGACCGGAGCCCCAGCCAGCCCAGTTGCCCGTGCCGACGAACGTCCACGGCCCGTTCAACGACGTCGCGGTGGCGTGCTCGATGTACTTCGTCGTCTCGTTCTTGAGGAAGTTGTGGTAGGTGCCACCGACCTTGACCAGGAAGCTGTCGATGTAGTTGGCCGGGATGCCGAGCGCGACCGGGCTGCTCCACGCCGACAGGTCCGCGTTCGTCGCGGTGATCCGGTACGGGCGGAACTGTCCCGCCGTTCCCGTCGTGGACGCGGAGAAGATCACGTGCACGCTGCCGTCGGAGTCCTTGAACCACTCCGGCGCCCACGTGCTGCCGGTGGCGCCGTTGAGTCCTACCCGGACGGTGCGCAGGAACGTCCAGTTCACGTAGTCCGCGCTGCGGGCGAAACCGATGGTGTCGCCCGTCCAGTTCGTCGTGTGGACGATGTAGTAGTAGCCGTCGGTGTGCCGCAGGACGCTGGGATCGCGAATCAGTCCCGACGGCGGCGTGTAGGCGTTCGCTTTGACCTGGGTGAAGCCGGTCGCGTTCGCCGAGTCGTAGACGTACATGTTCGACTCGCTGCTGTTCGTGAACGCGGTCATCAGGTAGTGCGGCACGGGTCCGGCGGCGGATGCCACCGGACCCGGGACGACGACACCGGCGACGAGTGCTGCGGTGACAGCGATCACCGGCAGGGAGAGACGCATGGACCGGCTCCTTGGTGTGGTCAGAACGCGACGGGCTTGCCGCCGAGGGTGACGACGAGCCTGCCGTCGGAGGCGAACGACCAGCCGAGTGCGCCGGTGTAGCCGGAACAGCGGGAGCCGTTGGTGCCCGCCCAGAACTGGTTGGAGGAGTCGGCGTCGCCGACCACCTTGTCGTTGCTCCCGCTGCTGCCGCGGCAGGAGGTGTTGGTGCGGAACACCGAACTGCCCGCGTCGAAGGAGAAGTTGCGTTCGTCGTTGTCGATGCTCAGGTTGCTCGACACGGCCATGGAGCCGAGGTTGCGGTTGTAGGTGAAGCCGTGTTTGCCGTTGTCGTAGGCGATCGTGCGGGTGATCGTGTGGTTCACGCCGATGTCCTCGCCGCCCAGCTTGAAGCCGTTGCGGTCGCCGTTGCCGGCCTGGCCGCCGTTGCTCAGGGTGCCGTTCTTGTACGCCAGCGAGTCCTCGATGGTGACGGCGCCGATCGGGCCGGTGTCCGACTTGGTGTAGAGGTCCCACCCGTCGTCGATGTTGTTGTGCGCCACCGAGTAGCGGAACACGTTGCCGGGTCCGGACGTGAGCTTGGCGGCGAACCCGTCGGCGTCCTCACCGTCGGAGTCGGCGTTGTCGTGCGACTCCGCGCCGAGGATGAGGTTGTGGGACGGCCACTGGTCCTTCGGGGTGCTGGACAGCGTCCGGGAGAGCTGCAGGCCGGTGTCGCGGTTGAACCGGGTGATCGTGCGTTCGAAGATGTTGTAGCTGCCGCCTACGAAGATGCCGTTGTCCCCGGCGCGTTCGACGATGACGCCCTGCACGTGCCAGTACGAGCCGGTCACGGCCAGGCCGCGGTTGGCGGGGTCCTCGGTCTGCGCCGAGAAGTTCAGCACCGGCTTCTCGCCCTGGTAGGCCGCCAGCTTTTTGCGGGCGCTCGCGGTGCCGTTGTTGGTGGGCGGGATCGTCACGGTCTGCGAGAAGCTGTACGTGCCACCGCGCAGGAAGATCGTGCCGCCCGCGGCGACGCGGGGGAGTGCGGACGTCAGCGTGGTCGGGTCGGAGATCGTGCCGGAAGCACCGTCACGACCGGTCGGCGACACGTACAACGCGTTGGCGGGCGGCGTGCCGGTCGTCGTGGTCGTAGTGGTGGTGGAAGTGGTCGTGCTGGTCGGACCGCCGGCCGGTGTGAGCGTCCACTGCTTGGTGGCGGCGCTGTCGCAGGAGTTGGTCTGCACCAACGCGTCCGGCGTGGTGGCGTTGTCCTTGACGTTGAGGCACTTGCCGCCGTTGGCGTTGACCAGGCGGTGGTCGCCGCCGTTCGGGGTCAGCGCCCAGACCTGGCTCGTCGCGCCGGTGCACGCTTCGAGCTGGACCGGTTTGCCCGCGCTGGTCGACGCGTCCCGCACGCCGACGCACAGGCTTCCCGCGGTGATCCGTACCCCGCCGCTGACCTCGGTCAGCACCCACTCCTGGCCGGCACACGCCTGTTGCCGCAGCTGCGTTCCGCTCGTCGGGCTCGTGCCCGCGTCGAGGCACTGGCCGCTGCCCGCGTTCTTCAGCACGTAGGTGCCCGCGACGTTCGCGTTCGCGGCGATGGCGGGCCACGCGGCGAGCGCGGTGACCAGTGCGACGACCGCGCCACCCGCCACCAGCCCGGCGCGAACACGGCGTTGCCGCGCGAGCTTTTCCGAAATGCCCATGAGGACTCCGCTTCTCAACGCTGAGAGAAAGGATTTCCGTTCGGATGTGCGGCGGGTTCTCGCCGGATGTTATGAGCGTTCTCCGTGCCAGGTCAAACGTCGAAAACGGGCGAGTGCAGTCGATGTTCGTGGTCGAATCAATCGAATGGCCAGGTCACCGCCAATCGAATCGATCAACAGGCGTGAGCAGGAAATATCCGCTGGTCACACTCGTGAACGGAATGGGTCGTCCCCGGGTTCATCACCATGAACTCGTGGTGGTTCGATGTTCCCGCCTCACTGCGGCGGACGCCGACGTACTCCGCACGCGGTGGCGGCCAGCAGGACCAGCAACATCTCGATCAGGCGCACCGACAACAACGAGGTCTCCACCGTGATCTGCATCGGATTTCCTTTCATCCGTTTTCCCGTGGTTTCACGATGAGGCCTGCGGTCGTGCGCGTCATCCTCCTGTTCAGGAGGTGCGGAGAGCGTTGCCGGTGGTCAGGACCCTGTGCTGGAATGAGGTGATCTCCAGGGGGTCCTGTGCGCTTCAACGACGAAGTCGACTGGCCGGAAGTGTTCGGGGAGCACATTTCCCGCCCCAGCCTCGCCGATCCCCGCAATCCGCGGCGCTCGGTCTACGTCACGACGATGGTGTTCCTGGAAGGCGGGCTCGAGGAGATCGACGACCAGCTGTCCGGCCGCAACTCGCGCAGTCGCGACGAACTCGCGGGCGCCCGGTTGACGCGCGAGATCGTGGTGCGTCGTGCCGCCGGAGTCGCCGCGGAGCTGTCCGGCGTCGCCCACGTCGGCGAGGGCGCGTTCCGCGATCGCTGGCCGGGACCTGGTGGCATGGCGAACTTCTTCATGTGTCTCATCAAGTACACGTGCACGGCGCCGCGCTGGAGCAACTTCCTCGACTACGGCCCGCGCCGTGCGCTGGCCGAACTGCCGAAGGTGCGCGACGGCAGGCTGGATCTGACCGATCTCATCGCGAAGATCGCCACCCACGACCTGCGGATGCGCAGCCGGCTGGCGAGGTACTGGCTGTTCCAGCTCTCGCTGACGATCGACGCCAAGTGGCGGTCCGTTGCCACGAAGGCCTACCGGGAGATGCTGGAGGCGTACTCCACGCGGTGGGTGCCGGTGTACGAGGAGGGCCTGCGGCTGTTGGACGTGCGGTTCCGGCCGGGCGTCACGGCGCGGCAGCTCTGTCTGATGATCTCCGCGCAGACGTCGGGTTTCGCGCAGCAGGTCGCCGGTGCCGGTGACGACACGGGGGAGAACCGGGAGCTCTTCGTGGCGTCGGTGCAGGCGATGATCTTCGCCGCACTCGATCCCGGAGACGGGCACGGGATCGCGGAGGCGCTGCGCCAACGTCTTCGCGGGCCTCTACGGTGATGCCGTGGCCGACACCCGACAACGCCTGATCGACGGCGCGATCGAGACCATCCGCACGCACGGCCTGACCGGCACGACGGCGCGGAGCATCGCGGCCACCGCCGAGGTCAACCAGGCGCTGGTCTTCTACCACTTCGGCACCGTCCACGACCTGCTCCAGGCCGCGTGCCTCGCCGCGACACAGGCGAGGGTCGAGCTGTTCGCCGAACGCCTCGACCAGATCACCGACCTGCGGCAGCTCCTCGCGCTCGGCCGTGGCCTGCACACCGAGGAGCGCGCCCAGGGCAACGTCATGGTGCTCGCCCAGTTGCTGGCGGGCGCCCAGACCGACCCGAAACTCGCCGAGGCCACCGCGGCGTCCCTGCAGTTGTGGATCACGCCGATCGAGCGCGCCCTGACCAGGTTGCTGGCCGGCTCGCCGATGGCCGAGTTGATCGACACGGCGGGTCTCGCCCGCGCGGTGAGCGCCGGGTTCATCGGTCTGGAGCTCTACGAGGGCGTCGACCCGGACGGGGCCACGGCGGCGTTGGACGCGCTCGACCGGCTGGCCGTGCTCATCGAGGTGGTGGACGACCTCGGGCCGGTCGCCCTGCGCGCCCTGCGCGGCAAACTCCGCAAGACGGCCAAGAAAGTGCGCTAGGACAGATTTGAGCATCTGCTCAAATCTGGCTACCCTGCTGTTTGAGCAGATGCTCAAACAGCAGGAGGTCTCATGGCGCGGCGAACGCTCTACGTGGAGACGGTGATCCAGGCCGACCTCGACGAGCTGTGGCGGCGGACGCAGGAACCGCGGCAGCACCAGCGGTGGGACCTCCGGTTCACCCGGATCGAGAACCTGCCGAAGGCGGAACCGGACGCGGCACAGCGCTTCCGGTACGCCGTCCGCGTCCTGCCCGGCCTGACGGTGGACGGCACCGGCGTCAGCGTCGGCGAGCGCACCAAGCCCGACGGCTCACGGACGTCGGCGCTGCGGTTCAGCTCGGCGCATCCGTTGTCCCTGATCCGCGGCGGTTCCGGCTACTGGCGGTACGTGCCGACCAGCGCCGGGATCCGGTTCCTCACCGGGTACGACTACCAGCCCGGCTGGGGCCGGCTGGGGGCGCTGGCCGATCGCCCGTTCCGTCTCCTGCTGGGGTGGGGCACCGCCTGGTCGTTCGACCGGCTCCGGCTGTGGCTGGAACGCGGTGTCCCACCTGAGGTGTCGCTGCGGCGGGCGCTGCTGGACGCGGGAACGCGGCTCGCGGTCTGTGCCGTCGCCTGGTGGGCCGCACCGGCTGTGCTCGCCGCCGCTGTCACTCTCGCCGCCCTGCTGGCCCCGCCGTTGCCGTCCACGCCGGCCGCCAGGCGGTGCCGGCGCAATCCACCGGACCGCCGTTCGTCGACGGCGCCCTCCACCCTGTCCACCTTGGAGCACCCATGACGTCGATCTTCCAGCGGGCCCTCGGCGACGACTTCGACCGCCTTCACCCGCAACTGCAACGCCGGTTCGGTTTTGCCAGTGCGGACGGCGTCGCCTGCGTCGGCACGGGCACGATGGACCGGGTGTGGCACGGCCGCGGGTTCACCCGGCCGTTCCTCTGGCTCGGGGCCCAGCGCCACATCCTCCTTCCCGGCCACGGCCGCGACATCCCGTTCACCATCGAGAACTACCCCTACCGCGACTCGCTCGGCCGGGAGACGGTGACCTTCGTCCGCACCTTCACCTTCGACCGGCCGCGGCGCTGGGACGCCACGATGATCTACAGCCCCGAACGGGAGTCCGTTGTGGACTACCTGGGCACGCACCAGCACGTCTCCGTCGACCTGCACATGTCCGTCGACGAACGTGGCGGGCTCCTGATCCGCAGCGGGGAGCAGCGCTTCCACGAAGGCCCGCTGCACTTCCGCATCCCGGACCTGGTGACCGGTACGGCGGAGGTCCGCGAGTCCTACGACGACGAACTGGGCCGGTTCCGCATCAACGTCCAGGTCACCAACCACCGGTTCGGACCGCTCTTCGGCTACCACGGCACCTTCACCTGTGCCTACCCCGAAGGCGATTCCGTGCCGGACGCGATCAGGCCGGTGCGGGAGCAGGCAAGGGTCTGAACGGAGGTATAGACCAATACTGGCAACTGGCAAGCCGTGGAAACCCGTCGCGGAGCCAGTAGATCTCAGGGTGGGCGCCAGAGATCTACTGGAGGGGGCGTATGAGCGACAGGTGGAAACGGTCCGTCGCGGTCGCCGTGATCGCGGCGACCGGTCTCGTCTGGCCAGGAACACAGGCACACGCCGCACCGGTCACGCCGGGCGGCCAGGGACGCACGATCACACTGATCACCGGTGACCAGGTCGTGCTCACCGGATCCGGGCACGCCGAAGTGCGTGCGGCCGAAGGAAGAGAGAAGATCGGCTTCGTCACCCGGACCGACGTCGACGGCGACGTCAGCGTCATCCCGTTCGACGCACTCGGCATGCTGAGGTCCGGACAGCTCGATCCCCGGCTGTTCAACGTCTCCGAGCTCCTCGACAGCGGCTACGGCGACGCTGAGCGCGGCGACATCCCGCTGATCGTCACCCAGGCAGGCAGCTTGAACGCGCGCAAGGTGCGCGAACTGCCGAGCGTCGGCGGCGCGGCTGTGATCGCGGCCAAGGGCACGGCGTTCTGGAACACCCGCGACGCCACCAGGATCTGGCTCGACGGTCCGGTGCACGCGGTGCTGGACAAGAGCGTTCCGCAGATCGGTGCGCCCACGGCCTGGCAGGCAGGCCACACCGGGCAGAACACCAAGGTCGCCGTGCTTGACACCGGCATCGAACCCACCCACCCCGACCTCGCCGGCGCGGTGGTCGAGGCCAAGGACTTCACCAGCAGCGCCAGCGGAACCGTGGACAAGCACGGACACGGCACGCACGTGGCGTCCATCGTGACGGGCGACCACACCACCTACAAGGGCGTCGCGCCGGACACCAGGCTGCTCGTCGGCAAGGTCCTCAACGACTCCGGCAGCGGCACGGAGTCCGGGATCATCGCCGGGATGGAATGGGCCGCCACCAACGGCGCCCAGGTGATCAACATGAGCCTGGGCAGCGATGCCCCCAGCGACGGCACGGATCCGTTGTCGCAGGCGGTCAACGAGATCACCGCTCGGACGGGTGCCCTGTTCGTGATCGCCTCGGGCAACAGCGGACGCACGCCGGGCTCGCCCGCCGCCGCGGACGCCGCGCTCACCGTCGGCGCGGTCGACCAGACCGACGCACTGGCCGACTTCTCCAGCCGTGGCCCCAGGTTGCGCGACAACGCCGTCAAACCGGACATCACCGCGCCGGGTGTGGCGATCGTCGCCGCGCTGGCGAAGGACAGCATGATCAGCCGCAGGTTCCCGCCGGTGGGGGAGGACCACGTCGCGCTGGACGGGACGTCCATGGCCACCCCGCACGTGGCAGGGGCCGCCGCGATCCTGGCCGGTCAGCACCCGGACTGGAAGGCCCCGCAGCTCAAGGCCGCCTTGATGGGCAGCGCGAAGCCGAACCCGGCGCTGACCGTGTTCGACCAGGGCGCAGGACGGGTCGACGTCGCCAAAGCGGTGACGACGACGGTGCACGCGTCCGTGGGAAGCATCAACAACGGCATCGCGCAGTGGCCGCACACCGACGACGCGCCGATCGCCACCGCGGTGACCTACCTCAACTCCGGTACGTCACCCGTGACCCTGAACCTGGCCGCGGAGGTCAAGGGCCCCAACGGGAAAGCCGCTCCGGCGGGGATGTTCACCGTCGCCCCGGCGACCCTGACGATCGAGCCCGGTGCGACCGCCCAGGCCACGGTCACCACGAACACGAAGATCGATGGTGCCGACGGGATCTACAGCGGTGTGGTCACCGCCGGGGACGTCCGCACGCCCATCGCCGTCACGCGTGAGGTGGAGAGCTACGACCTCAAGGTGAACGTGCTCGGCACCGACGGCAAGCCCACGCCGGACTACGCGTTCCGGCTGGTCGACCTGAGCAAGCCGGAAATGCGCGTGCCGTACGACGCGTCGGGGTCGCTGACGGTCCGTGCGCCCAAGGGGCACTACTACTTCGAGTCGCAGGTGTCCACAACGGACGGTCGGTTGTCCGTCGCCATCGAGCCCGACGTGAACCTCGGCGCGGCCACCACGATCACGGTCGACGCGCGGCAGGGCAAGCCGGCCGGGCTCGTCCTCGACCGGCGCGGTGCCAAGGCCGGCGAGAGGTTCGTGGAGTTCGCCCGCTCGACCTCCTACGGTGGCAAGGACTTCCTGCGCACCAGGATCAGCCCGCCGGAGTACGGCGACGTGCTCGTCAGCCTGTCGAAGACCTCGGCGCCCGGCCAGTTCCGGTACTCGGCCGGCGGCAGGTTCGCCGAGCAGGACGGCACCGGGAGCTTCGACGCCAGTCCGTACCTCTACAACGTGCGAGGCGACGTCAACGGACGCATGCCCGCGGATCCCGTGCTTCGGGTGCGGGACAAGGACCTGGTCAAGGTTCGCACCACGCACGCCGCCACCGCGCCCGGCACCCTCGGCAACCGTCAGGGCATGATCACCAAGCCGCTGCCGTTCGCTCTCGACGAGTTCTACTCGCCGGAAACGCCGTGGCCCACCGAGTTCACCGAGATGACCGCCGAAGGGGAGTACAGGTCGCGCCTGTTCTCCAGCACCCCCAAGAGCTTCCCGCGGGTGAGGGCGACCACGGACTCGTACAACCTGGGGGTGTTCGGCCCCGACCTGCCCTCGAACCCGGACCGGCCGTCCCGGTACGCGGGCCGTTCCGGCGACACGATGGTGTTCCAGATCCCGCTGTTCGCCGACTCCCGCGACGACCGCGAAGGGTTCTCCGCGCACGCCGGGAGTTCCACGCTGTACCGGGACGGCGTCGAGATCGGCAGGATCAGCAGCACCAGCGGGCTTTTCGAGGCTGGGCCGGGGAAGGCCACCTACCGGTTGCACACGGAGGCGACCAGGGACCGCACGCTGACCAGCAAGATCATCGCCGACTGGACGTTCGCGTCCGACACGGTCGCCGAGGGCCCGGCCCAGCCGTTGCCGTTGATGGCCGTGAAGTTCGCGCCCGCCCTGGACGGGCACAACCGGGCGAGCCGATCGTCGTCGACGATCGTGCCTGTGTCGGTCAACCACAACACCGGCGTCGACGCCAAGCCGACCGGCGTCCAGGTGTCGCACGACAGGGGCGTGACCTGGCGAGCGGCCCCGCTGTTGTGCCGTGACGGCAAGTGGTTCACCGTCCTGAACCACCCGAAGGGCGCCACCTCGGTGTCGCTGCGGGCATCGGCACGGGACACCGCCGGCAACTCCGTCAGCGAGACCATCGTCGACGCGTTCCTCCTGAAGTGACCACGTCCGGCGGGGTGCCCCAGCGGTACCCCGCCGGACTTGCTCCGTTCGAGGAATTTGTATTGCCCGCGTAACGACCCGATCGCTCACAGAGACATCAGCCTTGGTGTCCGCGCGAGGTGAGGGTGTGTCGATGAAGATCGATCTGTTCAACGAGATCCAGAACCCCGGCCCTGCCCCCGAGCAGTTCCGCTTCCGCCAGGCCCTCGACCAGGCCCGGCTCGCCGACGAGCTCGGCTACGGCTGCTGGTGGCAGGTCGAGCACCACGGCGCCGGCGAGTTCAGCCTGTCCTCCGCCCCCGAACTGATGCTCGCCGCCCTGTCCCAGCAGACCTCCCGGATCCGTCTCGGCCACGCCGCCGTGCTCGCACCCGGCCGCTTCAACCACCCGATCCGCGTCGCCGAACGCGCCGCCACCCTCGACCACCTGAGCGGCGGCCGCGTCGAACTCGGCCTCACCCGCTCCACCATCCCCGAGTGGAACCTCTTCGGCGTCCAGCCCGCCGACGCGCGCACCCAGACCGCCGAGGCGTTCGAGATGGTGCCGAAGATGTGGACCACCGACCGCTTCTCCCACAGCGGCGAGCACTACGACGTCTCCGACGTCTCGATCATCCCCAAGCCCCTGCAGACCCCGCACCCGCCGCTGTGGCAGGCCGCCGCGTCCCCGACGTCGTTCGAGGAGGCCGGCCGCCGCGGTGTGGGCGTGCTCGGCACCACGATCTGGGAGTCCATCGACCGGGTGGCCCGCATGATCGACCTCTACCGCGCGGCCGCCGCCGAGTGCACCTCGCCGGTCGGCTCGTTCGTCAACAACCAGGTCGCCTACTTCACCTTCGTGCACTGCGCCGAGACCGATGAGCAGGCCATGCGCAACGGGGCAGCGGCCGCCGCGGCCTGGTACACGGTGACAGCGCTGCGCTTCTTCAACGCCGCCGCTGAGTTCGCCGCGACCATGCAGCGCCACCAGGACATCCTCGCAACCGGCGACGGCGGCCTCACCGGCGAGTTCCTGCGCGCCGAGGTGGACGCCGTGCCCACCGACGCGCAGCTCGTGATCGGCCGGATCATCCAGGGCGAGGACGTGCCGGAGGACGAGCTGTTCGAGGTGCTGTCGGCGCAGCAGTCGCTGATCGTCGGCAGCCCGGACACGTGCCGCAAGAAGCTGCAGGCCTACGCGGACCTCGGGATCGACCGGCTGATGTGCCTGCAGCAGATCGGGCCGATCGGGGCGGACGAGGTGATGACCAGCATCCGGCTGATCGGGGAGCTGATCCCGGAGTTTGACCGGTCCTGACACCTCGTTCACGCCTCCGGCCCGGCCAACTTGCTTCGAGTCTCGAACTTGTTATGCTCGCTCGAAGATACTTCGAGACTCGAACGACTTGGGTGGGTCATGGACTCCTTGAACGGCATCACCGCGCTCGTCACCGGAGCGTCGAAAGGGCTCGGGCGCGCCTATGCGGTGGAACTGGCACGCCGGGGCGCCAACCTCGTGCTGGTGGCACGCAGCACGACGGCGCTGGAAACGCTGGCGGCAGAGGTGCGGGCCGCGCACGGCGTGACGGCGGCGGTCATCGGCGTGGATCTCGCGGACCCTTCAGGCCCCGAGACCGTCGCCAAGGCCGTCGCCGGGCTCGGCGTCCAGGTCGACCTGCTGGTGAACAACGCGGGCTCGGGCTCGGCCGGCCGGTTCCTCGAGCGTCCCTTCGAGCAGAGCACCCGCTCGGTCGCGCTCAACGTCGGCGCGCTGATGGAGCTCACCTACCTGTTCGGTCGCGAGATGGCGGCCAGGGGAGCGGGCGGCATCATCAACGTGAGCTCGACGGCGGCGTTCCAGCCGATGCCCTACCAGGCGAGCTACGGCGCGACGAAGGCGTTCGTCCTGTCGTTCACCGAGGCCGTCGCCGAGGAACTGCGGGGCTCCGGCGTCCGCGTCATGGCCGCGCATCCCGGGGCGACCGACACCGGTTTCTTCGACGGCACCACGGCCACGATGGATCCGCGCGTGACCGACTCGCCGGAGTCGGTCGCCGCCCGCACGCTCGACGACTACACGCGCGGGCGCGTCGCGTCCTATCCCGGACGCGGCGTGAATCGGCTGACCACGCTGGTGTCGCGGGTCATGCCGCGTCGCACGGTCACCAACGCCGTCGCCGCGCTCAACCGCAAGCTCGGCCTCGACGTGGTCACCGACGTGCCCTGAGCCGTCACGGTCCCATCGCGTCCAGGGGCAGCACGACCTGGAACCGCGTGTCGCCCGGTGCCGACTCCACGCGGATGGAGCCGTGGTGCTTGTTGACCACGATCCGCCACGAGATCTCCAGCCCGAGCCCGGTGCCCTCGCCGACCGGCTTGGTGGTGAAGAACGGTTCGAAGATCCGGCTCTTCACCTCGGCCGGGATTCCGGGGCCGGTGTCGCCGATCTCGACGACGAGGTGCTTGTCCTGCCTGGAGGTCCGGACGGTCAACGTGCCCGACCCGCCCATCGCGCTCAGGGCGTTGTCGATCATGTTCGTCCACACCTGGTTGAGCTCGCCCGCGTACGCGGGGATGTGGGGGAGCGTCCGGTCGTAGTCCTTGACCAGCCGGACGTCGCCGAGCTTGCCGCCGAACATGACCAGGGTGGAGTCGAGCAGCTCGTGCACGTCGACCACCTGGAACGGCGCGCGGTCCATCTGCGAGTACTGCTTGGCCGCACCGACCAAAGTGGACACCCTGGTGGTGGCGTCCTCGATCTCGTTCATCAGCATCTCGGTCTCGACCGTGTACCTGAGCCAGTGCACGGCCGAACCGGTGACGGCCGCCGGGCACGCCTTGAGCTCGCTCTCCAGCCACTCGACGTCCAGTCCGGCCGCGACCAGCACGGGTGCGACGTCCCAGCCGCCGCCGATGTCGTGGTCGTCGAGCCAGTCGGCGACCTCGTCCTCGGCGTCGCTGGCCTGCAGCGGACTGAGCTTCGGTGCCTTGGCGACCCGTTCGACCGCCTTCTCCTGAAGCTTCACCAGTGAGGGCAGCGTGGCCGGGTCGAGCGCCCCCTGCGCGAGGAGGGAGAGTTTGTGTCGCATGCCCGCGACCCGCTCGCGCAGTGCCGCGGTCGCCCGCACGGCCGCCGCGGCCGGGTTGTTGAGCTCGTGGGTGAGGCCCGCGGACAGGGCACCGAGCGCGGTGAGCCGTTCGTGCTGGCCCACCGTCGCCTGGGTGTTGCGCATGCCCCAGAACAGGCCCTCCAGCAGGTGCATCGCCATCGGGAACCACGCGCGGATCATCGGCCCGAACTCGTCCGCGTCGAACTGCAGCATCGACGTGGCGGTGATCGACTCGACGGTCATCTGGTAGGTCGGCTGGTCGAGCTCCAGATAGGCCTGGGTGGCACCGAAGTACGAGCCGCGCAGGTCGCTGCGGCTCACCTCGATCCGCTGACCGCCGATGGTGCGGCACAGGGCGACGGTGCCCTCGAGCAGCACGAAGAAGCACGTCGCGGGCTCGCCTTCGGTGAGCACGGGCGTGCCCGCCGCGCGGGTCTCGATGTGGCCGTGGCCCGCGAGCCAGTCCAGCTGTTCCTGGCCGAGCTTCTCGAACAGGAACAGTTCGCGCAGGTCAGCCGCGGTGAGCCTCTCCATCACGACCTCTCCAGATAACGGTGGACCAGCGTGACCGCCATGGCACCCTCCCCGACCGCGGACGCGACCCGCTTCACCGAGTCCGCCCGGACGTCCCCCGCGACGAACACGCCGGGCACGTTCGTCTCCAGGTGGTACGGCGCCCGCTCGAGGTCCCACCCGGACGGTGAGCCGCCGAGGTCGGGGCCGGCGAGGAGGAAGCCGTGCTCGTCGCGTTCCAGTGTGCCGTCCAGCCAGTCCGTGCGCGGGGCGGCGCCGATGAACGCGAACAACCAGCTCGCCTCGACGGTCGTCGTCTCGCCGGTCTTGTTGTGCAGCAACGTCAGCGTCTCGAGGTGGTCCTCACCCGTGCCGCCGCAGATCTCGGTGCGCGTGCGCACCTCCACGTTCGGGATCGCCGCGAGCTGGTCGATCAGGTACCGCGACATCGACTGCTCCAGCGAGTCACCCCTGACCAGGATCACCACCTTGCGCGCGTGCCCGGAGAAGTAGACGGCCGCCTGGCCCGCGGAGTTCGCCCCGCCGACCAGGTAGACGTCCTGACCGGCGCAGTTCGGGCCCTCCGTGGTCGAGGCGCCGTAGTACACGCCCCGCCCGGTCAGCTCGCCGAGTCCGGGCGCGTCGAGCAACCGGTACGACACACCGGTGGCGAGGATGACGGTGTGGGCGGCGAGTTCGGTGCCGTCGCCGAACCGCACGATCCGCGCGGCACCCCGGCGTTCCAGGGCGACGACGTCGCGGGTGGTGAGCAGCTCGACGCCGAACTTCACCGCCTGCCTGCGGGCCCGTTCGGTCAGCTGCCCGCCGGACACCCCGTCCGGGAAGCCCAGGTAGTTCTCGATGCGGCTGCTGGTCCCCGCCTGGCCACCCGTCGCGATCCGTTCCACCAGGACGGTCCGCAGTCCCTCCGACCCGCCGTACACCGCCGCGCCGAGCCCCGCGGGCCCGCCGCCCACGACGATCAGGTCGTAGAACTCGGCGGACGGCTGCGTGCTCAGCCCCACCTCGGCGGCGAGCTCCGCGTCCGACGGGTCGACGAGAGCCGTGCCCTGAGCCGTGACCACGACCGGCAACGTCGCCCCGTCCTGGTGCGCCGCCGTGAGCAGGCAGCGCGCCTCCGGCTCGTCGAGCGCGTGCCAGCGGAAGGGAACGTTGTTGCGTGCCAGGAAGTCACGCACCTCGTAGGACCGCGGCGACCAGCGGTGCCCGATCACCCGCACCCGCTGCGGTGGCTGCCGGTCGCTCACCGCCCAGGCCCGCAGCTGCTCGTCGAGCACCGGGTAGAGGTTCTGCTCCGGCGGGTCCCACGGCTTGAGCAGGTAGTGGTCGAGGTCCACGACGTTGATCGCCTGGATCGCGGCGTCGGTGTCGGCGTAGGCCGTGAGCAGCACCCGGCGTGCCTGCGGGAACACGTCCATGGCCTGCTCGAGGAACTCGATGCCGCTCATCTGCGGCATCCGGTAGTCCGCGAGCAGCGCCGCGACCTCCTCACCGCGCAGCTTGATCTCGTGCAGCGCCTCCAGCGCCTGGGACCCGGACTCCGCCCGGACGATCCGGTAGTGCTCGCCGTACATCCGGCGCAGGTCGCGCGCGACCGCCCGCGACACGGCGGGATCGTCGTCCACCGTGAGAATCGAAGGCCGCGCGACGCGGCCGGCAGTCGTCATGCGCCCAGTCAAACACCAGAACTTGTCGATGACAGCAACAGAGGTACCGTCGTGCCGTGGCAACTACTTGCGAACACGTCGCCGAACTGGGCGCGGAGCCCACTCCCAGCACGCTGGAGGGGTGTGAGGACTGCCTGGCCGTCGGCGGCGGGTGGGTGCACCTGCGCCTGTGCCTGGGTTGCGGCAAGGTCGCCTGCTGCGATTCGTCGCCCGCCAAGCACGCCTCGAAGCACTTCGCCGACGAGGGTCACCCGATCATGCGCTCCTTCGAGCCGGGGGAGACCTGGCGCTGGTGCTTCGTGGACAACACGGTCGTGTGATCCTCAGCCCGGCACCTCGTCCAGGTACGCCTGAGCCTGCAGCGTGAACAGCTCGGCGTACCCGGCCTTGGCCGCCATCAGTTCCTCGTGCGTCCCGTACTCGGCGACCTTCCCGTGCTCCAGCAACAGGATTCGCTCCGCCTGTCGCACGGTCGAGAACCGGTGCGAGATGTACAGCGTCGTGCGGCCCTCCGACAGCTCCCGCAGTCGTGAGAACAGGTCGTGCTCGGCCCGCGCGTCCAGCGCCGACGTCGGTTCGTCGAGCACCAGGATCGGTGCCTCCCGCTGGAACGCCCTGGCCAGCGCGATCTTCTGCCACTCGCCGCCCGACAGGCTGACGCCCTGGTCGAACCAACGGCCCAGCGGGCTGTCGTAGCCCTGGGGCAGCCGTTCGATCCGCTCGTCCGCGCCGGCTCGGCGGGCCGAGCCCTCGATGTGCGGCCGGTCTTCGAGTCGTGTCAGGTCGCCGAGGCCGATGTTCTCCGCGGCCGTGCCCTGGTACGTCACGTAGTCCTGGAACATCGCGCTGATCCGCGTGCGCAGTGCGACGGGGTCGTACTCGCGGATGTCGACGCCGTCGAGCAGGATGCGGCCGCCGGTCGGGTCGTAGAGCCGGCAGAGCAGCTTGAACAACGTCGACTTGCCCGCGCCGTTGCGGCCCACCACGGCCACCGTCTCGCCGGGCCGGATCTCGAAGCTGACGGCGTCGAGCGCGGGTTCCTCGGCGCCCGGATAGCTGAAGGTCACCGAGTCGAACTCGATGTGACCCTCCACTGTGGACGGCATCGGTCGCGGTGACGCCGGCGCCGTGATCTCCGGCTTGGTGTCCAGGAACCTGTACAGCGTGTCGAGGTAGAGGTTGTTCTCGTACATCCCCGAAAGTGCCGTGAACAGCCCGGACACCGACGCCTGCACGGACGCCGCCGCTGCTGTGTACAGCGCCAGGTCTCCCAGCGTGAGCCGGCCGCCGACCGCTTCCAGCGCGATGTACAGCGTGATGGCCGAACCCGCGGCCGTGCTCAGCAGCCCCCACGAGGTCGAGCTGATGTTGCGGTTCACCGTCAGCTTCCGCTGCCGCTCGTAGGAGACGGTGCCGAGCCGGCGGAACCGGTCGACGAAGTACGGGCCGAGCCCGAACAGCTTCGTCTCCTTGGCGTAGGTGTCCGTCGTGACCAAGGAGGACAGGTAGTCCATCCGCCGCTTGATCGGCGACATCATGAAGGTCAGCCAGAACGCGCGTGAGCCGTACTTCGACTGCGAGATGAACGCCGGGATCGGCGCCACCAGCGCGACCAGGGCCAGCAGCGGGCTGATCGAGACGAGCAGCGCGATCATGCTGCCGAACGTGATCAGCGTCCGCAGCAGCCCCAGCGCGGAGTTCATCATCGACAACGGCCGCGTCGGCGCTTCCTGCGCGGCCTGACGCAGCATGTCGTACGACGTCGAGCCCTCGAAGTAGGCGAGGTGCAGGTCGCTGGCGTGCTGCATCACCCGGTGGCGGATGGTCAGCGTCATGCGTTCCTGCAGCAGTGCCTGCGCGATCGACGTCAGCGCGCTGCTGACCGCGGTCGCGCCGAGCACGCCGAACTGGAGCAACGCGACCTTCGCGATGTCACCCGTGGTGCCGGTGTGCTGGATCGCCGCGACGACGGAGTCCAGCAGCAGCTTCGCGATGTACGCGGTCACGGTCGGCAGCAGTCCCGACAGGAGCGTGATCAGCGCCAGCAGGATGGTCAGGGTCGGGCTGGCCTGCCACGTCAGCCTCGCGACCTTCGGCAGGCCGCGGACGGTGCCCGCCACGGACGTCTTCGCGCGCTTCAGCCGGGAGCGCAGGTCCTTCGGTTCGTCGTCCGGTTTCGGTTCCGGAATGTCGACGGGTCCGGTGAGTCCGCTCTCCGGCACCGTCGTGGCGCGCCGCCGACGGCCGCGCCGGCCCAGCATGAACTCCATGCCGCCCCCGCCACCCGGGATCATTCAGCCTCCACGGCGCCGTGCAGGAAGAAGTCGACCACCTGGCGCGTGGTGGGCGCGTCGATGTCCGCGGCCAGCCGGCGGCCGCCGAACAACAAGGTCAGGAACAGGGCCGCGAGCTGCTCCGGTGGCAGCCGCAGCCGGTCCTTCTCCGGCGTGAACAACTCGACCATCGCCCCTCGGATGGCGGCCATCGACTCGCGGCGCCCGCCCTTCCAGCTGCCGCGCTGGTCCTTGTGGCGCTGTTCGGGGTCGCGGTGCTTGATCCGGCCGGACGCGTGCAGCGCGCCCATCAGCGCGCCCATCCGCTCGAGGTGCGCGCCGAGCGCTTCCGCGGCTTCGACGAGCCGGTCTTCCAGGGGCTGCTCGACGGGGATCTCGGCGATCGCGTCGAGCACGTGGTCGGGTCGCAGTGCCTCGGCCGTGCAGGCGTCGAACAGCTCGTCCTTGTCCTTGAACGCGCGGAAGATGGTGCCCTCGCCGATGCCGGCGGCGCGGGCGATCTGGCTGCTCGTCACGTTGGCGCCGTGCTCGATCAGGAGCGGCAGCACCGCGTGCACGATCATGGCGCGCCGGTCCTCGGCGCTCATGCTCGGCGCTCTGCGCCGGGTCTCGGGTGCTGGTGTCATGCATCCATCATGCGGAGTGAGTGCTCACTCCGTCAAACGAGTATCGACGACCCGGCGGCCGGACCACCGGTCCGCGGCAATCCGCGGTGGCCTGATGCGGTGAGACGTCGATCCCGTTGCGCGATGCCGCATTTCATGGCTTGGGCGGGGGAGTCGGCCCATTTTCGGAGCTGTGAGCTGCGATGAGCTGCCTTCTGCGTTCGAATTTTCGGCATTGCTGTTTCGTGAATCGGGATTTCGTGCCCTCTTTGGCAGGTCGTTAGCTTCGATTCATGGAATGGAGCTTTCACTCGGCCGAAGAACTCGTCACCGCGATGCGCGCCGGTGCGGTGACGTCGGTGGAACTGACCGAAGAGGCGATCGCCCGCATCGAGCGCGACGACGAGGTGATCAACGCGATCTGCGTGCCGGACTTCGACCGTGCGCGGGTCGCCGCGCACCGTGCCGACCAGGCCCGCGCACGTGGTGAAGACCGCCCGCTGCTCGGGATCCCGGTGACGGTCAAGGAGTCCTACGACATGGCCGGGCTGCCCACGACCTGGGGCATGCCGCAGCACCGGGACTACCTGCCGGACGAGGACGCGGTGCAGGTGTCACGACTCAAGGCCGCGGGCGCGGTGGTGCTCGGCAAGACCAACGTGCCGTTGGGGCTGCAGGACATCCAGAGCTTCAACGACGTCTACGGGACCACCACCAACCCGTGGGACCACGGTCGCACGCCCGGCGGATCCTCCGGTGGGTCGGCGGCGGCCCTGGCGTCCGGGTTCGGCGCGTTGTCCATCGGCTCGGACATCGCCGGCTCGCTGCGCACCCCCGCGCACTTCTGCGGCGTTCACGCGCACAAGCCGACGCTCGGACTGGCGGCGAGCCGGGGCATGGTCGCGCCGTCCGAGCCGGCGTTGCCCGTCGACCTCGACCTCGCCGTCGTCGGTCCGATGGCGCGCACCGCCCGCGACCTCACGCTCCTGCTCGACGTCATGGCCGGACCGGACCCGCTGACGTTCGGCGTGGCGCACCGCGTGGCACTGCCGCCCGCCCGCCACGAGCGGCTCCGCGACTTCCGGGTCCTGGTCCTCGACGACCACCCGCTCATCCCGACCGGGTCCGCGGTGCGGGAGGGCGTGAACCGGATGGCCGCCGCGCTTGCCGACGGGGGCGCCCGCGTCGAACGGCACAGCCCGTTGCTGCCCGACCTGGTCGAGGCCGCGACGCTCTACATGCGGTTGCTGGTTTCGGGCTCCGTCGTGCGTTTTCCCATCGGGTCGCACGAACCGAGCGCGGACGACCAGAGTCTTCACGCCGTGCGGCTGCGCGCCATGGTGTGCAGCCACAGCGACTGGATCGAGGCGAACAACCGCCGCGAGGTCCACCGCCACGGCTGGCGGCGGCTGTTCGCCGAGTTCGACGCCGTGCTGTGCCCGATCACGCCGACGCCCGCGTTCCCGCACGACCACCACCCCGACCCGATGGAGCGGCGCATCGACGTCGACGGCGTCGAGCACCCGTACTTCGACCAGTTCGTCTGGGCCGGCCTGGCCACCATGCCCGGCCTGCCCGCCACCGCCGTCCCCGCGGGCCTGTCACCCGAGGGCCTGCCGGTCGGAGTGCAGCTGATCGGGCCGATGTTCGAGGACCGCACCCCGCTGCGGCTGGCCGAACTGCTCGAGCAGGGGCCTGCCCACCCCAGGCAGGCCCCTGCTCAGTTCGTCAGGCCTAGCAGCCGCCTGGGCGGATCGAGCTGATCTTGTCGCTCATGTCGTACTGGGTGACGTTCCCGGTCCAGATGGCCGCGATGGGCAGGCACCGCCCCTTGAAGCTGGCCTCGGTGTAGACGGACCACACCTGTCCGGTCCGGTTCCTGATCGACGAGGTGATGTTGTCGAAGTCCAGCGGCAGCGTGCGCTTCTCGGCCTTGTGGCCCGTCACCCTTCCCTGTCCGTCGACGTGCTCGAACAGGCAGAAGTTGCCGGCCCCGCACCGGTCGAACCCGGACGCGGCGGGCGCGGCGGACGCCGTCGCGGCGCCCCCGATCGAGATCAGGCCTGCCGCCACCACTGCCGCGGCCGCGATGAATCGGTTGTTCTTCACGAACTTCCCCCTCTGTGGATCCGCATGTCAGATCCCGTCACCACGCTGCAGGGACCCGTCCTCACCGCGTCACCGCGCCGTCCTCCCGCAGGTCAACTGGCTAGGATCGGCAGCTGGGGGAGGGGAGTCGATGGACTTCTGCGTGCTGGGGCCACTGGAGATCTGGACGGCAGGGGGACGGCTGGCGCTGCCGGGGACGCGGCACCAGCGGGTGCTGGCGACGCTGCTGCTGACTCCGGGCGCGGTCGTGCCGATGGCGCGGCTGATCGAGTCGACGTGGGAGGACGAGCCGCCGGCGACCGCGACCAAACAGGTGCAGAACTGCGTGTCGGCGTTGCGGGACCGGCTGGGCGACGCCGAGCAGCGGCTGATCGTCACCGACGGTCCCGGCTACCGGCTCGTCGTCACCGACGACCAGGTCGACCTGCTGCGGTTCACGAAGCACGTCGCCGAGGCGCGACGGCAGGCCGGCATGGGCGCGTTGCGCGACGGGGTGCGCGAGATCCGGACGGCGTTGAAGCTGTGGCGCGGCCCGGCCCTCGACGGACTCGGCGCCGGCGTGCTGGCCGGGCGCGCGGCGCGGCTCGACGAGCAGCGCCTGGACGCGTTCGAGTCGTGCGTGGACTGGCAACTCGAGCTGGGGCAGCACCGCGAGGTCATCGACGAACTGGCCGAGGTCGTGGCCGAGAACCCGCTGCGCGAACGGCCGCACGCCCAGCTCATGCTCGCCCTCGACCGCGCGGGGCGGCAGGCCGACGCGCTCAGGGTGTTCCAGCAACTGCGCGCCGGACTGGCCGAGGAACTGGGCATCGATCCCGGCACGGAAGTCCGGAAGCTGCACGAACGCGTCCTGCGCGGCGAGAACCGGCAGCAGCGCGCGACTCCGGCACCGGCCGACGACCTGGACCGCGCGGCGAAGGAGCTCGCGGCGGCGATCACCCGGCAGTGGACGGCCGAGGCCGAGATGCGGTCGTTGCGACGACCGAAACCGGTGCCGCTGCGCTGGTCGAGCACCGAACGCGAGGTGGCGGCCGCGGCGTCGGCGGTGCTGGGCGAGCGTCCCGGCACCGGCTCGGAGCGGCTGGTGCTCAGCGGCGACCTGACCGACGTCGTGGCCAAGTTCCGGCAGGTCCCGTCGCGGCAGCTGGTCGTGCTGGGCGAGCCCGGTGCCGGCAAGTCGGTGCTGGCCATCCTGCTCACCCTCGGCCTGCTCGCCGACCCACCGCCGGGGGAACCGGTGCCCGTGCTGCTGACGCTGGCGTCGTGGAATCCGCACCACGAGCACCTGGACGCCTGGCTGGCCCGGCGGCTGGTCGAGGAGTACCCGGGGCTGGCCAACACCGCCGTCTACGGCCGGGACGCCGGGCTGCGCCTGGTGCTCGAAGGCCGGGTCGTCCCAGTGCTGGACGGACTGGACGAGACGCCGCCCGGCCTGCACACGGCCGCGATCGACGCCCTCGACCAGGCCGTCGGCTCCGGCCGGCCGCTGGTGGTGACCTGTCGCGGGGCCGAGTACGAACTGGCGGTGCGGGCCGCGGGCTCGTTCCTGACCAGGGCCGCCGTGGTGGAGATCGAGCCGGTGGAGATCGAGGACGCCGTCGAGTTCCTGACCGCGCGCCGACGTCCCGGCGAGACCCGCTGGCGGCCGCTGGTCGAGAGGCTGCGCCGGGAGCCGGCGGGAGCGCCGGCCCAGGCGCTGCGCACGCCGTTGATGGTCGACCTGGCCAGGAGCGCCTACGCCAACCCGGCCACGGACCCGGGCGAACTCTGTGACACCGCACGGTTTCCGGACCGCGCCGCGATCGAACGGCACCTGCTCGACGCGTACCTGCCGTCCGTGTACGCACGCCGTCCGTCCCCGCCGGACAGGCTCGGCGAGCCGCGCGACTACGACCCGACGGACGTCGAGCGCTGGCTGTCGTTCCTCGCCCGGCGGCTCGAACGCGACCGCACCCGCGACCTCGCCTGGTGGCGGCTGGACCGGGCGGTGCCGCGCCACGTCGTCGGCCTCTACCTCGGCCTTCCGCCCGCGCTGCTGATCGCGCTCGCCGGTGCGCTGGCGGCGGACCCGGTCACCGCGGCGATCTACGGCGTCTCCTTCGGCGCCGCCGGCGTCGTCACCCACGGCATCGGCCGCAGGCCGGGCCCGCAGCGGGTCGAGGCGACCTTCACGGGGATCGCCGGCCGGTTCACCCGCCGTTTCGCGGCGGGCGCGGCGGCCGGGGCCTGCCTCGGCTTCGGCTGGTCGCTGCCCGCCGGGGTGATCGGGCTCGTCGCGGTGGTGTTCGGCCTGGCAGTCGGCGTGCACGTCTGGCTCGGCACGCCGCTGGACGCCAACCGGGTGTCCAGCCCCGGCACCGTGCTGCGCCAGGACCGCGCCGCCGCCCTGTCGTTCACGCTGGCGTTCACGGTGTCGCTCAGCCTGTTCTACGGCCTCGCGCTGCGCCTCACCCAGGACGAGCCGACCGTCCAGTTCCTGGACGGCCGCTTCGACGTGGTGTTGAGCCTGGCGGGAGGCGTCGCCGCCGCCCTGCTCGGGCGGTACTTCGCGCCGAAGCCGGGCACCGTCACGTACGGCGTCGCCGGGGCGCTGATCGGCGGCCTGGTGATCACGAACGTGCCCGGCGTGGGCCAGGCGGTGGCCGCCGGAGTTCTGTTCGGGCTGGCAGTGGGGCTCAGCGTCTGCCTGTCCCGCGCGTGGGGCGCGTTCGGCTGCACGCGGTTGTGGCTGGCCGCCCGCGGCCACATTCCGTTGCGATTCATGGCCTTCCTCGACGACGCGCACCGCCGCGGCGTGCTGCGACAGGTCGGCGCGGTGTACCAGTTCCGGCACGCCCGGCTGCAGGAGAGGCTCTCCGGCGACGAGTCCGCGCGATGATCGGGGAACCTTGGGCCGTCTCGTGCGTTGGCGTTGGTGAGACCTTGAGCGCCCCAGCGGGAGGACCGGGAATGAGACTGCCGGACCGCGAGCAGCAGGAACTGGACGAGATCGAGCGCCGCCTGGCCGAGGACGACCCGAAGCTGGCCGCCAAGCTCACCCGCCCGGCACCCAGGGTGCCGCGCCGCACCCTGGTCTTCGCCGGGTTGCTGCTGACCTATGCGGCCGGGCTGATCGTCGTGATGGCCGGAGTGACGCTGTCCTCCGTGGTGCTGATCGCGCTCGGCGCCTGCGTGGTCCTCGGCGTGTTCGCCTGGTTCGCCGTGCGGGTCTGGCGCGAGCACCGCGAGTAGTGGTGGCGGGATCGGCAGACCGGCTCGCCTGGGCGGTCGCCATCGCGGCCGCGGCGGGTGTGCTGGCCGTCGAACCGTTCGCCGCTGGTACCGGGCGCCGGTGTGACAGGCGGCGCTACCGCGCGCCCTGCCGAGGGGTCTTGACCGGGCCGGGGAAGAACATGTTGGTCCTGGCCTGGTAGAGCGCGTAGTCGGGGCGCTTGCGAAGGCTGTAGTGCTCGGCGGGGCGCGCGCCGGTGTGCTTGGTCAGCGTGACGTACAGCGTCCAGGAGGCGAAGAACAGGCCCAGGGTCAGCATCACCCACACCAGCGGCGTGGTGTCGTGGAACCTGGCCGGCAGTGACGGCAGCGCGACCAGGACCAGGGCGTTCCACTGCATCCACTGGAAGAAGTAGTTGGGGTGCCTGCTGTAGCGCCACAGCCCTCGATCACAGGTACCCCGCGTGCCACTGGCGGCGAACCGCTGCTTCTGCCGGTCCGCCACCGACTCCAGCACGTAGGACGCGGCCCAGAGAGCCAGAGCGGCGCAGGACCAGACGGACAGCGGCCGCTGCCCGTCGGCGGCGACGAGGAACGCGGGGACGGCCAGCACCGACGCGTTCGCCAGTCCCTGCAACCAGATCTCGTACTGGACGGACCACGTCTCGCTGCGGAATCCCTGCCGTTCCCAGCGTCGCCGCTGGTACTGGTAGCGGGGCAGTTCGATCTTGGGGGAGCCGGGCTTCCACCAGCCGTGCCGCACGGTCAGCACCAGGCTCCACAGACCCATCCGCGCCCCCATGGCCAGGTAGGCGAGCGCGACCGCGACCAGCGGAACGCTGAGCCGGTCGGCGGTGAGCAAGGTGACCAGGCCGATGGCCACGAGGCCCCACGGCCAGGCCACGTCGACGTACGACACGTGCCGCGTGAGGTACCCCGGGACGGCCGCCGCCAGGGTGAACAACACGACCTGTGCCACCAGGTTCCACCACGCGGGTCCCGCGGTGGCCGGGGCCAGCAGCAACGCGACTCCGACCAGGACGAACGGCAGCATCGACCAGATCCGCCGCATGCGGTCCTCCTCGCGCAGGGTGAGACATTCTTTCTGATTGTCTCAGTGAGACACTTTATACATGCTGTCTCACGCTGCGGCCAACGTGAACCTGACCACCGAGCCCGAGGTGGATCCGGTCGTCGTGCACGCGCTTCGGCAGTTCCTCCGCGAGAGCCGCATCGACATGGGCGAGCTCGCCACCGAGGCCGGCATCGGCCGGGCCACGCTCTACCGCCGGTACGGCGACCGCGACCGCGTGCTGGGCGAGGTGCTGTGGGCCATCACGCAGCGGGCGTGGGCGCGCCTGTGGCTCGCCAGCCCGCAGCGGGGCATGGCCAGGGTGATCGCGGTGCTGGACCAGGCGATGCGCGACACCGTGGCCTCGCCGGCTCTGCGCGCCCTGCTCGAACGCGACCCCGAGACCGCGCTGCGGGTGCTGACCTCGCAGCGGGGAGTGGTGCAACACCGCCTCGTGGCCGGTCTGGCCGACCTCATCCGCGCCGAACGGAGCGACGACACGTCGGAGATCCCGCCGACGAAACTGGCCTACGCCGTGGTCCGGCTCGCCGAGTCCTTCTGCTACTCCGACGTCATCACCGGCGCCCCGCCGGACATCGACACCGCCACCGAGATCATCCGCAAGCTCCTCGCCTGAAGGCGGGTCGTTCAGGCAACGGGTGCCGGGGCGATCAGCTGCCGGTCCTGGCGCAACTGCCTGGCCATGTTCCAGCCCAGCACGCCGACGACCCGCCCCTGCACGACGTAGTGCGCCACGAACTTCCGCTCGTCGAGCCGCCCGTGGACGACGGACATCTCCGCACCGGCCGGGAAAACGCCGTACGCCTGGACCTTCACGTCGAACTGGTCGGTCCAGAAGTACGGCACCGGAGCGAACGGCGTCCGCTCGCCCAGCAGGGCGCGAGCCACCGCCATGCCCTGTTCGGTGGCGTTCATCCGGTGCTCGACGCGCATCAGACCGCCGAAGTGCGGGTTGAACCAGCGGGCCACGTCGCCGGCCGCGTACACGCCGTCGACGGCGCGGCAGGTGGCGTCGCACACCACGCCGTCGTCCACCGGCACCCCCGAGCCGTCCAGCCAGCCGGTGGCGGGTGCCGCGCCGATCGCCACCAGCACGACGTCCGCCCGCAGCACGGTTCCGTCGGTCAGTTCGACTCCCGACACCGCGATGTCGCCGTGCAACGCGGTCACGCCGGTCCCGGTGCGCAGCCGCACTCCCTGTTCAAGATGGAGTTCGGCGATCGCTGACGCGACTCTGTCACCGAACTGGCGCACCAGGGGCAGCGGCAGCAGGTCGACCAGCGTCACGTCCAGCCCCAGCCGTCGCGCGGACGCGGCCGCCTCCGTGCCGAGGAATCCCGCTCCGACGACCACGACAGCGGACGACCGAAGCAGGTCACCTCGCAACGCCAGCGCGTCGTCGATGGTCCGCAACACGTGCACCCCGGCGAGGTCGTGGCCGAACGGCAGTGTCCGCGGGGCCGTTCCGGTGGCGATCACCAGGCCGTCGTAGGCGATCTCCTCGCCGTTGGACAGCGTGATCGTGCGGCGGGCGAGGTCCAGTCCGCTCGCGGCACTCCCGAGCTTCAGCTCGATGTCGTGGTCCACGTACGCGGAATCGGGCCGCAGCACCGTCTTCTCCGGTTCCCACGTGCCCGCCAGGACCTGTTTGGACAGTGGCGGCCGGTCGTAGGGGAGCACCTTCTCGTCGCCGACCAGGGTGAGCCTGCCGGTGAAACCCTCGCGGCGCAGCGTCTCGGCGGTGGTGACGCCGGCCGCCGAAGCGCCGACGACGACCACCCGTTCGAGGTTGCCCACTACTTGTCCACGACGATCGCCAGCGCCGGGCACAGCAGGGCGGCGTGCTCGGTGGCCGCCTCCAGTTCCGCGGGCGGGTTCTCCACCAGCAGGACCACCATGCCGTCCTCGTCGCGCTGGTCGAACACGTCCGGTGCCGCGAGCACGCACTGGCCCGCTCCCACACAGGCGTCCACGTCGATGCGGACCTTCATCGGTTGTCCTCGCTGTCCCACGTGACGGGCAGCGACCGCACGCCGTAGACCAGCGCGTCGTTCTTGAACTCGATGTCCTCGAACGGAACCGCGAGTCGCAGCGTCGGGATGCGCTGGTGCAGGCGGGCGAACACCTCCTGCAGCTCGACCCTGGCCAGCTGCTGGCCGAGGCACTGGTGGATGCCGTAGCCGAACGCCAGGTGCGCGGTCGCCTCGCGCTTCAGGTCGATGCGATCGGGGTCTGCGAACACCGACTCGTCGCGGTTGCCTGCCGACAGAGCGGCCACGAGCCACTCCCCGGCCTTGATCGTCTCGTCGCCGATCGTCACGTCGCCGGTGGCCTGCCGCAGCACGCCGAACTGCACGATCGACAGGTACCGCAGCATCTCGTCGACGGCGGTGCCCGCGAGCCCCGGATCGGCGCGCAGGGCGGTGAGCTGGTCGGGCTGGCGCAGCAGCGCCAGCGTGCTGAGGCCGATCATGTTGGCCGTGGTCTCGTGCCCGGCGATCAGCAGGGTGATGCCGAGCGTGACCAGTTCCTCGACCGACAGCTCCTGGCCGTTCTCGCGAGACCGGACGATCAGCCTGCCCAGCAGGTCGTCGCTCGGCGCCGCCAGCTTGGTCAGCACCAGCTGGGTCATGAACCCGACGACCTCCTGGTTGGCCTGCTGCAGCGCGTCGGGGTCGCTGTTCGTGCCGATCAGCACGGCCGTCTGCTCCTGGAACCGGTCGCGGTCGGCGTAGTCGACGCCCAGCAGCTCGCAGATCACCAGCGACGGGATCGGCAACGCGAAGTCCGCCACCAGGTCGACCGGCCCGGTGCGGGCCAGCAGTGCGTCGAGGTGGTCGTCGACCAGGCCCTGGATGTAGGGGCGCATGGCCTGGATCCGCTTGACCGTGAACTCCGGCGTCAGCAGGCGCCGCAACCGGGCGTGGCCGGGGCCGTCCATGTTCAGCAGACTGCCGGGCGCCACCGGCCGGTCGAGCAGGCCGTCTGCCACGACGTGCGTGGACGGGGCCGCGTGCGAGCTGAGGTTGGGATTGCCCAGCGCCGCGCGCACGTCGTCGTACCGGCTGACCACGCGGGCGTCGACGCCGACCGGACACGCCACCGAGGCCGTGCCCTCCTGAGCGCGCAGGTCGGCGTACTCGGCGGGCGGGTCGAACGGGCAGCCGGAGTCGCGTTCGGTCGGGAACTCCCGAGAAAAAATGGCAGTCGCTGTCATATGACTGACACTGCCAGATGGCATGGCATGCCGCAACCGTGTGTCATATGGCAGTGACTGCCATGTGGCAGTGCTACCGTTCGCGGGAGACGGGGCAGGGAGGTGCGCTGTGGGCTTGCGCGAGACGAAGATGGAACGCACCCGGAGGTTCATCGCCGAGTCGGCGTTCGACCTGTTCGTCGCGCAGGGGTACGACGACACCACCATCGAGCAGATCGCCGCCGCGGCCGAGGTCGGCACGCGAACGCTGTACCGCTACTACTCCACCAAAGAGGCGCTGGTCGTCAGCTTCGTGGAGAACGGCCTCGACGCGGCGATGGACGCCTTCCTCGCCCAGCCCGACGAAACGCCGCTGTCCGAGGCGCTCTACGCCGTCGTCGACAGCGTCGAGCAGACGATCGGGGCGAACTCGGCGCGCCTGCTCGCGCTGTACGACATCTTCGACAAGACCACGGGGCTGCGGGCCGGCCTGGCCGACCTGTGCTGGAGCTGGCGGCAGCGGCTGGCCGAGGAGATCCTCCGCCGGGAGGGCGGGACCGGGGACGTGCTGCACGCCGCGCTGACCGCCGCGAGCACCATGAACGTGATCGAGGTCGTCGTGCAGACGTGGACCGCGAACGGCGGCAAGGCCGACGTCACGGACATCACCCGCGACACGCTCGACCTGTTGCACACCAAGGCGATCCCGTTCCCCAGCCCCGCAGTTCGCTAGCCGGCCGGAAGGATCTCGACGAACCCGTCGGTCCCGTTCACCCTGATCCGCTGACCGTCCTGGATCGTCCGGGTGGCCTGGTCGACGCCGACGACCGCCGGCAGTCCGTACTCCCGCGCGATCACCGCGCCGTGCGTCATCATGCCGCCGACCTCCGTCACCAGGCCCGAGATCGCCACGAACAGCGGTGACCAGCTCGGGTCTGTGTAGGCGGTGACGAGGATGTCGCCCGGCTCCAGGTCGGCGTCCGCCACGTTCAGGACGACCCTGGCCCGTCCTTCGACGGTCCCGCCGGAGACGGCCAGGCCGGAGAGCGCGCCTTCCGGCAGGTCGTCGCGCCGGTAGCTGCCGCTGATGGCCTCGCCGTCGGAGGTGAGCACGCGCGGGGGAGTGAGCACCTCGTACGACTTGAAGGCCTCCCTGCGCTCGCGGATCACCTCGCCGTAGCTCTGGCCGGTGCGCGTCAGCTCGAGAAGTTCCTGCAGCGTCAGGAAGAACGCGTCCTCTTCGGACTCCAGCAGGCCCGCGCCGGTCAGACGTCCGGCTTCCGCCAGCAACGCCAGCTTGTAGACGAAGTAACGGCTGATCATCCCGTACTTCGGGTACTCCCGATAGCCGATGAACGTGCGCACGCGGTCGATCATCCGCTTGGTGTCGGCGGCCTTCTGCTCGCCGTCGGGGAGGACGAGCAGGCGTTCCAGGACCTCCTGCTCCTTCTTCCACGCCTCCTGCCGGCCCTGGTCGAAGCGGAGCTCGGCGGCGCCCTGCTCGAAGTTCCGGACGTTGGTGAGGATCATCGGCAGGAGCGCGGACGGTTGCTCGCTCCACCGCGTCCTGGTGATGTCGATCTCGCCGACGCAGCGCATTCCGTACTTGCCGAGGTAGTCCTGGATGGCGTCGCGTGCCTCCGAACCGCCTGGGAGCCCTGGCAGTTCGTCGAGGAAGTCGTCGCCGGCGCTCTGCAGGAACGCGACGACCTCGGGGTGCGGGCGGATCGCGTCCGCGACGTCGAGCAGCGCCAGTCCCATCTCGGACGTGACGTTGTGCGGAGCGGACAGCGTCAGGGTGTCGGCGGCGTTCTTCTCGCCGAGCCAGTCGAGCAGGTTCTCGTTGAGCCACCACGTCGCCTGCATCCCGGCCATGATCACCTGGTTGCTGCGCGGGTCGAACAGGATCCGGCGCAGCTCCGCGAAGTCCGCGAGCACGAACTCGATCAGGTCCGCTCCGGACTTCCCCCGGATCTCCCGCTTCAGCACGGCGACGGACGCCTCGGCGTTGCCGATCAGCTCGGTGACGAGGTCCGGATCGGTGTCGATCTCGGCCTGCGCGGTGCCGGGGAACGACGGTCCGGCGCCGTCGCCCGCCGCGACGAAGCCGGTGCGGCCCAGGACGGTGCGCAGGGCGTCGCCCATCAGCGGATCGGACTTGTCCGCGACGTCCAGGAACGCGGCGCTGCTCTGGGGCGAGGCGAGGATCGGGGTGACGTCGACGAAGAGCCGCCCCGCCGCGATCGCCATCGGCCTGGGCGTCGTCAGCTGCCAGACGGAGAGGCCCAGCGGCTTCATGGCGTCGGTCATCATCTGCTGATGGCCGACCGAGACGTAGACGTGGTTGTCGTCGTCGCCGGTCTCCGGAACGGGGAACAGCGTCGTGATCGGCCTGCTCTGGACGATCTGGAACTCGTCGCCCGCCAGGCACCACTCGATGTCCTGGGGCCTGCCGAAGTGCTCCTCGATCCGCCGGCCGAGCCGGGTCAGCCGCACCACCTGTGCGTCCGTCAGCGTCGGTTGGCCGGTGGCGATCGCCTTCTCGATGATCTCCTCGTCGAGGACGCGGTACATGTCCGCGTTCACCAGACCGGACACGAAGGACTCACCGAGCCCGAAAACGGCTTCGACGCAGGAGATCCGGCGGCTGGACGTGACGGGGTCGGCGGTGAAGAGAACGCCGGCCGAGTCCGCGGAGACCATCTGCTGCACGACCACCGCCATCCGCACGCCGCGGTGGTCGAAACCGTTGCGCAGCCGGTAGGTCACGGCGCGCTCGGTGAACAGCGAGGCCCAGCACCGGACGACGTGCCGCAGAACCTCCTCCGTTCCCACGATGTTCAGGTACGAGTCCTGCTGACCCGCGAACGACGCGGTCGGCAGGTCCTCCGCCGTCGCGCTCGACCGGACCGCGCAGGGGATCTGCTCGCCGAGTCGTGCCAGCGCGTCCGTGATCGCCGCCGCCACTTCGCCGGGCATCTCGAGGCGTTCGATCTCCTGACGCACCTCCACACTCCGCGCGGCGATCTCCTCCCGGTCGTCCGCTGCGAGAAGTCCCAACCGGTCGAGTCGCTCGCCGATCGACGGCGCCTCCCGCAGAACCCGGTCGAACGCTTCAGTCGTCACGCAGAAGCCGGGAGGAACCTGGACGCCCTCGAATCGCGTGAGCTCTCCCAGGTTCGCTCCTTTTCCGCCACAGAGCGAAATTCGCGTGCCGTCGACTTCATCGAGACCGACCACATAGCCGCTCATCCGTTCGTTTCCCCCGATTTCTCGTCTCGCGCACTGGCACGAGCTTTGCTTCAGGCGGGAGATTGTGCGCGACGAACTGGGTCTTGCCGCAAGCCCAGGGGTGCGCTATACGTTGAAGTGGGGAGAGGAGATCTCCCCATTTTTCGTCTTCGGCCCCGGGCAATCGTTCACTCGGCCGGGTACACCTGGCGCCAGTGCGGGGGAGACGGCCGTGTCCGGCTCTAGCCTTGTCCGCCGTGGGTTCTGGTAGAAGGTGGAGCGCGGCAGCGTTGACGTTGGCGCTGGCTCTCACGTTGGCGCAACCGGCTGGGGCGGACGAGCCCCTGCTTCCCGATCTCCGCCAGGCACCGGTCGGATGTGCCGGTGGCTACGGCGGCGATCCCTCGCTGTGCCGCGACTGGGACGTCTGCCTGGTCGCCGATGCCCAGGCGCCCAACGGGGAGTGCGTGACGTCCGGTGAGATCCGGGCCGTCCGGATCCGGTTCACCACCGCGATGGACAACGTGGGCGAAGGCCCGTTGATGCTGCACGGCCGCCGGCCCGACCGGACCTCGGACGAGATGTCCGTGCGCCAGGCGTTCCAGACCTCGCGCGGCGGACCGATCCCCGGCACCTACGACGACGCCCGGCGCGCCACTGCCACGTCGATGTACTACGAGCCGACGCCCACGCACCTGCACTGGCACCTCATGGGGTTCGCGCGGATGCAGTTGCGCACGCCGGGAGGCCGGACGGTGGTCGCCGACCGCAAGAACGGCTTCTGCCTGGGCGACCGGTACCGGAACGCCGACGCGGGTCCGCTGCCCGACGCGGCCAGTCCGGAGGGCCAGCTCGCCGAACGCCTGAAGAAGAGCAACTGCGGCAGGAACGACCCGGACGCCACCGAGATGTTCGAGGGCATCTCCGCCGGCAGCGGCGACGACTACCGCAAGGGCGTCGACTTCCAGTGGCTCGACCTCACCAACGTCACCTCGGGCACCTACGACCTGGTCAACACGGTCAACTCCGACCGCACGCTCGTCGAGTCCCGCTACGACAACAACTCCTCCTCGATCTCCCTCTCGGTGCAGTGGCCGGGCGGGGCGAAGCGGCGGCCCGCGGTGATCACCGAGGCCCCCGCCGTCACGTTGCTCCGCAGCTGTCCCGGGCAGGAGCGGTGCTCGGGACAGTTCCGGGCGGACGACCTGCTCGCCCGCGCCCGCAGCGGCCCGATCCGGGAACCCGCGCCGGGCAGGCCGGAGTGCGCGGGCTGCTGCTGTTGCGACTGCCGCTGAACCGGGCGTTCGCGGAATCCTGATCGGACGGTCGCGGCCTACACTCGGTCGTCATGTCCGTCCTGCTGCGACTGCACGGCGTGCGCCCGGCCGAGGTGTCGGCCCGGTGTTCGGCGACCGCCGAGCTCATGGCGTGCCTGCACGTGCTGGCGGAACCGGGCCACCACCCGGACCGGGGCACGTGGGCGCGCAGGGTGCTCGCCGACCTGCCAGGACCTGCGGCGGCGGAGTGCGTCGCGTTCGCCCCGCTGTGGGCCCGGTTCCGCACCCGACTGATGCTGCCGCTCACGTCGGCGGGTACCGGCGACCTGGAGGCCGAGCTCGCCGAGATAGCGGATCTGGACCTCGGCGTGTTCATCCAGATGGCCGGGATGGCGATCTTCGGGCTCCGGCAGAACTTCGGCTGGCCGCTGGACGACACCGCCAGCGCGCAGGCGTTCGTCCGGGCGTGCGGGGAACGGTCCACGCGGCGCGGTGTACTGGCCGGTGAGCTCGTGGCGGATCCGGAGAGGTTCCGCGTCCGGTTGCTCGGGCTGCTGCACGTGGCGTCGGAGACGTTCTTCGGGGTGCTGTGGCGCCGGCTGCGGCCGGCTCTCGAACGATCGGCGGAGCGGGTCGAGGCGTCGCTGCGCACGGAGCCGTTGCCGCTGGTCGTGGGGTCGCTCTCGCCCAACGCCGTCATCGACGTCGCCGAGCACACCGTCGAGTTCAGCAAGCTCCAGCAGGCGGCCGTGACGGTGCGGGGGCGCGGGCTGGTGCTCGTGCCGTCCCACTTCGGGCACCCGCACCTGCTGGTCAAGGACGAGAAGCTGAAGAACTGGCCGCAGCAGCCGCCGGTCGTCGTGCAGTACCCCGCGGAGCAGCACGGGCCGCGGGGTGCGGACACCCTCGACAAGATCCGGGAGCGGATGCTCGTGCTCACCGACGCGGGCCGGCTCGAGATCTGCCGGCACCTGATCAACGAGCAGTGCACCACCACCGAGCTGGCCTGGCGGACGGGGATGACCCAGCCGCAGGTGTCCCGTCATCTGCGGCGCCTGCGCGAGGTCGGCCTGGTCGTGTCGGCGCGGCACGGGCGCACCGTTCAGCACCGCATCCAGACCAGCAGGCTCTACGGCATCGGCTACGACCTGGTCTCCGGCATCGTCGGCTGACCATTACCGCACCCCCGGTAACTCACGGCTCTTCGGCACGGGCCCGGACGCATACTTGGCGCCACTCGCCGCCCGACGTCCCCAGGAGTGCCGATGAAGACGCTTCGCCGCCTGCTCGCCGCAGCGCTCGTGGTGTCCACAGTGGCCGGATGCGCCGCCAAGGCCACTGTGGACACGACCACCCCTCGTCGCGGTGGGGAGCTGGTGATCGCGAGCATGCCCACCGCGCTCGACCCGGTGTACTCGACGCTGCGGAGCAACTGGCTCGCCGCCGCGACGATGTGCGAGGGGCTCTGGGAGAACGACGCCCGCATGGTCGTGCACAACGGACTGGTCCAGGACTACGAGTACGACGGCGCCACCACCTACACCGTCCGCCTACGCGGGGGAGTCACGTTCCACGACGGCCAGCCGTTGCGCGCCGAGGACGTCGTGGCATCGCTGAAGCGGTACGCGGGGAGCAGCCCCGGCGCGACGTTCGGCAAGATCCTCGACACCGTCTCCGCAGCCGGCGACCTGACCGTCGTCATCAAGCTCAAGCAGCCCAGCTCCGCCGTTCCCGCGCTGCTGTCCACTCCGGACACCGCCGCGTACGTCATGCCCGCGCGGCTCGTGGCCGGCGTGCCGCCGAACAAGCCCTTGCCGCGCATCGTCTGCACGGGTCCGTACAAGCTCCGCGAGTTCGTACCGGACCGGCAGGTGGTGCTCGACCGCTTCGACGGCTACCGGGCCCGCGCCGAGCCGTCGGACGGTGCCAGCGGCGCGAAGACCGCCTACGCCGACCGCATCAAGTTCGTGCCCTACAACGAGTCCAACGTCCTGAACCAGCTGCGGACCGACGCCGTCGACATCGCGCCGTCCGGGCCGTTGATGGACCAGCTGCCGAGCTACCGGCGCGACGACAAGCTGAACCCGGTCGTCGTGCCGGGCGGCCAGTTCCGGCTCGTGCAGTTCAACCTCAAGCAGGGACCGGCGACGAACCTCAAGTTGCGCCAAGCCGTTCAGCGCGCGCTGGACCCGAAGCAGATCGCCCTGCAGAGCCTAGGCTCCACCGAGAACTTCCTCGACGACTCCGGCATGTTCCTGGACACCTCGCCGTGGCATTCGACCGCGGGAAGCCAGATCTACCGGGCGGCCCCGGACGTCGAGGGCGCGCGGAAGGCGTTGGCGGAGGCGGGCTACGACGGCACGCCGTTGCGGGTGCTCTACCGGCCCAGCCGCGACCCGCACGCCGAACTCGTCCGCCAGCAACTTGCCGCCGCCGGGATCACCGTGTCGTTGCAGGCCACCGACGAGACCAGCTTCACCTCGCGGCGTGCCGACCCGGCGCAGTGGGACATGTTCCTCGCCACCGGCACCAGCTACTCCGACCCGTTGACGGTGGTGTTCTTCAGCTCCGGCTTCCCCGGCTGGTGGAACACCCCGGCGAAGAACGCGCTCATGAACCGCATCCTCTCCGGCGCCGACGAACCCGCCCGGCAGGCCGCGTGGACCGAACTGCAGGAGCTCGTCTGGACCGATCTCCCGTTCGTGAAGCTCGGCTTCGAGGGGAACCTCGCCGTCACCAGCACGCGCATCGGCGGGTTCACGCCGGCGCTCGGCACGGTCCGCGGCTTCTACAACGTCTGGCTCGGTCGCTAGCTCACCTCGTACGAAGGAATCCCATGCTGCGACAACGTTTCCGCGACCTGATGCGCGATCGGACCGCGATGGCGGGGGCCGCGCTGCTCGGGCTGATGGTCGTGCTCGCCCTGCTGGCCCCGCTGCTCGGCGGCGACCCCTACCGCGTCGATCCCACCAGCACGTTGCGCCCGCCCGGTGCGGGCCACTGGTTCGGCACCGACGAGAAGGGCCGCGACCTCTGGACGATGGTGGTCCACGGAGCCCGCACGTCCCTGGGCATCGGCGCCGTCACCACCGCGCTCGCCGTCTGCACCGGCTACGTGCTGGGGGTGCTGTGCGGTTACTTCCGCTGGGTCGACGC
This sequence comes from Lentzea sp. NPDC020367, assembly GCF_044387305.1. Classification (NCBI taxonomy): domain Bacteria; kingdom Bacillati; phylum Actinomycetota; class Actinomycetes; order Pseudonocardiales; family Pseudonocardiaceae; genus Lentzea; species Lentzea sp. NPDC020367. The sequence goes on along the minus strand of NZ_JBIRVV010000011.1, from coordinate 128,050 downwards.
CGTGGTGATGCGGGTGGTGGACGGCCTGATGTCGTTCCCCTCGATCGTGCTGGTGATCAGCCTGGTCGGGGTGCTGGGCGACGGCGTCGCCACGATGATCACCGGGCTGACCGTCGTGCTGATCCCGATGGTGACCCGCGTCGTGCGCGGTGCGGCGCTCGCGGTGAAGGCGATGCCGATGGTGGAGTCGACGACCTCACTGGGATCGCGGACGAGCTGGGTGCTGCTCCGCTACGTCGCGCCGGAGGCGTTGTCGGTGACGATCGTGCAGGCGGCGCTGGCGTTCTCGGTGACCGTGCTGTCCGTGGCGGCGCTGAGCTTCCTCGGCATCGGGTTGCCTCCCGACGTGCCGAGCTGGGGCACCAGCCTGTCGGCCGCCCAGCAGTACTTCTACTCGGCCTGGTGGATCGGGGTGTTCCCGGGCCTCGCGATCGTGCTGACCGTGCTCGGGCTCGTGCTGCTCGGCGACGGCCTCCGCGACGTGTTCGACCCCCGGTCGGCGAGGAAGTGAGAACCCCGTGACCAACTACCTCCTCAAGCGCCTCGGCGCGCTGCTGCCCACCGTCGCCGTTCCGATGGTGCTCCTGTTCGTCATGCTGCGCCTGGCACCCGGTGACCCGGCGGCGGCCATCGCGGGCGACGCCGCGACCTCGGAGGAGATCGCGGAGGTCCGGACCAGGCTCGGACTGGACGCCTCGCTCTGGGAGCAGTTCCTCACCTGGCTCGGCAGGGTCGTGCGGCTCGACTTCGGGAACTCGCTGTTCGCGGATCAGGCGGTGTCGGGCCTCGTGGCCGAGCACGCGCTGGTCACGGTGCAGCTCACCGTTCTCGCGCTCGCCGTGGCGGTGCTGATCGGCCCGGTCCTCGGCATCGCGGCAGGCACCCGCAGGCACGGTCTCCTCGACCGGGTGCTGGTCTTCGGGTCGTCGGTCGGGATCGCGTTGCCGAGCTTCTGGCTCGCCGTCCTGCTGATCGCGGTGTTCGGCGTGGTGTGGCAGGTCTTCCCGGTGGCGGGGTACGTCTCGTTCACCGAGGACCCCCTGCTGTTCCTGCACCACCTGGCGTTGCCGGCGATCTCACTGGGACTGCTGGAGGCGGCCACGCTGTTCCGGTACAGCCGGGCCGGGGTGCTGGACTCGCTGCACCAGCCGTTCGTGACGACCGCGCGGTCGATGGGACTGCCCGAACGCACGGTGATCCGCAAGTACGTGTTCCGCGCGGCCGTGGTGCCGATGGTGACCGTCGTCGGGCTGACCACCGGCTCGCTGATGGGCGGGGCCGTGGTCACCGAGTCGATCTTCTCGATCCCGGGGCTGGGCCAGTTGCTGCTGACCGCGGTGCAACGCCGCGACTACCCGGTGATCGAGGGCTGCATCTTCTTCATCGCCGTGGTCTACGTCCTGCTCAACCTCGTGATCGACCTGCTCTATTCGCTGCTCGACCCGCGCATCCGCTACTGAGGAGTCGGCGTGCACACCACAACAGAGCCAGTACTGCGCGTGTCCGGGCTCTCGGCGCGCGTCGGAGACCTGTCCTTGGTCAGGGACGTCGGCTTCGAAGTCCACCGTGGACGGACGCTCGCCGTCGTTGGCGAGTCCGGATCGGGCAAGAGCATCACCGCCGCCGCCGTGATGGGCATCCTGCCGCCCCAGATCACGGCGGAGGGCTCGGTGTTCTTCGACGGCACGGAGCTGCTCGGCGAGCCGGCGAGACGACGCCGTGCCCGTGGGGGAGCGGAGATCGGTTACGTGTTCCAGGAACCGATGAGCGCCCTGCACCCGTTGCTGCGCATAGGAACCCAGATGATCCGCCCGCTGCGCCACCACCTCGGACTTGGTCGCCGGGAGGCCCGTGATTGTGCTCTCGAACTGCTGGAGCAGGTCGGGCTGGGTGGCGAACGGAAGGTGCTCGACGCGTACGTGCACGAGTTGTCCGGCGGCATGCGGCAACGCGTCATGATCGCCATGGCGATCTCGTGCGGTCCCCGGTTGCTGCTCGCCGACGAACCGACGACGGCGCTCGATCCCACCGTGCAGCAACAGATCCTGCGGCTGCTCGTGCGGCTGCGCGAGGAGCTCGACCTCGCCCTCGTGCTGATCAGTCACGACCTCGGCCTGGTCGCCCGCTACAGCGACGAGGTGCTGGTGATGTACGACGGACGGGTCGTCGAACAGGGCCCCACCGCGCAGATCATCGAGCAACCCGAACAGCCCTACACCCGTGCGCTGATCGACGCGGCACCCCGGCTCGGCCGCCGCGTCGACCGGCTGCCGACGATCGACCGCGCGGTGCTGGACCAGACCCGTGCGATGGCGGGAGGCGCGTGATGGACGTGGTGCTGGACCTCGACGGTGTCGGCAAGGACTTCGCCGCCGGACCGTTCTTCGCGCGCCGCCGCACGGCCGCCGTCACCGAGGTGAGCCTCCAGGTGCACGCCGGCCGGACGGTCGGCCTGGTGGGGGAGTCGGGCAGCGGCAAGTCGACGCTCGGCCGCATGGCCGTCGGCCTGCTGACGCCGGACCGCGGCCGGGTGACCGTGCACGGTCAGGCCCTGTCCTCGTTGACACCGAAGAAGATGCGCCCGTTCCGGCGGACGATGCAGATGGTCTTCCAGGACTCGTCCAACTCGCTCAACCCCCGGATGACCCTGGAGGACCTGCTCGTCGAACCGTTCCGCGCGCAGGACCTGCACACCCGTGCCGAACGCCGGCACCGCGCCGCCGCCCTGGCCGACGAGGTCGGGCTCGCCCGCACCGGCCTCGGCAGGCTGCCGCACGAGTTCTCCGGTGGCCAGCGGCAGCGCATCTCGATCGCCAGGGCCCTCGCGCTCGAACCGGACCTCCTCGTCGCCGACGAACCCGTCTCCGCGCTCGACGTCTCGGTCCAGGCCCAGATCCTGAACCTGTTCAAGGACATCCAGCAGGCGCGGGGCTTCGCGATGCTGTTCGTCTCCCACGACATGGCGGTGGTCGAGTTCATCAGCGACCAGGTCGCCGTGATGCGCGCCGGCGCGCTCGTCGAGTTCGGCAGCCGTGACGAGATCTTCGACTCCCCGCGCGAGCCCTACACGCGGACTCTGCTCGACGCCGCACCTTCCCTGTGACGGCACAGAAGAAAGGACCTGCATGTTCGTCAACGCGGCCATCGTCACCGGCCCGCACCCGGACGTCCCCGGCTCCCGCGCCGTCGTGCTGGAGCCCTACGGCACCGACCGGCTGGCGCGCTACGACTACGTCCAGGAGGAGTACCTGGTCTCCGGCGAGGCAGCCGGAACCCCCTACGGCACCAGGATCCTGATCCGCCGCCCGGCTGACCCGGCCCGGTTCAGCGGCACCGTGATCGCCGAGGCGAGTCACATCTGGGGCGGCACTTCGGTGTGGCGCGCGATCAACCGGTTCGTCATGCGGAACAACCACGTCTGGGTCGAGATCGACTCGCAGGCACCGTCGGCGATGGGCCTGATCGCCGGAGCCGCCCCGGACCGGTACCGCACGTTCACGTTCGCGGAAAGCCCGCTCTCCCAACAGTTCGCCGCCACCATTCCGTTCTCGCCGGACGCGGACTACGCCGACGTGGTCGCGGAGTACGACAGCTTCATGCGGCGGTGGTGGGACGCGACACCGCAGTCGCCGGAGATCCTGGCCCAGGTCTCCGCCGCGTTGCGCGAAGGCCTGCCCGGCGGCGGGATCAAGGCCCGCAAGGTCTACCTCGGCGGCATCTCGCAGACCGGCGGCGTCGTGCGCGAGTTCGTCCGCCACCACCACAACCGCCTGCGACTGCCCGGCGACGCACCCGCGTTCGACGGCTACCTGCCGGGAGCGTCTGGAGGCCCCGCCCTGCCCGACATCGACGTCCCGGTGATCGAGGTGCTCGGTGAGGCGGAGTTCCAGAGCGTCCGCCGCCGCTGCGGGGTGGGCGGCCAGGTGCGCGGCCTGAGCCACCGCCGTCCTGACAGCGCGAGCTTCCGCCTGTACGAGGTGGCCGGCATGGCCCACCGGGAGACCAGGGAGATGTCCGCCGCGGACCGCGAACGGCTGGCCGGCTGCCCGCTCCCGTCCGGAGCGAGGTGGAGCACCTTCCCGAACAGCCACGTCCACCACGCGCTGTGGCAGGCACTGCTGGACTGGTCGGACACCGGCCGGGCACCGGCGCCGAGCAAGGTGCTCGCCACCGAGGGGGACACCGACGAGATCCTGCGCGACGAGCACGGCAACGCACGCGGCGGCTGGCGCACCACCTACGTGGACGTGCCGACGTCCACGCTGACCGCCGCGACCCCGCTCGGCCGCCCCAGCTGGTACCACGGCAACGAGATCCCCTTCGACCCCACGACGTTCGAGCAGCTGTACGGCGACGTCGAGAGGTGGCAGCGGAAGGTCGCGGACCGGCTGGAGCAGTACCTGCAGGAGCAGACCTACCTGCCGATCGACGCCGAGGAGCTGCGGCGCTGAGCACCCGGCCACATGTTCACGTCGCTGAAACCAACGTGGTGCCCGCGCCGACATAGTGTCTCGCCATCCTCGACGAAATTGATCCATTCATCGGAACGGCTGCCACCTCACTGCCCGCGGCGCAGGGGCTGGCGGCCACCTGGTGGTGGCCGAAAGCGCAGGTGGGCAACACCCACCCCGGCGCGACGTCCCCGCTGGGCATGGTGTCCGCCTGCGCCTACTCCGGTGCCTATCCGACCGGATACGGCCTCTACATGAAGAACACCGAGGGACAGCCGGAGGAGCTGTTCGACCGGCTGCAGGCGTCCGGTTTCACGCACTTCCAGCAGTCCGGCACCGGTGCGATCCGCAAGTACTACAACTACGTGCGGGTGACCCCGATGGTGCAGCAGCTGGACGTCCTCGGCGAGGCCTGGCCGCTGCATGACGAGACCGCTGAGGCCGGGTACTACGCGGCCACTCTCGACACCGGCATTCGCTGTGAGGTCACCGTCGGCGCCAAGGTCGCCGTCCACCGGTACGTCTTCCCCGAGCATCGCAGCGCACGGGTCGTCGTCGACCTGTCCAGCGGTGGACTGGCCATCGACCTCGGCCGCACGGTGCCGCTGCGCGCGCACGTGGAAAGCCTGGGCAACGGCCGCGCCCAGGGCACGGTGGTCGTCGAAGGCGTGCCGCTGTCGGTGTACATCAGGGTCGACAGTCCGGGCTGGCGGCAGATGCTCTGGCACGACCGCCGGCTGATCGAGGGTGGCACGCGGCTCGACTTCGACCGCATCAGGCAGACCACGCTGCGCCCGTTCGGGATGCTCTACATGGGCCCCACCACCGCGGGGCAGAGCGTCGAGATCCAGATCGGGTTCTCGCTGCGCGGCTGTGACCAGGCTCGGGAGAACCTGTATCGCGAATGCGGTGACGGGCCGACGGCGTTCGACCTCGTCCGGGCGCAGACCAAGGCCCGGTGGCGCGACCACGTGGGCCGGGTGGAGGTCGAGGGCGGGTCACCGGCCAGGCGGCAGGTGTTCGCGACGGCCCTGTACCACTCGCTGATCAAGCCGTGCTTCGCCGACGACGAGAGTCCGTTCTGGCCGTCGTCCGGGCCCTTCGTGTTCGACATCTGCACGATGTGGGACATCTACAAGACCCAGCTGCCGTTGCTCATGGCCATCTGCCCGGACAAGGCGGTCGATCTCCTGGAGTCGCTGATCCGGGTCTGCGAGGAGGAAGGCAACTTCCCCATCGGCTACCGGATGGCCCGCGGCGCGGACAGGTTCTTCCGGCAGGCGAGCGCGCTGGTCCACACCGCGCTGGCCGACGCGCACGCCCTCGGCCTCGGCGACCTGGACTGGACCTGGGCGCTGGTGCACATGTACGACGACCTGCGCCGGATGTACGGCGAGGACTTCTACGAGCACGGCGTCGTGCACCCGATCTCGCACACGCTCGACCTCGCCTACGCCTGCCACTGCACCTCCGGCGTCGCCCGGTCCCTGAACGACGTCCAGCTCGCCGACGACCTCGACGCACGCAGCCGCCTGTGGTCCAACGCGTTCGACCCGGACACCGGCCTGCTGCTCGACTCGTCGTTCTACGAGGGCGGCAAGTGGAACTACTCGTTCCGGCTGCTGCACGACATGGCCGCGAGGATCGCGATGGTCGGCGGGAACGAGGCCTTCGTCAGCACGCTCGACGCGTTCTTCGGCTACGGCGCCCCGCGGGTGGCGCAGCCCGGCAGGCGGCCCGGCGCGGCGGAGATGGCGGCCGGCTACCTGCTGAACCGGTTCGAGGGGCTGAACAACGAGCCGGACATGGAAGCGCCGTGGTCGTATCACTACGCGGCTCGGCCGGACCGCACGGCCGAGATCGTGCACGCGGCGCTGACCTGGCAGTTCGGCACCGGTCGCGGCGGCCTTCCTGGCAACGACGACTCGGGTGGGCTGAGCTCCTGGTACGTGTGGGCCTCGCTCGGCCTGTTCCCGGTCGCCGGGCAGAACCTGTTCCTCGTCAACGCGCCCGCCTTCAGCCACGCCACCCTGCACCTCGGCGACCGCGACTTCGTCGTCGAGACGCGTGGACACCGCGAGACGTCCATCAGTTCCGACGGGGTGGAAGAGCACCCGCCGCCGCAGTACGTGCAGTCCGCCCGGCTGAACGGCAAGCCACTGGACGCGGCGCACCTGCGCGCGTCCGACGTCCACGCCGGCGGCCGGTTGTTGCTCGAACTAGGCCCCCAGCCCTCGGAGTGGGGACGCAAGATCCTTCCGCCGTCAGTGTCCGACCCGCTCGGAAAGGGGGCTCGCACATGAGCAGGCCACACCGCCGTCTCGTCATCGTGGTCCGGGCCGACCCAGTCATCTGCGGTCACTCCGGAGAAGCCCGCAACCTGGCAGAGGCCGCGCTCACCCGCGGCTTCGACGACGTCCGGTTGCTCACCTGGCCGATACCCCTGCTGCAGGCGGCAGGTCTGCCGCTCAAGCCGCTGGACCGGATCATGCCCTACAGCGAGGGCATCACCGTGGAACGGCCGGAGCCGGTCGGCGACTACCGCGTACCCGACGGCCGCTACCTGGCCGGGCTGACGGGACGCCTGGTCGAACTGCTCGCCGAGCCGGTCCCGACCACCTGCGTGTCGATGTACCTGGCTCCCCACGACGCCGTGGTGCGCGACGCCGTCGACGCGGCCCGCGCGGCCGGCTACGCACCGGACGTCCACACCATCGCGAAGGCGGTCGGCTCGGACGTCACCAACGTGATCCGCTCGTGCCTGAAGGAGCGGCGGTTCGGGGCGGCCGTGGTCCTGTTCACCCGGTTCCTCGCCAACGACCAGGTGATCGCCGTGTCGGAGTACACCAGGCAGGAGATCATCGCCTGCGCGGAGGCCGTCGACGCGCACTGCGGCACCAGGTTCGCCCGCCAGTGCGTGCGCCGGATAACGGTCAGCTACCCGCCGATCGACACCTCGGCCTACCTCGACCTCGATCCGGCACTCGTGGACACCGCCCTGTCGCGCCGCGGCCTCGAACGTGACGGGTACGTGCTGTTCCTGTCCCGGGTGACCAGGGCCAAGGGCATCTACGACCTGGTGGACGCGTTCGCCCGGAGCGAGGCGCGGTCGCGGCTGAAGCTCGTGATCGCCGGCAACGGCCCCGAGTTGGAACACCTCCAGGCGATCACCCGGCACGACGACCGGATCGTCTTCCTGACCGATGTGGAGGACGAGGAGAAGCCGCTGCTGATGAACGGCTGTGCCGTGTACGCGCTGCCGACCAAGCCCGAACCGGACTTCGTCGAGACCTTCGGCATCGCGCTGACCGAGAAGATGCTCGCGGGCGGCGGTCCGGTGATCACGACGACCACCGGTGGCGTCGGGGAGGCGGTGGGCGGGACGGCGATCCTCGTCGAGGCTGGGAACGCCGCGCACATCGCGGCCGCGATCGACCGGGTGGTGCTCGACATGTCGGCCGAGGAGCGGCAGGTCATGGCGGATCGGGCACGCGAGCACGCCCTGTCGTTCGATCGTGTGCGGGTGTTCGACGGCCTCTTCGCCACGTCCAACCCGCCTGTCGTCCTGACGGGTTGAACCCCAGCAGCCCCGGTGTTTCTCCTACCGCTGGCCGCGGTATTCGCTCGCCTTGCCCATGATCCACGTGACGGCCTCCGCGGACGACAGCCGTCCGCGTGACCCGTGCAGCAGCAGAGGAGCGTCGCGCCAGACCTGCGTCCACGCGTCGAGCGCGGCCTGGTCGGCCTGGCCGTCCTCCCGGTGCGGTGCGCCCAGGACCAGGCGGTAGAACGGCACCGCCAGAAGGTCGTAGACCTGCCCGAACGCGGTCCGGTCGCCGCCTGCGACAGCGGTCATCAGTTCGCCCAGGCCTGTTCGTTCACGAGCGGACGTGCCGTCCGGCGTCTGTGCGCCGGCCGGGCGCGATCGTGAGCTCACGATGTCCTGAATCTCCTTGAACCGCAGGCGGGCGTTGCTTGCGAGGCCGTTGCGCAGCAGTGCTTTTGCCGCGCCCGCACCAACGCTATTGCCGCGCACGGCGGCCTGCATGACGGCCAGCCGGTCCAGCGGAGTGGTGCGGCTCACCCCGGCTCGTGAGCCGGGATGAACGCCATCGCCGGGGCAGGCGTATCCCCCTGCAGGGCGTCGCGCACCGTGGTGCCGGGGCCACCGAAGGAGGAGCACGGATGAATCCCACCGCTCACATCGCCTTCCGCGTCGCCGCCGCGTTCGTGGTGCTCGGGCTGGGCGGGGCGTTGATCTCCGCGCTGGTCGGCCTGGTCCTGTCGAACGTCGGGCCCGCGGCGGGCGCGAGTGTCTCGCTCTGCGCCAAGGACGGCGTCGTTCCGGCCGGCGGGAAGGACTACCTCGCCCAGAACAACGTGTGGAACGCCGCGACACCTCAGTGCATCACCGTCGGGGACCAGTCGTTGCGGATCGAGAGTGCCGAGCACGACGTGTCGCCGGACGGCGCCCCCGCTGCCACGCCGTCGTTGCTCAAGGGGTGTCACTGGCAGGAGTGCACCGATGTCGGCGGCCTGCCGGTCCAGGTGTCGGCGATGCCGCGGGTCACGAGCAACTGGGTCAGCAGCCAGGTCGACACCGGGGTCTACAACGCCGCCTACGTGGTGTGGTTCCACAGCGGGCCGGTTGCCGAGGGCACACCGGACGGCGCGGAGATGGTGATCTGGCTCCGCAGCCGCGGTGGTGTCCGGCCAGGTGGTGTTCTGCTCGCCCGGGAGGTGTCGATCTCGGACGCCCGGTGGAACGTGTGGCTGGCGCGTGATCAGGGGCGTGTGCGCATCACTTACGAACGAATCGGTGAGGCCACTGCCGTCAAGGACCTCGACATCAGCGCGTTCACCGGGGACTCCGTCGGACGCGGCCTGGTCTCGCCGGACTGGTACCTGATCGCGGTCGAGGCCGGGTTCAACCTGTGGCGCGGAGGTGCGGGCAACGCCATCGAGAACTTCTCCGTCTCCGTGGCAGACCAGAAGCCCAAGCGGGCGCTGGGGGCTCCCGCGTCGTGTTACGCCGCCCTGAACGTCGAGGAGACCTGGACGGGCGGGTTCCGCGCGGTCGTGGAGGTGACCAACGTCGGGGACTCGCCGGTCCAGGGCTGGATCCTCGACTGGACGTTCCCCGACGGCCAGCACGTGGAGAAGGCGTCCGCGGCTCAGGTGACCCAGTCCGGCTCCGCGGTCCACGCGGTCGGTGGCGCGCTCGAAGCGGGGAGGTCCACCACCTTCGACGTCGTCGGCAGTGGCGTCTCGCCCGGCATCGTGTCGATCACCTGCACACCGGCCTGAGCGCGCCGGGGCTGAGGCGGCCGTCGTGGACCTCGGCGATCTGGTCCACGTCGGTGAGGTGGCCGCGGTCGTGGGTGACCAGGACGGTGGCGGTGGCCCGCTGGTGGGTGAGCCGGGTGAGGAGATCGAGGACGACGGCTCCGCGTTCGTGGTCGAGGGCGCTGGTGGGTTCGTCGACCAGCAGGACGGTGGGGGCGTTCATCAGGGCGCGGGCGATGTTCACGCGCTGGCGCTGGCCGCCGGAGAGTTGGTGCGGGCGGCGTTGTGCCTGCGGTGCGAGGCCGACGGCGTCGAGCAACTCCAACGCGCGGGCGCGGGCCTTGGCCGGGGAGCGGCCGTCGATCTGGGCCATGACCTGGAGCTGTTCGCACGCGGTGAGGGCGGGCAGCAGGTTGGGCTGCTGGAAGACGATGCCGATCTTGTGGCGGCGCAGGTCGGTGAGGTCGCCGCGGGTCATGCCGGTGGTCGTGGTGCCGTCGACGGTGACCGTGCCGGAGTCGGGGGCGATGAGGGTGGCGGCGACCGCGAGCAGGCTGGACTTGCCGGAGCCGGAGGGGCCGACCACGGCGGTCAGGCTTCCTCGGGGGACGTCCAGGCTGACCTGGTCGAGTGCCGTGAGGCGGGACTCGCCGTCGGGGTAGGTGAGGGTGACGTCCGTCAGGGTGAGGCTCATCGGGTGCTCCCCAGGGCGGTCAGCGGGTCGACGGAGGTGATGCGGCGGATCGCGAGCGCGGCTCCCAGCGCGCCGAGCACGACCATCACCGCGGCCGGCACGAGCACGGTGGCGGGGGTGAGCACGAACGGGACGGCGGAGCCGGCGAGGGCGGCACCGAGGCCCGCGGCGAGGCCGGTGCCGATGAGGGTTCCGCCCGCGAGCAGGACCACGGCCTGGCCCAGCGCGTCCTTGAGCAGCCCGGCCGTGGTGGCGCCGAGCGCCTTGAGGACGGCCACGTCACCGCTGCGCTGGATGGTCCAGACGGTGAAGAAGGCGCCGATGACCAGTGCGGAGATGGCGAACAGGAAGCCGCGCATCAGCTGCAGGGAGCCGTTCTCGGAGGCGTAGGAGCCGATCGCGGACAGGGAGTCGTCCGTGGAGACCGTCCTGGTGCCCGCGGCGTGGTCGGTGGCGGCGAGATCGGTGCCGGAGGTCGTGGTCAGGGCGATCACGGTCCCGAACTGGCTGCTGGACGGGGGCGCGGTCGCCCGCCAGACGTCGAGGGTGGTCCAGATGACCGGGGTGTGGCTGAAGGACGCGTCACCGGACACCGCGGCCACGGTCAGCTTCCGTCCGCCCAGGGAGATGCTGTCACCGGACTGGATGCCCAGGTCGGCGGCGGCCGCGGTGGACAGCACCGCGGAGTGCTCGGTGAGCTTCCCACCGTCCGGGGCGAGAGGAGATCCGGTGAGGACGCCGAAGACCGAGACACCGGCGCTCCGGCCGCCCGCGGTGGCCTTGGTGGTGGTGATGCCCAGGGGTTCGGCGGTGGTGATGCCTGGGGCGGTGGCCCACTGCCGCCACTGCGCCTCCGTGACGGTGGAGTCGGCGTAGGACAGCCCCTGATCACCGCTGGGCGCGGCGAAGGCGATCCTGTCGGCGGGCAGGCCGGTGATGGCGGAGACGTTCTGCCGGCCGAGTCCGGCGGTCAGGCCGGACAGCAGCCCGACCAGCAGGGTGATCAGCACGATCACGGTTCCCATCAGGGCGAAACGCCCCTTGGCGAACCGGAGTTCTCTCCAGGCGACGAACAAGGCCTCTGTCCTCACAGCGGGGGATCGGTACGTCTCCACGGTCGCCGTCGGCACCCCGTCGCGGCATCTGGCCGTGGATGGCACTTCCCGAGCCGGAAGACAGCGCCCCGCCTACACCTTTCGACAGAGGCGGCTCCCGCTGCTCGGACGTAGCCTGGACACACCGTGAACGCCGCCGCTCTGACACCGACCAACCGGGTGCTGACCTGGTGCCTGCACCTCCTGTTCCTCGCCCTGCTCGTCCTGGCGATGGCACGGGCCGTCGCCGGGGGACATCCTCGGGCCACGGCGATCGTCGTGGTCGCGGTGGTCTGCGGCGCGCTGTACGCGGCCGGACCGGTGCTGCCCCGCGTCCGCACGTCCCGGCCCGTCGCCGCGCTGTGGCTGGGTGCCGTCAGCGCCGTGTGGCTGGTCCTGGTGGTGCTGACCGCCGACGGCGTGTGGGTGGCCTTCCCCCTGTACTTCCTGCAGCTCCACCTGTTGCCGCGCCGGGCGGGCCTGGTCGCGGTGATCGCCACGGCGCTGGCCGCGGTCACCGCCTTCAGCGCGCACCAGGGCGTCTTCAACCCGGCCGCCGCGATCGGCCCGCTGCTCGGCGCCGCCGTCGCGGTCGCCGTCGTCCGGGGCTACCAGGCGCTCTACCGGGAGAGCGAGCAACGCAGGCGCCTGATCGAGGAGCTCACCGCGACCCGCGCCGAGCTGGCCCGCGCCGAGCACACCGCCGGGGTGCTGGCCGAACGGGAACGCCTGGCCCACGAGATCCACGACACCCTCGCCCAGGGCCTGTCCAGCATCCAGCTGCTGCTGCGCGCCGCGGAACGGCAGCTGCCGGACACCTCGGGCAACGCCGCCCGCTACGTGGACCAGGCTCGCCAGGCCGCGGCGGACAACCTCGCCGAGGCACGCCGTTTCGTCGCAGCCCTCACTCCGCCCGCCCTCGACGACACCACGCTGGCCGGTGCCCTGGAACGCCTGTGCGCCACCACCAGCACCCGTCACCGGATCACCGCGCGGTTCCACCTCACCTGCGATCCGGTCCCGCTGCCGACGGCGCACGAGGTCGCCCTGCTGCGCATCGCCCAGGCCGCCGTCGCGAACACCGTCCGGCACGCGGGCGCCACCACCGTCGAGATCACCCTGGGCCACCTCGGCGACGAGATCGCGCTCGGCGTCGTCGACGACGGAACCGGCTTCGACCCCGAGCGCCTGCCCGCTCCCGATCCCGGCGAGGGAGGGTTCGGCCTGGCGGCCATGCGCGCCCGCGTCCGTGCGCTGGGCGGCTCTCTCAGCGTCGAGTCGGCCCCCGGCCACGGCACCGCGCTGGCCGCCCGGCTTCCCCTGCCGCAGGCCCTGTCATGACCGGCACCCCGATCCGCCTCCTCCTGGCCGACGACCACCCCGTGGTGCGCGCCGGTCTGCGGGCCGTGCTCGAGACCGAACCCGGCCTCGTCGTGGTCGCCGAGGCCGCGACCGCCGAAGCCGCCGTGGCGCGCGCCGGCGAGGGCGACATCGACGTCGTCCTGATGGACCTGCGGTTCGGGCCAGGAATGACCGGAGCCGAGGCGACCGCCGCCATCACCGCTCGTCCCGGCGCGCCCCGCGTTCTCATCGTCACCACGTACGACACCGACGCCGACACGTTGCCCGCCATCGAGTCGGGTGCCACCGGGTATCTCCTCAAGGACGCCCATCCCGACGACCTGGCCGCCGCCGTCCGCACCGCCGCCGCAGGACGGACCACCCTGGCGCCCACCGTCGCCGACCGGCTCCTGAACCGCATGCGCCTGCCCGACGCCGCGTTGACCCGCCGGGAGATCGAGGTGCTCGGCCTGGTCGCCGACGGGCTGTCCAACCGGGCCGTCGCGGCGCGCCTGCACCTCACCGAAGGCACGGTGAAGTCGCACCTGGCCCGCTGCTACACCAAACTCGGCGTCGACTCACGCACCGCCGCCGTCGCGACCGCGACCGACATCGGCCTGATCCGCCGCAGGTGAGGGTGACGCGGTCCAGGTCCCGATCGCGTTCAGCAGGTGGTCGATCATCGCGTCGGTGACGGGGCGGCGTTCGAACATGCCGCGGAACACCAGGGGGCCGATGAGGATCGCCGGGGCGTCTTGGAGGTCGGCTGAGGCCTGAAGCTCGCCGGTCCGTGCCGCCGAGTCCAGGGCCGTGCCGAGCTGGCCGCTGATCGTGGCGATGAGCTGCTCCCGCCGAGCGGTCGCGTCGGGCTCGTCCGGTGCTCCGTGGAACAGCGCCGCGGTCACCGCCTGGATCTCGGGCAGGGCCAGTTCGTCCGCGAGCGTGCGCATCTGCCGCGCCAGCCAGGGACGGACGGGCGGAACGGGGTCCCGGAAGAACGGCATCCGGACACCGGCCATCGTGTCGTCGAGCAGCATTCTCGGCTGTGGCCAGTGGCGGTACACGGTCGCGCGCCCGACTCCCGCGCGTTTGGCGACGTTCTGGTGGGTGACCGCGGCCGGACCGTCCTCGCGGAGGAGCTCCCGTGCGGCGGAGAGGATCGCCTCGCGGCTGCGGGTGATGCGCGGGTCGGTGGAGTCGGCCATGGCGCCATCTTATGAGACAACTTGACTCAGAAGCACGCGGGACGGCAGAGTGGAACTTATGAGACAAGATGACTCACAGAGTTCCCGGTTGGTGGTCCTGGGTGCGAGCGGTGGCACTGGACGGGCTGTCGTCGACGTCGCGTTGCGCGCCGGGCACGCCGTCACGGCCGTCGTGCGCCGCAGCGACGCGATCCCGTCCGCGCCCGGTCTGACCGCGGTGGTGCTTCCGGTGCTGACCGACCTGGCCCACGTCGTCGCGGGCCACGACGCGGTCATCAGCGTGCTCGGCACCAACGACCCCGGCCCGTCCACGGTCTGTTCGGACGGCATCCGCGCCGCGTTGCTCGCGATGAAGGCGGCCAACGTGCGCCGCCTTGTGGCCGTCAGCGCGCACGGTGCGGCGGAGAGCCGTGACCGATCGCTGTACTCCCTGCTGCTCTGGGCTTCGGTCAAGCACAAGATGCGGGACAAGGAGGTGATGGAGGCGCTCATCCGGCAGTCCGATGTGGACTGGACGATCGTCCGCCCGCCCGCGCTGAAGGACACCCCGGCGACCGGCGGCTACCGCACGGGCAACGATCTGCGCATCACCGTGACCTCCTCGGTGTCGCGCGCCGACCTGGCCGACTTCCTCGTGCGCGAGGCCGTGCGACCGGCGTTCGTCCACCAGACCCCGAGGATCGCCGCATGACCGTCCACAGTGGTCGGACAGATCTGAGCGGCCAGGTCGCGCTGGTGACCGGTGGCGCCGGCGGAATGGGCAGGGTGATCACCGCGGAGCTGGTCCGCGCCGGCGCCCACGTCGTCATCACGAGCCGCGACGGAGAACGCGGGGAGGCCCTGCGCCGCGAGATCGGCGCCGACCGGGTGGAGGTGCTCACGGGCGACCTGGGCGTCCGCGCCGACGTGCACCGGCTCGCCGCCGAGTTCTCGCGACGTCACGACCGGCTGCACCTGCTGGTCAACAACGCCGGGGCGCACTACCGCGACCGGCGCCTGACCGTCGACGGCGTGGAAGCGCATCTGGCCGTGAACCACCTGGCCGGGTTCACGCTCACGTACCTCCTGCACGACCGTCTCCATGCCGCCGCGCCCAGCCGTGTCGTCAACGTCGTCTCGGCGACCATGTCCGACACCCGAAGCGTGCCGCTGTTCGGCAGGCCCCGGCCGGTCCCGCTCGACCTGGCGGGTGTCACCGATCTGCGCGAGCTCAATCCCGCCGAGGGCTTCGCGCCGTTCACCGCCTACGCGAGGGCCAAGTTGCTGAGCACGATCTGCGGCTACGTCTTCGCCGACCGGTGGCAGGACGAGGGCGTGACGGTGAACGCCGTGCATCCCGGACTCGTGAGCACGAGCATCGTCGACGACATCACGCCCGCCGTGCTCACCCCGTTCCGGTCACTGATCCACAGTCGTTTGCTGACACCGGAAGCGGGCGCGGCGGCCGCTTTGCGCCTGGCCGCGGATCCTGGCCTCGCGACCGTGACGGGCCGCTATTACGTGCGGGACAAGGAAGAACGGTCGCCCAGCATCTCCTACGACCCTGCCACGCGCGCCAAGGCCTGGCAGCTCAGTGCCGACTGGGCAGCGCTCGGCGGCTGAGCAGAAATGTCGGTACCCCGCGCTACGGTGCCGCCGTGAATCCCAGGAACGTGAAGATCCTCGACCAGATCCGCACGGAGGCGCTCGTGCGGAACATCCCGGAACCCGACGTGGACCGGTGGCTGGAGCTCGTTCGCCCGTCCGCGCTCCTGACACTGGACGGGGACGGGCCGGTCGTGGGCAGGTTCGGCGGTCCGATCATGCTTCCCGCCGGCGTCGAGACGCAGGAGTACCCCCTGGTCGCGACCATCGACTGCGCCGCCCTTCCCCGGGACGCGACGGATCTTCCGCTGCCGACGGACGGCAAGCTGTTGTTCTTCGGCTATCCGGAAGAGCCGGGGATGGGCGAGGTGCTGTACGTGCCGGAAGGCGCGGAAGTCGTGGAACGGGAACTGGATCCTGAGTCCTACCCGGCTTGCAGCGACCAGTTCGAGGAGATCTACGACGAGTACCCGCAAGGCGACATCCACCTCACGGCCGATGTTTCCCTGCCGTTCGTCGGCACGGTCGACGCGCCGCCACCCGTCTACCTCCTGCCGGTGCCGGGGCACCCCCACTCCGAGGCGCTGGCCGAGGTGTGGGCGGACCAGTGGGGCGGAGCGAGCATGGTGCTGGGTGGGTACGGCACCGACAACAACGGGTGTGCCGCGGCCGAGACCGCGGTCCTCGGCACCGTCGCCGACGAGGACCAGGTTCTGTTGCTGGAGTTCAACGTCTACCGGTCGGGCGGGGGAGCCGCGATCTTCTGGGTGATCCGCCGCGACGACCTGGTCGCACGACGTTTCGACCGCACGCAGGTTCTCCTGGACTGGAATCCGTGAGAGCGCATGTCGGCGCGGGCGCACTCGCGCCCGCGCCGGGCGTTCAGCTCAGGAGCAGGCGTAGAACCGCGTCAGGCTTTCCTTCGGGAACCACTGGTTGACCGCGCAGTGGTAGACCGTGCCGCTGGATTCCTCGTGGATGTCGACGTACTCGGAGTACCAGGCGTCGGACTCCCGGCCGCCCTTGCCCAGGCTGATGTAGCCGATGGTGCCGAACGACGGGTGCCGGTGCGGGCCGGACGTCCACGTCTCGCCGCGGTTGAAGTCCCGGTCGAACTGCATCGGGTCGGACTTGCCCGCGGTGCCGAACATCGTCACCCGGACGGGATCCTCGGTGTCCGCGTTCGGCAGGTTGCCGGTGCGGAAGGTGAGGTAGTAGGTGCTGATGCCGTCGGCCGAGGCGGGAACGACCGCGGTGAGCGAGCCGAGGACGACCAGTGCCGCGGAGAGCAGCACAGTGCGGATCTTCATCTTCTCTCTTCCTGTAGACGTGAACCGTGACGCCGATACGGTCGCGCGGGACGGTGGCCCGTCAGTGGTCGTCCAGCGGCCGCCTAAGCTCGCGATCATGACGAAGCACGGGTGGACCGCCGGCGACCTTCCCGACCTGACCGGTCGCACCGTCGTGGTGACCGGTGCGGCCAGCGGCGTGGGCCGCGGCACGGCGACCGCCTTCGCCGCCGCAGGGGCCCGCACGGTGCTCGCGGTGCGCGACGTCGCCGCCGGCGAACGGGCGGCGGCCGCCATGTCCGGCAACACCGAGGTCCGTGAACTGGACCTGGCGAACCTGGCGTCGGTGCGCGCGTTCGCCGAGGGCTGGCAGGGCGAACTCGACGTCCTGGTCAACAACGCAGGGGTGGCGATGACCCCGCACGGTCACACGGCGGACGGGTTCGAGCTGCAGTTCGGCACCAACCACCTCGGCCACTTCGCACTGACCAACCTGCTGCTGCCCTCGATCACCGACCGAGTGGTGACCGTGGCCTCCGGCGCGCACAAGGCGGGCGTGCTCGATCTCGACGACCTCGACTTCGCCCGCTCCGGCTACACCCCGGTGAAGGCCTACGGCCGGTCGAAGCTGGCGAACCTGCTGTTCACCCTCGAACTGGAACGGCGCTGCCGCGAGGCGGGATCGTCCGTGCGCGCGCTGTCCTCGCACCCCGGCTACTCGGCGACCAACCTGGGCACGAAGGGCCGCAACCCGCAGCTGGTCAAGATCGTGCACCTGGCCGGGCGTTATCTCGCGCAGACCGAGGCCCAGGGCGCGCAGCCGTCGTTGTACGCGGCGACCCAGGACCTGCCAGGCGCAAGCTACGTCGGCCCGGACGGACGTTTCGAACTGCACGGCCACCCCGCGCTGGTGGGCCGGTCGGCAGCGGCCAGCGACCCGGTGCTGGCGCGGCGGCTGTGGGAGGCGTCGGAGCGGCTCACCGGGGTGACCTTTCCGCTGACCGCGAAGCCCTGAGTTCGCCGCCCTGCCCAGGGTTCCGGGTGGGTGTGACGCACCCTGCCGGAAATCCAGGCCCGGTCCTAGCGTCGAGATCATGAACGACGAACAGGTGATCGCGGAGCTGCACGGCCGGTGGGTGTTCGGCTGGGACCGCCGCGAAGGAGACGAGCCCTTCGACTTCGGACGCGTCTTCGGCGAGTTCTACGACTTCGGCTCACCGGACGTCCGCCTCTACGACGACTTCGACCCCGAACACAGGGTCGCGACGACCGCCGCCGGCTACGGCGCGATCTGGGAGCCGGCCTTCCGCGACATGGTGTCCGCGCACCACGCGATCGACGACGGACCGCACGTCGTCGCGTCGGGCGATCTGGCCGCGTCCACCCTGAGGTTCGTGGCGCGGATCGTCACACCCGGTGGTGTCACGGACATCCGGACCACGACGTCGCTGGTCTGGCACCGGACGCCGGCCGGGTGGCGGATCATCCGGGAGCACAACTCCACCGTGGTCCTGTCGCCGGGTGAGCTCGACGGGCGTGTCGACGGCGATGTCAGTTAGTCGACAGCTCTCAGCGTGCGTGCGCTGCGATAGAAGTCCTGCTCTGTCAACGTCTTCAGGACGGCGGCTCGCCGACCGGCGAGGTCCTGGTCGTCTCCGGTGGAGGTGGCCTTGAGGGCGGAGATCGCGTCGTCGAAGTATCTCTGGAAGTAGCTGAGCCGAAGCGGCGGTTCCGCAGGATCCTTCAGGAGTGCCGCCAACAGCTCTCCCAACGCCACCGCGCTGGCTGCAGCGTGCGGAGGAAACGCGGCTGT
Source organism: Lentzea sp. NPDC020367 (assembly GCF_044387305.1). Classification (NCBI taxonomy): domain Bacteria; kingdom Bacillati; phylum Actinomycetota; class Actinomycetes; order Pseudonocardiales; family Pseudonocardiaceae; genus Lentzea; species Lentzea sp. NPDC020367. The sequence goes on along the minus strand of NZ_JBIRVV010000011.1, from coordinate 109,293 downwards.
CGCGATCAGCCGGTGGACGGCGAGCAGCACGTCGAGTGTCTCGGAGTTCTCGTTCGATTCCGAAACTGCCGGAGAACCGTCGTCAAGGGATCTGACGATTTCCACCGCGGTAGGTGTCCACACCGAAGCCGGTAGGAAGGAGCTCGCGAACGTCAGAACGCGGATCACGTTGTCACCGGGTCGCCCCCGTCTCGCCCTGGCGAGCAACGCCTCCGGTCGCAGATCGGCGGCCGGGAGACCATCCGAGGCGTAGCGACTGTTGACGTGGGTGGGTTCGAGCGTCGCGAAGTACTCGAACAGCAGCCGGTGGGCGAACATGTGGCCGTCGCCCACCTTGAGCATCAGCATCCGTGATTCCGCGAAGTCGAGGAAGGCGGTCTGCCGCCACGGGACGACGCCCACCCCGGCCATCACGGCGCGGCTGCCCCAATGCCCGAGCAGGGCTCGGCCGCAGTAGAGGTAGCCGCACGCCAGACCGAACACCGCGCCTGCGAGCACTTCCATCGCGCCCCAGTGGCTTTCCAGTACCAATGCCGCCAGTGTCGACACGCCCACGGTGATCAGGCAGAAGAACCACCAAGTGTCCCGCAGCGCGTCGCCACCGCGCCGCGTTCCGCCTGCGTAGACCTCCAGCTCGGAGAAGAAGGGGGCGGGCATGGTCAGGCCGAGTAGCAGGCCCCACAGAGCACCGATTCCCAGCATCCCGAGCATGAGATCGAGGAAGGACGCCCCGAACAGAACGCCGACGATTCCCACCGGCACGCTGGCGATCAGAGCCAGCGCGCCACCGAGCACTGGCAGGGCCACTCCCAGGACGATCCCGAAGGCGATCCAGGAGATCAGGACCAGAAAGACACGTCCGCCGAACGAGTCACCCTCGACGAGAGACACGTTCGGCGGGCTGCTCGATTTCATGATCATGCCGTAGACGATCGCGGTGAACAGCCCCGTGCCCAGTCCGGTGACCGGGTGGATGACCACGGCGATCGGCAGCCCTACCGCGCCGCCCAGCAACACCGAGCCGAGCAGTGCCGCGAGCCGGTTCAAGCGACGGCGGTGCGTCGGAATGAGCCACCTCGTGCTGATGAACTCCGGTCCGTAAAACATCTCGAGCCGTTCTGCGAGCGAACGGGCGATGTAGGCGAGCCAGCGCACGGTCTGTTCCGGCGTGAACCCGGCAAGCTGTCCCTTGCGGCGCAAGGTGCGGTCCACGAAGGCCTCCAGGAGGTGGCGTTGTCCCTCCTCCAACGAGCCCGCACGACCCACATCGGCGGCGGGGCGTCCTTCGTAGGCACGCACCGCGACGCTCAACAGGAACGGCGTGCGCAACAAGTCCCACAGCACAGGAGCTTCTGCGAGCGCCTGGCGCAATCCCGCGAGCGCCGACCCGAAGCGCTTCAGGTACTTCATCGTCTGGGGCTCGCTCAACGGCTGGATCAGAACGGCCGCCCCGAGCGAAAGCTGGTACCCCAGCGCCTCGTAGTCCGCCAGCCGACTGGTGACCACCAGCGGGAGCAACTGATGTCCACTGTGGAACTGATCGATCGCACGCGCGCAAGCCAGTCGCCGATCCGATGACACCTCGTCGAGACCGTCGAGCAGAGGAAGGATGCGATCGTTGGCGACCCAGTGCTCGGCCAGGTCTGGCGAGACGCCGTAGAGCCGTCCTCGCAACTCGTCGACCAGCCACGCTCGCAACGGTTTGCCGCTCGAGGCCCACGAGGTCAACGGGAACACCACGGGAATCGGCGCGGTGTCGTCACGAGCCGCGGCGTCGAGCAGTTCCTCCAGCAGCGTCAGCAACATCGTCGTCTTGCCCGCGCCGGGCGCACCCGGCACCAGCAGTCCGTCGCTCATCGCGATGACGTCACGAAGGCTTTGGCCGGCCGTCAACACCCGGCGGCCGGCCTCGGGCGTGTCGAGCAGCACGTCCCACGGCCTGACCAAGGCCTCCGGCCGATCCTCCAGGCCCAGGTCGACGAGCGTCTGCCGGTACACCGAGCGCGCCAGCACGCCGTCGATCCATCGGGTGCGGACCTGGGCGAGCATCCGTTCGCGGTTGTAGGCGGCCCGTTCCGGCGTGACCTCCCGTGGTGTGCCCGCACGGTGCAGGCTGATCGCCAGCCAGATGCCGCTGACGACCAGCAGGCCGAGCAGTGGCCACGCCAGCCACAGGTGCGGCTGCCACTTCTCGGGCATGCGCTCGGTCGCCACATTCGTGGCGATGGCGGCGAGCGCCGCCGCCAGGTTCGTGGCGACGATGAGCCACAACACGCCGTTGCGCATGTTCGTTCAGTCGCTCGGCTCTCAGGCGCCGTTACACGTAGTGACCAGTGATGACACTGGGGGCATGCGTGCCCGGCCGGAACGATCCCGTTCACGCCGATGAAGCTTCTGCGCCGCGCCTAGCTTTGGACGCGGGCGATGAGGTCGCGCACCGTGGCGAGGACCTCGTCCGGGTGGTCGAGGTGGACGCTGTGCGTCGCGCCCGGCCAGGCCGCCACGTCCGCGCCGAGTGCCGTGGCGAGCCGGTCGTGGGCGAGGCGGACGGCGTGGTCCGGCTTGCGGTCGGCCGTCACCAGCACCGAGGGGAGGCGGGGGAGGTCGGACTCCCGCACGCCGCGGGAGATCTCCGTGATGCCGCGGACCGCTCGGGCGAGCGTTCGGATGTCCAGGTCCGCGGTGCGTTCGAGTGCGGCCAGGCAGTCGGGCCGCAGATCACGTCCTCGCGCGGATCGCAGGGCCGCGGATCGGAAGGTCGCGGCCAGGGGGCGGCGCAGTCCTGGCACGGCTGCCAGCTTGCCGAACAGGCCCATCATGCGTTCGAGGCCGGCGCACACGCCGGGATCGTTGATCGGCGTCGGGTCCAGCAGGACCAGGCCCGCTACCTGCTCGGGGTGGTCGCGCGCGAGCAGTACGGCCACGGCGCCGCCGAGGCTCTGCCCGACCACCACGACCGGGCCGCAGCCCAGCCGGTCGACGAGGGCGCTCAGGTGGGACGCGGCGTCTGCCAGCGATCCGTCCTCGGCGTTCGTGCCGGTGCCTGGGCGGTCGTGCACGATCACCCGCGCGCCGGGGTTCGCTGCCAGGCCTTCCGGCAGGCCGGGGAAGAAGCCGTCGCAGGCCTCGGCGCCGCCGGGTAGCAGCAGCACGGGCGTCCCGGCCTCGCCGTGGACCTGGACTCCGTCGATCTCCACACGCACCCCTCGCTGTGCCGAACCGGTTCGTCTCGTCGATTGTGACACAATCCAATCGGGTACTGTGACACCCCTGACGGACGTAAGGGGTGTCATGGCCGGGACGCAGGCCGCGCCGGAACGGATCGCCGCGGCGGTGCGGAGGGAGTTGCTCGACGGGGTGCACCCCGTGGGCACCCGCTTCCGCGAGGAGGACCTGGCGGAACGGTTCGAGGTCGGCCGGTACACGGTGCGCTCTGCGCTGCGGCTGCTCGTCGAACGCGGCCTGGTCGTGCACGAACGTCACCGCGGCGCCGTCGTCCCGCAGCTGAGCAAGGAACGCATCGACGAGGTCTTCGACTACCGCAAGGTGCTCGAGCTCGGCGCGCTGCGCATGGCCCTGGCCGCCGGTGCGGACCTGGGACCGGTGGTCGCCGAGGTGGAACGCCTGGAGGCGCTGGCCGAGCGGACGACGCGGCCGTCGTGGCGCGAGTTGACGCGCGTGCACAGCGCCATCCACACCGCGATCGTCGCGGCGGCCGGCAACCGGCACCTGCTCGACAGCTACCAGCGCTGCGAGGACGAGGTGCGGCTGCTGCTCACGTTCGTCCGCCCCGACTTCGACGTCGTGAGGATGGCGGCCGTGCACCGCGGGCTGGTCGAGAAGCTGCGGCTGGGCGGGGAGGCCGCGGTGGACGCGCTGACCGAGGACATCGACCACACCGGGCGGGCCGCGTTGCTGGTGGCACTACGCCGCGCCGAGGAGAGCGCCCGGCTGCTCGGACACTGAACGGAAAGCGCTCTCAGGCGAGAGACATCGCGGTGCGCGGACTACCCGGCGTTACGCAGGACGATCGACCGGGCGCCCGTGGTCGACGACGACACGCAGGTGATCAACGCCATGCCGGTGGTCCGGTCGGTCGACGACAAACGCGCGATCGTGTCGCGGCTGCGCTACGTGATGGAGGACCCGGCGGCACAACTCGCGACCGCCGGCTCCCAGTTCATGCTCGACCAGTTGAGCGCCAACGGAAACCGGCCCGACCTGGTCGAGATTCCCGGCTTCACCCACACCACCTATCCGGCCGGGACCGCCGTTCGTCGCTGAACCGCCGTCAGTCGACCACGATGATCGACTTGCCGCCACCGCGTCCCGCACCGAAGGCGGCCGGTGCTTCGGCCAGTGGGTACGTGGAACCGACCAGAACGCGCAGGCTTCCCTCGCGGACGAGCTTCGCCAGTTCGGTGAGCCGGTGGCGGTCCGCCTCGACGACGAAGAAGATCGCGCGGCCGTCGCGCGGCCTGGCCTTCGGCGGTTCGTTGACGGTGACCAGGGTGCCGCCGGCGCGGACCAGCCCGGCCGAGCGTTCGAGGATCTCTCCTCCGAAGACGTCCAGCACCACGTCGACCTCGCCGACGTCCTCCAGGCGTTCGGTCTGCAGGTCGACGAAGGTGTCGGCGCCCAGAGCGAGTGCGACGTCGCGGTTGCCGGCGCGGCCCGTTCCGATGACTCGCGCTCCCGCCCTGCGCGCGAGTTGCACGGCGATCGATCCCACCCCGCCCGCCGCGCCGTGGATCAGGACGGTCTGCCCGGACTCGAGCCGGCCGTGGTCGAACAGCGCCTGCCACGCGGTCAGGCCGGAGATCGGCAGGGCGGCGCCGACGGTGTGGTCGACATCGGCGGGCAGTGGCGCGAGGTTGCGGGCCTCGACGGCGGTGAACTCGGCGAGCGATCCGTCGCGGGTCCAGTCGGCGAGCCCGAACACCCGCTGTCCGACGGTGAGGCCGGTGGTGCCGTAGCCGAGTTCCGCGACGACGCCGGACAACTCGTGACCGGGCACGCTGGGAGTCCGGTCACGGCCGGCCCGGTCGGTCCAGGTGCCCGGCCAGTCCAGTTCGCCGGGGGTGAAGCCGGCCGCGCACACCCGCACGACGACGTCGTTCTCCGCGGCGTGCGGGTAGGGGTGGTCGGTGAGGGTCAGACCACCGAGGCCGGCGGCGCGGTCCTGCACGGTGATGGCTTTCATGACTCCGAAGCTAGCCCGGTTTCGGCTCGGAACCTGGGACCACTTGGCCTCCCGGATCGGGGACCAGTCACCGAAGAGCGCGCACCAGGGCGTCCAGCGTGCCCGCCCGGGCACTCGGGGACGGCGCGGCGAACCCGACGACCACGCCGTCGCGGTCCGAGGTGGATCCGGGGTGCCGGAAGCGTTCGAGGGGCTCGATCGCCAGCTGTTCGCGGGCGGCTCGGCGCACGAGTTCGGCGCCGGTTCGGCCGGGCTGTTCGAGGAGGACGTGCAGCCCGGCGGACATCCCGGTGACGTGCGCGGCAGGGGCGTTTCGGCTGATCGTCTCGACCAGCTGCCTACGTCGCCGGTCGTACTGCGAGCGCATCGCGCGGATGTGCCGGTCGTACGCTCCCGACGCGATGAACTCGGTCATCGCCAGCTGGTTGACGAACCCGACGGAATCCTCTGATTCCCCCTTCTGCGCGGCGATCGAGCCGACCAGGTGGTCCGGCAGGACGAGCCAGCCGAGGCGCAGGCCCGGCGCCAGGGACTTGCTCGCGGTCCCCAGGTAGAGCACGTGGTCGTGGTCCAGCCCCTGCAACGCGCCCACGGGCGACCGGTCGTAGCGGAACTCGCCGTCGTAGTCGTCCTCGATGACCAGCGTGCCCCGCCGGCGGGCCCAGTCGACGACCGCCGCCCGCCGGTCGGAGTGCAGCGCCACGCCCAAGGGGAACTGGTGCGACGGCGTCAGCAGAACCGCGCCCAGGTTCCGATCGTGGTCGAGCGCCGACAGGTCGGCGCCGTCGGCGTCGACCGCGATCGGGACCGCTTCGATCCCGGCCTGCAGCAACGCCAGGCGCTGGGTCTGGAGACCGAACTCCTCGACCGCCACCTTCGTGACTCCCGCGCTCGCGAGCGCGGCGGCGACGAGCCGCAGGCCTTCCGCGGCCCCGCTGCACACGATGACGTTGTCCGCCCGTGCGCGCAGGCCCCTCGCACGAGCGAGATAGCGGGCGAGGACGTCGCGCAGTTCGCTCATGCCGTGCGGATCGGTGTACCCGAAGGCGTCGAACGGCGCGGTGCCGACCGTGCGCTTCACCGCGCGAATCCACTCGTCACGCGGAAAGGACGACAGGTCCGGACGGCCGGGCCGGAGATCGTGCACCGGCCGCGGTGGTGCCGCGGGCGTCCGGGGCCTCGCTCGGTCGCCCACGAGCTCCGCGGAACGCCGCGCCACCTCGGTACCGGAACCGTGCACCCCGGTGAGCCATCCCTCGCTGATCAGCTCCGAGTAGACGCGGACGACGGTGTTGCGGCCCAGCCCGAGGTCGGTCGCCAGCACGCGGCTCGACGGCAGCCGGGTCCCCGGTGCCAACCGGCCGGTGCGGATCGCCTCGCGGAAGGCGTCCATGAGGCCGGCGCGGGTGCGGCCGACGTCGCCCAGATGCAGGTCGAGGCCGCCGGCCGCTCGATCGGTCACGCCGGACAACGATACGGACCGGTCCCGGACAGGGCAGGTCAGCTCGTCGTGACGACGGGCTGCAGCAACGTCTCCAGGTTGACCCTGGCGATCTGCCTGCGGAACTCGCCCCGGTAGGTGCTGTCGCCGGAGTCGTGCATGGTGTCGGTCATCCAGATCGCCGACTGCTGGCGGTTCCAGATGTGGCGCAGGCAGGTGTCCGAGTACTCGTCCAGCAGGCGCGAGTCGCCCGCGTCGAGGTGGCGGATCAGGGCGTGGGCAAGGGTTTCGGCGTCGTGCAGTGCGAGGCTCATCCCTTCGGCGCTCATCGGGGAGATGATGTGCGCGGCGTCGCCCAGGAGGTAGAGCCTGCCGTGGCTCATGGGGCTGAACACGATGCCGCGCAGGGGAACGATCTGCCTGGTGGCGACGGGGCCCTCCTTCACCGGGCGCCCGAACCGGTGGGCGAGTTCGCTCCAGATCCGCTCGTCCGGCCACTGCTCGACGGTGTCGGTGAGCGGGCACTGCAGGTAGATGCGACTCTTGCCGGGGCCGCGGGTGATCTGCGCGGAGAAGCCGCGGGAGTGCACCGCCATGACGGCCAGGGGGTCCGCGCCGACCTCGGCGAGGACGCTGAGCCAGGCGTAGCCGAACTCGTGGGAGTCACAGGTGAGGACGTCCGCGGGGATGGACTTCCTGCTGACGCCGTGGAAGCCGTCCGCGCCGGCGACGAACTCGCAGCCGATCGTCCTGACGGCGCCGGAGGGGTCGCGGTAGCGGACCAGGGGCCGGCCGGTGACGTCCTCCAGCGCGACGTCGGCTGCCTCGTAGCGGAGATCTCCGCCTTCGCGCAGGAAGATCGCGGTGAGGTTCGTGGCGAGGACCTGCTGGGGGCAGAAGATCGACTCGTCCCCGTCCTCGTCGTCCCCGTGCTTCCACTGCCGCGTCTCGCCTTCGATCAGCACCGGCAGGTCGGACGATCCCGTGAAGTGGCTGGGGGAGTCCGCGAAAGCCTCGTCGAGCCCCCACTGCCGGAACGTGCGCACGCCGCTCGCTTCGAGGGATCCTGCGCGTTGCCTGCGCTCGATGTGCTCACGGCTGTGCTTCTCCACGATTACGCAGCTGATTCCGCTGCGCTGCAAGAAGTTCCCGAGCGCGAGGCCGGCGACACCGCCACCCACGATGACGACGTCCACGTTCGTGTCTGCTTCGTTCATGTCCTCCACTGTGGTCACCGAGGCTGCCGCGTCCCACCGGTATCGAGACAGCGGATACCGAAAAGCCGCCAATCTCGGCTAGCTGTGCAGACCCGCCTGGTAGCGGCCGGGGGTCTGGCCGACCACGGAGCTGAACGCGTCGATGAAGCTCGAGGGGTTCGACCATCCGCACGTGATCGCGGTATCGGTGACCGAGACACCGTTGGTGAGGTGGATGACGGCGTGGTGCACGCGCAGGACGGTGCGCCAGCGGTGGAAGCTCATGGCGAGCTCGGAGTCGAACAGGCGGCTGAGCGTGCGTTCGCTCGCGCCTGCCTCGCGGCCGAGTTCGGTCAGCGTCGAGGTGCGGCCGGGGTCGGCGTGCAGAAGGTCGGTCACCGCGCGCAGCCTGGGGTCGTGCGGTTCAGGCAGGTGCAGGGACAGCTCGGGTGTCTCGACCAGTTCGTCGATCACGACCTCGAGCAGTCGCGCGTGTGCGCCGGGACGGGACTCCGGGCGGTCCGTCAGCGCCAGGACCGCCTCCCGCAGCAACGGGCTCACCGCGAACACGCTGGGGTGCGGCACGAGCGCGTCGCACAGGGCCGCGGGAACGACCAGGAGACGCACGTCGGTCCGGCCGTAGAAGCGGTGGGAGTGCTCGAATCCCGGCGGCGTCCAGGTGGCGCGGTTCGCCGGCGCCACCCACGTTCCGCGCACCGTCGACGTGGCCAGCGCTCCGGACGCGGCGTAGACCAGCTGCCCGTCCGCGTGGGAGTGGACGTCGATGTGGAAGCCGTGGTCGAGCCAGCCGCCACCGCTGGGCACGGCGTCCGTCAGCGCCGCGTCCCACGTCTTCACCGGCGGTGTCATCGCAGGTACGAGGCTCCGTTGAGGTCCAGGACCGCCCCGGAGGACCAGACCGCCTCCGGAGAGGCCAGGTGGACGATGGCGGAGGCGATCTCCTCCGGCGTGCCGACCCGGCCGAACGGGCTCTGGTCGCGCACGGTGTCGCCTTCGTCGCCGGCGAGCTTCGACGCCTGGCGTTCGGTGGCGACGAAACCCGGCGCGACCGAGGTGACCGAGATCCGGTGAGGTGCGAGCGCGATCGCCGCGGACTGGCCGAACGCCTGCAGCGCTGCCTTGGTCGCACCGTAGGCGGGGTAGTCGGGTTCGCCGCGGAACGCGCCGCGCGAGCCGACGTTGACGATGCTGCCCGGCGCACCGCGGTCGATCAGGTGCTGCGCCACCGCCCAGGTGACGTTCACCGCCCCGAGCAGGTTCACGTCGAGCATGGACCGCCACGCGTCGGCCCACCCGTCCCAGGAGGTCTCCCCGATCCGGTGGCGGTTGGCCGGACCCGGTGCCACGGCGGCGTTGTTGACCAGCACGTCCACCGTGCCGAGTCGCTGCACCGCCTCCGTGACGAGCCCCCGGGCCACGTCGGGGTCGGCCAGGTCGCCTCCGATGACCGCGTGCCCGGTCCCCGCGAGCTGGGCGACGGTCTCGTCGGCGTCCTCGCGGCGGCTGCCGTAGTGCACCGCGACCCGGTACCCCTTCCCGGCGAACGCCACGGCGGTGGCGCGGCCGATCCCCCTCGACGCCCCGGTGACGATCACGCCTCCGGTACCGCGTTCCGACATCCCCGTCCTCCTGGCCTGTGGTCCGACTGCTCCGAACCGCAGCGTATGCGCACGTCGCGGCCGCCCGGAATCCGTGCGGCCGCGACGACGAACGAGCGTCTGGACGTCAGCAGGTCTTGCGGAGGTATCCGCTGGAACCGGCGGGCACGACCATCACGTCGCGGCGCACCATGCTGATCTTCGTCTTCCACTCGGGACAGCCCTTGGACATGCCAGAGGCCGTGTACTCCACGTTGACCACGCGGTTGCCGAACGGGCCCGCGTAGTCGCCGCACTCCTCGTACTCGCCGCATTCCTCGGTGACGGCGAAGTCCAGACCGTTGGCGGTGCGGTTGCCGGCGAGTTCCGGGGTGTTCTTCTGGGCGATGGCGAGGTTCTTGCTGTGGGAGTAGGCGGACAGGAGCTTGATGTACTCCTGGGCGTGCGTGGTGGTGATCAGGTTCTTCGACCGGGAGAAGCTGTCGTAGTTGTCGGGCTCGACGGCCTGATAGCCCTTGGAGGCGCAGGTGTCGATCCAGGTCTTGACCTTGGCGGCGACGCGGCTGCGCTTGTCCGCGGTGCGCAGGTCGAGCAACGTCTCGTGCCAGTCGGGGTCGACGACCTTCTTGCCGCTGGAGTCGCGGAGCAGCAGGTCGCTCTGCCAGTCGCCGTCCTGGCCCTCCTGGGCCTGGAACGCGTTGAGGTAGCAGATGTTGTAGAGCCCGGCCGCAGGGGACGCTGACACGTCACGGCTGACGATCTGCACTCCGGACGGCGGGGTGTAGGCGCCGCCGATCTGGTAGTCGAACTTGCCGGCCAGCGGTGGAAGGGGGACCGCTGCCGACGCGGGTGCGGCGGTGGCCGTGAGCGCTGCGAACGCCAGGGCTCCCGCCGCGGTGACCGCCGCTAATCGTCTGCCGTGCAAGGAAGAAAGACGCCTCATGCCGACTCCGTCGTCGTTGGGCGCATCAGGATGCGCGGTGAGGAGTGCCGGCCGGTGCGGCCGGTGTAACGGCGAAACGTAGGCAGCCCAACCGAAACGGTCAACGAAGTGCGCATCCGCGATGAGCGTTTTCACCGTCCTATTTGGTCTTCACCTCGACCACGGTGACGCGCACGCCGGCGGCCCGGATCGCCGCGACCGCCGCCGGATCGGCGGACAGGTCGGTGATGACCTCGTGGACGTCGTGGATGTCGGCGATGCGGGCGAGAGTGGCTTTGCCGAGCTTGCTGCCGTCGGCCATCACGATCACCTGCTTGGCGCGGCTGAGCATGGCGCGGTTGGTGCGGGCCTCGTTCTCGTCGTGGGTGGTGATCCCGGCGGTGACGTCGACGCCGTCGACGCCGATGAACGCGGTGCCGATGCTGATCGACGCCAGCACGTGCTCCGCCCACGGACCCACCAGTTCGTAGGACTGAGGTCTTGCGACGCCACCGACCACGACGAGCTTGTGCCGCGGGTGCAGTGCCAGTTCCATCGCGATGTTCAACGCGTTCGTCACGACCGTCAGATCGCCGCGGTTGGGCAGCTCCTTGACGAGTTCGCTCGTCGTGGAGCCGCCGGTCAGGGCGATCACGTGCGGTCCCGGCGGCAGCAGCCGGACCGCCCTGCGCACGATCGCCAGCTTCGCGTCACGGGAACGGCCTCCGCGGTAGCGCACCGGAACCTCGTTCACGCTGCCCTGCGGTTTCGCGCCGCCGTGGGTCCTGGTGAGCAGCCGCTGCTCCTCCAGCTGCGCCAGATCCCGGCGCAGGGTCGCGGAGGAAACGCCGAATCGCTCACGGAGTTCACCGGCCTGCAGCGAACCGGTTTCCCGAAGCATCCGGAGTATTTCGGACATGCGTTCAGCGCGCGTGGTTCGCCTTTTCCGCACGCGGGTGCCGGACGCGGCGGAATCCGTGGAGTCGGCCATGGAGCGGAGCCTACGACAGATCATCCGAGTGAGCGGTTGTGCACGCGGTGCTCACTCGAGTGGACCGCTGAACTGGGGCCACTCGGCCAATCGCTCACCTGAAACGCTCATTTCAAATGTTCATTTGAATGCAGAACCTTGCCGCCGGCGCGACGGCGACCGTACGAATGCAGCCATCGTCAGATCGGCGGAGAGCCTGAGCCCCAGGGCGATCGGCGGCATTCGAAGAACGCCCCCGGACGTGTTAATCGGAAGGCAACACACCATGACCGTGAGTGAGAGTGGGCTCGGCAGCAGCTGGACCGCGAGGGAGATCTGGCAGCAGCCGACCACCTGGCCGCGCGTGGCGGAAGTGGTGGAGCGACTGCGTCCGCGGGTCGAGGAACTGGTGAGCGCGGCGCTGTTCGAGGCGAGTCCGCGGATCGTGCTGACCGGAGCCGGGACCTCGGCGTTCATCGGTGAGCTCGTGGCTCCCGCCCTGGCACGACACCTCGGCAGGCAGGTGGAGGCGATCGCCACCACCGAGATCGTCGCCGACCCGCGGGCGGTGGCCGCGGACGACCGCCCGATGCTGCTCGTGTCGTTCGCCCGCAGCGGCAACAGCCCTGAATCGCTTGCGGCGGCTCGACTCCTGCGGAGCCTGACCCCCTCACTGCGGCACCTGGTGATCACCTGCGACTCCCAGGGCGAGCTGGGCCGGCAGTGGGACGGTGACGAGAACGCCGTCGTGATCGTGCTGCCGGAGGAGACGAACGACCGCGGCTTCGCGATGACGTCGTCGTTCACCGGGATGGCCCTGGCGGCGCTGCTGGCCTTCGGTCTCGACGTCGACGTGCAGGAACTCGCGCGAGCCGGTGCCGGCGTTCTCGGCGAGGCCGCGGAGCGCGCGTCCGCGATCGCTGGAGCCAAGCCGTCCCGCCTGGTGTACCTGGGTTCGGGGGCGTTGCGAGGCCTGGCCAGGGAGTCCGCGCTCAAGTGCCTGGAACTGACGCGCGGCGAGGTGGTGGGGATCGCCGACTCGTCGCTGGGCTTCCGGCACGGGCCGAAGTCGGTGCTCGACGACCGCACGATCGCCGTCGTCTTCCTTTCCCCGGACCGGTATGCGCGTTCGTACGACGAGGACATCGCTCGTGAGCTCGTGCCGGCGCTCGGCCCGAACCGCGTGATCGTCGTGGGGGAGACCGACTCCAGCGCGTGCGGGGGAGCGCAGGTGTGGCCCGTCCCGGGCCTGGCCACCGCTCCTGCCGCGGTGTGGGCGCTGGCCGCGGTGATCACGGCCCAGACCACGGCACTCGCCTGCTCGCTGGCACTGGATCTGACGCCGGACAACCCGTTCCCCGGCGGCGAGGTCAACCGCGTGGTGCGGGGAGTGGTCATCCACGAGTTCGTTGAGGGAGTGAGCTGACATGTTCCTCGGTGTCGACGGTGGGGGTACCAAGACCGCGTTCTGCCTGGTGGATCTGGACGGCCGGGTCGTCGCGGAGGCCAGGACCGCGAGCGTGTACTACCTGGGCGACGGCGTGCAGATCGTCGAACCCCTGCTGCGCCAAGGGATCGCCGAGGTCTGCCGCATCGCGGGCATCTCGTCCGACGGCATCACCTACGCGTTCTTCGGACTGCCCGCCTACGGGGAGATCAGCGCCGACGTGCCCGTGCTGGACGCCGTGCCGTCGGCGATCCTCGTCAACGGGAACTACCGCTGCGGCAACGACATGATCTGCGGCTGGGCGGGCTCGCTCGGCGCGGTGGACGGCATCAACGTCGTCGCGGGGACCGGCTCGATCGCCTACGGGGAGAACGAGGGCAGGCAGTGGCGCGGCGGCGGGTGGAGCGAGCTCTTCGGTGACGAGGGCTCGGGTTACTGGGTCGCGATCAACGGCCTCAACGCGTTCAGCCGCATGGTGGACGGCCGCCTCCCGGCCGGTCCGCTGGTCGGTGAACTGCGTGAGGCGCTCGACCTCGCGGTCGACTTCGACGCCATCGACGTCGTGGTCAACCAGTGGCAGGGGGATCGCGGCAAGATCGCGAGCCTGAGCAAGGTCGTCGTCAGGGCGGCCGACGCAGGGGACGCCGCCGCCACCGAGATCCTCCGGCAGGCGGGACGTGAGCTCGCACTGCTGGTGAACGTCGGCCGTGACGCGCTCGGATTCGCTGCTGCACAACAGGTTCCGGTGTCGTACTCCGGCGGCGTGTTCGGCTCGGCGCTCGTGCTGGCGTCGTTCCGCGAGTCGCTCACCCACGACTTCGACCTGCGCGAACCGCTGTTGGAACCGCACATCGGTGCCGCGCTGCACGCGGCACGCCTGCACGGACACCCGTTGCGGGCCGAGCAAATCCACTCTTCCGCCGCGCTCTCCCTCTGAGGAGCTCACGATGACCGGATCTGGCGTGTCCGCCCCGACCCTCCGCACGACCAACTGGATCCCGTACGCGGGACTGCTCGTGTTGTTCTGGGGTGTGTGGGGCGCTTTCTCCGCCCTGCCCACCAAGCTCTACGCCTACCCCGACCCGATGATCTACGTCGTGTGGGCGCTGACGATGATCATCCCCGCCTGGTTCTCGTTGCGCGGCAAGAAGTTCGACCGCAGCCGCACCGCCACCGGGTACGGCCTGCTGATCGGGCTGACCGGAGCGGGCGGTCAGCTGTTGTTGTTCAAGGCGCTCACCATCGGGCCCGCGTACGTCATCTTCCCGATCATCGCGCTGTCCCCGGCGATCACCGTGCTGATGGCGTTCGGCCTGCTGCGCGAGCGGCTTGGCGCCCTGTCCTGGATCGGCGTGGTGCTGGCACTCGTCGCGGTCGTCCTGTTCTCCGTGTCCACCGGGGAGGGAGGCGACAGCGGGTGGTTCTACCTGCTGCTCGCGGTGCTGGTCTGCGTCGCCTGGGGTGTGCAGGCGTTCTTCATGCGCAAGGCGGCGATCGCCGGAGTCGACGACGCGTCGACGTTCGGCTGGATGACCATCAGCGGGCTGGTGCTGATTCCGGTGGCACTGCTGATGATGGGCGGCCTGCCGCTGGACTTCCCCTGGCAGGCACCCGCTCTCACGGCCGGCACGCAGGTGCTGAACTCGATCGGCGCGCTGTTCCTGGTGATGGCGATGAGTCGCGGCAAGGCCTCGATCGTCGCGCCGGTCACCAACGCGCTGGCTCCCGTGCTGACGATCGTGTTGTCGCTCATCGTGTTCGGCGCGCGGCCCAGCGCGTTCCAGGTGGTGGGCATCGTGCTGGCGCTGGTCGGCTCAACGCTGATGGTCTACCGCGCCGAGAAGAGCAGCGAGACCGTTCCCGGCGCGGTCGAGGCAGCGACGTGACGAACCGGATCCTCACCATCACGCTCAACCCCGCCATCGACGTGACCTACCGCGTGAAAGCCCTGCGCGTCGGCGAAACCGTCCGCGTGCCGGAGGTCCGGTCACGGGCGGGCGGCAAGGGCGTGAACGTCGCGGCCGTGGTCAAGGCACTGGGCGGGGACAGCATCGCCCTGGCTCTGACCACGACCGCGGCACCCGACGAGTTCCGGTCGGGGTTGGAGGAGCTGGCGATCACCCATCGACTCGTGCCCGCCCTCGCCTCCGTGCGGCGGACCGTGGCGGTCGTGGCCGAGGACGGCACCACCACGTCGTTGCAGGAGAACGGTTTTCCGGCCGTCGAGGGGGCGGAGGAGGCGATCGCCGCCGCGCTGCGGGACGAGTTGGAGGCGGGAGCTGGGGCCGTCGTGATCTCCGGCAGCGTTCCGGCCGGCATGAGCCCGGACGTGCCCGCACGGCTGACGAAGCTGTGCGCCGAGTTCGGCGTGCCGGTCATCGCCGACGTGTCCGGACCCGCTCTGCGCGCGGTCGCGCCCAGCGGAGCGGTGCTGATGCCCAACCAGGACGAACTGGCGGAGCTCGACGGACGGACCGCCCGGGACCTGGTGGCCGGGGGAGCGGCCGCCGTCGTGGCTACGGCCGGACCGGACGGAGTCGTCGCGGTGACCGCGGCGGGCACCTGGCAGGCGTGGCCGGTCGAAGTGGTCTCGGGCAACCCGACCGGAGCGGGCGACGCGGCGGCCGCCGCACTGGCGCTCCACCTGGCCGAAGCGACGCGGGTGGAGGGCGTCGACTGGGTCGCGGCGCTGGCCGACGTCGTCGCGACCTCGGCCGCGGCGGTGCTGCGCCCGGTGGCCGGCGAGATCGACCTGGCGGCCCGAGGCCGCTGGATCCCCCTGACGACGGTGGAGGAAGTTCGATGATCGAGGACTGGACCACGTTGTTCGGCGAGAGGCGTGCGGAGCGACGCGCGGTGGGCGCGTTCAACGCGATCCTGATCGAGCACGCCGAGGCCATCGTGGCGGGCGCCGAGCTGAGCGGGCTCCCGGTGATCCTGCAGATCTCGCAGAACGCCGTGCGCTACCACGGATCGTTGGCGCCCTTCGCGCTCGCGTGCCTCCGGCTCGCTTCCGAGGCGAGCGTGCCTGTCCTGGTCCACCTCGACCACGTCGAGGACGAAGCCCTCATCCACGAGGGACTGGACCTGGGCATCACCTCGGTCATGTTCGACGCCGCCAAGTCGAGCTACGCCGAGAACGTGGCCAGGACGCGGGCCGTGGTCGAGCGCTGCCGTGCCGCCGGCTGCCTCGTCGAGGCCGAACTGGGCGAGGTCGGCGGCAAGGACGGTGCCCACGCACCCGGTGTGCGCACCGATCCGCGCGAGGCCGCGGAGTTCGTCGCCGCGACCGGTGTCGACTCGCTCGCGGTGGCCGTCGGCTCCTCGCACGCCATGGCGGACCGCAGCGCGGTGCTCGACGAGGACCTGATCTCCGCGCTCGCCGAGTCGGTCCCGGTGCCGTTGGTGCTGCACGGCTCGTCCGGGGTGAGCGACGACGGCCTGCGGGGCGCGGTCGCGAACGGCATCGTCAAGGTCAACATCGGCACCCGGCTGAACCAGGTGCTGACCGAGGCGGTCCGTGCGGTGCTGGGGGAACGCGAACTCCTGACGGATCCGCGCCGCTACCTCGCTCCCGGCCGTGACGCGGTGCGCGACGAGGTGGCCAGGCTTCTCACGGTGCTGGCGAAGTGAGCCGAGGTGACCACGCGGCGCTGGCGAAGCTGGCCGACGTGCCTACGTGGCGTTGGCGAAGTGGGCCGAGGTGACTCCGCGGCGCCGGTGAAGCTGGCCGACGTGCCTACGCGACGCCGGTGAAAAGGCTGAGCATCGACCCCGGCGTGCCCGCGCCGCAGATCAGCTCGAAGTCCCGGCGGGCCTCCTCCGCCTCCGCTGCACTGCGGGCGAACAGCTCGGCTTCGTAGGCGCCGAGAGCGGCCTCGACGTCGCCGGGACGTGCGGCGAGGAACCGGCCGAGCTCCGCACCGTCGAGCATGGCGAGGTTGGCGCCCTCGCCGTTGGGCGGGGAGAGGTGAGCGGCGTCGCCCAGCAGGGTCACGCCCGGCACGCGGTCCCAGCGGTGCCCGGCGGGCAGTGCGGTGATCGGGCGCAGGACCGGCGGGGTCTCGCCGTCGGTGATCAGTGCGGTGAGCTCGGGTGCCCAGCCCTCGAACTCGTCCGCGACCGCCGCGGTGGCCGCCGCCGGGTCGGTGAAGTCGATCGCGGCGAACCACTCCTGCGGCTTCTCGAGTGCCACGTACGTGTGCAGCACGCCGTTGCTCTCGCGGTGAGCGCTGATGCCCTTGCCCGGTATGGGTGCGGACATGCCGCCCGCGCCGACCGCTTCGGCGCTGGCGGCGTGCCGGGTGTCGGCGTCGTACAGGTAGGTCTCCACGTACGACGTGCCGTAGTACTCGGGCTTCGCGGTCGAGAGCAGTGGGCGGACGCGGGACCACGCGCCGTCCGCACCGACGAGCAGGTCCGTCGTCACCGTCGAGCCGTCGGCGAAGGTCACCTCGTGACGTCCTCCGCCGAGTGGCGCGACGGCGGTGACCTTGTGGCCCCACCGCACCGTGCCCTCCGGGAGGGACTCCAGCAGGATCCGGCGCAGGTCGCCGCGCGGCACCTCGGGGCGGTGGCCGGCGCCGTCGTCGGGCAGGTCGAGCAGGACGGTGCCGTCCGATCCGAGGACCCGGTGGGCCTCGGCGCCCGCGTGGATGATCGCGTGGAACTCCTCGGTGAGTCCCGCGGCCGCGAGTGCGATCTGCCCGTTGTGCTCGTGGATGTCGAGCTGCCCGCCCTGGGTGCGGGCGGTGGGTGAGGCATCGGCTTCGTACACCGTCGACGCGATGCCGTTGACGTGCAGCACGCGAGCGAGCACGAGCCCGCCGACGCCTGCTCCGATGATCGTGACTTCCGTGGTCATGGCACTCCTCCAAGATTGGAACGTTGTTCCATTCCATCTTGGAACGACGTTCCAGACGTGTCAAGATGAGTGCGTGACATCACGGACCCGGCGCACGGACGCCCTCTCCCGCGAGCGGATCGTCGAGGCGGCGGTCGAGCTGCTCGACTCGGCCGGCGAGAGCGGGCTGACCTTCCGCGCCCTCGCCGAACGCCTCGCCACCGGAGCCGGAGCGCTCTACTGGCACGTGGCGAACAAGGGGGAGCTGCTCGACGCGGCCACCGAGGCCGTCGTCTCCGTCGCGCTGTCCACGCCGCCCGTCAGCGGGGACACGCCGGGGGAGCGGATCCGGGCCGTGGCACTCGGCCTCTACGAGGCGATCGACCGGCACGCCTGGCTCGGCGCCCAGCTCGCCACGCAGTTCGCGCGCAATCCGCTGAACGCGGTGGCGCCCCGCATCTGGGAGAGCTTCGGCCGGCAGGTCCGCACGCTGGGCGTGCCCGAACCCGCCTGGTTCCACTCGACCTCGGCGCTCGTGAACTACGTCCTCGGCGCGGCGGGCCAGAACGCGGTCAACGCCGGCGGCGCGCAGGGCCGGACCGGTGACCGCGGCACGCACCTCGACTCCGTCGCGACGGCGTGGGAGCGGCTCGATTCCGAGAGCTACCCCTTCGTCCGCGCCGTCGCCGGCCAGATCCGCGACCACGACGACCGGGAGCAGTTCCTGTCGGGGGTCGACATCGTTGTCGCTGGGATCGTCGCGGTGCACGGGCGCGTTCTGTGAGCCGGTGCGTCAGCCTCGGGCGGTGCCTCCCAGTGCGCCGACGACGGTCCTGACGACCAGTTCGGCCCGTGACGTTCCGGCCGCGACGAGGTCCGGGGCGTTCTCGGGCAGTGTGTGAACCTCGTGCAGCAGGGCGAGGTAGACGTGGCGGCACCAGTCCGCGCCGACCGCGGTGATGTCTCCCGCCTCCCTCAGACGTGCGAAGACCTGTTCGAGCCCGGCCGCGACCTCGGGGCTCAGTCCGGAGTGGCAGCCTTCCTGGTCGCCGGCCAGTTCCATCGCGAACCGATGGCTGACCTTGAGCTCGAAGACGATCTCGGTCAGTCGCCGGAACTCCAGCAGCGGAGACGCCGCGTGCGTCCGCGCCTGCTCCAGCGCGCTGAGGTAGCGCTGGTTGAGCTGCTCGGACAACGCCTCCAGCAGTGCCAGGCGTGAGGCGAACCGGCGATGCACGGTGACGCGGGTCAGGCCGGCCGCCTCGCCGATGCGCTCCAGCGACGCGGAGGGATCAGCGGCGAGCACGTCCTCCGCGGCGGCGAGGATCCGCGCGGTGTTGGTTTCCGCGTCCGCCCGCAGGCGCCGCGCAGTCGTCTCAGCCACCAGCAAATGATACATGGCTGTCACAGCTATTGCGTATCCGTGACAGACGTGTATCACTTAATAGGGAGAGAACACCGCAGAGAGGAACCAGTCGTGGACCTGCAACTCGAAGGCAAGCGCGTGCTCGTGACCGGGGCGAGCAAGGGCATCGGGCTCGCCGTAGTCCGGGCGTTCGTCGCCGAGGGCGCCTCCGTCGTCGCCGCCGCGCGCCGCAACACCGCCGAGCTCAAGGAGACCGGCGCCCACTTCATCCCAGCCGATCTGTCCACTCCGGACGGTCCGCGCGAACTGGTCGAGGCGACGCTGGCGCTGGACCCTCGGCTCGACGCGCTGGTCAACAACGCCGGCGGCGGTGACGTGCCGGAAGGGATGTTCGAAGATCCGTTGAGCGGAGACGACGACACCTGGACGAACGTGTTCGCGCTGAACCTGGGCAGTGCGGTGCGCACGACCCGTGCCGCGCTTCCCGCGTTGATCGAAGCCAAAGGCGCCGTGGTGAACATCAGTTCCACCAGTGCCCGCGACCCGCACACCGCGCCGTTGCCCTACTCGTCGGCCAAGGCGGCGCTGAACGCCTTCACCCGCGGCCTGGCCGAAGCGGTCGGCCGTGCGGGCGTCCGGGTCAACGCCGTCACCCCCGGCGGCACGCGGACGAACATCATGCTGAGTTCCGACGGCTACCTCGCGAGCGTCGCGGCGAACATGGGCATCGAGCACAGCGCGTTGCTGGCGGCGTTGCCCGACCAGTCGGGCATGCTCACCGGCAGCCTGATCGACCCGGACGAGATCGCCCGCGCCGTGCTGCTGCTGGCCTCGCCGACGATGCCGAGCGCAGTCGGGTCCAACTGGACCGTGCACGCGGGCTCGGTCAAGAGCGCCTGAGACGGGCGTTCCCCGGCAGTAGGACGGCGGGTTTCCTGGCGCTACCGTGACCCGATGCGGGCGCCCAGGAGAAGGTCCATCGTGGTGGCCAAGCTGGAGGCCTACCGCGGTGACAGCGCGCAGGCGGCCATCCTCGCCGAGTTGCGGCGGTGCCTGCTGGACGGCGTGCCGCCCGGCAGCGCCATTCCGCTCGACGAGGTGGCCGCCGTGTTCGGCGTGAGCCGGATCCCGGTGCGGGAGGCGCTCAAGACGTTGATCGGCGAGGGCCTGGTCGAGCACCGGCCGAACTTCGGCTACACCGTCGCGAAGCTGACACCTGGGGAGTTGCACGAGCTGTACGTGGTGCGGGGCGTGCTCGAAGCCGCGGCGCTGGGGGCCGCGGTCTCGTGTGCGCAACCGGCCCACGACGAGCAGGCCCGCGCCGCGCACGCCGCTCTGGCCGACGCGCTGGCGGCCGGTGACGTGCGGGCGTACCACCGGGAGAGCCGCCGGTTCCACCTCGCCCTGGTCTCGCCGAGCGGGATGAAACGGCTGCTGGACATGTTCGAGTCGGCCTGGAACCTCACCGAACCGTTGCAGCCCATGGCACACGTGCGCGAGGCGGAACGCGTGGCGCTGCACGCCGACCACGAGGGCATGCTCGCGGCGTTCGTGGCACGGGACGCGACCACGTTGGTGGAGGCGGCCAGGACGCACCACGACCGGTTGCGGTCGTCGCTGGCGGCCGTGCCGAGGGACACCGGCCTGTTCGCGGACGGGGAAGATATACGTTTCCCGTAGCAGCCGGGAAACAACTCCTTCCTACGGTGGCGTCACCCCACCAGGCAGGAGCGCGGCGATGACAGCGACAGCAACGAACGCGGAACGCAGGCTCGCCTACGACCCGAGGCTGACCAACGCCGATCTGGCGCCGTTGGAGAAGCAGACCTGGGGCTCCTACAACATCTTCGCGTTCTGGATGTCGGACGTGCACAGCGTCGGCGGGTACGTCACCGCCGGCAGTCTCTTCCTGCTGGGCCTGAGCGGCTGGCAGGTACTGGTGGCGCTGGTGGCGGGGATCGGCATCGTGTACTTCTTCTGCAACCTCGTCGCGAAGCCCAGCCAGCAGACCGGCGTGCCGTTCCCGGTGATCAGCCGCAGCGTGTTCGGCGTGCTCGGGGCGAACGTGCCCGCGGTGATCCGAGGGCTGATCGCGGTGGCCTGGTACGGCATTCAGACCTATCTGGCGTCTGCGGCTCTGGACGTGGTGCTGCTCAAGCTGTTCCCGTCGTTGCTGCCGTACGCGGACGTGCAGCAGCACGGGTTCCTGGGACTGTCCACGCTGGGCTGGGCGTCGTTCACCGTGCTGTGGTTCGTGCAGGCGGCGGTGTTCTGGACGGGGATGGAGACGATCAGGCGGTTCATCGACTTCTGCGGTCCCGCCGTGTACGTGGTGATGTTCCTGCTCGCCGGCTACCTGATCGCCCGTGCGGGCTGGGGAGCGATCGACTTCAACCTCGGCGGCGTGGTGCACACCGGCTGGGCGTCGTTGCCGGTGATGTTCGGTGCCATCGCGCTGGTGGTCTCGTACTTCTCCGGCCCGATGCTGAACTTCGGCGACTTCTCCCGCTACGGCAAGTCGTTCGCGGCGGTCAAGCGCGGCAACCTGCTCGGTCTGCCGGTGAACTTCCTCGTGTTCGCCGTGCTGGTCGTGGTCACCGCTTCGCTGACCGTGCCGGTGTTCGGCGAGCTGCTGACCGATCCGGTCGCGACGGTCGCGCGGATCGACAGCACGTTCGCCATCGTGCTGGGAGCGTTGACGTTCAGCATCGCCACGGTCGGCATCAACATCGTCGCCAACTTCATCTCACCCGCGTTCGACTTCTCGAACGTCAACCCGCAGCGGATCAGCTGGCGCGCGGGCGGCATGATCGCCGCGGTCGGCTCGGTGCTGATCACGCCGTGGAACCTCTACCACAACCCGGCGGTGATCCACTACACGCTGGAGACGCTGGGCGCGTTCATCGGCCCGTTGTTCGGCGTGCTCATCGCCGGCCACTACGTCGTGGCCCGGCAGCGCGTCGACGTCGACGACCTGTTCAGCATGTCGCCCACCGGGAAGTACTGGTACCGCAAGGGGTACAACCCGAAGGCGATCATCGCGACCGCCGCCGCCTCGCTCGTGGCGATGGTGCCGGTCCTGCTGCCCGCGCTGGCGGGCGTCGCCCCCTACAGCTGGTTCGTCGGCATGGCACTGGGCTTTGTGGTGTTCACCCTGCTGTCACGGGGAGACCGGTGAGGATCCATGTCGTCAATCCCAACACCAGCGCGGCCATGACCGAGACGATCGGCCGCGCGGCCGCCGCGATCGCCGCACCGGGCGTGGACGTGCGAACCACGTGTCCGTCAATGGGTCCGGCGTCGATCGAGAGCCACTACGACGAGGCCCTCAGCGTGCCGGGTCTGCTGGCCGAGATCGCGTCCACGCGGGCGGACGGCTACGTGATCGCCTGTTTCGGCGATCCGGGCCTGGAGGCCGCCCGCGAACTCGCGGACGGTCCCGTGGTCGGCATCGCGGAGGCGGCCATGCGCACCGCGGCCTTCCTCGGCCGGGGGTTCAGCGTCGTCACGACGCTGGACCGCACCCGCGGCCGCGCCTGGGACCTCGCCCACCGCTACGGCGTGGCGGGGTTCTGCCGAGGCGTGTCGGCCTGCGACGTGCCGGTGCTGGAGGTGGAGGCCGCGGTGGACGCCGTGGTCACCGCCTGTCGTAGAGCGGTGGCGGCGGACGACTCGGACGTGGTCGTGCTCGGGTGCGCCGGCATGACCGCCCAGCGCGCCGAGATCGAGCGCCGGGTCGGCCTCCCCGTCGTGGACGGCGTCCAGGCGGCGGTGCTGCAGGTGGAATCGTTGGTGCGCATGGGTTTGCGGACGAGCGCGGCGGGGGAGTTCGCCGCGCCGCCGGCGAAGCCCTACGCCGGCCTCCTCGAACCGTTCACGACGGCCTGACGGGCGGTTCAGCCCGTCGCGTCGCGGACGTCCTGCCCGTGCTCGGCGAACGCCTTGAAGTCCTGCATGTGTTGCAGCGACTGCTTGCGGAAGCTGCCGGGCATCAGGAGACCCACCAGCCGCATCAGCAAGCCGCTGAACCGGTACTCGTTCTCGCTCACCCAGAGCGTCGACTCCGGGCCGGTCTCGGTCAGGCGTTCGCGCGCGGCGCTCCACATGCCCTTGCCGACGATCTCGCGTTCGAAGTGGACGACGGTCTCCTTCGGGATTCCGTGCAGGTCCACGGGTTCCCGGCGGGTGATGGTCTCGGTGGCCTCGAACTCCTGCTGTCCCATCCGCATCACCACTCGCGACTTCGTGCCGACCTGCCCGTGCTCCCCGTTCAGCGGCTCGTGCAGCACCAGGCCGCGCAGCCAGTTCGGCAGGTGCCGCGGGTCGGCGAGCAGCTGGGCCACCCGCTCCCGCGGCAGGGCGATCTCCAGCGAGACGGTGTACTTCATGGCGGAGCGCTCCAGTTCTCGTGGGAACGGACGCACGCTAGCAGCTCCGCCCTGGTCAGAGCCCTTGCGGTCAACCGGTGACGACGCCCGTGCGCCACGCCCATGCCGCTATCTCGACGCGGTTGCGGACGGCGAGCTTGCGTTGCGCGTTCGCCAGGTGCGTCTTCACGGTGGCGACGGAGACGTACAGCTTGGCGCCGATCTCGTCGTTGGTGTGGCCGTTCGCGACGAGCTTCACCACGTCCAGTTCGCGGTCGGTCAGCGGTTCCGGCAGCGGCCTGTCCACAGTGGAGTCCTGCCGCGCCGGCGCCAGCTTCGACAGCAGCCGCACGGTCACGGCGGGGGAGATGAGGCTGGTGCCGGTGGAGGCGGCGCGGACCGCCTCGATCAGCAGCGCCGGTGACATGTCCTTGAGCAGGAAGCCGCACGCGCCGTTGCTCAGCGCGCGGTACACGTACTCGTCGAGGTCGAACGTGGTCGCGATGAGCACGTTGAGAGGTGCGTCGACGCCGGGGCCGGCGAGCAGCCGCGTCGCCTCCAGGCCGTCCAGTGCCGGCATCCGGATGTCGAGCAGGCAGACGTCGGGACGCAGCCGGCGGGCCTGTTCCACCGCGCGCTCGCCGTCCGCGACGCTCGCCACGACCTCCATGTCGGGCTGCGTGCCGAGGATCATCCCGAACGCCGAGCGGATCATCTCCTGGTCGTCGGCGATCAGCACCCGGATTGTCATGCCGTGGAGGATGGCAGAAGCGCTGTCACTGCCCACCCACGACCCGTCGGGCCGGCGGTGAGGCTGCCTCCCGCCGACTCCACCCGTTCGGCCAGGCCGACCAGGCCGAAGCCGCCCTTGGGCAGGCCGTTGTCGCCTGCCTGGCCGTCGTTGGTGACGCTGATCTCCACCTCCTGCCCCCTGGCGCGGGCGCTGATCATCACCTGACTGACGCGGGTGGCGTGCCTGAGCACGTTGGTGAGCGCCTCCTGCACCACGTGCCTGGCGGCGTCCACAGTGGAGGTGGGCAGGTCGAGGGAGGCGATCGCCGGATCGACGTTCGTGCTCACCGGCGCACCGGCGAAGCTGGTCGCGAGATCGGTCACCATCAGCGTGAGCGCCTGGTGGGGGTGCATCGGGGTGTTGTCGTCGCGCAGGACGTCGACCATGGTCCGCATCGACGTCAACGCCTGCGAGCCCGCCCGTTCGATGCCGTCGAGCATCTTGTCCAGCACCGCGGGGTCCGGCAGTTGCCCGCTGCCCGTGGCGAAGCGGACCGCCTGGGTCTGCACGACGATCGCGGTCACGTGGTGGGCCACGAAGTCGTGCAGGTCGCGCGCGTACTCCAGCCGTTGCGCCTGCCGGGACAGCTGGAACGAGTCGGTGCGGCTGCGGTCGTACAGCCGCATGTACAGACCGAGCATCAGGACGAACGCGAGCACCACGGCGATGAAGAACGCCATCGCGGGGGTGATCACGCGGTCCAGGTCCGCCAGGCGCAACGGCAGCGTGGTCGCGGCGACGCCCAGCAGCACGCACAGCCCCGCCGCGCGCCAGGCGGGGAACACCAGCAGGGTCCGGACGCAGAGACAGGCGAGCCCGATGAGCTCGAACAACCCGAACGTGTTGTCGAGATGATCGGGCAACAGCGTTGCGCACACGACGGTGAAGGCGATCGACAGCGTCCCGATGCCCGCCACGGCGCGCGCGGAGAGGTCGCGCGTGAACAACGCCACCGAGGGCAGCAGCCCGCAGACCAGCACGCCCACGGCTCCGTACGCGCTCGGTGAGCTGCCCGCCTCGACGACCAGCAGGGCGGCTCCCGCGGCGACGATCAGCCCGAAGACGCCGCGCTGCCACCACGAGAGCCGCGCCAGGATGCCTGTCATTCCTGTCATGACGCCGACGGTAGGTCAGCGGCGGAACCGCCGTCCTCAACCTTTCGGTGGAGCCGCCCCGAGATCACTCATCGGTGAGGTGGATCCGCGAGATCACTTCCCCCAACAGGCTGGGCACCGTTCCCCGAAGTCGACGAGAACGGTGCCAGATGGATCAGCGAACGGTGGCGGTGGCCGACCAGCTCGGCAAGGTGTACGGGTCCGGGCAGGCCGCGGTGACGGCGCTGGCCGGGGTGTCCGCGCAGTTCCGGCGCGGCGAGTTCACCGCGGTGATGGGGCCGTCCGGCTCCGGTAAGTCCACCCTCATGCACTGCCTCGCGGGGCTCGACACGCCGACCTCGGGCAAGGCGTGGGTCGGTGGCGCCGACCTCGGGTCGCTGAAGGAGGCCGAGCTCACGCGGCTGCGGCGGGACAAGATCGGGTTCGTCTTCCAGTCGTTCAACCTGCTGCCGACGCTGACCGCCTGGGAGAACATCGTCCTGCCGCTGACGCTGGCCGGGACGAAGCCGGACCAGGACTGGACGCGGCGGGTGATCGACGCGGTCGGGCTCGGTGACCGGCTCGGGCACCGGCCCTCCGAACTGTCCGGCGGTCAGCAGCAGCGCGTGGCCTGCGCGCGGGCGCTCGTGTCGCGGCCGGAGATCGTGGTGGCCGACGAACCGACCGGCAACCTCGACTCCCGCAGCGGTGCGCAGATCCTGGGGCTGCTGCGCCGGTGCGCGAAGGAGTGGGGACAGACGGTCCTCATGGTCACGCACGACCCGATCGCCGCCGGCTATGCGGA
Organism: Lentzea sp. NPDC020367; assembly: GCF_044387305.1. Lineage (NCBI taxonomy): Bacteria > Bacillati > Actinomycetota > Actinomycetes > Pseudonocardiales > Pseudonocardiaceae > Lentzea > Lentzea sp. NPDC020367. The sequence continues at coordinate 83,227 of NZ_JBIRVV010000011.1, read as the reverse complement.
CCGCGTGCTGTTCCTCGCCGACGGACGGATCGTCGACGAGATGGCCGGCCCCACAGCGGATCTGGTGCTGGACCGCATGCGCCGCTTCGACGGCCAGGCGGTGCGCTGATGATCCGCGTGGCATGGCGGTCCATGACGGACAACCGGATGCGCTTCCTCCTGCCGGCGATCGCGATCGTGTTCGGCGTCGCGTTCGTCACCGGGTCGCTGGTCTACGGCGACACGGTGCGCGCGGCGGTGGAAGGCGCCCCCAAGGACTTCGACGTGCAGGCCGAGCAGCGGGACAACGAGGCGATGTCCCCCGCGACGGTCGAACGGCTGCGCGGCGTGCCCGGGGTGGGCGGCCTGCACCTCGTCGCCGAGGGCCCGGCGTTCCTGGTCGGCAAGGACGGGACGCTCGTCGGCACTCCGGGATCCGACGGCGGGGTCAACTTCGACCCACAGCGCCACAAGCTGACCAGCGGCGCGGCTCCGGCCGGACCGGACGAGGTCGCGCTCGACAAGTGGTCCGCGCAACGCACGGGCTATCAGATCGGCGACAAGATGCGGGTCGTCGTGGTGGGCACGGCGCGCGACGTCCGGCTGACCGGTGTGTTCGACTTCGAGAGCACCGAGATCGTGCAGGGCGGCACGCTCGTCGCGTTCGCCGACACGACCGCGAGGGAGCAGTTCGCCCCTGGCAACGGCGGCTACACCTCGGCGTTGCTCACCGCGGCGCCGGGCACCGGTCAACAGGCGTTGGCCACCGCGGTGGTGAAGGCGTTGCCCGAGCTCCGTTCGTACACCGCCGACGAGCTGACCAGGCGCGAGGCGAGCTACGGCGACAAGCTGACGATGATCCTGCTGATCTTCGCGGGCGTGGCGCTGTTCTCGTCGGCCTTCCTGGTGGCCAACACCTTCACGATGCTCGCCGCCGCCAGGGCGCGCGAACACGCGCTGCTGCGGGCGATCGGTGCCGGGCGGCGGTACGTGTTGCGCATGGTCCTCACCGAGGCATCCCTGCTGGGCGTCGTCGCGACCGTGCTCGGCTACCTGCTGGGCGTGGGTGGCGCGGCCGCGTTGAAGTCGCAGTTCGCCGTCTTCGAAGGGGCACCTGTCCCGTTGCGGCCGTTCACTCCGACGACCCTCCTCGCGGCGTTCGGCGTCGGACTCGGCGTGACCCTGCTGGCCGCCTACCTCCCGGCTCGCCGGGCGGCCGCGATCCCGCCGATCGCGGCACTGCGCACCGGCCTGCCCCCGACGGGGAAGTCGTTGCGCCTCAGGAACATCACGGGCTTCGTGGTCACGGCGATCGGCACCCTGATGGTGGTGCTCGGTCGCGGTGAGCAGACCATGATCTACCTCGGCGCGCCGACGATGCTGATCGGCCTGATCATCCTCACGCCGTTGCTCGCCGCGGGGCTGACCTCCGTGCTGCGCCGCCCGTTGACCCGGTTCGCCGGCCTCACCGGCACCCTGGCCGTGGAGAACACGCGCCGCAACCCTCGTCGCACCGGTGCGACGGCGAGCGCGCTCATGATCGGACTGTCGGTCTGCGCCGCCGTCACCGTGCCCATCGCCTCGATCTCGGCGAAGAGTGCGGAGACCGCGAAGGCCTGGAACAACGCGGACGTCCGGGTGGAGGCGCTCCCGTTCGCCGAGATCAGCCCGACCATCGCCGACGAGATCGCGAAGGTGCCCGGCGTCGAGCACGTCACGGCGCTGCGGCGGGCGTTGCTGCCGCTGGACAAGGGCGACCTGGAGGTGACCGCGGTGAACGCCGGGGCGATCGGCGCGCTCGTACCGCTGACGATCCGCGAGGGCTCGCTGGAGCAGCTCGGCACGGGCATCGCGCTGGCGAGCGGCGTCGCGGCGGAACACGGCTGGACAGTGGGATCGAAGGTGGGCAAGGACAAGCCGCTCACGGTCGTGGCCCTCTTCGACGCACCGGAGGAGCTCGGCGCCGAGGCCCTCGTCGACACGGCGAACATCCCGGCCGACGAGCTCTGGAACCGCGAGGTGCTGATCAAGGCCGGTGGATCGGCGGAGAAGGTGCGCGACGAGATCCGCACCGCGCTGGACAACCCGGTCCTCGTGGTGCAGACGCGCGACGAGTACGTCAAGGCGCAGGCCGCGCAGTTCGACCTGTACCTCAACGTCCTCTACGCGATGCTGAGCGTCTCGGTGCTGATCGGGGCGATGTCGGTGGTCAACACCATGACGATGTCCACAATGGAACGCATCCGCGAGATCGGCCTGCTGCGCGCCGTCGGGCTCGGCCGGTCCCAGGTGGGCGCCGTGCTGCGGATCGAGTCGGTGATCATCGCGGTGATCGGTGCGCTGGTCGGCGTCGTGTCCGGCTGCGTGATCGGGGCGATGACGGTGAGCGGACAGGCGAACACCACCCCCGTGCTCCCGTGGGACCGGCTGGCCGTGTTCATGGCGATCACCGTCGCGATCGGTGTCGCCGCGGCCTTCGTCCCTGCCCGCCGCGCCGTGCGGATCCCGATCCTGACGGCGATCAAGACGGACACCGAGTAGTCATGCCCGCGAACCTGAGGAGGAAACCCTTGCGTCCCATGCTGTCCGTCGTCGTGCTGACGACCTCCGTGCTCTGCGCCGGCGGCGTCGCTTCCGCCGCGGAGCAACCGGACTGGAAACCGTGCTCGGCGGTGGCAGCCGGGTGGAATCCGGCCGACCAGCGCACCGAGTGCGCGATGGTCCAGGTGCCGCTCGACCACGCGAACCCCGGTGGGCGGCAGATCGAGATCGCCGTCAGCAGGCTCAAGGCCACCGGCGACAGGACCGGTGCGATCCTGGTGAACCCCGGCGGCCCCGGCCAGCAGGGCGTGACGATGCCGAGCCATCTCGCCGCGAGCAGGGCCGGTGGGCTCAACGTCCGGCACGACCTCGTCGGCTTCGACCCGCGCGGCATCGGTTACAGCACAGCCGTTCCGTGCGAGCGCGACGAGACGCAGCCGGACCCGTCGCTGTCCCCGAAGGAACGCGCCAGGTTCGCCGCCGAACGCGACGCCAGGCGCAACCGCGAGTGCTTCGACCGCGACCCGGATCTCGCCCGCTCCATGACGACCCAGAACGTCGCCCGCGACATGGACGTCATCCGCGCGGCACTCGGCGAGACGAAGATCGGCTACTACGGGATCTCCTGGGGCACCGGGCTCGGCGCGACGTACCGCACGCTGTTCGACGATCGCGTGGACCGGATGCTGCTCGACTCCGTCGTGCCACCGGTGCTCGACGTGCGGACGATGGACGACGGTCAGGCCAACGCGGGGGAGAACACCTTCCACGAGTTCGCCGCCTGGATCGCCCGCTACGACGCCGTCCACCACCTCGGCGCGACCCAGACCGCGGTGGCGCAGACGTTGCTGGACCTGCGGGCCGAACTGACGGCCCACCCGCGCACCATGCCGGACGGCAGCGTCGTCGACGGCGACACCGTGAACATGATGTACGCCAACCCCCGCAAGGAATGGGCAGGCCTCGCCGCTCAGCTCAGGTCCATCAAGGACAACGGAGCGGCAGCGGCGCCGTCACGGCCGGGCGGCCTCGGCTGGGACGCGGACGTCCACCGCTACGACCCGTTCCCGCAGACCGCGTTGCTGTGCAACGACTCGCCCAGTGCGCGCGACTTCGAGACGGTGTGGCGCCACCACGAGGAGCGCGTCGAACGCTTCCCGGTGGCCGGCCGGTTCGGGCTCTACGAACAGCGTTGCGTCGGCTGGCCGACGGAGGGAAGGCCGTGGGACCTCAAGGCCGGCAAGAGCCCGGTGCAGCTCGTCGCCCACCTCTACGAGCCGGTGACGCCGATCGGCTGGGCCCTGGAGATGCGTGGGCGCATCGGCGGCGACCTGATGACGATCGAGGACGACGTCCACGGCTCGCTGCAGGACCTGCCCTGCGCCGACGCCGCGGTGACGTTCTTCGACACCGGCCGCACGTCGACGAGCAGCTGCGCGGGCGCACCGGTTCCAGCGCCTTAGGTCAGGCGCCCGCCGCCAGCTCACGCGAACAGGAGTGGCGCCGAAGATCGACGGAGGTTCCGGGCGCGGCAACTCCACCGCACGCGTGGCCGCCGGTTCGTCGACGTCCTCGCGGTGCCCCGACCTCCGATGCAGATCGGATCATCGGGCGAATCCAGGCTCAGCCTGCGGAGTTCGGTGCCGGGGCGGTCTTGGGGAGAAGGCGCAGCAGCGGCAGGCAGAGTGCGGTGACGACCATGACGGTGATGACGGCCAGGGTCATGGCGCGGTCGGGTGCGCCACCGTGGAGGTACACGGTGGTGACCGTGGCGGAGCCCAGCGCGGTGGCGAGTTGCTGGACGGCGGTGAGGGTGCCGCTGGCGCTGCCGGCCTCGGTCGGGTCGACGTCGCCGATGGTGATGTCGAAGAGCGTGCCGAAGCAGGCGCCCATGCCGATGCCGGCGAGCACACTGGCGGGTGCCAGTGCGAGGAGGGTGACGCCGGTGCCGCTGGTCATCACCAGAGCCAGCAGCCAGCCGCCTCCGGCGAGCGTGACGAGCATGCCGGCGAGGATCAGGCTCCGTCCCATCCGCGCGGCCAGGCCCATGCCCGCCCCGGCCCCGGCGATGATGCCGAGCGTGAGCGGGAGCATGCCCACGGCGGCGCTGCCGGGGCTCGCGCCCAGGGCCTGCTGGATGAACAGGGAGATGACGAACGCCAGTCCGTTGGTCACGGCGAAGAACATCAACCCGACGGTCAGCCCCGAGACGAAGCCCCTGTTGCGGAACAGGGACGGCTTGATCAGTGGCGTGGCGGCGGTGCGCTGACGGCGGGCGAACAGCAGCAGGAACAGCACGCCGGCGGCGAGGGAGAGGACGGCGGGCAGGCTCCAATCGGTCTCGGACCCCTCGATGAGGCCGAACATCGTGCCGAGCACGGCGACGGCCAGCAGGCCGGCTCCGGTGCCGTCCACGGTGACGGAGCGGTCGCCCTGGGAGTGGGGGAGCAGGCGGGCGGCCAGCGCGATGCCCGCCGTGCCCAGGACGAGGTTGACGAGGAAGATCGGGCGCCACGACAGTCCGGCGACGTCGGCCTCGATGACGAAACCGGCGAGCACGGGACCCGCGATCGTGGCGATGCCCAGCAGCGGTCCGAACAGGGCGAACGCGGTGCGCCGCATCTCCGGGGTGAAGTGGCGGGCGATGACCGCCATGCCCTGCGGGATGAGCAGAGCTCCGAACGCGCCCTGCAGCACCCTGGCGATGATCAGGACGGCCGGTGTGGGGGCCAGCCCGCAGATCGCGGAGGCGACGGTGAAGCCGGTCATCCCGATCAGGAAGAGCCGGCGCTGGCCGTACCGGTCACCGAGCCGCCCGCCGACCACCAGCAGGACGCCCATGGCCAGGGCGTAGGCGGCACCGAGCCATTTGATCAGGCCCGGCCCGCCGCCGATCTCCCCGGCGATGCTCGGCGCGGCGATCGTGGTGACCGTGGCGTCGATCATGTCGAGCGCGTCGGCGAGCAGGACCAGGCCGAGAAGTGCCCACATGACCGTCCGGCTCAGCGCCGTGCGGTCGGGTGTGGTGCTGATGGACGCCTGCATGGCGTGCTCCCGTGGGTCGAAGAGGATGTCTCCACGAGAAAAGCAGAACGATTCTAGTTTCGCAATCAGTATGAGTTCGGATGTGTTCTAGGTTATCCTGGGCGCATGGTGACGACCCGTGGATCCACGCCCGGCCGGCGTGACCGGAAGAAGGCCGCGACCCGCCAGGCCCTGGCCGACGCGGCGCTGAAGCTCTTCCTCGAACGCGGCTACGACAACGTGACGGTGAAGGAGATCGCCGAGGCGGCGGACACCGCGATCGCGACGCTGTTCGCGCACTTCCCCGCGGGCAAGGAGGCCCTGATCCTCGCGGACAGCGGTGAGCGGCTGGAGTCGCTGACGGCCGCGGTCCGCGAACGAGCGGACGGCACCTCCGTCCTGGACGCCCTGCACGCCTTCTTCGCCGCACGAGGGCCGTTCAACGAGAACCTCCCCGAGGAGTACCGGATCCGCATGGACCTGGTGCTGCGCACACCCGCGCTGTGGGCCTACGCCCGCACGGTGTGGGTCGCCTGCCAGGCCCCTCTCGCCGAGTTGCTCGCCGAAGCCGCCGGCCTCGACGAGCCGGACGATTCCCTGCACCTGCTCGCCCGCTACGTGCTCGAGACCCCTGATCTGGCCTCGTCCCGCCCCGATCGCCTGGCCGCTCTGGGCGAGGCGTTCGCCCGGCTCAAGCGAGGATGGCCGCAGCTGTGAACCCGCTTCGCGCCGAAGGAAAGAACGTGCTGGTCACCGGCGGCAACGCGGGCATCGGCTACTTCGTGGCCGAGCAGCTGGCCGCAGCCGGTGCCACCGTTGTGCTCGGCAGCCGTGACGGCGGCAAGGCGGCCGCCGCTGCCGCCGCGATTCGTGCCGAGGTGCCCGGCGCCGCGGTCCGTCACATGCCGCTGAACCTGGCTGATCTGCGGTCGCTGAAGGCCTCCGCGGACACCCTGGAACTCGATCGCCTCGACGCCGTGGTGCTCAACGCCGGCGTGGCGCTGGACTCCCCGCCCCGGCGGGAGAGCGTCGACGGCCACGAGCTGATGTTCGCCACCAATCACCTGGGCCACTTCGCGCTCCTGCACTGGCTCGCCCCGATGCTCACCGCGGCTCCCGCCGCCCGCGTCATCACCACCGGCAGCTTCGCGGCCCGCTCCGAACGGCTCGACCTGGACGATCTGCAGTCCACCGGGTCCTACGATCCCAAGAGGACCTACGGACGCTCCAAGCTGGCGCAGATGAGCTTCGGGTTCGAACTCGACCGCCGTCTGCGGGCCGCGGGCAGTCCCTGGCTCAGCGTCGTGGTCCATCCCGGCGGTGCGCTGGACTCCCTGACACCCGCGCGAGCCGGAGTGCACGCCCGCTCCGCACCCCGGCGACTGCTCGGGCTGCCCGCGGGACTTCTCCTGCACGGCAAGGACGCCGGCGCCCGGCCTGCCGTCCTGGCCGCTCTTGATCCCGACGTCCGCGGTGGGCAGCTCTGGGGTCCGCGCCAGTTCGGCCTGCGCGGCGCACCCCACGTCGAACAACCGCACGCGCACATGACCGACCCCGGCACCGCCGCCCTGCTGTGGAGGAAGAGCGTCGAGCTGACCGGAGTCGACCCCGTGGCCTGACTCAGGCGATCGCCTCGTACACGGCGGAAACGTAGGCCTCGCTGCGGTTCGAGCCGATGATGCCGGGCGCCATGCGGTTCATCGCGTACGAGATGGTGAGCCGGCGCTCGAGATCCATGATGATCATCGACCCGCCCCACCCGCCCCAGAAACAGATCCTCCCGGCAGGGATCCAGGGGAGGGTCTCCTTCCTGGGCAACGCGAAACCCGTTCCCCAGCGGATCGGAATGCCGAGCACCAGGTCCACGCCGTCGGCTTGGACCTCGAAGATCAGGTCCAGTGTCGCGTCGCTGAGGAAGCGGGTGCCGCCGACGCTGCCACCCCGGGAGATCACCGACAGCAGCCGGGCCACCGAACGGGCGTTGCCGTGCCCGTTCAGCGCGCCGATCTCCGCTCCGCGCCAGTCGGCCGTGTTGGCCGCGCCGGCGTCCACGGCCGGGCCGGCGAACGTTCGGGCCGCGACGCTGCCGGGCTCTGGCAGCCGCGTCGGCGGAGGCGGCGGGACGATCTCGGCGATGCGCGGCCAGTCCTCCTCCGCCGCGCCCAGGTGGAAGTCCGCCCCCAGCGGGCCGCTCAGTTCGTTCGCGACGAACTCGCGCAGCGTGCTGCCGGTGACCCGCCGGACCAGTTCGCCGAGGAGGTGGCCATAGGTGGCCGCGTGGTAGCCGGATGCGGTACCTGGCTCCCACCAGGGTTCCTGGCTTGCAAAGAGCGCCGTCGTGTCCATCGGGTCGTAGAGATCCGCGAGCTTCACCGGTTGCTCCAGTCCGGACAGGCCGGAGGTGTGCGACAGGAGGTGGCGGACCTCGATGGCGTCCTTGCCGCGGTCGGCGAATTCGGGCCAGTACCGGGCGACCGGGGCATGCGCGTCCAGCAGTCCGCGATCGATCAGCAGCAGCGTCGCGAGACTGGTGACGGTCTTCGTCGTCGACCAGACGTTGACGATGGTGTCCCGTTCCCAGCCGGCGGTTCGAGCGGTATCGCGGTATCCGCCCCAAATGTCCACAACAGACTCACCGTCGACGTCCACGACGAGAGAGGCGCCGAGCTCTTCACCGGTGGCGAGGTTCTTCTCGAACGCGGCACGCACGGCATCGAAGCGACCGTCGTGTGCGCCGGAGGAGAGAGTCATGCCGTGAGGTTAAAACCTGACACCAGTGTCAGGGGCAAGGATCGATTCGATAAGCGAATCGATGAGCCGGCGGGAGTGAAACGTCTTCGCGTCCATGCTTGATTCGGCCAAGTTCGGTTGTTAACGTCCACATCCGCTTGTGGCGCGGGTCACACCGAAGCCGCGCTCTCGGCCTGCCTCGAACCGTGGCGACCGTCAACGTTGATCCACGCGAGGAGCCGGAATGAGATTCCCGAGGTTCGCTGTGCTGGCAGTCGCGCTCTTGGCGGCGGCGTGCGGCGGGCCAGCGGACGGGCAGCAGCCCAAACCCGGTGACGGTGCGCTCGTCGGCGTCACCATGCCGACGACCAAGTCGGAGCGCTGGATCAGCGACGGCGAGAACATCAAGCGCGACCTGGAGTCGCGGGGGCACCGGGTCGACCTGCAGTACGCCGAGAACGACGTGCCCACCCAGGTGAAGCAGATCGAGAACCAGATCGCCATGGGCGCGAAGCTCCTGATCATCGCTTCGGTGGACGGCTCCGCGCTGACCAAGCCGCTCGACACGGCCGCGAACGCCAGGATTCCGGTGATCGCCTACGACCGGCTGCTGCGCGGCAGCCCGAACGTCGACTTCTACGCGACGTTCGAGAACTTCCGGGTCGGCGTCTACCAGGCCGAGTCGCTGCTGACCGGGCTGGGCCTGCGCAACCCCGACGGCACCCCCGGCCCCGCGGCGGGCCCGTTCAACATCGAGCTGTTCGCCGGCTCGGCGGACGACAACAACTCGGCGTTCTTCTTCAACGGCGCCATGTCGGTGCTCAAGCCGTACCTCGACGACGGCAGGTTGGTGGTGCGCAGCGGTCAGACGGAGTTCCAGGCCGTCACGACCCTCCGCTGGGAAGGAGAGACCGCCCGCAAGCGCCTGGAGGAGATCCTCGGCACGAGCTACCGCAAGGCCAAGGTGAACGGCGTGCTCTCGCCCTACGACGGCATCTCCCTCGGCATCCTCACCGCGCTGAAGAACGGCGGCTACGGCCCCGAGTTCCCGATCGTGACCGGCCAGGACGCCGAGCTCGGTTCGGTGAAGTCCATTCTCGCCGGCGAGCAGTACTCGACGATCTACAAGGACACCCGCGAACTGGCGAAGGCCACGGCGTCGATGGCCGAGGCCGTGCTGAAGGACCGCACGCCGCCACAGCTGAACAACCTCAACGACTACGACAACGGCGTCAAGGTCGTTCCGGCCTTCCTGCTGAACCCGGTGAGCGTCGACAAGGCCAACTGCCACAAGGTTCTCGTGGAGTCCGGGTACTACACCGACGACCAGCTCCGCTAGCCGTGGGCGTGGCGGTGACGTCACCGCCACGCTCACGTGCCGATCAGGGATTCCAGTACCGGGTGACGAAGACGCGGTCGAAGCGCCGGGCGATCAGGTCCTCGCGCTGCACCGCCCAGTGGACGGTGGCGCCCTCCCAGCCCTCGATGTCGGTGTGCCAGTCGGCGAGAAGCACCCAGTCCGCGAAGTGCTCCGACACCTCGCCGTCCACCTTGCCCGCCTTCTTGGCGCGCAGGGCCGTGCTGATGACCGACTCGACCGGGTCGCGGAGGTCCGTCACCTCCTCGGAGGCGCACCCTCCGATCTGGAGCGTCCCCCAGTCGCCAGCGTCGTCACGGGCCTCGCGGAGCAGTCCGACCAGTGTGGCCGAGTACGGGGGCCACTTCGAGTCGTTCCACATGTCGACGCTGAAGTCGTCGTCGCAGAAGTGGGGCAGCGACAGGTCCGCCGCCGCCCGCAGCGGCCCCTGCGGGTACTGCTCGATCATGTCGCGGTAGTCGTCCACGTCGGCCCACCAGGACAGGTACCTGTCCCGTTCGGACACGGCGGTTCCGGCCGGGACGTGGACCGCGCTGCCGACGTTGCCGTAGCAGTCGTCGTCCTCGGGGAAGGCGAAGAGCAGCAGGTGACCGTCGGAGGGCAGGGGGAGTCCGGCGGCCTCGGCGGGAAGCGCCGCCAGGTCGAGGGACGCGACGTGGGGGTGGGAGGGGTCGGGGGCGTCGGCGGGGAGCAGGAGCGGACCGCCGAACTGGCCGACGACCGGCCCGTCCCCGCCGAGGTTCAACCGGAGGCAGGGACGGGCGACCGCCACCCACCGCTCCACCTCGTCGGCGGAAAACCCCTGTGCGACAGCCTTTTCACGGAAAGCGTCTAATCGATCTCGCGTTGGCGAACTCACCCCGGAGATCGTAGGGCCACCCCGTTCGCGATCTTCCGTCCGCTACTCGAACACCCCGTAACCGGCCACGGCGTGTGCCCGCACGCCGTCCATGTCGAGCTCCACGCCGACACCGGGAGTGTCGGGCAGCGTGATGTACCCGTCCTTCACGATCGAGCCGCTCCCGTCGGCGGCGTGGACGTAGCTGTCCCACACCTCGCGTTCCTCGAGGGCGTGCCATTCCTGGACGAAGAAGTTGGGGATGGCTCCGCACAGGTGCGACGTGGCCATCGTGCCCAGCGGTGTCGACACCAGGTGCGGTGCGAACGGGATGTAGTGCAGCTCCGCGAGGTTGGCGATCTTCTTGGCCTCGGCGAGGCCACCGCACTTCGGCACGTCCGGCTCGATGACGTCCACGGCGCCGCGTTCGAGCAGGTCGCGGAAACCCCACCGCAGATAGAGGTTCTCGCCCGCGCAGATCGGCGTGCGGGTCTGCGCGCGCACCCGCGCCAGCGCGTCGACGTTCTCCGCCGGCAGCGGTTCCTCCAGCCACATCAGGCGGAACGGTTCGAGCTCCCACGAGATCCGGCACGCGCTCGGCACGTCGTAGCGGGCGTGCAGGTCGATGGCCAGGTCGACGTCCGGTCCGATCGCCTCCCGCACGGCGGCCACCCGTTCGGTCATCGAGCGCAGCTCGGCGTTGTTGATCGTGTGGTTGAAGGCGTCGAACTTGGCGGGGTGGTGCAGGTTGTCGATGTCGAACTTGATGGCGGTGAAGCCCTCGGCGACCATCCGCTGGGCCCGGTCGACGCATCCGGCGACGGACCCCGCCGGGTCGTCGCCGTCGCCGCAGTCGGCGTAGAGGCGGATCCGGTCGCGGAACTTCCCGCCGAGCATCCGGTAGACCGGCTGACCCGCGGCCTTGCCCGCGAGGTCCCACAGTGCGAGCTCGATGCCGGACAGGGCGATCACGAACACCCCGCCCTGGGGGCCCGCGAAGACCTTGTTGCGCCGCAACTTCTCCCAGCAGCGCTCGACGTTGCGCGGGTCCTCGCCGATCAGGAGGGGCTTGAGGTGGTTGATCATTCCGACCACCGCGCCGGCACCCGCGTCGGGGTTGGCCTCGCCGAACCCGCTGATGCCCTCGTCGGTGTCGATCCGCACCAGGGTGGCCTCGCCGTGGTAGGCCACCACTGCCGTCGTGACGTTCACAATCCGCATTTGCTCTCCCAGCGCTGGGTCGTGCATATGAGACGGACTGTCGCTTTCTCCAACTTGTCCTATAAGCTGATGACATGCAAAGGGGACAAGAGTCTCCGGATCCTGTCAAGGTCCGCACTCTTCCGGTCCAGGTGGCGGCACACCTGACCCGCCGCATCGTCAGCGGCGAGATGGAGGACGGCCGGGCCCCGTCGGAGCTCGACATCTCCCAGGAGTTCGGGGTGTCCCGCGTGGTGGCGCGGGAGACGCTCAAGATCCTCGCGTCGCTCGACATCGTGGACGTCGCACAGGGAAAGCGCGTCGTCGTGCGTCCCCCCGCGGAGTGGGACTACCTGAGTCCGTTGCTGATCGAGTGGCTGCCGTCGGAGACCGTCGGCGAGCTGTTGCAGGAGCTGCACCAGATGCGCGTGCTGCTCGAACCGGAACTCGCCGCGATGGCCGCGGCCAGCGCCACCGACGAGGCGCTGGACCGGCTCAGGGGCGAGATCGACCGCATGTCGGCGCTCGAGGCGGATCCCAACGCGTACCTCGAGGTCGACCACGAGTTCCACATGGAGATCTGCCGGGCCGCGGACAACCGCCTGCTCGACCGGATCATGTACTCGGCCCGCTGGCTCGGCACGGCCAGCCGGCGCATCACCAACGAGGCACCGGCCGCGCTGCGCAAGGCCACCGCCGACCACACCGAGATCTACGAAGCGCTCGTGGCGCGCGATCCCGACCGTGCCCGCGCGGCGATGCGCAAACACCTCGCCAACAACTCCAACCTCCTCGCGGAGAAGGAGCAGCAGACCAGGAGTGCCCGGCGGCGTTAGCGCCGCACGGCCATTTCGCCAGACAACGCTTCAGCAGTTCGGCGTCCTTCGCCGCATGAACGACCCGGCAGCGCGGCTCTCGCCCCGCTGTCCCGCCGGTTGCAACGTCGCCCCCGTCGGTACGCGTCCGCATGGCCGGACGCGAGAGGAGTTGTTGTTGTCATGGAAGACAATTCTGGCTTATCAAGGCGCACCTTCCTCGGTGTGAGCGCGCTGGGCGTGCTCGGTCTCGCCGGCTGCGGAGGTGGAAGCCCCGCGGCGCCGCAAGTCGACGTCCAAGTGCCCCAGGCACTGCTCGACCAGGCCGCCTCGCTGCGCGGCGGGCAGGTCGGGATGCTCTCGCAGAAGCTGTACTCGGAGTCCGCCAACAAGGCGCTCGACAAGTCGCTGCAGGTGTTCGCGCAGGCGACCGGCACCACCGTCCGCAACGACCTGGTCTCCGGTGACGCCGGGGACATGGTCGCGAAGATGGACGCCGAGGTGAAGGCGGGCACCAGTCGTGACTTCGCCTTCGTGAGCGACCGGCGGTTCGTCGGCCAGTTGCACAACCTCGGCGCTCTCACCGACGTCACCGACGTGGTCGAGGAGATGCGCAAGCTCTACGGGGAACCCGCGACGGAGGCGAGCACCTACTGCGTGTTCGACGGGCGCTGGTTCGCGATCCCGTACCACTTCATCGCGTCCGCGATGTACCTGCGCAAGGACTGGTACCAGGAGAAGGGACTCCAGCTCAAGCCCTACTACTCGTGGGAAGAGCTGCGCGACAACGCCTTGGCGGTCTCCGATCCGGCCAAGAAGCGGTTCGGCTGGGGCCTCACGGTGAACCGCTCCGGCGACGCCAACGGTTTCATCGCGAACGTCATCAACTGCTACGGCGGCGCGATCGCGGACAACACCGGCACGAAGGTGGTGTTCAACTCGCCGGAGACCGTCGCGGCCGTCACGTTCATCGGCGACATCTACACGAACCCGAAGTACACGCCGATGCTGCCACCGGGGATCGGCAGCTGGACCGACTCGAGCAACAACGAGAACTGGCTGGCCCAGATCCTGGGGCTCACGCTCAACCAGTTCAGCGTCTACGCCGACTCGAAGACCAAGAACAACCCGGTGTACGGCAACACCCACCCGTTCAACGGAGCCACCGGACCGGCGCTGGACAAGCCGCTCGCGTTCGGCGAGTCCAACTCGTTCGTCATCTTCAAGGGGGCGAAGAACGCCGACCTCGCCAAGGTGGTCGCGAAGTACATGGTGAGCGGGACCGCGCTGCTCGGTGTCGCGAAGGGAGCGCCGTGCCTGGTGAACCCCTCGTGGGACAAGGTGTGGGACTCCGATCCGTACTACACGACCGGTGACCAGGCGTTCCCCGCCCTGCGGGAGCAGACCCGCACGAAGCTCCCGGTGACCACCAGGACCGGGTTCGCGTTCCCCCAGGCGCCGAGTCCGGGCGAACAGGCCGCCACCGCCGCGTACGTGCTGACGGACATGATGCAGTCGGTCATCCAGGGCACCAAACCGGCCGACGCCGTCGCCGCGACCCACGCCCGGATCGTGCAGGTGTTCGAGCAGCAGGGCTACAAGCAGTGACCGTCGTTCGTGAGCGACCGGCGCCGGCCAGTCCGGCGCCGAGCGCGTCCTCGCCGTTCACCAGGTCGCAGCGGCTGCTCGGGCGTGACTGGCGCCTCGCGGCGGTGTTCATCGGGCCGACGCTGGTGCTGGTCGCGGGCCTGATCCTGTTCCCGATCGTCGACTCCGTCCTCACCAGCACCACGGAACGGCACGGCGCGGAGACGGTCTTCGTCGGGCTGGACAACTACACGGCCCTCATCAACGACTCCCTGTTCCACAAGGGAGTTCTCAACTCGTTCGTCTTCACCGCGTACGCCGAGATCTTCAAGGTCGTCCTCGGCCTGATCGCGGCGATGATGCTGCACCACATGCGCCGCGGCCGGGCGTTCCTGGCCGGGGTGATCCTGCTGCCGTGGGTGGTGCCGACGGTCGTCACGGCCTTCACCTGGCGGTCGCTGTTCGACCCGATCTTCGGCAGCGTCAACGTCCTGCTCACCGACTCCGGCATCGGGCCCGTCCTCGCCTCGATCGGGCTGGTCGACCGGTGGCCGGCGGAGTGGCTCTCGGATCCGGCGCTCGCGATGCCGTCGGTGATCCTGGTCAACGTCTGGAAGGGCATCCCGTTCTTCACGGTGACGTTCCTCGCGGGGCTCAAGGCCATCGACAGCCACCTCTACGAGGCGGCCATGGTGGACGGTGCCTCGCCGTGGCAGCGCTTCGTGAACATCACGCTGCCCGGTCTGCGGCACGTGATGATCGTGACGGTGCTGCTGTCGTCGATCTGGACGTTCAACAACTTCGACCTGATCTGGCTGATGACCCAGGGCGGGCCGGGCGACGCCACCGCCCCGTACGTGATGGTGGCCTACTCCAAGGCCATCCAGCAGCTGCAGCTGGGCGCGGGCGCCGCGGTCACGCTGGTGATGCTGCCGATCGTCGCGATCCTCGTGGTGATCCTCGTGCGGATGATGCGCCGCAACGACCTTCCGGGCGCGGGCGACCTGGGGCGCAGGCGGCTGACTCCCGCGCAGCGCAAGGCGATGCCGTGGGTGATCGTCGTGGCGTCGGTGCTCCTGCTGGTCTGGGCTTCGCCGCACATCGTGTGGAAGGCCGCGCTCGTACTGGGCGTGTTCGTGGTGCTCGCGGCCGCGGTCGGACGGGTCGTCTCCGTGCTCGCCGCGCGGGGCAACCAGCTGGCCGCGCGGGTGGTCAGCGGCACCGGCAGCGGGGTCGCGCTCGTGGCGTTGCTGGCCTTCGTGCTCGCCCCGCTCTACTGGATGACGGTCACGGCCTTCAAGTCCGACGACCAGATCGTCGCGCGCACCGATGACCTGTGGCCGACCCCGTGGACCACCCAGCAGTTCACCAACCTGTTCACCGACAGGGCGTTCGGCACCTGGTACGTCAACACGATCCTGGTGTCGGTGGCGTCCACCGCGATCGCCCTGGTCTGCGCGGCGCTGGCGGGCTATGCGTTGGCGCGGCTGAAGTTCCGGGGTTCGGAGAGCTTCACGGTGACGATCCTGCTCACCTACGTGATGCCGGGCGCGCTGCTGTTCATCCCGCTGTACCAGATGATGAGCGGGATCGGGCTCAACGACTCGTTGTGGTCGCTGGTGCTCGCCTATCCGACGTTCACCCTGCCGTTCGCGACGTGGCTGCTCGTCGGCTACTTCAAGTCGATCCCGGCCGATCTCGAGGAGGCCGCGCTGGTCGACGGCTGCACGCGGTTCGGCGCGTTCATCAGGATCGTGCTGCCACTGGCCAAACCGGGCCTGCTCGCGGTCGCGCTGTTCACGCTCACCAACGCGTGGAACGAGTTCCTGTTCGCCTTCGTGTTCATCACCAAGGACGACTACAAGACGCTGCCCGTCGGCATGCAGTCGATGATCTTCGGCGACGTCGTGCCGCAGGGACAGCTGGCCGCGGCCTCGTTGCTGATCAGCATCCCGGTCGTGGTCATGTACGGGTTCGGGCAGCGGTTCCTGACCGAGGGCCTCACCGCGGGGGCCGTGAAGGGATGAGCGAGACGATCACGGAGGAGCACGTCGCGACGGGGTCCCGGCCTAGCGATCTGCGCATCACGGACCTGCGGGTGGCCACTGTGGCCGGGGTGCCGTTCCGTTCGTCGATCATCAGGATCGACACGAACCAGGGCCTGGTCGGCTACGGGGAGGTGCGCGACCAGGCCAGTGCCACCTACGCGCTCGTGCTCAAGAGCCGGCTGATCGGCGAGAACCCCTGCAACCTCGACAAGATCTTCCGCAAGATCAGGCAGTTCGGGTTCCACGGCCGTCAGGGCGGCGGGGTCTCGGGCGTCGAGATGGCGTTGATGGACCTGGCGGGCAAGGCGTACGGAGTGCCCGCGTACGCCTTGATCGGGGGCCGGTTCCGGGACGAGATCCGGTGCTACGCCGACACTCCGTCGCTGCCGGACCCGCACGCGATGGGCGCCCGGCTGCTGGACCGCAAGCGGCTCGGGTTCACGATGCTGAAGATGGACGTGGGCATCGACCTGCTGTGGGACGTGCCGGGGGCGTTGATCGCGCCGCCGGGTGCCCGCGCGGACCTGACGACGATGCACCCGTTCACCGGCATCCAGGTCACCGCCAAGGGAGTCGACCACCTGGCGTCCTATGTGGACGCGGTTCGCTCCGTCGTCGGCTACGACATCGCCTTGGCCGCCGACCACTTCGGCCACATCGCTCTCGACTCGTGCATCCGGATCGGCCGCGCGCTGGAACCGTTCACCCTGGCGTGGATCGAGGACCTGATCCCGTGGCAGCTGACGGACCAGTGGCGTCAGCTCACCGAGGCGGTCGCCGTCCCGACGTGCACGGGGGAGGACATCTACCTGCTCGACGGCTTCCGGCCGCTGCTCGACGCCGGCGCCATCCGCGTCGTGCACCCGGATCCGGCAACGGCGGGCGGGATCGCGGAGACCAAGCGGATCGGCGACCACGCGCAGGAACGCGGGATCGCGATGGCGCTGCACCTGGCGGCGTCACCGATCGCGACGATGGCGTGCGTGCACCTGGCCGCGGCCACGGAGAACTTCCTCGCACTCGAACACCACGCGGCCGAAGTGGAGTTCTGGAGCGACCTCGTCACCGGCCTGCCGCGACCGCTGATCCAGGACGGCCACATCACGGTGCCGGACACGCCAGGACTGGGATTCGGTGACCTCGACGAGGAACTCCTGCAACGCCATCTCGATCCGCGCGATCCGGTGTTCTTCGCCGAGACGACGCACTGGGACGCGGAGTCGAGCCACGACCGGCTGTGGAGCTGAGTCAGGCTCGGCCCTGCTCGGCGCGCCACCGCTCGTACTCGGGCCGGGCCTCGTCCGACAGCGGGTAGTACCGCCGCAGATCACCACCCTCGGAGAGCCGGATCCGGGAGAACTCCTCCCATTCCGCGTGCTCCTGGGCGACGGCGACGAGAGCGGGCGCGAGCTTGACCGGCACGACCACGGCCCCGTCGTCGTCGGCGACGACGATGTCGCCCGGCACGACGAGCGTGCCACCGCACGCCACCGGCACGTTGACGGCGGCCGGGACGATGTCGGTCTGGGCGTGGTAGTTCGGTGTGGCGCCGCGGATCCACAGCCCGAGGCCGAGCTGCTTGGCCTCGCCGGTGTCGCGCAGGCACCCGTCGATCACCACGCCGGCGCCACCGCGGCCCTTGAAGTAGGTCAGCATCATCTCGCCGAACACACCGCTGCTCATGTCACCGCGCGCGTCGACGACGATCATGTCGCCGGGCTGGGCGTGGTACATGACGTGCCGGTGCAGCTGCTTCTCCGGTTCCTCGTACTCGTCGACGGGGTAGAGGTCCTCCCGCTTGGGCAGGAACTGCAACGTCAGCGCCGGTCCCGCCACGCGCATTCCGGGCGTCACCGAGACCGGCCCGCGGATGAACGCGCTGCGGATGCCCATGCGGCTGAGCTCGGCGCTGGCCGTCGCACTGCCGAGGACCGCGAGGGCCGCGCTGAGTTCGGCGGGTGGGCGAACGATGTCGTGCGTCTCGACCACGTCGGTAGCTCCTCGGATCCGCGCTGACCGTAACCATCGGAGGGTTCGCTGAGATTCCGATCCTGAGCCTAGTCCAGCGAACCCCTGTGAGGTAAGGAAAACGTGCTGGGGCATCTCGTCGTCGGTGTGGCCGTTCCCGATCGGTCGTCGGCTCTGGCAGCGGCCTGTCCACAGTGGAGTCCCGCCACACCGGGGTTTTCGGCCCGAGGCAGGGACGGAGGACAGCAGCCCACCGCCCACCTCCTCGGCCGAAAACCTCGGTGCGACACCCTTTCGCGGAAAGCGGTCAAACGATCTCGTCGTGGTGAACTCACCCCGGAGATCGCGGGACCACCGCCGGACGCGCGGTCAGGAGATGCCGCGGAAGAAGGCGCGGATGTCGTCCGCGAGCAGCTTCGGCTCCTCCATCGCGGGGAAGTGGCCGCCTTCGGCGAACTCGCTCCAGTGGCCGATCGCCTTCCCCGGGTCCATCGCGCGGCGCATCAGCGGGTGGGTGCCGAACACGGCCCAGCCGGACGGCACTCCCGCCGCCATGACCAGGGGGAGTCCGGAGTGCTCCGACTCGTAGTAGAACTGGGCGCTCGACTCGCCGCTGCGGGTGAACCAGTACAGGCTGACGTTCGTGAGGAGCTGGTCGCGGTCGACCGTCTCGTCCGGCGTCCGGTAGGTGTCGCCGGTCCTGGTCCTGAACTTCTCGGCGATCCACGCGAGCTGACCGACCGGGGAGTCGGTGAGCGCCGCGCCGATCGTGTCGGGACGGTGGTCCTGCATCAGCAGATAGCCGCGGTCGGCCGTGTGCTCGGTGCGCCTCGCCTCGATCTGGGCGGTCTCGTCGTCGGACAGGCCCTCGGGGAAGGGGAACTTGTCGCCGAGCAGACCGAGCAGCAGGGAGTCGACGCCGATGTGCGTGCCGATGACGCGCTCGGGGTGGATCGCGGCGAGCCGGCCGGTGGTGCCCGCGCCGACGTCGGTGCCGTGGGCCGCGAACCTCTCGTAGCCGAGTCGCGTCATGATCTCGGCGTAGGCCTCCGTCGTCCGCGCCAGCTCCCAGCCGGTGCTCGACAGCGGGGTGGAGAACCCGAAGCCGGGCAGCGACGGGATGATCACGTGGAACTCGTCGGTCAGCAGCGGGACGAGTCGCTGGTAGTCGACGAACGAGCTCGGCCAGCCGTGGTTCAGGACCAGCGGGGTGGCCTCCGGGTTCGCGGAGCGCACGTGGACGACGTGGAACGTCTGGCCGTCGACGACCGTCGTGAACTGGTCGTGCTCGTTGAGCTTCTCCTCCTGCGCACGCCAGTCGAACCCGTCGCGCCAGTACTCGGCGAGCTCCTTCAGGTACGTCAGCGGGATCCCGCGGCTGAAGTCGCTGCGATCGTCCCGGCCCGGCACGGGGTTCGGCCAGCGCGTGTGCGCCAGCCGGCTGCGCAGGTCGTCGACGTCCGCCTGCGGGATGTCGACGCGGAACGGCGTGAGTGCGTTGTTCTCGTTCATGACGCAGACGTTTTCAGGCAATGCGGCAGGTTGGCTTCCGCAATTGCTGGAAAGATCGCGAACATGCTGGAGACCTCGGCCCGTCTGCTCGAACTGCTGTCGTTGCTCCAGCTCAAGCGCGACTGGACGAGCACCGAACTCGCCGACCGGCTCGGCGTGAGCACGAGGACGGTGCGCGCGGACGTCGGCAAGCTGCGGTCGCTCGGGTATCCCGTGGACGCGCGTCCCGGCGTCGCGGGCGGGTACCGGCTGGCCGCGGGGACGGCGATGCCCCCGCTGCTGCTCGACGACGACGAGGCCGTCGCCGTCGCGGTCGGACTGGGTGTGGTCGCGACCCAAAGGCTTGGGGTGGAAGAGACATCGCTCACCGCGCTCGCGAAGCTGGAGCAGGTGCTGCCCTCGCGTCTGCGTCGGCGCGTGGAGTCGGTGCGCGAGGCGACGAGCGTCGTTCCAGGGGCCAGGCCGTCGCTCGACGTCTCCGTCCTGGGCGCCGTCGCCGCGGCGATCCGCGCTCACGAACGGCTCCGGTTCGGCTACACGAAGCCCGGCGGCGACGAAGAGGCGCGCCACACCGAACCGCAACGGCTGGTGAGCTGGGGAGCGCTCTGGTACCTGCTCGCGTGGGATCTCGACCGCGACGACTGGCGGGTCTTCCGCGTCGACCGCATGGTTCGGCAGGCGCTGACGGGCGCGCGGTTCCGGCCGCGCGCGATTCCGGAGAACGACGCCGTCGAGTACGTCGTCGCCCGTGTCAGCAAAGGCGCCTGGAAGTACCGCGCTCGCGTCCTCATGCACGCTCCGGCCGCCGAGATCGCCGCGAAGATCCACATCCCGGTCGACGTCGAGGCGGTCGACGAGTCCACGTGCCGTGTCGACGTGGGTTCCGACGACCCGGACCGCCTCGCGCTGTGGATGGCGCAGCTCGACGTCGACATCGAGGTGATCGACGGAGACGAGCTCGCGGAGGCGTTCGATCGCCTCGCGACGAGGTTCCGCCGTGGGGCCCGGCGTCTGAGCTAACGCGTGTCAGGCAAGTCTCTGCTTGCAGGCAAGCGGAGACTTGCCTATTGTGCTGAGCGTGGAAGGCGAGCTCTTCAAGGCACTGGCGGATCCGAACCGCAGGCTCATCCTCGACGAGCTGACCGAGCGCAACGGCCAGACGCTGTTCGAGATCTGCACCCGGCTGATCTCCAAGCACGGCCTGAGCCTGACCCGGCAGGCGGTCAGCCAGCACCTGGCCGTGCTGGAAGCGGCCGGCCTGGTCCGGTCACGCCGTGAGGGCCGCTACAAGTTCCACGACCTCGACACCGAACCGCTGGAGCACATCGTCGAGCGATGGCTCAGGCCGCGACCGGAGGACACCCCATGAAGATCCACCTGACCAGCGTCTTCGTCGACGACCAGGACAAGGCGCTCGGCTTCTACACCGACGTCCTCGGCTTCGTGAAGAAGACCGAGGTGCCGATCGGCGCGGACCGCTGGCTGACCGTCGTCTCGCCGGAAGACCCCGACGGCACCGAACTTCTGCTCGAACCCGACGGCCACCCCGCGGTCAAGCCGTACAAGAACGCGTTGGTGGCGGATGGCATCCCCGCGACCCAGTTCGCCGTCGACGACGTGCGCGCGGAGTTCGACCGGCTGAGCGCGCTGGGCGTGAAGTTCACCCAGGAACCGCTGGACATGGGCCCGGTCACGACCGCGGTGCTGGACGACACCTGCGGCAACCTGATCCAGATCGTCCAGCACCAGGGCGCGTGAGTTCGGGACCGTTCGAGGGAGCGCTCTCACCTGTCTGCGATCATGCTGCGCCATGAATCGCTATGAGCAGTTCCGCAGCACCGCACTCGATCGTGACCTCCCGGACGACGAGGTCGGCAAGTTCTCCGACCAGCTCCGGTTCGCGATCTGGACGGGTGCGGCCGGCGCCGAGGAGGAGGGCGTCGGGCAACTCGGGGGACTGCCCCGGTTACCGGTGGGCGCGGAGTGGCCGGGTGGCGGAGACCCGCTGCCGTTCGTCGGCTCGGTGGACCTCGCGGCCCTTCCGCGGGCCGAAGGGCTCGCCCTGCCACAAGACGGCTCGCTGCTGTTGTTCCTGCACCACGAGGAGGACATGGAAGAACATTCCCCCGGTGCCGAGTCGCACTACGCGCGAGCACTGTACGTCCCGGCCGGAACGGACACGGCGGTGGCGGCACCGCCGTCCGGCCACGACAGCAGGACGTTCTTCCACGAGGAGATCCCGTTCCTCATCCCCGAGAGCCGGCTCTCCGCGTGGGTTCAGCCGGTTCTGCCGGACTGGATCGAGGACCGCGACGTCGAGTTCCAGTCGGACACCGTGAAGCAGCTCTTCGACGAGCTGAAGCACATCGACGACCTGTGCGCGCTGGTCGGCGAACTCTGGCCGGCGCCGGCCAGGTCCGCCGCGCTCCGCCTCGGTGGGTACTGCTCCGAGATCGGCGGCCAGGACGGCCCGTGGACGCAGATGGCGTCCGTCCACCTCGGCGACCGGCCTGGAGACGGCCCCGAACTGCACAGCGCGGAGTGGTTCCGCCTGCTGCACGAGGAGGCGGACCGGCTGAGCCGGGACTGGGTGCCGCTCGCCCAGTTCCACACGGAGAGCGAGGTGTACTACGGGTGCTTCCTGATCAGCTCGGACGATCTCGCCGCCGCGCGCTTCGACCAGATGCGGTCGTTCACCATGTTCACCGAGTAGCGCGCACGCCGGTCACTTGCCGCACAACGCGGTGGCGAACGTCGACATGATCGCGCCCGACGTCTCGGGCTTCACGGGGTAGGCGTTCACCGCGATGACGGCGATGCGACCGTCCGGGCCGACGCCGGCCATCGACATGTAGCCGAAGGTGGATCCTTCGTGGCCCCAGTACTGGCCTCCGCAGGGGAGCGGCACGGTGAACAGGCCGAGTCCGTAGGACGCGTTCGCCACCCCGAGGTTCGGCGCGGGCACGGCAGACTTCATCGCCTGAAGCTGGGCGGGCGGCAGGACGCGGCCGCCCAGCAACGCGTCGTAGAACGTCGCGATGTCCCTCGCCGTGGAGATCAGTCCGCCTGCCGCCCACGCGAGCGTCGAGTCGTAGTCGCTGAAGTCGATCACGCCGCTCTTGCCTGGCACGTAACCGATGGCGTGCGGCTGGGGGAGTTCGGTGTCGCCGCGGCCGGGGAGGTAGGTGCTGGTCAGGTTCAGGGGACGGACGACGCGCCGGTCGATCTGCTGGGAGAGGCTGTCGCCGGAGACCTTCTCGACCAGCATGCCGAGGACGATGTAGTTGGTGTTGGAGTAGGTCCAGCCGGTGCCGGGGGCGAAGAGCGAGGGCTGCTGCACGGCGGTCGCGACCAGTTCGGCAGGATTCGCTCCCTGGTTGCGGAGGGTCTCCGGATCGATGCCCGCCAGCTTGCCCAGGTAGTTCGGCAGCCCGCTGGTGTGCTGGAGGAGTTGGCGGACGGTGATCTTCGTGCCGTCGTTGCCGTTGCCTGCCACGAGTCCTGGCAGATACTTCTCGATCGGCGCGTCCAGGTCGACCTTGCCTTCCGCCACCAGTTGCAGGACCACGGTGGCCACGAAGGACTTCGTGATGCTGCCGGCCCGGATCCGGCCGTCGGAGATCATCGGTGTCTTGTCGGCGAGGTTCGCGACACCGCTGGTCGAGGTGCGCACCTGATCTTTGTCCCGCAGGAGTGCCTCCGCGCCGGGAACGCCACCGGCCGCGGTGAGCTCGTCCAGTTCGGGTTGCACGACATTCCCCGCTTCCGGTGCCGCGGGGGCGGTGTCCGAACCACAGGACGACACGAACAACGCCAAGCCGCAGGCGAGTGCGGCGAGCTTGCCGGTCACACGGATCTTCACGGGATGTTCCTTCCACGAAACGAACTGGTGGACGAAACGCTAGGGAGCCGGGACGCACGGATCGTCGCCCTGCGCCGTGATCGTTTCTCCCCCTGCAGGGGGACTACTGGCGGTCCCGCGCCGGACACAATGTCCGGATGTTCAGCAGCGCAACGGCCTTCGGGAAGACGGCGGCCCGCCGGGTGCTCCGGTCAAGGGACGATCAGCCCGTGGCGCGGTCGCTGGCCCGGCAGTCGATCATGGTGGCGGCCGCGTGCCTGGTGACCGACGTGGTGAGCTTCGCGACGCGCGGGCCCGAACTGGGATCGGCGAACCTCCTGTTCCTGGCCGGAATCGTCGTCGCCGACGCGGCGCTGGCGACGGCGCCGCGGCTGTCCGGGTGGGTCGCGCTCGTCCACGCCGTCCTCGTCCCGGTGCTGGCCCTCGTCCTGCCCGGCCGCAGCGCGAGCACCGCCGGGCAGCTGGTCGCCGCCTATCGCGCGGGCGCCTGGTTGAAGGGCTGGTCCGCCAAGGGATCGCTCGTCGTCCTCGCGCTCGGCGTGCTGTCGTCACTGGTGATCAGCGGTTTGACGGCGCCGGTGAACGTGCTGTCGCTGGTGGTCGCCAACTCACTGCTGCCGTGGCTGGTCGGCCGCTACACCACCGGTCGCAAGGCCTATGTGGACGAACTCCGCAACCAGCGGGAGGCCGCCGTGCGGGACGCCGAGGCCGAACTGAACCAGGCGCTGGCAAGGGAGCGCGAGGCGATCGCGATAGACCTGCACGACGTCATCGCGCATCACGTGAGCGCGATCGGTGTCCACGCCACGGCCGCGCGGCTGAACCTCGACGGCGCGGGCACCGGCCCGGTGCGGACGTCGCTCGCCGCGGTGGAGGGGTCCAGCCGGGCGGCGATGATCGACCTGCGACGCTTGCTCTCGCTGCTGCACGAGGGCGAGGCGTCTCCAGACCAGCCAGGTCTCGCGAAGCTCCCGGACCTGTTCGACGGGGTGCGCGCGTCCGGGCTCCAGGTCAGCTTCGTCGTCTACGACGATCCTCGTCCGGTACCGCGCGGCATCGACACGATGTTGTACCGGGTGGTGCAGGAGATGATGACGAACGCGTTGCGGCACGGCGATGGAGGACTGGCCCGGGTGGAACTCGAGTACAGCGGTGACCACGTGTCGGTGACCGCGCGCAACCGGATCCGGTCCACTGAGGACAATTCCCGGGATGTCCCTGCGGGGCACCAGGGTCTGGGCGTCGGCCTGGCCGGAATGCGCAAGCGGGCGGAGGCACTGGGTGGCTCCATGTCGGCGGGACCGGCCGGGGACGGCCAGTACTGGGAGAGCACCGTGACGATGCCGACGGGAACCGGATCATGACCCTGCGCATCCTGATCGCCGACGACCACGCGGTGTTCCGATCCGGCCTGCGCGCGGTGCTCGACGCGCAGCCGGACATGGAGTGCGTCGCCGACGTCGGGGACGGCTACAGCGCGGTCGAGACGACCCGGTCCCTGCGCCCGGACGTGGCCGTCCTCGACGTGCGCATGCCCAAGCTGGACGGCCTCGCGGCGGCCCGCGAACTCCGTTCGTCCGGCACGCATCCGCTCAAGATCGTCCTGCTGACCACCTTCGACACCGACGAGTACGTCCGGACGGCGCTCGCCTCGGGCGTCAGCGCGTTCCTGCTGAAGAGCCTGCCTCCGGAGGAACTGGTCACCGCGATCCGCGTCGCGGCCAGGGGCGACACCTACATCGACCCGACGATCACCCGCCGGCTCGCGCCTCGACTGGCCGAAACGCTGGCCGCGACCGTCCCGGCCCGCACCGCGGCGCCAGGACTCGAACGGCTCACTCCGCGCGAGCACGAGGTGTTCCTGCTGATGGCCGCGGGATTCACGAACGCCGAGATCTGCGACCAGCTCTACGTCAGCGGCGAAACGATCAAGTCGCACGTGTCGCGGGTGCTGGCCAAGCTCGACCTCCGGGACCGCGTGCACGCCGTGCGCTTCGCACACCACTACGGCCTGATCGAGCCCCACAACACCTCCGGGTTGTGACGGCTCAAGGGTGGAGGTGGGCGCGTTCGCTGTTGTGGTCGAGGATGCAGAGGATCTCGGCCGGGCCGCGGTCGCTACGGATGGCGTGCGGGGTCATGGTCGAGAACGAGGCGGCCTGACCGGCCTCGACGCGGATGACGCGTTCGCCGAGGTAGAGGACGACGGTGCCGGACAGCACCGTGAACCAGTCCCGGCCGGGGTGGACGCCGAGGTCGTCCGGGGTGATGCCGCCCGCCTGGTCGGTGATCCGCATCTTGGCGACGGTCAGGCCCGGTGGGCCGTTGTCCTTGCTCAGCAGCCAGGTGGTCAGGCCGCGGCTGTCGTCGCGGTCGGGGCGGATGACCACGTCGGAGTCGTCGGGGGACTCGACGAGCTCGTCGAGGGACTTGCCCAGCGCGGAGGAGATGGCGGTGAGCTGGTCGAGGCTCAGCCGGCGGTGCCCGGTCTCGATGCGGCTGAGCTGGGACGGACTGACGCCCGCGCGTTCGGCGAGGTTGTCCAGCGACCAGCCTCGTGCCTTGCGCAGGGACCTGATTCGCATCCGAACGGTGACGTCCAACGTTGATTCTTGCTCCACCGGCAAGAGTGTATGACGTGGTGGCAATGATCGATCTACCGTCGAAGCATGAACACACGCCACGACGTCCACGGTCACATCGAGCACGAGCGCGCAGGCGGCTCCGACATCGCGCTGGCGCGGCTGCTGGAACTGGACGCCGAGGTCCTGGCCTCCTACCTGGCGGAACTGACCGGCCGGCTCGCCGCTCTCGCCCACCCCGCCCCGGCGCGGATCCTGGACCTGGGCAGCGGCCCCGGCACGGGCAGTCTCGCTCTCGCCCGTCAGTTCGGTTCGGCGGCGGTGACGGCGGTGGACATCTCCCCGCAGATGCTGCACCGCCTGCGCAAGCAGGCCGCCGCGCACGGGGTCGCCGAGCGGATCAGCACGCTGGAGGTGAATCTCGACGAGCCCTGGACCGAGATCGGTGAGGGCGCTCCGTACGACCTGATCTGGGCCGCGGCATTCCTGCACCACGTGGCCGACCCCGGCCGCACCCTCGCGCGGGCGTTCGAGAACCTGCGGCCGGGCGGGCTGCTGGCCGTCACCGAGATGGACTTCTTCCCCCGGTTCCTGCCTGAGGACACCGGCGTCGGCCAGCTGGAGGCCCGCCTGCACGCCGCCACGAACACCCAGCCGCCCCACGAGTGGACCGGCCAGCTCCAGGACGCCGGATTCACGATCGAGGAACGGCGCCCGTTCGAGATCCGCCTCGACGGCACGCAGGCCGGGTCGTTGCTGAACGACTACGCCCAGATCTGCCTGGCGAAGCTGCGTTCGCACGCCACCGGCCTCCTCGACGCGGACGACCTGGCCTCCCTGGACGCCCTGCTGGACGACATCGCCCGTCGCGACGACCTGAGCGTGCGCACCACGCGCACCACCTGGATCGCCCGCCGCCCGTGAACCGCCGCAACGAACTGGAGTTCGCCATGAGCACCGCCGCGGTCCTCGAAACCGATGGTGTGACCGCGCCCCGTCGCGGGCACGTCCTCGCCGTGCTGGGCCTGGCCCAGCTGATGGTGGTGCTGGACACCACCATCGTGAACATCGCCCTGCCGTCGGCCCAGGCCGACCTCGGGTTCTCCGACGGCTCGCGGCAGTGGGTCATCACCGCCTACGCGCTGGCCTTCGCCGCACTGCTCCTGCCGGGAGGACGGCTCGCCGACCTCTTCGGCCGCAAACCGGCCTTCCTCATCGGCGGGGCCGGATTCGCCATCGCCTCCGCGATCGGCGGCATCGCGCCCTCGTTCGCCGTCCTGGTCACCGCCCGCGCGCTGCAGGGCGTGTTCGCCGCTCTGCTCGCTCCGGCCGTCCTGTCGCTGTTGAACACCACCTTCACCGGGACGAAGGATCGCGCCAGGGCGTTCGGCGTCTTCGGCGCGATCGGGGCCTCGGGCACGGTGCTCGGCCTGCTGATCGGCGGCTCGCTGACCCAGTTCCTGGACTGGCGCTGGACCATGTTCATCAACGTCGTCTTCGCCGCTGCCGTCGTCGCCGGAGGAACGCGGCTGCTGGTCCACACCAGGGACAAGGCCGGTTCCCGGCTGGACCTGCCCGGTACCGCGATGATCTCGGCGGGCCTGTTCGCCGTGGTCTACGGCTTCGCCAACGCCGAGTCGCACTCCTGGAGCTCGCCCCTGACCTGGGGATTCCTCGCCGCCGGAGTCATGCTGATCGTGGCGTTCATGCTCTGGCAGCGTCACTCGGAGGACCCGCTGCTGCCCCTGAGCGTGCTGCGGGACCGCGACCGGGCCGCGTCGTTCGCCGCTCTGCTGGTCACCGGCGCGGGCCTGTTCGGCGTCCTGTTGTTCCTGACCTACTACCTGCAGGTCGACCGCGGCTTCACCCCTGTCACCACTGGTCTGGCCTACCTGCCGATGATCCTGGCGATGATGGCCGTCGCCCAGGTCTCCACCACGAAGCTCGTTCCCGCCCTCGGCGCGGGGAAGGTGCTGCCGGCCGGTTTCGTCCTGTCCGGCTCCGGCCTGCTCTGGCTCACCGCCCTCGACCTCACCTCCGGCTACTGGGTCAGCGTGCTGCCGCCGCTGATCGTCATCGGTGCCGGCCTGGGCGGCATCGTCCCGCCCGCGATGTCGTTGGCCACCCACGGCGTGCCCGCCCAGGACGCCGGTATCGCCTCGGCGACCGTCAACGTCATGCAGCAGGTCGGCGGCTCCATCGGCACGGCCCTGCTCAACACTCTCGCGGCCAGTGCCGCCCTCTCCTACCTGACCGGCAGGAACACGGCCGACCCGGCGGTGCGGAGCCAGGCCGCCCTGGACAGCTACGCCACCGCCTTCACCTGGGCCGCCGGGCTCTTCTTCGCCGGCGCCCTCATCACCGCCCTGCTCTACCGGCGGCCGGACAAGGGACGCTCTCATGACTGAAGTCCACGGATTCGCCGACGAGGGATTCGGCCCGGTGGCCGACGCCTTCCGCGCCAATTTCGACGAGAACCTGGAAACGGGCGCCGCCGTCGCCGTGTACCGGAACGGCCGGCTGGTGGTGGATCTGCACGCCGGAGTCGCCGACACCACCTCCGGTGAGCGCTGGGCCGCGGACACCCTCGCGGTGACCTTCTCCGTCACCAAAGGACTCATGGCGCTGTCCGCCTACCTTGCGCAGCAAGAGGGTCTGCTGGACTTCGACGCGCCCGTCACGTCGCTGTGGCCCGAATACGCGGCCCACGGCAAGGAAACCACCACCGTTCGCGACCTGTTCAGCCACCGCGCGGGCGTGGTCGCGATCGATGCCGACCTCGATCTCGACGACCTGACCCGCTGGACGCCTGTGGTCACCGCGATCGAGGCCACCAGGCCCCAGTTCACCCCGGGAACGACGTTCGCGTACCACGCCCTGACCTACGGCTGGCTCACCGGCGAAGTCCTGCGCCGCGCCACCGGCAGGCTCCCCGGCGACCTGCTGGACCACTACCTGTCGGCGCCCCTCGCCGCACAGGCGTGGATCGGGTTGCCGGAAGACCTCCACTCCCGAGTCGCCCGGATCGTGCCCGCCCCGGTCGACACCTCTCCGCAGACTGCCGAACTGGTGCGGAAGATCCTCGCCATGCCGACGTTCGTCCGGTCGGTCACCCTCGGAGGCCTTCTTCCCCTCCGGCCCATCGATCCCGAGCACGGACTCGACTTCAACTCACCCGCGCTGCACTCCGCGCAGATCCCGGCCGCGAACGGCATCACCACCGCCCGTGACCTGGCCCGCATCTACAGCACGGCGGTCACGTCCACGCAGGGAATCGGGCCCTTGCTGACCGAAGAGAGCATCGCGGACGCTCTGATCCCTCGCTCGTCCGGCACCTCGTGGCCAGGCGCGCTCACGCCGCCCGGCATCCGCTTCTCCACCGGCTTCCTCCTCGACGGTCCGGCCCGGTCGCTGCTGTCGGACACCTCGTTCGGCCACGACGGCGCCAACGGGGGACTGGCCTTCGCCGACACCGGCGCGCAGGTCGGATTCGCCTACCTCAACAACCGGATGCCGGCGATGGTGGACGAACGGGCCGGTCGAATCACCACGGCACTGCGTGAGGCGGTCGAACATTAGTATTAGTACCGGAACATCTGTGCCAGGAAGGCCTGACTCGCGTCGCGGCCGTTGACAATGGATCCGTTCTTGCAAGTAAGCGGAATTCCGTTCCTGAGCACCGGGAAGTTGTGTGAGATGACCGAACTGATCTCCGACGAACTGCCACTGGGACGCGAGCACCCGTTCGACCCGCCCGCCGAGATCACCGCGATCCGGAACAGGGCTCCGATGAGCAGACTGAGGTTCGCGGACGGTCACGTCGGCTGGCTCGTCACCGGTTACCACCAGTTGCGGGAGGTCTTCGGCAGCCCCAAGTTCAGCAGCGACAGGGACAACCACCACCTGCTCGACCCGCGGTTCCAGGGCTCCGACGACCCCGGCAACTTCGTCAGCCAGGACCCGCCGGACCACACCCGGCTGCGCAAGCTGCTGCAGGGCCAGTTCACCGTGCGCAGGATGAACCAGCTGTCCGGCTGGATCGGCGAGATCGTCGAGAACCAGATCAGGCACCTGCGCTCGCTCGGCGACCGGGCGGACCTGGTGAAGGACTTCACCCTCCCGATCCCGTCACTGGTGATCTGCGCGCTGCTCGGCATCGACTACGACGAACGGCACCGGTTCCAGGAGGACACCGAGATGCTGGCGAGTCAGGACACCTCGCCGGAGGAGCTGATGGCGGCCCTGAACCGGATCAAGAGCTTCCTCCGCGAGCTGGTCGCCAGGAAGAAGGAGAACCCCGGCGACGACATGCTCAGCGGCCTGCTGGTCTCCGGGGGACCGACCGACGAGGAAGCGTCGAACATGGCGCTGCTGCTCCTCCTGGCCGGTCACGAGACCTCGGCGAACATGCTGGCCCTCGGCACTTTCGCGCTCCTGCAGCACCCGGACCAGCTGAAGATCCTCAAGGACGAACCGGAGATCATCGACAACGCCGTCGAGGAGCTGATGCGCTACCTCTCGGTCCCTCACTTCGGACCGTTGCGCACCGCGCTCGAGGACGTGGAGATCGACGGGCACGTGATCAAGGCCGGCGACACCGTGCTGGCGCACCTGCCCACGGCTAACCGGGACCCGAAGAAGTTCCCCGGCAACCCCGACGAGCTGGACCTGCGCCGCGAGGGCCCGCACCACCACCTCGCCTTCGGCCACGGCATCCACCAGTGCCTCGGCCACCAGCTCGCCCGGATCGAGATGCGGACGACCTTCACCCGGCTGTTCCAGGAGTTCCCCGACCTCCGGCTGGACGTGGCACCGGAAGACGTGCCGCTGCGCACGGACATGCTGCTCTACGGAGTCCACTCGCTGCCAGTGACCTGGTCGGCGTGAACGGCCGAGTCGGCGGCAGGTAGCGCGCACCCGCTGCCTGCCGCCGACGTCGCGCTGAGTGCGTATCGCATTTCCTTTAGGGTTTTCCCTGATTTTGTGTTCGGCTGAAATTGTGGCAGAGGCAGAATCTGGCAATTGCCCAGTCTCTTGTGTGGCGGAGCGATGATCTGTTCGCATTGGTCGCCGATCTGTATTGTGTGTCGTAGTAGCTTCGGTGGTGGTGCAGGTCGATCGGCCTCGAATCCCGGTTCTCTGATCGAAATGCGTTTGGCTGCATGAGCCCGATCTGAGTGAGGTGACGATGTGACCGGCACGTCGAAAGGTCTCTCGTCGACCTTGCAACCGGCGGGTGAGCAGGGCCTGCGGATCAACCTGCTCGGTTCGCTCGAGTGCTGGGCGGGCAGCCGCCGGATTCATCTCGGTGGCCCCGTGCAGGAACGGGTCATGGTCGCGCTGCTGCTCGACGCCGGGCAGGTCCTGTCGGTCTCGCAGCTGGTCGACTTCGTGTGGGACGAGGAGCCTCCCGCCACCGCGACCCACCAGGTGCGCAAGGCGGTCGCCCGGCTGCGCCAGCTGATCCCTTCTGGTGGCGAGCTGATCCTGACCGAGGGACCGGGTTACCGGGTCGAGCTGCCGGTCGAGCAGCTGGATCTCAAGGTCTTCCTGGACCTGCTGGAGAAGGCGGGACGAGCGACCTCCCGGCAGAGCTGGGAGGAGGCCGCCGGTCACCTGCAGGCCGCGGTGGCCCTGCGGCGGGGCGAGGTGCTCGCGGGCAGCGGTGGCCAGGCGATCCGGACCGCGGAGGTCGCGCTCCGGGAGCGCTATCTCGACGCCGTCGAACAGCTCACCGATCTGCGCCTGGCCCGCGGTGAGTCCCGGGAACTCGTGAGCGAGCTCCGGGAACACGTGGCGGCCAACCCGTTGCGGGAGAGGCTTCGTTCCCAGCTGATGCTGGCCCTGTACCGCTGCGGCCGGCAGGCGCACGCGCTCAACGAGTACCAGCAGCTCAGCCGGTTGCTGGTGGAGGAACTGGGAATCGACCCCAGCCGGGAGCTCTCCGCGCTGTACGAGCGCATTCTGCGCAACGACCCTGCGCTCGGTGCTCCTGGGCCGATCGAGACCCCGGTGGCCGAGAGCGTGCCGCACCCCGTCGCGAAGGCGGTGCCCAGGACGGCCCTGCGCTCGTTGCCCTACGACCTCACGGACTTCATCGGCAGAGAGCCCGAACTGTCGGCGTTGCAGGAGATCCTCAGCGAACCGGCGGGCCAGGGGCCGCAGGTCGTCGCGATCGACGGAATGGGCGGCGTGGGCAAGACGTCGCTGGCCGTGCGCTTCGCGTACCTGGCGGCCGACCACTACCCGGACGGGCAGCTCGCCCTCGACCTCTGCGGCTACACCGCGGGTGGCGCGCCGGTGTCACCGGCGATCGCCGCGGAGAAGCTGCTGGGCATGCTCGGTGTGGAGACCGACGCCCTGCCCTCCGAGGCCGACGCGCGGATCGCCCTCTGGCGGACGATGACGACGGAGAGCCGGCTGCTCGTCCTGCTGGACAACGTCTGCGACGTCGCCCAGGTGCTGCCGTTGCTGCCGCAGAGCGGTCAGGCGCTGGTACTGGTCACCAGCCGGACGCGGCTCATCGATCTCGACGGGGCGCACTGGATGACCCTGGGGACGATGACGAACGAGGACGGCGCCGCGATGGCGGCCCAGGTGCTGGGCGGTCGCCGGGCGGCGGCCGAACCCGAGGCGGTGGCCGAGCTCGTCGCACTGTGCGGTCACCTGCCGCTCGCGTTGCGGATCGCGCTCAGCCGCCTCGGCAACCGGCCTCGCTGGCCGATCAGCTATCTCGTCGACCGCATGAGCGACGAGTCCCGGCTCCTGGACGAGCTCAAGTCCGGTGAGCGCGGTGTGGACCTGTCTCTGCGGATGTCCTACGAAGGTCTCGCGTCCCGGCACCGCACCGCTTTCCGGATGCTCGGGGTGTGCCCTGGTCGCGACGTCGACGTCTACTCGTCGGCGGCACTGCTCGGCATGTCCGCGCTCAACGCGGAGGCCGTTCTCGAGGTGCTGCTCGACGCACACATGCTGAAGCAGCACGAGATCGGCTGCTACACGTTCCACGACCTGGTGCGCAGCTTCGTTCGCCAGCTCACCCACGCGGAGAGCGGGGACGAGGTCCTGGCGGAGACGCGGGCCGCGTTCGCGCGCCTGCTCGAGTACTACGTGCGGGCCACCGATCACGCGTGCGACGTGTTGTTCCCCGGCAGGGCGGTGCTGCGGAGCACGCCGATCGCCGAGACGTTCGAGCTTCCCCCGATGTCCACCGGCGAGGCCGCCCGCAAGTGGACCTACCGCGAGCAGGCCACCCTGCGCGAGGCGCTCGTGCTGGCCCATGAGCGCGGGTTCGACAGCCAGGTCGCCCGGCTGGCGCGCAACGTCGTGTTCCTGCTGGACGCGGACGGGCTCTCCGAGGAGTTCGCCGAGGTGGCGCGGCTGGCCGTCATCTCCTCGCGCAAGGTCGGCGACGCCGAACTGCTGCGGTTCAGTCTCTCGAACCTGGCGGTGGCCAACTGGAAGCTCGGCCGGCTGGCGGCGGGAATCGAGGCCGTGTCGGAGGCACTGGCCGTCGCGAAGGCGATGGACGACCGCAGGGGCGTGGCGAAGGACACCGGTGTGCTCGGCCTGCTCGTGCTCACGTCCGGGAAGCACGACGAGGCCAGGACGTTGCTGGAGGAGGCCATCCGCATCAAGCGGGAGCTGGGTGCCGGACGCGCGGAGGCGGAGTCGCTGGTCAACCTCGGCACCCTGCACGAGCAGCGCGGTGACTACGCCGAGGCCATCGCCGTCGGCGAGCGCGCCCTGCTGCTGAACCGCGAGCTCGGCGTGCAGGAGAACGAGGTCGTCACGCTCGCCTATCTCGCGATGACCCGTCTCGCGATGGGTGACGTGGCCGCGGCGGACGCACTGCTGGCGACCGCGCGCGATCTCACCCTGACCGCCGGGGTCCCCGGCGACATCGCGCTCGTGTACGTCCTTTCCGCACTGGTCGTCCACCGTCAGGGCCGCACGGCCGAGGCCCGGCAGTTCGCCGCGCTCGGACTGGGGCTGGGGCACCAGAAGGTGCGGTGGACACCGCTGCGGACCATCGTCATCGACAACCTGGCGGCCCGTCTGCACAGAGCTCAGGCGGAACTGGCCGAGGCGTGGACGCTGCACGAGCGCGCGCTCGTGCTCGCCACGCGGATCGGTTGCCGCATCGAGGAAGCGCGGGCACTCATCGGCCTGGCCGAGATCTGCGACCGGCGGGGAGAGACCGACCAGGCCCGCTCGCTCGCGCGGCGGGCGAACACCCTGTTCGAAAGCCTTGGCGTTCCTCAGGACGCGCGCATCTGACGGTTCACTCCCACCCGGATTTACAACGGGAACGGATTGGTATCCGCTGAAGGCATTCTGGCTCACAAGCAGGTGTCAACAGCTGATGTGGCCAGACTTCGTCGGGCCTCACCGATCTGCTGAGGAGCGCGACGATGAAGTGGCGGCACATGAGCACTCGGCCCGGTGGGGCCGGAAACGCGAACCGGAGATGAGCGCGGACACACGGCTGCTGCTGTGTTTCCCGTCGGTACCGCTGGCGCGCAAGGCCGTGCGGAGCGGGGTCGACCTGCGGCTGGTGATCGCGGAGCACGAGCGGCAGGCCTTCGCGATGCTCGCGGTGGACCAGACCGACGTGGTCGACCCGAACGACAGGAACGCCGTGACGAGGACCGTCGCGAGGGTCGTCCAGGACCATCACATCACGCACGTCCTCGCCTCGGACGGATTCCCTGCGGCGCAAACGGTTCCGGACTCCGCCGGTGCCGCCCGCATCCTCGCCGAGGACGACCGGCTCGCGGAGGTGCTGGCCACGAGCAGGTATCCGATGATCCGCCGCGTCACCGCCGCCGCTGCGGACGTCGCCGAGGCCGTCGCCAGGATCGGCCTGCCCGTGGTGATCCGTTCTGGACGAGGCGAGGTCGTGCTGCGCCGCGATGCCGAGCTGGCGGAATGGCTGCACGGCGGTGATTCCGGGCCGGTCGAGGTCGCGCAGTTCGTCATCGGGCCCGAGGTCGTGATCACCACGCTGACCCTGGACGGCATGCACCGCGTCGTCGGGGTCACGTCGAAGTGGGCCACGGGTGGCGGGGTGCGGTACCTGCATCCGGCGGAGCCGGTCGAGGCCGTGTCGAGGGAGGCGCGGGCGACCGTCGCGGCCGTGCTCGACCTGGTGGGATATGAGTTCGGACCTGCGGAGACGACACTCGTGCTGTCCGAACGGGGTCCCCGCGTCGTCAGCGTCAAGCCGGGATTCGGAACCAGGACGATCACCAGGCTCATCGAGATCGCGGCGGGCGTCGACGTGCAGACCGAACTCTTCCGGGCGCTCGCGGGCGGCCAGGTTCGTCCGCCGAGCGCCCGCTGGTTCGCGGGTGCGGAGCACGTCCGCTCGGCCCCTGAGGGCGCTGTGCACGTGGTGGCCGAGGGGCCGACACCGGAAACCGTGGAGGCGCTGCTGGACCGCGCCCGAGGTGTCGCGCTCTTGACGGATTCGCCACCGGATTCCCGCAGATCCGGTCCTACCGCGTAGGTACTGAAGCGGTATCCCCGGAAGGAACGGATCGGGAACCACGGCTGCGACAGTGGTTTCAGTCGAGCGAACGGGAGTAACAAAATGCTGAAGAACTCAACTGTGAAGCGATTCGCCGCCGTCACGCGCTACACCGGAATGAGCTTGGGTGTCGCGGCCGTCATCGCTCTGGGTGGTCCGGACTCCGGGGTCGAGGGACCCAACGCGGTGCCGTCGGCCGCATCCGCGCAGGTCGTCGGTGTCGGCGTCGTTCAGGTCGGAATGATCGCGGCCTGAGTCGCCGTTCTGCCCCGGTTCGTGGCCGATCCTTTCTGATCGGCGAAACAATTCTCAATTCAGACCGCGGCCGACCCATGCCCGAAAACGGTCCGGCGACGTTGTTTCCGGCCGAATGAGCCGGTCTTCCTCCCCACTTTCGGGGAGAACTCTTCTGAACTCACTGATCCGAGAAGCGGAGCAGCAATGCCTGTCACGCACGGAGGCGGCGTCGCGCTCTTCCCCGGCCAGGGAACCCAGGCCAGGGGGATGGGGGCGGGACTCTTCGACCGCTATCCCGAGGCCGTCTCGCTGGCGAGCGACGTCCTCGGCTACGACATCGAGCGGCTGTGCCTCGAAGACCCCGACGGCCGCCTCGACGACACGCGCTACACGCAGCCCGCGATCTTCGTGGTGAACGCACTGTCCTATTGGGACAGCGTCGATCGCGGCGAACCGCCGGCCGGCGTGCTGCTCGGGCACAGCCTGGGGGAGTACAACGCCTTGCTGGCCGCGAAGGCGTTCGACTTCGAGACCGGCCTGAAGCTGGTGGCGCAGCGGTCCGCGTTGATGGGGGCTGAGCGAGGCGGCGCGATGCTCGCCGTGGTGGGTGCTTCGGTGCAGCGGCTCGAAGAGCTGCTCGCCGAGAACGAGCTCACGACCCTGGACATCGCGAACCGCAACACCCCCACCCAGAACGTGCTCTCCGGACCGGCCGACGACATCGACCGTGCCCGCGAAGTCCTTGCGGGACAAGGTTTGCGCGTGGCCAAGGTGCGCGTGTCCGCGGCCTTCCACTCGCGGTACATGAAGCCGGCGCGGGAGGAGTTCGCGGCGTTCCTGCGCGGGTTCCGGTTCGCGCCGCTGGCCGGAACGGTGATCGCCAACGCCACCGCCCGGCCGTACCGCGACGGCGAGGTGGCGACAACGCTGTCAGCCCAGCTCGACGGCGCCGTGCACTGGTCGGACAGCGTCCTCGCGGTGCTGCGCTCGCAGCCCGCGGCGCGATTTCGGGAAATCGGCGGAGAAGGAGTCCTGACCAGGATGGTGCGCCAGATCGAGACCGCGCCCGTTCCGCGGATGGCAACACCCCGGCGGGTGTTCGCCATCGCGTTCGCGGGCGGCGACGAGAACTCCTACCGGCCGCTGAACGAACACCTCGGCGACATCGAACTGGTGACCCTGGAACGGCCCGGCCGCGGGCGGCGCCACTCGACGCCACTCGTCACCGATCCCGACGCGCTCGTCGCGGATCTGACCGGCCAGCTCCGGGACCACCTGCGGGACAACGCCGGCGAACCGTTCGCCGTCTACGGCCACAGCCTCGGCGCCAGGCTCGCTTTCCGCGTGTGCCAGCAGCTCCGCGCCGAGGGGCTGCCCGCTCCGGTGCGGCTGGTCGTCTCCGGCGAGTGCGGGCCGTCCGTGCCCAGCCGGGAGCGGGACACCTGGCAGCTGACCGGGGACGCCTTCTGGGCGCACCTCGACGAGCTCGGCGGCGTGCCCCAGCAGTTGCGCCAGTACGAGGACCTCATGGCGCACTACGAACGCGTGCTGCGCGCGGACTTCACCGTGCTCGGTCGGTACCGCCACCCGCACGAGCCGCCGCTGGACGTGCCGATCACGGTCGTCACCGGCGACCTCGAACCGTTCACCGAAGCGGACATCGTCGCGTGGCAACGAGAAACCACCGAACCGCTGGTCCGTCACCGACTGCCGGGCGACCACTTCTTCATCCGCGCCCACTGGCCTGAACTGGCTCACCTGATCGAAGGAGCAACCCCATGACCGCCGAGCTGACCGCGGAGCTGAAGAGCTACCTCGAGAACGAGGCGCTGTTCACCTTCGGAGAAGAGATCACCGAGGACACCGACCTGTTCAAGGCAGGGGTGCTCGACTCGTTCGGCTACATCTCGCTGATGAATCACGTGCAGCAGACTTACGGCGTCGAGCTGGGTGAGCAGGTGCTCGACGAGGTGCTGGTCTCGCTCAACGCGATCGTGAAGTTCGTCGAGGCCCACGTGCTGTCCGTCGTGGACGGTCGGTGACCGGGGATGTGTGGAATCGCAGGCGCCTACGCGGGCGCCCACCGGATCTCCGGTCATCAGGACCTGATCGCGGGGATGCTGCGCCAGATCGAGCACCGGGGCCCTGACGAGGCCGGGTGCTACCTGGACGACCGCCTCGTGATGGGCACGGTCCGCCTGAGCATCATCGACCTCAGCCACGGTTCGCAGCCGGTCGGCAGCGAGGACGGCCGGTGGTGGCTCTGCTACAACGGCGAGCTCTACAACTACCGCGAGCTGCGCGCGGAACTGCGCCGGCTCGGCGTGCGCTTCCGCACCGACTCCGACACGGAGGTCGTGCTCCAGGCGTGGATCACCTGGGGACGTGACTGCCTGCGGAGGTTCAACGGCGCGTTCGGCTTCTCCGTCTACGACTCGCTGACGGGCGAACTCACCCTTGTGCGCGACCGGTTCGGCAAGCGCCCGCTGTTCGTCGCGCGCCACGAGGGGAAGTGGCTGTTCGCCTCCGAGATGAAGGCGTTCCTGGCCGTTCCCGGATTCCGGTTCTCCTTCGACTCCGAGCAGCTCGCGTCGATCTTCGCGACCTGGACGCCGTTGCCCGACCAGAGCGGGTACCGCGACATCGAGCAGATCCCGATGGGCGAGTTCCTGTGCCTGCGCGGTGACGAGGTCGAACGAGGCCGGTGGGCCCCGCTCGACCTGGAGCCGGGTCTGCCGCCGGACTCGGAAGAGGACGCGATCGAGCTGGTGCGGGCGGAGCTGACGGCGGCAGTCGACGTGCGGCTGCGCAGCGACGTCGAGGTCGGTGTCTACGTCTCCGGCGGGCTCGACTCCTCGATCATCGCCCACCTGGCGGCCGGACGGCAGCAGCACCCGCTGCGGACGTTCTCGATCGAGTTCGACGACGCCCAGTTCGACGAGTCGGCCGAGCAGGCGGCGGTCACCGCGGACCTCGGTACCCACCACCAGTCCGTGCACGTGCGGGACGACGACGTGGTGCAGGCGTTCCCGGCCGCGGTCAGGCACGCGGAGGTTCCCGCGTTCCGGACCGCGTTCGTGCCGATGTACCTGCTCGCCGAGAAGGTGCGCGAGGCCGGCATCAAGGTGGTGCTGAGCGGCGAGGGCGCGGACGAGGCGTTCCTCGGCTACGGCATCTTCAAGGACGCGTTGCTGCTCGACTCCTGGCACGACCTCGACGAGCAGGCCCGCCTCGAGCGGATCTCGCGCATCTACCCGTACCTCCCGCACTTCTCCGGGGAGAACGCGCCGCGGCGGATGCTGGGGCTCTACCAGCAGTTCACCGAGGAGCACCTGACCGGACTGTTCTCGCACCAGATGCGGTTCCAGAACGGGAGGTTCGCCGCGAGGCTGCTGCGCGGCGCCACCGATCCGTTCGCCGCGGCGCAGCGCATGGTCGCGGCCGAACCGGACTACGCGGAGCTCGACGCCGTGCGCAAGGCGCAGTGGCTGGAGTTCCGCACGCTGCTGTCCGGCTACCTGCTCTCCACCCAGGGCGACCGGATGGCGCTGGCCCACGGCGTCGAGAACCGCTGCCCGTTCCTCGACCCGGCGGTCGTGAAGCTGGCAGCTTCGCTCAACCACCGCTTCGGCGACCCGTTCGACGAGAAGTACCTCCTCAAGCGCGCTTTCGCCGACGTGCTGCCGAAAAAGGTCATCGACAAGGGCAAGTTCCCCTACCGCGCGACCGACGGCGCGGCCTTCGTGCGTGCCTGGCCGGAGTTCCGCGACGTCCTGACCGACCCCACCACGCTCGACGCGATCGGCGTGCTCGACCCGCGGTTCACCCGTGCTCTGGTCGACCGCGTCTTCACCAGTCCCGCCGAACGGATCGGGACCAAGGAGAACCAGGCCTTCACGCTGCTGGCCTCCCTGCACTGGCTGCACCACTGGTTCGTCCGCGGGCAGGCGTTCGACGCCTCGCCCCTGCGCGCCGGGCTGCACGTGGTCGATCGCCGCACGAGCGCGCTGCCGGCCGGACACGGCCAGGAATAGACGAGGAACTTCCATGACACAGCACACTTCCGGCGCGCAGGACACCGCGATCGCGGTCGTCGGACAGGCACTGAGGCTGCCCGGTGCGCGCAACGCCGACGAGTTCTGGGCGAACCTCGAACAGGGTCGCTCACTGATCAGCGAGGTGCCGGAGAAGCGGTGGCGCGCGGCGGACTTCGCGGGCGACCCGCGCCGTGACGGCGACAAGACGGCCAGCGTCTGGGGCGGTTTCGTCGACGACGTCGAGTGCTTCGACGCCGACTTCTTCAGCATCTCCCCGCGCGAGGCGCGGCTGATGGACCCGCAGCAGCGGCTGGCCCTCGAACTGAGCTGGCACGCCGTCGAGGACGCGGGCTACCGCGCCGACCGGCTGGCGGGTTCGCGCACGGGAGTGTTCATGGGGGTGTGTCACTGGGACTACGCCGAACTGGTCGAGCAGGAGCTCGCCACGATCGACGCGTACTACCCGACGGGTGCGGCGTACGCGGTCATCGCCAACCGCGTCTCGCACTTCTTCGACTTCCGCGGCCCGAGCGTGGTCAACGACACCGCGTGCGCCAGTTCGCTGGTGTCGGTGCAGCAGGCCGTGCAGGCGCTGCAGTCGGGTGACTGCGACCAGGCGCTGGCGGGCGGTGTCAACCTGGTGTGGTCGCCGCGGCACTTCGTCGCGTTCAGCAAGGCGGGCATGCTCTCCCCGGCCGGTCGCAGCAAGGTCTTCGACGCTGGGGCCAACGGGTACGTGCGCGGCGAGGGCGGCGGAGTCCTGCTGCTCAAGCGGCTCTCCGACGCGCTCAGGGACGGCGACGCGGTGCACGCGGTCGTGCGCGGCATCGGCAGCAACCACGGCGGTCGCACCAGTTCGCTGACCGTCACGAACCCCGACGCGCAGGCGGACCTGATCGTCGACACCTACCGCAGGGCCGGGATCGACCCGGCGTCGGTGAGCTACATCGAGGCGCACGGCACGGGAACGCCGGTCGGCGACCCGATCGAGGTGCGCGGCCTGAAGAAGGCGTTCGCCGAGCTCGGCGACTCGGGCGAGGCTCAGCACTGCGGCCTCGGCTCGGTCAAGACGAACATCGGACACCTGGAAGGCGCGGCCGGCGTGGCCGGTCTGCTCAAGGTCATCGCTTCGATGAAGCACGGTCGCTTGCCGGCCACCGTCGGGTTCGAGCGCCTCAACCCGTTGATCAGCCTGACAGGGTCGCCTTTCCACGTCGTCGAGGCGCTGTCCGAGTGGACCGCCCCCGAGGGAGAGCCGCTGCGGGCAGGGGTGAGCTCGTTCGGTTTCGCGGGCACCAACGCGCACGCGGTGCTGGAGTCCGTTCCGGCTGCCGAGCCGACGGCACCGTCCTCAGTGGACGAGTGGCTGCCGGTGTCGGCCTGGGACGAGGACCGGCTGCGCGAGACGTGCGCCGACCTGGCGGCGTGGGCGCGCACCCGGCTGGCGGAGGACGTGCCGCCCTCGTTGACCGACATCGCCCACACGCTGCGGCACGGACGTGTGCCGTTGCCCGTGCGAGCAGCCTTCCACGCGCGGGACCTGGCTGACTGGGCCGAGCAGCTCGAAGCGTTCGCGGAGAACGGCGAGCTGCGCGGGAACAGCGTGCGAGGACAGGCGGAGGACGAGCAGAACGCCGTGCTCGACGAGGACGACCTGACGGACCTGATCGCTGTCTGGCTTGAACAGGGCCGCACGGAGAAGTTCGTCCGTGCCTGGGCGCGGGGTCTTCCGGCCGACTGGTCGGCGTGGCCCGCGACCGGCAGGCGGATCCACCTGCCCGGCTACGCGTTCGCACGCACGCCCTACTGGTTCCGGCCCCTGGAGGCCGCCGGTCACCCGTCGCTCGGTGCCGGCGAGGAGGAGAACGGCCGCTGGACCTTCCCGCTGACCTTCGAGGCCGGTCAGGACGTCATCCGCGACCACGTGGTGAACGGCGTTCCGGTCGTTCCCGGTGTCGCGGTGCTCGGCCTGGTGCTCGCCGCCGCCGAACGGATCGGCGGGATCGAGGTGCCGAGCGTGCGCAACGTCGGCTGGCTCCGGCCGCTGACGGTCACGGGGGAGCGTCTGGTCGTGCGGCTGCGGCTGGAACCTCGTGACGGCGGTCTCGGCTTCACGGTTCTCGACGACGCCGGGAATCGTTACACCACCGGACATCTGACTTCGGGTCAGGCCGGTGGTGAAACCGCCGGGGACCTCTCCGCCCGGTTCCCGCTGACGGTCGACGTTGATCGCGGGTACGCGGCGCTGCGCGCCAGCGGGATCGAGCACGGGCCCGCGTTGCGCGGCCTGGCAGAGGTGTCGCGCGGTGAGGAGGGTGTGCTCGCGCGGATCGAGGTGCCCGCGCGGGCGGCGTCCGGCTGGCTGCTGCACCCGGTCGTGCTGGACAGCGCGCTGCAGGCCGTTCTCGCGCTGGGCGCGGACGAGTCGGGCTGGCGCAACCCCGACGCGGTGGCCGTTCCGTTCGCGCTCGACGAGTTGACGCTGCTGGCGCCGGTCGGCCGGATCACGCACGCCGTGCTGCGTGCCGCCGGTGAGTCCAAAGTGGACCTGGACGTGTTCGGTGAGGACGGGACGTTGTGCGCCCGGCTGCGCGGATACACGCATCGCCCGCTCGCGGCCAAGAAGGCCGACGTGGCCAAGACAGCTGAGCCGGTGGACGGCACCCTCGTCGAGGCGCACCAGGTGTGGCGTGCCGCTGAGCCCGTCACCGGGAGCGCGCCCGCCGGACCGCTCGTCGTGCTCGACGCGGTGCTGGGGCAGGACGTCGCCGGACTCGACGCCGAGATCCTGCCGCTGCCCAGGGAACTCGCCGGCAACCCCGCGGACTCCGCGAAGGCCGTGTTCGACGCGTGCTACCTGCACCTGCGGTCTCTGCTCGACCGTCCTGGACCGGCCGGGCGGACGGTGGTCGTCATCGCGCCGGGTCGCCAGGACGACCCCGTGTTCGCGCCGCTCGCCGCGGTGCTGAAGTCGCTGCACAAGGAGAATCCCGCGGTTCGCGGCAAGCTCGTCCTGGTCGACGGCCCGGTCAACGCCGCGCGATTCGAGAAGATCGTGCGCGCCGAGGCCGGTTCCGACGACGTGGAGGTCGCCTACGACGTCGCGGGCGGTCGCCTCACCAGGGAAACCGAGGAACTGCCAACCACCGGTGGTGCGTCACTGTTGCGCGACGGCGGTGTCTACTGGATCACCGGTGGCGCGGGTGGCATCGGCCGACTGATCGCCGCACACCTGAGCACTCGGTACGGCGCGACCGTCGTGCTGAGCGGACGGTCCAGGAATGCGGAGATCGCCGAACTGGGCGACCGCGTCGCCTACCAGCAGGCCGACGTGACCGACTCGGCCAGTGTGCGTGCCGCAGCGAGCGCGATCAGCCAGCGCTTCGGCCGCCTCGACGGCATCTTCCACGCCGCCGGTGTGCTGGACGACGGCTATCTCGTGAAGACCCCGCTGGAGACCACCGCGCCGGTGCTGGCTCCCAAGCTGGCCGGCACCGCACACCTCGACGAGGTGTGTCGCGAGCACGGCGTCGGCTTCCTGCTGGTGTTCGGGTCGGTCGCGGGTGCGTTCGGCGGCGCGGCCCAGACCGGGTACGCGGCGGCGAACGCCTTCCTCGACGCATGGGCCGCGCGGTCGTCCGGCCACGTCGTCCGCGCTGTCGACTGGCCGCTGTGGGCCGAGGGCGGCATGCGCGTCGACCTGGCGACCGAGGCCTACCTGCGCAAGACGACGGGCACCGTCCCGTTGCCGACCGCTGACGCACTTGGCGCGCTGGAACGGGCGTTGGGCGTGGAGGCTCCCTCGCAGCGCATCGTGATGTACGGCGACG
The DNA here is from genome assembly GCF_044387305.1 of Lentzea sp. NPDC020367. Taxonomy (NCBI): domain Bacteria; kingdom Bacillati; phylum Actinomycetota; class Actinomycetes; order Pseudonocardiales; family Pseudonocardiaceae; genus Lentzea; species Lentzea sp. NPDC020367. Next base: position 39,527 of record NZ_JBIRVV010000011.1, on the reverse strand, counting down.
CGCCGAAGCTCCGTCGCTACGCGGGTCTGATCAAGGACGCACCCGTCCGGCAGTCCGCGCCCAAGGCCGCCGTGAAGTCCGAAGTGGACGATCGAACGCTGAGCACCCGCACCGAGGAGCACCTGCGGCGGTTGTTCGCCGAGCTGACCGGTCAGGAACCGGAGCGCATCCGGGCCGACCAGAAGCTGGAGCGCTACGGCATCGACTCGCTCGTCATCGTGGACGTGACCAGCCGGCTGGAGGACGACTTCGGGTCGTTGCCGAAGACGTTGTTCTTCGAGCACGTGGACCTGCGCGGGGTGGCGGGGTATCTGCTAGCCGAGCACCGGTCGCGGCTCGTCGAGCTGTTCGCACCGGCTGAGCAGCAGGCCCCTGTGGTGGAGCCGGAAGTGCTGCCCGAACCGTTGCCGGAACCCGTGCCCGTCGCGCGTGCCGAGATCGTCGAACGACCGCGAGCCGAGCACGGCGAGCACGACATCGCGGTGATCGGCATGTCCGGCCGCTATCCCGGCGCGGACACGCTCGACGAGTTCTGGGAGCTGCTCAGCGAGGGCAGGCACAGTTTCGAGGCGCCGCCTCAGGACCGCTGGCGCCAGCAGGACATCTACTACGGCGAACGCGACGTGCCGGGCAAGTCCGTGGTCAAGTCGGGGACGTTCCTGCGCGACATCGACGCGTTCGACCCGCGCTACTTCTCCCTCTCCCAGCGGCAGGCCGAGCTGCTGTCACCCGAGGTGCGGCTGCTGCTGCAAGCGGGCGTCACTGCGCTGGAGGACGCGGGTTACTCCCGCGAGACGATCCAGCGCCGTTACCAGGGCGACGTCGGCGTGCTGGTCGGGTCGATGAACAACAGCTACTCGCTGTACGGCTTCCAGAACATGCTCCAGCGCGGCACGGCCACGAGCGGCAGTGAGATCGGCGTGTTCGCGAACATGCTGTCGTACTTCTACGGCTTCACGGGGCCGTCGATGTTCCTCGACACGATGTGCGCGTCCTCGTCGACGTGTGTGCACCAGGCCGTGCGGATGCTGCGGGCCGGCGAGTGCCGGATGGCCGTCGTCGGCGGCGTCAACCTGATGCTGCACCCCTACGACCTGATCGGTACCTCCCAGGCCCACTTCACCAGCAAGACCGCCGACCTGTTGCGCAGTTACGGCATCGGCACGGACGGCACAGTGCTCGGTGAGGGCGTCGGCATGGTCGTGCTCAAGCCGCTCGCCGAAGCGGTGGCCGACGGGGACCACGTGTACGGCGTGATCCGGGGCAGCGGCATGACGAACGCGGGCGTGCGGAACGGGTTCACCGTGCCCAGTCCGGTGCAGCAGGGCCGTGCCATCGAGAAGGCGCTGGACGACGCGGGCGTGGACGCCCGCACGATCAGCTACCTCGAAGGCCACGGGTCGGCGACGTCGCTGGGCGACCCGATCGAGATTCGCGGCGCCACCAGCGCGTTCCGCCGTGACACCGCCGACAAGGGCTTCTGCGCGCTCGGCTCGGTGAAGTCCAACGTCGCCCACCTGCTGTCGGGATCGGGCATCGTCGGCCTCACGAAGGTGCTGCTGCAGCTCAAGCACCAGACGATCGTGAAGTCGCTGCACTCCGAGACCCTCAGTCCGGCGATCGACTTCGCCGAGACGCCGTTCGTCGTGCAGCACGAGCGCACCGAGTGGGCACGTCCCGTGCTCGACGGGCAGATCGTGCCCAGGCGCGCTGGTGTCACGTCGATCGGGGCCGGCGGCGCGAACGTGCACATCGTCGTGGAGGAGCACGACGCCGTGGCTCTGCCGCTGGTGGAGTCCGGCCTGCCACGCCTGATCGTGTGCTCGGCGGCCACTCCGCAGGCACTGGGACGCGTGCTGCGCGACCTGCACGCACACGTGGTGGCGTCGCGGCCTGGTCTCGACGCGCTGGCCTTCACGTTGCAGACGGGCAAGAACGAGATGTCTTCGCGCATCGCGTTCGTCGCCGCTGATGTCGACGCCGTCGCATCGAAGCTCGCCGCTCTGTCCGAAGTGGACTGGACGAGCCCGGTCGTGCCCGGCGGCGTGTGGTTCGTGCCGAGCACGATGGGTGTGACCGATCCGCCGGACGAGGCGGACGCGGAGAAGGCGCTCAGCGGGACGGATCTCGGTGCGCTCGCGGCGGTCTGGACCGCCGGTGCGGCTGTCGACTGGGACGTGCTGTGGCCGCGGGCAACGAGGCCGGTGAAGCTGTCGCTGCCCGGTTACCCGTTCGAGCAGGTTCGGTGCTGGTACCCGGAGTTCGACGACGCGCCGAGCGTGCTGAACCCCATCGCGTTCGCGCGGCGGGCCCACCCGTGGGTCGGCGTCAACGAGTCGGATCTGGACGGCGTTCGCTACCGGCTCGCGCTGCGCGGCGACGAACTGCTCGACTACGTCTACTCGGTGCGGCGTGAGAAGCGCTATGCCACGGTCGCGCTGCTGGACGGCGCGCTCGCGTTCGCCGAGGTCGCGGGCCTTGGGGACGGCTGGGCCGTGCGTGACGCGCGCTGGGCCGCCCTTCCCGATCCGTCACAGGAGCAGGTGCTCACCTGGAAACTCGGCGCGAACCGTGCCGAACTGCACGACGCTGACGGCACCGTCGTGTTCGGCGCCGATCTCGTCGCTGGTGTGGAACCGTTGCGGCAGAACGACTCCGTGATCGACACGCCACTCTCGTTGGACGAGCAGGCGTTCTACGCGAAGCTTGGTGAGCTCGGCGTGGACACCCGGCCCTACGCCGGGGTGGTCGAAGGAGTCGCGGAGATCGGCGGACGGCTGCTCGTCCGCGTCGTGGAACCCGAGCTGTCCCAGGATCCGCACAAGCGGCGCGTCCGGATTCCGGCCTGGGTGCTCAACGGGCTGGTGCAGGGCGTGCAGTTCCTCACCTCGGACGCCGACGCGACCGTTGTGCGGGTGCGTTCGGCGGAGGGCGCGAACCTCGGCCGCACCAGGGCGATCGTGCTGGAGCGCAAGGGTTCCGAGTTCGACGTGCGGTTGCTCGACGAGACCGGGGCCGTGCTCGGCCGGTGGGAGGGCGTGGAGTTCGGCAACGCGCCGGCCGCGGTGACGGACGCGAAGGACGGCGCGGACCGGGACCGCCTGACCGCCCAGGTCCGTGAGACCGTCGCCGCGCTGCTCAAGACCGACCCGGCCGACATCGACCTCGACACGCACTTCCCGGCGTTCGGCTTCGAGTCGATCAGCCTGGCCTCGCTCGCCCAGGAACTCGGCGGCCGGCTCGGCATCGACCTGAGTCCGGCGGTGTTCTTCCAGCACCCCAACATCCGCGGGCTGGTCGGCAGGCTGGCCGAGGAGGTCGGGACGTCTGCTCCGGCGGGGCTCGTTCCCGCTGTGCCGTCGTCGCTTCCTCAGGCCCTCCCGGCGGCGCTGCCCGCGGTGGAGCAGGAGACCGGCGCTGTCGCGATCATCGGTGTCGCCGGCAGGTTCCCCGGTGCGGACGATCCAGACGCCCTGTGGGACCGGGTTCGTGAAGGCGCGAATCTCGTCTCGTCGTATCCGGCTGACCGGTTCGACGGCCGTTACGCCGATGTCGTGGCACGCGCGGACTTCCCGAAGTACGCGGGGCTGATCGACGGCGTCGACCGGTTCGACGCGAGCTTCTTCTCGTTGTCCCGCCTGGAAGCCGAGCTCATGGACCCGCAGCAGCGGCTCGCGCTGGAGACGGTGTGGACCGCGTTGGAGAACGCGGGGTACTCGCCCGCACGGCTGCCCGAGGACACCGGTGTGTTCTTCGGTGTGTCCGGTACGGACTACCACCACCTGCTCAACGCGAGTGGTGTCGAGCCGGACGGCTACACGGCGACCGGCAACTCGCATGCCGTGCTGGCGAACAGGATCTCGTTCCTGCTCGACGTCCGGGGACCGAGCGAGCCGATCGACACCGCGTGCTCCAGCTCGTTGGTGGCGATGCACCGCGCGGTCGAGAGCATCCGGTCCGGGCGTTGCGCCATGGCGTTGGCCGGCGGGGTCAACCTGCTGCTGAGCGTCGACACGTTCGTCTCGACGCAGGCCGCGGGAATGCTCAGCCCCGACGGACGGTGCAAGACCTTCTCCGCGGACGCCGACGGATATGTCCGTGCGGAAGGTGTGGCGGCGGTGCTGCTCAAGCCGCTGGCCGCGGCACTGCGCGACGGGGACACCATTCACGGTGTCGTGCTCGGCACGGCGGAGAACCACGGAGGCCGGGCGGCCACGCTCACCGCTCCCAACGCCTCGGCGCAGGCCGAGGTGATCCAGGCGGCCATGCGCGGCATCGACCCGGACAGCATCGGGTACGTCGAGGCGCACGGAACGGGCACCGCACTGGGTGACCCGGTCGAGGTCGACGCGCTCACCACCGCCTACCGCAAGCTCGGCGGCTCGGCCACGCGTCCTCTCGGCGCGGTGAAGGCGAACATCGGCCACGCCGAGGCGGCGGCCGGCCTCGCGGGCGTGGTGAAGGTGTTGCGGCAGATGGAACACCGCGAACTGCCGGCCGCACCTCACCTCGACCAGCTGAACCCGCACCTGAAGCTCGACGGCAGCGGTTTCGAGGTCCTGCGCGAGTCGCGGTCCTGGCAACCGAAGATCGATGCTTCTGGCAGTGAGGTGCCGTTGCGCGCCGGCGTCAGCAGCTTCGGGTTCGGCGGGGTCAACGCCCACGTCGTCCTGGAGGCACCGCCGTCGCGACCGGAATCGCGCACTGCGGCCGGACCGCAGGCGATCGTCCTCTCGGCCCGTGACGCGGATCGGCTCGCGGCTCGTGCCCGGGACCTGCGCGCGTTCCTCGGCGAGAACTCGCCGTCGCTCGCAGACCTGGCCTTCACCCTGCAGGTCGGCAGGGAGGAGATGGAGCACCGGCTGGGCTTCGTCGCCTCTGACGTCGCGTCGGTCGTCGCCGCGCTTGACGCGTTCCTCTCGGGTGGTGGCGGTCTGCACACCGGAAACCTGCGCCGAGCGCGTGGTGCGGCCGTGCGCCGCGACCGCGAAACGGAGCCGGAAGTCGCCGCTGCCTTGCGGAGCGGTGATCTGGGCCGGGTGCTCGCGCTGTGGTGCGAAGGACGCGCGGTCGACTGGGCGAGCCTGCATCCGTCCGGTGAACGGCGAGTGCTGCCGTTGCCCACCTATCCCTTCGCTCGCGAGCGCTACTGGGTGCCGGAGACGAGCGTTCCGCAGCCCCCGGCCGTGCCCGTGACGGTGATCGCGCCCCCTTCCTTCGATATCGGTGCCCGTGCCGCACTGCTGGAAGCGGTCCTGGCCAACCGGGAGGTTCCCGATGCGCTCGCCTGAGCCCACCTCGTTCTCGGAAGGAACCCTCGTCGTGACCCGCAGCATCCTGCGCGTGCCCGTGTGGCGTGCCGGCCAGGAGGTCCCGCCGGCACCCGCCGGCGGACGGCGGCTGGTCGTGCTGTGCGACCTGCCCGCGATCGACCTGCCCGGCGTCCAGACCGCTGAGGTGACCACCGGCGGTGACGCCCCGCACATCGCCTACGAGCGTGCGGCCGTCCGGCTGTTCGGTGAGCTCAAGCGGCTGATGTCCACTTCGGACGGACGCCCGTGCGTCGTCCAGGTCGCCTGCCGTGCGGACTCGCTCTACCGCGGGCTGCTGGGACTTCTGCGCACCGGCGCGCAGGAGGACCCCGGCCTGACCGTCCAGCTGGCCGAGTTCACCTACGAGCCCTCCGCCGCCGATCTCGTGGCGGCCCTGAACGGTCAGGGCGAGCACGTGCGGCACACCCCGGCCGGGCGGGAGACCGTGAGCTGGGAACCGGCGTCCGCTGTTGCGTCCCCGGTGTGGCGCGCCGGCGGCGTCTACCTGATCAGCGGTGGCGGGGGCGGAATCGGCCGCCTGCTCGCCGAGGACGTCGCCCGGCACGCTCCGGACGCGGTCGTCGTGCGGTGCGGACGGTCCGCTGTGGCGGACGGGCCGGGGGAGTACCACCGGGTCGACGTCACGGACGCGGCGGCGGTGCGCGAACTCGTCGCGAGTGTCGTCCGCAGGCACGGCCGGCTCGACGGCATCCTGCACGCGGCCGCGTTGCTGCGGGACGACTACCTGATTCGTGCGTCCTACCAGGACTTCCTGAGCGTGCTCGCGCCCAAGGTCGCCGGACTGGTGCACCTCGACGAGGCGAGCCGGGATCTCCCGCTCGACTTCTTCGCCGCGTTCTCCGCCGCCGCGGGGAACCTGGGCAACGCCGGCCAGGCCGCCTACACAGCGGCCAACGGCTTCCTCGACGCCTACTCGGCGCACCGGCAGGAGCTCGTCACCCGCGGCCAACGGCACGGAACGAGCGTCTCGCTGGCCTGGCCGCTGTGGCGCGACGGCGGCATGAGCGTGCCGGCCGAGGAACTTCCCGCGCTCACCGAGCGCTTCGGCCCGCCGCTGCCCACCGAGGCCGCGCTGGCCGCGCTGCACGGAGCCGTCGCGCTCGGTGCCACCCACGTCGTGATCTCCGGGGAAGGAAACGTGATGACCGGCACCGACGACCTCCACGGGCGGGTGCTCGGACGGCTCAAGAGCCTGATCGCCGAGACCGTGCGACTCGACCCCTCGACGCTCGACGCCACCGCGCCGCTCGACAGCCACGGCATCGACTCGATCACGGTCACCCGGCTGAACAAGCGGTTCGCGCGGTGGTTCGGCGCACTGCCGAAGACCGTGCTCTACCAGTACCCGACGCTCGCGGAGCTGACGGCGTACCTGGTCGAACGCCACCCGGAGGGCTGCGCGCGCTGGGTGGAGGACGCCGAGGTCGTGGCTGCCGCGAACGGTGCCGACGCCGCGAACGGCGCCGACGTCGCGAACGTGGCGGACGTGACTGGGGTGACGGCAGGCCTGGCGCCCGCTCCCGTGGCGGTGGCCCCGCGCCCCGCGCCCGTGGCGGAGGCGGCGTCACGCCCCTCGCCCGACGTGGAGGCGACTTCACGCCCCGCTTCCGCGGCGGTGGCCCCGCGCCCTGCTCCCATGGAGGCGACTTCAAGCCCCGCGCCAGTGGCGGCGGCTTCACGCCCCGCTCCCGCGGCGGTGGCCCCGCGCCCTGCTTCCGTGGCGGCGGCTTCACGCCCCGGACCCCTGGCTGAGGTCACCCCGCGCCCGGCACCCACCGGTCCGCGCCCCGACCCCGCGGGCGAGCCGATCGCGATCATCGGTCTGGGTGGCCGCTACCCCGACGCCCCGACCCTGGACGACTTCTGGGCCAACCTCCGCGCGGGCCGCGACAGCATCCGCGAGGTCCCGGCCCAGCGCTGGGCGCTCGACGGCTTCTTCGAACCCGACCAGCAGAAGGCCGTCGACACCGGCACCAGCTACAGCAAGTGGGGCGGCTTCCTCGACGGCTTCGCCCGCTTCGACGCGGCGTTCTTCGGCATCTCCCCGCGCGAGGCCGCCGACATCGACCCGCAGGAGCGGCTCTTCCTCGAGACCGTGTGGTCCGCGCTCGAGGACGCCGGCTACACGCGGGACCGGCTCGCCACCCGGCACCAGGGCAGGGTCGGCGTGTTCGCCGGGGTGACCAAGACCGGCTTCGACCGCAACGTGCCGCCGCCCGTGAGCGGTCCGCGCCGGTCGCCGCGCACCTCGTTCGCCTCGCTGGCCAACCGCGTCTCCTACCTGCTCGACCTGCGCGGCCCGAGCCTGCCGGTCGACACCATGTGCTCGGCCTCGCTCACCGCGATCCACGAGGCGTGCGAGCACCTGCGCCAAGGTGCGTGCGAGGTCGCCATCGCGGGTGGGGTGAACCTCTACCTGCACCCGTCGACCTTCGTGGAGCTGTGCCGTTCCAGGATGCTCGCCGCCGACGGCCGTTGCCGCAGCTTCGGTGACGGCGGCGAGGGCTTCGTGCCCGGCGAGGGCGTCGGCGCGGTGCTGCTCAAGCCGCTGGCGGCGGCCGAGGCGGACGGCGACCCGATCCACGCGGTGATCCTCGGCTCCGCGATCAACCACGGTGGCCGCACCAACGGCTACACCGTGCCGAACCCGCGCGCCCAGGCCGCCGTCGTCCGCGAGGCGATCCAGGCCGCGGGGCTCAAAGCGGGCGACATCGGGTACATCGAGGCGCACGGCACCGGTACGCGGCTCGGCGACCCCGTCGAGATCGACGGACTCACCCAGGCCTTCGAACCGGACGCGGCCGGCTCCTGCGCGATCGGTTCGGTCAAGTCGAACATCGGCCACCTCGAGGCGGCGGCGGGCATCGCCGGGCTGACCAAGGTCGTGCTCCAGCTGCGCAACGGTGAGCTCGTGCCGACGCTGCACGCCGAGCGCACCAACCCGAACATCGACTTCGCGGCGACGCCGTTCGAGCTGTCCCGCACCAGCGGGGCCTGGCCCCGTCCCGAAGGTGGGCGCCGGATCGCCGGCATCTCCTCGTTCGGTGCGGGCGGTGCGAACGCCCACGTCATCGTCGCCGAGCACGTTTCCGTCGCGGCACCCCAGCCCTCGCACGGGACTCCGGAACTGCTGCCGGTGTCCGCTCGCACCGAGGACGACCTGCGGGCCCGCGTGGCAGAACTGGCGCAGTGGCTCGACACGCAGGAGTCGCCGGACCTCGCCGCCATCGCGACCACCCTCCGCACCGGACGGGAGGCCATGACGGAGCGGGTGTGCTTCGTGGCGCGGGACGCCCTGGAATGGCGTCGCCAGATCCGGGCGTTCCTCGCCGCTCCCGCGACCGACGCGTCCGGCGAGTCGTGGTGGCGCGGTCGCGTCGAGGCGAACAACGAGACGCTGGCCGCGCTGGCCGCCAAACCCGAGCTGCGCGAGCTGATCGCGCACTGGCTCGCCAACGGCGGCCACGCCGAGCTCGCGTCCTTCTGGGTCAAGGGCACGCCGATCGACTGGTCCGAAGTGGACGGTGCGGGCGCGCGGCGCGTGCACCTGCCCGGCTATCCGTTCGCGGGACCCGAGTTCTGGTTCGAGCCCGTCGCACTGCAGCCCGAGGCTGCACCCGTGGCGCGCCCGGCGCCGTCGGTGGACGTGGAGGGCGTGCTGCTGGCCGAGCTCGCGGAGATCCTGCAGATGCAGGTCTCCGAGATCGAACGGCACCGCCCGTTCGCCGACTACGGCCTCGACTCGATCCTGGGCGTCAGCCTCGTGCACCGGCTCAACGACGTCCTCGGCACCGACGTCGACACCACCGACCTGTTCGACCACGGCACGGCCGAGCGCTTCATCACGTTCCTGGCCGGCTCCCGTCCGTCCGCCGCACCCGTTGCCGCCACCGCGTCCACTCAGGACGACGCGATCGCGATCGTCGGTCTCGCCGCACGATACGGCGACGCCGAGAACCCGGACGCGTTGTGGGCGCACCTGGTTGCCGGCACCGATCTGATCGAACCCGTGACGCGCTGGCCGTTGCCCGCCGGGATCGCCTGCCGCACCGGCAGCTTCCTGCGCGACATCGACCAGTTCGACCCGGCCTTCTTCGGCATCTCGGGTGTCGAGGCCACGGCGATGGACCCGCAGCAACGCATCTTCCTGGAGCAGTGCTGGAACGCGTTGGAGGACGCGGGCTACACCGGTGGGCGCCGCCGCGGCACACGGGCCGGCGTCTACGTCGGCTGCTACGCGGGCGACTACTCCGAGCACCTCGGTGAAGACGCGCCCGCCCAGGCGTTGTGGGGCACGATGGGCTCGGTCGTCGCGTCGCGGATCGCCTACCTGCTCGACTTCACCGGCCCGGCACTCACGGTCGACACGTCGTGCTCCAGTTCGCTCGTCGCGATCGACCTCGCGTGCCGCGACCTGCTCGCGGGCACCGCCGACCTCGCCATCGCCGGTGGCGTCTTCGTCCAGAACACCAATCGGCTCTACCGGTCCGCCTCCGTCGCCGGGATGCTCTCGGCGTCGGGCCGCTGCCGCAGCTTCGACACCGGCGCCGACGGGTTCGTGCCCGGTGAGGGCGCGGGCGCGATCGTGCTCAAGCGGCTCGCCGACGCCGAACGGGACGGCGACCACATCCACGCCGTCGTGCGTGCTTCTGGCGTCAACCAGGACGGCACCACCAACGGCATCACCGCGCCGAGCGCGATGTCCCAGGAACGCCTGCTGCGCGAGGTGCACAGCAACCTGGGCACCGGTGGCGTCCAGTTCGTGGAGGCCCATGGCACCGGCACGCAGCTGGGCGACCCGATCGAGTTCCGGGCGCTGTCGAAGGTCTTCGCCGGCGCACGGCCGGGCAGCGTCGCACTCGGGTCGATCAAGTCGAACCTCGGCCACACGCAGTTCGCCGCGGGTGTCGCCGGTGTCGTGAAGGCCGTCCTCGCGCTGCGGCACCGCACGATTCCGGCCACGCTGCACTTCACCGGGGCGAACGCGCGGATTCCGTTGCAGGGCAGCGCGTTCACCGTGCACACGGAGACCGTCGCCTGGCCGGAGCCCGAGCAGGGGCCGCGTCGCGCGGCCGTCAGTTCCTTCGGCGCCAGCGGGACCAACGCCCACGTCGTGCTGGAGGAGTACCAGCGCCAGCCGGTCGCGGACACCGCGGGGGAGCAGCCGTTCCTGCTGTCGGCCCGGTCGCCGGAAGCCCTGCGCGAGGTCGCCGCACGACTGGCCGCTCACCTGGAGCGCGAACCGCGCCTGTCCGCCGCGGAGGTCGCGTACAGCCTCGCGACCGGCCGCGCACCCCTGCCGCACCGCCTCGCCGTCGTCGCGTCTAGCACGACCGAAGCCTCGCAACGCCTGCGCGCCTGGCTTTCCGGCTCGACTGGTGCACTCCACGGCGAGGTCGCCGTCGACGCCGCACCGCGCGACGGCGTCCTTCCCAGCACGGCCAGTGAGCTGGCGTCCGCGTTCGTGCGCGAGAACCTCGCCGGCCTCGACACGGCCTTCCCGGCCGCAGTGCGGAGGATCGTTCCCTTGCCCACCTACCCGTACCAGCGGCAGCGCTACTGGCCCACGCCCGGTGGTTCCGCCTACCGCACCCGGCTCACCGGTCAGGAGTTCTTCCTCGCCGATCACCACGTCAACGGCCGCGCCGTGCTTCCCGCGGTGCTGTCACTGGAGTTCGCCCGCCGCGCGGCAACCAGCGGCACGTTCGAGGCTGTGGGCATCCGCGACCTCGTGTGGGCCAAGCCGTTCGCGGTCGGTGCCGAGGGCGCGGACCTGACGGTGCAGCGCGACGGCGACGGATTCCGCGTCTGCCAGGGCGAAACGGAGGTGCACGCCCAAGGCCGTTACGTCCAGCCAGGATCGGCTGAAACGGTGGCACTGGACGCCATCAGGGCGCGGTGCGGCAGCCGGACGTTGAGCGCGGAGCAGTGCCGTGCTGCGCTCGACGCCGTCGGCATCGCTCACGGGCCTCGCCTGCGCGCACTCGAAAACCTGGCCATCGGCGACCGCGAGGTGCTCGCGAAGCTCGTCGTCCCGGCCGGTGCCCATGACGACGACCTGGCCGTCCACCCGGCGGTGCTCGACAGCGCCGTGCAGGCGGTCGTCGGCCTCTTCGGCGGCGAGAACGGCGAGCTCGCGGAGAGCGGCGGACGTCCCGCCCTGCCGTTCGCCATCGACAGGATCGACCTCCTCAGGCCGGTCTCCGGCACGATGTGGGCGCACCTGCGACACACCGGTGGCGGTACCGAGACGTCCACTGTGGACATCGACGTCTGCGACGAGTCCGGTCGCGTCGCCGTCCGCCTGCGCGGACTCGCTTTCCGCCGGGTCACCGAAGGACCCGCCCTGCGCACGGCCCTGCTCGCCCCGGTCTGGGACGCGGTTCCGGACGGCGTCGAGCTGGAGGCCGCCCTCGGCAGCCGCCTGGTGCTCGCCGGTGGCGGGGCAGCAGACCGCAGCGCGTTCCTGGCCCGGTTCCCCGGAGCCACCGTGCTCGGAACCGAGGAGCACCAGAGCCTTCCCGCCGACGCCGGCCACGTCGTGTGGCTCGCACCCGAGAGCGGCGGCACCGACGGCACGTTCACCGTCTTCCGCTGGATCAAGGCCCTGCTCGCTCAGGGTGCCGACGGCCGCGAGATCGGCTTCACCGCCGTCACCCGGCCGGCCGGCCGGGTGACCGACGACGAGACCGTGGACGCGACGCATGCGGGAGTGCACGGCCTGCTGGGTTCGGTGGCGAAGGAGTACCCGCACTGGCAGGTCAGGGTCGTCGACATCGCGGCAGGACAGGCGGTGCCCTTCGAGGCCGTGCTGAACCCGCCCGCGGCGGCACGAGGGGGCGTCGCGGCCCTGCGTCACGGCGAGTGGCTGCTGCCGCGGCTGGTCGAGGTGGCCGCCGACGGACCTGTCGTCGCGCCGCGCGCGCCCGGTGGAGTCGTCGTCGCCATCGGTGGCGCGGGTGGCATCGGCGAGGCGTGGACCGAGCACCTGTTGCGCCGCCACGGCACGCAGGTCGTCTGGATCGGCCGCCGTCCGCTCGACGCGGAGATCACCGCGAAGCAGGACCGGCTCGCCGCGTTCGGCCCGCGTCCCGGTTACATGTCGTGCGACGCGTCCGATGTGGACGATCTGCGGCGCGCTCGTGACGAGATCGTCCGGAAGTACGGGCCGGTGCACGGTGTCCTGCACACCGCCATCGTCCTGGGCGACCGGAGCGTGGCGCGGATGGACGAGGAACTGCTGCTGACGACCTACGCGGCCAAGGCCGGCGTGACCGTCGCACTGGCGGAGGTCTTCGCGGGCCAGCCACTGGAGTTCGTCGTCTTCTTCTCGTCCATGCAGGCGTTCTTCACCGCCCCCGGCCAGGCCAACTACGCGGCCGGCTGCACGTTCTCCGATGCCTACGCAGGCGGGCTCTCCGCCCGGCTCGGCTGCCCGGTCAAGGTGATGAACTGGGGTTACTGGGGCAACGTCGGCATCGTGGCCGAGGACGGCTACCGGCGCAGGATGGCACGGCTGGGGCTCGGCTCGATCGAACCGGACGAGGGCATGGCCGCCGTCGACCACCTGCTCGGCTCGTCCCACGACCGCCTGGCACTGCTGAAGGCCGCGGACTCCCGCAGCATCGCGACGTTCTACGAGCGCAGCACGCTCACGGCGTTGCCGCACAAGAACTCCTCGCCGGCCGCCGCGCTGCTCGCGGCACGGCCGGACCGGCAGGCCGCCATCGAACGCGTGCGGATCGCCGCGGACGGGCACGGCCGGTCCATGGAACCAGCCCTCGTCCGGATCACCTGGGCGTTGCTGCGCGACCTCGGCCTGTTCGGTCCCGGCCAGTCGGGCACGCTCGACGACTGGATGGCCAAGGGCGGGATCACCGCTCTCTACCGCCGCTGGCTTCAGCACACGCTGGACGTGTTCGCACGGGAAGGCCTGCTGAGCTCCGTCGACGGCCGCTACACCGCGGTCGACGCGCGTCCGGCAGACCTGGCCGCCGCCTGGCGCCGCTGGGACGCCGACCGCACGCCGTGGCTGGACAACGACGGCAAGAGGCCGCAGGCGGTGCTCGTCGACACGACGTTGCGGGCGTTGAACGACATCCTGACCGGACGCCGTCCCGCCACCGATGTCATGTTCCCCAAGTCCTCCCTCGAACTCGTGGAGGCGGTTTACCGCAACAACCCGGTCGCCGACTACTTCAACGACGTCCTCGCGGACACGCTCGTCGACCACGTGCGGGCACGGGTGGCCGAGAACCCGGACGTGCGGCTGCGGATGCTGGAGATCGGCGCGGGCACCGGCGGCACGAGCCGGGTGGTGTTCGGCCGGCTCGCACCGTGGCGCGACAACATCGAAACCTATTGCTACACCGACCTTTCGAAGGCGTTCCTGCTGCACGCGCGCCGCTCGTTCAGCGACATCGCGCCCTACCTGGACACCCGCATCCTCAACGTCGAGAAGTCGCTGGCGGAGCAGTCGCTCGACGTCGGCGGGTTCGACGTCGTGGTCGCCACCAACGTGCTGCACGCGACCCGCAACATCCGCACGACCCTGACCAACACCAAGGCGGCGATGCGCGCGAACGGCGTGCTGCTGCTCAACGAGCTGAGCGACAACGTCTACTTCAGCCACCTCACGTTCGGCCTGCTCGAAGGCTGGTGGCGCTACGACGACCCGGCCCTGCGCATCCCGGGTTCTCCCGGACTGACGCCCACGGACTGGTTGCGGGCGTTGAGCGAGACCGGTTTCCGGTCGGCGTTCGTCGCGGCGGAGGGCGCTGACGACCTCGGCCAGCAGGTGTTCGTGGCCTGTGCGGACGACGTCGTCCGGCAGCCGGTTCCCGAAGGTGGGGCGGCTTTCCCGGACGGCCCGCAGAACGAGCCGGTGTCCGTGCCTGCCGTGCAGGCCGTTCCGGAGACCGTCGAGCCCGTTGCGCCGGCAGCTTCGTCGGCCGCTTCTTCTGCGGGCCGTGAGGACGAGTTGCTGGAGCGAGCACGCGACCACTTCCGCGCACTGGTGGCGGACGTGTTGCAGCTGCCGGTCTCCTCGGTGCGCGCCGACGTGACCTTCGACAAGTACGGCATCGACTCGATCCTCGTCGTCCAGCTCACCGAAGCGGTGCGCCGCGGGCTCGACGACGTCGGCAGCACGTTGTTCTTCGAGGTGCGCACGATCGACGGCCTGGCCGCCCACTTCGTGAAGACCCAGCCGGACGCGCTCGCCGCGCTCGTCGGTCTGCCGACCGCTCAGCCGGAGGTCGTGGCCGCTCCTGCTCCCGTGGTCACTCCGGTCGCGGAACCGGTCGTTCCGGCTCCCGCGCGGACGGACGAGGAGACGCCGATCGCGGTGATCGGCATCTCTGGGCGCTTCCCCGGTGCGCGGAACCTGAACGAGTTCTGGGCCAACCTGCTCGACGGGGTGGACAGCGTCACCGAGATCCCGTCCGACCGCTGGAACCACGACCGCTACTTCGACCCGCGTCGTGGCAAGCCGGGACGCACCTACGCCAAGTGGGGCGGCTTCCTCGACGGCGTGGACGAGTTCGACCCGCTGTTCTTCGGCATCTCGCCGGGCGCCGCGTCCACAATGGACCCGCAGGAGCGGCTGTTCCTGCAGGCGGCCTACGAGACGCTGCAGGACGCGGGCCACACCAGGGACTCGTTGCGGGCCGCGGCGAGGGCCGTGGTGAGCGAGGACGCCGGAGACATCGGCGTGTTCGCCGGAGCGATGTACACCGAGTACCAGCTCTACGGCGCCGAGCAGGGCGTGCGCGGCGAGCCGCTGGTCGTGCCGGGAAGCCTGGCCTCGATCGCGAACCGCGTCTCGTACTTCTTCGACGCGAACGGCCCGAGCATCGCGGTCGACACGATGTGCGCCGCCGCGCTGACCGCGATCCACCTGGCGGTCGCCGCGTTGCGCCGCGGCGAGTGCGGCGTCGCGCTGGCCGGCGGCGTGAACCTCTCGCTGCACCCGAGCAAGTACCTGATGATCGGCCAGACCCAGTTCGCCTCGAGCGACGGCCGGTGCCGCAGCTTCGGAGCGGGCGGCGACGGCTACGTCCCCGGTGAGGGCGTCGGCGCGGTGCTGCTGCGCCCGCTGGCCGACGCGGAGGCCGACGGCGACCGCATCCTCGGTGTCATCCGGGGTACCGCGGTCAACCACGGCGGCCACACCCACGGCTTCACCGTGCCGAACCCGGTCGCGCAGGCGTCGGTGATCAAGCAGGTGTACCGCCGCAGCGGGGTCGACCCGCGGCGGATCGGGTACGTCGAGGCGCACGGCACCGGCACCCCACTGGGCGACCCGATCGAGATCGCCGGACTCACCTCGGCGTTCTCCGAGTTCACCGACGACCGCGGCTTCTGCGCGATCGGCTCGGTCAAGTCGAACATCGGCCACCTGGAGGCGGCGGCGGGCATCGCCGGCCTCGGCAAGCTCCTGCTGCAGATGCGGCACGGCACCTACGCGCCGTCCCTGCACTCCGCCGAGGTCAACCCGGAGATCGACTTCAGCCGCACGCCGTTCGTGCTGCAGCGCGACGCGGCGCCCTGGCCCCGCACCGGCGCCCAGCCCAGGGCCGGGGTGGTCTCGGCCTTCGGCGCCGGTGGATCGAACGCCCATCTGCTCGTGGAGGAGTACATCGTGCCCGAACGTCCTGAGCGTGCAGCCGAGGCCCAGGCGGTGGTGCTCTCGGCAACGGACCACGAGCGGCTGCGCGAGTCGGCGGAGCGGCTGCGCGACGAACTGCGCGACGGCGCGTGGAGCGACGCCGACCTGCCCGACATCGCCCACACCCTGCAGGCCGGCCGCGAGCCGATGACCGCGCGGTTCGCCACGGTGGTCCGTGATCTGCCCGCCCTGGTGGCGGCGCTGGACGCCTACGCCACCGGTGCGGAACTGCCCGCGGACACGTTCGTCGGCGACGGCACCGGCACGGCGGGCTCGCTCGCGGCGCTGAAGGACGACGAGGACTTCCAGGAGACGCTGGCCCGCTGGGTCGCGCGGCGCAGGCTCGCGCCGCTGGCGGAGGCCTGGGTGAGCCACGTGCGGGTGGACTGGTCGGGTCTGCACGCCGACGGGCCGCGCCCGCGCAAGGTGGGCCTGCCGACGTATCCGTTCGCACGGGAGCGTTACTGGTACACCGACCTGCTGCCGAACGGGGGGAGCCCGGCGGAGTTCTCCACCGAGCAGATTGCTGCCACAGCGACACTTCCCACCCCGTTGCAGGCTGTTCCGGCAGCGCGTTCGACCGTTCCGGCGCCTCCGGCGAGCTCGGTTCCCGCGGCAGCGCCTTCGGCCGTGCCAACGCCTCCGGCCAGCCCGGTTCCAGCGTCAGCGCCGACTCCCGCGCCCCAACCCCGTGCCACGGCAGATGACGTGCTGCCGGAGGGCGACCTCACCCTCTGCCCGGTCTGGGAGGTCGAACGACCGGCGGAGGTCCAGTTCTCCGGCCGGATGCTGGCCATCGGACTGGGCGTCGACGACCTCGCGGTCCTGCAGCAGGCGGTGCCGGACGCGATCACCTGGGACGGCTTCGGCCCCATCCCCGGCGACGCGGACCACGTCGTGCTCTCGGTGCCGACCCGCACGGGTGGCACTCCGGCCGAACGCATCCGCGACCACCGCGCCGCCGTGCAGCGCCTGCTGCACATGGTCAACGCCGTGCAGGCGCGGTATGCGGGCAGTCAGCTCGAACTCACCCTGCTCACCCGCGGCGCGTTCTGCGGCAGCGGCGGGGACCCGGCTCAGGCGAGCCTGCACGGGTTCATCGGCGCACTGGCCAAGGAACAGCCGCACTGGCGGGTCAGGGCCGTCGACCTCGCGAAGGACGCGCCCTGGCAGCCAGCCGAGGTGTTCGGCCTGCCGGGCGACCGGCGCGCGCACCCCGTCGTGCAGGCCGGCGGTCAGTGGCTGCGCCGCAAGCTCGTCCGGGCGGATCTGCCCGTGCCCGCGACCTCCGCGATTCGCCGCGGTGGCGTGTACGTGCTCATCGGCGGTGCCGGTGACCTCGGGGTCGTGCTGACCGAGTACCTCGCCCGCACGCACGGGGCCAAGGTCGTGTGGGTCGGCCGGCGTGCCGAGAACGACGAGCTGCGTACCCGCAAGGCAGGCATCACCGGTCCGGAACCGCTCTACCTGCAGGCCGACGCGGGTGATCCGCGGGCTCTGCGCGGAGTCAGGGACGAGGTGGTCGCCCGGTACGGCCGGGTCGACGGGATCGTGCACCTCGCGATGACCTTCACGCACACCCCGATCAACGCGCTGACCGACGACGAGCTCGCCGCGACGCTCGCGTCCAAAGTGGACCCGGCCGTGCACCTCGCGGAGGCGTTCGCCGGGGTCGAACCCGACTTCGTCCTGCTGGTGTCCTCGCTGGTCAGCTTCATCCGCAACGCGAACCAGGCGCACTACGCCGCGGCCTGCGCCTACGTCGACGCGGTGGCGGACGGACTGCGCGCCTCGCTCGGATGCGCGGTCAAGACGATCAACTGGGGCTACTGGGGCAACGTCACCGAGGACCTGATCGAGGGCATGGCGTCGATCGGTCTCGCCCCGATCGACCCGGTCACCGCGATGGCCGCGGTGGAGGCCCTGCTCGCCGGTCCGCTCGACGTCGCCGGTTTCCTGCGACTGGGCCGTCCGCTCCCGGTGGAGGGCGTGCTCACCGGTGAGGTCGCGGCGGTGTGCCCGCGGGCCGCCGTCGTGCCGGTCCAGACCGTGGAACCACGGCTGCCGGTCGCGCTCGCGGCCTACCAGGACGGACCGGTGCCGGCCGAGATCGACGCCGCGCTGTGCCGCTGGGTCGCCGCCGAACTGCGGGACGCGGGTTTCGCCGGCCCGTCGTACCTCCGCGCCGACGCCCGGTTCGCCGCCTGGGTTCCCCCGATGCTGCGCGCGCTGGCCGAGCACGGCCTCGTCGACGCCACCGGCCGCTGGGCGCTGACCGCGGACTCCGCGACGTGCCGGGAGGAGTGGGCGCGCTGCACGAACCGGTGGGTGGAGGCCAACTCCGACCTGCGGACGCCGCTCGCGTTGCTCGCCCGCACCGTTCCCGTGCTGCCCTCGGTGTTGCGCGGCGAGGTGCTCGCCACGGACGTGCTCTTCCCGAACGGGTCGTTCGACCTGGTCGAGGGCGTGTACCGGGACAACCGGGTCGCCGACCACTTCAACGCCGTGCTGGCCGAGCACGTCGTCTCGTTCCTGCGGGCCCGGCTCGCGGCGGAACCGGGCGCGTCGCTGCGCCTGCTCGAGGTCGGCGCGGGCACCGGCGGTACCACCCGCGTGGTCCTGGAGCGGCTCAAGCGTGAAGGCCTGCCGGTGGCCGAGTACTGCTTCACCGACATCTCGCGGGCGTTCCTGCACCGTGCCGAGGACTCGTTCGGTGCGGCGCACAACTACCTGACGTACCGGTTGTTCGACGCCTCCATCCCGCCGCACGGGCAGGGACTGGACCTCGGCACGTTCGACGTCGTGATCGCGGCCAACGTGCTGCACGCCACCGAGGACGTCCGCGCCACCCTGCGCGGGGCCAAGGCGCTGCTGCGGGGCGGCGGCCAGCTCGCGCTCAACGAGATCAGCGGCTTCTACCTGGTCAACCACCTCACGTTCGGCCTGCTGGACGGCTGGTGGGAGCACACCGACCCGGAACTGAGGGTGCCCGGCGGTCCCGCGTTGTCCCCGGACTCGTGGCGCGCGGTCCTGGAACAGGAGGGCTTCACCGGGTTCGTGCACGCGGCGGCGGACGGGGAACCGCTCGGCCAGCAGGTCGTTCTCGCCCACAGCGACGGTGTGTCGCGAGGTCCCGGCGAGATCAAGGAGGTGCTCGCCCCGGTGCCGGCCCCGGCACCCGCCGAGGTCGTGCAGGAGACGTCGATCCGCGCGGTGGTGCTGGAGAAGCTGGCCGGTGCGCTGCGGATGACCGAGGCGCAGATCGATCCGGAGCGGGCCTTCGCCGACTACGGCCTCGACTCGATCGTGGGCGCCGGGTTCGTGCAGCAGCTCAACGACGGCCTCGGTCTCGACCTGCTCACCACGGTGATCTTCGACTACCGCAGCGTCGAACTGCTGGCCGCCCACATCGCCTCCGAACACCAGCCGGTCGCGCCCGTCGCGGTGCAGGAACCCGTTGCGCCGCAGGTGATCCCGGTGCCGCAGGCGATCCCGGAGCCGCCGGTCGTCCAGGTTCTGCCTGCGCCCGTTGAACCCGTGGTGCCCGAACAGCACTCGGAAGATCCCGTCGCGATCATCGGTGTCAGCGGCCGGTTCGCCGGATCGCCCGACCTCGACGCGTTGTGGCAGCACCTCGCCGATGGCGACGACCTGGTCGGCCCGATCGAGCGCTGGGACGTCTCCGGTCCGGAGTGGACGGACGTGGCCTGCCGGGAGGGCGGTTTCCTCGACGGCATCGAGGAGTTCGACGCGCAGTTCTTCCGCATGTCCGGTCGCGAGGCGGCCTACACCGACCCGCAGCAGCGCCTGTTCGTGGAGGAGGCGTGGACGGCGCTGGAGAACGCCGGCTACGTCGGCGCGGCGCTCGACGGCAAGCGTGCGGGCGTCTACGTCGGCTGCACCAGCGGTGACTACACGTCGTGGTTCACCGAGCGTCCGCCGGCCCAGGCGGCGTGGGGCAACGCCCCGTCGATCGTGCCCGCCAGGGTGGCGTACCACCTGAACCTGCACGGTCCGGCGATCGCCGTCGACACCGCCTGCTCGAGCTCGCTCGTCGCGATCCACCTGGCGTGCCAGAGCCTGCGCGACGGGGAGACCGACCTGGCCGTCGCCGGTGGCGTGGCCGTGCAGACGACCCCGAACACCTACCTGACCGCGGGCCACGCCGGAATGCTGTCCTCGACCGGCCGCTGCCACACCTTCGACGCGTCCGCCGACGGGTTCGTGCCCGGCGAGGGCGTCGGCGTCATCGTGCTCAAGCGACTGTCCGACGCGCTCGCCGACGGTGACCACGTGCACGCGGTGATCCGCGGCTCTGGGATCAACCAGGACGGTGCGACCAACGGCATCACGGCGCCGAGCGCGGCGTCGCAGGAACGGCTGATCCGCGAGGTGTACGAGCGCTTCGGCGTCGACCCCGCCGAGATCGGCATGCTGGAGGCGCACGGCACCGGGACCAAGCTCGGTGACCCCATCGAGACCGAGGCGCTCGTCCGCGCGTTCGGTGCCGCCGAGGGATCCACCGGGTGTGCCCTGGGCTCGCTGAAGAGCAACGTCGGCCACACCATGTCGGCCGCCGGTGTGGCGGGCGTGCTCAAGATCGTGCTCGCGTTGCGGCACGGCATGTTGCCGCCGTCGCTGCACCACGACGAGACGAACCCCGCGATCCGGCTCGACGGCAGCCCGTTCCGCGTCCACACCGAGCTGACGCCGTGGGAGCCGAACCGCTGGGGCAAGCGCGTCGCCGCGACCAGTTCGTTCGGGTTCAGCGGCACCAACGGCCACCTCGTGGTGGAGGAGCCGCCGGCCCTCGCGGCACGGCAGCACGACGGCCGTGAACTGCTGTTCCCGCTGTCCGCGCCACGGCCGGAAGCGTTGCGGCAGCTCGTCGCGAACCTCGCCGAGCACCTGCGCGGGACGCCGGAGATCCAGCTCGCCGACGTGAGCCACACCCTGGTGCGCGGCCGCGCCCACTTCGTGAACCGGGTGGCCTTCGCCGCGGCGGACCGCCGAACCCTGTTGTCCCGCCTGGAGAACTGGCTGGCCGACGGGACCTCGCACCCGGCGCGTGACGCCGCACTGGACCGCGTCCGTGCACAGTGGACGGACGGCGGACGGCTGGAGAGCGAGGAGCTCTTCACCGGACTGGACGTGGGGCGCGTTCCGCTGCCGACCTACCCGTTCCAGCGCCGCAGTGCCTGGGTGAACGGGAGCGGCCCGGCCGACCTGCGGCCGTCCGTCGCCAAGCCGCTCAACGAACCCATCGCGGTCGTCGGGCTCGCCGCCCGGTTCGCGGACACCCCGGACGCGGAACGGTTGTGGGAACACCTGGCCGCGGGCGACGACCTCGTCGGCGATGTCACCCGCTGGGACCTCGACGGCAAGCTGGGCAAGAGGTCGGGCCGCCAGTACGGCAGCTTCCTCGACGACCCGGCCCGGTTCGACGCGCTGTTCTTCAGCGTGTCCGGCGTCGAGGCGACCTACACCGATCCGCAGCAGCGCGTCTTCCTCGAAGAGTGCTGGCACGCCCTGGAAGACGCGGGCTACGCCGGTGAACGGCTGACCGACCGCGGCTGTGGCGTCTACGTCGGCGCCTACCCCGGCGACTACCACGAGCTGATCGGCGACGAACGGCCCCCGCAGACCATGTGGGGCAACATGGCCTCGGTCATCGCGTCGCGCATCTCCTACCTGCTCAACCTGTCCGGCCCCGCCCTCTCGGTGGACTCGGCCTGCTCCAGCTCGCTCGTCGCCATCCACCTGGCCTGTGACGCGCTGCGGCTCGGCACGGTGTCGATGGCACTGGCCGGCGGCGTGTTCGTCCAGGCGACGCCGCGCCTCTACGAGTTCTCGGCCACGGCGAAGATGCTGTCGCCGACCGGTCGCTGCAGCACCTTCGACGCGTCCGCGGACGGGATGGTGCCCGGTGAGGGCGCCGGAGTCCTGGTGCTCAAGCGCCTGTCCGACGCCCTGCGCGACGGCGACCACGTCTACGGCGTGATCAGCGCATCCGGTGTCAACCAGGACGGCGCCACCAACGGCATCACCGCGCCGAGCGCCCAGGCCCAGGAGGACCTGGTGCGCCAGGTCCACCGCGACGCGGGCGTGCGCCCCGGCGGCGTCCAGATGATCGAGGCGCACGGCACGGGCACCCCGCTCGGCGACCCGATCGAGTTCGGTGCGCTGGCGGCGGCCTTCACCGGTGCGCCGGAGGGCGGCTGCGCGCTCGGGTCCATCAAGACCAACGTCGGGCACACCCAGTTCACCGCCGGCGTGGCGGGCACGATCAAGGCCCTGCTCTCGCTGCACCACCAGCAGGTGCCGCCGTCGCTGCACTTCACCCGCGCCAACCCGGCGATTCCGTTGCAGGGCAGCCCGTTCCACGTGCCGACCGAGCTGCGGGAGTGGTCTGCTCCCGCTTCGGGGCCGCGCCGAGCCGGCGTGAGTTCCTTCGGTGCCAGCGGTACCAACGCGCACCTCGTCGTCGAGGAGACGCCTGGGCACAGCCTGCCCGAGCGTCCCGCTCAGGACGAGTGGCTGGTGGTGCTGTCCGCGCAGGACGAAGCCACGCTGCGCACCCACGTCGAGCGGATGATCGCCCACGTCGACGCCCGGCCCGATCTCGACCTCGGGAACCTCGCGTACAGCCTCGCGACCGGTCGTCGTCACGAGAGCCTGCGTCTGGCGGCGGTTGTCGGTGATCGGGACGAGTGGCTCGGTGCGTTGCGCACCTGGCTGCGTGACGGTCACGCGAAGTCCGTGGTGGCCGGCTCGGTGCCCGATGACGTTCCCGCGCCCGTGGGAACGGAAGGTCTGCCGCTGGCCGAGGTCGCGGAACGGTTCGTGCGTGGCGAGATCACGGTGCTCGGGGGCCTGTTCGGACAGGGCTTCCGCGTGGTGCCGCTGCCCGGCTACCCGTTCGGCGGTGAGCGTTACTGGATCTCTGACGCGCCAAACCAGCCGGTCGTGTCTGCTCGGCCTGCCGTCTCTGCTCAACCCGTCAAGCTGACCTCGTCCGGGCTGTCCGTCCACAAGCGAGGGAAGTCCTACGCGGCTGACCTCACCGGCCGGGAGTTCTTCCTGGACCAGCACCGTCTTTCCGGCACCCCGGTATTGCCCGGCGTCGCGTACCTGGAACTGGCCAGGGCGGCGGCGGAAGCCGACGGCTACGGCCGGACCGGCGTGACGCTGCGCAACGTCGTCTGGATCCGCCCGGCGCGGATCCCCGGCCCGACCGCGGCCGAGGTCACGCTCGAACCGCGTGACGGCGGCCTTTCGTACCAGATCACGACGACCGTCGGCGGCGAAACGCTGGTGCACGGCCAAGGTCGCGTCGAGCCCTCCGTGCAGGAGGCGCGACCGACGCTGAACATCGCCGCGCTGCGAGCGAGGTGCACGCGGAACAAGCTCGACCGCGACGCCTGCTACGCCCGCTACGGCGGCACGGAGGTGGATCTCGGCGAGGCCATGCGCGGCGTCGAGAAGCTGGAGATCGGCGTCAACCTGATCGTCGCCAGGCTGCGCAGGCCGGCCGGGACCGGTGACGGCTACACCGTGCACCCGTCCATGCTCGACTCGGCCCTGCAGGCGACCCACGGCCTTGCGCTCGCCGAGGGCAGGGACGACGTGACCGCGGCCCTGCCGTTCGCCCTCACCGAGGCGCAGATCCACGCGCCCACGCCGGAGGAGGGCTGGGCGGTCATCAGGCCGTCGTCCAACGACCTGCCCGGCACCGTCCGGCGGCTGGACATCGACCTGTGCGACGACGCGGGCAGGGTGTGCGTGCGTCTGCTCGGCTTCACCTTCCGCGAGTTCGGCACGAGCGAGCAGAAAGCGCAGGAGCCGCGCGAAGCGGACCAGCGCCCCGGTGCGCTCGTGCTCGGCCGCCCCGGCTGGCACCAGTCCGTCACCGCCTCCGAGACCAAGCAGTTCGTCCGTCACGAGGTTCTCTTCGCGGACGTCGACCCCGGTGACGTCGCCGACCGCTTGGGCGTGCACGGCGAGGTGCTGCCCAGCGGCGACGACCTCGCCACGACCTACACCCGCCGGGCCGAGTTCCTGCTGACCCGTCTCCAGGACGCCGCCAAGGCGAGCCGCGACGGCTGGGTCCTCGTGCAGGTCGTCGTCCCGGACGGCCAGGAGCACCAGCCCCTCGCCGGACTGGCCGGGCTGCTGCGCACCGCGCGCAACGAGTGCACCCGCCTGCTCACCCAGCTCGTGCTGGTCGCACCCGGCACGAACGCGACGGAACTGGCCGCACGGCTGAGCCAGGAAGCGTCCACTGTGGACGACGTCGTGACCAGGGTTGCCGGAGGGCGCCGGGAGGTCGCGCGGTGGACCTCACTGGGAGAGGCAAGGGCGGAGCGACCGTGGCGTGACGGCGGTGTCTACCTGATCACCGGCGGTGCCGGCGGTCTGGGCGCCGTGTTCGCCAGGGAGATCGCCTCCACCGTGCAGAACGCCGTGCTCGTGCTGTGCGGCCGGTCCGCCGCCAGTGCAAGCCAGCGCGAGCTCCTGGACGAGCTGCGAGCGTCCGGTGCGCGAGCCGAGTACCGGCAGCTGGACGTCGCCGACCGCGGCGCTGTCGACCGGTGCGTCCAGGACGTCGTCGCCTCGCACGGGGAACTGAGCGGTGTGCTGCACTCCGCCGGCGTGCTGCGCGACAGCTACTTCGTGCGCAAGACCGTCGAGCAGTTGCGCGAGGTGTTCGCCGCCAAGGTCACCGGCTTCGTCAACCTCGACGAGGCGACGGCAGGGCAGGACCTGGACTTCTTCATCGGGTTCTCGTCGCTGTCCGCGTCCGGGAACCCCGGCCAGGCCGACTACGCGGCGGCCAACGCGTTCCTCGACGGGTACGCCGCACGGCGTGAAGCGCGAGGGCGCGGTCGTTCGCTCAGCATCGGCTGGCCACTGTGGACGGACGGCGGCATGCGCGTCGACGCCGCCACCGAACAGGCGATGTGGGACACCGTCGGCGTGCTACCGATGCCCGCGGACGTGGGCGTGGAAGCCCTCTACCGCTCCTGGGGCAGCGGTGAGCCGCACGTCCTGGTCATCTACGGCGACCGGGAACGGATCGAGCGCACCATCCTGACCGCCCCCGCGACCCCGGAACAGGAGGTCCTTTCCGTGCCGGAGAACGATGTCCTGGTCAGGTTGCTCGCCGAACGGGTGGCGACCCTGCTGGACGTGCCCGTCGACGACATCGAGGGCGAGGTGGAGCTGACCGAGTACGGGTTCGACTCGATCTCGCTGGTGGAGTACGTCGGCCTGCTCAACGACGAGTTCGGCCTGGGCCTGGTGCCCACGCTGCTGATCGAGTACCCGACCCTCGACGGGTTCGCGTCCTACCTCAGGGACACCCACGGCGAGGCCTTCGGCAGCGCCGCCCCGGCGCCGACCCCGGAGCCTGTTGTGGAGGCAAGGCCGGAACCGGCCCCGATCACGGCGGCCACTCCGTCCCACCAGGTGCTGCTCGACGAGCTGATCGGCATGGCCGCCGCGGTGCTGCGCCTGCCGGCCAACCGGATCGAGGGCAGTCGCGAACTGTCGAGGTACGGCGTCGACTCGCTGTCCCTGACGGAACTGGTGGCGGCGGTCAACCGGCGGTTCGACCTCGACCTGGACCCGACGATCCTGTTCGAGCACCCGGCGCTGAGCGGCTTCGCGGGCTTCCTGCTGGAGCACCACGCCGACCGCGTCACGGTGGCGGAGGTACAGGAAGAGGCCCCCGCCCCGGCTCCCACACCCGAACCGGCCCCGGAGCACGCTCCGGTGACCACCGCCGCCGTTCACGAGCCGGCAGGCCAGGACCCGATCGCCGTCATCGGCATGAGCGGCCGGTTCCCGCAGGCCCGCGACATCGAGGAGTTCTGGCAGAACCTGCTGGACGGCCGTGACTGCATCAGCGAGATCCCGGCGGACCGCTGGGACTGGCGGGAGTGCTTCGGCGACCCCGTCACCGAACCCAACACCAGCAACGTCAAGTGGGGCGGCTTCATCGAGGGCGTGGGCGACTTCGACCCGCTGTTCTTCGACATCTCGCCGCGTGAGGCCGAGCTGATGGACCCGCAGCAGCGGCTCCTGCTGCTCTACGCGTGGAAGGCGCTGGAGGACGCCGGCTACTCGGCCGAGTCCGTCGACGGCACCGACACGGCGATCGTCATCGGCACCGCCAGCACCGGCTACCCGAGCATGGTCGCGAAGTACTCGCCGGCGGTGGACGCCTACGACACCAGCGGGGCCGCGCCCTGCATGGGGCCCAACCGGATGAGCTACTTCCTCGGCGTGCACGGCCCGAGCGAACCGATCGACACGGCGTGCTCCAGTGCGCTCATCGCGGTGCACCGCGCGGTGTGCGCCATCCAGGACGGCACCTCGGACATGGCGATCGTCGGCGGGGTCAACACCATCGTCAACAAGGACCTGCACATCAGCATGAACATGGCGGGCATGCTCGCCGAGGACGGCAGGAGCAAGACCTTCTCGATCGACGCCGACGGGTACGGCCGCGGCGAGGGCGTCGGCATGCTGGTGCTGAAGCGGCTGTCGGCGGCCGAACGCGACGGCGACCACGTCTACGGCCTGATCAGGGGCACCGCCGAGAACCACGGCGGCCGCGCCAACTCCCTGACCGCGCCGAACCCGAAGGCCCAGGCCGCGGTCATCCGCTCCGCGCACCGCAGGGCGGGGATCGATCCGCGCACCATCGGCTACGTCGAGGCGCACGGCACCGGCACGAGGCTCGGCGACCCGGTCGAGATCAACGGGCTCAAGGAGGCCTTCCGGGACCTCTACGCCGACACCGGTGCGACGGAGGTCGCCGAACCGCACGTCGGCATCGGGTCCGTGAAGACCAACATCGGGCACCTGGAGGTCGCGGCCGGAATCGCCGGCCTGATCAAGGTCCTGCTGCAGATGAAGCACCGCACGCTGGTGCGCAACCTGAACAACGACAAGACGAACCCGTACGTGAAGCTGGACGGCACGCCGTTCTACCTGGTGCAGGACCAGCAGCCGTGGCGTGCGCCGGTGGACAGCACCGGTGCGGAACTGCCCCTGCGAGCGGGCATCAGCTCGTTCGGCTTCGGCGGAGCCAACGCCCACGTCGTGCTGGAGGAGTACCGGGCGAAGCCGTCGGCGGAAACCCCGCCCTCACAACCGGTTCCGGTCGTGTTGTCCGCGAGCCACCCCGAGGTGCTGCGGTCCCTGGCCGAGGAATGGGTCGAGGCGCTGCACGCCCACGGCGACGCGGAGCTGTCCTCGATCGCGTACACCACGCACGTCGGACGGACGCCGATGGCCGAGCGGCTGGGGTGCGTTGCGCGCACGGTCGCGGAGCTCCAGGCCGGCCTGAGGTCGTGGCTGCGCGGAGAACCGGACGGCACGATCATCACCGGCCGCGTGTCCCGGGACGAGATTCCCGAGGCACCGGCGGGAACGAGCCCGGCGGAGGTGCTGCGGGCATGGGTCCGCGGCGCCGAGGTCGACTGGACCCGCTGGCACTCCGAGTCGCCGCGGCGGATCTCGCTGCCGACGTACCCGTTCCGGCTCAAGCGGTACTGGATCGACACGAGCGCGCCGGTGGGGGAGAAGGCGTCGAAGCTGCACCCGCTGGTGCACGTCAACACCTCGGACCTGGCCGGGCCCCGCTACACCACGCAGCTCACCGGCCGCGAGTTCTTCCTCGCGGACCACAAGGTGCGCGGCGCGGCGGTGCTGCCGGGAGCGGCCTACCTCGAAATGGCGAGGGCGGCGGCGGAACTGGCGGGCGGTGACCGTTCCTGGTCACTGACCGACGTCACCTGGGAACTGCCCCTCACCGTCCGGACCGCCACCGAAGTCCACATCGGACTCTCGGTCGAGGCCTCCGGTGGGGTGTCGTACCGGGTATTCGGCTCGTCCGGTCAGGGCTCGTCGCTGGTGTACGGGCGGGGAGCGCTGCGGGAGGCGAGCACGGAACCGTTGTCCTCGCACGACATCGACACCTTGATCGGCCGGTGCGACGGACCGGTTCTCGAAGCAGCTGAATGCTACGAGCGGTTCGCCGAGCTCGACCTCGCCTACGGCCCGGCGATGAGGGCGATCGAACGGGTGCACAGCGGTGAACGCCTCGCCGTCGCCCGGCTGCGGCTGCCCGACGCCGCCGCGGGAGGGACGTTCGCGCTGCACCCGAGCATGCTCGACGCGGCTTTCCAGAGCACTCTCGGCCTGTTCGCCTCGGACGACACGACCACGGCCGTGCCCTACGCCGTCGGAGAGGTGCGGATGATCGCGCCCCTGCCCGCGACGGCCTGGGCCGTGACCCGGTTCGCGGCGGAGGGCCAGACGCCGGGCGAGCAGTCGTTCGACATCGACGTGTGCGACGACGACGGCCGGATCTGCGTGCGGCTGACCGGTTTCCGCGTTCGATCCCTCGTGGGAGCCGCGGTGACCGCCGAACCGGAGGACGACTTCCTGGCCCGGTTGATCGAGGCCGCCGGAGACGGCTCCCTCAGCCTGGCCGATTTCGAACGGAGCCTGGCATGAGCCTGTCAGCGGTGATCTTCCCGGGCCAGGGGGCCCAGACGAAGGGCATGGGACGTGATCTGTTCGACGCCTATCCCGAGCTGGTCGACCGAGCCTCGGAACTGCTCGGCTACTCGGTGCGGGAGCTGTGCCTGGACGATCCGCGGCGCGAGCTGAAGCGCACGGAGTTCACGCAGCCGGCGCTGTTCGTGGTCGGTGCGCTGGCCCACCGGCGCTGGAAGGAGGATGGCGGGACCGCAGCGTTCTACGCCGGGCACAGCCTGGGCGAGTACTGCGCGCTGCACGCGGCCGGCGCGTTCGACTTCGAGACGGGCGTGCGGCTCGTCCAGCGCCGGGGCGAGCTGATGGCCGGCGCGGCTGGGGGCGGCATGATCGCCGTGACCGGCCTGGACCGCGAACAGGTCACCGATCTGCTGCGGCAGGGCGGATTCGGCTCGCTCGTCGTCGCGAACGACAACTCGCCCGACCAGTGCGTCGTGTCCGGTGACGTCGAGTCGATCGAGGCGCTCGGAGAGTTCCTGCAGGCCCGTGAGGTCCGCTGGGTCCGGCTGCGGGTGTCCGGGGCGTTCCACTCCGAGCTCATGCGCCCGGCGCAGCAGGAGTTCAGCCGGTTCCTCGGCGGTGTCGATCTCGGCGCGCCCGCCACACCGGTGATCGCGAACGCCACCGCCGCTCCCTACCCGGCCGGCGCCGCCGCGGAGCTCCTCGCGAGCCATCTGGTGAGTCCGGTGCGCTGGACCGAGACCGTGCGGTACCTGCTCGACGCGGGTGTCACGGAGTTCGTGGAGCTGGGCGGCCGCGTGCTGACCAAGCTCGTCGAACGGACCCGCGCGACCCACCGCCCACCGGCCGGCAGCGCACAGGAACTCGGCAGCGCGACCTTCCGCGAACGCCACGGCCTCCGGTTCGCCTACGTCGCGGGCGGCATGTACCGCGGGGTCAGCTCGCCCAAGATGATCATCCGGCTCAGCCGGGCGGGAATGCTCGGGTTCTACGGCACCGGCGGCCTCGACCCGGTGGAGATCGAACGCGGCGTCAAGGAGATCCAGGCCGCCGTGGGACAGGACGGCCCGTACGGCGTCAACTTCATCGCGAACCACGACAACCCGGCCTCGGAAGAGGAACTGGTCGACCTCCTGCTGCGCCACCACGTCCGGACGATCGAGGCGTCGGCGTTCATCCAGATGACACCGGCACTCGTGCGCTACCGGGCGACCGGGCTGCGGCGAGGCCCTGGCGGCGCCCCGATCTGCGAGCACCGGGTCGTGGCCAAGGTGTCGCGGCCCGAGGTCGCGGCGTCGTTCCTCGCGCCGCCCCCGGACCCGGTGCTGGACCGGCTGCTCGGGTCCGGTGCGATCAGCGCGGAGCAGGCCGACCTCGCCCGGCGCGTGCCGATGAGCCACGACGTCATCGTCGAGGCCGACTCCGGCGGGCACACCGACGGCGGAATCCCGACCGTGCTGCTGCCGTCGATGCTCGAACTGCGGCGTCGCGCGGAGGCCGAACGCGGTTACGACGAACCGATCTGCATGGGACTGGCCGGCGGGATCGGCACACCGACGGCGGTCGCGGCGGCGTTCGTGCTCGGCGCCGACTTCGTCGTGACCGGCTCGATCAACCAGTGCACGGTCGAGGCCGCGACCAGTGACGTCGTCAAGGACATGCTGCAGGACATCGACGTGCAGGACACCGAGTACGCACCGGCCGGCGACATGTTCGAGCTCGGCAGCAGGGTCCAGGTGCTGCGCAAGGGCGTGTTCTTCCCGGCCCGCGGCAACAAGCTGCACGCGCTCTACAGCCACTACGGCAGCCTCGACGACCTGCCGGAGAAGACCCGCTCGCTGCTCGAACGCACCTACTTCCGCAAGCCGCTGGACGAGGTCTGGGACGACGTGGCGGTGCGCCTGCGGGCGACCGGCAGGGCCGAGCTGGCCGAGCACGCGGACCGGCAGCCGAAGCAGAAGATGGCCCTGGTCTTCCGGCGATACTTCGGTTACAGCGCGCGGATCGCGCTGGAGGGCAGGACGGACGACAAGGTCAACTACCAGGTCCACACAGGACCGGCGCTGGGTTCCTTCAACCAGTGGGTGCGCGACACGCCCCAGGCGTCGTGGCGGCACCGGCACGTCGACGAGGTCGGGCTGATGCTGCTCGACGCCGCGGCGGCGCACCTCAATGAGTTCTCCAGCGAGTTCTCCGGCCATCGAACGGCCTGATGTCCGATTTGTCTGCATTACCGCCGGGCAGGTACCGGAGCGGGAAGCCGCTCCGCGACCGTGAGCGAGGCAGGTGCGCGCCACCTCCCGCGTGCCCCTGCGGCGCCTCGGCACTTCCCCGAACGCGAACGGAGCCCGACATGAGCCACCGCGTCACCTCGGTGACCCAGCTGTACGAACTGGTCAGTCAGGGCCGGATCGACAAGGCGGAAGCGGTACGCCTGGCCAGGCAGCTGCAGGAGGCCGGGCCCGCCCAGCCGGCGGTGACCCCCGGCATCGATCCGGACGTCCTGCGGGACCGGGTCTGCGACGTGCTGGCGGACAAGGTCCGGCAGCTGCTCAAGGTGAGCGCCGACGACCTGGACGTGGACGTCGACCTCAGCGAGTACGGCCTCGACTCGGTGATCATCACCCAGCTCGCGACCATGGTGAACGACGCGCTGGACGTCGACATCAAGCCCACCACGATGTTCGACCACCCCAACCTGCGCGAGCTGGCCGCGCACATCGCCGGTGAGCACGGCGCCCGGCTCGCGGACCGCCTCGGCCTGCGTCCCGCAGCCGCCCCGGTGGTGAAGGAACCGGTCCGTGCCGCCGTCGCAGTGGTGGAGGAACCGGTCCGCGCCGCCGTTCGTGTCCCCGCATCACCTCCGCGCCAGGTGCCCGTCCCCGCCGACCGGGGAACGGACCCGATCGCGATCATCGGCATGAGCGGCCGCTTCCCGCAGGCGGACGACCTCGATGCCTTCTGGCGCAACCTGTCCGAGGGCCGCGACTGCATCAGCGAGGTGCCCGCCGACCGCTGGGACTGGAAGGAGCTGTACGGCGACCCGTTCGCGGAGGAGGGCCGCACCACCGTCAAGTGGGGCGGGTTCATGGACGGCGTCGCCGACTTCGACCCGGAGTTCTTCGGCATCGCGCCGCGCGAGGCCCGGCTGATGGACCCGCAGCACCGGTTGCTCATGCTGCACGTGTGGAAGGCGTTGGAGGATGCCGGATACGCGGCTTCCGCACTGGCCGGCGGCGATCTGGGCATCATCGTGGGCACCGCGGGCACGGGCTACCAGCGGCTGATCGAGGACCACGCGCGCGGCGGGGAAGGCGTGGCCGCGACGGCCACCGTGCCGTCCATCGGTCCCAACCGGATGAGCTTCTTCCTCGACGTGCACGGCCCGAGCGAACCGGTCGAGACGGCCTGCTCCAGCTCCCTGGTCGCGCTGCACCGGGCGGTCTCCGCGCTGGAACGGGGCGAGTGCTCGCTCGCGGTCGCGGGCGGGGTCAACACCGTGCTCGTGCCGGACGGCCACATCAGCTTCGGCCGGGCGGGGATGCTCAGCGACGACGGCCGCTGCAAGTCGTTCTCCGACCGCGCCGACGGCTACTCCCGCGGCGAGGGCATCGGGATGCTCGTGCTGAAGAGGCTGTCCGCCGCCGAACGCGACGGCGACCACGTCCACGGCGTGATCCGGGCGACCGCCGTCAACCACGGCGGCCGCGCCAACTCGCTGACCGCACCGAATCCGAGGGCCCAGGCCAAGGTCATCCTCGACGCCCACCGCCGGGCCGGCATCGACCCGCGCACGGTCGGCTACATCGAGGCGCACGGCACCGGGACGAAGCTCGGCGATCCCGTCGAGATCAACGGTCTGCGGGAGGCGTTCCGCGAGCTCTACGCCGACCACGGGGCCGAGGTCACCGGCAGCCACGTCGGCATCGGCACGGTCAAGACAAACATCGGGCACCTGGAACTGTCCGCCGGGGTGGCCGGCGTGCTCAAGGTGTTGCTGCAGATGCGTCACCGCACGCTCGTCGAGAGCCTGCACAGCGAGACCGTCAACCCTTACGTCGAGCTGGACGGCAGCCCGTTCTTCCTGGTGCGCGAACGACAGCCCTGGGCGGCGCCGCTCGACGCCGACGGCAATGAGCTTCCGCGCCGGGCCGGCATCAGCTCGTTCGGCTTCGGCGGTGCCAACGCGCACGTCGTGATCGAGGAGTACCGCGCACCCGCCGAGACGAGCGCCGAGCAGGGGCCGTTCGCCTTCGTGGTGTCCGCCAAGGAGTCCACCACCCTGGTGGCCCGCGCCCAGCAGCTGCTCACCTGGATCGACGAGCACGCGCCGTCCGACAGCGACCTGGCGAGCATCGCGTACACCCTCCAGGTCGGCAGGGTGGCGATGGCGGAACGACTCGCCTTCACCGCCGGGACCGTGGAGGAACTGCGGGAAGTGCTGCGGGCGTTCGTTTCCGGCGAGACGCCTGGGCACGTGCACACGGGCAGCCCGCAGCCGAACGCGCTGTGGAAGGCGCTCGCCGCGGACGAGGACATCGCCGCCGCGATGGACACCTGGGTCGCCAAGGGCAAGCTGTCGCGCCTGCTCGAACTGTGGGCCGGTGGCTTCGACTTCGACTGGCGCCGGTTGCACGGCGGGACTCCGCCGCGCCGGATTCCGTTGCCGTCCTACCCGTTCAACCTGCGCCGCTTCTGGATCGCCGACAACGCTCCCCGTGCTGTCGCCCAGCCGAGCGGCCCGAAGCCGCACGCGTTGAGCGGCAACGAGTTCTACGTGCGCGATCACCTCGTGCGCGGAGTTCCGGTCCTGCCTGCGGCCGCCTACCTCGAACTGGCGCGGGAGGCGCTGACCGGTGGCGATGCGGGCGTGCGGCTGCGTGACCTGTGCTGGCTGCGGCCCATCGAGGTCACCGGGCAGTGCGGCGTCGAGGTGCGCCTCTCGGCCGGCGACGGCGCGTTCGAGGTGAGGGTGGAAGGTGCGGAGACGGTCCACGCCCAGGGCGTCGGGCAGGTCGACGCGGCGCTCGCCACGACCGCCGAGAAGATCGACGTGCAGGGGTTGCTCGGTTCGTGCCCGCGCGTCATGGACTCCGCCGAGTTCTACGAGACCTACGAACGCCTCGGCATGAATTACGGCCCGTCGTTGCGCGCCGTGCGTTCGCTGCACCAGGGCGACGGTGTGGCGGTGGCGAGGCTGACCGTGCCCAGCGAGGCCGTGTCGCCGCTGGTGCTCAACCCCAGCGTGCTCGACGGCGCTTTCCAGGCCGTTCTCGGGGCGTGGGGCGGAGAGAACGACGGGGCCGGCCGGCTCGCGCTGCCCTTCGCGGTGCGCGAGGTCGAGGTCCGCGGCGCGACTCCGGCGGACGGCTGGGCCGTGATCCGCCGCGCCACCGAGGACCGCGGTGGTGACGTGCACCGGTTCGACATCGACGTCTGCGACAACGACGGCCTCGTCCGGGTGCGGCTGCTCGGCTTCAGCATCAAGACCCTGAGGGCGCCCGCGGAGGGCCGGACGTGCCTCATGACGCAGGCGTGGGACGCCGCCAGCGTGGAGCCGGTCGCCCCGTGGCCAGCCGAGAACGACAAGGTCGTGCTGTTCGGTGGCAGCGCGGAACACCACGCCTCCTTCCGGGCGATCCGGCCGAACGCTGCCGTACTGGACGACCCGACCTCGGCGTTCCCCGCCGACGCCACGCACGTGGTGGTGCTGGAGGCGGACGCACGCGCGGCGTTCCTGCTGGTGAAGGCGGTCCAGGCGGCAGGCGGTGACAGCAGGGAGATCGGCTGGACCGTGATCACCGAGCAGGCGCGGCTCCTGCCTGGCGACAGCGATACCGACCCGGCTGGGGCCGGCCTGCACGGCCTGTTCGGCTCACTTGCCCAGGAGTGTCCACAGTGGCCGGTTCGGGTCGTGGACGTGCCCGCGGGGCAGCCGGTTCCGTGGCACGAGGTGCTGGAACTGGCCCCGCAGCCGGGAGGCGCGGTGCTGGCACGCCGTGACGGCGAGTGGTACCGCCAGTCGTTGGTGGAGCTGGCCGAGCCGGTTCCGTCCGGACCCGTGCACGAGGACCTGCGACCGGACGACGTGGTCGTGGCCATCGGCGGCGCGGGCGGCATCGGTGTCGTGTGGACGGAGCACTTGATCCGCCGGCACAAGGCGCGGGTGGTGTGGATCGGCCGTCGTCCTCTCGACGACCGCATCGAGGGCCTGCGCACCCGGCTGGCGGCCCACGGACCCGCCCCCGACTACATCCAGGCCGACGCGACCGACCCGGTGGCGCTGAGCCGGGCCCGTGACGAGATCGTGCGTCGCTACGGCCCGGTGCGGGGAGTGCTGCACTCCACCATCGTGCTCGGGGACCAGAGCCTGGCGCGGATGGACGAGGAGCGGTTCGGCGCGACCTACGCCGCCAAGGCCGATGTCGCGACCACCATCGCGGAGGTGTTCGCGGGCGAGCCACTGGACTTCGTCGTGTTCTTCTCCTCGCTCCAGTCGTTCCTCACCTCACCCGGACAGGCCAACTACGCGGCCGGCTGCACGTTCGCCGACGCCTACGCCGAGCACCTGGGCACCCGGCTGTCCTGCCCCGTCAAGGTGATGCACTGGGGTTACTGGGGCGGCGTCGGCGTCGCCGCCGACGAGGCCCACCGCGAGCGGATGGCCAAGGGCGGTGTCGCGTCGATCGAACCCGCCGAGGGAATGGCCGCCTACGACACGCTCCTGGGCTCCCAGCGCTCCCAGCTGGCGATGATGAAGGTGACGAGCACCCGCGCGTTCGACGGACTTCTCGGCGAGGACGTGATCGAGCACGTCGCGCCCGTGCCGGCCGGTCATCACCCCGCGAGCAGCGTGGCGGTCGAACCGATCGCCGGCGACGTGAGCAAGGCTCTGGCGGAATCGCTCGTCGACTACGTGCGGCACCGCGTGGCGGACGACCCCATGACCACGCTGCGGGTGCTGGAGATCGGAGAGGCCGGCAACACGGTGTTGCGCCACCTCGGTGCGTGGAGGGACCACCTCGAAACCTACTGCTACACCGGCGACTCCGAGGAGTTCCTGGCGACCGCCCGGCAGGAGTTCGGCGAGACGGCGCACTACTTCGAGACCCAGGTGTTCGACGTCGAGAAACCTCTTGCCGCACAAGGTCTCCAGGCCGGCTCGTTCGACGTCGTCGTCGCGACCGGGTTGCGGCACGGCCCCCGCATCGCCCTGCGCAACGTCAAGGCCGCCCTGCGGGCCAACGGGATCCTGCTGCTCACCGACCAGGGGAGCGGGTGGCGACGGCCGCTGGCGGAAGAGGGCTTCCGCGGTGTCTTCGCCGCCGCCGAGGACGCGTCCGGGTGGCAGGTCCTCGTCGCCGAGAGCGACGGTGCCGTTCGTCAGCCGAGGGCCGTGACTGTTCCCGTCGAGGTGCCCGAAACCGTTCCTGTCCAGCACGACGAGGCTCCCGGCACAGTCGCCGAGCAGGTCACGGCGCTGTTGGCGGACGTCCTCGAACTGGAGCCCGCGCAGCTGGAGCTGGACGCGCCCCTGCGGCGCTACGGCTTCGACTCGATCTTCATGGCCCAGTTCCTGTCCCAGCTGAGGAAGCACGTCGACGACACCCTGTCGTTGGACGTCATCGCGGAATGTGAGTCGCTGCGCGATGTTCTCGCCGCTGTCGGCGCGACGTCCGCGCCCGTGGTGGCGTTGGAGGACCATCCCGAGCTCGTCCAGATGAACCGGGGCCGTGCGGGCAGGCCCGTCTTCTGGATCCACCACGGCAACGGGGGAGTCGAGTCCTACCGCCCGCTGGCCGAGCGTTCCGGCCGCCCGTTCTACGGTATCCAGCCGAAGGGATGGGCCGGGGCCGGCGAGATCCTCGGCGGCCAGGTGCCGATGGCCAGGCACTACGCGTCCCTCATCCGCGCGGTGCAACCGGAGGGGCCCTACGACATCGGCGGGTTCTCGCTGGGAGGCCTGCTGGCCTACGAGGTCGTGCGGCAGCTCCAGCTGCAGGGTGCGGAGGTGAACACCCTGGTCATGCTCGACTCCCTGGACGCCCCGGCGACCAACCAGGTCAACGCCATCATGCAGGGCGGCAGGACCGAGCCGGACGCGGTCGCCAAGGTCTCCGCGTTCCGCGCCGTCAACCTCGTGCTCGGCAACAACAGCCTGAACACGGAGGGCGCGACCCCGATCCTGCACAGGGACGAGGTCGACCCGAGTCTGTCCTATTCGGACTTCCTCGACTCGCTGATCAAGGCCGCCCTGGCCGCCGGGATCACCAAGACCGAGGCGCAGCTGCGCAAGCAGGTCGTCCCGCTCGCCCAGTACTTCGAGGCGATGCAGGGCGAGAACTACGTGACGTCGCGGCTGCCCCGGCCGGACTCGGTGTCCTGCCACTACTTCCGCAACCGCAGCGGCGAGTTCTTCGGCGAGTTCAAGGACTACATGGTGCTCTTCGCCAACCCGGAGCTGCCCGGGATGGACGGCGTCGAGTACTGGCACGACTGGAAGTCCCAGATCGACGACTTCCGCGAGACCGTGGTCGACACCAGCAGCCACGCGGACGTGATGACCGCACCCCAGTCGCTGGAGAAGGTGCTTCGCCTGTGCGACGAGATCTACGCGCACAGCTCGGACGTCGTTTCGCCGGCCGCTTAGTCCCGACAGCTTTCCCCCACCCATCTGCAAGGAGTGCTTTGCGATGACCAACAGCAGGTTGTTCACCAGTGAGTCGGTGACCGAAGGCCACCCGGACAAGATCTGTGACGCGATCAGTGACTCGATCCTGGACGCGTTGCTGGCCGAGGACCCGCGTTCCCGCGTCGCCGTGGAGACGCTGGTGACCACGGGTCAGGTGCACGTGGCGGGTGAGGTGACCACCGAGGCGTACGCGGACATCCCCACGATCGTCCGCGAGAAGATCCTGGAGATCGGTTACGACTCGTCCGCGAAGGGCTTCGACGGCCACTCGTGCGGCGTGAACGTCGCGATCGGCGCGCAGTCCCCGGACATCGCGCAGGGCGTCGACACGGCGTTCGAGAACCGCGTCGAGGGCGCCGACGACGAGATCGACAGGCAGGGTGCCGGCGACCAGGGCCTGATGTTCGGCTACGCGTGCAGCGACACGCCGGAGATGATGCCACTGCCGATCGCCTTGGCGCACAGGCTTTCCCGCCGTCTGACCGCGGTCCGCAAGGACGGCACTGTGCCGTACCTGCGCCCGGACGGCAAGACGCAGGTCACCATCGAGTACGCGGGTGACCAGCCCGTGCGCCTCGACACCGTCGTCATCAGCACCCAGCACGCCGACGGCATCGACCTGGAGAACCTGCTCGGCGTCGACCTGCGCGAGCACGTCGTCGCTCCGGAGCTCGCTGAGTTGAACATCGACAC
This sequence comes from Lentzea sp. NPDC020367, assembly GCF_044387305.1. Lineage (NCBI taxonomy): Bacteria > Bacillati > Actinomycetota > Actinomycetes > Pseudonocardiales > Pseudonocardiaceae > Lentzea > Lentzea sp. NPDC020367. The sequence continues at coordinate 1,609 of NZ_JBIRVV010000011.1, read as the reverse complement.
GACGAACGTGCGGTTGCTGACCAACCCGACCGGCCGGTTCGTCATCGGCGGTCCGATGGGTGACGCGGGCCTGACCGGTCGCAAGATCATCGTCGACACCTACGGCGGCATGGCCCGTCACGGTGGCGGCGCGTTCTCCGGCAAGGACCCGTCCAAGGTGGACCGCTCGGCGGCGTACGCGATGCGCTGGGTCGCGAAGAACACCGTTGCCGCCGGTCTGGCTTCGCGGGTCGAGGTCCAGGTCGCGTACGCGATCGGCAAGGCGGCCCCCGTGGGCCTGTTCGTCGAGACGTTCGGCACCGAGACCGTCGACCCGATCAAGATCCAGCAGGCCATCGCCGAGGTGTTCGACCTCCGTCCGGCCGCGATCATCCGCGACCTCGGCCTGCTCCGTCCGATCTACGCCCCGACCGCCGCGTACGGCCACTTCGGCCGCACCGACGTCGACCTCCCCTGGGAGTCGACCGACCGTGCCGACGCGCTGCGCGACCTCGTGAACGGAGGCTGACGATGCGCCTGGCCGTCACCGGTTCGATCGCCACCGATCACCTCATGGTGTTCCCCGGCCGTTTCGCCGACCAGCTCCTCGCCGACAGGCTCGACTCCGTGTCGCTGTCGTTCCTGGTGGACGCGCTGGAGGTGCGGCGGGGAGGCGTCGCGGCCAACATCTGCTTCGGTCTCGGCCTGCTCGGTTCCCAGCCGGCCCTCGTCGGCGCGGTCGGCCGGGACTTCGCCGAGTACCGGGCCTGGCTGGAGGACCACGGCGTCGACACCGCGTCGGTGCTGGTGTCGCAGACCCGCCACACCGCAAGGTTCCTGTGCACCACCGACGACGCCCAGAACCAGATCGCGTCCTTCTACACCGGCGCGATGGCGGAGGCCCGGCACATCGACCTCGCGCCGGTCGCCGACAGGCTCGGGGGACTGGACCTGGTGCTGGTCTCGCCCAACGACCCCGAGGCGATGCTGCGCCACACCGCCGAGTGCGTGCGCGACGGCCATCCGTTCGCGGCGGACCCCTCGCAGCAACTGACCAGAATGGACGGTGACCAGATCCGTTCGCTGCTGACCGGCGCGACCTGGTTGTTCACCAACGACTACGAGCACGACCTGTTGCTGTCGAAGACCGGCTGGTCCGAGGCCGAGGTGCTCGACCGGGTCGGGGCGTGGATCACCACGCTGGGGGAGAAGGGCGTCCGGCTGGAGATGGCGGGCATGCCGACCGTGCACGTGCCCGCCGTCGCGGCTCAGCAGGTCGTCGACCCGACCGGGGTCGGCGACGGGTTCCGCGCCGGCTTCCTCTCCGGTCTCGACCAGGGACTGCCGGCCGAGCGGTCGATGCAGCTCGGCTGCACGCTCGCGACCTTCGTCCTGGAGTCCCAGGGCTCGCAGGAGTACTCGGTCGATCCCGCGCGGTTCGCCGACCGGTTCACCGAAGCCTACGGCCCGGTGGCCGCGGCCGAGGCCAATCTGTTCCGAACTGTCCACACCGGACAGTTCGCTCTCTGAAGCTTCTTGGAGGACTTCGCGATGACCGCGGAACGGTTGCAGACCCGCAACGGCATTGACTTCGCAGTGGCCGATCTGTCACTCCACGAGTTCGGCCGCA
>NZ_JBIRVV010000010.1:0-327455 GCF_044387305.1 Lentzea sp. NPDC020367 | reverse complement strand
CGTTGCCTCGACCCGGCCGCGCAGGATGCCGTTGGTGTGGTTGAGAACCGCCACCTGCCAACTGTCCGAAGAGGCCTGGACGTGCTGCGGCTCGCCGGTCGATCCGGAACTCGATCACATCGGCCAGCATAGGTGCTCCCGCGGTTGAGGGCCTCCACCGCTCAACTCTGCCGTCGCAGCGCCCAGATCGTGCCCGCCAGCAGCACCACCGCGAGTCCGCCGAAGATCGCCGCGTCGACCAGGTGCACCTGCCAGGCCTGGCTCTCGGGGATGAAGACCGCGTACCGCTTGGCGAGACCGGACTGCGGCAGGCACGCCAGGAATCCCTCCTGCGTGTTCGGCGTCCCGCCCGGCGTCGACTTGCAGGCCTGGGTAAGAGCCAGGACCTTGTCGTCGGGTACCGGCCGTCCAGCCGCGTCGAGATAGCCGCTCTCGAGCACCAGGCTGCTGTTCCGGTCCACGTCCAGGTTCGCGTCGGGCGCGGCTTCCAGGCGCTGTCCGGCGAACAGGCCGTTCACCAGGCCGGACAGGGCGAGGCGCACGACGATGAACGCGCCGAGCGCCGCGGTCATCGCCACCAGGGTGCGACGGGACACCACACCGAGGAAGGTCCCGAGCGTGAACGCGAACAGCGCGTAGCCGACCGGCGAGACGTGCTCGATGCCGAAGTTCACGGCGTTGAACGGGCCGTTCATCCGCGGCCCCAGCGTGCCCGCCGCGGACAGCCACCCCGAGACCAGGTGCTGCAGCGCGATCAGCACGACCATCGCGGGCACCAGCGCGACGACGAGCTTGCTGAACATCCACCGGGTGCGGCTCACCGACTGCGTGAAAGCCAGCACGTAGGTGCCCTGCTCCAGTTCCCTGGCGAACAGGGGCGCCCCGATGAAGACGCCGATCAGGACCGGCAGCCCGGTGATCGCGAGCTGCCCCATCATCATCGGGTTGCTCCACGCCTCCCGGAACGCCTTCTGCACCTCGCCCGGCACGGAACACTCTCCCAGCGCCTGTGTCACGCACTGGGTGAGCTGCGCCGAGGTGATGTCGGCGGTCATGCTCGACCGCAGCAGGGTGATGGCGCCCGCGCCGAGGACCAGCAAGCCCAGCAGAGTGAGCAGTTGCAGGCGCTGCTGCCGCCATGAAGCCCAGATCATGCCGCTTCTCCTTGTGCCGCCGCACGCATGTGGTTGAGAGCCAGTTCACCGAGCGGGGTGCCGCCGGCGCCGAGCCGGCTGACGTCCCCTGCCAGCAGGATCCGTCCTTTGTGGAGCAGGACGAGGTGGTCGCACACACCCTCCAGTTCCGCCAGCACGTGTGAGGACAGCACGACGGTGATCCCTTGGTTCCTGGCCTCGGTGATCAGCGCGTGCAACACGGTTTCGCGGGCCAGCGGGTCCAGATCGGCCAGCGGCTCGTCGAGCAGCAGCAGGCGAGGTCGCTTGCCCAGGGCCAGTGTCAGGGCGACGCGGGTGCGCTGCCCGCCGGACAGCGTGCCGACCTTGGCGTTCATCGGTACCGCGGCCTGCCCGACCAGGTGCTCGGCGTAGCCCTGGTCCCAGGTCGGGTTGGTCCTCGCCCCGTACGTCAGCGTCTCCGCCACGGTGAACTGCTGGTAGAGCGGCTTCTGCTGAGCCAGGTAGGACACCGCCGGGTGCAGGCCCTTGCCCGTCGGGCGGTCACCGAACACCGTGATCGCGCCGGTCGTGGGGCGCAGCAGGCCGGTGATCAGACCCATCAGCGTGCTCTTGCCCGCGCCGTTCGGGCCGACGAGGGCCACGACCCGGTTCTGGGGGATCACCAGGGATGTCTCCCGCAGCGCCCAGCCCCTGCGGTACCGCTTGCCCACACCCTGGGTGAAGACCGGAAGTACCTGTTCTGGCTGACTTCGCATGTTCACGGCCGTCTCCTCTCCGTCCTCGGCTGCCGCCAAGGTAACACCTTTCACTAGTGAAGTAGTGAACCGTGAGATCTGCCTCGCCGAGGCAACCTGCGGGAGGGTGTGCGGATCGGGGAACCGGTGGTTCGACCCGTCCCGATGTCCGACCGCGTGTTCCGCCGTGATCGACGGCGTGCTTGTCTCTGGTCTGGAAACCGGACGGGTGCGCGTGTTCAGCGTCGCGACCGCCATTGTGGACGGCCGAGCAGACGAGAGAGAACCGAGTGATCAACGAGAACGACCCCGAGGTGGTCGCCGAGCTCGACCGTCTCGACGAGGCGGTCAGGGCGGCGCCCGCGGGAGACACGACGGCGCAGATCGCGCTGTGGCGGCAGGCGACCGCGTTGGGGCACTGGTTCTTCATCGCGCGGGGGTCGGCGGACCAGCCCCGTCCCTACGCCGTGGCCGCCGAGCAGGGGCCGATGATCTGCCTCTACAGCAGCGCGGAACGGGCGAGCGAGGCCGCTCACGTCCTCGGGCTGGCCGAGCCGGAGAGCGGTGTGGTGCCGACGTTCGGCGTGCCGATGCCGGTGGCGATCGACTACGTCGCCTCGTTCGGCCAGGTAGGCGTCTTCGGTGTGACACTGGATCATCCGCGGCTCGGTCACTACATCCCGCTGGCGAACCTGGGGCTGCTCAAGGGCTGGATCGAGGGGGCCGGGCGGTGAACGGTGCCGATTCTGGCGACGGCTTCGTCGAGGTGATCGCGCGCGAGGTGGAGGCCGACCCGGGGAATCTGGCGTTGCGCGAGGACTTCGTCACGCTGCTGCTGGAGAACGACCTGGGGCGCGCCGCCGTCGAACTGAAGAAGTTCGAGGCCGTCGGCGGTGATCCGGCACGGGTCCGTCTGCTGCGCGCCCGGCTGATGGCGGCGCGGATGCGAGCCTCCACCCCGCCGCCCTCCGCCGGCGAGTCCCGGCAGGACGGCGGCAGTGCCCGGCCGGCGTCGGTGTGGGACGCCGAACGCCCGGCGGTGACGCTGGCCGACGTCGCGGGGCTCACCGAGGTCAAGCGGCACCTGGACACCACGTTCCTGGCTCCGCTGCGCAATCCCGAGCTGGCGGCGGCGTTCGGGCAGAGGCCGGGCGGGTCACTGCTGATGTACGGGCCTCCCGGTTGCGGCAAGACGTTCATCGCCAGGGCGATCGCAGGCGATCTCGGAGCGTCCTTCCTGCACGTGACCCTCGCGGACCTGCTCAGCAGGTGGATCGGGGAGAGCGAGAAGGCGATCCAGAGCGTGTTCCGCGACGCCCGCGCGGCAACGCCGTGCGTGATCTTCTTCGACGAGTTCGACGCGCTCGGCGGCCGGCGCACCTCCGGCGGGTCGCAGTCGACGCGGATGCTCGTCACCCAGCTGCTGGAGGAGCTCGACGGCGTGGCCGGCGTGAACGACGGGGTCTACTTCCTGGCCGCCACGAACCGGCCGTGGGACATCGACTCCGCGCTGCGCCGGCCGGGCCGGATCGACAGGACGGTGCTGGTGCTGCCACCGGACGCGGTCGCCAGGGCGGCGATCGTCCAGGGCGCGCTGGAGGGCAAACCGGCGGACGACGTCGACGTCGTCGCCGTCTCCGCGGCGACCGAGGGCTTCTCCGGTGCCGACCTCAGCCACCTGACGACCACCGTCCTGCAACAGGCGATGGTCGAGTCGATGAGCAGAGGTGAGCTGGTGCCGGTCACGACCGACGCGCTGCTGGCCGCGGCCGGCGGCGTCACCCCGTCCACGACGTCCTGGTTCGACCAGGTGGCGCCGGTGCTCGAGTACGGCGTCGACGACGGCACCTTCGACCAACTCCGGGCGTACCGGGTCAAGCGAGGTATGCGATGAGTGACTTCGGCCGTTCGTCCGCCGACGCCGCCCTGGAGCGGAACGTCGACCTGGCCTGGGAGCTCTTCGCGGCACAGCCGGCGCATCCCAGGGTCGCCGAGCTGGCGTCGCAGGTGCTCGCGGTCCAGCCGGAGCGGAGCAGCATGTCGCTGTTGCTCGCCAACCACCGGGAGATCTGTGGCCAGGCCGCCGAAGCGCGGCGCCTCTACCTCCTGGTCGCTGGTCGTCGCGACGGCCAGTTCGTCAACGCGGCTCGTGCGCTCCGGCACCTCGCGCTGGCCGAGCACGATCATTCCGAGGCGCTGCGGTGGGCGCGCACGGTGCTGGGCGAGGGCCACGAGGAGTGGGACGACTGGATGGAGCTGGGCTTTGCCCAGGCGCTCTGCGGGGAGCACGAGGACGGGTGGCGCCGACTCGACGAGGCGGTGGCACTGTGCTCCCGGACGGCGCCGGACGCACTTCCCAAGGCGTTCGGGAAGCGCGCGGCCCATCTGCTGGGGACCTTCGCACCACCCGACCGGTTCGTCCCCGCCGCCGAGGAGGCCATCCGTGCCGACGCGGCGAACTCCTGGGTCGCTCTGATGCTCGGCTGGGCCTACCTGGTGCAGTACCGGTTCGCCGACGCCGAACAACTCGGTCTGCGACTGCTGCGCGAGAACCCGACCGAGGAGATGCTGCAGAACCTCGCCGGGACGGCTCGGACGTTGCGGCGGATCGTGGAGAACGCCGACGCCCAGAACATCTCGCTGGAGGACATCCGCAACGCGGGGGTGATCGAGCTGGGGTGGCAGCAGCTCCGCGACCAGATGCTCGGCACCGACCTGGCTTCCGCGCTGGCGGCGCTGGACGACGTGATGCCCGCCGACCTGCGCGCCACTCTGCGGCCGGGCACCTCGATCACCGACGAGTCCGATCGGGACAGACTCGGCTCCGTGGTCGCGGAGGACCTGGTGGCCTGGCACGACGGCCAGCAGCCCGGCTCCGGCGGCGCCTGGGGCCTGGCCGAGCCGTTCCGCCTGATGTCGGCAGCCGAGATCATCGCCATGAGCACCGAGATCGAGGCCGACCCGGCAGCACATCCGGACTGGCCCGAGAACGAGGTCTGGGAACAGGTGATGACCGACGACGCCGGGGCGCACCTGGTCGTCGTCGCGTTCGGGGCGCTGGTCAAGCGCCGGCCCGGACGTCCCGACGAACCCGTCGCCGCGTCGGCGGCCGACTGGATCTGGGACCGGGTGGCCGCTTTCGGCGGTCCGGACCCGCGACCGGCACCCCGGAAGGCCGAGGCTCTTCCGGCCGGCCTGCCTCCTGTTCCCGGGACGTCGCTGACCGGTGCCATCGCGACGATGTACGCCGCTCTGGGCACGTCCGAGAGTTCCGCGCCGTACGTGGAACTGCGCGCGCTCTTCCCCGGTGCGACCGTCCGGCAAAGCGCGCTGGACCCGGTGATCCCGGGTCCCGACGGCGTCGACATCGCGTTGCTCGACGGGCTGGTGAAGAAGGTCACCGTCGACGTCGCGCTCTGCCCGAGCGCCGACCGCGTGATCTCCGGGCTCGACCTCGGCGGGCGACGCGACCCGGTCGATGCCCACGTACGGGCACACGGCGCCCGTGCGCACAACAGCTGGGAGAACCGCGCCTCCGGCGAGGTCACCGTCAACTACGACCTCGCCGAGCACAGGCTCGGTCTGCAGTGGCAGACCGGGAGACTCGCCCGGATCTTCGTGTCCGCCGTTGTGCGGGCGGGTGACGACTGAGCAGTCGTCTGCGAGGTCAAGGCGCGGCGGTGCGCGCAGCACGATGCGCACCGCCGCTCATTATCCCTTGCAGCCGAACGATGTCGAGCGTCTGCACGACGAACTGCCACGGCCCGACGCCGAGCTGCCGCAGCCCCGGCGCGTGGTCGTGCGCGACCGTCACCACGGCCCCGGCGAACAGCAGCCACCAGAACGCCCGTGCGGGCCGGGAAACCCGGCCGAGCCGGGCCTGGTGGAACGGGACGTGCCGCTCCTCGTCCCGCAGAATCCGATCCGCGACGTCAGCGGTGAGCGGGTCACCGCTGCCGTCCCGCAATGCCCGGTAGTACCGCAGCGCCACGGTTTCCGCTATCAGCAGCACCATCAGCTCCAGTCGCAGTCCCAGTGCGCGACGTAGCCGCACGAACACCGCGTCCGTCCAATGTGAACTGATCGTCGGCTGACCGGCCGCCCGCAGCAGATGCTCCAACATCCGCGCGTGGTTCTGCTCCTCGGCGACGAACAACCGCACCGCCTCGCCGTAGCTCCCACCGCCCGCCTTGGCGATCAGGTTGGCGCCGTCGCCGGACTCGCCGACCTGGAACCGTTGCACGCTCTTGACGACGTCGGGGTGCAGCCGGGCGCCGACGGTCCAGTCGGGATCACCCGTGCGCTTCCGGCGCCCGGCCTCGGACTCGAAGTTCTCGACCCATGTGGTGAACATGATGGGAGGACGGGCGGTCCGCCGGATCCGTTGGCCGGGTTGTGGGGAGGTCCTGTGAAGGTTCGGTGTGCGTGGTGAGCAGGCCCGCCGACGGTTCACCGGACCAGCCCTGACGGTGACTTCCTGTTTCGCGGTCCCACAGCAGCTCGGTCAGCTGCGCGACCGCCTTGTCCCGGTGCCGCCGGTAGGTGTTGAACGACAGGTGCAACGACTCCGCGACGCGCTCCTGCACACCTGTCGGTCGCAGGAACGTGCGGTCGATCAACGTGCCGAAATCGGGCTTCAGCAGGGCGACGGCGTCGTCGAGCAGGTCTCGCAGGGATTCGGCGTGCGTGCGTCCTGCTCGTTGGTGCCGCCGGACCATCCGAGACCGCAACAACGGGTTGGACCTGAGCAACTCCGGCGAGTGCAAGGTGCGCAGGGCGGAGCGGACGGCCTCGGTGAACTCCGGCCGGGACAGCACTGCCTCGCGGTGAGCAGGCGTGCCCAACTGGCCGGCGTGCAACAGGTCCGTGTACTCCTCGACGTCGGTTCGGCGCCAGTCGTGGGCGAACACCGGGTACGACGACTCATCGACGGTGTAGTCGGTGACGGCCCGGAATCCGAGGGACTCCATGGCGGGTGCCCACAGCTCGCCGTCGTCGAACGCGCCGACGAGGCTCCACGCCGTGTCGTCGTCGATCAGGATGATCTCCAGCATCTGCCACGCGACGAACAGCGTCAGCGACGAGGACGGGCGTTGGCCGTGGTCGCGGTCGAGGAAGAAGCGCCAGGCGCGGACCCGGTCACCGGTGCGCGGCGGTCCGTGCTCCGCGGCGTGTTCCCACATCGCGTCGGCGCCGGGGTCCGCACCGAGGTCGGCCTCGGTCAGGTCCAGGCACGCGCCGTAGCCCTGCGGTTCGCCGGTCTCCGTGCGGAAGACGCGGAAGGCCTCTGGCCGGCGCTTCATCCAGTGCGCCACCAACCCGGCCTGTAAGCGTCCCTGCCACCGGGCGGTCATGGCGACGATCTCCGGCTGGTCACCGTCGTGCAGCCCGTCGGCGTGAGCCCGCATCACCGGCGGCAGCGACGCCAGCGCGGCGAACCGGGACCGGGCGCCGTTCAGCACGACCGTCATGACCATCAGGTCCAGCCGCTCCCGTTCGGTCGCCATCGCCCGGACCTGGCCGTGGAACAGGGCCAGTTTCCTGCGGTAGAGGGCGGCGTGGCGGGCGGGGTCGCGCCAGCGCAGGTCGGCGACGATCGCGTCGCGGACCACGTCGTGCGGGTACAGCCCGTACGGGGACTCGTCGACGAACACCTGCGCCCGCAGCCAGGCGAACAGCTCACCGGTGTCGTCGCCGGCCATCGAGCGCAACAGGTCCTCGGTCGTGACGAGCAACAGGGCGCACACCTCCAGCGCTGTGCGGTGGCGGGTGTCCGGCACCTCACCGATCAGCTGCGCCAGCAGCGTGCCCGCCCCTCCTGGCAGGTCCGACAGGGTGCGCGGAGCGGCGCCGCGGCGCACGGCGTCCACCACCATCGACAGGGTGAGGGGATGGCCGCTGCTGATCTTCTGCAGCTGCTCGTGCGACTCCTCGGGAACGTCCTGGGCGCACAGGTACGCGAGACATTCCCGCGCTGACAGGTTCCCGAGCGGGACGACCCTCATCAACGTCCGCCAGGCCGGGTCCGCACGCCACCGCGGTCCCGGGCCCCGCCGTCCGGCGATCACCACCAGGCAGGACGCCGGGAGCGAGGGCAGGTAGTGCTCACGGATCCAGTCGTCGATCGGCTCCAACAGCTCGTAGGTGTCGATGAGGAGGATCGCGGGCTCGTCGCCGACGGGCAGGGGCAGCGCGCCTCGGCCGAGCGTCAGGTGGCGGGCGTCGGCCCGGACCGGATCGAAACCCTTCTCGGCGGCGATGTCGGCGAACACGTCGAGCAGCGCGCTCTTGCCCACCCCGCCGGGCCCGTGCACGAAGACCACGCCGGGGCCGCCCAGCGCGTCCCGGAACACCGCGACCTCGTCGTCGCGGCCGATGAAGGACTGCCGCCGCAGCTCCCGCAAGGTGTGTCCGAGTGAGGGCATGCGCCCGACAGTAGCCACGTCACCGGGAACCGGGTTTGGGCACCGGGTGGGCAGCGGCTGGGCTGTCGGCAGGAGACCGGCGCGGTGACGATCTTGGTGCGGCGTGTTCGCGCCGCGAGGCCTGACCTCATCGCGGAAACGAAGGAAAGTCACCATGAACGAGAGCCATGCCGAGTTCCCGAGCAACTGGGGCCGCTGGGGCGACGCGGACCAGCTCGGCACCGTCAACCTGATCACCGCGGAGTCCCGCGCGCGTGGTGCGGCGCAGGTGCGCACGGGGTTGTCGGTCTCGCTGGCGCGCAAGACCCCGACCGCGCCGCTGATGGGCGGTCCGATGGCGGCCCTGCAGGCGGCCACCACGGGCGTGCAGACCATCATGTCGTTCACCGGCGCACCGCCGCTGGCGATGGCCGAGCTGATGCTGGTCACGACCCATCACCCCGAGGTCACCCACCTCGACGCGTTGTCGCACATGGTGGTCGACGGGCAGGTCTACCCCGGGATCGCGCAGGCGGAGAGTTCAGGGCCGGCGGGAGTGACCCACGGCGCCGCCGACGTGTTCGCCGGCGGGATCGTGACCAGGGGAGTGCTGCTCGACCTGGCCCCCGGCGGCAGGCTGCCCGACGGGCACGCCGTCACGGCCGGCGACCTGGAGGCCGCGGCGGCGCGGGCGGGCGTCGTGGTGGAGTCGGGAGACGCCCTCGTGGTGCGGGCGGGCTGGGACCGGGTTCCCGACCACGGCCGGGCGCTGCCGGGCATGACCTCGGGCGCGGTCCGGTGGATGCACGACCACGAGATCTCCATCTACGCGGGGGACATCGGTGACGCGTCCCCGCCGCTGAAGGACGACGTCCCCGGCGCGCTGCACCGGCTGGGACTCCTCCGTCTCGGCCTCGTGCTGGTCGACGGCGCCCAGTGCGAGGAACTCGTCGCGGTGTGCGGGGAGCAGGGCCGTCACACGTTCCTCTTCGTGGCCGCTGTTCCCCGCATTCTCGGCACCACCGGCCTGCCGGTGAACCCGCTGGCGGTCTTCTGACCTACCTCGGTCGAGAGCCCAGCAGACCGCGGGCGGCGAGGTTCTCCATCAGCGCGGTGATGCCGAACGTCCAGTCTTCCGCGTCCTCGGCCGTGTTCACGACGTTCGTCAACGCGCCCAAGCGGGGCGAGGAGATGCGAACGACGTCCCCGACCTTGTGGGTGAACCCTTCGCCGGGCTGGTCCCGGTCCTCGGTCGGAGCGAACATCGTGCCGGTGAACAGCACGAAGCCGTCGGGATAGCGGTGGTGGGCGCCGAAGGCGTGGGAGACGAGGTCCTCGAGCTCCCGGCTGATCTCGGAGACCGGATTCACGCCGTGCAGCTCGAAACCGTCGGGGCCGGTGATGTCCAGGGCGATCTCGGTGGCCTTGGCGTCCGCCAGGGTGAACCCGTCGTCGAACAGCCGGAGGAACGGTCCGATGGCGCAGGAGCCGTTGTTGTCCTTCGCCTCGGTGAGCAGGAGAGCGCTGCGGCCCTCGAAGTCGCGCAGGTTGACGTCGTTGCCGAGCGTCGCGCCGACCGGGTTTCCGCGCGAGTCCACCACCAGGACGAGCTCGGGCTCGGGGTTGTTCCAGGCCGAGCGGGCGAGAACGCCGACGTCGGCTCCCAGCCCCACCGCCGAGAGCACCGGGGCCTTGGTGAAGATCTCCGGGTCCGGGCCGATGCCGACCTCGAGGTACTGCGACCACAGGCCCTCGGCCTGAAGAACCCTCTTCACCTCCGCGGCCTCCGCCGACCCCGGCTTCAGGTGGGAGATGTGGCCCTGGACGATCGCGCCCACCTTCGCGCGAACTTCCTCGGCCCGCGTGGGATCCCCGTCGGCGCGCTCCTCGATGACCCGCTCGAGCATGCTGCGGACGAAGGTCACGCCGGCGGCCTTGAGCACCTGGAGGTCGACCGGTGCCAGGAACCGGGGAACGGCGTCGGCCGGGTTCGTCGTGGCGGCCAGCACCTCCGCGAGAGGCCACGACGTGCCGCCAGGGTGGTTCTTGACGATCTCCAGCGCGTCCGGCCGCTCGAGCAGTGACGACACGGTCGACGTCACCGGCGACAGGTCGACGACCTCCTCGCCGCGGATCGCCACGACCGAAGGACCGCCCGCGGACGGGTCGAAGACCCTCGCGACAAGTGTGGCGTCCGCTGCGTCCCGGGGGAGAACGTCGGCGGCGTCGAGTGAGATCCCCATGGATGTCCTTCCTGTTGGCACCTCAGATCAGCTGAAGTCCCGATCAGCTTCCTCTGTCTCGGTCACGCAGCGCTCCGAACACCCTGTCCCATCCCGGGATCCGCACGACGTTCCTGTGTGGAACGGGGTCGTGCGCGCCTCGACCTTATGGCCAATTGGTATGTACCACTTGCCGGATCCTCGCCTTACGGTGTGCGCGCAATCACCCTGCATGCAAGGAGCGGACATGAACCGCAAGCTCATCGCCGCCACCACGGCGGCGGTCACGGCGGCCGGGCTGACCGTCGCGGTGGCGCTGACGACCAGCGCCACCGCGGCCGACACGGCTGACCCTGCCCTGCTGGCCGCGATGGCCCGTGACCTCGGCATCTCGTCGGAGCAGGCGCGCGAACGCCTCGACGCCGAGAAGGTCGCGGGCCAGACCGACGCCGCGCTGAAGTCGCGCCTCGGCCCGGCGTACGCCGGGTCCTGGCTGGACGGCACCGGCCACACCCTCACCGTCGCGGTCACCGACCCGGCGCTGGCGAACGCGGTGCGCTCGCGCAACGCCGTCGCCACCACGGCGAAGCACAGCGCGTCCGCTCTGGACAGCGCGAAGATCAAGCTGGACGCCAGGGCCACCACCGCACCCGGCGCCGTTCCCGGCTGGTACGTCGACGTGCGCACCAACAAGATCGTCGTACTCGCCCGCGCCGGCGGCGAGGCCCAGGCCAGGGCGTGGACGGCCGAGGCAGGCCTGCAGGGCGACATCGTCGCCTTCGAGGCCAGCACCGAGAACCCCAAGCCGCTGATCGACGTCATCGGCGGCAACGCCTACGGGCTCCCCGGCGGCGGCCGCTGCTCGATCGGCTTCCCCGTCGAAGGCGGCTTCGTCACCGCGGGCCACTGCGGAGCCGCGGGCGGCCGCACCTCCAACCCCGGCGGCACCATCCAGGGCAGCAGCTTCCCCGGCAACGACTACGCCTGGGTCCGCACCGACGCGGGCAACACCCCGCGCGCCCTGGTCAACCGCTACCCGGGCACCGTCCCGGTCGCGGGCTCCCAGGAGGCTCCGGTCGGCTCGTCGGTCTGCCGTTCCGGCTCCACCACCGGCTGGCGCTGCGGCACCATCCAGCAGAAGAACGCCTCCGTCACCTACCCCGAGGGCACCATCACCGGCCTGACCCGCACCAACGCCTGCGCCGAGCCCGGCGACTCCGGCGGCTCGTGGCTGACCGGCGACCAGGCCCAGGGCGTCACCTCCGGCGGGTCCGGCAACTGCCAGTCCGGCGGCACCATCTACTTCCAGCCGGTGACCGAGATCCTGCAGGCCTACAACCTGCGCCTGATGACGACCGCCGGTCCGACCACGACCACCCCGCCGACCAGCACGACCACGACCACGCCTCCTGGCGGTGGCGGCTCGTGGGCCCCGTACACCAACTACGGCAACGGCGCCCAGGTCACCTACGACGGCGCGACCTACCGCGTCATCCAGCCGCACACGTCCGTCCCCGGATGGGAGCCGCCGAACACCCCTGCCCTCTGGCAACGGCTCTGACGGCGACACCCTCCCCCCGACGGCTGCCCCCGTCGGGGGGAGGGCTTCCGACATCGGGGATTCAGGGCCGATTCATGCAGTCCACCCAGGACTCGGTGCTGACGATGATGTCGGTGGGGAGTTTTTCGGTCACGGTCCCGTCCGACACCCAGATGTGCGCGTGGTAGGTCGCGATCGGCACGGACGCGGGTCCTTGCACGCCAACGAATCCGTTGACGATGATCGAGCCGTCAGGCCGGTGGAGGTTGGAGCCCGGCGGGAGAGAGGACTCGGTGGCGGTCCAGCCGGGAGGCAGGCCGCGCATCCCGTACTTGAGGTCGGTGGTCCACTTCCCGCTCACCACGAAGATGAAGTAGGAGCCGTGGGTCCTGTCAGGGCCGTGGTAGACGCACATCCGACTGGTCCGGTCGAACTGCTCCAGGTGCCACGTCTGGGTCTGCGACGCCGTCTGCGCCGACGCGACGACGGTTGTGCCGACCACGGACAGCAGGAGCACCGAAGCCAGGACGAGCACCGATCTGGCGATCCGGAACATCACTTTCACCGAACCCCTCCTGAAACTGGCGGGAACACGTTTCGGGTCAAAGCTAGCGACCTGATCTCAGAGCTCTTTGAGATTCGTCGGAGCCAGATCAGACGTCGCGGCCCCGCAACGTGACTGCGGCGGTGAGGAGAGGCACCACCACCCACGCGGCGAACACGGCCGCACCTGTCCCGGCGCTGAGCAGTTCCGGACCTGGAGCGACCCTGGTGAACGCGTCGCTCGCGGTGGAAGGCAGGTACTTCAGGACGTTGTCGCGCCAGGACGCCGGCAGCACCAGGCCGCCGAGGCCCGGCACCAGGAACAGCAGCGCGACGAGAGTGGTGATCGCACCCGCAGTGTTGCGCAGCAACGTGCCCAGCGCGACGCCCATGACCGCGACGCCGGCCATCGTGGCGGCCGTGCCGAGCAGCGCGGTGGTCACGCCGGGAGCGTTGATCGTCGTGGTCGGGAAACCGTTGGCGCCCATGATGATCTGGCCGCCGAAGAACACCGCGAGCACGGCGGCGATCATCACGGGGAAGACCACCGCCGTGACGACACCGGCTTTCGCGGCGAGCACGGGCAACCGGGACGGCACGGCGGTCAAGGTCGATCTGATCATGCCCGTCGCGTACTCGCCGGTGATCACGAGCACCCCCAGCACCCCGATGACCAGTTGTGCGAACATCGCGCCGGTCAGGGTGATGCCGGCGGGTTCCGTGACGCCGTTGGCACCGTCGCTGTCGGTGCCGGCGGTCGCGGCGAAGATCAGGCCCACGCCGAGCAGGACGGCCGCCGCCGCCAGCACGGTGAACACGCTGGAGCGCAACGAGCGGAGTTTGACCCATTCGCCGCGCACCACGCCTCGGAAGGTGATGCCGCCGGTCGTGGCACTCATCAGGCCGCTCCTTTGCCCTGGTACTCGACGGCGTCACGGGTCAGTGCCGTATACGCCGCTTCCAACGACGCGCGCTGTGGCGTGAGTTCGTACAACGGGATCCCGGCTTTCAGGGCTCGCACGGCGATGTCCTCAGTGGACACACCGGTCACCTTGAGGACGTCCCGCTCAAGAGTGGTGATCTGCGTTCCGTTGCCGCTGAGCACGTGAACGAGATCGTCGGCTCTCGGCGTGCGGACGTGCACGCCGCTGCCGGTGGACTCGATCAGTTCGGCGACCGACGTGTCGGCGACGAGCCTGCCGCGGCCGACCACGACGAGGTGGTCCGCGGTCAGCGCCATCTCGCTCATCAGGTGCGAGGAGACGAAGACGGTCCTGCCTTCGTCGGCGAGGTCCTTGAGGAGGTGGCGAATCCACTTGATGCCGTCGGGGTCGAGCCCGTTGACCGGCTCGTCCAGCATCACCGTGTGCGGATCGCCGAGCAACGCCGCCGCGATGCCGAGCCGCTGACCCATGCCGAGCGAGAACCTGCCCGCCCGGCGGCGCGCCACGCTGGTGAGACCGACCGCCTCGATCACCTCGTCGACTCGGCTCGCACCGATGCCGTGCGTGTGGCCGAGGGCCTGGAGGTGATGGCGGGCCGATCGTCCGGGATGCAACGCCCTGGCCTCCAGGAGCGCGCCGACCTCCCGCAGGGGAGCCCGGTGGCTGAGGTACGGCTTTCCGTTGATCCTCGCGGTTCCCGACGTCGGCTTGTCGAGGCCCAGCAGCACGCGCATGGTGGTGGACTTGCCGGCACCGTTCGGGCCGAGGAATCCGGTCACGACTCCGGGGTGGACGGTGAAGCTCAGTTCGTCGACCGCTGTCGTCGTGCCGTACCGCTTCGTGAGGTTCGCGACCTCGATCATGTTGTCTCCCAAGTGGTGCGGCGAGTCATTTGCGGGTCCGGCCCCACGGTTTGAACACGGAGAGCACCATCGCGAAGCTCAGCAGCGCCATGGCCGTGGAGGCGAGGAAGGCGACGAACCAGATGTCCTGCAACGGTTGTTCGCCCGTGGAGAGTTCGGTGATCGGGCCGAGGAAGGCGAGCATCATCGCGCAGGCGAGCACGTTGAGGACCAGCTTGACCGCGACCCACCAGTACCGGACGAGGCCCCACTTGGTCGCGAGTCCCAGCAGAACGCCGGTGAGCAGGCAGACGACTCCGGCCGCGAGGGCCGCGTAGAGCATCGGGACCACGAACAGGTCCGCGAGCGCCTGGTACGTGGTGGTGCGGCCGTCGCCGGAGCGCGTCCAGCCGATCAGCACGAGCAGGGCCGAGACGACGTCGATCCCGATCCACGCCCCCGCCGACCCGACGTGGACCACCAGGACGGTTTTTCGCAGCCGGACCGGAAGTCGCCAGCGCACGTGGTTGTCCCGTGCCGCGGGCACGGCTCGAGACGCGGTGGAAGTGCTCATCTTTCTTCCTTCTTCCCGAAATGGCGTCGCCGAGGAATCGGCGGGATTCTGCTAAAAACGAACGAGACCTGTTTGATAGGCCACCACGACGAGCTGAGCGCGGTCTCTCGCCTGGAGTTTCATCATCGCCCGATTGACGTGGGTCTTCACCGTGAGCGGTGAGACGACCAGCTTTTCGGCGATTTCGTGGTTGGACATTCCGTGGGCCGCCAAAGCGACCACTTCGCGTTCGCGCTGGGTCAGCACGGCCAACCGGCCGGGATCGATCGGATCACTGCCGCGCTGGGTGAGGAACCGGCCGATCAGGGCCCTGGTCGCCTTCGGGGACAGCAGCGCGTCCCCCTCGGCGACCGTGCGGATCGCGGCCTGCAGCTCGGAGGGCTCGACGCCCTTGCCGAGAAAGCCGCTGGCGCCCGCCTGGAGGGCCTGTGCCACGTACTCGTCGATCTCGAACGTCGTCACCACGAGGACCTTCACGCCCGCGAAGTCCTCGTCGGAGTTGATCCTGCGGGTCGTCTCCAGCCCGTCCATGCGGGGCATCCGGACGTCCATGAGCACGACGTCGGCACGTGTGGTGCGCAGCAGTTCGAGCGCCTCCACCCCGTCCGCGGCCTCGCCCACGACCTCCAGGTCGGGTGCGGAGTCGATGAGGACGTGGAAGCCGGCCCTGATGAGCGGCTGGTCGTCGGCGAGCAGGACGCGGATGGTCATGAGCTCTTCCCGGCGGGAAGGCTGACGTGGACGTGGAACAGGCGGTCGTCTTCGAGACCTGTGCGCACCGAGCCGCCGACGGCGTTCGCCCGTTCCCTCATGCCGACCAGGCCGAGTCCCGAACCGCCGGCGGACCCGCGGCCAGGGGAGTTGACGACCTCGATCACGAGTTCGGTCTCCGTGTAGGTCACCGACAGGTCCGTGACTCCGGTTCCGTGCCGGTGGGCGTTGGTCAGCGCCTCCTGGACCACGCGATAGGCGACCAGGTCGACGGTCGCGGACAACGGCCGTTCCTCACCGGACGAGGTCCACCGGAGGTCGAGATCGGCTGTTCGGAACGACTCCACCAGCGGTCCCAGCCGCGCCATGCCGGGAGCGGGCTCGGTGGGCTCACCCGTCTCGCCGGACCTGCGCAGCACGCCGAGCAGGCCGTGCAACTCCTCCAGCACCGCGCGGCTGGACAGCCGGACGTGCCGCAACGCCTCCGCGGCGGCCTCGGGCCGGGTGGTGAGCAGGTGCCCGGCGACGCCGGCCTGAACGTTGACCACCGAGATGTGGTGGGCCACCACGTCGTGCAGTTCGCGGGCGATGTGCAGCCGCTCCTCGACGACCCGGCGCCGCGCCTCCTCCTCACGCGACAGCTCGAGGCGCGCCGCCCGTTCCTCGATCGCGGCGATGAAGGCCCGCCTGCTCCGCGTCGCCTCCCCGACCGCCGCGGCCATGCCGATCAGGGTGAACCGGCCGAGGTTCTCGCCGGTGAGACCGGACGACCCGATCAGCAGCGCGACAGCGGGAACAGCGCAGAGGACACCCGTCACCACCGCACGGCGCGATGTCCACTTCTCGGTGTGCGCGGCAACCGTGTAGATCGCCACGGCCAGCGGAACCAGGAACGGCTCCAGATCGGCCCCCGACGCCGTCGCCGGCGCTGTCCCCACGGCGGTGACGGCCAGCGCCCACAGCGGCCACGCGCGGCGGACCGCGAGACTCGCGCTGACCACCGCCAGCAGACCGACGACCGGGGGAGACCAGACGTCCAGCGCGGTGTCCGGGCCGTTCGCGACGATCACGGCGAAGTACCCCGCGGCACCGGTCGCGTCGACGACGAACGGATGCTCCCGCGTCACCGCGCGGATTCTTCTCATCACCAGCACATCGCTCACCCGTCCGGCGCGGAACAACGAATTCTGTCCTCGCAAGAATTGCTGTCCGGGCGGGAGAGTGCGTCCTGCCGGCGCAGGTGTTTCGAATACCGCGAACGCAGTATATCCGCGAACGTCCCCTAAGGGGCGGCAAGCAGTTGCGTTCCGGTAAACCGCCGATTTACCGGAACGCAACTGGGTGTGTGAATTCATCCGAGACGTATTCAGGGCCCGGCCTGGTCAGGCCTGACGCGGTCTGGTTGCGAGTGGGTGTCCAACGTGGACGGTAGGGTGCGTGTCCGTGCGAGTGCTTGTCGTCGAAGACGACCATGAGCTGGGCGACCAGGTGTCGCGGCGCTTGCGGACACGTGGGTTCGCGGTCGACCGCGCGTCGGACCTCGGCGAGGCGGACCTGAAGCAGTCCGTGCACCGCTACGACTGCGTGGTCCTGGACCGCGGTCTGCCCGACGGTGACGGACTCGACCTGCTCGCGGCGTGGCGGCGGGCCGGCGTGCGCGTGCCGGTGCTCGTGCTGACCGCGCTCGGTGCGGTGACCGAGCGGGTGGCGGGCTTCACCGTCGGCGCCGACGACTACCTCGGCA
Organism: Lentzea sp. NPDC020367; assembly: GCF_044387305.1. Taxonomy (NCBI): domain Bacteria; kingdom Bacillati; phylum Actinomycetota; class Actinomycetes; order Pseudonocardiales; family Pseudonocardiaceae; genus Lentzea; species Lentzea sp. NPDC020367. The sequence continues at coordinate 310,061 of NZ_JBIRVV010000010.1, read as the reverse complement.
AGCCGTTCGCCGTGGAGGAGCTGGAGGTCCGGGTGGTCGCGTTGTGCCGCAGGGGAGAGGCGCCGCGGCACACCCTGCTGGGCGCGGGCGGTGTCGAGATGGACCTGCCGCGCAGACGCGTCACCCGCGACGGCGTCGTGCTCACGCTGACCGGCAAGGAGTTCGCGGTGCTGGAGCTGTTGCTCGCGCGGGCCGGCCGGGTGGTGACGCGGACCGAGCTCATCGAGCACTGCTGGGACGAGATGGCCGAGCCCATGTCGAACGTGGTCGACGTGGTGGTCGCGCAGCTGCGCCGCAAGCTCGGCGATCCTCCCGTCGTCGTCACGGTGCGCGGTGCGGGCTTCGTGGTGGAGCCGTGACCCGGCTGCGCCGGTTGCGGTGGTGGCTCACCGTCCTGTTCACCATCACCACCTCCGCCTGCCTGGCGGTGCTCGCACTGCTGGTGGCCACGATCGACCTGCGGTCGCGGGAGGCCGCGGTGGACGCCGAGGCGAACCGGCAGGCCACCGGGCTGTCGAGGGCCGTCTACTTCCTCGACGGCGTGCTGCACCTGGAACCGCTCGCCGAGGACTACCTGTCGAGTGAGGCCCACGGGATCAGGGTGCTGGAGCGTGCGGACTCCGGCTGGCGGACGCGGTTCGAGCGCGGGAACGCCCCGTCGCCCGGCACCGGACTCGAGCCGGTGCTGCGGGATCAGGACACGGCGCTGCTCGCGCCGCACCTCGTCGGCTCACCGGTCTGGAACGGCGACACCATCGGTGCTGTGGTGCTGGTGGTGGCGAGCGACCGCCAGTCGCTGGCCGAGCACGACCTGCTCGTGCGCTGGCTGTGGATCGGCTGCGCGGCACTCGTGGCGGTGGCCGCGGTGGGTGGTCACCTGCTCGCCCACCTGAGCATGCGTCCCGCCGTGCGGGGACTCGCCGAACAGGAGCAGTTCCTGGCTGAGGCGGCGCATGAGCTGCGCACCCCACTGGCGACGTTGCGGCTGGTGTCGCGGGAGGAGGACGTCACCCGGCACGTCGACCGGCTGGGCCGGCTGGTCGACGGGTTGCTGATGCGGGCCCGTGTGCGCGGCGGAGCTCAGGAGGTCGAACACGTCGAGCTGTTCCTCGACCAACTCGTCGAGCAGGTGGCCGCCGAGATCGACGACACCATTCCGGTGCGGGGCGAGCGGACGATCGTGCGCGGTGACCCGGACCTGCTGGGCCAGGCGGTGCGCAACCTCGTGGAGAACGCGGTGCGGCACGGCGGCGGCGCGCGCGTCGAGGTGACGGGGCACGCCGTGGTGGTCGACGACGACGGGCCGGGGCTCGGCCGCAGTGGCAACGGCGGCAACGGAATCGGCCTCGCGATCGTGCGCTGGGTCGCCGGGCTGCACGGCGGCGAAGTGGAGATCGGCGAGCGCGAGACGGGCGGCGTTCGAGCCGTGCTGCGACTGCCGCCGCCGTCCTCATGATTTCCTCACGATCCGCCACGCAGCCTGAGGCATGCGCAAAATCCTGATCGTGACGGCGGCGGTCGCCGTCCTGGCGGCGGTCGTGCCCATCGTGGTCAACGCGAGCAGCGAACCGTTCGCCGTCGTGCGGGTCGACCAGGTCGGTTTCGCCCCCGACGAGGCCAAACCGGCCTACCTGATGGCGTCCCACGACGTCGCCGACAAGCGGTTCTCGGTGCTCGACGAGTCGGGCCGCACCGTGCTGAGCGGGATCCTGTCGGCCTCGTCCCGTCCGTGGAACGACAGGTACCGCGTGGTGCGGGTCGCCGACCTCTCCGCGCTCACCTCACCCGGCCGCTACCTCGTCGAGGCGGGTGGTGCGCGGTCGAGCTGGTTTCGCGTCGCCCCGCGGCAGGAACTGTTGCGGCCGTTGGTGTCGAGCACCACGTCGTTCTTTCGCGCCCAGCGCGACGGCACCGAGGTCGACCCGAACCTGTTGCGCCGCAAGCCATCGCACCTCGCGGACCGCGAGGCCGTGGTGTACGCGCCACCGCGCATCGACATGCAGCGCTACGAGCTGCTCGACAAGGCGCTGACCGAGATCGGTGGCCCGGTCGACGTGGAAGGCGGCTGGTTCGACGCCGGCGACTTCCTGAAGTTCACCCACACGACGTCCTACGCCACCGCTCAGCTGCTGCTGGCCCAACGCGACGGCGTGGCGGACGAACGCCTGGCCGCCGAAGCGATGCACGGCGTCAGGTGGCTCGGCAAGATGTGGACCGGCGACGTCCTGCACGCCCAGGTCGGCATCGGTGTCGGCAACGAAGGACTGCGCACCGACCACGACGTGTGGCGACTGCCGGAGGACGACGACGCGCTCGACGTGCGGCCCGGGGATCGCGACTTCCACATCAAGCACCGCCCGGTGTTCCCGGCGAACAACCCCGGTGAGCCCGTGAGCCCCAACCTCGCCGGCCGGGTCGCCGCCGCCTTCGCGCTGGCCGCCCAGGTGACCGGTGAACGCCACTACCTCGACCTCGCAGCGGCTGTGTACGCCCGCGCCGACCACAGTCCCCGTGCGCTCGTCACCGCCTACCCGCCCGAGTACTACCCGGAGACCGGATGGCGCGACGACATGGAGTTCGGCGCCACCGAGCTCGCGCTGGCGGCGCAGCGGTTCGGAGACGACCGGGCGGCCGGCTGGTTCGCCGAGGCCGCCGACTGGGCCACGTCGTACCTCGACGGCGACGGGCGGGGCTCGCTCGGCATCGCCGACGTGAGCGCGATGGCGCACGCGGACCTCGCTCCGCATGTCGGCGGGGAGATCCGTGACCGCCTGGTGGACGACCTGCGCGGTCATCTGCGCGATGCCGTCACCCTCGCCGGGAAGGACCCGTTCGGTTCCGGCGGCGTCGCCTACTGGGAGTGGGACTCGGTGCCGAAGACGTTCGGCCTCGTGCTCACCGAGGCGTACTACCGCAGGCTCACCGGCGACCAGGAGTTCGCGGCCTTCGCCGGGCGCCAGCGGGGCTGGGCGCTGGGCGCGAACCCGTGGGGCAGGTCGTTCGTCATCGGGGCCGGCACCCGCTCACTGGACTGCCCGTCCCACGCGATCGCGAACCTCACCGGACAGTCGCCGGTCGGAGCCGTGGTCAACGGCCCCAACGCGGCCGAGCAGTTCAAGGAGCTCAACACCTTCCCGACGATGCGCGCCTGTCCCTCGGACGGGTCCAACGCACTGGCGGAGTTCGACGGCGCCGGTGCGCGGTTCCTGGACCACGCGGGTGCATGGGCCAGTGCCGAGGTGGCGATCGACTTCACCTCCACGGCCCTGCTGGCGTTCGCGCTGTCCGCACGCTAGGCGAGGCACTTCCAGCTGTACGGGTCGGAGATGGTGGTGGACCGGGAGAAGACGGCCTGCTCGTGCGGGTTCTGGCGCTGGCAGGCGTCGTCCAGGTTCATGGCCACCTGTGCGCCGGTGCCCGTGACGCAGCGCCAGTCGTGGGCGGTCGTCCCCGCGAGGACGACCCCGTTCACGGCGCCGGTGGACGTGCAGTAGCCCTGCAGGTCGAGGCCGCCCTTCTCGGTGAACGCCGGCGGCTGCGCGAGGGTCACGGTGACCGAGTTGGTGCCGGCCGGCAGCCGGACGGTCCCCTTGGCGCTGTCGACGGTGCCCGCGCTCGCCCTGGTGATGTTTCCGAGGAACGAGGGCACCTCGAAGCTCACGCCACCCGCGGGGGTGGCGCCGGACAGGGTGAGGGTGACGTTCGCCCCGGCGGCGGTGATCGCCGCGCCCATGCGCCTGCCGCCCGCGATGGGGAAGTTGCCGACGCTGGTGGTGGCGCCGTCGCGGAGCCACTGCTTCGGCAGGCCGCGGCCGACGATCACCGTGCCGTCGAGCTTCTCGGCGAGCAGCGAGTCCAGCAGCACCTTGGAGGCGTTGGCCTGTCCCCACATGTGCGGACTCGAGCCGCTGCCCGCGGTGCTGTGGGTACCGGGGGACCAGTTGCTCGTTCCCACCGACTGAATCCCTTCCCACCACGAGAAAGGAGCGCTCTGCGCGTTCTGGATCAGGTACTGGTAGCCGTAGACGCCCTCGGAGCGGTAACGGGAGGAGGCCAGTCCTGCCGATCCGTAGCCCGCGTTGTAGGAGCTGCTCACGCCGGGGTAGCCGCCGAAGGTGTGCTTGGGCAGGCCGGACAGGCGGCTGAAGCCGTTGTCGTAGGTGGAGTCGATCAGGTCGATCATCGGGCCTGCCGGGCTGCTGCCCCACAGCTGGCCGTCCCACGCCCAGCGTCCGAACAGGAACATCGAGGCCCAGTTGCCGTTGTTGGTCTGGCCACACACGTTCGCGCTGCTGTTGGGCACGTCCATGGCACAAGGCAGATAGGACAGGCCGTTGCTTGAGATCGTGGTGTTCAGCCGTGCGTTGACCGCGCGCAGGAGAGTGTCGTACGTCCGGCCGGCCCACGAAGCCTCGGCTGTCTCGCCGAGGGTGGTGGCGATGTACCGGTAGGTGAGAAGTGCGAGCAACGCCGACTGGTTGTCGACGGTCCAGTAACCGGTGTGGTCGACCGCGATCGTGGCCTTCATGATGCCGCCGGGGCCGGTGGCGTCGGACTCGATCCTGTGGGCGGTCTGCCTGATCGTGGCGAAGTTCGCGCGGACGAAGGCGGCGTCGCCGGTCTTGCGCAGGTACACCGCCCAGGGCCAGTTGTACTTCCACGTCCCGTCCGGGTACATCCGGGTGATGTCGTTCGGGTCGTCCTGGGAGATCAACGTCGGCAGGTAGTCCTTGGCGCGGTTCAGGTCGCCCGCCTCCAGCAGCTGCACCAGCATGCCGACGAGGTCGTGGTTGAAGATCGCGTCGTAGCCGTTCTCGCCGACGTTGAGGCGGTTGCCGTCCTTGACGAGGTTCGTGGTGATGTAGCCGGCCCGGTAGGCGTTGGCCAGTTGCGGGTCGGGAACCTGGATCTGGGCGATCTGCGCGAGTTTGCCGTCCCAGTAGGACGTCATGTGCGCGTAGTGGGCGTCGTAACCGCCGGCCGCCGTCAGTTCGGCGGCCGTGGGCCAGGCGTAGCCCTGGCCGAACCGGTCTGCCGCGATCACGTAGTCGAAGTCGGTGGTCTGTCCTGGTTGGACGGTCGTCGAGGGGCGGTTGAGCGGCAGGGTCCCGCCGGTCGGCGCCGGGTCCAGCACGTGCGCGACCGTGTCGTGGTTGACGACGCGGACCCGCGAGTAGATCGCGACGAAGTCCCGGTTGCCGAGCGTCACCTGGTCACCGAAGTTGGTGATGGTGACGGTGCTGTTGTCCCGCTCGAACTGCGTTGTCAGGGCGGGGTAGTAGCCTCCGGCGTTGAACCACTGGACGCGTCCCGGGTTGTTGTAGATCCCGAACCGGACGGTGGTGTTCGGTCCGGAGTGGACGTCGAAGCTCCCGTCCTTGTGCGTGAGCACGCCGTAGTAGTCGCCCTCCCACCCGATCGAGGCGCTGTCGTGCTGCGTCACCGCGGCTCGCGCGTCGCCGGAGTGCCACACCGGGGAGCTGCCGGCCAGGACCAGGGCAGCGGTGACGATCACGGGCGGCCACCCGCGCCGCCGTCGGCTGTGCGTCTTCATTGACGGGCCTTCCCCTCCGGGCGCACCGAATTTGATCGTTAAAATTGGCGTGGACCAAACCCAACCACAGGCTCGCTCAGGCTGTCAACGCTGGGAGAACTCCCCGCAACGCCTTGGCTTTCGGCTCGGCGGGGTGCGGTGGATCAAGCCCGGCGACGGGACGAACCGCGCACGACCAGTTCCGGCGCCAGCAGTGCCGCCACGGGGAGCACCGTCCCGCCGGGCGGGCACAGGGCCTCCACGATCCGCCGCCCGATCTCGGGGATCGGCTGGCGGACGCTGGACAGGTCGAGGACCTCCGCCGAAGGCGTGTCGTCGTACCCCACCAGGGCCACGTCCTCCCCGGGAGTCCGCCCGAGGTCGCGAACGGCGTGCAGGGCACCCGCCGCCAGGGTGTCGGAGGCCGCGACGAGCGCGGTCGGCGCGTCGGCGCGGTCCAGGAGACCGCGAGCCATCCTCGCGCCGCTGATCCAGGTGTCCTCGCCCCGCACGTCGAGGCGGTGGCTGCCGGCCAGCAGGCCGTGCCGGTCCATGGCCGTCACCCAGCCCCCGGCTCGATCGTCACCGACCCGGTGGCCCTCCGGAAAACCGAGGAACCCGATCCTCTGATGGCCGCACGAGGCCAGATGCTCGACCACGGCGGCGATTCCCGCCGCGTTGTCGACGTCCACCCAGCCGGTCGCGTCGGCGGAGTCGGAGAACCGCCCGAAGGACACGAACGGCACCCCGGCGTCCAGCAGCATCGACGGCCGCGGGTCGTCCGGCACCACGTTGTACAGCACGACGCCCTCGACCGCCCCGCTGCGAACCAGCCGCACGCAGGTGGCCACCTCGTTCTCCGCGTCGTCCACCGCGAACAACATCAGGTGCCGGCCCGCCGCCTGACCGGCCTCGGCTAGCGCGTGCAGGAACCCGTCGTGCAGGTGGGCGAGGGAGTGGGAGGAGACGGGCTCGATTCGGCAAGCGATCATGCCGGCCGAACTGGAACGCAACGCCCGAGCCGCCCGGTTGGGCTGGAACCCGAGGTCCGCCACGGCGGACAACACGCGGTCCCGAGTCCCGGGCCGCACCTTCTCGGGGTAGTTCATCACGTTCGAGACCGTCTGCTTGGACACCCCGGCGGCCACGGCGACGTCGGCGATCGTGACCGGACTCGACCGCGGCGCGGCAGGCCTGGCAGGCGACTTCGCCACGACGGACACCCCTGACCGAGTTGAACGTTAAAAAATCTGGCTGACCAGTGACATCCTAAGGTAAGGCCTGGTTGTCGCGGGTGTCGTGAGGTGAGAGCCGTCGGTTCGACGATCTCGCCCTCTGACAGGAACGGACAGGATCCTCGCTCGTGAGAGCGATTCCATGGTGCACTGCCCACTCGGCTCCGGTCGGGTCCGGGTGCCGGGAAAGGTGCCACGAATGATTCCCCGGCGGCGGATCGGTCGTGTCCTTCTGGCTCTGCTGACGATGTTCGGCGTGGTCACCGGTGCCTCACCGGCGACAGCGGCCACCACGCCGACGCTCAGATTCGCGAACCCGTTGAGCCAGGCGCTGTACGGCAACGCCTACGCGGCCGCGCTCGACAACCTGTTGCGCATCAACACGATGGGCTACGACGCGGGCTACAACAGGAGCGGGCTGCTGGATCCGGCCGTCGGCTTCGTCCGCGCGGGCGGTGGTTACCACCAGCCGTGGACGCGCGACGCGTCGGTCAACAGCTGGAACGCGACCAGCCTGCTGTCGCCGGCTCTGGCGAAGAACACGCTGTGGGCCGTCGTGGACAAGGACTCTGCCGGCGCGTTGCGGGTGCAGCAGGACGACCAGCAGTGGGACCAGGTCATCTGGCTCACCGCCGCGTGGCACCACTACCTCGTGACGGGCGACCGGGACTTCCTCGGCAACGCCTACCGCACCGCCAAGTACACCCTGGCGATCCGGGAACGCGCCGGCACGGCCGGGTTCAACGCCACGTACGGGCTGTTCACCGGGGCGTCGTTCTTCAACGACGGCATCGCCGGCTACCCGGCGCCGCCCGCCGACGCGACCGAGTCGGTCAGCACCGGCAGCATGCCGTGGCCGGGCGTCGCGAGCGGGATGTACCTGAGCACCAACGAGGTCTACTACGCCGCGTACGTCAACGCGGCGAACATGGCGGACCGGCTGGGGCAGCCGCAGGACGCCACCGGCTACCGCACGAAGGCCGCCGCGCTGAAGACCGCGATCAACCGGTACTTCTGGAACGCGCAGACGGGCCTGTACGACTACCAGCTGCTCGCCAACGGTGCTCGTGGCGCCTACCAGGAAGGCACCGGCCTGGCGTTCGCGATCCTCTTCGACATCGCGAGCCCAGCGCAGGCGCAGTCGATCATCGCGCGCACCCGCACGATGACCTGGGGCCTGCCCGACACCTACCCGCACTGGGACCGCTACTCCGACGCGCAGCCCGGCCGTCACAACGCGATCGTCTGGCCACTCGTCCAGGGCCTGTGGGCCAAAGCGCTGGCAAAGCAGGGAAACCAGAACCTCTTCGCCGCCGAGACGACACGCCTGGCGAAGCTCGCGAACAACAACAGCGGCTTCTGGGAGATCTACAACGGCAACACCGGCGTGGTCGACGGCGGCTACCAGCGACTCGGCGACACGGTGAAGTTCCACTGGGGTTCCGAACCCGACCAGACCTGGTCCGCCACGGCGTTCCTCGACATGGTCCACACAGGACTGTTCGGGCTGCGGCACACCGACCAGGCGCTGACGTTCGCGCCGGACCTGCCGGAGGGCTGGGGCGACGTGACCCTGCAGAACCTGCGCTACCGCGACGCCGACCTCACGATCACGCTGCGCGGAGCCGGCACGACGATCAGCTCCGTCAAGGTCGACGGCCAGTCGTCCCGCGCCGAGGTCCCCGCCACGCTCAAGGGCGCGCACACCGTGGAGATCACGCTGACGGGAGCCACCGGCGGCGACCGGGACGGTGACGGCGTGGCCGACGGGCAGGACCGCTGCCCCGACATCGGCGGAACGGTCTCCGGCTGCCCCGCCCCCGCCCGCCTGGACGCGGAGGACGCTCGCAACACCGGCGGGGTCAAGACGAACGTCAACCACACCGGCTACTCCGGCAGGGCCTTCGTCGACGGACTGTGGGCCCAGGGCGCCGCCTCGTCGTTCACGGTGCACCGCGCGTCGGCAGGACAAGGATCCGGCGCGATCACCTTGCGGTACGCGAACGCCAACAGCGACGCGCGCACGATGACGCTGTCGGTGGACGGACGCGCCGTGCGGCAGGTGAGCTTCCCGAAGGTCTCCGACAGCTGGGACACCTGGGGCACGGTGACCTTCGACGGCGTTCCGGTCAGCGGCCGCGACCCGGTGGTGACGATCTCCTACGGCCAGGGCGACAACGGCTCGATCAACCTGGACTGGTTCAGCTACAGCGGACCGTGACCGTCGTACTCGTGGTTCTGGACGTCGGTGGCACCGAGGTCCTCGTCGGCTTGAGGCGGTGCCGTTCGTCCTGGCTGCGGCAGGTCGCCCTGGTGTCGTGACGGTCAGGCCTCGGGGATCTCTCGTCCGAAGGCCTCCGGGGTGGTGTCGGCGGGTTCGGGACCCCCGCGCCCGCGACTTCTGGCGAGACCGGGACCGCATCGCCGGCGACACCGTCGCCATGATGCGCACCGAAGCAGGCCGCGATCCCCGCGACAGGGCGCTGACCGATCTCGTCGGGGAACTGAGCACCCGCAGCGAGGATTTCCGCACCCGTTGGGCGTCCCACGACGTGCGCCCGCATCGCACCGGCGTCAAGCAGTTCCACCACCCCGTCATCGGCGACCTGGACCTCGGCTTCGAGACCGTGCGGCTCACGGCGGACCCCGGCCTGACCATGACCCTGCTCAGCGCCCCTGCGGGCTCCGCCGCCGACGACGCCCCCTCGCCCGCGGTAGGCGCGATCAGGGGCCGGTCGTGAGTGGCGTCGGGTCATTCGCGGGACAGCGCAGCCTCCTCGAGGTCCAGCTCGCGCAGCACGCGGAAGAGGACCTCGTCGTCGATCTCCTTCTGGTCTCGCGCCTTGATGAACTCCTCGCGCTCGGCCGTCAGCATGGCTCTGCGCAGCCTTCGGTAGGCAGCCGCCGGGCTCTCCGCCTCGTCCTGCCTCCCGAGCCGCTCCCACGCGGCGTTGCCCCGGTGTTCGGCGAGCGCCCGCAGTTGGTCGCGCACGTGGTCCGGGATCTCGTCGAGCTCCTGGTCCAGCCGGTCGACCGCGGCCCGCGCCGCTCGATGCTGAACCGCTGCCTCTGCCAGGGCGTCCTGCCTCGCGTCGTCGCCCGCGAAGCCGATCCTGCTGATCAGCCGCGGAAGGGTCGTGCCCTGCAACAGCAACGTGGCGATGGTGACCACGAAGGCGCAGAAGACGATGACGTCGCGTCCAGGGACGGCTTCCGGGATCGCGGCAGCGGCGGCGAGCGTCACCACGCCGCGCATGCCCGCCCACGCGATCACGGTGAGCTGGCCGTTGTGTGGAGGACGTTCGCGCGCCCGCAGGCGTCGGGACAGCCGATACGGAATCCACGCGGCCGGATACATCCAGACGAATCGTGCGAGGACCGTGGCCAGCAGGACCGCCGCGGCGCCGAGAAGCAGGCGGAGGTCGAGCTCGACGTCGTTGATGATCGACGAGAGCTGCAGGCCGATCAGCGCGAAGACGAACGACTCCAGCAGCACGTCCACCGACCGCCAGACGGCGGCGTCCTGCAGTCGTGTCGTGTAAGTGCCGCGCGGTGAGTGGTATCCGATGTAGAGGCCCGCGACGACGACCGCGAGCACCCCGGAGACATGCGCGACCTCCTCAGCGAGGAGGTAGGCGCCGAACGGCACGAGCAGGCCGAGCGCGCTTTCGAGGACACCCTCGTGAAGATGCTTGCGCAGGAACCTGACCACCACGCCGACCGCCACGCCGATGGCGATGCCACCGATCGTCACGAGGACGAACATCCCGGCGCCCTGGAGCGGGTGCACGGCGGTGCCGACGGCCGCGGCGATCGCGACCTTGTACGCGGTGAGCGCCGTCGCGTCGTTGATCAGGCTCTCCCCGACCAGCAACGTCATCGCCCGCCGTTGCAGACCGAGTCTGCGCCCGATGGCGACGGCCGCCACGGCGTCCGGCGGAGCGACCACCGCGCCGAGGACGAGCGCGGCGGCCAGCGGGAGGTCCGGGAAGGCGAGTGCGGCCGTGGCGCCCACCGCGAGTGTCGTGAACAGGACGAGGCCCACCGCCAGGAAGCCGATCGGCTGCAGGTTCGCACGGATGTTGAGGTAGGAGCTGTCCAGCGCGGCGCTGTAGAGCAGCGGTGGCAGGACGAGGACCAGGATCAGGTGCGGATCGAGTTCGAACGCCGGCACGCCCGGTGCGAACGAGACGACGAGCCCGGCGGCGACCAGGACCAGCGGCGCCGGCCAGTTGAGCCGGCGGGCGACGGACGTGACGACCAGCGCCCCGGCCAGCAGCAGCAGAAGTTCGGGCCCTTGCACGCGCGGTCCTCCTCGAACGATCGGTTGTGGCGACTCTGTCGCACGATCGCCGGGAGTGCGTACGTCAGATGACTGTCGACTTGAGACGGTCAGTCATTTGACGTACGCACCGGCGTGGGAACGCGACCAACATCGCCGCCATGACCGACCTTGAACGCAACAAGCAGATCGTCGTCGAGTTCTACCGAACCGCGATGGACGGCGAACCCGAGAAGGCCGCCGCCGCTCACCTGGGGACGGACTACGTCCAGCACAACCCCGGCGCCGCCGACGGGCCGGAAGCCTTCATCGGCTTCATGCACTTCGTGCGGGGCCGGTTCCCGAACCTGCGGCTGAACATCAAGCGCGTCATCGCCGAAGGCGACCTCGTCGTCGTGCACTCGCACATGGATCTCGACCCGGGCAATCCGGCGAACCCCGGTCAGGCGCTGGCCGACATCTTCCGGGTGGACGACGACAAGGTCGTCGAGCACTGGGACGTCATCCAGGCCGTGCCCGCGGACTCCGCCAACCCGCACGGCATGTTCTGACCAGGATCGGGGAGTTGTCCGCATGACAGACACCATGCTGGCCGTCAGCCAGAACGAGTTCGGCGGTCCCGAGGTGCTCGGGACCGTGTCACTGCCGGTCCCGCGGCCCGGCGTCGGCGAGATCCTGATCCGCGTGCACGCGGCGAGCGTGAACCCGGTCGACGTCTACAACCGGGAGCGCGGCGTGCTGATCGGCAAGCCGCCCTTCGTGCTCGGTTGGGACGTCTCCGGCACCGTGGCCGCCGTCGGTCCCGGTGTGACGATCCACGCGCCGGGCGACGAGGTGTTCGGCCTGCTGCCGTTCCCGCGTGGACACGGCGCCTACGCGCAGTTCGCCGTCGGCCCGGCACGCGCGTTCGTGCCCAAGCCGGACCGCCTCACGCACGTCGAGGCGGCCGCGCTCCCGCTGGCCGGGCTGACCGGCTGGCAGGCACTGGTCGACACCGCCGGCCTCCGTGCCGGGAGCCGGGTGCTGATCACCGGCGCCGGGGGCGGCGTCGGCCACCTGGCGGTGCAGATCGCCAAGGCACGCGGTGCGCACGTCATCGCACAGGTGTCGCCCGGCAACGCCGAGTTCGTGCGTTCGCTGGGCGCCGACGAGCTGATCGACTACACCACGACACCCGACTTCACCGCCGTGACCGGTGATCTCGACATCGTGCTGGAGGCGGTCGGCCTCTACGCGGCGCAGGCCGTCGCCGCGCTGAAACCGGGCGGTGTGCTGGTGGCGACTTTGGCCCAGAGCCTGCCCCCGGTCGCGGAGGAGGCCGCCAGGCAGGGCGTCCGCGCGGTGTCGCTGCTCGTGGAGTCCGACCGGCTGGGCATGACCGCTCTCGCGGCGCTGGTCGAGGACGGACTGCTCACCCCGGCCGTGGCAGCCACCTATCCGCTCAGCCAGGCGGGCCTTGCCCAGTCCACCAGATCGGGACCGGGCAAGACCGTTCTCGTCATCGAGTGATTTTCTGTTCAACGGCAAGGAGTTCGCCTGACATGCCCAAGCTCGCGAGTAGCGTCGTGCTCGTCACCGGGGCCAACGGTGGCCTCGGTGCGCACTTCGTCCACCAGGCTCTCGATCGCGGTGCCGAGAAGGTCTACGCGGCCGCACGGACCCCGAGAGACTGGGACGACGACCGCGTCGTGCCGCTCCGGCTCGACGTCACCGACCCGGCGTCGATCGCGGTCGCGGCCGCGTTCGCCCCGGACGTCACCGTCGTGGTCAACAACGCCGGTGCTCTCAACGGGTCCAGCGTCCTCGACGACGACCTGGCGGGCGTACGGGCGTTGTTCGAAACGAACTTCTGGGGCGCCCTGGCGGTGACCAACGCGTTCACGCCCGCCCTGCGGGACAGCGGGGGAGTCCTGCTCAACGTGCTGTCCGTGCTGTGCTGGGTCGGCAACGGGGACGCTTACAGCGCGACGAAGGCGGCGTTGTGGTCCGCCACCAACACCCAGCGGATCAAGCTCCTCGGAGACGGGGTGCACGTCGCCGCCCTGCATCTCGGCTACGCGGACACCCGGATGGCCACCGGGGTCGACTCGCCCAAGCTCGCGCCCGAGGACGTCGTTCGCGCGGCGTACGAGGGTGTGGAGGCGGGCGAGCACGAGATCCTCGTCGACGACCTCAGCCGTCGGGTCAAGGCAGGTCTCGCCGGTCCGCTCAAGGTCCTCTACCCGCAGCTGCGGGCACCCTCCACAGTGGACTAGGCGTCGCCAAGGGCGTCCCGCAGCTGGGTGCGGTTGGTGATGCCCAGCTTCGGGAAGATCTTGTACAGATGGGTGCCGATCGTCCGGTGCGACACGAAGACCTGGTCGGCGATCTCCTTGTTCGTCATCCCGGCGGCCGCGAGCCGGGCGATCTGCAGCTCTTGCGCGGTGAGGCTGGTCGACGCGGGCCGGCTCGCCGCGGTCGAGCGGGTGGGAGCGCTGCCGGCGGCGCGCAGTTCGTTCGCGGCACGGTCGGCCCACGGACGTGCGCCGGCGGCTTCGAAGGCCCGCAACGCGGTGCCGAGCTGGTCCCTGGCGTCGACGATGCGCCGGGTTCGGCGCAGCCACTGCCCGTAGGCCAGCCGAGTGCGCGCTACTTCCAGCGTGGCAGGGCTTTCGGCCGCCAACGCCGTGGCGAAGTGCTGTTCGGGGTCAGCGCCGGTCTGGGCGAGCGAGCGGTGCACCAGATTGTCCAGGTGAGGGCTCGCGAACGCGGCACTGGCGACGGACGCTCGTTCCAGCACGGGCCGCACCTCGTCGATCCGGCCTGCGCGCACAGCGGCTTCGGTCAGGTCTCCCAACGACCAGAGCTTGGTGGTGTGGTGCGTCTGCGCGGCGGTGAGCGCCGTCCAGGCGTCCTCGTACCGGTGGTCGTTCAGCGCGACGAGTCCTGTTGCCCAGCTCGCCCTGGCCTTGAGCACGACGAGTTCGTCGGTCCCCGCCAGCCTCGCGCTGTCGTCGAGAGCGGTGAGCGCACGCTCGTTGTCCCCGCGCCACGCGTGCGCCATGGCCGACGTGGCCGCCGAGAAGGCCGCCACGACCCGGAGGCCCAGGGCGGTACCGACCTCCTGGGCGAAGCCGGAGTCCGTGAGTGCGTCTCGCACCTCGCCGAGGACGACCCGGATCCTGGCGCGTTCGTGGAGCATCCACGCCTCGTCACCCGGCATGCCCGCGCGGTGGAAGTACCCCGCGCCCATGTTCCAGCACTCCAGAGCCCCGGCGGGGTCGTGCACGGACTCGGACATCAACCCGAGGCCGATGATGATCTGTGGTCGGCTGGGCGAACGCTCGACGTCGTCGGAGAGGTAACTTTCGCGCACGAACCGCAGCAGGCCGGGCAGCTGCGCGCGTGCCTGCGCGGCGTGCTCGGCCGGGGCGAGCAGCACGCGGCCCACCAGCGCGAGCAGTCCACCGTCGTCCCCTGCCGCGTCGTCGATCGCGTGCCGGAGCCTGTCGCGCAGATCGTCGGGCAATCCATGCGTGCAGTGCGCCGTGGCAGCCGTGGCCAGCACGCGCAACCGCTGCACCGGGTTCTCACCACCGGTCGGGCCCGCCAGCCGTCCGACCAGGGCCAGCAGGTCCTCGGTGCTGCGGCCGGGCACGAGCGCGCTGCTGGTCAGGGCGACCTGGGTCAGTGCCAGAAGCGTGAGCACGTCGGGGTCTTCCGTCGACCCCCACACCTCCCGCACCAGCGACGTGCTGTCGGCGACCTCTCCCGCCTGGCGAGCGATCTCCGCCGCGGTCGCGAGACGACGGGTCCGGTCCGCTGTGGACGAGGAGATGGCCGCGGACCGGCGCAGCGCGGAGACCGCCTCGGCGTTGGCGCTGCGGCCACGGGCACGGGCCGAGGTGGCTTCGAGTGCGGCGGCCACGTCGTCGTCGTGGTCCGTGACGGCCGCGGCCGCGTGCCAGGCCGCGCGGTCCGGATCGACCGCCGCAGCGGCCAGCACGCGGTGCACGGCGGTGCGTTCGGCGAGCGACGCGGCGTTGTAGACGGCCGAGCGCACCAGCGGATGCCGCAACACCAGCCGATCGCCGTCGACGGACAGGAGGCGTGCGCGTTCGATCGGCGCGAGATCGTCGAGCGCCAGACCCGCACTCGCCGCCGCGGCCATGAGCTCGTGGAGCGACGACTCGGGTGCCGCCGCGATGAGCAACAGGATCCGCCTGCTCCGGTCGGGCAGTTCGGCTGCTCCGGCCAGGAACGCCTGTTCCAGCCTGCGCGTCGTGGGCCACCACCGGTCGTCGCCCAGGTCTGCCCGCCGTGGCCGGCTCGCTGCCACGCGGGTGAGCTCGGCCAGTGCGAGCGGGTTTCCGGCGGACTCGGCGAGAACCAGCCGCCGCGTCCGTTCGTCCAGGCCCGGCCGTTGCTCACGCACCAGCTCTTCCGACTCCGCGTCGGTCAACGGTCCCAACGTGACGTTCACCAGCGGGATCGACCGGACGATGTCGGCCGCGGTGCTCTCCCGCGTGTCGAGTGCGTGGTCGGTGCTGTCCGTCCGCATCGTCAAGAGCAGCAGCACGGGGGCGGTGACCAGACGTCGCGCGATGAAGGAGATGGTCTGCGCGGTGGAGGCGTCGAGCCACTGCGCGTCTTCGACCGCGACGAACACCGGCTGTTCGGCCGCGTGCTCCTCCAGCAGCCCGAGCGCGGCGAGCCCGACCAGCAGGCGGTTCGGAGGCGGACCTTCCACGAGCCCCAGCGCGATCTCCAGCGCTCGCCGTTGCCCGGCCGGGAGCGCCGGCAGTCGCCCGAGCAACGGCTGGAGCAGCTCGTGCAACGCGGCGAACCCCGACGTGGTCTCGCTCTGCACCCCGTCGCAGTGCAACCCGCGGAAGCCGTGCTCGGCGGCGATGCGGGCCACCGCACCGACCAGGGTGGTCTTGCCGATGCCGGCGTCACCTTCGAGCAGAACGACCTGTCCACCAGGTCCGATCTCCGCGATCAGCTCCTCGCAGCGGGCGAGCTCGCGTTTGCGCCCTACGAGCGGAACGGAGCCGGCACCCGTGCAGGCGAAGTGGGTCGGCACTCGAACGATCCTAGCGACTTCTCCGCGGGCGGCAGGGGCAGCGGCCGGTGTCCTGCTTCCGCGCACACGCCAATGGCGCGCCCGGCAACCGCCGGGCGCGCCTCAGGAGGGGAATCGCGTCACATGATGATGTTGAACATGTTCCAGCCGAAGCCGAGCTCCTCGCCCTGGCTGTAGGGCCGGCCGTTGTCGCGGACGATGTTGTTGGAGTACATCCACAGCGAGCCGTCGGGCTTGCGGGCGACGAGGTCGGAGTAGGCGTCACCGGTCACGTTCGCGCCGACGATGGTGTCGAACATGTTCCAGCCGCTGCCGATCTCCACGCCCTGGCTGTAGGGGCGGCCGTTGTCGCGGATGATGTTGTTGGCGTACATCCACAACGTGCCGTCGGGCTTGCGTCCCAGCATCTCCGAGAAGCCGTCACCGGTCACGTCGGCCGCGAGCAGCCTGTCGAACATGTTCCAGCCGAAGCCGAGCTCCTGGCCCTGGCTGTAGGGCTTGCCGTTGTCGCGGATGATGTTGTTGGCGTACAGCCACAGCGAGCCGTCGGGCTTGCGGGCGAGGACCTCGGCGAAGCCGTCACCGGTCACGTCGGCCGCGACGATGGTGTCGAACATGTTCCAGCCGAGACCGATCTCGCGGCCGGAGGCGTAGGGCGTGCCGTCTTCCTTGCCGTCGTTGGCGTACAGCCACATCGAGCCGTCGGAGGGCTTGCGCGCCAACACGTCCGTGTAGCCGTCGCCGGTCACGTCCGCGGTCAGGACGATGTCGAAGCCGTTCCAGCCGTGGCCGATCTCCTGGCCGTCGTGGTAGGGCCGGCCGTCGTCGCGGATGATGTTGTTGGCGTACATCCAGATGGTGCCGTCCGGCTTGCGTCCCACCAGGTCGGTGAACGAGTCGCCGGTGATGCTGTGGTCGACGACCGGCTTCGGCGGAGTGGTGCCGCCACCGCCGTCGCCGATGCCGACGGGGGAGACGTAGCCGATGATGTCGCCGTTCGAGCGCTGGTAGCTCGACCGACGGACCCGGCTGGGGCTGCCCTGGTTGCCGCCGATGGTGTTGACCCTGGAACTGGAGGCGCTCGTCACGATGGCCACGTGGTCGATCGGGTGGTCGTCGCCAGAGCTGTGGTCCCAGTCGAACACGATGGCGTCACCTGGTTGTGGCGTGTACCCGCTGGACCGTGAGTGGTACGTCCCGTTGTCCTGGCCGTAGCTCTTGAACGACTGCGCCCAGCCGTCGAGGCCCTTGAGGTCCGTGACACCGCCCTTCTTCCACACCCAGCGGGCGAACTCCGCGCACCACGCCATGCCGCAACTGTTGTTGTAGCCGGGCGAACAGGCGGAGCCGCCGAGCTCGGCCGTGGCGGCGTCGACGATGCGGTCTCTCGACGGAGCCGCGTTGGCCGGCGTCGCCAACATGACGGTGCCGGTCATCAAGGCCAGCGCGGCGGTCACGACGGTGCGGGTGGCCTTGCGCAGGCCGGTGCCGGTGGACTTGGACTCGCTGCGGCGGATTCCTGATCGGAACACGTGGTTCTCCCTCTTGCTCTGGTGCGGGATCCGGTCGGTGTGTCCGGCCGGTGATGGACCAAACATTCGCCAGAGGGGGTTTCAAGACGGTCCACGAAACCTTTAACCGCAGACCAGCAGGCGCGCACACGGCTTCGTGCCGCCCGGTGCGCGCCACCGGACGCGCCGCCCGCGTCCGGACGGACGTACGTGGCGTTAAAGAAAAATTCCAGTACGCCCGTGCACCGTCGTGCGATCGCGTGTGCAGAACGGTGAAGCAGGAGGAGAGGCGTTGGAGATGGTGTGGCTGTCGGATCCCGCAGTGGCGGCGATCCCGGTGCGCGAGCGCGGCGAGCCCCTGGTCGACCTGCGCACTGTTGCCGCTCTTCGGCTCGACAGCCGGCTTGCCGACGAGGAGGGGCTGTACGCGCAGTTGCGGATCGGTGTGGTGGATCGGCTGGTGACCGCGCAGACGTTGCTGCCGCCGGAACTGAAGCTGCTGATCGTCGAGGGGTACCGGCCGCAGGCGTTGCAGATCGCGTCGTTCGAGTCGGCCGTCGCGGAGTCCCGTGCGCGCTCACCGCGGGCCGGCGAGCAGGTGCTGCGGCAGATGGCGAGCATGCGCAGTTCCCCTCCGGAGGTGGCACCGCACGTCGCCGGGGCCGCGGTGGACCTGAGCCTGTGCACGGTGGACGAGATCGAGCTCGACCTGGGCACCGCGGTCAACGACACCGCGACGGAGCGGTCCCACACCGGGGATCCGACGGTGGACGCCACGGCGCGCCGCCACCGCGCCGTTCTCGCGCGGGCGTTGCGCGGCGCCGGACTGGTCAACTACCCAAGCGCGTGGTGGCACTGGTCCTACGGCGATCGGTACTGGGCATACCTGACCGGATCCCCCCAAGCCCCCTACGGGCCCATTGTTCCCTGATATATCCGCATTTCCGGAACCACGACCCCCCTGCGGGTGTGATCTACTTGCACCGGTGACGCTGGGGAGGTCACGATTTGCTGGAGTTCCGATTACTCGGTCCGGTCGAAGCCCTGGTGGGTGGCAGAGCCGTACCGCTCGGCGGTCTGAAGCCGCAGGTGCTGCTGGCCGCGCTGGTGCTGGAACGCGGCCGGGTGGTGCCGGCGAACCGTCTGGTCGAGCTGCTGTGGGGTGAGGAACCGCCCGTCAGCGCCCGGTCGCTCATCCAGACGTACGTTTCCAAGCTGCGCAAGGCTTTCGCCGACCTCGGTGCCCCCGACGTGATCGTGTCCAGGTCTCAGGGCTACCTGGTCCGCCTCGACGACTCCCGCGTGGACGCCGACGAACTCGCCGTCCTGCTCGGCAAAGCCCGGCAGCAGAGCCAGGGTCACGGGCACGACCCGGCGGCGCGGCTGCTGGCAGAGGCGGTCGCGTTGTCGCGTGGTCCCGCGTTGTCCGGCCTGCAGGACACGCTCCTGAGCGGGGAGGCGCGGCGGCTCGACGAACTGCTCGTGTCCGTCCAGGAGGAACGCTTCGCGGCCGAACTGGGTCTCGGCCGGTTCGACCACCTCGCCGAGCTGACCGCCGCGGTGGCCAGGCAACCGGTGAACGAACGGTTGCGCGGGCAGCTGATGGTGACGCTGTACCGCCTGGGACGGCAGGCCGACGCGCTCGCCTGCTACCGGGAGGGCCGGGACGCGCTCGTGGACGAGCTCGGCGTGGAACCCGGCTCCGAGCTCGGCGCGATCCACTCCGCGATCCTGCGCGGCACCCTGGAGCTGGTTCCGGTGGACGCGGCACCGGTCGCCCGGACCGCGACGGCGCCCGCGCAGTTGCCGGCGACGCTCGCCGACTTCACCGGCCGGGTGCGGGAACTGGCCGAGCTCGCCGCCGCACTGCGCGCGGAGGCGCCGGCCGTGCAGATCGTGGCAGGGCCGGGAGGGTGCGGGAAGTCCGCACTGACCATCCGCGCCGCGCACGAGGCTGCCGCGTCGTTCCCCGACGGCCAGCTCTACGCCGAACTCCGCGGCACGAGCGACCTGCCCGCGACCGCCGGCGAGGTCCTGGGCCGGTTCCTGACCGCGCTCGGGATGGACCCGGCTCAGCTGCCCGAGTCGACGCAGGAACGCCAGGAGCGCTACCGGACGTTGGTCGCCGGCCGCCGGGTGCTCGTCGTGCTCGACGACGCCGCGTCCGAGGAACAGGTGCGGCCCCTGCTGCCGGGTGCCGCCTGCTGTGCCGTGCTCATCTCGTCGCGCGACCGGCTCGCGGGACTGGCCGGAGCGCTGTTCACCGAACTGGACCTCGTGACGCCCGGCGAGGCGTACGGCATGCTCGCGCGGATCGTCGGCGAGGCGCGGCTGGCGGAGGACGTGGACTCCGCGCACCGGATCGTCGACGCGTGCGGACGCCTGCCGCTCGCGTTGCGGATCGCCGGTGCCCGCCTCGCCTCGCGGCGGCAGCTGCCGTTGCGCGTCCTCGCCGACCGCCTCACCGACGAACGCCGCCGTCTCAACGAACTCTCCGCGGGCGACCTGGCCGTGCGCAGCAGCATCGCGTTGAGCTGCCGGGCACTCGACGACCGGGCTCGCACGGCACTGGGCCGGATGGGACACCTCGGCCTGCCCGACTTCTCCACCTGGGTGGTGAGCTGGCTGCTCGAGACGTCCGAGGCGGAGGCGGAGAAGGTCCTCGAGGTGCTCGTCGACGCGCAGCTGGCCACGTTGTCCGGTGCCGACGCTGCGGGAGTGCTGCGCTACCGGCTGCACGACCTGGTCCGGCTCTACGCCCGCGAACGAGCAGAGGCCGACGAGCCCGCCGAGCTGACCGCGTCGATCGCCCGCGTCCTGGACGGCTGGATCGCCCTGCTGAGCCGCACGGCTGTGAACAGCCCCCCGGCCGAGTCCACCTGGCGTCCGGGCGCCGGGCACCAGGAACCCGACGGCGTCACCGTCATGGCCGAACGCCTGTCCGACGACCTCGACGCCTGGCTGCGGGGCGAGGAGTCGGCGTTCGCGGTCGCGGTCGAACGTGGTGCCGCCACCGGCCTGCACCGGCACGTGTGCGACTTCGTCTCGGCCCACACCGCGATCGAGCAGGCGGCCAGCTCCTACGACCTCCGCGACCGGATCATCGGTGTCGCGATGACGTCCGCCCAGCACGTCGGCGATCCCGGCCTCGCAGCGGACGTGCTGGCCAAACTCGCGCGGCTGCGGTTCTTCCAGGACCGCTTCGCCGAGGCCCGCCAGCTCTTCGGCGATGCGCTGAGCCGCTACCGCGACCTGCACGACGTGCGGGGCCAGGCCGCCGCACTCGCCGGGATGGGACTCGCGTGCCGCGAACCCGGACACCTGACCGAGGCGGTGCACTTCCTGAGCCAGGCGGCCACCCTGTCCCACGCGCTCGACGACCAGGTGGGTATCGGGCACGTGCTGCGGATCAGGGGCTCGGTCCGCCTGGAACTGGGCGAGTACGACGAGGCGCGGGAGGACCTGGAGCAGTCACTGGCCGCGTACCGGCAGGCCGGAAGCAGGCGCGGGGTCGCACTGTCGTTGCGCAGCATGGGTCTCTACCACCGGGCGCGCGGTGACTACGAGACGTCCATGGCCGTGTGCGCCGACGCCGCCACGATCTTCGCCGAACTCGGCGACGACCTCATGCACTCCTACGCCGTGCGGGCACACGCCAAGGCGCAGATGCGGGCGGGCCACACCGCGGAGGCGTTGCCCCGCCTCGAAGCGGCGCTCGCCACCGTCCGCGCCAAGGACGACCGCTGGGGCCAGGCCATCACCCTGCGCGTCCTCGGACAACTGCACCTGGCAGAGGGACGGCTGGACCTCGCGCAGGACTACCTCGACGCGGCGATGTCGATCTGGGACGCCATGGAGACACCACTGTGGCGTGCGCGCACCGAGTACGACCTCGCGCTGCTGCACCGGAGCCGGGGTGACGTGGAGGCGGCGGACGCGGCGTTCGCGCACTCCCGGTCCGTGTTCCGCGCGCGAGGGGCACGGGAGTACACGGAGTACGCCGAGCTGCCGGTGTAGCCATCGGAACAAGCAGGTTGAGCCGAGTCTCAACCTGCTTGTCCTGAGCACGCCTCAGCCGAGCACCAACCTCAGGTGTACTTCGACACGCGCTAGGGGGTCAGGTAACAGGACTTCGGCACACCGCTGAGCGGGTCGGCACCGAACGCCGTGGCGGTGCAGGGCGCCCCACTGGTGAAGGACCGGTAGACGAACGCACCTCGGGCACCGAACGCCACAGTGCGTTGTCCGCTGAACCCGCAGGTGCTTCCCTCTGCCGCGCACGACGTGCCGTAGCCAGGTGGGGCGCCTTCCCTTGTGTAGCAGGCCTTCGACTCACCGGGGATCGGGTCGCCGCCGAACGCCGCGTTCGAACAGGTCGTTGCACCGGAAGCGATGACCTGGCGGAACGCGCCGTAGGCACCGTAGGAGACCGGCTGGCCGCTGACCGTCGCGCAGGTCGCTCCTTCGCCCCCGCACCGGTTCCAGCCACCCGCGGGTGGACCATCTGGCGCGAGGTAACAGGCCTTGCCGACGTTCGCGATCGAATCGCCGAACACGCCGTTCGTGCACGGCGTGCTGGAGGTGAACACTCGCTGCACAAAGGCTCCGTTGGCGCCGTAGGCCACTGTCCTGCCGTATCCGGTGAAGGCGCAGGTGCCGTTCTCGCCCGCGCATTGGGCATATCCGGCCGGGCCGCCGAGCGGGGCGACGTAACAGGCCTTGACCCGGTTCTGGGCAGGGTCGCCGCCGAACGCGTCATTCGTGCAGTCGGTCGCCGAGGTCGCGGTCCTGAAGCTGTAGCCACCGGCTCCGTAGGCCACGCTGCGCGTGCCGCTGAAGGTGCATCGGCCCGATTCGTTCGCACAGTGCGTGAATCCGGCCGGAAGTTCAGCCGCAGCAGGAGGTTGTGGAGGGAGCGGGTTGCCGAGTCCAGAGGCTGTCACGTCGTAGGTGCCCGCGGCCACACCGGTCAGGTACACGTGGTCGGCGTCCTGGGAACCGCCGCCGATGCCGGGGCGCGGGGTGAAGGTCCCGTTGCGCCACACCTCCGCGCCGTTGACGGACACGGACACGTTCGTACCACTGAGCTTGGGGACACCGATCCGGCCGGTCGTGCCGCTGGGACTCGTGAGCCGGGCGGTGTAGGTGCCCGCAGCGGGGTCGCGCACCCAGGAAGCGTCGAGCTGTCCCTGAGGCAGGGTGATGCGTCCCTCCGCACTGGTCAGGTCGCCGGGGTGCGGGACGAACCGGTACTGGCCGACCTGGGGTTCCGGTGCGGTGCCGAGCACGTGGAACGTCAGCGCGGAGGTCGGGCCGCTCGACCAGCCGTGCGCCAGGCTCATGAACGAACCGCCGTAGGCGAAGCTGCCGTCGGCGTTCATGCCCTCCCAGAAGGTGCTCTTGGTGCCGATCGGACTGTCCAGCATGTAGCCCCAGGTGCGGCGGATCTGGTCGAGGGCGGTGAAGTCGTCGTTTGCGGTGAAGCGCGCGTGCACCTCCATGCCGCCGGTGAACGGGTGCACGCCGCCGCCCCACTCGGGTGTCGTCGCGCCGAGGGTGTTCCACCGGCTGCGGAGCCTGCTGATGATGGTGGTCGCCTTCGCTGAGGAGTCGGTCAGGCCGAACCAGACGGCCAGCGAGTTGCCGTCCTGCGGATACAGGGTGCTGGAGGGGTTGTCCCGGTACAGGCCCGCGTTCGGGTCCCAGAGCCGGGCGTTCGCGGCGGCTTTGAGCGCGGCGGCCCGGCCGGCGTAGCTGTCCGCGAGCGCGTTGTCGCCCTTGACCCGCGCGAGGGTGACGCCGCCGATGAGTGCGGCGTAGAGCAGCGCGTTCGCCTGGATGTTCTCGCCGCCCTGGCCACTGCGCGCCCAGTCCTGGGTCTGCGTCACGTTCAGCAGGTTGTTGCCACTGATCTTGGCGATGATGAACCGCATGCCGCGGGTGTAGTTCTCCCACACCGAGTCGAGCCAGGCCCGGTCGGCGGAGTAGTTGTAGTACAACGAGGTCCCGTACAGGGTCCAGGTGTGGTAGGTGTCGGAGCCCTTGAGGTTGAACGGCGGGCCGGACCACGGGATCTCACCGTTCCCGGCCTGCACGTTGTACATCGTGGACAGTGCGTTGCGCGTGGACTCCAGCTCGTGCATCGACGCGTAGGCGGTCGGGACCGCCAGGCCGAGGTCGCCCGGCCACACCGTCCGATCCCGCTTCGCGCCGTCGACCAGCACGCTGTTCCCGACGCCGACGGTCGCGCTGTTGTCCCA
Source organism: Lentzea sp. NPDC020367 (assembly GCF_044387305.1). NCBI lineage: Bacteria > Bacillati > Actinomycetota > Actinomycetes > Pseudonocardiales > Pseudonocardiaceae > Lentzea > Lentzea sp. NPDC020367. The sequence goes on along the minus strand of NZ_JBIRVV010000010.1, from coordinate 286,175 downwards.
TTCGGACGGTGGTGGCGGCCAGGCGCGGCCCTGGTTCGACGCGATGACGTTGGTCTGCACGGTGTACGCACCGGCGTACCAGATCCTGTTGAGCAGGTTGTCGCTGGAGTAGAAGTAGTTCGCGTAGGCGGCGGGGTTGGACTTGCCGGGCGCGGGCGTGAAGTTCAGCGAGACACCGGTGAGATCCACCCAGCCCGACGTGCGGAGGAAGATCGTCAGGTAGCGGAACCCGCCGCGCAGCCTCGGCGCCGGCATGACGTAGGTGCCGTCGGTCGTGGCGTTGCCGAAGATGGCGCGGTCCGGCTGGCCGCCGCTGCTGGCGTCACTGTCCCTGCCGACGTACTGCGAGGACTCGCTGAACGCCAGCCCCACCTGTTGCCCGCCACTGGTGGCACCGAAGGACAACGTCGCGATCCCGCCGACCTCCTTGCCGAAGTCCAGGGTGATCGACGAGTTCGTCCCGGAGATCCGGGTCGGAGCCCCGTTCAACACGTTCTGCGGGTTGGCCACCGACCCGGAGGTTCCCTGCACACCGGCAGGCCGCACGGTTCGGGACGTGGGCGACAGGGTGAGCGCCGCGATCGCGCCGGGTGGTGCTGCCACCGCGGCCAGTGCGGCGGGCAGGGCAGGTGGACCCTGGGCGGCGGACGACGGCGCACTGGCCAAGGCCAGCACCAGCAGAACACTGGCGGAAAAGGCTGTTCGACGTGATGGCGCGCGCATACAGCACCTCCTGAATCGGAGCGGGCTTGGCTGCGGCGGCCGTGCGGAACAGCTTGTAACGTTTCAATCGGGCCGAACACTAGAACTTCACGACGTTGTCGGTCAAGACGCGAACAACCGCGGCGGCGTTAGGCGTTCGGGTGCGTTGTCAACAAAGTTGGTCGGCACGGTCTTGCGGTGTTGAAACGTTACATCCGCTCCGCGCGGATCGCCGGCTCAGAACCCGATCGTGCAGTTCACGACGCTGTACTTGCCCGAGACCACGTCGCGCCACACGCGATTCCACGTGCCGCCCGCCTTGGCGCAGATCTCCGGAGCCTTCTTCCGCGCGTCGGCCTCGTCCGAGATCGCGCCGCCCGCGTCGATGTCCAGGGCGCGCTTGGTGGTCGGTTCGAACACGAAGGCGCAGGTCACCATGCTGTACTCACCTTCGGTCTGGCCGGGGGTGAACCACGCCACGTTGAACTTGCCGCCCACCTGCTCGCAGATGGCCGGCCCCTTCTCCTGTGCCTCGTCGTTCCCGAACAGTGGGCCGCCGGCGGGAATGGTCAGCAGGCGCGTCGTGGTCTGGACGCTGGACGACGGCGGGCTGGAGGACGGCGGGTTGGAGGACGGCGTGGCGACGGGCGTCGAGGAACCGGACGGCGTGGAGGCGGACGACGTCCAGGACCGGAGCTGCGGGTACAGAGTGACGATCAACGCGGCCACGGCGAGCAGGACGAGCGTCGCGACGGCCCCACCGCGCCACCCGCGGAGCGGGCGATGCGGTGGAGCCGCCGGGGGCTGAGCGTGCTCCGGCAGCAACCGGGTGCGTTGCGGTGGCACCGCTGGGACCGCTGAACTCATCTGCCTCGCCGGTGCGTTCGCGGCGGGGGGCGGGATGAGCTGTCGCGGGGTTGCCAGGGCGGCGCGTGCTGCCGCTGCCAGCGCTCCGGCGCTGGGGTGGCGGTGCCGGGGGTCCTTGGCCAGTGCGCGGGTGACGACGTCGTCGAGTCCGGGCGGAAGACCGGGGCGGATGGCGCTGGGGCGTGGCGGCGCGGTGTTGAGGTGGGCGAACATCATCGCCAGGTTGTTCTCGCACGGGAACGCGACTTGCCCGGTGAGGAGTTCGTGGAGCACGCAGCCCAGGGCGTAGATGTCGACGGCCCGCTGGAAGGCGTCCGCGGCCAGGACTGGTTGCAGGCGCTCGGGTGCCGTGTAGGCGGGGCTGCCGAGCGCGGCGTCGCCGGTGGCGGTGGTGTCGAGTGAACTGTGGACGATGCCGAAATCGATGAGATAGGCGAACTCGTCCGCGCCGACTCCGGCGACGATCACGTTGGAGGGCTTGACGTCGCGGTGAATCAGGTTCTCGGCGTGCGCGGCGTCGAGCGCCGCGCCGATCTGCCCGACGATGTGCACCGCGCGGGCAGGGGCCAGTGGCCCTTCCTGGCGGAGGAGGGAGCCCAGGTCGAGGCCGTCGACCATGCGCATGTCGATGAACAGCTGGCCGTTGATCTCGCCGAAGTCGTGGATCGGGATGATGTGCGGCTCACGCAGGCGGGCAGCCACTTGGGACTCACGCCGGAACCGGGCCTGGTAACCCGTGTCGGACGCCAGACCGACCGGCAGGAGCTTCACGGCGACGGTGCGCTCTTTGACGGTGTCGTAGGCCCGATAGACCTCGCCCATCCCACCGCGGCCCAGCAACGACTCCAGCCGGTACGGACCGAACATTCCGGTTGCCGAAGCGGAACTGCCGGGATCGATCACTGTGCAGACCCTCCGGGGGAGTCGCCATTCAGGCGGCGGATCCGGCCACACGCTACCAGTCGAGTGAATGACTCGTACTCGGAGCGTGACAACCGGTGCGAGAGAGGGCAAACAGGTGACGTCGTCGGGGTTGGCCACCGCGATGACGGCGGCGGGCGCGACTTTCTGGTCACGGAGCGTTCGTCCGGTGGTCGGCCATTTCGGTCCTGTTCGGAGGGCGGACTACGGCGCGGTGGCCAGCAATGCGCGCAGCGGCTCCGCTTCGGGCATTGCCAGCTGCGTGTACAACTCCACCGCCTGCTCGTAGTGCTCCCGCGAGCCGAGCGCGTGGCCGAGGCCCGTGTGGGCTCGTGCCTGCTGCTCGACGGAGCTGAGCTCGGTGGCCAGGGTCAGGGCCTCGGTGAGCAGGGCGACGTCGCCGGTGGCCTCTCCCAGCCCGTTGAGCACGTACAGTTCGCCGGTTCGATCGCCCAGTTCGCGGAACATCGCCAGCGCTCGCGTGTACTCCCGCACCGCCCGATCGCGCTTGCCCCACCGGGAGAAGAGCAGGCCGAAACCCTGCACGCACCACGCCTCGGCATCGACGTCGCCGCGGTGCCGGTAGATGTCCAGGGTCCTGGTGAAGTGCTCGAGCGCCGAGTCGTAGCGGCCCAGTTCGATCTCCACCGAGGCCAGGCCGTCGATCGCCCAGGCCTCACCGTCCACGTCGCCCATGTCCACGTACAGACGCTGGGCCCGTTCCAGGTGTCGCGCCGCCGACGAGTTGAGACCCAGCCGTTCTTCCGCCGCGCCGAGGTTGACCAGGGCGTGGGCCTCCACGGCCAGGTCGCCCGTGGCCTTGTTCAGTTCCAGCGCCCGGTAGTAGTGGTCGGCGGCCTCGCGGAACCGGCCGAGCCTGGTGTCCGTGACCCCGAGGAGGACCAGCGTGCGGACCTCGCCTTCGCGATCGTCGGTGGTGCGCAACAGTTCCGCGGCTTCCTCCAGGACGGGGACGGCGTCTTCCGGCCTGCCCAGTTCGAGCAGGGCAGCGGTCACGTCGTGGAGCGTTCTGGCGATCAGGACGGGGTCGCCGAGCGAGCGCGCGGCGGAGAGAGCCCAGGTGCTCATCGTCAGCGCGGTGCTCCAGCGGTCGCGGTTGAGGTGCCGGAACACCGTCAGCGACAGCTGCACCGCGTGCAGCGGTTCACCGACCTCGACGGACGTGATCAGCGCCGGATGTTCCGCCTCCAGCCACGTCAGGGCGGCGTCCGGGTCGGTGAGCTCGGGCGTCGCGGTCTTGGCGGCCTCCACCCGCGGACGGCGGTGGGCGTCCCCGGGGTAGCGGACGTCCATGGCCAGCGAGGCGGTGGCCAGGAGGTGACCGGCCAGGCTGCCGCGGGCGGCTTGCCGCACCGAGGGCGGGTCCTCGTCGGACGCCCGCTCGGCCGCGTACTCGCGCACCAGGTCGTGGAAGGAGTAGCGCCCTGACGCGCACTGGAGGAGGTGGTCGCGACGCAGGCCTTCCAGATGGACGCGGGTGTCGTCCAGGTCCTGGCCCGTCAGCGCGGCCGCGCCGTACTCGTCGAACTCGCCGGTCGGGTGCAGTGCGACCAGGCGCAGGACTCGCCGCCGGTCCTCCGGCAGCCGCTGGTACGAGGCGTCCAGCGCGAGGTGGACACCGTCGTCGAGCCGCTGCCGCCGATGCCGGTCGTCGAGGCGGTCCGCGTGGTCGGTGAGCGTCCAGCCCTCCACCGCGCGGATGTGCCCGACGATGAGGTTGAGCGCGAGCGGCAGGAAACCGCACCGTTCGGCGATGCGGGACAACGACTTCGGGTCGTTGCCCAGGGACAGGTGACCGACCGCGTGCTCCAGGAACGCGACCGCTTCGGCAGCGGTGAACACGGCCAGGTCGAGGCGGGTGACAGCGGGCAGGCCGGTCAGGCTGCGCCGGCTCGTGATGATCGCGACGCTGCCCGGCGCACCGGGCAGCAGATGCCGCACCTGCTCCTCGTCGGCGGCGTTGTCCAGCACCACGAGCACGCCCGCGGCCCGTTCGCGGTAGGCGCCGACCAGCGAGGGCAGGTCGTGGGGAACCTCGGTGCCAGGAACGCCGAGCAGCCTCAGAAACCCGTCCAGCACCGCGCTCGGATCCGCCGGCGGCTGTTTCGGGTCGAATCCCCGCAGGTCCACGAACAGCACGCGCGGATGCGCGGCGGCGAGCTGCGTCGCCGCCCGGAGCGCCAGCTGGGTCTTGCCCACCCCGGCCATGCCTTCGAGGGCGGAGATCACGACCGATCCGCCTGCCAGCGCCTCGTTCAGCCGCGCCAGCTCGGTCTCCCTGCCGACGAAATCCGGTTCCCCGCCGGGCAGTTCGTCGTGGACCCGCACCTGAGCGGCCATGACGATCTCGCCGGCCACCGCCCGCAACGCCTGCCGCCACTGGGCGACGTAGCCCTGGTCGGGGTGCAGTGCCCGCACGATCGCGATCACCAGGTCGGTGTTGAGGCGCTTGCGCCCGGACCGGAAGCAGTCGACCACCGTCGTCTTGCGCGCCATCTCGGCTTCCGGACGGCCTTCGCGCGCCCACTCGGCGTTGATGCCCGCGGTGATCCGCTCGTAGGAGGGCGCTCCCGCCCACACCTTCAACAACCGCAACCGTTCCACCAGGTCGTCGAGCGTCAGAGCCTGCCCGGGATCTGGCAGTGGAGCGGGTGCGGGGCACATGAACCCTCACCCTAGTGGCGCAGCGGTGCGCGGCGTTCGGATTCGGTCGGATTCAGCCGTCCGGTGCCGCCGGCTTGGCATCTTCGATCTCGACGGAGGGGCGCACGCCGCCTCTCCACACGAAGAGGGGAACGGCAACTCAATGAAGAAGATCGCATCCGTGCTCGCCGCCGTGGGGGTGGCCGCGGTCTCACTCGTCACGGCCGAAGGCATCGCGAACGCGGCCTGCACGTACGACCACGCCTGTATGTACTCCGAGAAGGACTTCAAGGGTCTCATTCGCGACGACGGGCTCAGCAGGCCGAACTGGGGCCAGGTCACCTACAAGAACTCCAGCATCGCGCTGTACCGCGGCGACGGCTCGCAGCAGAACGTCAGTTCCATGGAGAACAGGGACGAGAACTCGTACATCGCCGTCTACTACAACTCGAACTACACGGGTCCGTGCTTCCGGATCAAGCCGAACGGCAGGGTGTGGAACTTCCAGGACGTCAAGTTGTCCAACGGCGACGCCAACGACCGGATGAACTCGCACAAGTTCAACCCGAGCAACTGCCAGACGGGCACCATCCACGGCTGATCAGCGGCGGTGCCCCGTCACCGGCGGGGCACCGCATCGCCCAGGGGGAACTGTGAAACGAGCACACGCGATCTGGCTGATCACCGCCGCCGTGGTCGCGGCGGCCGGCACGATCACGCTGGTCGACCGGAACGAGGTCGCCGCCGCGCCGCCGCCGGTCGGCGAAGTGCGGCCGGTGCACTCCGGCAAGGACATCGTCCTGCCGCTCGACCGCTACCAGCACTCGCCTGCCGACCTGACCACGATCGACCGCGCCACCGCCGTGCTGGCGCGGAAGTGCCTGAGCGGTTTCGGCCAGACCTGGGCGCCACCCGACCCGCCTCCGGTGCCCGAGAGCACCGGGTCCTCCCGGTACGGCCTCATGGACAGCGACCAGGCCTCCAAGTCGGGCTACCACCCGGCGGAAAGCGCGCCACGGCAGCCGGAAGGCCGGCCGGCGGCCCCGCCCGAAGCGATGATGATCTACACCGGCAAGGGCACGACGTCCATCGGCGGCAAACGCATTCCCGAGGACGGCTGTCTGGGCCAGGCACGCCGCGAGCTGGAACAAGGGGTGCCCGCGGCGCTCCAGGCCGCCGAACTCATCCGCATCGACCAGGAGATGTTCGAGCAGGCGCAACGAGACGACCGAGTGCAGCGAGCGATGGCGAACTGGCGCAAGTGCATGTCGGAGTCCGGCTACGACTACACCGACGTGTGGGCGGCCAACAACGACATCCGCTGGGAGTCGGAAACGCCGCTGCCGGTCGAGATCGACACCGCCAAGACGGACGTGACCTGCCGTCAGCGCACCGGGCTCGTCGACACCTGGCTCGCCGTCGAGACCGCGTACCAACGCCAGGCCATCGCGGAGCGGGCGGAGCGGTTCGACGCGCTCGATCGCGGGATGAAAGTCCGCCTCGACAACGCGACCGAGGTGCTCGCGACCGGCTGAGCGAGTTTCTCGGGCAGTCGCACCTGTCCGCCCGAAAGAGCAAGTCCGACCGAGGAAACAGGAGATCTCGTGAGGTTGTTCCAGAGAGTCACCGTCGCGGCGTTGACGGGTGCGCTGATCAGCGTGTCCTTCGGCGCGGCCACAGCGTCCGCGGCGACGGCCCGCAACGGGGTCTGCGAGGCAGGCGAGTTCTGCCTGTACTACAACAGCGACCACGCGGGCTCGGTGTCCGACTTCACCACGTCGGTTCCCGACTACGGCGACGAACAGCCGAGCTGCTACGACTTCAAGGGCGCCGGCGCCGGCCAGGGCCTGTGCGTGAAGAACGAGGCCGCCGCTGCCTGGAACCGCACCAGCAGCCCGGTCACGGTGTACTACAACAGCGAGTACGGCGGTGCCAAACAGACCATCGCGGCAAACGGCAAGGTCAACCTGGACGCGAGCCTCAAGAACGAGAACGCCTCGCACCGGCTCAACGACAACGGGTCCGGCGGCGGTGGCGGCGCGACCTACGCGGCACCGCCGAACAACCCGCACCCGTCGGCGACCAGCCGGGCGCCCAGCGCGACGGCCCGCACCCAGTTCGTCGACGACCAGATCGCGCGACTGACCGGCGAGAAGCACTGCTCGGTGGGCGCCTACCGCCCCGGCCAGCCTTCGACGAGCAACCACAACACCGGCAACGCGCTCGACTGCACGATCTCGAACGCGATCGGCTCCTACCCGTCCGAGGCGCAGAAGGCTCAGGGCTGGAAGCTGGCGTACTGGCTGCAGAAGTACGCCGCCGCGCTCGACGTCCGGTACGTGATCTGGCAGGGCAAGATCTGGAGTGTGGCCCGTGCGTCCGAGGGCTGGCGCACGTACACCGGCGGGTCCGGTGTGACCGGCGGTCACTACGACCACGTGCACGTGTCCGTTCAGAACCCCCACGGCGACTGATCGGCACGGCACGCTGACCGTACAGGCGGCGAAGCTGCGATAGCTTCGCCGCCTATACGGTTCGGGTATGAGCCAGCCGATTCCGTTCGCCGACGCCAACTTCAAGCTCGCCGTCGTCCAGGAACTGATGTACAGCCAGGACCTTCTGCCGAGGTTCGACCTGCGCGAGTACGCCGCCGAGCAGGGTTTCAGCTACGACGACGGGAGTGTCGCGGCAGTGCCGGAGGCTCTGGCCTACTTCGAGGCGCTCGAGGTCCCCGTCGAGCTCGCGGAGAAGATCACCGAGATCGAGATGGACGGCGGCAACGAGATCTACCTCGAGATCGCGCCGAACTGGGACGGCGAGGACGGGCTGTTCGACGTCGACGAGTTCGCCGACCTGCGGCACTTTCCCAACCTGAAGTCGATGACGCTGTTCTACACGGGCAACGAGGAGGCGCTGGAGACGCTGCGTGCCCGCGGAATCGAGGCGGACTGGCTCTGAACCCGCGCCTCGGTGACGGCGGTAGCAGGTCGACGCGCGCGCGACGTTAGATCGACCTGAGGACGCGGACGCGATCGGCGATGGCGCGCCGGGCCACGTCGGAGTCGAAGGCGATCGAGTCGAACTCGTGCGGTGCGCCGGGGTGCAGGTGGAACTCGACCGGTACGCCGGCGCGGCTGAGCGTCGTCGCGTAGGCCAGGTCCTCGTCGCGGAACACGTCGAGCTGGCCGACCTCGATGTAGGCCGCCGGCAGGCCGGTCGCGTCCTTCAGCCTGGCGGGTGCCGCGGTCGCAGGGACGTCGGGGCCGCCGGCGGCGTCGCCGAGCAGGGCGGGCCATGCCGTGAGGTTGTCGTCGTAGGACCACAACGCGTACGGCGCGACGTGCGGGTCGACCTCGGTGGTGCGGTCGTCGAGCATCGGCATGATCAGGATCTGCCTCGCGATGGCGGGGCCGCCGCGGTCGCGGGCGAGGATCGACAGCGCCGCCGCCATCCCGCCCCCGGCGCTGTCGCCCATGACGCCGATCCGTGCGGGGTCGACGCCCAGTTCGACGGCGTGGTCGTGCAGCCAGCGCAGCGCCGTGAAGGCGTCTTCCAGCGGGGTGGGGAAGGGGTGTTCGGGCGCTCGGCGGTACTCGACGGACAGCATCGGCACGCCGCTCGCGGACACGTACCGGGAGACCGGGCCGTCGAACAGGTCGATGTGGCCGAAGATGTACCCGCCGCCGTGGAAGAACAGCACGGCGGAGCCTGGGGTCGCGCCTTCCTTGGTGTACCAGCGCAACGTGATCTGCGCGCCGTCGCCGGTCGTGGCGTGGTGGTCGGTGGTGGTCACGTCGGCCGGGATCGGCTGGGCCGTCCCGGCGGCGCCGATGATCGGCTCCCACATCGCCCTGCGCGCCTCGACGTCGCCGACGGCCGGAGGGGTGGCTGCCGCCATCGCGCCAGCCATCGGGGCCAGTGCGGTGGCGATCTCGGGATCCAGCCCGAGTGACATGGTCTTTCTCCTGTCAGGTGAAGGGGGTGTCAGACGACGAAGACGACCTTGCCGCGGACCTCGCCCGAGGCGGCCTGGACGTGGATCGCCGGCAGTTCGGTCAGCGGTACCCGCTGCTCGACGTCGACCCGCAGGTCGCCGGAGTCGGCCAGTGCCACGAGCTTCGCGAGCTGCTCGGCGTCGCTGCGGACGTAGAGGTTGACGCCGCGCACGCCGCGTTCCGCGTCGGTCGGCGCGGGCATCCAGATCGTCGTGTTGACGACGGCTCCGCCATCGCGGACCAGCGAGGGCAGCGCAGCCAGTATCGCCGGGTCGACCGGCGCGAGGTTGAGCACGAGGTCGACCTGCTCGGTCACCGCTGACAGCACGTCGGTGGTGGTGTGGTCGACGACCTCGTCGGCGCCGGCGGTCCTCACGGCCTCGGCGCTGCGCGGGCTGGCCGTGGCGATCACGTGCGCACCGGCCTGCTTCGCCAGCTGGACGGCGTAGCCGCCGACCGGTCCGCCCGCGCCGTTGACCAGCACGCGCTGCCCGGCCTTCAGCTGACCGTGGTCGAAGAGCGCCTGGTAGGCGGTGAGGCCGACCAACGGCAACGCGGCGGCGTCGGCCAGCGGGATGCCCTTGGGCGCCGCGGTGAGGGCGGCGGCCGGTGCGATGACGTACTCGGCCGCCGCGCCGGGCTTGGTCATCGGGAGGAAGCCGACGACCTCGTCGCCGACCGCGAGGCGCTCGACGCCCTCGCCCAGCGCGTCGACCGTGCCGGCCACGTCGAGGCCGGGGGTGTGCGGGAGCTCGACCGGGATCGGGCCCTGCATGACGCCCAGGCGGATGTTGCCCTCGACGGGGTTGAACGTCGTCGCCGTGACGCGGACCAGGACCTCACCGGTCGCGGGAACCGGCTGCTCGACGTCCTCGTACCGCAGGACCTCCGGGCCGCCGAACTCGTGGAAACGCACTGCCTTCATGATCGCTCTCCCTCAGTTTTGCTTCGAACTTGAAGCAACTGGGACCGACAGTAGACCTGCTTCGAATTCGAAGCAAAGTGACGTGCGGCACGTGGGGTCAGCGCGGAGCGCCGAGCACGACGTTGCCGGAGATCTCGGCGGCTTCGGCCAGCAGCGACTGCGGGATCTCGAACCCGTCGGGGCGCGGTTCGCGCAGGTCGCGACCCGCGTGGCGGAACATCTTCTCCAGCCCGCCCGGCGTCGAGATGAGCAGCAGGTCGGCCCTCTCGGAGGTGATCCGGTAGCTGTGCGGGACGCGGCGGGGCAGGAAGACGATTCCGCCCTCGCGCAGTTCGTGCTCCTCGTCGCCGGCCCACACGAGCGCGGAGCCGGAGAGCAGGAGGAAGACCTCGTCCTCGTTGTTGTGCATGTGCCACGGCGGCGCTTCACCGAGGCCGGCGTCGAAACGGCCGACAGTCAACTGGCCTCCGGTCGCCTCGGCGTCGAGCAGGACGCTGAACACGCTCCCGCCGATCCATTCGAGCTGTTGCTGGTCCTCTCGCTGGGCGAGGTGGGGGATGCTCAAGGTCGTCCTCGGTTCGGTGGGACGGCGGCGCCGTCCTCTTGTCTGGAGACCCTGGTGTGCACCGCTGCCCGGCCACCAGGTCCTGCGGTGCTCACCTGTGTCCAGCGCTGCTCACCTCACGCGGTTCCCCGAGCGCTCCTTCGAATTCGAAGCAGTAGGCTGCGACCATGCCCGACTCACCGCCGTCGCTCGACCCCGTCCAGCTCGGCGCCTACTTCGCCCTCGTCGAGGTGACCAGCCTGCTGCGCCACGCGGTCGAGCAGCAGCTGAAGGAAGCCGGCGACCTGAGCTACGTGCAGTTCCAGCTGCTGGCGCGGCTCGGCGACTCGCCGACGGGCAGCCACCGCATGACCGACCTGGCCGACGGCGTCGTCTACAGCCGCAGCGGCCTGACCTACCAGGTGGGACTGCTGGAGAAGGCCGGCCTGGCCGAACGCACGCCGTCCGCCGAGGACGAGCGGAGCGTCACCGTCACCATCACCGAAGCCGGGCGCACGCTGCTCGCGGCGGTGCTGCCTGGGCACGTCGAGATCGTCAGCGGGCTGCTCTTCGAACCGCTCTCGCGCGAGGACGTCCAGACCCTCGCCGGACTGCTGGCGCCGGTGCGCGACCACATGCGGTCGACGCCGCCGCGTTCGGCAGCGCCTCGCCGCCGCAAGAGCTGACGTCACCTGGCCAGGAGGTGCTCGACGAGCCGCTCCTTGGCCAGGGCGAGGTGGCGCCGGTAGGTGCCGTACGGCACGCCCAGCCGTCGCGCGGTCGCCTTGTGGGTGCCCGACGCCGCGATGTAGGTGGCGGTGAGGGCGTCGTGGGCCTTGACGCCGGCGGGATCGACCCGCAGGGCGTCGAGGGCCGCCGTGATGGCTTCGCGCAGGTCCGCGACGGGATCGGCGGATTCCGGTGACACCAGGTGCGACCGCAGCAGCACGCTGGTCGCGAACTCGCGCGGAGCACGCCAGGTGCGCAGTGCCTCGAGCACACCCTCCTCGAACTCCTTGCGCGGCAAGGGATCGGCTGGTGCCGGGCCCCACGAGGCGACGGGTGTGGAGGCACGGGCCCTGTCCTCGATCCACCGCTCCACGGGCTGCCGTCGCCAGTCCCTGCCGAAGACGTGCTGGCGGAGCCCGTCGACCTCCACCGCCACCACCTCGTGCAACCCGGCGGCGGTGAGGTGCTGCCGCCACCGTTCGGCGTCCTGGAAGACGGTGAAGGTCATCGCCCGTCCCGGGGTCCGCATCTCGGTCGCGACGGTGCGCCGGCCGACGAGGTCCATCAGCGGCGAGGGCCGTTGGTGCCCGCCGGACTGCACCGCGAACCGGCGGATGCCCCAGTGTTCGCCCTGGCGCAGGGGAGCGGCCGCCTCGACGTGCTCCCACAGCGCCGCGATCACCGGGTCGGCGGAGAGGTCGTCCGGCGAAGGCACTCTCAACCGGAGAACGGCCATGTACCCCAGCAGCCTGCCCGCGGAGCGGTAGACGCGAAAGCCCTCCGGCTGGCGCTGGATCCAGTGCGCGACAGCGGACTCCCCGGCCATGCCGAGGACTTCGGGCACGTCGGCGGGAGCAAGAGGCGTGTCCTCGACGTGGGGATGGGCTTGCCAGTCGTACAGGTCGTGCGAGCCCGCCTGGTCGCGGAGGAGGAACATCCACTCCGCGACGCGCAGCAGTGCGTCGTCCTCGGCGGCCCGGCGCACCGCGCTCAGGCAGGCGGCCGAGATGCGCGTGCGGACCTCCTGAAAGCGCTCGGGGTCCCGCCACCGCAGATCGGCCGTGAGCGCGGATCGCACCGCGTCGTGAGGGTGCAGCCCTTGGGGAGTGGTCTCGACGTAGGGCTGTCGGCGCAGCCAGGAGAACGCCGTCGCGGCATCGTCGGCACCGAGCACCGCGCGCAGCAGTTCCTCACGCGTGACGTGTGCCTGCGCGAGTACGTCGAGCGCGCGCCGGTGCAGACCGCCCGGGACATCGCCCACCAGCCGCTCCACCAAGGTGGTCAGGACGTCACCGGTGGGGTCCGCGACCGCGGCCGGTGACGAGGCGGCGAGGGAGAGGACGAGCGGGTTGCCGCCCGCGAACGCGACGATGGCGGCGCGGTCGTCCGGTGCGACGTTCCGTGCCGCGAGGAGAGATCCGGACAGGGCGGCGTCGAGCGGTCGCACGGCCAGTTCGGTGAACAGCTGCGCCCAGCCGGGATCGGTCACCCACCCGGAGTCGGGGGCGATCCTGCTCGCGAGCACGACGATCGCCCCGGCCGCGATCCTGGGCAGGAAGGTGTCGCGCAGCCACGGTTCGAGCTGCTGGGCCTGCTCGAAGGTGTCGATGAGGAGCACCGCGCCGGGCTCGACGCACGCCGCCGCTGCGGCCACCTCCAGCCGGCCCGGATCCGCGCCGAGAAACCGCGCGTCGACCTGGACGACCTCGCGACCGGTGAGTTCCGCCCGCGCGGCGGCGTAGCGCAACAGCGAGGACTTGCCGATGCCGCCGGGACCGTGGACGTACGCCACGACCGGGGCGTCGGCCGCCCCGGCCAGCATCCGGTCGAGCACCGACTGCTCGAAGTCCCTGCCCACCAGCGTTCCCGCTCGCGCCGTGGTCAGCCGGTCCGCCAGGTCCGAGTTGATCGACATGGCCCCAGGATCGCCGACCGCCGACCGGTCAGCCAGGGTCTGCTTGTCCCACCCTGATGACGGCAGGCCCGGAGGAGGCGCGGACGACCTCGTCCAGCCGTCCCGCGTCGGCCGAACCCGGTGCGGTGGTGAGCACCATCGCCTGGAGGTCGTCGCCGGGCACCTGCAGCAAAGTGCCGTCGAGCGCGATGTCACCCACGCCCGCATGGCGGAACACGGCTCGATTCCCGTAGTCGGCAACGGTTCTCGGCGCACGCCACAGGGTGTCGAACGAGCGGCTCGTGGTCCGCAGCTCGTCGACGAGCTCCGCGAGCGGCTCGTCGCCGGGGTAGCGCAGGGACGTGCTGTGCAGCCGGGAGGCGAGCATCGTCCGGAACGCGGCCGCGTGGTCGTCATCGCGGCTGATCTCGCGGTGGGCGTGGGAGAACGTGCGCCACGCGACGTTCCAGTCCCTGGCCTTCCGGTTCGACGCTCCCGCTCCGAGCGCCATCCAGGCACTGTTGACGGCGACGACGTTCCACGCCGCGTCCGTCAGGAAAGCGGGGGTGCCGGCGAACCGCTCGAGCAACCGCATCGCGGAGGACCCGGCCGCGCGCGGCACCAGCCCGTCCACCGCGGCGTACCCGGCCAGCGCGCAAAGCCGCTCGTACTCGGCCGGCCTCACGCGCAACGCACGGGCGATCGCGTTCACCACGGCGGCCGACGGGTGGCGGCGGCCCTGTTCGAGCCGCCGCACGTAGTCCGCCGACACCCCGGCCAGCTCCGCGAGCTCTTCCCGCCGCACACCACGAGCTCGCCGGCTGCCGGGCGGCATCCCGATCGCGGCGGGTTCCGTGTTCTCGCGCAACCGGCGCACCTCCGCGCCGAGATCCCGCAACGTCATGACGCAAGTGTCCCTTGTGGAGCAAATGCGTCACGCACGGGCCACTCGGTGATGCGGTCCTGCGGTCAGTTCACCTGGTAGGCCCTGATGACCGTCTGGGTCACGGTGTTGCCGTCCTGGTCCGCTGCGTTCGCGCGCAGTGACACGAAACCGGACGCCGGGTTCTGGATGACCGCCACCCAGGTGCCGTTCACGCGTAGCACCGGCACCCGCTGCCAGGTCTGCCCTTCGTTGCGGGACACCTCTACCTGCTTCGGCTCGGCCTTGCCTCCCGGTGCGCCCGGCTGGCGGTCCACCCGCAGCGGTACCGAGAACAGCGCGTTGCGGGGCGCGCGGTTCGTCAGGTCGAGTTCGGGGTCGAAACCGATCGTCAGCAACGGCAGTGGTGTGGCGGCGGTGGTGTGCCCCGACCGGAAGCCCCATTCCGCGCTGACCTTTGTGGACAGCGGCCAGCCCTGGTCGTTTCGGCTCGCCTCGGCGGTGAGCCGGTAGTTCGCCGCGCCCGCGGGCACCGTGAACTGCCCGCTGCCGGGCCGGCCGCTGCGGGCGATCTCCTTGCCGTCGACGTAGAGCACGGTGTCGCCGGTGTCGTTGGAACCGGGGAACCCGGAGTGGCCGGCGGAGTCGGAGAACAGCGGCAGACGGGTGTTGATCTTCTCGCCCGCGCGGTAAGCCAGGTGCGGTTCGGTCGAGAAGAAGCCCACCGACCCGGTGACACCCGGCCCGATCACGGCCTTGCCCCAGTCCACAGTGGCCTTGTCACCGGGCTTGAAGGTTCGCTTGGCCGCCGCGTAGTCCTGCGCGGTACCGCCCACCGGCACGCTCACGGAGTTCGCCCACGTGGCGGGGGAGTAGTACTCGGTCCGCTGCAGGGGAAGCGGGGTCGGCGTCGACTCCAGCGCGCCCTCCAGTTCGTACTTCCCGTCGGTGGCGAACATCGACGCGTAGCCCACACCGTCCACCGGTGCCCGGTAGGTCGTCTTCACCGTGGCCAGATCGCTGTTGCGCGGCCGGTAGGTCACGTTCGCCGGAACGTCCCCGTAGCTGGGGAACACCAGTTCGTACCGGTACGGGCTCACGGGCAGGCCGGTCAGCGTCACCGACGCGTTCGGTGACTTCGCCAGCCGAGCGCCCTCGGGGCCGAACGCGGCTGTCAACGGGAGTGGCGGTGCCTCCATCAACCGCACGGGGCTGCCGGAGAAGTGGAACAGCGCGGAGTTCGCGCCCGCCTCGGCGATGGCACGCACCCGCGGGCTGAACTCGAGGCCCTCGCCGTTGCCCAGGGTAAACACCGCGAGTTTGCCCTTGAGGTCGGCCGCGGCGATCTCACCGGGTGTGGCGTGCCCAACGTCCACAGCGGACAGCGCACGGGTGTCGGTCGTCCGTGGCGAGCCCGGCACCCACTCCACGGGGACCTCGAACGCCTCGGGCCTGTCGACCGTCAGCCGGACCTGGGGCCGTTCGAGCTTCATCCGGTCGAAGTACCGGAATTCCTTGGTGTGCTTGGAGGTGGGCACGGCGTAGTCGTCGTGGTCCGACATGCTGTAGTAGCCCACTCCACGTGCTCCGGTGTCGACGACCATCCCGTTCGTCCAGGAGAACGGGCGGGCGTCCTTCTCGTCGGTCTGCACGGTCACCTTCTTGCTGTTCCTGGCATCCAGTGTGACCACGGTGTCCTTGTGCAGGTCGACTTCCGGGTCGGCCACTCTGGTGCTCGTCGGCAGGGGCCGGCCGGGCACCGCGGTCTGGATCGTGCCCAGCACGGCGTAGCGTCCCGCAGGCAGTCGCACGGTGCTGTTGTTCCCCACCAGGTCGAAATCGTCCTGGCCGGTGCCCAGCGCGACCCAGATCGCGCTCGCCAACAGTCCGTCGGCCGGGGCGGCGCCGTTCTGGTCGACGAGCTTCGTCGTCAGGTCGTAGCTTTCCGGTTCCTTGTACGCACCGACCGGCGTCTGGATCACCGTGTCGCCGCTCCTGGCGACGAGCCTGCCGCCGTGGACACCGATCTGGGCGGCGGAGTGGTCGAAGGTGACCGTCACCGCGGCCTCGCCGTTGGCGGGCACCACGACCTGGTCGACGTTCGTGCGGAACGCCGGGACGTCCGTGCTCAGCTGGAGCGAGACCGGTGTGCCGCCGGTGTTGCGGTACGTGATCTGCTTGGTCGGCGCGGGCTGGTTGTGCGGCCACCGCACGAACCCGAGGCTCAGGCTCCCGGTGCCGGGGATGATCGTCTGCCTGGACGCCCGGCCCACGTCGAGCCGGCCGGCGCCCTGCTGGTAGATCGTGGCGTCGATCGGGGTCGCGCTGCCCATCAGCGCGGCCTTGATCTGCCGGCCGGTCCAGTCCGGATGCTGCGCCGCCAGGATCGCCGCGGCACCGGCCACGTGCGGCGTCGCCATGGAGGTGCCGCTCAGCCGGGCGTGGTGCTCGTCGACAGCTCGGTCGGCGAGCGTGCCCTCGGCCCGTGCGGCCACGATGTCCTCACCGGGCGCGGAGATGTCGGGTTTGACGGCGTAGTCCTTGAACCGCGGTCCGGGCTGCGAGAACCTGCTGTACCCGTCCTGCTTGTTCACACTGGCCACGGCCAGTGCGGCGTCCGCCGAGGCCGGGCTCGCGACCGGCCTGCTCTGGCCGTCGTTGCCGGCCGCGACCACGAACAACGTGCCCTTCTCGGCCGAGAGCCGGTTGACCGCGATCTCCAGCGGGTTGCTGACGCCGTCACCGGACCCGCCACCGAGACTCATGTTCACGACGTCGGCGCCGCTGTCCGCGGCCCACTGCATGCCCGCGAGGATCGCGTCGAACGGGCAGCCACCCGTCTGGCAGACCTTGCCGATCAGCAGGTCCGCGCCCTTGGCGACGCCGGTGTACTTGGCGCCGCGGCCGGCGACGGTCGAGGCGACGTGCGTGCCGTGCCCCACGTTGTCGACGATGCCCTCCCCGGTGAAGTCCTTCTCTCCCTTCACGATCCCGGCCAGGTCGGGGTGCTTCGGGTCGTAGCCGGTGTCGAGGACCGCGACGGTCGCGCCCGCGCCGGTGTGCCCGGCCTGCCAGGCGGCCGGCGCACCGACCTGCGGCACGCTCACGTCCAGTGATGGATGAACCTTGCCGTTGAGCCAGATCTTGCCCACGTCGGCCTTGTTGAACAGTTCCGCGGCCTTGTTCTTCGGCGTGGCCACCGCGGAGAGCCCGACCGCCGGCAGTTCCCGCGTGATCCTGCCGAGCGTCCGTGCGCCCGCGGACTCGACCAGCAGCGGGATCTCGGGCGTGTGGGCGTCGTCGTAGCCCAGGTCGATCAGGCCGGTCACGTCGAACAGCTCGCGATCCAGTTTTCCAGCGCGGATCAGCGGCTCGGCGATCGATGGGATCACCGTGACGCCGTTGGCGCTGACCGACTTGATGAACCGCACCGGCCCGAGCCGGGCGGCCGGCTGGATCTTCGCGTCCCAGGAGCCGTCCTTCCTGGTCACGGTCACCTTGTCGCCGGTGATCAGCGTGACCGTCCTGGGCGCCTCGACCGGCGCCGGTGTGGTGGGTTGTCGCGCCGCCGCCGGTGAGACGGCCAGGCCGCTGGCCACCACGGCGAAGACCGCCGCGTGGATGAAACCGCGTTTGCGCACAGATCGCCCCTTGTGACGTCGTCCGGTACTTCCCCTCGCCTCTATGACTCGTGGAGTGGATCAACCTGTTTATTCGGGAAGCAGGTAAACGGTTCGCCGCCGGCGTGAGTCTTCAAGAGTGATGGCTGACTACGACGACTTCGCCCGAGCGCAACTGCCGCGGTTGCTGCGCTACGCGACGATGCTCACCGGCGAGCGGGAACAGGCCGCTGATCTGGTGCAGGACGTGCTGGTCAAGATGTACCGGCACTGGTCCCGGATCAGCGGCACGGATCACCCCGAGCGGTACGTGCTGCGGATGGTGACCAACGGCTACCTGTCCTGGCGACATAGCTGGTCCGCACGTGTGATCACGCCGGGTGACCTCCCCGACGAGGCACGGGCGGACGATTTCGCGTCGGACCACGCCGCGCGCGAGGACATGTGGCAGCGCCTGGCGCGGCTGCCCAAGCGCCAGCGGGCCGTGGTGGTGCTGCGGTACTACGAGCAGCTGCCCGATTCCGAGATCGCCGGGCTGCTCGGCTGCGCCCAGGCCACCGTCCGGGCACACGCCCACAAGGCATTGGCGGCACTGCGAAACGGCTTGGCCATCGAGCAGATGGCAGAGGCCAGGGAGACGTGATGAACATCGAGAACCTGATCAAGGACACCTTCACGGCGCGCGAACACGACGCGCCCGACAGCGATGCGGTTCTCGCCGCGGCGCGCCGGCGCATCGACAGCAGGCGCTCCGGGCTGAGCCGGCCGCTGGCGGTCGCCGCCGGGGCGACCGTGCTGACCCTCGGCGCGGTCACCGCCGTGGCGCTGAACCGGCCGGAACCCGTGGAGCAGTCCCAGACGGTCGCCACCGCCAACGGATCTCAAGGCGGCCAGACCCAGGCCCCTGCCGGCCAGGCCGCCGCGGGGCTGCAGATGCCCTACTCCCTCGGCTGGCTCCCACCGGGCACGGTCGCCTACCGGGCGCAACGGATCAACATCGGGTCCAGCGCGGAAGACCCTGGCACGCCCCTGTACGGCGGCGAGTACATGCTGACCGTCACGGCAGACGGTCAGGTCCTGCAGGTCGGCGTCCAGCAGTTCCGGATGGTGTCGGTGGACGAGGCGATGTTCAAGTCGGGTCCAGGCGCGCCCGTGACGATCAAAGGCCGGCGCGGGGTCGAGAGTTCGGTGTCCACCGGGCCAGGTGGGTACGAGCTGTACGTCGAGCACCCCGACGGCGGTTCGATGTACGTGCACGTGTCCGCCGAGCACGGCAGCACCGCGCCCGCACAGCAACTCGTCGACGCCGGCCGCCGGATCGCGGAGAACATCCAGTTCCCGGGCACGACGACCGTGACCCCGGCGTTCGGCCTGCGCGACCTGCCCGACGGGATGCGGATCTGCGCCTTCGAGGTCGCACAGAGCCTCGACCGGGCCCCGGTCGCGCAGGGGAGCAAGCCCGGGACCACCACGAACTACTCGCTGGGCACGTGCGCCGTCCCGCCGACGGTCTTCGTCAACAGCGCTGTCGCCGGCGAACCGGCCGGCACACCGGGACAACCCGTTCAGGGCCACGCGACACGTTACGTCGACGACAACGGCTACCACCGGTTGTGGGTCCTCGACGCGATCGGGGGAGCCCCGCTCTTCATCGCCGGCCAGGTGCCCGAGGCCGACCTGTACGACATCGCCAACCGGCTCGTCCTGCCGCGCTGACCGCGGCTCGAACAGGGGTGAACCAGAACCTGTCGCCGTTCAACTGGGGGCTACAGGTTCTGGGTTACCGGGATGTGGACGCGGTGACGTCGACGCCGGCTCGGCTGGGTCTTGACCGCACTTCGTGAGTAGCGTCGTGACCATGGAGAACGGCGGACCCAGCCGGACGGCGCTTGTCACCGCGTACGCCCGCGCCTACCACCAGATCGTTGACCGGCCACGGATCTTCACCGACCCCCTCGCGGCACGTCTGCTCGGCCATGCCGAGGACGAACTGCCGAGCCTGGGCACGGCTGCGACCGATCGCCTCGGCGGCGCCGTGACGGACCGGCGCCGCCGCCTGGTCTTCGCCACCAGGGCTCGTTTCGCCGAGGACACCGTGGCCGCGGCCGTCACCGCCGGTGTGCGGCAGGTCGTGATCCTGGGCGCGGGCCTGGACACCTTCGCCTACCGCAATCCGCGCCGTGATGTGCGCGTCTTCGAGGTCGACCACCCCGCCACCCAGGCGTGGAAGCGAGAACGCCTCGCCACGACCGGAATCGACAGTCCCGACACGCTGACCTTCGTGCCGGTCGACTTCGAAACCCAAGCGCTGGCAACGGAACTCGAAGCCGCCGGGTTCAGCCGGACGGACCCGGCCGTGTTCGTGTGGCTGGGCGTCGTCTACTACCTGACCCCCGACGCCGCCCACGCCACCCTCGCCTACATCGCCGGTCAGGCCCAGCCGGTCGAGGTGGTCTTCGACTACCTGCGGTCTGCGACCACCGACGCGGAACGCGTCCACCAGCGCGCCCGTGCCGATCGGCTGGCCGCCGTCGGCGAACCCCTGTTCAGCTACTTCACTCCCGACGGCATCGCCGCGCGGTTGCGCGCTCTCGGGTTCACCGATGTCGAGGACCACTCCGCTCCCGACCTGGTCGCCGGTTACCTCGGCGGATCCGCGGAGGTCGAGGGCGAACCACCCCCGGCGCTGCACGCGATCCGCGTGCTGCGCGCGAGCCGCTGAGGACGCCTGGGGTGCCGGCAGCCGTTCATCGAGGGCTGTGCGTGGCGAGTTCGTCGGCGAAGGCCACGAGCGCGGCGTCGTCCAGGACGCGGCACTCGGTCCAGCGGTCTCCGAGCACGGTCAGGACATGATCCCGTGCGGCGGCCACGAACGGTGTGATCTTCTTGCGCCGCAGGCGATCCGCTGATCCCAGCAGCACAGCGGCAGCCTCGGGATCGCGGGCGCAGAGGTACCGGGCGTGCAGGGTCAGGGCTTCCGCGACCGAGTCGCGGTCACGGGTCGTGTGGCTCAGCGAGATCCGCATGGCCTCCGCCAGTTCCCGCCACGCCGTCGCGTCGCGCAGCGCGTGCCGCACCACGCTCGCCCGCAGGTGGACGGTGGCCTCGACGCGGTCGCTCCCGTTCTCCCCGACGGTGTCCGCGAGCAGACGGTCGGCGCGGTGCACGCAGGCGGCGGCCGCCGCCGGGTCGTGGTCCAGCAGCGCCAGTGCGGCGGTGGTCTCGGCGAGAGCGGCGAGCAGGGTGTGGCCGCCCTCGGTGAGCAGGCGGACGGCCTCGGCCGCCCGGCTGACGGTGGTCTCCAGGGCACCGAGGTCCAGAGTCAGCAGCGCGAGGTTGAACTGCGTGCGACCCAGTTCGAACGGTCCGGCGCCCGCTCGGCGTTTCGCCGCCAGCGCCGCCTCCAGCTGATGGATCGCCTGCTGCGGGCGTCCGATCTCGGCCAGCGCCGACGAGAGGTTGTTGAGCACGCGGCCGAGCGTCGCGTCGTCGCCGGAGAGGCGGGCGACGGCCAGCGCCTGGCGCAGGTGCGCCAGAGCGGCGCCGGGGTTGCCCCGCTCCACCGCGACCATGCCGAGCAGGCTCAGACCGGCGGTTCTCGTGCTGTGATCGTCGTCCGCCGCCACGGCCAGCGCACGCTCCGCCGACTCGCTCGCCGCGTCCAGGTCGCCGCGCAACGCCGCCAGCTGACCCGACCTGATCAGCAACGGCGGGATCCCGCCCGTGCCCACCTGGCTGAGCAGCTCCGCGCCTTCACCGAGCCGTCCAGCGCCCTCGTAGAACTGGGTCAGCGCCATCGCCGTGGCCGCGTCGAGCCGCGCGGGGTCCTCGGCGGCGGCCCAGCGCACCGCGGCCCGGATGTTGGCCGCGTCGAGGGCACCGAACGTCGAACCGGTGCGCAACCGGTCGAGGTAGTGCGAGGCGATCCGGGCGTGGGTGTCGGGGGAGTCGAGCTGTTCGGCGGCCAGTTCGGCGACGGTGTCCGGCAGCGTGTACCGCGACGTGTCGCCGTCCGGGGTGAGCCGGACCAGGTTGATGTCGACCAGTTCGGTCAGCTCCGGCAACGGTTGGCCGAGCAGCGTTTCGAGGTCCTCCAGGCGGACGCCGCCGTGGAAGCCGCCCAGGAAGCGGAACGTGGTGCGCGCTTCGGTGGTCACCAGGTCGAGCGTGGCCTCGATCG
Organism: Lentzea sp. NPDC020367; assembly: GCF_044387305.1. Lineage (NCBI taxonomy): Bacteria > Bacillati > Actinomycetota > Actinomycetes > Pseudonocardiales > Pseudonocardiaceae > Lentzea > Lentzea sp. NPDC020367. Next base: position 264,251 of record NZ_JBIRVV010000010.1, on the reverse strand, counting down.
ACGCACGCAGCGAACGGTGCCGGGCGGGCAGGTCGCGCGGCCCGTCGGTGAGGTACCGCAACCGGTGCGTGAGGCGCGTGGCGAGGTCCGCAGGGCTCATCAGCCGCACCCAGCCCGCCGCCAGTTCGATCGCCAGCGGCAGGTGCTCGACCTTCTGACAGATGGTGTGCACCGCGTCGTCGGCGACCTTCAGCCCGGCTCGTCGCACGAACAGCGCTGCCGCCGCTTCACGCGGCAGGCCGCTCAACGCGAGCACGTGTTCGTCGCGCACCCGAAGCGGCCGCTGGCTCGTGACCACGACGGTCAGGCCGGGGCAGCGGCGGGGCAGTGCGGCGAGATCCGCCGCGGCGTCCACCAGTTGCTCGAACCGGTCGACCACCAGCACCACCCGCCGGTCGCGCAGGTGCGCGGCCACCCGGTCCGGCGGCGCCAGCCGGGACGGACCACAGCCCAGCGCGTCCGCCACGAGATCGCCGACCAGCGCCACGTCGCTGACAGCGGACAGGTCGAGCGTGCACACCACCAGATCGGTGCGCCCGCCGAGCAACGCGGCCAGTTCGGCGGCGAGGCGCGACTTGCCGGCGCCCGCCGGGCCGGTGATCGAGACGAGCCGGTGCCGGGTCCGCAACACGAGGTCCAGCAACGACCGCAGCTCGTTGTTCCGCCCGACCAGGCCGTCCGTGCCGGCTGGTGCCGAGGGGGCCGTCGGCGTCGAGGGGCGTGCCGTGGCGAGGAAGGCGGTCAGGTCGTCGCCGGTCAGCTTCAGCGCCGTTGCCATCAGCCGCGCCGACTGCGCTCGCGGAACCCTCCTGCCCTGCTCCAGGTCCCGCAACGCGCGGTCACTGATCCCGCTGAGGCGTGCGAGTTCCACCTGGCTCAGCCCGGCGGCGGCCCGGTGACGGCGCAGCAGCTCGGCGAACGCGGACACCGCGCCGACCGTAGCGGAAGTTCACCGGAAACTCCGGCGGTTTCCCTGGCTTCCGCCCGCACCGGGTAGTCATCGTCGGTGCCGGACGTCGGGGGACATGTCCACGATTTCGTTGGGAGGACGGAATTGTCGTACTCATCAAGACGGGTGGTGCTCACCCTTGCGACAGCGGCGCTCGCTTTCGCGGGGCTGGCCACACCCGCGACTGCGGCACAGGGCGAGATCCGCGTGGGCGCGGGGGCGAAGACCATCGCGGGCCGATACGTCGTGGTGCTCAAGGAGAACGCGGACGCGGCGGACGTCGTCACCAAGAACGGTGGCGGTGAGGTGCGGCAGACCTGGCGGCACGCGCTCAAGGGGTTCGCGCTCGGGGCCGACGAGACCACGGCCAGGCGGATCGCGGCGGACCCGCGCGTCGCCTACGTCGAGCAGGACGCCGAGATCACCGCGGACGCGACCCAGCCGACGCCGTCGGCGTTGTGGGGCCTCGACCGGCTCGACCAGATCAGCGGGAGGTCCAACGGCCAGTACGTCTCCGCCGGTTCCGGTGCCCGCGACGTGCGTGCGTACGTGATCGACACCGGCATCCGCACGACGCACACGGACTTCGGTGGCCGCGCGAGTTGGGGCACGAACACCACTGGGGACAACAACAACACCGACTGCAACGGCCACGGCACCCACGTGGCGGGCACCATCGGCGGCACCACGCACGGCGTCGCGAAGTCCGTGCGGCTGGTGGCGGTGAAGGTCCTCAACTGCTTCGGTTCGGGCACCACCACGGGTGTCATCAGCGGTGTCGACTGGGTGACCCAGAACGCCGTGCGCCCGGCCGTGGCGAACATGAGCCTCGGCGGCGGCGCCAGCGCGGCGCTGGACGCGGCGGTCGAAGCCTCGATCGCCACGGGCGTCACGTACGCGGTCGCCGCGGGCAACTCGAACGTCGACGCCTGCCAGACCTCGCCGGCCCGAACGCCGAACGCGATCACCGTCGGCGCCACCGACCGCAACGACGTGCGGCCGACGAACTGGACCAGCGGCGGCAGCAACTTCGGCAGCTGTGTGGACGTCTTCGCGCCCGGCGACGACATCACCTCGCTGTCGAACACCAGCGACACCGCCACCAGGTCACTCAGCGGAACGTCGATGGCCGCGCCGCACGCCGCCGGTGTCGCCGCGCTGTACCTGCAGCGCAACGCGAACGCCTCGCCGACCACCGTCTGGTTCGAGATGGCGTTCACCGAGTCCGTCAAGGACGTGGTGGTGAACGCGGGCGCGGGCTCGCCGAACCTGCTGCTCAACTCCCGCTACACCTTCGGCGGGCCGGACGGCGACTACAACGGCGACCAGCGCACGGACACCACTGTGTGGCGTCCGTCGACGGGTCAGTGGTTCGTGCGCAACCAGTTCACCCAGCAGTGGGGCCAGCAGGGCGACGTCCCGGTACCGGGCGACTACAACGGCGACGGCGTGTCCGACGTGGCGGTGTGGCGTCCGTCCACCGGTCAGTGGTTCGTGAACGGCCAGTTCACCGTCGCGTGGGGTCAGCAGGGCGACGTCCCGGTGCAGGGTGACTACAACGGCGACGAGATCACCGACGTCGCGGTGTGGCGTCCGTCGACGGGCCAGTGGTTCGTGCGCAACCAGTTCACCCAGCAGTGGGGCCAGCAGGGTGACATCCCGGTGCCCGCCGACTACGACGGCGACGGCGCGGCGCAGGCCGCCGTGTGGCGTCCGTCCACCGGCACCTGGCACTACATCGGCGCGTTCGGCGTCGTCGTGTCCGTCCAATGGGGACAGAGCGGTGACGTTCCCGTGGTGGGCGACTACGACGGTGACGGCGGGTTCGACCTGACGGTGTGGCGTCCGTCGACCGGTGAGTGGCACGTGCGCGGCGTCAGCTCGACGCAGTGGGGTCAGCAGGGCGACGTGCCGGTGCCCGGCGACTACAACGGCGACGGGGTGGGTGACCTGGCGGTCTGGCGCCCGTCCACCGGGCAGTGGTTCGTGCGCACCCAGTTCACCGTCGCGTGGGGCGTGCAGGGGGACAAACCCCTGGCGTCGTGACGACAGAGCCGGGGCCGCCTTCCTCGCGAAGGCGGCCCCGGCCGTCCTGCGTTCCAACGGACGAGGCTGAGACCCCTTTCGGCGCTGCGCATTCGGGCAGCTGGACCAGTATTCGATTCGTTCGACCGCCTGAGTGAATGTGTCAATTGTTCCCCTCGGTGGATGCGGTAACGTTCGGTCCCGTATGCCTAAGATGTTTCTAGTGGACGTCGAATCGAACGATACTCATCCACCCGGCAAACCTGAGAAATTGAGTGCGGCATTCGCCATTCGCGCCGCGACGGAGCAGTTCGGTGCTCTGATCGGCAGGGCGCCGGAAGCCGTTTCGGGGATACGCGCGCTGCCGGACGGCGGCTGGTCGGTGCTGGTCGACGTCGTCGAACTCGAACGCATCCCCGCCACCACCAGCATCATCGCCACCTATCGGGTCGACGTCGACCCGGCCGGTGAGCTGTGCGCCTGCGAGCGGCTCAGGCGCTACACCCGTGGAACGACTGGCATGTGACGGGACGGTTGCGAGAGGTGAACAACACATCCAGTTCGCTCGCCGACACATTGGAACGGGTTCTCGACAAAGGCGTCGTGATTGTCGGCGACATTGCCGTGTGCGTGGTGGACATCGAGCTCCTCACGCTGCGGGTCCGGCTGTTCATCGCCTCCGCGCAGACAGCGCGTGAAATGGGAATGGACTGGTGGACGAACGATCCGTTCTTCACGCCGAAAGCGGTGGAAACGGACATCGGGAAGAACGAGTTGGCCCAGGCGAACGCCGACCTGCGCGACCGCGTCGCGGCGTTGGAGCGGGCATTGGGGGAGGAACGGGCGTGAGACGCGGCTTGTACGCCTACGCGATCACCAGAGCCCGGCAGATCGACCTGGAAGGGCCCTGGCTGATCAGCCATCGGGGCCTGGCGCTGGTCGTGGCCGAGGTCGACCTCGACCGGTTCACCGGGCTCGACTGCGACGAACCAGAGGAGGACAGCCCGTTGGCCGTGCTGGTCCGCGAGCACGACGCCGTGGTGCGCGCCGTGTTCCGGCACGAACCGGTGCTGCCGTTGCGGTTCGGCACCGTCCTCGACGGCGCCGACGCCGCCGTGCGCCTGCTCGGCGCCCGTCACGTGGAGGCGCTGGCCTGGCTGGACCGGGTGGAGGGACGGCGGGAGTGGAGAGTGCGGGTCCGCGCGGCCGGGCATGAGCCGGTGAACCTGGACGCGGTGTCGGGAACGGCCTACCTGTTGCAGCGGCGCGCGCGGCTGACTGCCGCCGAGAACGCCCGTCGTGATGCCGCTGCCGTGCATCAGGAACTGGCCCGGCGAGCCGCCGAGAGCACCTTCCGCGACCTCGCGGGCGATCTGCTCCTCGAAGCGGCGTACCTGGTCGACACCGCGAGCGAGGAGGACTTCCGAGCCGAGGTCCGCCGGCTGACCGGGGAACTGGGGCTGTCGGTGGAGATCACCGGGCCGTGGCCGCCGTACTCGTTCACGACAGTGGAGTTCGCCGATGCCTGAGCACAGCACCACGACCCTGGTCGACCTGCTCGACCGCGTAGTGCACCGGGGTGCGGTCGTGCGCGGTGACGTGGTCATCACGCTGGCGGGTGTCGAGCTGATCCGGCTCGACCTGAGACTGCTGCTGATCGGCCTTGGCGGCGCCCGTTGAGTGCGCAGGACGCGGGCAGAGGGCTCGGCCGGATCGTCGTGGCGGTCCTGGAGATCGTGTGTGAACTGCTTGAACGCCAAGCACTGCGCCGGGTGGACGCCGGCACCCTCACCGACGAGGAGGTCGAGAACCTGGGCCAGGCGCTGGTCTCGCTGCAACGCCAGTTCGCGGCGCTGCGCGAAGCACTCGGAGAACCGGACACCTCCGCGGTACGGCTTCCCGTCGACATCGCGAGCCTGCTGCACGAAGAGAGGACATCATCGTGACCGCTCCCGCCACGCAGAACTCGGGCGGCCTGGCCGACGTGCTGAACGTACTGCTGGACAAGGGACTCGTCATCGACGCGTCGGTGCGCGTCTCGCTGATCGGCATCGAGATCCTGGCCATCGAGATCAAGGTCGTGATCGCCAGCGTCGACACCTACATCCGGTACCTGGAGGCGATGCACCGCCTGGAGACGGTCCGGCGCGGAGTGGTCGTACCGCCGCCCGTCGCGCAAGGCATCGGCGGCACCTACGGCCTGCTGGCCGCCGCGGTCCCCGCTGTGGTCACCCCCGCCGTGGCCACCCCGGTGCCTGCGGAGCAGACCCACCCGTGAGCCTGCACCTGCACGCCGTCGTACGGTCGGCCCATCAGCTACCGGACGGGTCCCCGTTCCGGCTCGTCGAGCTGGAGGACGTCGCCGTCGTCGTCAGCGAGCATCCCGATGGCCGCGTGCTGACCGAGCAGGAGGCCGTCGACGACCTGGCCGGGTTGTGCGCGCTGCTGCCAGGCGGACCGGTGGTGCCGCTGCGGATAGGCACCACGGCAGTGGACGAGACCGCCGCCCGTGCCGCCGTGCACGCGCTGTCCGTGCCGGTGGTCCGAGACCGGCTGAACCAGCTCGACGGCGTGGCGGAGATGCACGTGCGCTTGGTGTTCGACGAGGACACCGCACTACGCGCCGTCCACGACGAAAGCGGCTTCAGCGGCGGCGGGGCCGATCTCGCTGCCACCATCGCACAGGGCGAACGGATCGCACGGCAGATCGTGGCCTGGCGCCGGAACCAGGCCGACGGAATGCTCGCATCGGTGTCCGCCGTTGCTCTCGCGGTGGCACTGCTCGACCCGCCGGTGCACACCGAGGAACACCGCGCGTTCCTGGTTCCGCTCGGTGAGGTCGAGGCCGTGCGAGACGGTGTCGCCGCGCTGACCGGCGTCACGGCGATCTGCACCGGCCCGTTGCCCGCGTTCCACTTCCTCGACCTGGCACCACGACAACCGCGCCACCAGGACCAGCCGGCATCGCGCTGGGGCTGGTAGGTCCGGTAGCGGCCGGCCCGGCCTGCGCTCGTGGACGGGCCGTAGCCCGTAAGCCGGATTGACGCCACCCCTCGTCATTCATACATTCGAGCTCTGGTTGTATGAATGACGAGGGGTGGTCCGCGTGACGCTGGGCAGAACCGCCGTCGTACTGGGTGGCAGCGCCGCTGGTCTGTGTGCAGCCGGGGCGCTCGCCCCCTACTTCGACCAGGTGGTGGTGCTGGAACGGGACGAGCTCCCGGCCGTCGCGGAGCACCGGCGTGGCGTGCCGCAGAGCAAGCACCCGCACTTCCTGCTGAACTCGGGACGGCGCGCGATCGGGGCGCTGTTCCCCGGATTCGAGGACGAGCTCATCGCCGCGGGCGGGTTGCACCTGATGCCGTCTCTGGACGCCGCCTACCTCGACGGGGAGGGCTGGTCGGCGCGCAAGCGCGGGGCGATGACGATGATCTACGGATCGCGGATCCTCATCGAACGCGTGTTGCGCGACGCGGTTCGAGTCCTGCCCAACACGACCATTCGCGAGGGCGTCTCGGTGCACGGCCTCACCACGCGGGACGGGGCGGTCACCGGGGTCGGCCTGTCCACGTCCGCCGGCGAGGAGCACCTCGACGCCGACCTCGTGGTGGACGCGATGGGGCGCGGGTCCGCGGTCGGCGGCTGGCTCGTGGCCGCCGGATGGCCCGAGCCCGAGGTGCGCACGCTCGACGCCAAGGTCACCTACACCTCGCGCTGGTACGAGCTGCCCTCACCGGCCGAGCGACCGGCGTCGTGGTGGTGGCAGCACCTGGTGATCATGCCCACCCCGGACAAGGGGGAGCACCCCGCCGAGCACGAGTTCCTGGTGAACTTCTTTCCCGTCGAGGGGAACCGGGTCATCGCCTGCATGGGCTCGTGGGGAATCGACATGCCCCGCACCACCGAGGCGTTCGTCGAGTCGGCGCGCCGGGTGCGGACGCCGTTGTTCGCGGCCGCGATGGACCGGTGTTCCCCCACCTCGGAGGTGCACCTGACCCGGTCGACGGGCAACAAGTGGCGGCGCTACGACCGCTTGAGCACACCTGGTCTGGTGTTCGTCGGCGACTCGATCTGCGCGTTCAACCCGTTCTACGCACAGGGAATCAGCTCTGCGGCGATGTCCGCGCTGTTGCTGCGCGAGCACCTGTCTCGCGCACAACGCCTCGACGCGGAGGTCTGCGCCAGGTTCTCGTCGGCACAACGCAAATCGCTCACCGTGCCCTGGTCGCTGGCCATGGCGAGGGACCAGGGCTACGAGTGCGCGGTGGGCACGGAGAAGGTGCCGGAGTGGTGGCGTCGCGTTCTCGCGGCCATGTCCGGCCCGGCTTTCAGTCTCATCGTCGGTGCGGCGCGTGAGTACGAGGTGGTCGACGAGCACTTCGCGAAGGTGTTCAACATGGACGAGTCGCTGGGCGAGATGATGCGGAACCCGCGGGTGATCGCGGCGCTCGTGCGCTACCGGATCCGGACGGCGCTGGGACGGCAGCGGATTCCCTTCGGGTTCGATCCCCAGGCGGAGCCGCCGGCCACGGACTACTCGCCGAACGGCGCCGCGGCAACGGTTACCTCTCGATGAGCGCGGTGTGCGGGCCGGAGGCGGAAGCCGTCGCCCGCGGCCTCGGCTTCGACTGCCACGACGTGTCACCCGTGGTCTCGGTGCGGTTTCCGTGGGATCTCGTGCACTGGACGATGCCGCTGCTCGAGCTGCTCATCATCGGCGGCGCCGTTTTCGCTCTGGTGCACGCGTTGCGCCGCTACCGCCACGGTGATCCGATCAACCTGGCGCTGTGGTGGACGTCGCTGGTGTACCTCGCGGTGGTCGAACCACCGCTGTACTTCCCGGAGTGGTTCGGACTCGACGAGATCTACGGTTTCATCTTCGCCCACAACCAGTTCACCGTGCAGTTCATGTGGGACAGGTTGCCGCTCTACATCATCGCGTTCTACCCGGTGATCAGTCAGCTCGCCTACGAGCTGGTGCGGTCGCTCGGCGTCTTCCGGCGCCGCGGCGCGCTCGTGGGGTCGGTCGCCGTCGCCTTCGCCTGCCAGGTGTTCTACGAGGTGTTCGACCACATCGGACCCCAGCTGCGGTGGTGGGCCTGGAACCCGGACAACCGCATCGTCAACCACCCCGCGCTGGCAGCGGTGCCGATGACGAGCATGCTGCTGTTCGCGTCCGTTTCGTTGGGGGCCATGACTTATCTGGTCGTGCGCCTGGCCGGCGAGCGCCGCGGGTGGTCGTTGGTGCCGCGCGTTCTGCTCGCCGGCGTCCTCACGCCGCCGACCATGACGATCGCTGGCATTCCGTCGAGCCTCTTCAGCGGCAACACCACCGCCCAGGCCTGGGTTCTCGGCGTCGAACTGGCCCTGGTGTGGCTGGCCGGTGGCTGGATCGTCCTGTCGCAGCTGAGGTCGCCGGGTCCTGGTGAACCGCTGTCCGCCTTCGTCCGGATCTACCCGGCCGTCTACCTGGGCGGGATGGCGGTGTTCTGGCTCAGCGCTCTTCCCGACGGCCCACCGATCGCAGGGGCGCTGTACGCGCTCGCCTGTTTCATCGGTGCCGGTCTGTTGCTCGCGGCGCTGCGTCGCGTGCACCGGAAAGCACCTTCCACCGTCTGAGCCAACGCTCTCGGGGATGATGGTGCGCATGGGGTACCACGGCTGGCAGGGCAACCCTCCCGGCACCGAGGACGAGGCACGCCGCCGGATCGTCAAGGCGGCGATGGCCTGCGTGGACCGCGTCGGACTCGCCAAGACCAGCATGTCGGTGGTCGCCGCCGAGGCGGGCGTGACGCGGCAGACCGTCTACCGCTACTTCCCGCGCCTCGCGGACATCCTCAGCGCCGTCGCGCTGGCAGGCGTCGAGGACTTCGCCGCGCGGATGGCACGGCACCTCGCCTCGTTCGGCAGCCCGGCCGAGGTGGCCGTGGAGTCCGTGGTGTTCGGCGTCCTGGAGGTCCCGAGGGAGCCGTACCTGGGCCTGCTCCTGCAGGCAGGCGAATCCGACTTCTTCACCGTAGCGGTGACCTCCCCGGAGTCCTTCGCGCTCGGCGCGCGCATCCTCCGCGACGTGCCGGTGGACTGGGCCGGTGCCGGGATCGCCACCGACGACGAGCTCCAGGGGCTCGCCGAGATCCTGATGCGGCTCTTCCTGTCGTTCCTGCAGCATCCCTCGACGCCGGCGCTCACCGACGACCAGCTGCGGGCTCTGGTCCGCCGGTGGATCGGGCCCGCGCTTCGGTAGCCGCCGTGTCCGAGAGGCGAGAAGTCGCATGCGCACAACGGTCCCGCGCCGGCTCGCCCGCGTCGACGTCCGCACGTTCCTCCCGGCACGAGCCCGCTGACCGGGCGAGGAAGGGGAGGGGCTAACGACATCGGTTCGGAAGCCGACTACCCGTCCATGCGCGAGAAGTACCTGAAGGCGATCCAGGACCGGTTCATGGCGTTCGCCCGGTCCCAGGACGGCACTTCGGTGCTCGCGCCCGAGGCCGTCGCCGAGGCGGTGCGGCTGCTGGGTCCCGGCTACGCGGACCAGGGGATCCTCGTGCGTGACCCGGAAGCCCTGATGTGGGTGGGGATGTTGCACTGGGCCCGGTACGAGTCCGCGCCGATCGAACTGGCCGGTCGCGACCTCCACACGATGCTGAAGCTGTTCGCGATGGTGCACGACATCGCGCCGCAGTGGCTGCACCCGTTGGCGCGCAAACGGCTCGACGAAGCGGGCGAGCTGGTGCTCGACCAGCGCGTGCGGACGTTGACCGTCACCGGCAGGAGGATGGCGGACGAGGGCGCCCGGCGAGGTGACCTGGTCCTGATCGACCGAGCCATTGGCGTTCTCCTCGAGGCCGTCGAGATGCTGCCGCCCTGGCATCCGTTGCGGGCGGGATCTCTGAACGACGTGGGTAGCGCGTGGCTCACGCGCTACCACAACTCGGGGCTCGGCGAAGACGGTGAGCACGCGCTGCGGATGTTCCGCGAGTCGGTCGCCGCGGCGGATGCCGAAGACCTGCCGGAGATGCGGGTGGGACTGAGCAACTGTGCCCGCATGCTCTTCGACCGCACTGGACGGCCGGAACACGTCGAGGAGGCGGTGAACGAGGGCAGGGCGTCGGTCGAGGCGACGTCGCCGGACGATCCCCGCCGCGGCACCCGGTTGAACGTCCTGGCGGTGGCGTTGCGCAGCCGGTTCGAGGGAACGGGGAACGTGGCCGACCTGGACGCGGCGGTCGCACTGCTGCGAACGGCCGCTCAGGCCGCCACGGCGGACCACGGCACGGCGGGGATGCAGTGGAGCGACCTGTGTCTCGCACTGAGGATCAGGTTCGAGCACAGCGGTGACGCCGCCGATCTCCGGGAGGCGGTCACCGCCGGTCGCGCCGCCCTCCGTGACACCGGGGACGACGCCCTCCCCGGCACGCGGTCTGCTCGCCTGTGGTCGCTGGGAACCGCGTTGTCGACCTGCTACGTGCACTTCGGGGTCGAGAGCGACCTGGTCGAGGCCACCGAGTGCGCCGAGGCCGCGGTCTCCCTCACCCCACCCGGCCACACCGAGGAGACGAGAGCGCTGCACCTGCTGGCGACCGTCACGGCACTGCGGTTCGAGCTCACGGGCGACATCGACCTGATCGACCGGGCCGTCGAGCACCACCGGCGCGCTGTGCGGATCATGCCGGACGACTACTGGGCGCGCGACGCCATGCGGACCGGACTGGCCGCCTCGCTGTTGCGGCGGTTCTCCCGCATGGGACGCGTGGCCGATCTGGACGACGCCGTGCTGGAGGCACGTGCCGCGGTGGAGAGCTCGGAGCGCGGGACGGCGGGCCACGCTGCCTGCGTCGACACGTTCCGGCAGGCATTGCTGCTGCGCTATCGCCACACGGGTGAACCGGCGGACCTGGCCGAGGCGGCCGAGGCGGCGCGCCGGGCGATCGCGGCGATGGGACCGGACGTTCCCGATCGTCCGATCCTGCTGGCGAACCTCAGCGACGTTCTGATGAAACTCTTCACCGCCCGCAAGAACCCCGCGGACCGGCAGGAAGCCATCAGGCTGGCACGGGAGGCGATCGCCACCATCGGCGAGGCGAACGTGTCCAGAGGCAAGATCGCGCTCAACCTCGCGTTCGTGCTCGCCGGTGGAAGGGACGAGCTGGACGGAGACCGGGAGGACCTGGCGGAGGCGGAACGCTTGTGCCTCAGCGCACTGGCCGAGGCGCCGCGGTCCGAGGGCAGCGCCGAGGTGCTGAACCTGCTCGGGCTCATCACGGCGAGCACGTCCGACGGGCGGCTCACGAACCTCGACCGGGCAGTGGACGCGCACCAGCAGGCACTGGACCTGACGCCGCCGGACGATCCCGCACGCGCGGCCACCCTGGTGCTCCTCGGCGCGGCCCGGCAACATCGCTTCGCGGTGTCGGACGACCCCGCCGACGCCGAAGCCGCGATCGACGCCTACCGGGCAGCGGCGTCCCACCCGCTCGCCCGGCCGGAGGTACGTGCTGGTGCCGCCCGGTTCTGGAGCATGCTGGCGATGACCCGCGACGACCACGCGGAGGCACTGGAGGGGTTCACCGCGGCGGTCGCGCTGCTGCCCGATCTGACCGGCCGCCGGCTCAACCGGACCACCAGGGAGAACCTGATCGCCGACTGGACAGGGGTCGCGGCCGACGCCGCCGCCTGTGCGTTGCAGGTGGGACGGCCGCGACGGGCCGTGGAACTGCTCGACCACGGGCGCTCGGTGTTGTGGGCGGACGCACTCCGGTCGCAGCAGGACCTCTCCGCACTGCTCGCGCACGTTCCGGATCTCGCCGAGCGGTTCACCGGCCTGCGCGCCCGGCTCGCCGCGGCCGACGCCGACGTGGCCGACCTCGATCCCACCTCGACCAGGCGACGGCGTGACGCGCACACGAGGCTGGTGACGGAGTGGGAGGAACTGCTCCACCAGATCCGCGGTCTCCCCGGCTTCGAACATTTCCTGCTGCCCATGCCGTTCGCCGACCTGACCCAGGCCGCGGCCGGGGGACCGGTGGTGCTGGTCAACACCAGCAGGCTGCGCTGTGACGCCCTGATCGTGACCACGGCGGGAGTCGACGTTATGCCGTTGCCGCTCGATCTCGACGACGCGCTGCGCATGTGCAACGTGCTCCTGTCGGTGATCACCGATCTGACGGGCACCGGACTGGCCTCCCGCGTGGCAGCGCGCAGCAACCTCCGTTCGCTGCTGGCCGAGCTGTGGGACAGGATCGCGGAGCCGGTCCTGACCCATCTGGGGTTCGAAGGGGAGCTCCACGAGGACGAGGCCGCTCCACGCGTGTGGTGGTGCCTCGTCGGGCCGCTGTCGTTCCAGCCGATCCACGCCGCGGGCCGCGACTCCGACCGAGTCTTCGACCGAGTGGTGTCCTCGTACACACCAACGCTGTCGATCCTGACCTCGGCACGCGCCCGCCCGGTGTCGGACGCCGTCCCGTCGGTGCTCGCGATCGGCCTGCCCGAGACGCCGGGACAGGCGCCCTTGCCGTCGGTGGACGACGAGCTGCGCGTGCTGAGCAGCAGGCTGGCACCTCTGACGACACCGACGGTGCTCCGTGGCGAGGAAGCGAGCCGCGACGCTGTCACGCAGCTGCTGGAAGCTCATCGGTGGGCGCACTTCTGCTGCCACGGCCACCAGGACATCACCGAGCCGGCCAACGGGCAGATCAGGCTCTGGGACCGCCCGCTGACCGTGCGAGACCTGGTCGCGTTGCGGCTCACGCAGGCGGAGCTCGCCTTCCTGTCGGCGTGCGACACCGCGGTCGGCGGGATCGCGCTGATCGACGAGTCGATCAGCCTGGCCTCCGGGCTGTCGGCGGCCGGCTACCGCCACGTGATCGGAACCCTGTGGTCGGCCGACGACGGGCAGTCGCCCGCCGTCGCCGATGCCGTCTACGCGACCCTGGTGCGGCCGGAAGGCGTCGACGCCGCCGCTCTCGCGGTGCACCGGGCCACCCGGGAACTGCACCGGCGACTACCGCGCCGTCCTGAAGTGTGGGCCTGCTACGTGCACGTCGGCCCCTGACTCCGAAGGAGCTCGCAGTGGACCTCCCCCTGGGATACGACCTGCTGGTCGACCCCGAACTGACGCCGGACCCGTCCTGGGTGACGGTCGACCTGCGCGAGGGAACTCCGGTGACGGCCGCAGCTGCGGCGCTGGAAGCACTGCTGCTGACGGACGGCCACCTGGGTGGGATCGTCGTAGTGGTCGAGGGACGACTGATCGGCGCGACGTCGCGTGCCTTCCTCGAAGCCGAGTTCTTCTCCGGCAGACGCACGTTCAGCGACGGCGACCGCGCGGCCCAGCCGGGGCAGTCGACCGCGTTCCGGCTCATCCGCTTCGAATGCGGCGTCTGCGACCGCACCGTGCACCGGATCTTCTACGACGAGCGGGCCGTCCCGGTCTGTCACGGCCCGATGCGGCTGGTCCGATGAGCCCGGCCGACGTCGCCAAGTCCTCGCTCGACATTCTTTCGCTGCGGTTCTTCGTGGTGAGCTTCCTCCCCACGTTCGCGGGCACGTGGTTCCTGCTGACGTTGGTGTGGGCCGGTGCGCCTGGTAACCGGATCGATTTCGGCACCGCCTGGGCCACCACCGCCAAGCTCGGTGCGGGCCAGGTGCTGCTGATCGTCCTCGCCGTCGTGCTGGTCTCCCTCCTGCTCACTCCTGTGCAGCTCGCCGCGGTCCGGCTGCTGGAAGGCCGATGGCCGAGATGGCCGCGAGCCGCGGGCCGGTGGTGGCAGCTGCGTCGCAAGAAGCGGCTCCAGGCACTCGCCGAGCCCGCCGAGTTCGACGAAGGCACACAGCCCGCCCCCGAGGCGGTGTTGCGCGCCGCAGAGGCCGGGGAGCTGCTGTCGCGACGGTTCCCGCACGACGACCACCTCGTCCGCGCCACAGCACTCGGCAACGCCCTGACCGCCATGGAGGACACAGCAGGGCGCGTGTACGGGTTCGACGCGGTGGTCGCGTGGCCAAGGCTCTACGTCGTGCTCGGCGACCGCATGCGAGCGATCGTCGACGATCGCCGCGACGTCCTGGACTCCAGCGCCCGGACCGCGGTCACCGGCGCTTTCGTGGCCGCGGTCTCGGCGGCGCTGCTCCTCCGTTCCGGACCGTGGCTGCTGCTGACCCTGGCGCCTGCCGCGATCGGAGTGCTCGCCTACTCGGGCGCACGGCGAGCAGCGGAGAGCTACGCGGAGGCCGTGCGGGCCGCGTTCGACCTGCACCGGTTCGACCTGATCGGATCGCTCCACCTCCCTCTGCCGGCAACACCGGCGGACGAGGTGACGGTCAACAAGGCGCTGTGCGACCTGTGGCGGCAAGGAGTCCCGTTCGAGGACCCCTACCACCACCCCGGGCAGGCCGACAAGTGAGGTGGAGGCGCGCACAAGCAGATCTGGGCACGCCCCTGGACGTTCCTGCCGGCATGGGCCCGCTGACCTCCTATGTCGTCACCACCCGCGGAGACGCGCCGGCGTCGGCCGCGAGGTCACCGGAACAGTCGACGTTCTACGGGAGATCGGGCTCGGGCTTGGCGTTGAGTTGGGCGGGGGACGCGGGAGCGGCTGCGCCGTCCGGCCCGCCACCCCGGCGCTGCCGGTCCCGTGACTCGGCACCGACCTGCGCGGGGGTGGCGCGACTCGGGCTCAGCGCACCTGTTCGGCCTTGAACTGCATCCGCGGCGTCGCGTAGTACTCCTGGGCCTGCACCAGCCGCAGTTCGCGCTCACCGGAGCGGTAGGTCAGGTCGATCAGGTCGAAGACGCTCGACGCGGTGCGCTCCAGCGCCAGCGCCGCGTCCTTGGTCTGGACGTAGTGGGCGGTGAACAGCGCGGCCGTGACGTCGCCGGACCCGTTCGCCTTGAACGGCAGGTGCGGGGTGCTCACCAGCCACGACCCGGCGGTGTCCACGACGAGCATCTCGATCGTGCCCTCCTCCCGGTCGGGCCGCTCGACGCTCGTGACCAGCACGGTCGACGGGCCCATCGCGCGGGCCAGGTCGGCCGACGCCAGCGTCTCCTCGACGCTCGCCGGCTCGGTGCCGGTGAGGAAGCCCAGCTCGAACTGGTTCGGGGTGATGATGTCGGCCGCCGGCACGACCCTGTCGCGCAGCAGCACGGGGATCTCGGGCGCGACGAAGCAGCCGGACTTGGCGTTGCCCATCACCGGGTCGCACGCGTAGAGCGCCGCCGGGTTCGCCGCCTTCACCCTGCGCACCGCGTCGATGATCACATCGGCGATGCCCGTGCCGCCCTGGTAGCCGGACAGCACGGCGTCGACCTGCGGGAACACCCCGCGTTCCTCCACCCCGAGCAGGATCTCGGCCACGTCCGACGGCGGCAGGAGCGGACCGCGCCACGCGCCGTACCCGGTGTGGTTGGAGAAGTTCACGGTGGGGATCGGGACGACCTCGACCCCGAGGCGCTGCAGCGGGAACACGGCGGCGGAGTTGCCGACGTGGCCGTGGGCGACGACCGACTGGATGGACAGAACCTTCATCCGTCCAGCCTAGAACGGACCCCTTGACGTCGTGGCACCCACCGGACCACGTGCGAGAACGTCCGAGAGGACCACTGTCCCACGCAGACTGCGTGGACGCGGTTTTCGGCGTGACTCGGCGCACGGCCGAATGGCGGATGCTGCGGTATCCGGCGGTACTCGCCGGTGTGCGGGAGACGTAACGTCGCGGTGTTGCCCTGGACCCCGGTAGCGCAAGCATCGGGAGGACTCGCCTTCATGCCCGGCACCGACACCGCGCAGCTCGGGAAGATGTTCGCCGATCTCGCGCGACGCCACGGTGTTCCCGCCGCCCAGCTCTCCCTCCACGGAGACGGCCGGGCGATCGACGTGACCGCCGGCGACGTCGACTCCGACGCCAAGTTCCCGGTGGGGTCGATCACCAAGACGGTCACGGCGTCGCTCGCGATGCTCCTGGTGGCCGATGGTGACCTCGATCTGGACGACCACGTCGGCACACACCTTCCCGAACTGGGCACCGAAGTGGACAGCCTCGGTGGCCGACTGACTCTGCGTCAGATCCTCAGTCACACCAGCGGGTTGCCGTCGAGTCTGGACGAACGGTCCGACGCCGCCTCCTCGGCGCGCCAGTACCTGCGCGACTGCCGCGAGCTCACTCTCGTCCAGCCTCCCGGCTCGGGATTCACCTATTCCAACGTGGGCTACGTGCTGATCGGCCGAATGGTCGAGGAGATCACCGGGATGAGCTGGTGGGACGCGGTCGAGGCGCTCCTGCTCAAGCCGCTCGGCGTGGAACCGTCGTTCACGGTGCGGCCGGGTGCGCGCGACTCCTTCGTGCCGGGGCACGCCGTGAACGAGACGACCGGCAGGGCCGTCGCGGTCGCCCAGACGATCCGAGCGGTCGAGGCCGCCTGTGGTGCGCTCGCGTTGAGCGCCAAGGACCTGGTCCGGTTCGGGCTCGCGCATCTCGCCGGCTCCGCACCGCTGGATCCCGATGTGTGTCAGGACATGCGACGCCCTGTCGCCGGTGCCGAAGCGTTCGGTCTCGCCGACGGGTGGGGGCTGGGCTGGGCCGTCTTCCGGGGTGCGGACGGCGACTGGGCCGGTCACGACGGCAACGCCGACGGCACGTCCTGCCGCCTTCGAGTCGATCCGGCGCACGACCGCGTAGTCGCCCTCACCACGAATTCCGGCACCGGCTCGGCGTTGTGGGACGAGTTGGTTTACGAGCTGCGGTCGAGGGACATACCCGTGGGGGACTACGCCCTGCCAGAGTTGAACGAGCAAATTCCATTACCTGGCAACATGTTCGGCAGTTACCGGAATGGAGACGTGGAGTACGTGGTGGACGGGCCGGATGGTGACACGGCCTCCCTCGCGGTCAACGGAGAGAGGTACCAGGACCTCGCGCTGCACGAGGGCTGGCTCTTCTCCGTCCGTGAGCCTGCCTCCGGTCGCCGGATTCTCGGTGGTCGCTTCCTGGGCGATTCGTCGACGGGACAGGTGAGCGGGATCCAGACCGGCGGTCGTGTCGCCGGTCGCCGTAAACCTTGACACAGAACAACCTTGTGCACTGAGTTCCCGACGTCCTCTGACGGGCGCCGGTCGGTTCGACGCGCCCGGAAGGTTCGACATCCCCCATGGCCCACGACACGATGCCGCATGAGACCGTGAGTTTCTCGGTGAACGAGAACGAACATGTGGTGCTGTTTTCCGCGCACCGTAACGAAGTCGACGAACCGTCGTTGTACATCGTGCCGGAGACGCTCAGTGCGCACATTCCCAGCGGCCGCGCCACTCTCCACGACGGTAGCGACGCCGCAGTCCACAGTGGATGATGCGGGCCCGCTCGCAGGCTTTTTGGCCCAGGTGGGCGGTTCGGCGCACGAACGAACCTGAACGACTCATGGCCGACGGTGGTCGTGGCGGATCGCTTCGCCGACACGCCGTCGTTGTCGGGACTTCAACTAGCCGATCTGGTGGTGTGCCAGGTCGAGCACGAGGGTGGTGTGTCGAGCGTGGTCGAATTTCAGCGAGATGGCGTGGATCCGGTTGTGGCTGAACGGTTCGCCGAGCATCTCGGCCTCGTGCTCACCGGGGATCCGTCCGTGCCGCTGGGAGAGATCGACCTTCCGGGACTGACGCTGGCGGAGCTGGTCGAGGCACAGGTCGACCGCTCGCCGGAAGCAACCGCCGTGGTGTTCGACGGCGGGACGTTGAGCTTCGCCGAGTTGGACGAGCGGGCGAACCGGCTCGCGCACGTGTTGATCGGGCGCGGTGTGGGGCCGGAGGGGATCGTGGCGCTGGTGTTGCCGCGGTCTGTCGACATCGTTGTCGCGCAGCTGGCGGTGGCGAAGGCGGGCGGGGCGTACCTGCCGGTCGATCCCGCCTATCCGGCCGAACGGATTTCGTTCATGCTGTCGGACTCGCAGCCGGTGCTGGTCGTGACGACGACGGAGTTCGCCGATGTGGTGCCTGATTCCGATGTATTGCTGATCGATGAACTGTCCATCGAGGACGGTGTCGGTCACCGGCCGGATCGCTTGTCCCCGCTGAATTTGGCGACCGCGGCGTACGTGATCTACACGTCCGGTTCGACGGGACGTCCTAAGGGCGTCGTCGTGTCGCACGCCGGACTGGCGAGCTTCTCGGCGGCCGAGATCGAGCACTACCAGGTCGATGCCGGTGATCGGGTGTTGCAGTTCTCGTCGCCGAGCTTCGACGCGTCGGTGCTCGAACTGTGCATGTCGTTGCCGGCGGGTGCGGCGCTGGTGATCCCTCCGCCAGGGCCGTTGCTGGGGGAGGCGTTGGCGGACGTCGTGGCGTCTCGGGGTGTGACGCACGCGTTGATCCCGCCGGTCGCGCTGGCGACGGTGCCCGAGGGCGTGGACCTGCCTGGCCTGCGGATGCTGACGGTGGGCGGGGACGCGTGCTCGGCGGAGCTGGTGGCGCGCTGGGCGCCGGGCCGGCGGCTGATCAACTCGTACGGGCCGACCGAGTCCACGGTGGTCTCGACGTGGAGCGAGCCGTTGACGGCCGGGGAGGTTCCCCCGATCGGCAGACCGATCCGGAACACCAGGGTGTTCGTGCTGGACGACGGGTTGCGTCCGGTGCCCGTGGGCGTCGCGGGAGAGTTGTACGTGGCCGGTGCCGGGCTGGCGCGTGGGTACCTGGGGCGTGCGGGCCTCACAGCGGAGCGCTTCGTGGCGTGCCCGTTCGGGCCTGCGGGCTCCAGGATGTACCGGACCGGAGACCGGGTTCGGTGGAATCCGGCGGGGGACCTGGAGTTCATCGGCCGGATGGACCACCAGGTGAAGGTGCGCGGGTTCCGGATCGAGCCCGGTGAGATCGAGACGGTGCTGCGAGGCCACGCGGACGTTGACGATGTTGTTGTCGTGGCACAGGAACAGCTGTCGGGTGGCAAGCGGCTGGTGGCGTACGTCGCCACGTCGAACGCCGACGAGGCGTTGACGGGCGAGCTGCGGGCCGTGGTCGCCGAAAGCCTGCCGGACTACATGGTTCCGGCGGTGTTCGTGCTCCTGGAACGTTTGCCGTTGAGCCCCAACGGCAAACTGGATCGTGGCGCGTTGCCCGAGCCATTGGACACGGCGGTGGGGTCCGTGGAGCCGCGGACTGACAACGAACGGATTCTGGCCGGTATCTGGGCAGAAGTTCTGGGCGTGCGCAGCGTCGGGGTCGAGGACGACTTCTTCGCACTCGGTGGTGACTCGATCCTCGGCGCTCAGGTGCTGGCACGAGTCCGCGCCGCGTTCGGGATCGGGCTGTCCGCGCGTGCGGTGTTCGACGCCGGCACGGTCGCGGAACTCGCCGAGTTGCTGCCGGACCGGCCGGAGTCCGCACAGACGGAGGTAACGCCTGCTCTCAGGGATCAGGCGTTACCTCTTTCCTCCGCGCAGCAACGGTTGTGGTTCCTCGACAACCTGACCGGGGGAGGGACGGAGTACAACACCGGGGTCGGGCTGCGCCTGTCCGGGTCGCTGGACGTCGACGCGCTGCGGGCCGCGTTGACGGCTCTGAGCGCCCGGCACGAGTCGTTGCGGACAACGGTTCACACGGTGGACGGCCGTGGGGTCCAGGTCGTGGCCGCGGAGGCCGACCTTCCGTTGCGCGTGGTCGAACTGTCCACAATGGATCTGGATCAGGTTCTGGCGGAGGAACTGTCGCTGCCGTTCGACCTCCGGCAGGGCCCGCTGACCCGTGCGGTGCTGGTGCGGATCGCCGATGACGACCACGTCCTGATGCTCAGCCAGCACCACATCGTCACCGACGGCTGGTCGGTCGGCCTGCTGGTGGACGAGCTGGGCAAGCTCTACGCGGGTGCGGACCTGCCGGAACTGCCGATCCAGTACCCGGACTTCGCGGTGTGGCAGCGCTCGCAGCTGTCCACCCCGGCCGCAGCCGGGCAACTCGACTACTGGAAGCGGAAGCTCGCCGGTGTCCAGCCGCTGGAACTGCCCACCGACCGGCCTCGTCCGCACCTGCGCACGAGCTCTGGCGCGATTCACCGCGCGTCCTTGCCAGCGGAGCTGATCGACGGACTGGCGGCAGTGGGACGTGAGCACGGCGCCACCGTGTTCATGACGCTCACCGCGGCCGTGCAGGTGTTGTTCTCGCGCCATGCCGGCCAGCAGGACATCGCGGTGGGAACCGTCGTCGCCGGCCGTGAGAGAGCCGAGCTGGAAAGACTCGTCGGCTTCTTCGTCAACACCCTCGTGCTGCGTTCGCGGGTCGAGCCCGCCCGGCCGTTCACCGAGTTCCTCCGCGAGGTCCGGGAGACCGTGCTGGAGGCGTTCGCCCACGGGGAGGTTCCCTTCGACAGCGTCGTCGAGGAACTGGCACCCGAACGCGACCCCAGCCGGACACCGCTCGTGCAGGCCCTGGTCGTCCTGCAGAACGCCGTGGTCCGGCCGCACGAGATCGGCGGCCTGCGGATCACCGAGCAGGATCTGCCGCGACCGTCCGCCAGGTTCGACCTCGTGGTCGAGTTCTGGCCGCGCGGCTCCCGCGGCACGGACGTCGCGATCGAGTACAACACCGACCTGTTCGACGCGGCCACCGTGGAACGGATGACCGAGCACCTCGTGGTGCTGCTGAACGGAATCGCCTCCCAGCCGGACAGCACGCTGGCGCAACTGCCCCTGCTCACCGACGCCGAACGGCAGCAGGTCGTCGTGGCGTGGAACGACACCGCGCAGGACGTTCCCCCGACGACGATGCCCGCGTTGTTCGAGGCGCAGGTGGCACGGACACCGGAGGCCACGGCCCTGGTCTGCGACGACGTCCGGCTGTCCTATGTGGAACTGAACGAGCGGGCCAACCGGTTGGCACACCTGCTGATCAGCGCGGGCGCGGGACCCGAGCGGTCCGTCGTGCTGGCGATGCCCCGGTCCGCCGACCTGGTCGTGGCGGCCATGGCCGTGCTGAAGTCCGGCGCCGCCTACCTGCCGATCGACCCCGGCTACCCGGCCGAACGGATCTCCCTGATCCTCGACGACGCCAGGCCCGCGCTGGTCCTGACGACGACCGGTGTCGCCGACCGGATCCCCGACCACGAGAACGTGACCCGGCTGGTCCTCGACGAACCCGCTGCCGTCGAAGAACTCGCCGCGAGCCCGGCAGACGATCCGGCCGGCGGTCTGCTCGTGGACAGTCCGGCGTACGTGATCTACACGTCCGGCTCGACCGGCCGCCCCAAGGGAGTCGTGGTCTCCCACCGGAGCATGGTCGACCTGGTGGCCTGGGCGGCGGCCGAGTTCGGCGCGACCGGCCTGGCCCGGGTCGTGGCGTCGACCTCGCTTACCTTCGACGTGTCCGTGTTCGAGATCTTCGGTCCGCTGGCCGTCGGCGGCACCGTCGAGATCGTGCGCGACCTGCTGGCGCTCGGCGAGGGCGCGGTGACCGGGCAGGTCAGCCTGATCGGCGGAGTTCCGTCGGCGTTCGCCCAGCTGCTCGCTCAGGACCGATTACCCCTCAACGCGGACACGGTCGTCCTCGCGGGTGAGGCGCTGCCGGCGGCACTGGTCCAGGACATCCGCACCGCGTTGCCCGGCAGCAGGATCGCCAACATCTACGGCCCCACCGAGGCGACGGTCTACGCGGCGGCCTGGTACTCCGACGGCGGCGACCAGCGGCAGGCACCGCCGATCGGCCGCCCCATCGCCAACACCACCGCCTACGTGCTCGACCCGTCGCTGCGACCTGCCCCGATCGGCGTTCCCGGCGAACTCCACCTGGGCGGCCGTGGCCTCGCCCGCGGCTACCTCAACCGGCCGGGTCTGACGGCGGACCGCTTCATCGCGGACCCGTTCGGCGAGCCGGGTGTCCGGCTGTACCGCACCGGGGACGTCGTGCGGTGGAACCGAGCGGGCGAACTGGAGTACCTCGGCCGGGCCGACCACCAGGTGAAGATCCGCGGGTTCCGGATCGAGCTCGGCGAGGTCGAGGCCGCGCTGAGGCAGCACGACGACATCGACGACGTGGTCGTGGTCGTCCGGCAGGAGGAGTCCGGCCACAAACGGCTCGTCGCCTACGTCGTCGCGGCGGCGGTCGACGTCGCCGAACTGCGAGATCTCCTTGGCCGGACGTTGCCGGACTACATGGTTCCGTCGGCGTTCGTCGCTCTCGACGCGTTTCCGCTCAACTCCAGCGGCAAGCTCGACCGCGCCGCCCTGCCTGAACCGGACTTCGGCGCCGGTCGCACCGGCTACGTGGAGCCCAGAACACACGTCGAACGCGTGCTCGTCGGGATCTGGGCCGACGTGCTCGGCCTGGAGCAGGTCGGCGTCCAGGACAACTTCTTCGGCCTGGGCGGTGACTCGATCCTGAGCATCCAGGTCGTGTCCCTGGCACGCCAGGCGGGTCTGACGGTGATGTCGAGGGACCTGTTCCTCCATCAGACCGTCGCGTCCCTCGCTCCGCACGTGATGGCGGCGCCATCTGAAGTGCTTGACCAGGGTCCCGTAACGGGTCTGGTGCCCCTGACGCCGATTCAGCGCTGGCTGTTCGACTCCCGCACGGACCCGCGGCACTTCGGCCAGTCGCTCGCGGTGGAACTGGCCGGCGACGTCGATCAGGACGCACTCCGCGGCGCGTTGAACACGGTGATCGCCCACCACGACGCCCTGCGCATGCGGTTCGAGATCGTGGACGGCCAATGGACGCAGCACAACGCGCCTGTCGAGCCCGCGGACGTTCTCGAAGTGAGGAACCTGTCCGACGGCGAGGTGACCTTCGACCTCGGTCACGGGCCGCTGCTCAGGGCGGTGCTGATGGTCGGGGGCGAACGGCCGGTGCTGTCGCTGGCCGTGCACCACCTGGTGGTCGACGGCGTGTCCTGGCGGATCCTGCTGGAGGACATCGACGCCGCCTACCGGAACGTGGCCCTGAGCCCGAAGACCACGTCGTTCCGGGACTGGTCGCGCAAACTCACCGAGCACGCGCTCAGCGGCGGGTTCGACGACGAGCTGACGTACTGGGACTCGGTCACCCCGACCGCGGAGACCGACCCGGGCAGCGTCGCGTCGACGCGGTCGGTCTCGGTGGCGTTGACCGCCGCGGAGACGAAAGCGGTGCTGCAGGACGTTCCCGGGGTCTATCGGACGCAGGTCAACGACGTGCTGCTGGCGGCGTTGGGCCGGGCGCTGGGAGACCGGGTCGTGGTGGATCTGGAAGGCCACGGTCGTGAGGAAATCCTTGCCGGAGTGGACACCTCTCGCACGGTGGGGTGGTTCACGACCATGTTCCCGGTGGTGCTGGAGACGACCTCCGGCGACTGGGGCGCGGTGCTGAAGGCGGTCAAGGAACAGTTGCGTTCGGTTCCTCAGCGCGGACTGGGGTACGGCGCCCTGCGTTACCTCGCGAACAAGCTGCCGCACACACCCGCCCCGCCTGTGCGGTTCAACTACCTCGGCCAGGCCGACTGGGTGACCGGTGAAAGCGCGCTGTACCAGGGACTCCACAGTGGACTTGAGCTGAGTGATGACCCGACGGCCAGGCGCACCCACGCGCTCGACGTCGTCGGCATGGTCGAGGAAGGAACGCTCAAGTTCACCTGGTTCTACTCGGAGGACGTGCAGGACGAGAGCACGGTCCGAGTACTGGCCGAGGACCTGGTCACGGCGCTGCGGGAGATCGTCGCGCATTGTGCGGAACCGGAGGCAGGCGGACGCACGCCCTCGGACTTCCCGCTGGCGCGGCTGGACCAGGCGGGCGTGGACCTCCTCGCCGGTGGCGGGCGCACGGTCGAGGACGTCTACCCGCTCACCCCGGCCCAGCGGGGCATGGTGTTCCACGGGGTTTCGCAGGGTGATCAGGGCGTCTACTTCCAGCAGCTGACGTTCGTGCTCGACGGTGTTCGCGACTCGCGGACCTTGGCCCAGTCCTTCCAGCACGCGGTCGACCAGAACCCGGTGTGCCGCAGCGGCATCGTCTGGGAGGACGTCGACGAGCCGGTGCAGGTCGTCCGGAGCGAGGCGTCGATCCCGGTGTCCATCTTGGACTGGAGCGATCTGTCCGCCGCTGATCGGGCACAGCAGCTCGCCGAGTTCCTGGCCGTGGACCGAGAACTGGGTCTCGACCTGCGGACGGCCCCTTTGATGCGGCTGGCGCTGGCGCGACTGTCCGCCACCGAGGTGCAGGTCGTCTGGACGTTCCACCACGTGCTGCTCGACGGGTGGAGCATCTTCGGCGTTCTGTCGGACGTGTTCGCCGCCCACGCCGCGTTCGCCGAAGACCGCGCTCCCGAACCGGTGAGCCGCTGGCAGTTCCGCGACTACCTGCGGTGGCTGTCCGAACAGGACCAGAACGCGAGTGACAAGTACTGGCAGGACGTCGTCGGAGACCTCGACTCGCCCACGCCCCTGCCCTACGACCGGCCCCCGCTGGACGCCCACCACGCCGAGTCGTCGGACACCGTGGCCGCGACTCTCTCCGCGGAGCGGACGGACCGGCTGCGTGCGATGACCCAGCAGGCCGGCCTGACGTTGAGCTCGGTCGTCCAAGGTGCCTGGGCGTTGGTGTTGTCCGCCTACAGCGGTCAGCGGGACGTGGTGTTCGGGACGACCGTGTCCGGCCGCCCGGCCGAGCTGGCCGGGGTGGAGTCGATGATCGGCATGTTCATCAACACCATCCCCACCCGACTGGGCATCGACCCCCGGCAGAACCTGCTGACGTGGTTGCGGGAGGTGCAGGCCGGCCAGGCAGAGGCCCAGCGGTTCGGGCACGTCTCGCTGGCGCGGCTGCAGAAGAGCGGCACCACCCTGTTCGACAGCATCGTGGTGGTCGAGAACTATCCGATCGACGTCGAAGCCGCCGCCGCGCACGGTCTGGGGCTGCGCGAGCTGTCCGCGGTGGAGACGACGAACTTCCCGTTGAGCGTCATGGTGACGCCCGGACGGCAGCTGTCGGTCGAGCTCGGCTACGACCCGGCCCTGTTCGACGCGGCCACGATCAGCCGCCTGACCGACCATCTCGTGCTCGTGCTGGACGGCATCGCCGAGGACGCGGAACGGCGGGTGTCCCAGCTGCTCGTCACGACGGACGACGAACGCCGTCAGATGCTCGTCGAGTGGAACAGCACGGCCAACGAACTGGCGCCGGCCACGGTGTCGAGCCTGTTCGCGGAGCAGGTGAGCCGCGCTCCGCAGGCGGTGGCCGTCACGTCGGACGCCGGATCGCTGACCTACGCCGAACTGGACTCGCGGGCGAACGAGCTCGCGCACCGGTTGATCGAGCTGGGCGTGCGGGCGGAGACCCTCGTCGGTGTGCTGATGGAGCGCTCGCTCGACGTCGTGGTCGCGGAGCTCGCGGTCGTCAAGGCAGGTGGCGCGTACGTGCCGGTCGACGTGCGGGCTCCCGTTGAACGGATGCGCGCCGTGCTGGCCGGCGTCCCGGTGCTGCTGGTCGATCAGCGGTGGGAGTCGGCGGAAGTCCACAGTGGACACCGCATTGTCGTGGATCGCGATCTGGTGTGGGAGCCGACTGATCCGCCCGCTGTGGTCGTCGATCCGGAGAACCTCGCCTACGTGATGTACACGTCGGGTTCGACGGGCACTCCGAAGGGAGTGATGGCCCGCCAGAGCGACGTCACCTCGTTCGCCCGCGACCGCCGGTTCCGCGGTGGTGGGCACGAGTGCGTGCTTCTGCACTCGCCGTTGGCCTTCGACGCCTCGACGTACGAACTGTGGGTGCCCCTGCTCAACGGCGGACGGGCCGTCCTGGCACCTCCGGGCGAGGTGGACGCCGACGTGCTGCGCCGGATGATCGACGAGCACGGGGTCACCGGGTTGTTCCTCACCTCCGGTCTGTTCCGGATGGTGGCCCAGGACGCGCCGGACTGCCTCGCCGGCGCACAGGAGGTCTGGACGGGCGGGGAGATCGTTCCCGCCGCGGCGTTGCGGCGCGTGGCCGCAGCCTGCCCAGGGCTTGTCGTCGTCGACGTCTACGGGCCGACCGAGACGACGACGTACGCCACCCAGCGAAGCATGGTCGGTGTGGCCGCGGTCCCCGACGTCGTGCCGATCGGGCGTCCGCTGGACAACGTGCGTGTGTACGTTTTGGACAGTGCGCTGCGGCCGGTGCCGATCGGTGCGCCGGGGGAGCTGTACATCGCCGGTGCCGGACTCGCCCGCGGGTATCTGGACCAGCCGGGGCTGACCGCGGACCGGTTCGTGGCGGTGCCGGGCTTCGGCACCGCGGGCGAACGGATGTACCGCACCGGTGACGTCGTCCGCTGGACGGTTGACGGTGAACTGGAGTTCGTCGGCCGGACCGACGACCAGGTGAAGATCCGCGGGTTCCGGATCGAGCTCGGCGAGATCGAGGCCGCGCTGCTCGGCCACGCGGACGTGGTCGAGGCCGTCACCGTCGCGACCGCAGACAGCGCCGGTCGCAAGAGGCTCGTCGCCTACGTCGTCGGAACCCCGGACACCACCGAGTTGCGAGCGTTCCTGGCGCGCACCCTGCCGGACTACATGGTGCCCTCGGTGTTCGTGCCGCTGGAGAAGTTGCCGCTCAACGTCAACGGCAAGGTCGACCGCCGCGCGCTGCCAGAGGTCGACTGGGCGGCGCTGACGACGTCCGGCCACGTGGCACCCCGTGACGCCGAGGAACTGGAGCTGGCCAGGATCTTCGCCGAGGTCCTGCGCGTCCCGCAGGTGGGCGTCGAGGACAACTTCTTCGAACTGGGCGGCGACTCGATCCTCAGCATCCAGATCGCCTCCCGCGCCCGCCAGGCCGGTCTCACGGTGCTGCCCCGCGACCTGTTCCGGCATCCGACCGTGGCCTCGCTGGCCGCCGCGGGTGCGGGCACCGTGCTCAAGGCCGTCGACCAGGGCCCGGTGACCGGTGACGTGCCTCTGACGCCGATCCAGCACTGGTTCTTCGAGACCCAGACCGCGCACCCGGAGCACTTCAACCAGTCGATCCTCGCCGAACTGGACCTCGGCACCGACCGTGCGGCGCTGGCGAAGGCGTTGGCCGCGGTGATCGCTCACCACGACGCGTTGCGGATGCGGTTCGACGAGGTCGACGGCCAGTGGACGCAGCACAACGCTCCGGTCGATCCCGCCGACGTTCTCCGGGTCCACCAGTCGCCCGACGTGCAGCCGGTGATCGACGAGATCCACGCGAGCTTCGACCTGCGGCACGGGCCACTGCTCAAGGCCGTGTTGTTCGACCTCGGAGAGACTCAGCAGCTGTTCATCGCGGTGCATCACCTCGTGGTCGACGGCGTGTCGTGGCGGATCCTGCTGGAGGACCTCGACACCGCCTACCGGAACCTCGCGCTACCGACGAAGACGACGTCGTTCCGGGACTGGTCCACGCGGCTGACCGAGCACGTGCGCGGCGGCGGGTTCTCCGACGAACTGGCGCACTGGGCGACCGTGACGGCCGATCCGGCGCTGCCCGCCGATGACCACGGTGCCAACACCATCGGGTCGATGCGGGAAGTCGTGGTGCGCCTGGAGGCCGAGGACACCAGGGCGTTGCTGCAGGACGTTCCCGCGGCCTATCGCACGCAGGTCAACGACGTCCTGCTGAGCGCGCTCGCCAGGACGTTGTCCGGGTGGACGGGCCGTGACCAGGTGCTCGTCGACCTCGAAGGACATGGCCGGGAGGAGCTGTTTCCCGACGTCGACCTGTCCCGGACCGTCGGGTGGTTCACCAGCATGTTCCCGGTGGTGCTCGACGCCGGTGGCGGGGACTGGGGTTCGGCGCTGAAAGCGGTCAAGGAGCAGCTGCGGTCGGTGCCCGGACGCGGCCTGGGGCACGGCGCCCTCCGCCATCTCGCCGGCACCACGCTGTCGGTGTCCGAGGCGTCCCCGCAGCTCAGCTTCAACTACCTCGGCCAGTTCGACTGGAACACCACCGGCCTCTTCCGCGAGGTTCGTGGCGGTGTGGGCGGTAGCGCGGACCCGGACGCACCAAGGCCGCATCTGCTGGACGTGGTCGGCGCGGTCGAGCACGGGGCGTTGGAACTCACCTGGTACTACTCGCTGAACGTGCACCGCGAGTCGACGGTCGAGTCGTTGGCGCGGCAGATGATCCAGGCACTGCGCGAGATCATCGCGCACTGCGCCGAACCGGGAGCAGGCGGTCGCACGCCCTCGGACTTCCCGTTGGCAGGTCTCGACCAGACCGCGGTGGACCTCCTGGCGGGCGACGGGTCCCGGGTCGAGGACGTCTACCCGCTGACCTCGATGCAGGCCGGGATGTTGTTCCACAGCCTGGTGGAGGACGTCGGCTCCAGTGACTACCTCAACCAGGTGCGCCTTCGCCTGACCGGTGTCGGTGACCCGCGGGCGATGGGAACCGCGTGGCAACGGGTCGTCGAACGCACCCCGGTGCTGCGCAGCGGTGTGGTGTGGGACGGCTTCGCCGAACCGTTGCAGGTCGTCGAACGCGACGTGGTGCTGCCGGTCCGCTACGACGACTGGACGGAGTGGACGGACGAGCGCAAGGACGCCGAACTGACCCGTGTCCTCGCCGAGGGCAGGGCGGAGGGACTGGATCTCGCCGCACCACCGCTGATGCGGCTCGCCGTGATCACGACCGGGCCCGGCGAAGTGCTGCTGGTGTGGACCTTCCACCACGTCCTGCTGGACGGGTGGAGCGCGGCTCAGCTGTTCGCGGAGGTGTGCGAGCACTACGCGTCGATCGTCGAGGCGAGGGTGCCGGATCTGCCGGTCAGGCGGCCGTTCCGCGACTACCTGGAATGGCTGTCCGAACGCGACCTCGGTGCCGCCGAGGAGTACTGGCGTTCGCTGCTCGGTGACGTCGACTCCGCGACCCCGTTGCCCTACGACCGCAAACCCGGCGAGGCGCATCGGACGCACTCCTCCAAGACCGTCCGCGTCACGCTGTCCGCCGAGGAGTCCGAACGCGTTCGCACGGCGGCGAAACAGAACGGCTTGACGTTGAGCACGGTCGTCCAAGGCGCGTGGGCCGCGTTGCTGTCGGCCTACAGCGGTCAGCAGGACGTGGTGTTCGGCACGACCGTCTCGGGCCGGCCGGCCGAACTGCCCGGCGTGGAGACCATGATCGGCCTGTTCATCAACACGGTGCCGACGAGGGCGAACGTCGAAGGTGCCCGGCGACTGGTCCCGTGGCTGCTGGATCTCCAGGCCTCCCAGGCGGAGTCGCGGCGCTTCGGGTACGTCTCCCTGGCCCAGCTGCAGAACTGGTGCGGCACCAACCTCTTCGACAGCATCGTGGTGTTCGAGAACTACCCGTTCGACCCGGGCACCAGCGCCACCCAGGGCATCGGCCTGGTCGAGTCGCAGGACGTGGAGCCGACCAACTACCCGCTCACGGTCGTGGTGAGCCCCGGCCCCGCACTGTCGATCAGGCTCGACTACGACCCGGCGTTGTTCGAGGCCACCACGATCGAACGGATGACGGCGAACCTCGAAGCGCTGCTGGCGAGCATCGCCAGGGACTTCGACCGCCCCCTGCGCAAGCTGCACACGGTGTCTCCGATGGAGCGCATCCACGTGTTGCTGAAGTGGAACGAGAACGTCCGCGAGGTCGAGCACTCGACGGTTCCCGGGAAGTTCTCCGCTCAGGTGGCTCTCACGCCGGACGCGGTCGCGGTGGCGTCGGACGACCAGTCCCTGACCTACGCCGAGTTGGACGCGTGGTCGAACCGGCTGGCACATCGCCTCCACGGGCTCGGCGTCGGCGGAGAAAGCCGGGTCGGGCTGCTGATGGATCGCTCGGTCGACTTCGTCGTCGCCGAACTGGCGGTGCTCAAGGCCGGTGGGGCGTACATGCCGGTGGACCTCCGCGCTCCGGTGGAACGGATGCGGACGATCCTGGCCGAGGCCGACGTGTCCGTCCTGATCACCGATCAGGAGTGGAACGTGACCGCGTCCTTGGCGCACAACGGTTCGGTGATTCGCGCCGCGGACGTCGACGAGGAGTCGAGCGAGCCGCCCGCGACCCACATCGACCCGGACAGCCTTGCGTACGTGATGTACACGTCGGGCTCCACGGGAGTGCCGAAGGGCGTGGCGGTATGCCATCGCGACGTCGTCACACTGGCCGCCGACCGGCGGTTCACCGGTGCGCACGACCGGGTGTTGCTGCATTCCGCCTCGGCGTTCGACGCCTCGACCTACGAGGTATGGGTTCCGCTGCTGACCGGCGGCCGGGTCGTGGTGGCGCCGGCGGGCGACGTCGATCCCGACGTGTTGCGCGCGTTGATCTCCCGGCACGGGGT
Organism: Lentzea sp. NPDC020367; assembly: GCF_044387305.1. Lineage (NCBI taxonomy): Bacteria > Bacillati > Actinomycetota > Actinomycetes > Pseudonocardiales > Pseudonocardiaceae > Lentzea > Lentzea sp. NPDC020367. The sequence goes on along the minus strand of NZ_JBIRVV010000010.1, from coordinate 234,034 downwards.
GACGGCGTTGTGGCTGACGGCGGGGCTGTTCACCGTGCTGGCACAGGACGATCCGACGTGCCTGGCGGGCGTGTCGGAGGTGTGGACCGGCGGGGACGTCGTGTCCGCGGGCGCGGTCCGGCGCGTGCTGGAGGCCTGTCCGGGACTGACGGTCGTCGACGGCTACGGTCCGACCGAGACGACGACGTTCGCGACCGCCTTCCGCGCGCCGGACCCGGTGCCGGACATCGTGCCCATCGGAAGTCCGATGGACGGCAAGCAGGTCTACGTCCTGGACGGCGGCCTCGGCCCACTGCCCATCGGTGCGCCGGGGGAGTTGTTCATCGCGGGAGCCGGCGTCACGCGCGGCTATCTGGGCCGCCCCGGTCTGACGGCGGAGTCGTTCATCGCCGATCCGTTCGGTGAACCCGGCGGCCGGATGTACCGGACGGGCGATGTCGCGCGCTGGACGGACGACGGCGTGGTGGAGTTCGTCGGTCGCGCCGACGACCAGGTCAAGGTGCGCGGGTTCCGGATCGAGCCCGGTGAGATCGAGTCGGCGCTGACCGGGCACGACGGTGTCGGCGAGGCCGTGGTCATCGCCCGCCAGGACCGCAGCGGCGTCAAACGCCTCGTGGCCTACGTCGTGCCGGAGAACGGTGGCGGTGTCGAGGTGGAGGACCTGCGGCGGCACGCGGCCGTGCAGCTGCCCGACTACATGGTCCCGTCCGCGGTGCTGGTGCTGGACGAACTGCCGCTGACCCTCAACGGGAAGCTCGACCGCAACGCGTTGGCCGCCAAGGACTTCCACAGCGCCCTCGCCGACCACGTGGCTCCGCGCACCGCCGCGGAGACCGAACTGGCGCGGATCTGGGCGGAGGTCCTGGGTGTTCACCAGGTCGGTGTCGAGGACGACTTCTTCGAGCTGGGCGGCGACTCGATCCTGAGCATCCAGGTGGTGTCCCGGGCCCGGAAGTCCGGATTCGGGATGACACCAAGGGATCTGTTCCGCAACTCCACGGTCGCGGCGCTCGCCGCCAGCGTCAGCGAGGTGGTCGTCGAGCGGGTCGACCAGGGCGTGGTGACCGGCGACGTGCCGTTGACCCCGATCCAGCACTGGTACTTCGAGACCAATCCGGATCACGCCGGGCACTTCGACCAGTCGGTGACCGTCGAGCTGAGCAGTGGAGTGGACGAGAAGGCACTCCGCGGCGCGCTGGAGGCGGTGTTCGCCCATCACGACGCGTTGCGGATGTGCTTCGACGTCGCCGACGGCCGCTGGACGCAGCACAACGCTCCAGTCGAACAGGCTGATCTGCTGGAGATCCACGACCTGTCCGAGGCGGAGAGCGAATCCGTGATGCGCCAGGTCTCCGCCGAGGTGCACGCGGGTTTCGACCTCGCCGGCGGGCCGTTGCTGAAGGCCGTGTTGTTCCGGTTCGCGGGCGACCGGCGTCCGGTGTTGTTGCTGGCCGTGCATCACCTGGTGGTCGACGGCGTGTCGTGGCGGATCCTGCTCGAGGACGTCGACGCCACCTATCAGAAGCTGGCCGCGGGTGAGCCGGTCAACGCCGAGCAGAAGACGACCGCGTTCCGCGACTGGGCGTTGCGCCTCAACGAGTTCACGCTCGGCGGCGGGTTCGACGACGAGCTGGCCCACTGGGCGGAGATCCCGGCCGACACCGGACTCCCGGCGGACCACGACGGCGAGAACACCGCCTCCTCGGTCCGGTCGGTGTCGGTGGGGCTGGGCGTCGCGGAGACCGAGGCGTTGCTGCGTGATGTTCCTGGCGTGTACCGGACGCAGGTCAACGACGTGCTGCTGGCGGCGCTGGGCCGGGTCCTCGGCCGATGGGCCGGACGTGACCGCGTCGTCGTGGACCTGGAAGGGCATGGTCGTGAGGAAGTCCTTGCCGGCGTGGACGTGTCGCGCACGGTGGGGTGGTTCACGAGCATGTTCCCGGTGGTCCTGGACGGCGGCACGGGGGACTGGGGCTCGACGCTGAAGTCCGTCAAGGAAGGGCTGCGTTCTGTGCCACGTCGTGGCCTGGGCTACGGCGCCCTGCGCTACCTCGCGGGCCGCGACGTGACGCCCACGGCACCGGTCAGCTTCAACTACCTGGGCCGGTTCGACTGGACGAGCCTCGGTGACGGGCTGTTCCACGAGGTGCTCGGCGGTCTTCAGTCCGACATCAGCGCCGAGGCCACCCGTGGGCATCTCCTCGACGTCGTGGGAAGTGTCGAGGCCGGGCGACTGGAGTTCACCTGGCTGTACTCGGGCAACGTGCACGAGGAGAGCACGGTCCGGGTGCTGGCGGAGAAGCTGGTGGCGGCGCTGCGCGAGATCATCGCGCACTGCGCGGAGCCGGGCGCGGGTGGTCGCACCCCGTCCGACTTCCCCCTGGCCGGGCTCGACCAGGCCGCGGTGGACCGGCTCGTGGGAGACGGGCGCTCGGTCGAGGACGTCTACCCCCTGACGCCGATGCAGGCCGGGATGGTGTTCCACGGGCTGTCGCAGGAGGGGCAGGGTCTTTACTTCGAGCAGGCGACGTTCGTGCTCGACGGCGTGCCCGATCCCGGGGTGCTGGCCCGTGCCTTCCAGCACGTCGTCGACAGCACACCGGTGCTGCGCAGCGGCATGGTCTGGGAGGGTGTCGCCGAGCCGTTGCAACTGGTCCACGCCGAGGCTGCGGTGCCGGTGACGTTCCTCGAGTGGGACTCGCCGTCCGAGGAGGACCGGGAGCGCAGGCTCGCGGAGCTTCTCGCCGCTGATCGGGCCGAGGGATTGGATCTGCGGACCGTTCCGTTGATGCGACTGGTCCTGGCACGGTTGTCGGCCACCGAGGTCCAGGTCCTGTGGACCTTCCACCACGTTCTGCTGGACGGGTGGAGCGTGTTCCGGGTGCTGTCGGACGTGTTCGACGCGCATGCCGCGCTGTCCGGTGGACGGCCGCCCACGCCGTCGAGCCGCCGACCGTTCCGGGAGTACCTCCGGTGGCTGGCGGAGCAGGACCACGACGCCGCCGAGACCTACTGGCGTCAGGTGCTCGCGAGCTACGAGGCGCCGGCGACCTTGCCTTATGAACGGACGCCGGCCCAGAGGTACGCCACCCGCTCGTCGGAGTGGTTGCCGTTCGAGCTGGGCGCCGACGAGACGAGCCGTCTGCGCGACATGGCCCAGCACAACGGGTTGACCGTGAACACCGTGGTGCAGGGCGCCTGGGCGTTGCTGCTGTCCAGGTACAGCGGGCGTCAGGACGTCTGCTTCGGTGCCACGGTGTCCGGTCGTCCGGCCGATCTGCCCGGCGTGGACGACATCACCGGCATCTTCATCAACACATTGCCCGTCCGGGTGGACGTGGATGAGACCGCCGCCCTCGCGGACTGGCTGCGGGAGTTGCAGGCCGCGCAGGCGGAGTCCCGGCGGTTCGACTTCGTGTCGCTAGGGAAGTTGCAGGGCTGGAGCGGACTGCCGAGCGGGGCGGACCTGTTCGACAGCATCCTGGTGTTCGAGAACTACCCGATCAACGACGAGGCAGCGGCGGTGCGCGGGCTGCGGCTGCGCGCGTTGTCGGCGGTGGAGACGACGAACTACCCGTTGAGCGTGGTCGTTTCACCAGGGGAGCGGTTGTCGGTCGAGTTCGGCTACGACCCCCAGCTCTTCGACGGGGCGAGCGTCGAGCGGATCGCCGGGCACCTGACCCGAGTGCTCGAGCTCGTCGCCGCCGATCCGTCCATCCTATTGGGACAGATCGACGTGCTGACGGAGCGCGAGCGGGATCAGGTCCTGGTGGAGTGGAACGACACCGCGCGGGACGTGCCTGGACTGACGTTGGCTGAGCTGTTCGAGGGCCAGGTGGCGCGGACTCCCGAGGCGCCCGCTGTGGTGTTCGGGGACTCGGCGCTGAGTTTCGCCGAGCTGGACGCGCGGGCGAATCGGCTGGCGCACGTGTTGATCGGGCGCGGTGTTGGGCCCGAGGAGATCGTGGCGCTGGTTCTGCCTCGGTCGGTGGACATCGTGGTGGCGCAGCTGGCCGTGGCGAAGGCCGGCGGTGCCTATCTGCCGGTCGACCCTGCTTATCCAGCTGAGCGGATCGCGTTCATGCTGGCGGATTCCCGTCCAGTGCTGGTGGTGACCACGGCTGATCTCGCCGAGACGTTGCCCGGCGACGTGCTGGTGCTCGATCAGTCCGTTGTGGACGGATCGGCCGAGGTGGAACGGCCGGCCGTGTCGCCGGGCAGTTCCGCCTACGTGATCTACACGTCCGGATCGACGGGGACGCCGAAGGGCGTTGTGGTGTCGCATGCCGGGCTCGCGAGCTTCTCGGCGGCCGAGGCTGAGCACTACGAGGTTCGTGCCGGTGATCGGGTGTTGCAGTTCTCGTCGCCGAGCTTCGACGCGTCGGTGCTGGAGCTGTGCATGTCGTTGCCGGTCGGCGCGGCGTTGGTGGTGCCGCCGCCAGGTCCGTTGCTCGGTGAGGCGTTGGCCGATGTCATCGAGTCCCAGGGCGTCACGCACGCGCTGATTCCGCCGGTGGCGCTGTCGACTGTTCCGGAGGGTGCGGAGTTGCCGGGGCTGCGTGTGCTGACGGTGGGCGGAGACGCGTGCTCGGCGGAGTTGGTGACGCGGTGGGCGCCGGGCCGCAGGATGATCAACTCGTACGGCCCGACGGAGTCCACGGTGGTGTCGACGTGGAGTGATCCGTTGACGCCGGGCGGTGTGCCCTCGATCGGCCGTCCGATCTGGAACACCCAGGTCTACGTTCTGGACCCTGCGTTCCGCCCGGTTCCGGTGGGCGTGGTGGGTGAGCTGTACGTGTCCGGCGAGGGGCTTGCTCGGGGATATCTGAACCGTGCGGGCCTGACGGCGGAACGGTTCGTGGCGTGCCCGTTCGGCCCGGGCGGATCCCGGATGTACCGGACCGGGGACCTGGTGCGGTGGAACTCGTCGGGCGAGCTGAGCTTCGTCGGCCGAGCCGATCACCAGGTGAAGATCCGCGGGTTCCGGATCGAGCCCGGCGAGATCGAGACGGTCCTGCGCCGGCACGGCGAGGTCGACGACGTCGTCGTGGTGGCGCGTGACAAACGGCTGGTGGCTTATGTGGCGACGTCGAACGAGACTCTCGCCGGCGAGCTCAGGGCCACGACGGCCGAGTCGTTGCCGGAGTACATGGTCCCGTCGGCGTTCGTCGTGCTGGACCGGTTGCCGTTGAGCCCCAACGGGAAACTGGACCGGCAGGCGCTGCCCGAACCCTCCAGCGTCGTGCAGTCGACGGAGTACGCCGAACCGGAGACGGACACCGAACGCATCCTGGCCGGGATCTGGGCGGAGGCACTGGGTGTGCCACGGGTCGGGGTCCACGACGACTTCTTCGCGCTCGGCGGCGAGTCGCTGAGCAGCCTCGGCATCGCGGCCAAGGCCAAGGAGGCGTTCGACATCTCGCTGACACCCCGCGACGTGCTGGTCGCGAGAACGGTCTCGGCACTGGCCGAGGTGGTCGAGGAACAGGTCCTGCTCGAGCTGGAACGGCTCGTCGGGGAATCCGGGCACGGAACAGCGGGGGAACAGCGATGACCGGATCCAAGCAGAGCCGAATCGACGCGTTGCCGCCCGAGATGCGGGAGCTGTTGAAGCGCCGGTTGGCGGGAGGCGCCGAGCGGACCGACGTGATCCCTCGGGCCGAGCGTGACGGCGTGCTCCCGCTGTCGTTCGCCCAGCAGCGGCTGTGGTTCCTCAACGAGTTCAAGCCGGGGGACTCCGAGTACAACAGCGCGGTGGCGCTGCGGCTGGTGGGTGAGCTGGACGTCGCAGCGCTGCAGTCCGCGCTGGACGAGTTGGTGGCGCGGCACGAGTCCCTGCGGACCACGATCGACGACGTGCACGGTGATGCCGTGCAGATCGTCCATTCCCCGGCCGGCCTCCCGCTGCCGGTCGTGGAGCTGCGGCCGGACGAGCTGGACCGGGCGCTGTTCGAGGAGTACTCCCAGGCGTTCGACCTGCAGCAGGGACCGCTGTGGCGTGCCCTGCTCGTCCGGGTCGACACCGATGAACACGTGCTGCTGCTCACCGCGCACCACGTCGTCACCGACGGCGCGTCGATGGGCATCATCGTCGACGAGTTGAGCAAGCTCTACGGGAATGCCGAGCTGCCTGCGGTCTCCCTGCAGTACGCCGACTTCGCGGTCTGGCAGCGCGCTCGGCTGGCCGGTGCCGTGATGGACCAGCACCTGGACTACTGGACCGGGAAACTGGCCGACGTCGTTCCGCTGGAGTTGCCGACCGACCGGCCGAGGCCCGCTGTACGAACGTCCGCAGGTGCGACCCACGAGTTCGAGATCGGCGCCGAGGCCGCCGCCGGTCTGGCCGCACTGGCCCGCGCGCACGGCACGACCCTGTTCACCGTCCTGATCGCGGCCTGCCAGGTGTTGTTCGCCAAGTACAGCGGTCAGCAGGACGTCGCGCTCGGCACGGTGGTCTCCGGCAGGGGCCGGCCCGAGGTGGAGCGGATGGTCGGGTTCTTCGTGAACACCGTCGTCCTGCGCTCCACTGTGGACGACTCGGCGCGGTTCACGGACTTCCTGGATGCGGTGAAGGACACCGTGCTGGACGCCTTCGCGCACGACGAGGCGCCGTTCGAGAAGCTGGTCGAGGTGCTGAGGATCGAACGCGATCCCAGCCACAACCCGTTGTTCGACGTCATGGTCCTGCTGCACGGCGCCCAGGGCGAGTCCCCGCGGTTCACCGGCCTCGAAGTCGGCCCGGTCGCCCTGACCAAGCGCACGACGAACTTCGACCTCACCGTGGAGTTCCAGGAGTTGGCCGGGGTGCTGCGCGGCTCGATCGACTACAGCACGGACCTGTTCGACGCCACCACGATCGACCGACTGGCCGGACACCTGGTGCGACTGGCCGAGGCCATCTCCGACGATCCGGAACGGCCGGTGTCGCGGCTGCCGTTGATGTCCGGTGCCGAGCGGGACCGGGTGCTGGTGGAGTGGAACGACACCGACCACGACTGTCCAGACGGGACGATCGCCGGCTTGTTCGCCGAACGGGTTCGGCAGAACCCCGACGCCGTCGCCCTGATCGCGGACGGGCTGTCGTTGACCTACGCGGAGCTGAACGCGCGAGCCAATCGGCTGGCACACCGCCTGATTCAGCTCGGTGTCCGGCCTGAGCACGCGGTCGGCCTGCTGATGGACCGCTCGGCCGACGTCGTCGTGGCCGAGCTGGCGATCGTCAAGGCAGGCGGGGCGTATCTGCCACTGGACGTGCGAGCACCAGCCGACCGGCTGCGGTCGCTCCTGCTGGAGACCGGTGCGCCGGTCCTGGTCACCGACCTCGCCTGGGAGACCACGGCCAGGGAGATCCACTCCAGTCACGTGATCCTGGTTGATGGCGAGCACGGGCCGGACACCGATCCTGACGTCGCGATCGACCCCGACAACCTGGCGTACGTCATGTACACCTCGGGCTCGACAGGTGCGCCGAAGGGCGTGGGCATCCGGAACCGTGACGTGGTCGCGCTGGCCGCCGATCGCCGCTTCGACGATGGCCACGAACGCGTACCGCTGCACTCGCCGTGCGCGTTCGACGCCTCGACCTACGAGCTGTGGGTGCCGCTGCTCAACGGCGGCAGGCTCGTGGTCGCACCACCCGGCGACGTGGACGCGGACGTGCTGCGGCAGATGGTCGCCGAGCACGGTCTGACCGCCGTGTTCCTCACGGCCGGGTTGTTCCACGCCGTGGCCCAGGAAGCACCGGACTGCCTCGCCGGAGTCCGCGAGGTCTGGACCGGCGGCGACGTGGTGTCCGCGTCCGCCGTGCGCCGAATCCTGACTGCTTGTCCCGGTCTCACGGTCACGGACGTCTACGGACCGACCGAGGCGACGGCGTTCGCGACCACGCACCAGTTGTCCGATGCCGGTCAGGTGCCGGACGCGGTGCCGATCGGGCGGCCGTTGGACAACATGCGTGCCTACGTCCTCGACCACGCGCTGGCACCCGTGCCGGTCGGAGTCGCGGGTGAGCTGTTCGTCGCGGGTGCCGGACTGGCCCGCGGCTACCTGAGCCGGCCGGGGCTGACCGCGGACCGGTTCCTGGCCGATCCCTTCGGTGAACCGGGTACGCGGATGTACCGCACCGGCGACGTCGTGCGGTGGACGGCCGACGGCGTGCTGGAGTACCGGGGCCGGGCCGACGACCAGGTGAAGATCCGCGGGTTCCGGATCGAGCCTGGCGAGATCGAGAACACGCTGACGCGGCACCCCGAGGTCGCCGAGGCGGTGGTGGTCGCGCGGGACGACAACGGGCGCAAGCGCCTGGTCGCCTACGTGACTCCTGCGGGGACGACAGTCGGTGACCTGCGGCCGTGGCTGAAGCAGAGCCTGCCCGACTACATGGTGCCGTCGGCGTTCGTGGTGCTGGACGAACTGCCGCTCGACGCCAACGGCAAGGTGGCCCGAAAGGCGTTGCCTTCTCCCGAAACGGAGGCGGGGGCGCAGTACGTGGCGCCGCGCAACGCGGTGGAGACCACGCTGGCCGAGATATGGGCGGAGGTCGTCGGCGCGCAGCGGGTCGGCGTCCAGGACAACTTCTTCGAACTCGGTGGCGACTCGATCCTCAGCATCCAGGTCGTGTCCAGGGCCCGGCGCGCCGGGCTGCGGCTGAGCTCGCGGGACCTCTTCCTGCACCAGACCGTCGCCGACCTCGCCGCCCGCGTCGAGACGGTGACGGAGCCGGCGATCGACGATCACCAGCTCACCGGTCCGGTACCGCTGACGCCGATCCAACGCTGGTTCTTCGAGACCGTGCCGGTGGCGCGCGAGCACTTCACGATGTCCATGCTGGTGGAACTGCCCGCCGACGTCGACGAGAAGGCGTTGCGAGAGGCCGTTGACGCCGTTGTGGCGCAGCATGACGCGCTGCGCACGCGGTTCGAGCAGATCGACGGTGAGTGGCGCGTGGAGATCGCGCCGTCCGAGCCGGCCGAGGTGCTGCGTCGGCACGATCTGTCCACACTGGACTCGGAAGCGCAACGGGCCGCGATCGAGACCGAGGCGCTGATCGCCCAGACCGGCCTGAGTCCGCAGACCGGCCCGGTGATCCAGGCCCTGCTGTTCGATCTCGGGTCCGAGCGGCGACCGCGGCTCTTCCTGACCGCGCACCACCTGGTGATCGACGGAGTGTCCTGGCGCATCCTGCTCGGTGACCTCGAAACGGCCTACCGCCAGCTCGAACTGGAGCCGGTCGGCACCTCGTTCGCCCGCTGGGCACAACGCCTGACGGAGCACGTCGAGTCCGGTGCGTTCGACGACGACCTCGCCCGCTGGACGGCGGTGTCAGGCGGGACCGATCTGCCGGTGGATCGTTCCGGACACAACACCGTCGGTTCGACCCGTACCGTCACGGTCCGGCTGGACGCGGAACACACGGACGCGTTGCTGCACAAGGTTCCCCGGGCCTATCGCACGCAGATCAACGACGTCCTGCTCAGCGCGCTCGGCAGGGTTCTGTCGAGCTGGACGGGTCGAGACAGCACGCTGGTCGCGATGGAGGGGCACGGCCGTGAGGAGATCCTCGACGGCGTCGACCTCTCCCGCACGGTCGGCTGGTTCACGACCATGTTCCCGTTCGCGCTCACCGCTCCCACTGACAGCCACTGGGGCGAGATTCTCCAGTCGGTGAAGGAACAGCTGCGTGCCGTGCCGCGACGGGGACTCAGCTACGGTGCCCTGCGTCATCTGCGCCCAACTGTTCTGGGTGGCGACCCGTCGCCGCAGATCAGCTTCAACTACCACGGCCAATGGGACCTCGCGCCGGACGAGAACTCGCTGTACCAGGCCAGATGCGCCAACGTCGGCCAGGACCTGGCCCCCGAGCAGACCCGTGCCCACCTGCTGGACATCTCAGGTGCGGTGGAGGACGGGGAACTGGCGCTGAGCTGGCTGTACTCCGACCAGGTGCACGACGACGCCACGGTGACGCGCCTGGCCCAGGAGATGCGTCAGGCACTGCTGGAGATCATCGACCACTGCTCCCTGCCGGACGCGGGTGGGCGCACGCCGTCCGACTTCCCGCTGGCGACGCTCGATCAGGCTGCGGTGGACCGCCTGGTGGGCAACGGGAAGACGGTGGAGGACGTCCATCCGCTGACGCCGTTGCAGGCCGGGATGGTGTTCCACAGCCTGGTGGACGCCGAGTCCGGCGCCTACTTCGACCAGGCCCGCCTGACGTTGGCCGGCGTCGCCGATCCCGAGGCGCTCGGCGCGGCCTGGCAACGAGTCGTGGACCGCACGCCGGTGCTGCGGAGTTCCGTGGCCTGGGAAGGCGTGGCCGAGCCGCTTCTCCTGGTGCACAGCCAGGTCGTGGTCCCGATCTCGTACCACGACTGGCGCGAGCTGTCCGATGTGGACCACGAGGCTTCGCGGGTGGCGGCGGAGGATCGCGCTGCCGCGAAGGACCTCACCGCGGCCCCGCTGATGCGCGTGAGCATCGCCGCGTTGCCGGACGACGAGGTTCTGCTCGTCTGGACCTTCCACCACGTCCTGCTGGACGGCTGGAGCCTCGGACAGGTCTTCGCCGAGGTGTGCGAGCAGTACGCGGCGATCGTGGGGGACCGGCAGCCGGACCTGCCTGCCCGGCGCCCGTTCCGCGACTACCTGCAGTGGCTGCACCGGCAGGACCGGTCCGCGGCCGAGGAGTACTGGCGGGGAGTGCTGTCCGGGTTCGAGTCGGCCACCGCGCTGCCGTTCGACCGGAAACCCCTGGAGGCCCACCGGACCGAGTCCTCCGAGTCGGCGCACATCGCGTTGTCGGAGGAGGAGTCCGCGCAGCTGCGAGAGGTGAGCAAGCAGAACGGCCTGACCGTGAACACGGTCGTCCAGGGCGCGTGGGCGTTGCTGCTGTCCCGCTACAGCGGCGAGCAGGACGTCGTCTTCGGCACCACCGTGTCCGGGCGTCCGGCTGAGCTCGCCGGGGTCGAGTCGATGATCGGCATGTTCATCAACACGGTGCCGACCCGTGCGCGGGTCGACGAGACCCAGCAGTTGGTGGACTGGCTGCGTGATCTGCAGGTGCAGCAGGCCGAGTCCAGGAGGTTCGAGGCGGTGTCGCTGGCCGAACTGCGGACCTGGAGCGACCTTGCAGCAGGGAACTCCCTGTTCGACAGCTCTGTCGTCTTCGAGAACTACCCGTTCGACGAATCCTCCACCGGGGGCATCCGGGTGACCGGGGTGCAGGCGGTGGACACGACCAGCTTCCCGCTCAGCGTGCGCGCTCACCTCGACGAACGACTGCACGTCGCACTCTCCTACGACCCGAGGTTGTTCGACGCGGACACCGTCGAACGGATGGCGACGCACCTGGGTGTGTTGCTGACGGCGTTCATCACCGACCCGGCCCGCGCTGTGTCGGAGACGCCGATGCTGACCGAGTCCGAGCAGCACCAGGTCCTGGTGGAGTGGAACGGTTCTGCCCACGATCTGCCTACTGGCACGTTGCCGGAGCTGTTCGAGGCGCAGGCGGCCAGGACTCCTGACTCGATCGCGGTCACGTGCGAGGGCGAGAGCCTTTCGTACGCGGAACTGAACGTACGGGCCAACCGCTTGGCTCACCGACTGATCGAACTGGGCGCCGGACCGGAGCGGTTCGTCGCCTTGGTCCTGCCGCGCTCGGCCGAGATGATCGTGGCGATCCTCGCCGTGCTCAAGACGGGTGCCGCGTACCTGCCGGTGGATCCGGGCCTTCCGCAGGAGCGGATCGACGCGATGCTCGACGACGTCCGGCCCGTTGTGGTGCTGGAGGACATCGGTGACAGCGACGGCTGTCCGGACACCGCTCCAAGCCCGCTGCTGTCCCCGGAGAACGCGGCGTACGTGATCTACACGTCCGGCTCGACCGGTGTGCCCAAGGGAGTGGTCGTCCCGCACAGCAACGTCACGCGCCTGTTCGAGGCCACTCGCGAATGGTTGTCCTTCGACGAGCACGACGTGTGGACGTTGTTCCACTCCTACGCGTTCGACTTCTCGGTCTGGGAGATCTGGGGTCCGCTGCTCCACGGCGGACGGCTGGTCGTCGTTCCCCAGGCCGTGTCCCGATCACCGCGGGAGTTCCTGCGGCTGCTGGCCGACGAGCACGTGACCGTGCTCAACCAGACCCCTTCGGCGTACTACGAGCTGATGGGCGCGCCGGAACTCGACGCGCTGCGGTACGTGATCTTCGGTGGTGAAGCACTCGACGTGCGGCGGCTGGGGGAGCGGCACTCCGGGCCGGTACTGGTCAACATGTACGGCATTACCGAGACCACCGTGCACGTCACCTGCTCCGTGCTCACGAAGGACTCGGCCGGAACGATCGGTGTGGGCCTGCCCGACCTGAGGGTGTACGTGCTGGACGCCCGCCTGCGTCCGGTCCCGGTCGGGGTCGCCGGCGAGATGTACGTGGCGGGGGCGGGCCTCGCGCGTGGCTACCTGAACCGCCCCGGCCTCACCTCGGACCGGTTCGTCGCCGACCCGTTCGGTGCGGCCGGCACCCGGATGTACCGCACCGGTGACCTCGCCCGGTGGAACGGGGAAGGCGAGCTGGAGTACGTCGGCCGCGCCGACCGGCAGGTGAAGATCCGCGGGTTCCGCATCGAGCTCGGTGAGGTCGAGGCCGCCCTGCTCGCACTGCCCGAGATCACCTCGGCCGTCGTGGTGGCGCGCGACGCCAGGCTGGTCACTTACGTTGTGCCCGACGGAGAGATGCCGAGCACAGCGGACCTCCGTGTCGCACTGATGCGCACCCTGCCCGACTACATGGTGCCGTCGGCCTTCGTGCCGCTTGCCGAGGTCCCGTTGACCCGCAACGGGAAACTCGACCGGCAGGCGCTGCTGGCGCTGGACGCGGGCGCGGTGGCGAGCAGCGGGTACCGGGAGCCTCGGACGGACGCCGAACGGACCGTCACCGCCATCTGGGCCGAGGTCATGGGCGTCGAGCGGGTGGGCGCGGACGACAACTTCTTCGAACTGGGCGGCGACTCGATCCTGAGCATCCGGGTCGCGTCCCGGCTGCGCGCGGCCTTCGGTGCCGACGTGTCGCCGCGCGTCCTGTTCTCCTCGCCCACGCCCGCTTTGCTCGCCGCAGACCTGCCCGCGAGCAGCGGCCCGGTCGTGCCGGCGATCCCGGCCGTGCCGCGCGACCAGGACCTCCCGTTGTCGTTCGCGCAGCAGAGGTTGTGGTTCCTCAACGAGTTCGACCCGAACAGCGCCGAGTACGTCACTGTCTTCGCGATCCGGCTGAACGGTTCGCTGGACGTGGACGCGCTCGGCCGCGCGCTGAACTCGTTGATCGCCAGGCACGAGTCGTTGCGGACCACTTTCGAGTCGGTCGACGGAAGGCCGCGGCAGGTCGTGCACCCGCCGTACGAGATCGCTGTGTCCGTGGTCGAGACCCAGGACGTCGAACTCCACGAACTGACCCGGCCGTTCGATCTGGAACACGGCCCGCTGCTGCGAGTCCTGCTGGCGCGATTGGCCGCGGACGAACACGTTCTCGTGCTCTCCCTGCACCACATCATCACCGACGGCTGGTCGATGGGTGTGCTGTCCGAAGAGCTGAGCGCGCTCTACAACGGGTCAGTAGAACTGCCCGCGTTGCCGATCCAGTACGCGGACTTCGCCGCGTGGCAGCGGGAACGTCTGGCCGACGACTCGATGAAGGAACAGGTCGAGTACTGGCGCGATCAGCTCGACGGGCTCGCCCCGCTGGAGCTGCTGACCGACCGCCCCCGGCCCCCGGTGCAGACCACCAACGGCGCCTCGCGGGAGTTCACCGTGCCCGCGGACGTCACTGCCGCGCTCAGGGAGTTGGGAAGCCAGAAGGACACGACGCTGTTCATGACGCTCGTGGCCGGGTGCCAGCTGTTGCTGCAACGCCTGTCCGGTCAGAACGACATCGCCGTCGGCACGGTCAGCTCCGGCCGTGAGCAGCCGGAGGTGGAGCGGCTGGTCGGAATCTTCGTCAACACCCTCGTGCTGCGGTCGGAGATCGACGGCCGGCGTGGGTTCCGGGAGCTCCTGGCGGACGTGCGGGAGACCGTGCTCGACGCCTTCGCCCACCAGGACCTGCCCTTCGAACGGGTGGTGGACGAACTCCAGCCGGACCGCGACACCAGCCGGTCCCCGCTGTTCCAGGTGATGGTGACGTTGCAGAACGCGGGCAACCGGCTGCCCGGACTGGACGGCCTTGCCGTCAGCGAGTTCGCCCTGCCGATCACCAAGGCCACCTTCGATCTCGGGTTCGAGTTCGAGGAACACGACGACGGCCTGCGCGGACTCGTCGACTACAACACCGACCTTTTCGACGCCGCCACGATCGACCGGATGATCGGGCACCTCGGCGTCCTGTTCGCCGCGGTCGTGGCCGACCCCGACCGGCCCGTGGCGCGGCTCGACCTGCTGACCGGCACCGAGCAGGAGCAACTCGTGGTGTCGTGGAACGACACCGATGTCGTTGTGCCTCCGGCGACCTGGCCCGAGTTGTTCGAGCAACAGGTGGCGAAGACCCCGGACGCGACCGCGGTGGTCTTCCAGGACCAGGAACTGACCTTCGCCGAGCTGAACGCCCGCGCGAACCGGCTGGCCCGCTACCTGATCGACAACGGTGCCGCTCCCGAACGGTTCGTGGCCGTGTCCCTGCCCCGGTCCGCGGACGTGGTCGTGGCGATCCTCGCCGTGCTCAAGTCCGGCGCGGTCTACCTGCCGCTGGACCCTGAGCTGCCACCCGACCGGATCGACTTCGTGCTGCGCGACGCCCAGCCGGTGGTGGTCGTCGACTCGATTCCGGCACTCGACGGCTCCGCCGTGAATCTGGACATCGAGGCTGATGGCGCCGCGTACTGCATCTACACCTCTGGTTCGACCGGGGTGCCGAAAGGCGTGGTCGTCGACCACCGTGCGTTGGCCGAGCTGAGCCACGACCACCGGACCGAGTTCGGTGCCGCCCAGGGGAACGAGCGGATGCGGGTCGCGTTGACGTCCGCGTTCTCGTTCGACGCGTCGTGGGACGGCCTGCTCATGATGGCCGACGGTCACGAACTGCACCTGATCGACGACGTCCTGCGTCTCGACCCCGAGGCGTTGGCGGACTACGTCGTCAGCAGGCGGATCGACCTGGTCGACTCGACGCCTTCCCATGTCCAGCAACTGGTTCTGGCCGGGCTGTTCGCCGGCGGACGCCATCAGCCGTCGGTCCTCATGCTCGGCGGCGACGCGGTCGACCAGGCGTTGTGGCGTGAGCTGTCCGCGATCGAGGGGACGGTCGCGTACAACCACTACGGGCCGACCGAGACCACGGTCGACGTCGTGTGGACGCGGCTCGACGCCGCAGACCGCCCGGTGATCGGCCGACCGGGCCACAACGTGCGGGCGTACGTGCTCGACGAACTGCTGCGTCCGGTGCCGATCGGCGTCCCCGGTCAGCTCCACCTGGCTGGCGGCCGCCTTGCCCGTGGCTACCTGAACAGGCCGGGACTGACCGCGGCGAGGTTCACGGCCAACCCGTTCGGGCCGCCCGGCAGCCGGCTCTACGGCACCGGCGACCGGGTGCGCTGGACGGCCGGCGGGCTCCTGGAGTACCTGGGACGCGTCGACGAGCAGGTCAAGATCCGGGGCTTCCGCATCGAACCCGGTGAGGTCGAGGCGGCACTGCGCGGGCACGCCGAGGTCGCCGAGGCCGTTGTCGTCGCCAGGGAGGACGAGGGGCACCGCAGACTGGTCGCCTACCTCGTGCCCGCTCAACGGACGCCCGAGGCGCTGGAGTTGCGCGCCTGGCTGAAGCAGACCCTGCCCGACTACATGGTGCCGTCCGCGTTCGTCGTGCTCGACCGGCTGCCCATGACCACGAGCGGCAAGGTCGACCGCAACGCCCTGCCCGCACCGGCCCGCCGGCAGGAAGGTCCGAGCGGGACTGCCCCGCGCACGGAGACCGAGCGCCGGCTGGCCGAAGTCTGGGCCGCCGTGCTCGGCGTCGAGCGGCTGGGCGTGGAGGACAACTTCTTCGCGCTGGGCGGTGACTCGATCCTGAGCATCCAGGTCGTCTCCCGCGCCCGGCAGGCGGGATTGCGGCTGACCTCGAAGGACATCTTCCGCCACCAGACCGTCGCCGAACTCGCGGTCGTCGTGGGGACGGGCGTGGCTGAGCCGGCTGACCCCGATCTGATCCTCGGCCCGGCGCCGCTCACCCCGATCCAGCGCTGGTTGCTGGAGACCGAGCACGACGATCCGCGTCACTTCACGATGTCGACGCTCGCCGAGTTGCCCCCTGACCTCGACGACGAGGCGTTGTCCAGGGCGTTGGACGCGGTCGTGGCCCACCACGACGCGCTGCGCGCCAGGTTCACCCAGGTCGACGGCCAGTGGCAGCAGGAGTTCGCACCGGCTGAGCGCATCGTGCTCGTGAAGCGCCACGATCTGTCCGAAGAGGACGTTCAGGACCTCGCTCTCAGGGCCCAGTCGGGCCTCGATCTGGAGAACGGATCGCTGGTCGCGGCGGTGTTGTTCACCTTCAGCGACCGGGCACCGCGGCTCTTCCTCGCCGTCCACCACCTCGTCATCGACGGAGTGTCGTGGCGGATCCTGCTCGGTGACCTCGAGACCGCCTACCACCAGGTGCGGGCGGATCAGCCGATCGACCTCGGTGCCAAGACGACCTCCTATCACCTGTGGGCACGGCGGCTGGCCGAGCACGTCGTTGCTGGTGGCTTCGACGAAGACCTGGCGTACTGGGACAACGCCGTGGCGTCACCAGGGCTGCCGGTGGACCGCACCGGTGCGAACACGGCCGGGTCCAGTCGCACGATCTCGATGCGGCTCGACCCGGAGAACACCGATGCCTTGCTGCGCAAGGTTCCCGACGTGTACCGCACCCAGGTCAACGACGTGCTGATGGCGGCGCTGGGCCGGGTGTTGTCGCGGTGGACCGGCCATGAGCAGGTCCTGGTGGCGATGGAAGGTCACGGCCGCGAGGAGATCCTCGACGGGATCGACCTGTCACGCACCGTCGGCTGGTTCACCGCGGAGTTCCCCGTCTCGCTCACGGTGCCCAACACGGGCTGGGGCGACGCACTCAAGTCCACCAAGGAACAGCTGCGCGCGATCCCCCACAAGGGACTGAGCTACGGCGCGCTGAAGACCGGTCAGCCGGCCGAGATCGGCTTCAACTACCACGGCCAGTGGAACGCCACCGCGGACTCGGACGGGTTCTACCGCTCGTGGGGCACCGGCATCGGCCAGGACGTGGCCGCTGACCGGCAGCGCGCCTACCTGCTGGAGGTGACCGGCGTCGTCGAGGACGGCGAGCTGGAGCTGGGCTGGACGTACTCCACCGCCGTGCACGACGAGGAAACCGTGCAGGGCCTGGCAGAACAGCTGATCGCGTACCTGCTGGACATCGTCGAGCACTGCGGCACACCGGGAGCAGGAGGCCGGACCCCGTCGGACTTCCCGTTCGTCCGGCTCGACCAGGCACAGGTGGACGACCTGGTCACCGGTTCGGTCGAGGACATCTACCCGCTGACCCCGTTGCAGGCCGGAATGCTGTTCCACAGCCTGGTGGACACCGACTCGGCCGCCTACTTCGAGCAGATCCGCCTTCGGCTGTCCGGTGTGACGGACCCGAGCGGGCTGGGCGAGGCGTGGCAACAGATCACGAACCGGACCCCGGCGCTGCGCAGCAGGCTCGTGTGGGCCGGCGTGGAGGAACCGGTGCAGGTCGTCGAACGTGACGTGGTGCTGCCCGTCACTCACCACGACTGGCGGGACCGGTCCGAGGCCGACCGCGAAGCCGCGCTGCGCGAGCTGCTGGAACGCGATCGTGCCGACAGGTTCGACCTGGCCACGGCACCGCTGTCCCGGGTGGCGATCATCGCGCTGTCCGGCGACGAGGTGCTGATGGTGTGGACCTCGCACCACGTCGTGCTCGACGGGTGGAGCGCCGCCCAGGTGTTCGCCGAGGTCTGCGAGCAGTACGCGGCCGTGGCGGGAGGAAGCGAGCCCCAGCTCGTGGCCCGCCGCCCGTTCCGGGACTACCTGACCTGGCTGTCCGAGCAGGATCCGCGGCAGGCGGAGGAGTACTGGCGGCGGACGCTTTCCGGCTTCGAGGCTCCGACTCCGTTGCCCTGTGATCGTCGCCCGCTTCAGGCGCACCGGACGCAGTCGGCTGAGTCGGTCCGCGTCGAACTTCCGGCGTCCGGACTCCAGGAGGTCGCCCGGAGCACCGCGCTCACCCTCAACACGATCATCCAGGGTGCGTGGGCGCTGCTGCTGTCGCGCTACAGCGGCGAGCAGGACGTGGTGTTCGGCACCACGGTGTCCGGCCGCCCGGCCGAGCTTCCCGGTGTCGAGTCGATGCTCGGGATGTTCATCAACACCGCGCCGACCCGCATCCAGGTCCACAGTGGATGGACGGTGGCCGGATGGCTGCGGGAGGTGCAGGCCGCGCAGAGCGAGTCGCGGAGCTTCGACTTCGTGTCTCTCGGAGAGCTGCGGCCCTGGAGCGACGTGCCCGCCGGGCAGAACCTGTTCGACAGCATGGTGGTGTTCGAGAACTACCCGGTCAGCGAACCCGCGACCGCCGGGGCGCCCCAGGTGCTGGAGGTCAACTCGTCGGACGCGACCAGCTTCCCGCTGTGTCTGCGCGCCTCGCTCGGTGAGAGCCTCGCTCTGGACCTCGCCTACGATCCGGCGCTGTTCGACGCCTCCACGGTCCGCGCGATGGTCGAACGTCTGCGTTTGGTTCTCGAAGGCATCGCGAGCGACCCGGACGTTCCGGTGGCCACGTTGCCGTGGATGTCCGACGACGAGCGCGGCCGCGTCCTCGAAGCAAGCCAGGGGACTCGCCGTGACCTGCCCGCGGCGACAGTTCCCGAACTGTTCGCCGCCCAGGTGGTCCGCACGCCGGACGCACCGGCGGCCGGCACCCTGTCGTACGCGGAGCTGGACGCCCGTTCGAACCACCTGGCCAATCGACTGGTGGAGCTCGGCGTCCGGCCGGAGGACCGCGTAGGACTGCTGCTGGAGCCCTCGGTCGCACACTGCGTCGCCGAACTGGCGGTGCTGAAGGCCGGTGGGGCCTACGTTCCGCTCGACGTTCGCGCGCCACAGCAGCGAACGCGTTCGATGCTGGCGGAGGCCGGAGTGTCGGTGCTGATCACCGATACCGCCTGGCAGGCCGCAGCTGATCGGGTCCACAGCGGACAGATTGTGCTCGTCGGTGCCGAGGAGTCGGCAACGGGCCCGGAGCCGCGCATCGATCAGGACAACCTGGCTTACGTCATGTACACGTCGGGGTCGACCGGAATGCCCAAGGGTGTCGCGGTTCGTCACCGGGACGTGGTGGGCCTGGCCTCCGACGGCCGGTTCCGCGGTGGCGCCCATGAACGGGTGCTGGCCCATTCACCGCTGGCGTTCGACGCGTCGACCTACGAACTGTGGGTGCCGTTGCTCAACGGCGGCCAGGTGGTGCTGGCGGACACTCCGGACCTGACCGTGGAGTCGTTGCACCGGGCGATCACTGAACATCAGGTGACCGGGCTGTGGCTGACCGCGGGCCTGTTCCGGTTGGTGGCCCAGGACGCACCCGGTTGCCTGGCCGGTGTCCGCGAGGTGTGGACGGGCGGCGACGTGGTCCCGGCGGCCGCAGTGCGCCGGGTCCTGGCGGCCTGCCCCGGTCTGGTGGTCGTCGACGGCTACGGCCCGACCGAGACCACCACCTTCGCGACCGCCCACCGGATGCACGAGCTGGTGGCCGACCCGGTACCGATCGGGCGGCCGTTGGACGACATGCGCGGTTACGTGCTCGACCATGATCTACGACCGGTGCCTCTCGGCGTGCCGGGTGAACTGTGCATCGCGGGTTCGGGGCTGTCTCGCGGCTACCTGAACCGGCCTGGGCTGACGGCGGAACGGTTCGTGGCCGACCCGTTCGGCGCGCCGGGCGAGCGCATGTACCGGACCGGAGACGTCGTCCGGCGGACCGCTGACGGTGAGCTCGCCTTCCTCGGACGGTCCGACGACCAGGTGAAGCTGCGCGGGTTCCGGGTCGAACTGGGCGAGGTCGAGGCCGCGCTGGCCGCTCACCCCGCCGTCAGCCAGGCCGTGGCCGTTCTCGACGGCGGCAGGCTGGTCGCCTACGTCGTACCGGCGACCGTCGAGCCCTCGGACGTGCGCGAACACGCCGTGGCAACGTTGCCGGAGTACATGGTGCCGGCCGTGATCATGGCGTTGGACGAGTTGCCGTTGAGCCGCAACGGAAAGGTCGACCGCCGGGCCCTTCCGGCACCGGGCGCGGCGACCACCGCACGTTATGTGGCACCGCGTACCCGCCTCGAACGGACCGTCGCGGACCTCTGGGCACGCCTGCTCGGTGTGGAGCGCGTCGGTGTCGACGACAACTTCTTCGAGCTCGGCGGCGACTCGATCATGAGCATCCGGCTGGTGTCCGGGCTGCTGGCCGAGTGCGGGACGAGCGTGTCGCCGAGGATGGTGTTCAGCAACCCGACGGTCGCCGGTCTGGCCGCCGCGATCGGTGCGGAGAGCGCCGGGCAGATTCCGGTGTTGCCCCGGCACGGCACCGTCGAGCAGTCGTTCGCCCAGCAACGGCTCTGGTTCCTCGACGACTTCGAACCGGGCGGCACCGAGTACGTCACGTTCACCGCCGTGCGGCTGGTGGGTCAGTTGGACGTCGGAGCGCTGTCCACGGCGTTCACGGCACTGGTCGCCAGGCACGAATCTCTCCGCACGACGTTCGGAAGCGGCGTCCAGGTGGTGCAGGAACCGTTCGAGGTTCAGGTGCCGGTGACGGATCTGCCTCAGGACGCGGACCTGATGGCCGTGCTGGCCGAGGAGGGCCGCCGCCCGTTCGACCTGCGCCGCGGTCCGTTGCTGCGGCCAGGCCTGATCAGGCTGGCGGACGACGAGCACGTGCTGACCCTGGCCCTGCACCACATCATCACCGACGGCTGGTCGAACGGAGTGATCGCCAGTGAGTTGAGCGTGCTGTACGGCGCCGCCCTGCGCGGCGAGCAGGCGGATCTGCCGCCGCTTCCCGTGCAGTACGCGGACTTCGCCGCCTGGCAACGCGGTCTGCTGTCAGAGAGCGCCCTGGACGAGCAGGTGTCGTATTGGCGCAACCAACTCGCCGACGTCCCACCGCTGGACTTGCCCGCGGACCGCCCCCGGCCCGCCGTGCGCTCGACCAACGGAGCGGTGGCGGAGACCGTCGTTCCCGAGGTGGTGACCGCGCGGCTCGCTGAGTTGAGCCGTCAGCGGGAGACCACCCTGTTCACGACGCTGGTCGCTGCCTGTCAAGTCCTCTTCGGACGGTTGGCAGGGCAGGACGACGTGACTGTGGGAACGGTGGCCTCCGGTCGTGAGCGCGCTGAGTTGACCGGACTCGTCGGGTTCTTCGTGAACACGCTGGCGTTGCGGTCCCGCGTGCGTGGCGACCTCGCCTTCACCGACTTCCTCGGCGAGGTGCACGACACCGTCCGGGACGCGTTCGACCGTCAGGACCTTCCGTTCGAGCGGGTCGTGGACAGCGTCCAACCCGACCGCGACACCGCCCGCACCCCGCTGTTCCAGGTCATGGTGGTGCTGCAGAACGCTCCGCAGGAGGCGCCGCTGCTGCCCGGCCTGGTGGCAGAGGACGTGGAGCTGCCGCTGACAACGGCCAACTTCGACGTCACCGTCGAGTTCCAGGAGCTCGACGGCCGGCTGCGGGTCGCGCTGAACTACAACACCGACCTGTTCGACCCCACCACGATCGAGCGGTTCGGCGACCAGTTGCAGGTGCTGCTCGCGGACATCGCGGACGATCCGCAACGAGCGGTGTCCCGCTTGACCCTGCTGTCCGAGGCAGAACGCCGGCGGCTGTTGGTCGACTGGAACGACACGGATCGCGACGTTCCCGCCGGCCTGCTGCCGGAGTTGTTCGAGGCTCAGGTGCGGCGTGCTCCGGACGCTCCGGCGCTGCTCGGCGAGGACGAGGTGGTGAGCTTCGCCGAGCTCAACGCGCGAGCGAACCGGCTGGCCAGGGTGCTGGCCGGCAGGGGAGCAGGTCCTGAGCAGATCGTCGCGCTCGTCCTGCCGCGCTCGGTGGACATCATCGTGGCCCAGCTCGCGGTGCTGAAGGCAGGAGCGGCGTTCCTGCCCGTCGACGCGGCCCATCCGGCGGACCGGATCGCGTTCATGCTCGACGACGCCCGTCCCGCCCTGATCCTCACCCTCCGAGACATGGACACGAACCTGACCGGCGGAGAAGGAGTGCTGGAGCTCGACGAGCCCGGCCTGCTGTCCGAAGTGGACAGCGGCGATCTCACCGACGCCGACCGGACCTGTCCGCTGCTGCCGGAACACCCGGCGTACGTGATCTACACGTCCGGATCGACCGGGCGACCCAAGGGCGTCGTCGTGCCGCACACCGGCCTGGCCAGTCTCTCGGCGGCCGCGATCGAGCACTTCGGCGTCACCTCGGCCGATCGCGTCCTGGAGTACGCGTCTCCGAGCTTCGACGTCTCGGTGCTGGAGCTGTGCATGTCGTTGCCCGCCGGGGCAGCCCTGGTCGCACCGCCTCCCGGCCCGTTGCTGGGGGAGGAGCTGGCCGAACTTCTGGCCCATCGGGCGGTGACCGTCGCCGAGATCCCTCCCGCCGCACTGGCCACGGTGCCGAAGACGTCACTGCCGGACTTCCGCACGCTCATCGTCGGTGGCGACGTGTGCAGCGCTGATCTGGCGGCTCGCTGGACGCCGGGCCTGCGGATGTTCAACGGCTACGGGCCGACGGAGTTCACGGTGTCGACGACCTGGAGCGCACCGCTGACCGGCGCGGAGACCCCGCCCATCGGAAAGCCGATCCCCAACACCCGTGTGTACGTTGTGGACAGTGCCCTTCAGCCCGTGCCGATCGGCGTTCCCGGCGAGCTTTACGTCGCCGGCCTGGGCCTGGCCCGCGGGTACCTCAACCGTCCAGGGCTGACCGCGGACAGGTTCGTGGCCAACCCGTTCGGCCCGGCCGGGTCGCGCCTCTACCGCACGGGCGATGTCGTCCGGTGGACCGGGTCCGGCGAGCTGGAGTTCATCGGGCGGACGGACGACCAGGTGCAGGTCCGCGGGTTCCGGATCGAGCTGGGCGAAGTCGAGTCGGCACTGTTGCGGCACCCGGAGGTGAGCGAGGCCGTCGCGGCCGTGCAGGACGAACGCCTGGTCGCCTACGTGGTGGCGGGTTCGACGGCACCCGGAACGGCGGACCTGCGCGAGTTTCTCAGCCGGACGCTGCCCGACCACATGGTGCCCGTCGCCTTCATGGCGCTGGACTCCTTGCCGCTCAACGCAAGCGGAAAGGTCGACCGGCGCAGGCTGGCCCCGGTCACCGCGGCTCCCGACCCAGGGGTCTCCTACGTCGAGCCGAGCACCCAGGCCGAGCGTGCGCTCGCCGAGATCTGGGCCGACGTGCTCGGGCTGGAACGCGTCGGCGTGCGGGACAACTTCTTCGACCTGGGCGGCGACTCCATCCTCAGCATGCAGGTGGTGTCGCGGGCCAGGAAGGCAGGCCTGGGGCTGACGTCCAAGGACCTCTTCCTGCGCCAGAGCATCGACGTGCTCGCCGCCGAACTCGGCGAGGTCGACCCGTCGGCCACACGAGGGCAGGCGGAACCGGTCTTCGGCCCGGCACCGCTGACGCCGATCCAGCACTGGTTCTTCGAGAGCCACACCGTCAATCCGCACCACTTCAACCAGTCGATGCTGCTGGAGCTGACCGCCGACCTGGACGAGAAGGCGTTGCAAGCGGCCCTGGACACGCTGTGGTCCCACCACGACGCCCTCCGGATGCGCTTCGAGCAGGTCGATGGTCAGTGGCGGCAACACAACGCCGCCCCTGAGCCGGTCGAGCTGCTGCAACGCCACGACCTGTCCGGTGTGGACGATCAGATGGCCGCGATGGAGGAGGTGGCCGACGCGGTCCACGCCGGCTTCGACCTGCGGACCGGCCCGCTGCTGAAGGCCGTTCTGTTCACCGGGGGAGAGCGTCCGTTCCTCTTCCTGGCCGCGCACCACGTCGTGGTCGACGGGGTGTCCTGGCGGATCCTGCTGGACGACCTCGAACTTGCCTACCAGCAGGCCGACCTCGGCGAGAGGACGACGTCGTTCGTGGACTGGGCCAAGCGTCTCGGCGAGCACGTGGCGGCGGGTGGACTCGATCACGAGCTCGGACACTGGGCCGCTGCGCTGGACGTGCACGACCTGCCGGTGGACCGGGCGCCCGAGAAGTCCGCGACCCCGGCCGAGATCGTGACGATCACGCTGGACGCCGAGGCCACGGACGCGTTGCTGCACGCGGCACCCACCGCGTACCGCACCCGGATCAACGAGGTCCTGCTCAGCGCGCTCGCCTGGGCGTTGTCCCGCTGGACCGGGCACGAGGTCGTCTCGATCGACCTCGAGGGGCACGGCCGTGAGGACGTCCTCGACGGGGTCGACCTGACCCGGACCGTCGGCTGGTTCACCACGATCTTCCCGATCGCCCTGACCGTGCCGCAGGAGGACGAACCGCGGTGGCGGGAGGTGGTCAAGTCGGTCCGGCGGCAGCTGCGAGCCGTGCCGGGCAACGGGTTCGGCTACTCGGCGCTGCGTCACCTCGGCTCACCCGAGGCACGCGAGCGGCTGTCCGGCGACGGGAAGGGGCCGCAGATCGCCTTCAACTACCTCGGGCAGTGGGACAGCACCGCCAAGAACACCGGCAGCGGTCTCTACGTGGCGTCGCACTCGTCATTGGGGCAGGACCACGATCCCGCGGAGAGCAGCTCGCACGTGCTCGAGGTGGTGGGCGCGGTCCAGAGCGGCGAGCTGGTGTTCTCCTGGTTCTACCAACCGGATCTGCACGACCTCGCGACCGTGGAGTCGGTGGCCGGCGACTTCGCCGAAGCTCTGCGGAGCATCGCGCGCGACTGCGGGAAGGGCTGAGCCATGACCGTTCCGTTGTCCCGCAACCGCGACTACCGGCTGCTGTGGATCAGCCAGGCGCTGTCGGCGTCGGGGTTCAGCGCGTCGATGATCGCCTTCCCGCTGCTGGTGCTCGCCCTCACCGGGTCGCCGGCGACGACCGGGCTGGTGCTGGGCGTCGAGGCGGCGGCCCAGGTCGTGGTGGGACTCCCCGGCGGCGCCCTGGTGGATCGCTGGAACCGCAAGAAGATCATGCTCGCGGCCGAGGCGACGCAGGCACTGGCCGTCGCCAGCCTGGTTCTGGCGCTCTGGCTGGACGTGCTGGGCGTGGCGCACATCGTGGTGGTGGCGGCGTTGATGGGCGTGTGCAACGGCCTGTTCGGGCCGGCCGAAAGCGCCGCGCTGGTGAAGATCGTGCCGCAGGAGCAGCTGGCGACGGCACTGGCGATGAACTCCGCCCGCGGCGCGGTGGGGCAGCTGTCGGGCACGGCGCTGGGCGGTTTCCTCTTCGCGGTCGGAAGGCTGGTGCCGTTCGCGTTCAACGTGCTCACGCACACGATCTCGTTCGTGGCGTTGCTGTTCGTGCGCGTGCCTCGCTCCGAAGTCGAGCAGCGGCCGGACAGCCATCTGGGCAAGGAGATGGCCGAGGGCCTGCGCTGGGTCTGGCGGCAACGGCACGTGCGGGTCACGGTGCTGTGCGCGGTGAGCCTCAACTTCCTGTTCAGCGCCTACTACATCGTCATCATCGTGCTGGTCTCCGGCCGGGGTGTCTCCTCGGGCGAGATCGGCGTCATGGCGGCGATGCTCGGCGTGGGTGGCATCTGCGGCGCTCTGCTCGCGCCGTACCTGCACCGGGCGATGAGCCCGTACGCGTCGATCATCGTGGTGTTCTGGGCGCTGGCGGTGCTCACCCCGGTGGCGGTGTTCATCGACAACGGCCTGCTGATGGGGGCGTTGTTCTTCGCGATGGCCCTGCTGCCGCCGACCGCGAACACGACGATCAACACCTACCAGCTCCTGCTCACCCCCGATCGCCTGCGCGGCCGGCTGAGCGGGGTGATGGGGATGATCTCCGGCGTGTCCGCCGCGGCCGGTCCCGCGTTCGGCGGCCTGCTCGTGCAGGCGGTGGCCGGCACCTACGCGGTCCTGCTGATCGCCGCCGCAATCGCGGTGATCGCGGTCATCACGACCCTGAGTCCCACCATGCGCTCGTTCCCGCGCGAGGAGACCCTCGCCGCGGACGCACCGGAATCCGAAACGACGAAAGGACGATGAACAAGTGGACGAGGACATCAAGTACCAGGTCCTGATCAACGACGAAGAGCAGTACTCGCTCTGGCCTGTGGACCAGGACGTCCCCGCCGGATGGCGCAGCACCGGCACCGAAGGGACCAAGGACCACTGCATGTCCTATGTGGACGAGGTGTGGACGGACATGCGCCCGCGCAGCCTCCGCGAGCGGATGGCGGCCGGTCAGCAGGACTGATACCGCAGCACGACTACTCCTGAGGGAGTAAGTCATGCGGAACCCTGATGGCAGGTGCCCGGCCTCGGGCAGGCTGGCGTCGTACCGGTATGTCCGCAGTTGGAGGAGAGACATGAGCGAACCCAGGCCCGACTCCGCCCGCGCGGCCGTCGACTCGGTGGTCGACGCCGTGCGCGGGCTGGTCGACGAGGGCATCAACCGCCGCGTGGTGGTGCGGGACAGCAGGAACGACGTGCTGCTGGAGGTCCCGGTGGCCCTTGGACTGGTCGCGGCGTTCGCAGCTCCGGTGGCCACGACCATCGGCGCGGGTCTCGCGCTGGTCGGCAAGTGCGGGATCAAGATCGAGGACCGCCGCGAGCCTGGTGAGGAGCCCGCGACGACGGTCGAGCCAGAACAGGTCTAGGTCCTGGCGGGCATCGCGTCGTCCAGCGGCGCGGGACGACCACCGAACCGGCCTTCGCGGATCAGTCTGCGAGGCCGGGCAGGTGGTAGCCGGAGTGGTCGTCCCACTCGATCTCGTAGTCGTCGAGGGTGAAGGTCCAGTCCGCGTCGGTCACCGCGCTGCGCAGCGCGGTGACCGCGGACAGCCAGTGCACCAGCGACGGGACCGCCCGCTCATCCGCGGCGGGCAGCTTGGTCGACCCGTCGAGCACCGTTCCCGGCTCCAGCCGGTCGTAGAGGTGCAGACCCTCTTCTTCCAAGGAGAACGGCGCGCTCGCGTTGTAGGTGCCGACGACCTGGCCGACCGCCGTGATCTCAGCGTTGGTCAGCGGCGCCGCGCGGCGAGCTGTGTAGTAGAGAGAGACGCCCACGCGGGCAACCATAGCCGGGGTCGTCGTCACCCCGCTGACGTTCGACGACTAAATCTTCAGCTCGATCCAAAACGTGCCGTCGAACAATTCGATTGATTCGACTTGTTTGATGGACATAAAAGCAGCCTGCTATAACCGGTGCGGGTTCGCGACAACGTTTCGAAACTTCTCGGCAACCTTACGGAGTCGGCCCGGCACTGCTAGTGTCCGAATCGACGGCGGCCGTCATCGCGATCACCATTCACTCGCACGAGTCGCTTCGTGCTGCCTGGCCGCCGTGCCAACCTCGATGACGAGGAGTACCGCATATGGCTAAAAGCAATTTCCGACCGTCGAGCCGCAAACGCGGCCGTGTCGCACTGCTCGTCAGCGGCGCCTGCACCGCGCTGGTCATGGCGCTGACGCCTGTTGTGGCCGGTGCTGATGTCGGTGCCGCCGCGACGTGCTCGAGCCAGACGGGCAACAACGGCGGTTACTACTTCTCCTTCTGGACCGACGGCGGCGGCCGGGTCTGCATGGACTTCGGCTCCGGCGGCAACTACAGCACCTCGTGGAGCAATGTCGGCAACTTCGTCGGCGGCAAGGGCTGGAGCAACGGTTCGCGGCGGACGGTGAACTATTCCGGAAGCTTCAACCCGTCCGGCAACGCCTATCTGACCCTGTACGGGTGGACGTCGAACCCGCTGGTCGAGTACTACATCGTCGACAACTGGGGCAACTACCGGCCCACCGGCACCTACAAGGGCACGGTCACCACCGACGGCGGCACGTACGACATCTACCAGACGATGCGGTACAACGCGCCTTCCGTCGAAGGCAACAACAAGACGTTCCCGCAGTTCTGGAGCGTCCGGCAGCAAAGGCGGACCGGTGGATCCATCACCACCGGCAACCACTTCGACGCGTGGAGCCGCGCCAACATGCGGCTCGGCAACTTCAGCTACTACATGATCCTCGCGACCGAGGGATACCAGAGCAGCGGCAACTCCAACATCACGGTGAGGTGAGCGCCTGCTCCTGATCACGCGCTGTCCTGGGAGGGCTCGGGTCCTCTCAGGACAGCGCTCGGTCAGGGCGAGTCGCCTCGGACCGCGGGCAGGCCGGCTGCGGTCGCCGCGACGAAGCGCTGCAGCGTCGGACGGAACGGCGGGAACACCGCCGCGATCCCGGGCTCGCGGGCGTAGAGCTCGGCCAGCGCCGGTGGCGGCTGGGACAGGGGATACAACCTGCCGACGAACGCGCCCGCGGCGAACACCACGGACGAGCCGTCTCGGCCGGTCAGCTCCGGGCACACGGCCATGATCTGCTCGCCGACCCGCGCGTACATGTCGATGGCCCAGAGCTTGTACGTGTGCAGCACCTCGAGCGAGACGTTGTGCTCCAGCATGGTCTCGGCGTGACCGATGAGGTCGCAGTACAGGGGTCGCTCGGCGAAGGAGTCCGCCAGCGCGGAGGCCATGTGGTCGATGCCGGAGGCGTCCCCGAGCCGGTCTCGCACCGCGTCGGCCCAGTCCGTGCCGTCGCGCATGGTGAGCTGCAGATAGATCTCTTCGCGGGTGCCGAAGTAGCGCAGGACGTTGGACTTCACCAGGCCGACGGCGGCCGCGATGTCACCCAGGCTGACCTGGGCCACGCCCTTGGCCGTGGCGAGGTCGCGGGCGGCCGCGAGGATCGTCTCCCGCCGCTGCTCCTTCTGGTCCGGGCGCCGTGCCCGCCGGAACGACGCTTCCATGGTGAAAGGCACTCTACCAGGAGGTTTTGTTAAAAGTACGGTGTTCCTTTATCGTCTGCCTGGTCAGCACCACACCCCTGCGCGGCCGGAGGCCACGACTCATGACCCAGCAGCAGCGCTCCCTGTCCGCGACGGTCGACGAGTTCGTCGACGCCTTCAACGTCAACGACCTCGACCGCGTCATGGCCTTCTTCGCCGACGACGCCGAGTACGAGCCGGGCGACGGCGCGAAGCACCGGGGCAAAGCCGCGATTCGCGCGGAGTTCGCGCCCCAGTTCGCCGGCAGGTACGGCGCGATGCGCTTCGACGTGCACGACAAGCTCGTCGACGAGTCCGGACGACGCGCGGCGATCCGCTGGGCGTGCCGGATCGACGTCTCCGGGCAGCACGGCCGCGGCGTCTACCCGCTGCTGCGGTTGCTCGGGCTCCTGCGGCACGGCCCGCGCATGGTCTGGCAGGGAATGGACGTCTTCCACTTCGACGCGGACGGCTCGATCACCGGCAAGTACTCCTACGCGAACTTCAAGGTCCCGCCGATGAAGCGCGACAGGGGAGAGCCGTGGACCGCTGCCGCGTCCAGGTGACTCCGCGGCGGAAATGCCGATGATCGGGTGAACACATTCATCCGAATTCGGTCTTCGACTCGAACGCCGTCGATTCGACCTGTTCGTGCTTGACGCTTTGTGCGTTTCCGGCGACCGTCCTGTGGATGCGGCAATGGGGGAAAGCGCGTTCGATCACGGCCACTGGCTCGGCGGCGTTGCTCGTGGCCGCGACGTTCACGGTCCAGGCGGCCACGAGCGCCACGGCGGCGGCCGCCGGGCCCGAGCTGTCGGTGGACGTGTCCGCCGCCCGGCACGCGATCAGTCCCGGCGTCTACGGCCTGAACGGCGGCGACCCGGCGTTCAACGCCGAGATCGGCCAGTCGGTGGCGCGCTGGGGCGGCAACGCGTCCAGCCGCTACAACTTCAAGAACCACACGTACAACACCGGCAGCGACTGGTACTTCGAGAACATCGTCGCCGACGAGCAGCACACCCTCGAGTGGATGGTCGGGTCCAACCTCGACCGCGGCATCAAACCGGTCGTCACCGTGCCGATGGTCGGCTGGGTGGCCAAGGACTCGCCCTCGTCGCACCCGTTCGCGTGCGGTTTCCCGGCGACCAGGTACCCGCAGCAGGACGGCTTCGACGAGTGGGACCCCAACTGCGGCAACGGTCTGCTCAACGGGACGAACCTCGCCGGCGTGCCCGCGGACACCTCGGTCAGGGCCGACGCGGCGTTCGCCGGCGAGATGGTGTCGCACCTGGTGAGCAGGTTCGGCACGGCGGCGCAAGGCGGCGTGCCGATCTACGAGCTCGACAACGAGCCGGTGCTGTGGGCCCACACGCATCGCGACGTGCACCCCGAGCTGGTCTCGTACGACGAACTGGGAAGCAAGGGCACGGCGACCGCCGCGGCGATCAAGGCCGCCGACCCCGGCGCCGCGGTCCTCGGCCCGTCCGGCTGGGGGTACTGCGAGTGGGTCGCGTCCGGTGTGGACGGTTGCGGGCCCGGCGCCGACTCGGCCGCGCACGGCGGGCTGAACCTCTCGCAGTGGTACCTGAAGAACATGAAGGACTACAGCGATGCCCACGGAGGTAAGCGTTTCCTCGACTACTTCGACCAGCACTTCTACCCGCAGATCGGCGGCGGCAAGGACCCCGAGTCCAACGCGCTGCGGCTGCGGTCCACGAGGTCGTTGTGGGACCCCACCTACGTCGAGGAGTCCTGGATCGGCCCCGGCGGGGTCAACGCGCCGCCGCTGCAGTTCATCCGCACCATGAAGTCGTGGATCGACCAGTACAACCCCGGCACCAAGACCGCGATCACCGAGTACAACTGGGGCGCGCTCGACGACATCAACGGAGCGCTGACACAGGCCGACGTCCTCGGCATCTTCGGCCGCGAAGGCCTCGACCTCGCCACGATGTGGGGCGAGCCCAAGCCGACCGATCCGGGCGCGTACGCGTTCCGGATGTACCGCAACTACGACGGCGCGGGCAGCCGGTTCGGCGACGTCAGCGTCTCGGCGACCTCCGCCGACCAGGGCCGGCTAGCGGTGTACGCGGCACAGCGCTCGTCCGACGACGCGCTGACCGTCATGGTCGTCAACAAGACCGGCGAGGACCTGACGTCACCGCTGTCGACGGCCGGGTTCGACGGAACCGTTGCGGCACAACGGTTCACCTACGGCCCGGCGAACCTGAGCGCGATCGTGCGCGGCGTCGATCTCCCGGTGAACGACGGTCGTGTCGACGCGACGTATCCGGCGAACTCCATCACGCTGCTGGTGCTGCCGCCCGCGGGGTGTTCGGCGAGCCTGCACGTCAACGGCGACTGGAGCACCGGACACGTCGCGACGGTGACCGTCACCAACGAGCGCCACACGGCGATGGCCGGGTGGCGGGTCAGCTGGACGTGGCCGGGCGGCCAGCAGGTCACGAACTCGTGGAGCACCACCCTGAAGCAGGACGGCGCCAGCGTGGTCGCCGCGGACGCAGGGTGGAACGGCTCCATAGGCGCGGGCGGCAGCACCACGTTCGGGTTCCAGGCCACGGGCAGAGCGGCCGCGCCGACGTTGCACTGCACCCCGGCCTGAGGCGTGATCGACCAATGTCGGCGACACCGCAGCCGTTCCGCAGCATGCAAAAGCCACTCGCCGAGCAGCACTCCACCGGTTCGGTGGAGTGCCGCTCGGCGAGTGGCGATGGGGCCTGCAGCGCCGTGCCGCCTTGTCAGGTCCGAGGCTCGTCCTCGATCACGCCGACCAGCTCAGGGTCTTCCGGAGCGGGCATGTGACGGATGCTGTCACTGCCCTTGTGGTCGTGGGCACGGGTGTAGCGGGAATCCAGCACCCTTCCCAGCTTGTGCGCCGCCCCGGCGTACGCGTCGTCCACGGTGGTCGCGTGGTGGGTGACCGCGACCGGCTGCTTGCCACCAGGCCGCGCCTCGATGACGCACTTCTTGTCCTCGGGCTTGCCGCCCCCGTCCTCGCTGAGGTGCACCTCCACCCGGGTCAACCATCCGCTGAACCGGGACAGGCTGTTCTCCAGGTCTGTGGTCACAAAGGCGGCCAGTCGTTCGCCACCGTGGATGTTGTGGTCGGTGTTGACCTGGACCTGCATGAGCACCCTCCAGAACGGGACGGAATGATCCTGATCGATACCACCGGAGCGGCCGGCTCAAACGCGGCCGCGACACCGGCGAGCTCCTGACGGCTGTCACGACGGGACACGGGTCGAGTCGACCAGTGCGGTGACGGCTGGATGCCACCCGCGGTCGGCGGGTCCGCTGAGGACGAGCCGGCGTGCCAGCCGCTCGCGCAACGGCACCAGCACCAGGTCGGGCGGCAGCATCGACGCCACCAGGCCGGGCACCATCGACACGCCGACACCGGCGCGGACCATGGCGAGCAGCGTGCCCAGTTCGCGCACCCGGTGCCGCGGGGTGAACGGGTGGTCGGCGTGCGCCTGCCGCACGTAGTGCTCGCAGCCGCCACAGGACAGCAGGAACGGGTCGTCGGCCAGGTCGGTCACGTCGACGTGCGGGAGCGTCGCCAGTGGGTGGTCGGCGCGCAGCAGGGCGTGGAAGGCGTCCTCGCCGACCAGCGAGCCCGCACCGGCCGGCGGGTCGACCAGGACGGCGATATCGACCGTGCCGCCCGCCAGCCACTCGGCGACCTCGTCGTCCTCGCCCTCGAACACCCGGACCCGCACGTGCGGCAACTCCACCCGCCACCGAGCGAGCAGGTCGGGCAGCAGGCCCTGGCACACGCTCGGCGGCGCGCCGAGCCGGACCGTGCCACGCACGCCGCCACGCTTGCGCTCGGCCAGGTCGGTGATCGCCGCGGACGCGGCCACCGCGGCACGGGCGTGCGCCAGGACCTCCTCGCCGAACGGGGTCGGCACAGCGCGTCCACGGCGGGACAGCACGGGGTGGCCGAGCGTGCGTTCGAGCGCGGCTACCGCGTGCGAGACCGCGGACTGGGTGAGGCCGAGGGTGTCCGCGGCGGCGCCGAAGCCGCCCTCGTCGACGACGGCGAGGAACGAGCGCAGCTGGGCGAAGTTCAGGGCCATGAGCGCCTCTCATGCTCGACCAACTCGTACTTGTTGGACTCATGATGCCTCGCCGGGCGATGCTCGCGCGGTGGGAGCGACTGGGAAGTTCGTGCTGCTGTCCGCGATCTGGGGCAGCAGCTTTGCGTTGATCAAGGTGGCCGTGGACGCGAGTGTGCCGCCGGTGCAGGTCGCGCTGGCTCGCTGTCTGTTCGGTGCGTTGGCGCTGTGGGTGATCTGCGCCGCGCAAGGCGCGACCGTGCCGCGCGACCCGCGCACGTGGGGACACGCGGCGGTGGTCGCGGTGCTGCTCAACTCGG
Source organism: Lentzea sp. NPDC020367 (assembly GCF_044387305.1). Classification (NCBI taxonomy): domain Bacteria; kingdom Bacillati; phylum Actinomycetota; class Actinomycetes; order Pseudonocardiales; family Pseudonocardiaceae; genus Lentzea; species Lentzea sp. NPDC020367. The sequence continues at coordinate 200,630 of NZ_JBIRVV010000010.1, read as the reverse complement.
TGCCGTTCACGTTGCTCGCGTTCGGCGAGTCCAAAGTGGACTCGGTGCTGGCGGGCGTGTTGAACGCGACGACGCCGTTGACGACGCTGGCGTTCGCGCTGCTGATCGTGCCGGGGGAGCGGGTGACCCGGACACGGCTCGCAGGGCTGCTGCTCGGCTTTTCCGGCGTGCTGGTGCTGCTCGGGGTGTGGCGCGGCCTGGACGGTGACCTGCTCGCGGGCGGGCTCGCCTGCCTGGCCGCCACCACGTGTTACGGCGCGGGGTTCGCCTACACGCGGCGGTTCTTCTCCGGCGGGCCGCACCGGGCGAGCGCGTTGTCCGCCGTGCAGATCACCTGCGCCACCGTCCAACTGGGACTGTTCGCCCCGGTCCTCTCCGGACCGCCGGTGTGGCCGGGAGTGCACGTCATGCTCGCGTTGGTGCTGCTGGGCGCCTTGGGGACGGGGTACGCCTACGTGCTCAACCTGGACCTGATCCGTGAAGCAGGTCCCACCGTCGCGGCCACGGTCACCTACGTGACGCCGTTGTGGTCGACCGCGTTGGGCGTCGTGCTGCTGGCCGAGCCGGTGGGGTGGAACACGTTCGCGGGCGGGGTGCTGGTGATCGGCGGAATCCTGCTCGCCCGGCGCCGCGCTGCTAGAGCATCGGCACCTGTGTCCGGTAGCGGCTGAGGTGCTTCTCGTTGGCGCTGTCGCCGTCGGGGAGGTTGGAGCTCTGCCAGAGGGGGACGGGGACGTTGGCGGCGTCGGCCAGTGTGGTCAGGCGGACCAGCAGGAGGTTCCACAGGTAGATGAAGCAGAGGGTGGAGAGGCCGGCGGTGGCTCCGCTGGCGGTGGGGAACACGGCGTCGCCGGGCGGAATGTCGGTGTCCAGCACGACATCGGCCAGGTCGCCCAGTTTGGCGAAGGATCGTGCGGGGGCGTTGTCCATGTGGGGCTTGGAGACGACCGCGACGACGTAGGCTCCGCGCTGCTTGAGTTCCTGGGCGAGTTCGACGGGGACGGCGTTGATGCCGGAGTTCGAGAAGATGACCGCGACGTCGCCCGGCTGGACCTGGGCCTGCGCCGTCAGCGTCGCGGCCAGGCCGGGGACGCGTTCCAGTTGGGTGCTGGCCTTCGCGTTCTGCAGGGGCAGCAGTCCGGGGTGGAACAACGGACGCACGCAGGCCAGCCCGCCGGCGCGGTAGAAGCTCTCCAGGACTGCGGCCAGGCCGTGTCCCGTGGCTGCGGTGTGCACGAGTCGGTCGGTGCGGACGACGTCGAGAAGGCGGCCGGCCACCTCGTCGAGGACGGCGTTGTTGCGCTCCTCGAGCAGGCGGAGGTGCTCGCGCACCGCGGCGCCGAAGTCGCTGAGAAAGTCCACAGGTGCTCCTCGTGCTCAGACGGCAGGTCGCTGATCGCGCATGGTCTAGACCAAATGTACCTCGTCGGTCCGGATCGCAGAGGACTGTCGTGGGGGTCAGCCGGTGATGGTGCGCATCAGCGCTTCGAGGTCGCGTTCGCCTTCGCGTGTCTGGACCCCGTTCGGCAACGCCGCGTCCATCAGCTTCCGCACGGCGGGCGATTCGACCTGGGACGCCCAGGCGTCGTGCTCGCGCTGGTATCCGGCGGTGAGGTCGTCGGCGGGCAGGGCGCGCTTCACCGCGGCGATGACCCCTTCGGGTAGCGCGGCGATGTTGCGGGCGATCCGGTCGACGAAACCACGCAGCTCGGCGGCGGGGACGGCGCGGTTGATCCAGCCGTAGGCGGCGGCGGTCTCGGCGTCGAACAGGTCGGCGGCCAGGACGATCTCCAGGGCGCGGTTGCGCCCGACTCGTTCGCGCAGGTACTGCGTGCCGCCGCCACCGGGAACGATCCCCATGAGCGCCTCGATCTGGCCGAGCCCGGCGGTCTCGGCCGCGGCGAAGGCCATGTCCGCGGCCGCGACGAACTCCGCGCCACCGCCGCGGGCCTTGCCCGCGAGCTCGACGATCGTCACCTGGGGCTGGTGGCGCAGCAGCTCGCCGACGGCCTGGAACACGTTGACACCCGCCGGAGCGGCCTTGGCGAGCTCGTCGAGGCCGTCCGCGTCCTCCAGGACCAGCATGTCGACGTGGGCGAGGAAGAACTCCGGGTCGGCGCTGGCGAAGACGATGACCCGGACCGACGGGTCGTCGCGGAACCCGTCGAGCAGGCTGCGCAGCTCCCGCATCATCGTCGTGCCGAGGACGTTCACCGGCGGGTTGTGCAGCACGACGCGGGCGACCCCTCGATCGGTGCTCACCCGCAGGGTCGAGTAGGGCTGTTCGGTCATCACGGATCCCCTGAGTTGCTGATCGGCCTGTAAGTTTGCGATGCATACCTACCCTGCTCAGCGCGGTGGTAAAGATCAAGAACGCACTTCGGGGGAACCAGAGATCATGAGGGGTACCTACCTGCTCGGCGAGGCCGCGAACGTCACCGGCGGCCAGGTCGTGTTCCGCTCGGACTGTCCCAGCAGGCCGATCCTCGACCAGATCGCGGACAAGTGGTCCATGATGATCATGGCGGTGCTGGAGCGGCCGACGCGGTTCAACGAGCTGATGCGCCGGTTGGAAGGGGTCACCCAGCGGGTGCTCACCCATTCGCTGCGGCGCCTGGAACGGAACGGGATGATCCGTCGCACCGTGCTTCCGACCTCACCGGTCGGTGTCGAGTACTCGCTGACGCCCTTGGGCGAGTCCCTGCGCGAGCCGTTCGGCCACCTCTACGCCTGGACCGTCGAGCACAGCGCTCAGATCCAGGGAGCCCAGCAGGCCTACGACGAAGGCGCGGGCCGCCGAGCAGGCTGACTGAGCACGTCAGGGGAGGGGTCACCCACGACGGCAGGTGCGTGCACGGCTTGGGCGTCGTAACGCCAGAACGGGCGCACGCACACGGCGGCGACGAGCACGACCGCGATGCAGAGCACCGCGGCGCCGGACCACGCGAGGGTGAAGGTGGTGGCTGCCGCCATGAACCCGGCGCGCAGGTCGCCCAGGCGCGGGCCTCCGTTCACGACCACGGTGAACACTCCCTGCAAGCGCCCGCGCAGGCGGTCCGGCACATAGGTCTGCAGGATCGCCTGCCGGTAGACGGCGCTGACGAAGTCCGCTGCGCCTGCGACGACCAGCAGGCCCACGACCGCCCAGAGGCTGTGCGCGAACCCCGCGACGGCGATCGCGGCCGACCAGATGACGACGGCGACCGTGAGCGCGACACCCTGCCTGCGCACACCGCCGATCCAGCCGCTCACCAGGCCGGCCAGGATCGACCCGATCGCGATCGCCGAGTACAGCGGGCCCACTCCGCCGTCGAACCGGGTCGCGGCGGCCTGGGGGAACAGGGCTTCCGGCGTCGCCAGCACCATCGCGGCGATGTCGACCGCGAACGACGTCATCAGCACCGGGTTGCCGCCCAGGAACCTCAGACCCTCCACAATGGAGCGAAGGCCGGGTTTCCCCAGCGCGTCGGCCACGCCGAACGACGGCAGGCGTGCGGCGGCGTGAAGGGAAGCGGTGAACAACACGGCGTCGGCGGCGTAGGCGTAGCTGAACCCGTTGGGCAGCTGCACGAGGAGACCGGCCAGAAGCGGCCCGAGCACCTGGCCCAGAGTGGACGCGGTGTAGCTCAACGCGTTGGCGGCCGGCACGAGATCGGCCGGCACGAGCAGCGGCAGGATCGCTCCGCGCGCGGACGCCGACACCGCGAAGCTGCCCGACTGCACGGCGACCAGTCCGAGGATCAGCACCGGCGAGCGGACGTCCGCCAGGCTCTGCGTCAGCAACGCGAGCGTGATGACCCACGACACCGAGGACGCGACCAGTGCCAGCTTGCGCCGGTCGACCGCGTCGGCGATCGCGCCTCCGTACAGGCCGAACACGACGACCGGCAGCAGGCCGACCAGGCCGCTGAGCCCGACGACGAGCGACGACCGCGTCAGGTCGTAGAGCTGCACCGGAACGGTGACGGCGGTGATCATCATGCCGACGACAGCGGTGCCCTGCCCGAGGAAGACGCGCCGGTAGGCGGGGATCGCGAGCGGCCGGGTGTCGGCGAGGAACCTTCCCATGCCGTCCACGGTGATCCACTGGCGGCTGGAAAACTTCCGATAAACTGCCGTGTCATGTCGCAATACCGCCATGAGGTCGCGGCCGGCACCGTGATCGAGCGGCATCGGCACGACGGCGACCATCAGCTCCTCTACGTCAGCAGCGGCATCTTCGCCACGACCACCGAGCACGGCACGTGGGTCGCCAGTGCTCAGCACGCGGTCTGGACGCCCGCGCAGACCTGGCACGAACACCGCGTCTACGGGCACACGTTGGTGCACCTGCTGCGATTCCCGTCAGGGGAAGTGCTGTTCCCCGGCGACCGCCCGACGGTGATCGCCGTGTCGAGCCTGCTGCGCGAGCTCCTGATGGCCTGCACCGAGGACGGCCTGCCCGACCGCGAGGTGCACCGCCTGCGCGCTGTGATCCGCGACCGCGTCCGCCGAGCAGACCTCGCGCCGCTGGAGCTGCCGACCGCTGTCGATCAACGCCTCGCGGACGCGTGCGCGCTGGTCACCAGCGATCTGAGCAGGCCACGCACGATCGGGTGGCTCGCCGCTCGCACCGGTACCAGCGACCGGCACCTCGCCCGGCTGTTCCGCGCCGAGTTCGGCACCACCTATCCCCAGTGGCGCACCAACGTCCGGGTGTTCCAGGCCATGGTCGAGCTCAACGGCGGCGCCACGGTCACCGAGACAGCACACCGCTGCGGCTGGGCCACGACCAGTGCGTTCGTCGACACGTTCGCCCGCGTGATGGGCCAGACGCCGGGGGCGTACCGCGCTGCGGTCGGGTGACCCGGCCATGCCGGTCCGGTTCAGCCCGCCACCCGGCCGGTGTCGTACGCCCACATCGCGATCTCGACCCTGTTCCGGGCGCCGATCTTGGTCAGCAGGCTGGCGACGTGGCTCTTGGCGGTCGTCAAACCGATGAACAGCTCGGCGGCGATCTCGGCGTTCGTGCGGCCACGGGCGACCAGCGTCAGCACCTCCTCCTCGCGTTCGGTGAGCGGCTCGATCGGTTGAGGCTGCCGGCTCGGCGGTTCCCTGGCGGAGAGGGTGGCCAGCAGCCGCCGGGTGATGTTCGGTGCGATCAGGGCATCGCCGCTGGCGGCGGCGTGGACGGCCTGGACGAGCAGCGCCGGTCCGGCGTCCTTGAGCAGAAAGCCTCGGGCGCCGGCCCGAAGCGCACCCTGGACGTACTCGTCGAGGTCGAACGTCGTGATCACCACTACCGCGATCGGGTCCGGGACGCCGCGCCCCGCAAGGCGCTTGGTCACCTCGATTCCGTCGAGCCCTGGCATCTGGATGTCGACCAGGCACACGTCGGGGCGGAGCCGCTGCGCCAGTTCGACGGCGGCGTGCCCGTCGGCGGCCTGGCCGACGACCTCGATGCCGGGCTGCGCGGCGAGGATCATCGACAGGCCGGTACGCACCAGATCCTGGTCGTCGGCCACCAGCACGCGCACCGTCATCGGCCTGTCTTCGTCGGCAGTTCGGCGTCGACCGTCCACCCGCGCTCGGGCGCCGGCCCGGCACGCAGCGTGCCGCCGAGCAGCTGCACGCGCTCGGTCATCCCCAGCAGCCCGAAGCCGCGGTTCACCGGCCGTGCCGGGTCGACCTGTCCGTCGTCGGTCACGCGGAGGCGCAGCCTTCCCGCGCCCTCCGCCACCCGGATCTCCACACGCGAGGCGTTGCGGGCGTGCCGCAGGGCGTTGGTCAGCGCCTCCTGTGCCAGCCGGTAGACCGCCGCGTCGACCTGGGGCGGAAGTTCGTCCAGGTCCTCCGGCAACTCCACGTCGACCACCGGGACCGGGGCGCGGCGAGCGAGGGACACCAGGTCGGCGACGCCGGACTGGGGCGCGTACTCCGCGGGCGCTCCGTCGCGCAGCACCCGGACCATCGCCCGCATCTCCACGAGCGTCCGCGACGCTTCCCCCTCGATGGCCGCCAGCGCCTCGAGCGCCGCTTCAGGACGCTGCCCGGCCATCGCCCGGCCTGCCTGCGCCTGCACGGCGATCGCCGAAATGTGGTGGGCGACGATGTCGTGCAGCTCGCGCGCGAGGCCGACCCGCTCCCGGCTGCGGCTCTGGTCCAACGCCCGGCGCCAGCTCTCGGCGCGGTAGCGCAACGCCGCTCCGGCCGCCGCCGACGCCGTCAGGACGGCGAACCCGCCGAAGACGTCGACCGGTCCGGTGTAGTCGGCGACCGTACCGATTCCGGCAGCCACCGCCACCACTGCCAGCCCGATCTCGATCTCGCGCCCTGAGCCCCAGCGGACCAGCGCGTAGACGAGCACCAGGAGGTAGACCATCGTGTCGAGGCCCACGCTCGGGGCCCCGCCCAGCAGGCTCGCCAGCCCCAACGCCGTCGCGGTGCCGAAGGCCACCACGACACAGACCAACGGGTGGGTGCGCCGCCACAGCAGCACCGGCGCGAGACCGACCGCCACCACCGTCGCCAACGGCCGCCAGGCGACGTCGGCGCGGAGGACTCCTTCGAGCAGCGCCGTCACCATCAACGCCCCGACCAGCACCCAGTCGCGCGACACCCGTGCCGGAGCGCCCAGGGCGCGGGGCTCGGTCAACAGCGAGCTCAGGGCGTTGGCGGTCACACGTCCAGCCTAGGTACCGCCGAGGCGCCGGGGACCAACCGAAAGAACGAGACGCCGCTTCTCCCAACGGCCAGTGCGGACCCGGCCTGGACGCCGATGTGCCTGTTGCCGGGCTCGGCGATCGTGGGCCTACCGGTCCTCACCACGACAACGGAGCCTGCGATGAGAACACGTCAAACCACCAAGCCCGTGCTGGAAGACCCGCGGATCCCGGTGAGAGCCAAGCTCGCCGCGGCGTGGACGAGCGTGATGTTCCTGTACGCCTACGTGGACATCATCGCCTTCTTCAAGCCCGGCGTCATCGATGACATCGAGGTCGGCGTCGTCTGGGAGTTCGACGTCAGCCAGACGTTGCTGACCACCTTCCTCGCGCTCATGGCGATCCCGATCCTCATGATCGTGCTGTCGATGACGTTGCCCGCCAGGGCGAACCGCGTCACGAACCTCGTCGTGGCCTCGGTGCAGATCCCCTACGCGGCGTTCAACGTGGTGGGCGAGACCTGGACGTTCTTCTACGGCCTGGGCATCGCACTGGAGTTGGTCCTTCTCGCCCTCGTCCTGCGGTACGCCTGGACCTGGCCCACCACCGCACCGTCGGCGACCGGCGCCGACAGGGAAACCGTTCGCGCCCGGCAGCAGGCGTGAACGGCTAGGAAGCCAGGAACCCGCCCGTCAAGGCGGGGCGGGTTCCGGCCTCCTCCTCCAGATCTGGACAGCCGCGCACGGAGAGTGATTGGATCGATGCACACAGTTTTACAACGTTGTAACCCTGCGGATTGGACGAGACGTGACGTCAAAGATCGTCTTAGCGGCCTTGGCCCTCTCACTGCTCGGCAGCGTGCCCGCTGTGGCCTCGTCCGCGGCGGCTGTGCCCGACTTCTCGACGGCGGAGGCCGGCAACCCGGTCGTGGACGGGTGGTACGCCGACCCGGACGTCGCGGTCTACGACAACAAGTACTGGGTCTTTCCCACGTCGTCGCGACCCTACGACGAGCAGACGTACCTCGACGCGTTCTCCTCGACCGACCTCGTGAACTGGACCAAGCACCCCAACGTCCTCACCACCGCGAACGTCTCCTGGGCACGCCGTGCCGTCTGGGCGCCCGCTCCCGTGCAGCGCAACGGCAAGTACTACCTGTACTTCGGCGCGAACGACATCCAGAGCAACTCCGAACTGGGCGGCATCGGCGTCGCGGTCGCCGACCGTCCGGAGGGCCCGTACCGGGACGCGATCGGCAAACCGTTGATCAGCCAGTTCGTCAACGGCGCGCAGCCCATCGACCAGGACGTGTTCATCGACACCGACGGTCAGGCGTACATGTACTACGGCGGCTGGGGACACGCCAACGTGGTCAAGCTCAACGCGGACATGACCAGCCTCGGCCGGCTCGCCGACGGCAGCACGTACAAGGAGATCACCCCGGCGAACTTCACCGAGGGTTCGCAGATGTTCAAGCGGAACGGCAAGTACTACTTCATGTGGTCCGAGGACGGCTGGACCGGACCGAACTACGCGGTGTCGTACGCGATCTCCGACTCTCCCACCGGACCGTTCACCAAGATCAGCCGCGTGCTGAGCCAGGACGCCGCCGTGGCAAGGGGTTCCGGCCACAACTCGGTGATCAACGTGCCCGGCACGGACATCTGGTACATCGTCTACCACCGGCGCCCGCTGAGCCGCTCGGGCGCCAACGACCGTCAGGTCGCCTATGACCGGATGACCTTCAACGCCGACGGCACCATCCAGCCGGTGACCATGCGGGTGAAGGACAACTTCGACGACAACAACGCCGTCGGCTGGACCACGCACGGCGGCACCTGGTCGGCGACCGGGGGCCGGTACGAGACCGGGACCTCGTTCGGCGGGAAGTCGTTGCTGGACACGAACTTCACGGACTTCGTGCAGGACGCCGACATCACCCCGAAGTCCGCCGCCGGCGACAGCGGGGTCGTGTTCCGCGTGACGCAGGCGACCACCGGGACGGACGCCTACCGCGGCTACTACGCCGGGATCACCGGCAGCGGACGGGTCGTGCTCGGCAAGGCCGACAACAACTGGACGCAGCTCGCGTCAGCCGCCGTGACCGTGCGGCCGAACACCCGGCACCACCTGCGGGTGGAGGCGATCGGCTCGGCCATCAAGGTGTACGTCGGCGACATGGCCACGCCGAAGATCTCCGTGACCGACACCAGCTTCTCCAGTGGTGCCAACGGTGTGCGCGTCTTCAACACGGCTGCGGGCTTCGACGACTTCGCGGTCGCGCACCGGTGACGGGTGGAGCGCCGCGAACCTATCGCGGCGCTCAGTCGACGCGGGCGGTGCCGAGCCGGCTGACCATCGCCGGATCGCGGTGGTCGAAGAACATCGACGTGCCGGTGTCCAGCGCGGCGATGTGGGTCATGTCCTGATCGGTGAGTTCGAAGTCGAACACGGCGAGGTTCTCGGCCATGCGCTCGGGCCGCACGGACTTGGGGATGACGACGACGCCGCGCTGGATGAGCCAGCGCAGCACGACCTGGGCGACGGACTTGCCGTGCGTTCGGCCGATCTCGGTCAGAACCGGGTTGGTGAACAGGTCGTTGCGCCCCTCGGCGAACGGTCCCCACGACTCGATCTGCACGCCCCGATCGGCCATGATCTGCTGGTCGGCCTCGCGCTGGAAGAACGGGTGCGTCTCGATCTGGTTCACCGCGGGGGTGATCTCGTTGTGCTCGATGAGGTCGACGAGCCGGTCGGGGTGGAAGTTCGAGACGCCGATGGCCTTGATCAGGCCTGCGCCGTGCAGCCGCTGCATGGCCCGCCAGGAGCTGTAGTAGTCGCCGAAGGGCTGGTGGATCAGGTACAGGTCCAGGTAGTCCAGCCCGAGGCGCTGCAGCGAGACGTCGAACGCGCGCTGGGCGTTGTCCTCGCCGGGGTCCTGGACCCACAGCTTGGTGGTGATGAACAGCTCGTCGCGGGGGATGCCGCTGTTCTTGATCGCGCGGCCGACGGCTTCCTCGTTGCCGTAGCCGGCGGCGGTGTCGATGGAGCGGTAGCCGGCGGCGAGGGCGTCGGTGACGACCTGCTCGGTCTGCTCGGCGGCGACCTGGTAGACGCCGAAGCCGAGGATCGGCATCTGCACGCCGTTGTTCAGGGTGGTCAGGCGGTTCTGCGGGGACATGGTCACGTCTTTCGTCGGCGGATGCGCTGCTGCTCGTGGTGTGCCCGCTGACCGAGCCGGCGAACCTGTTCCGGCGGACTGCTGTGCCGTGCAGCGGTTCGACGCGCAGTGGCCCCGCACCGCGATCTGGCAGTGCGAGGCCACTGGGGTGGAGGGGAACGCTGCCGTGCCGATCGTCCGATCGGGACGTGGTTCCGCCACCGAGGCCGGAACGCGCCCCGGTACGGCGTCGAGGGGACAGGCGGGCGCGGTGCTGGGGGAAGCGGTGGCTTCCCCCAGTTCGCTGCGATGATCGCGTCGAACTCCGCGCACACCAGATCGTCGTCCTCGCACAGCAACGCGACGAACTCCTCGTCGAGCGTTCGCGCGACCACGACCGCTCCCGGTCAGGCGTTGATCTGCTTGACGTCCTGTTCGGTGTTCGTGATGGCGATCTTGCGCGGCTTCGCCTTTTCCAGCACCGGGATGCGCAGGGTCAGCACACCCGCGTCGTAGGCGGCCTGGATGCGTTCGGTGTCGAGGGTGTCGCCCAGGAACAGCTGGCGGGAGAACACGCCCAGCGGTCGTTCCGCGACCTGCATCTCGACGTTGTCACCGGTGATCGTCGGCCGCCGTTCCGCCTTCACGGTCAGCACGTTGCGTTCGACGTCCAGCTCGATGGCGTCCGCGGACACGCCCGGCAGGTCGAACGCCACCACGAACTCGTCGCCAGAGCGGTAGGCGTCCATCGGCATCGCCGTGGGCCGTGACCACGTGCCCGGCCCGGTGAACACCTGCTGCGCCAAGCGGTCCAGCTCCCGGAACGGGTCAGTGCGCATCAACATCCGGCACCTCCTCGATGTTGTCTTCTGCTGTCAACGCGCACATCTGTTGTAACATGTCGTCGGAACGATGACAAGTAGGATGTCGTCGAAAGGATGACAACATGCCGATCGGCGACTACGAGGCGGTGCGCGCCGCCGCGAGCCCAGACGAAGAACTCAGCGAGACCCAGGTGCTGGCGGCACTGGTCCTGCTGCGTGAGCTGCGAGCCGAGCTCGCCGGCTGGGAACCTCAGCTGATCGCGGCCGCCCGCGCGCTCGGCACCAGCTGGGCGGATCTGGCGCCCGCGCTCGGCGTGGCCAGCCGTCAGGCCGCGGAACGCCGCTATCTGCGCCTGCGACCGTCCGATCTGGACGGATCCACCGGCGATGACCGCGTGCGGGCCGAACGTGACCGGCGTGCGGGTGATCGCGCGGTGTCGTCGTGGGCCCGCGACAACGCGGCCTCGTTGCGCAGCCTCGCCGGACATGTCGGTGAGGTCGACCCGGCGGTTCTCGAAGCGCTGTCCGGGAACGACGCCGCGGAGCTGCTCAGCCCGCTGGCGAACGCACACGACCAACTCCGGGCGACGCACCCAGGTCTGGCTGACCAGATCGCCGCGATCGGCGTGCAGACCGACCAGGTGCGCCGCGACACCCAGGATCGCCGGGCAGGACTCGACTGACTCGGGCAACAGCCGGCGTCACGAACCTGTCGTCAGCTCATCTGTCTGCGCGCCTTGAACTGCGGGCTGGTGATCCCAGTCGTCTGGATGTTCGGGCTTGCCGAACAGGTAGCCCTGGGCGTAGTCGCATCCCTCGCGGCGCAGCCACTCCGCCTGGTCCTGGGTCTCGACGCCTTCGGCGACCGTGCGGGCACCGAGCACGTCGGCCAGATCGAGAACGCAGCGCACGACACTCGCTGTGCGGCCCGTCTCGTCGAGTGCGCCGACGAACGACCTGTCTATCTTCACCAGGTCGAACGGATAGCGCTGCAGGTAGCTCAGCGACGAATAGCCCGTGCCGAAGTCGTCCAGGGCCACCTGGACCCCGCTGTCGCGAACCGCCATGAGTCCCTGCATCGCGGCCTCGTCCGCCCACACGGACTCCGTCACCTCCAGGGTCAACTTCTCCGGTGGCAGGCTGGTGGACCGCAGAACGCCGCGCAACGACGTCACGAAAGCCGACGACGAGAGCTGCCTCGTGGAGACGTTCACCGTGATGCCGAGCGCTCGGCCTTCGGTCGACCACCGCGTTCCTTGGGCACAGGCCGCTTCGAGCACTCGATCACCGAGCGGAATGATCAGGCCCGTCTCCTCGGCGAGCCCGATGAACTCGTCCGGCCTCAGCAGGCCTCGATCGGGTCGCTGCCAGCGAACCAGCGCTTCGGCCCCGGTGACGCGCGAGGTCGTGAGGTCGATGATCGGCTGGTAGTGCACCACCATCTGGTCGCCGTGCACGGCGGCGCGCAAGTCCGCCTTGTCGCGCTGCCGGGCCTGCACACGCGCGCCGATCTCGTCCTGGAACACCTTCGCCCGTGCACCGCCTTCCTTCTTGGCGATGTACATCGCGGCATCGGCGTCCCGAAGCAACTCCGCCGCGGTGGTTCCGGGCGCGGAGACCGCGACGCCGATGCTCGCGCGGATGTCCCGTTCCGGTCCCGTCATGAGCGCCGCCAGTATTCGATCGGCCAGTCGAGCGGACTCGACCATCCCGGATCGCGTTGCCAGCACGGCGAATTCGTCGCCTCCGAGCCTCGCCGCGGTCACCTCGTGCGGGATCGCTCGGGCTGTCCGCCGGGCGAACTCCCTCAGGTACTCATCTCCGGCGTCGTGTCCGTCAGCATCGTTGACCTCCTTGAACTGGTCGAGATCGATGACGAGCAAGCCGACCGGCTCTCCGGTGCTCAGCGCGGTCTCGAGGAGGTGCAGGAAGTGCGGGCGGCTGGCCAGCCCGGTCAGGTCGTCCTGCTCGGCGCGAATCCGAAGCGCGTCCTCCTGGCGGCGACGCTCGCTGACGTCCACGGCGACCACCAGCGTGAGTTCCGGTCTCGACTCCTGCGGCACCGTCGCGGTGTGCACCTCGAACACGTCGCCGTCGACGTTCAGTTCGACAGGGCCCGCGGCTCGACCGCACTCCTCGCACCGCACCAGGTTGATCTGATGGCGGCACCGCACTTCACGGGTGCCGTTCTGCTGGGCGAACATCGCCTGTGCTCTGGCGTTGCGCAGTATCGAGGTGCCTGTGTCGTCGACGAGAAAAATGCCGACCGGGCTGGCATCGATGACCGCGTGGACGGCTTGACGCGCGTCCCGCTCGTGCCGGGCCGCGCTCAAGGTGGCGTGCAGGGCGGCAGAGCCGATGACGAGGCCGAGGAGTGGCAGGAGGCTCGCCATCAGTCCGTCGAGATCGACGTTCTCCGTGCGGACCGCGGAAAGAATCGACGTGACCTGGCCGGCGACATAGCCGACCGGGGCAGGGATGGCCTTGACGAGAGCCCTGCTGCTCCCGCCGCTGAGCACTCTCCTGGTCACGACCCCGAACAGGAACGCGACGGCGGGCTGAGGCACGGGAAGAACGAGCACCGACCCGGCGAGCACCACTGCTTCCGCGGCGGCGACGAACCACCGGTCGCCACCGGACCACTTCCAGGAGCACAACACGACCAGGAGCAGCAAGATCAGCGTCGCCCTGGCGGCCAGAGCGGTCTCCGCGAGCACCAACTGCGTTGCGAGGCCGATGCCGCCCAGCCAAGCGAAAACGTTGGTCAACACCTTGACGTTCCGCAAAACGCGGCCGTACGGAGGTTCAGCCACGTGCCCGCCGGCTTGTTCGCGGGAGTCCCAGATCAACTCGCCCCAATCGCGTCCCGTCCTGAACCGGAAGCGTGCTGCTGCCGATCAGGACATCTTGGTACGCGGGGGATAGAACTCAACCGCCGTTCGGGCGTCCTCGGACAACCGCCGTCGACGATTCGATCGTCTGATCACTTACGGCAATCAGAGAAGTACTTTCAGTCCACTTGTACGTGCGCGTTCAACTGTCTCATTTGGCTGGACGCGTTGTGCCGCAACCACTTCAGCCGATCCGATTCGCGGCGAATGGTCAAGTTCCGCAGGAGCCCCTTGGTCGAGTTGGCAATACGTCGAAGATTCTTCGTCGCTATCATCTGCGCTTGTGCCGAAGTCCAGCTCCGATATGACCGGTGTCCTGCTCGAGCGGCGCTATCGGTTGGACGCGGTGTTCCTGCGTCGCGCCATCTCCACCGTGTACCGGGGCGTCGACGTCCGTCTGGAACGAGCGATCGCCGTGGAGGTCCTGGACTCCGCGCTGTTGTCGGACCCCGCGTTCGTCGCCGAGTTCGAGCGGGAAGCGCGTGCCGCGGCGCGACTGCGCCACCCGGCCGTGGTGGCCGTGCACGACCAGTGCGTCGACGGTGATCAGGTCTTCCTGGTCATGGACCTGATCGACGGCGGCAGTCTCCGCGCTCTGCTGGCAGAACGCGGGAAGCTGGCACCCGCCGTCGCGTTGAGCGTGGTCGGCCCTGTGCTGTCCGCGCTGAGCGCCGCCCGTCACGCCGGCTTGGTGCACGGTGACGTCAAGCCGGAGAACGTGCTCATCGGCAGCGGCGGCAAGGTGCAGGTCGCCGGCTTCGGCATGGTGCGCTCCAGGGCAGCCGCCGATGGCTCTGCGGTGTACTCCTCCCCGGAGAGGATGAACAGCGGCGTGCGTGATGCGCGCGGCGACGTGTACTCGGTGGGAATCCTGCTGTACGAAATGCTCACGGGTGCGGCCCCTCGCCTCGGCGCCACCGCCGTGAACGCGGTTCCGTCCATTGCCGGCGTACCGCTCGCACTGGACAACCTGGTGCGCCGAGCGACCCGGCCGGATCCCGCGTTGCGGCCGGCGGACGCCACGGTGTTCCTGGCGGAGCTGGAACGCGTCGGGGTCGCACTGGGCCTGCAGCCCCAGCCGGTCCCCGTTCCCGGCACGCCGCTCGAGCAAGACCGCACGATCGTGATGCGCCCGGTGGCCGTGACCACCAGTGAGACCCCGTCGTCGGCCGAGCGAACCCGGCCGGTGCGCAAGCCTGTTAGGGCATCCAGGCCGAAGAAGGACCTCGCCGAGGAGAAGCGGCGGCGTCGGCAACGTCGCGTCGTGCTCTGGGCCGGCGCTGCGGTCGTGGCGGCACTGGTCGCCGGCGCGTCGTGGTGGTGGCTGGGCACGGAAGCCCGGACGGTGGTGCCGCAGATCGGCGGTCAGAGCGAGACGAACGCGATGGCACAGGTGCGAGACGCCTCGCTCAGTGCTCAGGTCGTCCGCGTACCCAGTGACGACGTGCCCAACGGCAACGTGCTGCGCACCGAACCCGGCAACGGCACCGAGCTGGCGAAGGGGTCCTCGATCACGGTCTACGTGTCACGAGGCCGCCCGGTGGTGCCGTTCATCAACACCGGCCTCGACGTCGAGTCGGCGATCAAGGAGATCGACGGCGCCGGCCTCAAGGGGGTCATGGACGAGGCCAAGAACAGCTTCAGCGACACCGTGGCGCCCGGCAAGGTGATCGGACTGGATCCGCGGCCAGGTACACCGCTGCAGATCGGCACCCCGGTGACGCTGGTGCTGAGCAAGGGTCCGGCACCGAAGAAGCCTCTGCCGAACGTGACGGGCTTGACCAAGGACGAAGCGATCGCCGAACTGCAGCGCAACGGACTCCAAGGCGTCGAGGGGCCGGCGGAGTTCTCCGCAACGGTCGACACGGGCCGCGTCATCAGAACGGATCCACCGCCGGGCACGGTGCTGGGTCCGGAGCAAACCTCCGTGTCACTCGTGCTGTCGAATGCGATCACCATGCCCGAGCTGCGCGGTAAAGCGGTCAAAGACGCCCGAGCGGAACTGCAAGCCCTCGGACTTCAGGTCACGGTGGCATCGCCGAACGGCGAAGACGTGGCCTGTGCCGCCCAGTCCGTCGAACCGGGCCAGCGCGTCCCGCCCGGAGCCATGATCACCGTCGCCGGCGCGTGATCCTGGGCGACCTTCGCGACCGGGAGCACGACCTCCGACCTGCTTTCGATCCGGGAAGGCGCATCCACCGGCCGCACTGCGGTCGTACCTCGTGGTGACATCCGTCCTCGACGAGGGGAACGACCTTGAGCACTCGACTGATCCGCATCGCCTCCGTTGCCGTGGTCCTGGCAGCGGCCGCAGTCGGCGGGACCTCGCCCGCCATCGCCCAGCAGGCCTCGCAGGTCTCCGTCGTGCACGGAATCCCCGGCCAGCCCGTCGACGTGTACGTCAACGGCAAGAAGACGGTCGAGAACTTCCAGCCCGCGGCGGTCGCAGGCCCGCTCGAGCTCGCCGCAGGCACCTACGACGTGGCGCTGACCAAACCGGGCGAGCCCATCGGCAGCGCCATCCTGCAGAACAAGGCCCTCGCCGTGCCCGCGGGCAAGAACCTCTCCGTCGCGGCGCACCTCGACACGGCCGGAAAACCTGTGCTCACCGCGTTCGCCAACGACACGGCGATGATCGCCGCCGGTCAGGCGCGTCTGGTGGTGCGCCACATCGCTGCGGCCCCCGCGGTGGACGTGCGTGCGGGCGGCAAACCGGTCTTCACCGCACTGACCAACCCCAATGAGGTGAAGGCAGATCTTCCGGCCGGTACGGTCAACGCCGATGTCGTGCTGGCGGGGACCACGACCGTCGCGATCGGTCCCCAGGACATCGATCTGAAAGCCGGCACGTCGACCATCGTCCACGCCATCGGATCAGCTGAAGGCAAGACGCTGGGACTGGCCGTGCAAACCCTTTCCGGCCTGGGCGGAGCACCGACGGGGATGCCCGCCGGTCGCGGTCCGGTGGACAACGGCGCGGGCCTCGTGCCGTTGCTCGTTCTCGCAGGTCTCTCGTTAGCCGGTCTCGTCTTCGCCACTCGTCGTGTCGTGACGTACGGCTCACGGTGAAGTGGTGGGCCGGGCTCGCGGCCGCCACTGTCGTTGTCGTCGCCGCGCTGATCTTCTGGTCCGCAGGCTCGGGTGCGGAGAACTTCGGCGAGAACGTCGTCCGCGATCTCGCGACTACGAGCCCGGCCCCGCCGTCCACAGCCGGACCCGTTCCACCGGTTGCGGTACAACAAGGACTGCCCGCCGTGCGCGTCCCGGTGAGACCGGTGCGGCTGTCCATCCCCGCGATCGGACTCCGCGCCCAGGTGGTCCCCACCGGCGTGGACGACAAGGGCGAGTTCTTCGTGCCTCCCAGCGTCGACGAGGTCGGGTGGTACCGCTTCGGCCCGGGTCTTGGCGAGACAGCCGGATCAGTGGTGATCGGAGGACACGTCGACGACGCCGAATCCGGTCCAGGTGCCTTCTACCGGCTGCGAGATCTGACCGGCGGCGACCCGATCTCCGTCACCGGCGAAGACGGCTCGACTCGTGTTTTCCGCGTGGTGGCAAAGGAACAGGTGCCGAAGAAAACCCTCGACCTGACACCGTACTTCTCCACCGGGGGATCGGTGCGCCTCACGCTGTTCACCTGCGGCGGCACGCTCGACGACGATGTGCGCTCCTATGTGGACAACGTCATCGTCACCGCGGCGCCGGTCTGAGAAGACCAGAGGCGGGTGTGCGTTGGGTCGGATCAGGCCTTCGGGTCGGACGGCTTGCCCGCGAGCTCGCCGGCCTCGTCCTCAGAACCGGTGTCGAGCAGGTTGGTGTGCTTCGCGTTCTGCAGGGCTACGGTCTCCTCGACCGGGTCCGGCGACCACGTGCTGCCGGCGACCGGGTGACCGGCCGAGCCGAGCTTGTTCATCTTCTTCGGCACCGACGCGCCCTGATAGGCGAGCGGGATCGGATGACCGTGGTCGTCCACCGGGCCCAGCGGCTGGTGGATCTCGATGAACTCACCGTGCGGCAGACGCTTGATGATGCCGGTCTCGACACCGTGCTCGAGCACCTCCCGGTCACCGCGCTGCAGACCGATGCAGATCCGGTACGCGATGAAGTACGCGATCGGAGGCAGCACCAGCATGCCGATGCGGCCCATCCACGTCGTCAGGTTCAACGAGATGTCGAACTGGTAGGCGAAGATGTCGTTACCGCCCATGAGCAGCAACACCATGAAGTACGTGATCGCCATCCAGCCCAGCGCCGTGCGGACCGGAACGTCACGCGGGCGCTGCAGCAGGTTGTGGTGCGCGTAGTCCTTGGTCATCTTGCGCTCGATCCACGGATACACCGCCGCGATACCGGTCAGCAGCGGCAAACCCAGGATGAACGGCAGGAACGCGGCCGGGATCGTGTAGTTGCCCAGGTAGAACTCCCACGCCGGCCAGATGCGGACCAGACCGTCGGTCCAGCCCATGTACCAGTCAGGCTGCGAACCGGCGGAGATCTGCGCGGGGTTGTACGGGCCGAAGTTCCAGATCGGGTTGATCTGGAACACCCCACCCATGATCGCGATGACACCCACGACGATGGCGAAGAAGCCACCGCCCTTCGCCGCGAACACCGGCATGATCCGGACACCGACGACGTTGGTCTCCTTGCGGCCCACACCCGGGAACTGCGTGTGCTTCTGATACCACACCAGCGCCAGGTGCGCCGCGATCAGACCCAGGATGATCGCCGGGATGATCAGGATGTGCGCGGTGTAGAGCATCGGGATGATGTCCGTGCCCGGGAACTCCCCGCCGAACATCAACCAGTTGATCCAGGTGCCGACCACGGGGAACGAGATCAGCAGCGCCGCCATCACCCGCAGGCCCGTGCCCGAGAGCAGGTCGTCGGGCAGCGAGTACCCCAGGAACCCCTCGATCGCGCCGAGCATGAACAACACGATGCCGATGACCCAGTTGATCTCACGCGGCTTGCGGAACGCGCCGGTGAAGAAGATCCGGAACATGTGCACCACGATCGCCGCCATGAACAGCAACGCCGCCCAGTGGTGCACCTGACGCACGAACAGGCCGCCACGCGTCTCGAACGAGATGTCGAGCGTGGACGCGAACGCCCGCGACATCTCGATCCCGCGCAGGTTCTCGAACGTGCCGTTGTAGGTGACCTCGGTCATCGACGGATCGAAGAACAACGCCAGATACGTACCCGACAACAACAACACGATGAAGCTGTACAGGGCGATCTCACCGAGCAGGAACGACCAGTGCGTCGGGAACACCTTGTTCAGCTGTTTGCGCAGGCCAGAGGCCGCGTGGTACCGCTCGTCGGCAGCGTTGGCCGCCGCCCCTGCGACGCGCGCGGCCGCGTTGGCCGGCTTCGTCGGCGTGGTGATGGCACTCATGACTTACGCTCCCAGAACGCCGGACCCACAGCCTCGACGAAGACGCTGCGGGCAACCAAAACTTCGTTCCGCATCTGACGGTAAGCGAGCACGAGGTCGATCGCCCAACGATGGATCGAACCAGTGTCGCGGGCTGAGAACCGTCACGGCCCGGCCGTGACGGTTCTCAGCCCAGGTTTCCTTGCAGCACGCTCGTTCCGTGCTCCTGCTGACCCAGCCGTTGCGTCGAGACGTCCACCACGCGGTAGGTGGCCAGGTCCACACCCGGTGGCACTGGCAGGTCGACCTGTCCGCTCCTGAGAACACCGAGCGGGATCATGGTGGTCACACCGTCGAAGAGCCACACCTGGTAAAGCCCTTCAGGTGCGGGCATTCCGTCGACGGAGACCCGCAGCACCGTGTGGTCGGCTGTGCGCACCACGCGCGCCGTGCCGTTCGCCGTGGCGGGGGCGGCCGGGAGTCTGGTCAGTTCGGCCTGGACCAGCACCTGGTCGACGATCACCGAATCGGGCGTGGTGACGCGGTCGACGATGATCGTGCCCGCCGACCCGGCGAGCGCGGCCACGGCGGCGACGGCCAGCAGCGGGCGCCATCCGCGTGCGCGGCCCAACGGTACGACCGAGGCTGGAGAGTTCTTCTGACCTGTCTCCGCGGCGATGCCGAGCCAGACGTCTTCGGACGGCATGGGCAGATCCCGTTCCGAGCGGGTCTCGCGCCCGATCTCCACGACCTCGCGCAGCGAGGCGAGCTCGGTGCGGCACACCGCGCAGAACCGCACGTGTTCCACAGTGGACTCGTCTGTGACCGTCTCGCCCAGGGCCATCAACGTGAGCAGGTCGGGGTCAGCGTGCGCCACCGTCCACCTCCCATCGCTGCCTGAGCCTGGCCATGCCGCGGCGCAGGTGGCTCTTCACGGTGCCCAGTGGAGTCCCCGTCGCCGCGGCGATCTGCTCGTGCGTGAGGTCATCGTAGAAGGCGAGCAGGAGAACGCGTTGTTGCTGGGGTGGCAGTTCCCCGATCGCCTCGAGCATCACCATCCTGTCGACCACGCGGTCCGGCCTCACCGGTTCGTCCGATGCCGTGCCGCCGCCGGTGCTGTGCAGAACCTTGACGACGTTCTCGTCGCGTGTGCGCGAGCGCAGCACGTCGATCGCTCTGCGGCGGGCGATGGTGAGCAGCCAGACGAGCAGGCTGCCCTTGGCGGGATCGAAGCTCTCCCTGCTGCGCCACGCCGTCACGAACGTCACCTGCACGACGTCCTCGGCGTCCGCACGCGACGGAAGGCTCGCCACCGCCACCCGAAGGACAGCAGCGGCGTAGCGCTCGTAGACAGCACGCAACGCACCTTCGTCGCCGGCGACGAAGGACTTGGTCGTCTCGTCAACGGTGTCGCCGGCACCGGTCATCACGGTGACCACCGCGGGCAAGGTCGCACCACCTGACTGAATCTAGGGCTCGCGGGCGGGGTTCGCTCAACGGGCGGGCCGGGCCCGCCCACGACGCGGTGCGCGGGCCCGGACGGAGGAAGCCTCAGCGCAGCACCGGGTTGCCGTAGCCGATGACCAGCCCAGGGGTGAACGCGGTGACACCGAACGTGGTGTTCAGCACCGTCGCGGCACCGGCTGTGAGGGCCAGGGTGACACCTTGCGGCGTGGCGGCGCCGATGGTGAAGAGGTCGGCGCGCTGCTGGAAGTTGACCAGTCCGGACAGCACCCCGCGGTTGAGGTCGATCGTGTAGTTGGTCAGGTACAGGCGCGTGTGACCCGCCTGCAGCAGAAGACCACCGATGTGCTCGATCGTGCCGTCGGCCGGGTCGCCGACGATCGCGAAGCTGATCGCCGATCCCGTCCTGCCCGCGAAGACGGGCTTCACCTTGACCCCCAACGAGGTCAGTGCCGCCGAGGCGGCCGGGTCGAGGGTCAGATCGGTGCGCCCCTTGAAGAAGTTGCCCCACGTCTTGCCGTTCGAGGCCGTCGCGGACACAGGGGCGGCGGTGGCCGGTGCGGCCACCATCGCGCCACCACCGAGGGCAATGCCGAAGGCGATTGCGGCGGCGATCATGCGGTTGCGCATGGAAGCACTCCTCATCGGTCGTGCGGAACTGGTCTGGATGGGTACGACCGGCACCACCCCGGCGGATGCACCTGCCGGAGAAATTCCGGCGTGATCGAGCAGACACGAACCCGATCCGCCTCCGCTGCGAACCAACCAGGAGAACGGAGGCTCGTTGTGAACTCGCACCGAAACGAAAACCCCGTACTGATCACCTCTGCCGCCCCGTCCTACCAGGACCAGCTCGCGGCCCGACGGCGCCGGTACGCCCTGATGATGAGCCTGCGCATCCCGTGCATCGTGCTGGCCGTGCTGTTCGCGCAGATCTGGTGGCTCGCGCTGATCTTCATCCTGCTTTCCGTCCCTCTGCCGTGGATGGCGGTCCTCATCGCCAACGACCGTCCGCCGCGCAAGGCGGAGACACCGCAGCGATTGCGCCGGTCGCGGCCTGAGCTCACGGCCGGCGATCAGGGTGAGGAGTCGCGGTGACGGACGAGGTCTTCGTGCGGTCCAGGTCAGCCTGACAACTCGCGGTAGAGCACGGCGAACGGCTCGGCGACGGCGTCGATGTGGAACCGCTCGCGCACGGTCTTCTGCCCAGCGGCTGCGATCGGTGCGGTGGCGGAGCCGAGACGCAGGACCTGCGCCAGTCCTTCGCCCAGCGACCGCGCGGCTGACGTGTCGACGAGGAAACCGTTGTGCCCGTGGTCGATGTAGCAGCTCAGACCGCCGCGAAGCGGGCCGATCGCGAGCAGCCCTGCCTCCATCGCTTCGAGCACCGCGATGCCGAACTCCTCCTTCGCGCTGGCGCAGGCGTAGACGTGCGGCGCGCCTGAGGACGGCGCGGCGGCCGCCAGTTCGTGCTGGAGCAGCCGCACGTCGTGGTTCGACCAGGCAGGCAGGACGGCGAGCCGTCCCCGTGCCGAGGGCTCGGAGCGGGCCAGCCCCAGCACCTCGTCGAGCACCTTCTGCTCGTCCGGTGTCCGGTCGGTGGAGGAGCCACCGATGATCACCAGCGCGGTCGAGTGGTGCAGACCCGCCTCCAGCCAGGCGCGCACCAGCAGCGGTTGCTGCTTCATCGGGTGCAACCTGCCCACGTTGAGCAGGACGGGCAGGCGCTCGGCGGAGACGTCGAGGCGGGGCAGTGCGGAGGGCGCGAACAACTCCGGCACCAGTGATCGCCCGGTCGGTGAGGGCGACGGTGCGATGCCTTCCTCGAGCGCTCCCAGGGCCGACGGGGTCAACTGCGGGAAGTGCGTCAGCACCTCGTCCTGCTTGCCGCCGATCGTGATCACCTGGTCGGCGCGTTCGACGAGGCGATCGGCGGTGTGCACGCGGTGCAGGTCGAATCGCATGGCGGTGAGGTCTTCGGTGTCCTCTGGATAGCGCTCGGCCAGGTGGCGGTGAGGATCCGGCGTGACGGTGAACACGAGCTTCGCGCCGAGCAGTCGTGCGGCATCGGCTACGGCGAGAGAGCCGTCATCGGAATAGCGGACGTGCACGACGTCTGGAGACAAACCGCAGCGCGGTAGAAGCCTGGTGAGCCACCACGTGATCTCCGCTCGGTGACGGGCCATGTCCGGCTGGGCCAGCGCGACCGGCGAGTCGACCGGCACGCGCACCGTCCAGTGGTCGAGCGGGCCGTTCCCTTGGACGGTGACGGTGGTCGGTTCCGGGGCGAGCACGACGGTGACCACACGTCCGATGTCGTCGCGCGTGACCAACGCCTCGGCCAGGGAGGAGAGGAAGACGGTGAGCCCGCCGCTCGCACCCTCGCCCGGTCTCGCGGTTCCGCCGATGAGCATCGCTTGGGCGATCGTGGGTCCTGTCGTGGGTGGTACGACCGGAAGCGAGATGTCGTCGTGCAGGAGGTCGAGCATTAGTTTTTGATAGGGGGAGCGAGGATCTGCGTCGACGGGCACGCCTAACGCGTCGAGGTATCTCCACAGCGTCGGCCCCGCGACGAGTTCACGCGCCTCGTCGGGGGCGAGTGGCGTGAGGTGGTGCAGCCAGGCCGCGTCCATCAGCCATGCGCGCACGTCTCTGTCCTCAGTGGACAAGATCGCTCGGCGCAGCTCGGCTGTCGTGGCGTTCTCGCCGTGCGTTCGCACTGTCGCCGGAATGTGTTCGCAGATCAGGGAGAAGGTGGTCGCACGCGGATCGCGCACCAGGGAGTTGGTCAGACTGTGAGGGCTCTGCGCCCCAGGGGCGTTCTCGGCCTGCCGGGATTCCAGTGCTCGCTGTACTTCTGGATGTGTCCGCACCTCTGGTGTTCGAACCAGAGGGTGCCTTCGGATCGAACAACTTCCAGTGATGTCAGCAAGGAGGAGCCCGGTGCCGCGTTTCGTCGTCGTCAGCCCACCGTTTCGTTCGCACGCCCAGCCCATGTCCGTGTTCGCGACAGCGTTGAGCACGGTGGGTGCTCAGGCGGTGACGTTCGCCTGCGGGTCCGAGTTCGCCGACCTCGCTCCCGATATCCCCTTCGTGGCAATGAGAACCACTCGTGACTCGAACAGCGGCATTGCCGAACGGACCGCGCAGGACGCGCGTTCGGCACGCGGCCTGACCGACTTCCTCGAAGCCACCAGGGCAGGTGCGGCGGCGGCACTGCTCACGCAGACACGGCGACGCAGAACAGAACTGCTCGCTGCCCCGGAGCAGGTGATGCACGATCTCAGCGCGTTGCACGACCGCCTGCGGCCTGACTGGTACGTCGTCGACCAGATCGACTACGCCACCGGTCTTGCCTTGCACGCGCTCGATCTGCCTTTCGTGTCCTACGTCACCGGTCATCCGACTTACCTCGTGTCGCGTTACGACCAGTTCTTCGGGCTGCCGCAGGTGTGGCCGACCGCTGTGCGGCCGTCGACGGAAGATCTCGCCGAACTGGCCGTGGAGGTGCGCCACACCGACCGCGCTCTCACTGCCGCGTTCGCCGGATTTCTGAAGGAGTTCGCGCCGAGGCGGCCAGTGCCGTCCCGCGCGTTCGCGTTGACCTCCTCCCACGCCGCGGTGGTGAACTACCCGGAACTGCCGTGGTTGCCGCCGTTGCCGACGAACCAGCAGCAGATCTTCCTCGGCCACTGCACGACACCCGAACCGCTCGAAGACGTCTGGCTCGATCGCGTGCGAGGCCGGCGAGTTCTTCTCGTCGCGCTCGGCACGTTCCTGTCCGCGCGCGACGACGTGCTGCGCACGGTCGTTCGCGGCGCTTTGAAGATTCCCGATTTGACCATTGTGGTCGCTGCGGGAGGCCGTGTAGCCGAACTCGCTGACCTGCAAAGTGATTCACGTGTCGTGGTGGAGTCCGTCGTGCCTCAGCGCGCGTTGCTGCCGCACGTCGCCGCGATGGTTCACCACGGCGGCAACAACTCCTTCACCGAATGCCTGCAAGCGGGGGTTCCCGCGCTGGTGCTGCCGTTCTCCAGTGACCAGTTCTGCATCGCTCACGACGCTGAGAGGACACGCGCGGGCGTGTGTCTCGATCCCAACAGGGCCACACCTGAGGACGTGGCGGAGGCGTTGGGATCGTTGCTGGAGAAGCCCGAACCGTTCGCGGACCTGCGCGACGCTGTGCGCGCCGCAGGACCAGACGTGGGCGCCGCACGGCTGTTGGAAGTACTGCGGCACAGGTGAGAGCACGGTGCCCGCTCACCCCGGCACGCGTCCCAGGAGATGGCGGAGCGCCTGCTCGAGTTCGGGATGCCGGAACGCGTGCCCTGCCTTGGTGAGCGCGGCTGGCCGGACCAGCTGGCTCGCCTCGGCCAGTTCCCGCGCGCCCTGCTCCCCGAGCAGGAGGCGTGGCCCGAAAGCCGGGACCGGCAGCAGCGCGGGCCGGTGCAGCACCTTCGCCAGCGTGGCGGTGTAGGTGCTGTTGCGCACGGCCTCCGGGGCGACGGCGTTGACCGGCCCGGTGAGCGAGGTGTC
This sequence comes from Lentzea sp. NPDC020367, assembly GCF_044387305.1. Classification (NCBI taxonomy): domain Bacteria; kingdom Bacillati; phylum Actinomycetota; class Actinomycetes; order Pseudonocardiales; family Pseudonocardiaceae; genus Lentzea; species Lentzea sp. NPDC020367. Next base: position 175,734 of record NZ_JBIRVV010000010.1, on the reverse strand, counting down.
GTAGAGCGCGCGGTGGTAGACGTCGACCAGGTCGTCCATGCCGATCCACGACTGCCACATCCGCCCGTCGCCGAGTCGTCCGCCCAGCCCGGCGGCGAACAGCGGGTGGAAGATCCGCAGCGTGCCGCCGGCGGGGGACTGGACGAGCCCGGTGCGCACCATCACCACGCGAACCCCAGCCTTCGCGGCGGGTTCGGTGGCGGCTTCCCAGTCGGCGACGACGTCCGCCAGGAAGCCCTCGCCGCGTTCGCTGTCCTCGGTGAGCTCCTCGTCGCCGCGGTCGTTGCCGTAGAAGCCGATCGCGGACGCGCTGACGAACACCGCCACACCGGTGGCCGCGGCGAGGTCGGCGAGCGCGCGGGTCGGTCCGATCCTGGAGGAGCGGATCGCCCGCCGGTGCGCCTCGGTGAACCTGCCCGCGATCGAGGCACCCGCGAGGTGCACCACGGCGTCCACGCCGGCCAGAAGATCAGGGGCGGGACGGTCGGGGTCCCAGCGCCGCTCGTCCGGGTGTGCGGGGGAGTGCCGCACCAACTTGACCACTCGATGGCCCGCTGTGCTGAGGAACGACCAGAGCGCGGTACCCACGAAGCCACTGGCTCCGGTGATCGCCACGGTCATCGGCCGGTCACCGGCCTCCCGCGCGGCAGCCTGCGCGGCGAGGTCGGCGGCGAGTTGACGGTGCCGGTAGGCGAACATCGACCGCAGCACGGCACCGGGCACCGGCGTGTCCACCCGGTCCGTCATCCGGGTCCGCTCGCCCTCGGCCTCGAACTCGTGGCTGTGCCGCCACCGCAATGCCCAGCTCAGCGGCGCGGAGTCGAGTTCGTCGACGAACCGATGGGGCGGGTCGTACTCGGTGTGCCGAGCACCCCAGCGCAATCCCAGCGGGAATCCCAGCACCGCACGGCCACCGTCGAGCGAGCCGGCCTCGCGCACCACGCCCACCGGCTGCCAGGGCGGTGTGAGGCGGTGGATCGCCCCCGGCCGCTCGTGCCAGGCGAACACCTCGTCCAGTGGTGCGTCGACGACGCTGGCGTAGGTCAGGGACATGGTTCAACGCTAAGTGCGCCACTGGGCGTTCGCTTGATGAGCGGGCACCCTGAATCTTCCTGTCGTTGTGGGAGGTCGGCCATGTGCTGGTCACGTCGCGGCCGCGTGACGACCGTTGGCGCGCTCCAGGTGGCGGAGGGCGCGGTTGGCGGCGTGGTATCCGCTCATGCCGTGCACTCCCGCCCCAGGTGGTGTGGCGGCAGAGCACAGGTACACGCCGGGCAGTCCGGTGTCATAGGGGTGGAGGGTCAGGCGCGGGCGGAACACCAGTTGGAACGGGTCGTTGGCCCCGGTGAGGATGTTGCCGCCGACGTAGTTCGGGTTGCCCCGTTCCAGCTCGCCCGGATCCTTGGCGGAGCAGGCCACGACCCTGTCCGCGAAACCGGGGGCGAAGCGCTCGATCTGGTCGATGATCGCGGCGGTGGCGTCGCCGGCGTGACCCTGCGGGACGTGCGCGTACGCCCACACGGGATGAACGTCGCTCGCGGATCGGCTCGGATCGGCGAGGTACTGCTGTCCGACGAGTACGAACGGCGTGGCCGGCATTCTGCCCTGGTGTACGTCACGGGTGGTGCGGAGCATCTCGTCCGGATCCCCGCCGAGGTGCACGGTGCCGGCCGCGGCACAGTTCGCGTCGCGCCACGGCACGCCGCCGCGCACGGCGAAGTCGACCTTGAACGCCGCCGGCCCGTAGCGCCAGCGGTGGTACGCCCGGTGCACCCGCTTCGGCAGCCTGCCCTCGAAGATGCGCGCAGCCGAGGCGGGAGCGGTGTCGAGCAGTACGACGTCCGCCTCCGGAAGGTCCGAAGTGGACTCGACTGGTCTGCCCGTCTCCGTCCTGCCGCCGAGGTCGTGCAGCAGCCCGGTCAACGCGTCCGTGATCGCCTGGGAGCCGCCTTCCGCGACCGGCCATCCGAACCGGTGTCCCGCCGCGATCAGCATCGCGGCGACGGAGGAGGTCATCGGCGCGCGCAGGTCGTGCATCACGTGAGCGGCGGCGCCGAGGAACAGGCTCTGCGTGGCCGGTGAACGCCACAGCTTCCGCATCAGCGCGGCGGGCGGCACCGCGCGCAGTCCGAACTGAGCCAGCCGCAGCGGATGCGACGGCCACCGCGTCAGAGGCCCCAACAGGTCACCCGCGGTGGTCTCGACATGCGCGGCCAGAGGGCCGAAGACCTGCAGCCACCGCTCACCGTCGCCCGCCGGGAGACCCGCCGCGGTCTCCTCTGCCGAACCGCGCAGCACCGCGCACGTACCGTCGTCCAGAGGGTGGGCGAGCATCACCTCGGGATGCCGCCATCGCAACCCGTACCGGTCCAACGGCAGCTCCCGCAGATGCGGTGAGAGCACGGCGGTCGGATGCACCGCCGAGCACTCGTCGTGCAGCATTCCTTCGACGAGCTTCTCGGTCGTTCGCGCGCCACCGCCGAGCCGGTCGGCGGCTTCGAGGACCGTCACCGCGACGCCGTGCTGGGCCAGCCGGACGGCTGCCGCCAGCCCGTTGGGGCCCGATCCGACCACTACCGCGTTCGGCACTGCACTGCCTGCGGGTCGGCGAAGACGTCACGCGCCTTGTCTCGGTCCTGGAGGACCAGAAATCCACAGAGGACGGTGTAGAGCGCGGCCATGTACTTGACCGAGGGGTAGTCGAACGCGAAGTCCATCAGCGTGATGTTGAGCCCGATCACGAACAGCGCACCCGCCCCCACGAACGTGGTGCGGCGGAACAACAGCATGACGGCGGGAACCAGCTCGAAAAGGCCGGTGATCCGGCCGTAGAAGGGTGAGTACCCGTAGAAGAGCCACACCAGTGAAGTGCCGTCCACCGTGGACTTCGAGAGGTCGTCCCAGTCGCCGTAGTAGTACTGGCCGCCGAACAGCTTGACGCACCCGTACATGACGAAGATCGCCGCCATCAGCAGCCTGATGACGAGGATCGTCTTGGAGGGGGCTTTGTTCCAGATCATTCCGCGGCTCCGGGGTTGGGTGCGGTCGTGTCAACGCGACTCATCGTCACCGCGGCCTGGCACCAGCACATCCTGCGCCGGGTCCGTCTCCGCGGCCTGGAGGACGAGCCACCTCCTACCGCGGTAGGAGGTGGCCGGTTCGTGATCGACCTACCATCGTCGTCGTGACTTCCTGGAACCGCGCGTGGCCGGTGGCGGTGCGATGGGGGCCCAGGTTCGCGCCGCTGGCCATGGTGGTCGCCTCGACGCTGTGGCTCGCCGTGCCCGCGCCGGACACCAGTCCGTCGGCGTGGATCGTGCCCGTGGCGTCCTCGCTGCTCTTCGTCGCGGGCCGGCGGTGGCCGCTCCCGGTCTCACTGGCGCAGAGCCTGCTGGTGCTGACCGCGTTCCTGGTGAACGCTCCCGGTCTCGGCCCGGCGCAGGTCTGCGCGGCGTTCTCGCTGGGCGAGCTGGCGATGCAACGGTCCTGGCGTCCGCAACTGCTCGTCGGCTGCGGGGGAGCCCTCGTGGCCGACACGATCTACCTCGCGGCACAGCAGGACGACCGGCCGGTGGTCGTGGCGTTGAGACTGGCGTTGGTCATCGTCGTTCCCGTCCTCGCTGGACGGCACCTGAGGTCGATGAGGGAGCTCGCGGCGCGGCAACGTGAGGAGAAGGCGCTGATCCTGCGGGTGCGGGACGCGGAGGTCTCGGCAGCGCGGGAAGCCGACCGGATCGCCGTCGCGCGGGAGTTGCACGACCTCGTTGCCCACCACGTGTCCTCGATGGTGCTGCGCTCGGCCGTGGCACGTCACGCCGCGACCGGCGCCGAACAGCTCCGGGAAGTGCTCGACGACGTGCACGCCACCGGCTCGGCCGCGTTGCGGGACCTGAGGGAGCTGGTGGCCGAACTCCGCGACCCCGCGGTTCCCTCCTCGGTCGGCGCGAGTCCCGCCTGCCTCGCCACGGCGGTGCACCAGGCCGCCGAGCGGTGTGAACGCGCGGGCTTCGAGGTGCGCACCGACTTCAGCGACACCGCCGAACACCTGGACGCGTCACGTCGTCTCGTGGTGCTGCGGATCGTCCAGGAGTCGCTCACCAACGTGATGCGGCACGCCGAACCGGGCGCGGCAGTGCTGCTCAGCGTCCGGGAGTCGGCCGGCTGCGTCGACGTCGAGATCAGTGACGGCGGGGGAGCGCCACCTCGTCCTGCGCCCGGCGGGCACGGCATCACCGGGATGGCCGAGCGGGTCGAGCGGCTCGGAGGATCCTTCCGCGCGGGCCCGACCGAACGGGGCTGGTCCGTGCGCGCCCGCGTGCCCCGCCAGGAGCAGCCGGCATGATCCGCATCCTCATCGCAGACGACCAGCAACTCGTGCGCGCCGGTCTGCGCATGCTCTGCGAGAGCGCGCCGGACGTGCAGATCGTCGGCGAGGCGGCCGACGGCGCCGAGGCCGTGCGGGAAGCGGCGCGGTGCCGGCCCGACGTGGTCCTGATGGACCTGCGCATGCCCGTCGTCGACGGCATCGCGGCGACCCGCAAGATCCTCACCGACAACCCCGGAACGCGCGTCGTCGCGCTCACCACCTTCGACGACGACGATCACCTGTACCCCGCGCTGGCAGCCGGCGCACAAGGGTTCCTCGTGAAGGACTCCACCCCGGACGAACTGCTGGCGGCGATCCGGCGGGCGGACGCGGGCGAGCAACCGTTCAGCCCCGGCGTGCTGCGACGCCTGGTGAGCAGGGTGATCCGGGAGGAAACCGGACCGGAGCCGCCGAACGCCCTGCGCGGTCTGACGCCGCGCGAGCTCGACGTGCTCGTGCTCCTGGCCGAGGGACTCGGCAACCACGACATCGCCCAGCGGCTGCACGTGGGCGTGACGACGGTGAAGACACATGTCGCCGCACTGATGACGAAGACGGGTGCGGACAACCGAGTCCGACTCGCGGTCCTCGCCCACTCAGCCGGGCTGCTGTGACCCAGGCCACTTGTCCTCTGTGGAGTAGCGGACGTTCCGTGTCCTCTTCGAGCGCGAGAGTACGACGCGCAGACGGCACTGGGCCGTTGCCAGCAAAGGAAAAGACGGACATGACTGTTCTCAGCGCGTTGGGCTCGACCAACTGGATCGCCGTGCTGCTCGCCGTGGTCGCGTACTCCGTGATCGGCGGTGTCTGGTTCGCGGTCCTGTTCGCCAAGCCGTACGCCGCGGCGCTCGGCAGGGAGAGCACCCCGAAGCCGGCGCAGCCGGCGTTGTTCTTCGGCGGACCGGCTGTCGCGACGTTGTTCGTAGTCACCACCACGGCGGCGCTGATGGCGGCGCTGAACATCGACGCCGTCGGTGACGCCATCGTGTTCGCCCTGGTCGTCGGAGTCGGCTACCTGGTCGCCAACACCGTCATCATCGCGATCAACCCGAACATGCCGCGGCCGCTGTTCTACAGCCTGATCTCCGGCGCGTACCACCTGGTCGGCATCGTCGTGACCGCGCTGATCGTGGTGGCGTTCTGATGAAGACGCGCGTTCTCGGACGGACCGGGATCGAGGTCAGCGCGTACTGCCTGGGCACCATGATGTTCGGCCAGGTGGGCAACCCCGACCAGGACGACTGCGTGCGGATCGTCCACCGCGCGCTCGACGCCGGGATCAACTTCGTCGACACGGCGGACGTGTACTCCTACGGCGAGACCGAGGAGATCGTCGGCAAGGCCCTGCGCGGCCGCCGCGACGACGTGGTGCTCGCGACGAAGGTCAACGGCGTGATGGGCGAGGGCCACAACAGGTCCGGCAGCTCGCGGCGCTGGATCATCGCCGAGGTGGAGAACTCGTTGCGGCGCCTGCGGACCGACTACATCGACCTCTACCAGGTGCACCACCCGGACCCGCGCACGGATGTCGAGGAGACGCTGTCCGCGCTGACCGATCTGGTCAGGTCCGGCAAGGTGCGCAGCATCGGCTGTTCCAGCTTGCCCGCCTCCGAGATCGTCGAGGCGCACTGGGCGTCCGAACGGCGCGGGTACGAGCGGTTCCGCACCGAGCAGCCGCCCTACTCGATCCTCAACCGGGGCATCGAACGCGAGGTCCTGCCCGTGTGCGAGAGGTACGGAATGGGCACGCTGGTCTGGAGCCCGCTCGCGATGGGCCTGCTCACCGGCCGGCACCGCAAGGGCCGCCCGTCGGACGCGCACGCCGCCCGCATGCACTGGGTGCCGCGCCACATGACCGACGAGACCAAGCTCGACGCGGTGGAGCGGCTGATCCCGGTGGCCGAGAAGGCGGGGATGTCGTTGACGCACATGGCGATGGCCTTCGCGGTCGCGCACCCCGGTGTCACGTCGGCGATCATCGGGCCGCGCACCATGGCGCACCTCGACGACCTGATCGCCGGCGCGGACACCGTGCTGGACGACGACGTGCTCGACCGGATCGACGAGATCGTGCCGCCCGGCACCGACCTCGGCGCGCTGGACGTCTCCCACGTGCCGGCGGCCCTGTCGAACCCCGTCCTGCGGCGGCGCCCGTCCGGCGACCGCGCCGCGGCCTGACCGCCATGTCCACCGTGCTGAGCCGGCGCGCCCTCAACCGGGCCGCGCTGGCTCGCCAGCTGCTGCTCGACCGGTCGCCCGTGCTGGTGGCGGACGCCGTGGCCCACCTGGGTGGTCTGCAGGCGCAGTCGCCGCAGGAGCCCTTTGTCGGGCTGTGGTCGCGACTGCGGGCGTTCGACCCGGATGTGGTGTCACGACTGCTGCTCGACCGTCGCGTGGTGCGCACCCACCTGATGCGGCGGACCGTTCACCTGGTCACCGCGGACGACGCGCTCGCCTGGCGGACGCGGCACGACGCGATGCTGCGGCAACGCGTGCTGGGCGTGTACCGGCGCGAGCTCGGCGGGATCGACCTCGACGAGCTCGCGGCGGCGGGCAGGGAGGTCATGGCCGACGGAGAGCCGCGCACCATGGCCGAGATCGGCGGTGCACTCGCCGTCCGCTGGCCGTCCGCCGGGGCACGACCGCTCGGCGAAGCGGTGATCGCGGCACTGGTGCCCATGGCCCAGCTGCCCCCGCGCGGTCTGTGGCGGACGACGGCGGGGGTGCGCAACAGCCTGCTGTCGTCGTGGCTGCGCCGCGACGTCGACCCGCCCGCGGCGGACGGCTCCGACCCGGTCGGCCGGGCCCTGGTGCGGCGCTACCTGGCCGCGTTCGGACCGGCCGCGACCGCCGACCTGCGCGCGTGGTGCGGCCTGGCGGGACTGCCGGCGGCGGTGGCGGCGGTGCGCGACGAGCTGGTGTCCTTTCGCGACGAACGCGGCCGTGAACTGCTGGACCTGCCCGACGCGCCCCGTCCCGACGAGGACACCCCGGCGCCGGTGCGGTTCCTGCCGGCGTTCGACAACGCGATCCTCGGCTACGACGACCGCGGCCGGATCATCGACTTCGAGCACCGGTTGCTGTCGGTCCAGGGCGAGCGGACCGTCCTGGTCGACGGGCGGGTCGCCGCCACGTGGGCGCAGGACGGCCTCACGGCGGTGGTCCGGCCGCTGCGCCCGTTCACGCGGGCCGAGCGCGACGCCGTCGAGGAGGAAGGCGTCGCGGTCGCGTCCTTCCTCACGACCGGCGACGAACCCGGCGTGCGCGTGGAGGATTCGCCGCGGTGACGGAAAACCGAGGCGAGGTCGTGCGGCGGCTGGGCGTCGTGCTCATGGACCTGCGGATGCCGCGGATGGGCGGCATCGAGGCCACGCGATCGTGCAGCAACGTTTGGTCGCCATCGCCGTCGCCGACGAGACGCGGCGAAGCCGTTCGGCGAGCAGGCTGACAGTCAGGGAGGTCGTGGTCGACTAGTCCTAAGAGGATGGTCGGAGGCGGAAGCTCGCGTGCTTTCTCCAGATGTCCGGTCTCGCAGAACAACGGTCTTGCCGCGCACTTCGGCACGGCTGGTCTCCTGGCGGCAAAGCGACGCGTTGTGTGAGATCTGCAACGTGCCAGCGGTTGTGCCTCACCGGCGCAGGGGCATAGCGTGGAGAAGGTTTTCGGGACACCGGCAACGGCGGTGTTGGCGCTTCTCGCGGTGGCCGATGGAGGTGTTCACGTGGTTCAGCAGTCCGGCGGGGCATTGGACGTGCTGACCGCCGATCCAGCGGACAACGACGGAATCGTGGTCGTCACCCTTGTCGGCGAGGTCGACATGATGATGGAGGGGTCTCCGCTGGCCGAGACCCTCGACATCGTGAACGGCGGCCCTGCCGGACTGGTCGTCGACCTGCAGGCGGTGACCTTCTTCGGGTCGTCCGGCATCAACATGCTGGTGGCCGTTCAGCGGGTCGCGCGCTCCCGGGGCGTTCCGTTCGCGATCGTCGCAGGTCACGCGGTGCGAAGGCCCCTTGAGCTGACCGGCACGGACGTGTTGTTCCTGCTGCGTCCTGACCTGCCGAGCGCTCTCGCTGCCGTTCGGGCGTTGCCTCCCGTGGTGCCACCTCAGTCACGGCACTGACGAGTCACGGCCTCTTGGCGGCCGTGCAGCCGACGACGGCCCGAACGGACCTTGCCGTTGACGCGTCCTCCACGACGACTTCGACGGACCGGCCGGAACGTCGGCGCCTCCCACTTCGCGGTTCTCCAGGAGCGCGCGACTAGTGTTCGCGGGACACGCGACAGCCTGAGGAGGCTTGAGTGACTGCAGACGCAGGGCACGGCCAGCGCTTGACTGAGCTGGTGCGGGCCAATGCCGACTCGTTGATCGACAGGTGGGTCGACTCCGCGGCGGCCCAGCTGCGCGGACGGTCCACGAAGGTCGAGCTGGAGCGTGACTTCCGGGAGCTCTTCGAGGCGTTGCTGCCGCTGATCGGCCTTGACGGCAGGGACATCTCCGGGCCGGAGTTCGGTGACATCCGGTCGTGGCTGGACGAGTACTCGCGCTCCAGGGTGCGGGTCGGCTTCACGCCGTCGGAGACCGCGTCGAGCGTGTTCTCGCTCAAGCGCGAGGTTTTCGACCTCACCCAGAACGACGACGACCCGAAGGTGTTCCGGCAGGTCCTCTCGTTCTCGGGGCTGCTGGACGCTTTGGGGCTGTGGACGTTCGAGTCCTACGCGCGGGCTCGCGAGGAGATCATCAAGGAGCAGTCCGAGCAGTTGCTCGAACTGACCACGCCCGTGGTGAAGATCTGGGAGGGCGTGCTGGCGGTGCCGCTGGTGGGCACGCTGGACTCCGCCCGCACGCAGGTGGTGATGGAGAAGCTGTTGCAGGCACTGGTGGACACCGGTTCCGAGCACGCGATCATCGACATCACCGGTGTGTTCGCGGTGGACACCCAGGTCGCGCAGCACCTGCTCAAGACGGTCGTGGCGGCGCGGCTGATGGGTGCGGAGTGCATCGTGTCCGGCATTCGGCCGCAGATCGCGCAGACGATCGTCGCGCTGGGCATCGAGTTCGGTGACATCGTCACGAAGGCATCGCTCGCCGACGCTCTGCGGCACACGTTGCGGGACGCGAAGGGCCGCGCCGGTGCTGATGCGGTGCGTGGCGAGGTCGGCTGATGGAACGCGTCCCGATTCTGAAGATCGGCGGCCTGCTGCTCGTCTCCATCCAGATCGACCTGCAGGACCAGAGCGTGCTGGCGCTGCAGGAGGACCTGGCCGAGAAGATCAGCGCTACCGGCGCGCACGGTGTGATCATCGACATCTCGGCGGTGGAGATCGTCGACTCGTTCATCGGGCGGATGTTCGCCACGATCGCGTCCATCTCCAGGTTGTTCGACGCGGACACGGTGGTCGTCGGCATGCGCCCGGCCGTCGCGATCACCCTCGTGGAACTGGGTCTCACGCTCGGCGGGGTGCGCACGGCACTCGACCTGGAGCGCGGGATGAAGATCCTCCGCCAGCTCGGCCATCAGCGCAGGGGTGCGCTCGCGCATCCCGACGAGTTCGCGCAGGACGTCTGATGCCGCCCCGGCCCGAGGGGCCGGAAGAGGTCACCATCAGCGCGGACGACGACGTCGTCCGCGTCCGCCAGCTCGTGCGGGTGTACGCGCAACGGGCGAAGCTCTCCCTGGTCGACCAGACGAAACTCGTCACGGCGGCGAGCGAACTCGCCCGCAACACGCTCGTGTACGGCGGCGGAGGCGCGGCCCTGGTCGAGGAGGTCGACGACGGTCGCCGCACGGGTGTGCGCGCGTCGTTCCGCGACGAAGGTCCCGGCATTCCGGACCTCACCCTCGCGCTCGCCGATGGCTGGAGCAGTGGGAAGGGGCTCGGCCTCGGGCTGAGCGGTGCCCGCCGGCTGGTCGACCAGTTCGACCTCGACACCGAGGTCGGCCGCGGCACGATCGTGACAGTGGTCAAGTGGAAGAGGTGACCGGCACGACCTGCCTTCCCCTCGTGCGGGACGAGGTCTGGGTGACCGTCGAGGAGACCGCCCAGGTCGGCAGGGCACGGCGCGCGGCGACCTCGCTCGCCGAGCGGCTGGGGTTCGACGCGACGCGGACGGCCGAGGTGGGCCTCGCGGTCACCGAGGTCGGGACGAACCTCTACAAGCACGCTCAGCAGGGTGTCGTCCTGATCCGGACCATCCGGGGCGAACGGGATGCCGCGATCGAGATCGTCGCGCTGGACCGCGGACCGGGAATCGGGGACCTGACGCTCGCGCAGCAGGACGGGCAGTCCACGACGGGCACGCTCGGCGTCGGACTCGGTGCGGTCGCCCGGCTGGCGACCACCTGCTCGATGACCTCGCAGCTGGGGCGGGGGACCGCTCTGGTGGCGCGGTTCCTGCTGGCGGCGGATCGTGAACCGGAGTGGTCGGCGGAACCCGCTGCCGGACTCACCAGGCCGATCGGCGGAGAGGACGTCTGCGGCGACGCGTACGCCGTGTGCCGCAGCTCGGACAGGTTGGTGCTGATGATGTGCGACGGGTCCGGCCACGGACCACTGGCGGCCGCCGCGTCCGAACTCGCGGTGCGGATCTTCCGCGACGAACCGGCCGGTCAGCCGGAGGCGGTGGTCGCGCGCCTGCACGCTGCCCTGCGGGGTACCCGCGGTGGTGCGGTGGCGGTCGCCGACATCGACCTCGTCACCAGGAAGGTGCGGTACTGCGGGCTCGGCAACATCGCCGCGGCGGTGCTGGCGGACGGTCGCAAGCAGGGCATGATCTCGGTGCCCGGTGTGGCCGGGCATCAGGCACGCACGATCCGCGCGTTCGACTACGTGCTGCCGGAGAGGGCCGTGGTGGCGATGCACTCCGATGGCCTCACCGAGCGGTGGGGCGTGGACCAGGCCGGCGACCTGGTCGTCGATCCGCCCGTGCTGATCGCGGCGACCCTGCTGCGGGAGGCGGGGGTGCGCAACGACGACGCCTGCGTGCTCGTGGCCAGACCCGCATGACCGCGACCGAGCTGCTGAGGCTGGTGATCGGCGGCGAGCCGGACGTCTTCCTGCTGCGCCAGCGCGGGCGGCAGGTCGCCACCGCGGTCGGCCTGGACGGGCAGAACCAGGTCCGGATGGCGACCGCGCTGAGCGACGTCGGCCGGGAGCTGGTCCGGCAGGGCGTGACCACGACCGCGGTGTTTCGGCTGCGGCGCGGCAGAGCACCCGCCTTGCTCGTCGAACTGTCCTGGCCCGGCTCCGTGTCGACGGATTCGGGCCCAGGCTGGGACACCGCGCGCAGGTTGATGAACGAGGTGCTCATCACCGCCACGGGTGCGACGCTCACGAAGAACATGCCCTCCGACGCCACGACGGTCGACGAGGAGCTGCTGCGCGAGCTTCAGGACAACGTCGGCGGAAACGCGCTGGACGAGTTGCGCGCGCAGAACCAGGAACTGCTCGAAACGCTGGAGAACCTGGAACACAAGAGCAAGGAGCTGGAGAGGCTCAACGCCGAGCTGGAGGAGACCAACCACGGCGTGGTCGCGCTCTACCAGGAACTGTCCGACGAGCTGGAGCAGACCAACCAGGGCGTGGTGGCCCTGTACGCCGAACTCGACGCCAAGTCCGCCGAGCTGCGCGACGCGGCCGCCGCACGCATCCGGTTCTGGTCCAACATCAGCCACGAGCTGCGCGCCCCGATCAACTCGGTGGTCGGCCTGACCCGGCTGCTGGGCGCCCCCGGCGGCGACCCCATGACCGACGACCAGCGCCACCACGTCGACCTGATCAACGAGTCCGCGGCGACGTTGCTCGCCCTGGTCAACGAGCTCCTCGACACGGCCAAGGCCGAGTCGGGCAGCCTCCGTCCGAGGCTCGCGCCCGTCGCGCTCGACTACGTGATCACGCAGCTGCGCTCGTCGGTGCGGCCGACGCTGCGCTCCGGTGACGTGAGCCTGGTCGTCGACCCCGTCGGGGACCTGCCGTCGCTGGTCACCGACGAGACCATGCTGGTCCGGATCCTGCGCAACGTGCTGTCGAACGCCGTCAAGTTCACCCAGCGCGGCGAGGTCCGCTTCACCGTCCACCAGGGCGACGGCCCCGACGAGATCCGGTTCGTGGTCACCGACACCGGCATCGGCATCCCGCAGGGTGAGCAGAGCAGGGTGTTCGAGGAGTTCTACCAGGTGCCGAACGCGCTGCAGGTGGGCGCGAACGGCACCGGCCTCGGCCTGTCGTACGCGCGCAAGCTCGCTGAGATCCTCGGCGGCACGCTGACGCTGAGCAGCACACCGGACGTCGGAACCGAGGTCGTGCTGACCCTGCCCAGCGCCAAGGACGAGTCCGCTCGGCCCGCGCCGGTCAAGCGCGCGTTGATCGCCGACGGCGACGACGAGGGCAGGCGCCGGCTGCGCGAGGCGTTGGGCGACCTGGCGAACGAGATCCTCGAGGCCGAGGACGGCCGCGCGGCGCTGAGTCTGGCCAAGTCCGAGAGGCCCGACCTGGTGCTCGTACAGGCGAGCACGCCGCTGATGAGTGGCAGCGCGGTCCTGTCGGTCCTGCGTCTCGATCCTGATCTGAGCGACGTGCCGGTCGTGATCGTGTGCGGCGACGACCCCGGCGGCCTCGCCCGCACGGTCAACAGCCTGAGCGCCGTGATGCTGCACGAGTCCCGGATCTCGGCGGACTCGGTGAGCCGAGCGGTCAGGGACGCCCAGCTCACCGCGCGCAGAACGGACAGCCGATGAACCCGACAGCCATGAGTGGCGGACCGGCCAGGGTCCTCGTGGTCGACGACCTGGACGCGAGCAGGTTCATCGCCAGCAGCTGGTTGCGCCGCAGCGGCCACACGGTCGTCGAGGCGACGACGGCCGCGGCGGCGTTCGCCGCACTGGACGCGCAGTTGTTCGATCTCGTGCTGCTCGACGTGCACCTGCCCGACATGAGCGGGTACGACGTCACCGAGCGGATCAAGGCCGATCCCAGGACGAGTTCGATCCCGGTCGTGATGCTGTCGGCGACCTACATCGAGCCGGAGGACAAGGTCACCGGTCTCACCCGAGGTGCGGACGCCTACCTCACCGAACCCGTCGACCCCGGCGAGCTGCTGGCCAACGTCGAGGCGGCGCTGCGCTACCACCGCGCCCGTGCACTCGCCGAACACCTCGCCGACCGGCTGACCCGGTTGACGGCGGCCACCTTCACGATCAACGCGGCCACGACGTTCGACGCGCTGGCGGAAGCCGCCGCGATCGGCGCGGCCGACGTGCTGGACACCGAGGCGACCGCCGTGCTCACCACGCCGTCCGGCGACGTCCGCGTGGCCACCGCCGCGGACCGCCGGTCGCCCGCACAGCCGCACTCGGACATCGCCGGTGTCGAAGCCTGGACGTCCGCGCTCAACCCCGGCGTCGGTGTCATGGTGGCCGATGTCGACGCCCTGCCGTGGCCACCGGAAGCACCCGCGGTCGTGGCACTGGCGCGCACCAAGCCGCGCAGGTCGCCGATCTGCATCGCGGTCGACCCCCAGGCCGTCGGGACCTCGGACGACCGCAACCTGCTGCGGCAGCTCGCCCAGGCGACCGCGCTGGCCGCCGAAGGACTGCACACCTTCGCGGAGGAGCACTCGCTGGCGTTGACGTTGCAGCGCAGCCTCCTGCCGCGCACGCTGCCGCACCACCCCGCGCTGCCGATGACCGCTCGCTACGAGCCCGCGTCCAGCAACGCCGAGATCGGTGGCGACTTCTACGACGTGATCGAACTCGACGGCCGCATGCTGATCGCCATCGGCGACGTGTGCGGCCACTCGATCGAGGCCGCGACGGTGATGGCCGAGGTGCGGCACACGTTCCGCGCGTACGCCCTGGAAGGTCATTCGCTCGCCGAGATCCTGCGCAGGGTCGACACCATGCTCGAGCGGTTCCACCCGACGGGCGGCCTCACGACCATGTGTCTGCTGCTCGTCGATCTGGAGGCGGGCACGATGGCGGTGGCGAACGCCGGTCACGTTCCGCCGCTGGTCGCTGACGACCAGGGCACTCGCTACACCACGGTCAAGGGCCCGCTGCTCGGCCTCGGCATGGACCGGCCGGAGGCGACCGAATTGCCGCTGCCGCGTGGCACCACCGTCCTGCTGACCACCGACGGCCTCGTCGAACGCAACGGCGTCGATCTGGACGAGGGGATGGAGAAGCTGCGGGCGGCCGTGTCGTACGCGGACGACATGGACGAGCTCGCCGACCGGCTGATCGCCCAGCTCGGTCAGGGCAAGCAGGACGACATCGCCCTGCTCCTGCTGCGCCGGCTCGCATGACGGCCCCCGACGCCGTGCTGGAGCTGCCGGTTCAGCCGGGCCTCACCATGTCGTCGATCCGCCGCGCTCTCACCGCCGCGCTGGTCGATCTCGGCGAGGACCACCTCTACGACGTTCTGCTCGTGGTGACCGAACTCGTGAGCAACGTGCTGGACCACACTCCGGGCGCGGGACGGTTGCGCGTTCTGCGCGGCCGGGTGCCGTGCGTGGTCACGATCGAGGTCGACGACGAGTCGACCGGGGAACCGGTGCGCGGCCGCTCGCGCTTGGGAGAGCATCGGGGCCGGGGGATCGTGGTCGTTGACAACATCTCGCTGGAATGGGGAATCCGGCCCCGGCGAGGCGGCAAGACGGTGTTCGCCCTGGTGAGTTGCGTCGGTTAGGTCATCGAACCGTGTGGTCCATTCCGGACAGTTCGAGGATCCGGGCTGGAGCGCTGTTCCGCTGTGCCGCCACGGAGAGCAGCCGGCCGCGTTCCTTCGCGAGTGCGGATGCCTGCAGCAGCAACGCGATGCCCGAACTGCTGAGGTACTGCAGTCCGGTGAGGTCGATCTCGACCGGGCGGCCGCCCGGCGTGTCGATCCGCGTCAGCAACGGATCCCGCAGTTCGTCCACTGTGGTCGTGTCGAGATCGCCGGTCAGCAGGAGCAGCTGGACCGGTTCGTCCGCACCGTCCGTCAGCCCGGTCACCACCGGCGGCCGGGTGGAGCGCGGCGCGGATGGCGCCGTCCGCACACCCGGTGTCGCGGGCACGTGGAAGCGGATGATCGTCCCGTCGTCGCCGGCGACCAGGTCGACCTCGTCGCTGAGCGCGCGGATCATGGTCAGGCCGCGGCCCCGGTAGCCCTTGTCCTGCGGCTCCGGTCGCCAGTGGCCGCGGTCGGCCACCGTCACCCGCACACCGCTGCCGGTCCATTCGAGCGAGACGTCGAACTCCCCGCCGCCGGCCGGATAGGCGTGGTCGACCACGTTGGTCGCCGCTTCGCCCAGCGCGAGTTCCACGTCGTAGGTCGCGTCCTCGCCGATGCCCACCAGTTCCGTCCACGCCGTCGCCGCTCGCCGCAGCGCTGACAGCTCGTGCGAGGACGCAGGCAGGTGCCGGACGAACGGTGCCGGCAGATGTCGTGCCACCACGAGCGCGACGTCGTCGGACTGGCCGTCTTTCAGGAGCGCCTCGATGACGTGCTGCGCCAACGCCGCCGGCCCGAGAGAGGACGCTCCGGTCACGACGTCGACCAGCCTGCCCAGCCCGTCGTCCAGAACCTCGCCACGTCGCTCCACGAGGCCGTCGGTGTAGAGCACGACCGACGCACCCGGCGGCAACAGCGCGGCGTGCTCGCGCGGCCTCGTCGGCCCGCCGGCGCCCAGCACCGGGCCGATCTCGTCGAGGAGCAGCCGTGCTTCCGCCTGATCGACCACGACGGGCGGCGGGTGCCCTGCCGCGGCCCAGCAGAGTTCGCCCGTGCCCCAGTCGAAGACGAGGCACGCGCAGGTGCTGCCGACCGCGCCGTTCACCCGAGTCGTGAACGTGTCGAGGCGCCGCAGGGACTCGGCGGGGGAGTGCCCGTCGAGCAGGTATCCGGTGAGCGCGCTGCGCAGTTGCCCCATGACCGCGGCCGCGGCGGGTCCCTTGCCGACGACGTCCCCCACCGACAGCCCGACGCGGGTGGCTCCGAGCGGCACCACCTCGTACCAGTCGCCGCCGATCTGCGAGTGCTCCGTCGCCGGCAGGTAGCGGGCGGCGCTCGCGAGCCTCGGCAACACCGGAAGTTCGCGCGGCAGCAGGCTTTCCTGCAACGCGGCCGCGATCGCGTGCTCACGTCGCAACGTCAGTTCGCGCTCGGTCACGTCCCGGCCGATCGCCTGCAGGCCCGTGGGGGTGTGCTGAACGCTGAGCTCCAGCGCGACCTCCGTGCCGTCCGCGCGACGCAGGTTCACCACGTGCGACGTGGACAGGTCGGCGGGCAGGTCGGCGAGATCCGACAGCGGCGTGCCGAGCAACTGGTCGGGCTGGTAGCCGAGCAGGTCCCCCGTCGCGGGGTTCACCGACACGAACCTGAGGTCGTGGTCCAGCAACCAGATCGCGTCGGTGGCGCGTTCCACGAGCCGCCGGTGCCGCTCCTCGCTGTCGCGCAACGCCCGGTCGGCGTGTGCCCGCTGCAGCGACTCCCAGCACCGGTTCACCACCACCGACACCAGGTCGACCTCGTCGCGCGTCCACCGCCGCACGGACGCCTGATGCACCGCCATGGCCGCCACGAAACGCCCGCCCCGCAACAACGGCAGGCAGATCACCGCCCGAATGCCCGTCACCCGGTACGCGGCGAGGTCCTCGGCGTCCAGGCGAGGATCGTCGAGCGAATCGACCACCACCCAGGGCTCACCCGCCCGCATCGCCGCCAGCGCGCCGTTGCCGAACGCGCGCATGGCGAACCTGCCCGGCAACGGCGGCAGCCCGGTGGCGTGGTCGCCGCTCATGACGAAGTGGTTCTCGTCCTCCTCCGTCCGGGCATACGCACAACGGTCCACACTCAGGTGCTCGCCGAGCATCCTGGTGGCCAGCGCCATGAGGTCTTCCGCGTCGTCCAGCAGTTGCGACTCGCGGTCCAGCAGATCCAGGAACTGCCTGCGCTGCTCGGCCGCGCGTTGCGCGGTCACGTCGATCAACACGCCGCTACGGAGCGTGCCGCGCACACTCGCCTTCTCCAACAGCCACATGAGTTCGCCGGACGCCGTGAAGACGCGATACACCGACTCGTAGTCCCCGTCGGAATCCCAGCGCAGGCGTGCGGACTTCTCCCTGTCGTCGGGATGCGTTATGCGGCCCCAGAAACCGGTGTCAGCGAGCCAGTGTTCCAGCGGATGACCGAGCAGCTGTTCGACGGAACGGCACAGGTAGGTGACGGCGCGAGAACCGGACTCGCCCTGCCAGACGACGACCGGCAACTCGTCGACGAGGGAGGCGAAGTCCTGCCCCGGGTCACTCATTCCAGCTGCCTCCACAACGCCGCGAACCCGCGAAGAGTGGCCTGGCTGCTCAAGCACACCTCGGCGAAAACCCGACTCTACTGGAGCCGCCTCACCTGCACCGTTCTCTGCTGGATCGACGACACCGCGCTCGAACGAGGTCGGTCGGGGTGCGGCCTTGAGGTATCTCTTCACTATTGCTTCAGTGTTGACCGAAGTCAGGTCGGCAACTCCGAAAGCAGCTTCTTGAACGGCGGAGGACGATCGCGTGTCAGTCGGCGGTCTGCGGTTAGGATGACGGCCGGCGAGTTCCGCGCCGAACCTCCTGACCGAGTGCTCACGCCACTCGGCTGTCGCGGAGGCAAAGGGGACCTGTGCGCCTCGGAACGCTGACCTCGTCATGCCTCGACCAAGGCTGTCGCGGCATCTGGACGCGTGGGGTTCGGGTGCCAGTGGCGACGGCCGAGGAGTTCGGTGATGACGTCACGCAAGCAGCTCAAGGCTCAAGTTCGCGCACGCATGGCCAAGACCGGTGAGCGGTACACCACCGCGCTGGCACACCTGACCGGTGCGTCGCCGGACGGCGGATGGGTGTTGCGCGGAGGCACGGACCCCGACGCGGCAGGCCTGAACACCATGCTCGCCGCGAGGGGGATCTCCGGGCTGACGGAGGCGCTGTTGTTCGGCATCGGCGGCGGGATCGGTGCGGGCTACATCCTGTGGGAGTTCAAGCACGACAACAGCTGTCACGTGACCCTCGGCTTCAGCAACTCGTGGCAGTACGTCACCCGCCGGACTGAGAAGGTCCTTGCGCGCCTGGGGATCGAGGCCGAGTGGCACCGGTCCGCGCCCAAGGCCGCGCAGGCGTGGCTGACCGGCCGGCTCGACGCCGGAGACGCCGTGATGGTGTGGCCCGACCGGTACCAGATCGGGTACTGGGACCTGCCGGAAGGGCTCGACGGCCACGGCGGTCACCCGGTCGTGGTGTACGGCGGTTCTGGCGACAGGGTCTACCTGGACGACCGCAACCTGGCGCCGCTGACCGTCGCGCGTGCGGACCTGGACCGGGCCGTGGCCCGTGTGGGCAGCTGGAAGAACCAGGCGCTCGTGATCACCGGCTCCGATCGCACCATCGACGTCGAAGCGGCTGTCCGTGAGGGCCTGCGGGACGTCGTGGAGCACCTGTCGCTGAAGTCGGACTCGTTCTCGTTGCCGGCGTGGCGAAAGTGGTCTCGGATGATGACCGACACCAAGGCCGCCAAGGCGTGGCCGAAGGTGTTCGCCGACGAGCAGGGGCTCGATCTCGCGTTGCAGAGCGTGCGGGAGGGAGTGGACGGCCGGTACGGGGTCACGGGCGGGAACCTGCGGCCGTTGTTCGCCGATTTCCTCGACCAGGCAGGGCATTCCGGGCTGGCGCCGCGGTGGCGGGAGATCGCCGAGATGTGGCACGCGGTGGGGGAGTCGACGGAGTTCGCGGAAATGGGCAGGCAGCTCGCTGAGCTGTACGAGGCGGAGACCGATGCGATCGCCCGGCTGAAGACAGCCGTGGACTGATCGAGACGTGCACCAGCGTGCCCGGGACGCTCGACGCGCCCGTCAACGTCACTCTCCTCGGCGATGCGATCCACGCGATGACCCCGACCCTCGGGCGCGGGGCGAACGTAGCGATGCGCGACGCCACTGTGCTTGGCCGCGCGCTGAAAGCAGTGGCGGACGGCCGGCTCGCCCTGGCCGAGGCGCTGGCGTGCTACGAGCGCGACGAGCTGACCGCGTACGGCTTCTCCGTGGTCACGGAAGCAGCCCGGATCGGTGAACAGCGGATGGCCCAGAACCCCCTGCCCGAGTAGCCCGTACCGATGGCAGTCACGCCCCACCGTCTCCCGGCCTGCAACGGGAGACGGTGGGAACAGCGCACAACCGGGTTCAGGAGTCGTACACGCACGTCTTCACGACGTTCGATGCGCTGATGCGCAGGCCGCCACGGACCACTGGACTAAGTGGGACGCTGTCCCATATTCTAAACGGGACAGCGTCCCACTTGATTCGGGGAGAGAACATGCCGGTGACTTACGTGCTGGTGCACGGTGCATGGCACAGCGGTCAGAGCTGGGCACGGGTCGTGCCGCGGCTGGGAGCGAGCGGCAGGCAGGTGTTCACCCCGACGCTCACCGGCTACGGCGAGACCCGGCACCTGCTGAGCCCGGACACGGGGCTCGGCACGCACACGGCCGACGTCGTGCGGCTGCTGGTCGAAGAGGACCTCCGCGACGTCGTGCTGGTGGGGCACAGCTATGCGGGCATGGTGATCTCCGCGGTGGCCAACGAGGTTCCCGAACGGATCGCGCGGTTGGTCTACCTCGACGCCATGGTGCCGGTCGACGGCGAGAGCGCGATCGACGTCATGCCCGGTATCCGGGGCATGATCGGTGACGACTGGCGGATGCCTCCGCCGCCCGCGCCGTTCGGGTTGTTCGGCATCACCGATCCCGCTGACATCGCCTGGCTCACCACGATGGTCTCCGACCAGTCCACGCGGTGCCTGGAAGAGCCGGTCGCCATGGACAACCCGGCTCTGGACGCGATTCCCCGCACGCACATCCACTGCACGGTGAAACCGGAGGACATCGAGTTCCGTCCTGTGCACCCCGTGCAGCCGAACGGGGAAGCCGCCGACGTGCGTGAGCTGGCGACGGGACACGACTGCATGATCACCGTGCCCGAGGAACTGGCCGAGATGCTGCTCGACATCGGTGACCTGGCTGCCTCACGGCTGTCCTCCCCGGTCGGTGCCGGTCGATAGGATGCGGTCATGAGCGACGTTCCTGGCGTTGCGGGCCCACCGCCGCGGCGCGCCGACGCGAGGCGCAACGCCGGGAACGTGCTCGAAGCCGCGGCCGCGGTGTTCGTCACCTCCGGCGTCGACGCGCCGATCCGCGAGATCGCCACCCGAGCCGGAGTGGGAACCGCGACCATCTACCGCCACTACCCGACGCGGGCCGACCTGATCGTGGCCGTCTACCGGTCGCAGGTGCAGTCGCTCTCCGAGACGGGCCCCGCCCTGCTCGCCGCCGAACCGAGCCCCCACCGGGCGTTGGCGAAGTGGATCGACCAGTTCGTCGACTTCGTCATCACCAAGCAGGGGCTCGCGTCCGTGCTGCAGTCCGGCGAGTCGTGCTACGACCCGCTGCACGACTACTTCCTCGAGCATCTCGTGCCGGTGTGCACGCGATTGCTGGAGTCGGCCGCGGAAGCCGGCGAGATCGCTCCTGGCCAGGACCCCTACGAGCTGATGCGCGGTGTCGGCAGCATCTGCGCGGGCGTGTCGGTGCACAAGGGCACTTGCTACGACGTGCGGCACCTCGTGCGACTGCTGGTCAACGGCCTGCGTAGGGTCCCGGCAGGCGCCGGGAGCTGACCTTCGCGCGGAATCCGGTGCCCGGCTGATCCTGGTAGTGGTGCTCCAAGGCCGCGTCGAGGTCGCTGATGCGGCCGTCAGCTTCATCCGTGCGGCGGTTTTCAGCACGCACGACCCCACACGCGCGCCGCGGCGGTGAGTCCCGCCGCGCCGCTACCTGTGATCACCACATCGAATTCCGCGTGGGGGCCATCCAACGCCTGAACTGAGCCTCGTGTTCTCCGCCTCCTGGTGACAGGGCTGTCGGTTCCGCACCGAGGGCGCGGGCAGCTCCGGGCGAACTGCGTCTGGTCCGTCAGACGCAGGTCCAGGTCACGGGAACCCAGCGGCCGTCAGTGGACTTGCGCTGCCCGGCGAGGTCGTTGTTCTCCGCCACCGCGCGAACGCGTTCGCCGACGGCGAGCTCGCCGAAGAACTCGGTGCCGCGCCAGACCTTCACGGTCCGCCGTTCACCGTTGCCGTAGGCGCCCCAGGAAGCCACCTGGCCCGCGACGTTCGCACCGATGGCCGACGCATCCTTCACCTCGTACCGTTGCAGGCCGGCACCGGTCGCGACGTCCCAGCGCCACAAGCCGGTGTCGTCGCCGAACTTCCTGCCGAGCGCCTGGCTGCCCTGGGACATCTGGATGTTCACGTCCGGGGAGCTCTCCAGGTCGGAGCGCACCCCGGCCAGGGTCACCACGTACCCCTTCTCCGTCACCACGCGCCCCGCGTCGTCGATGCCGATGGCCACGTCGTCCGCCACGAACTGGTAGGTGCCGGGGTTGCCGCGCGGCCACACCACCGCGCGGTAGGGCGGCTGCCCACCGGAGACGGTGCCGACGATGTCGCCCGCCTCGTTGATGCCGTCAGCGGACGTCGTGCTCCCCGCGGGCATGGGCAGCGCCTGGAACGTTCCGTTCCGGTACACGAACGGCGAGCGGGTGCGCCCGTCGTACCCGACCAGTTCTCCGCTGCCGTTGACCCCAGCGAGCCAGAGCTGGGTGGTGACCGGTGCGTTCACCGCGATGGACGTCCCGTTCTGCCACAGCAGCAGGGCACCGGAGGGCGCCTGCCCCGCCAGGTAGCCGTTCGGCCCGGCGAACAACGCCGCACCACCGGTGATCCCCGCCGGCAGCGGCAGCTCCGCCGGTGTCCAGGCGCACGGGGCCTGAGCGTGCGCCGGCACCGCCGGTGCCAGCAACGAAAGAAGCGCAGCGCAAACCACGGTCATGCGACGCATGTGAGTCCCCCATGTCGAGCCATCCCCAGTGCCGGGATTCTTACACGCGCCGGACCGTTGTGGAGTCAGTCCGTTCGAATGAACCCATTGGCCACAATCGGGTTCAGGACAACTGGCATTGGTGGGTGGCGCTCATCGGGCATGATCGCGGCTTTGCTTGCGCCCGTGGTCCGCGCAGGGCTGCGTCGGCTCCGGCTCTTGGCAAGCCCGGGTGCGGTGCTGAGGTGGCATTGCGACTTGATGAAGCACCGCCACGCCTGTACGAGCGTGAACCGAGGGCCTGGACGTCCGCAACGTCGCGAACACTGTTGCGACCGACCGGTCTGCGGTCGTGCCAAGACCCGGTCCAGTGTCCCTGAACAGCGCGTTCATGCCATTCCCTGAGCAGGATGTGTGAGTGGGTCAGCCGATCGCACGTCGCTCGGCGTTGCGGGCTTCCAGCTGGGCGAACCAGTGCTGTCCCGGTGCGCCGCAGGTGTCGCGGATCTCGTGCTTGAACTCGTGCGTGTTGGCGTTCAGGAACTGAACCCTGCCGAGTCCGGTCGCCACCTCCGCCCGCAGCTGGTCCCGTCCCCACGTCAGGCGTCCCGCAAGCCCTCTTGCCTCGGCGCGGCCTCGCAAAGCCCGCTGTTCCATGTGGGACACCGTCTTCAACGAGACCTGGGCCGACGAATAGACGGCGTACACGGTGTCGGCGCAGAGGAACGACTCGAAGTGGCAAAGCCGCAGCCGGTGAAACTCCACATCGGACCGGACCGGCCTGGTCCACCCGGCCTCCGGGGACGACACGCGGTTCGTCGCCTGCGGCGGGGGTGACCACGCGCGGAGCTCCGCGAGGCGCGCCTGCACCTGCAGGACCTGCTGGTGCACCCGTTCATTGGCGGCGCGAACCTCGTACAGCGTGCGGTCGACCTCGGCGACGGTGTGCCTGATCTCCTCGACGGTGATGGGGTCCGGGCGCGGCCGCCGGTCCCACACCCAGATCGCCAGCAGCACCGCGCCGCCGAACACCCCGGCCGTGAAGGCGACGGGCAGGTCGGCACCGATCTGCCCGGTAGCGGTGGACATCACGAACGCGAGAACGTTCAGAACGCCGAGCAGCGCCGCACCCAGGTTGAACGTCCACGCCCACCGGGTAGCCCGCGGTTCGGTGCGCAACCGGCCGTTCTTGCTCAGCACGAGCCGAACCAGCCCCGTGGCCATGGGCAGTGACAACGCCGCGAACACCAGCCACTGGGGTAAAACGTCCAGCGAGCCGGTGATCAGGGTGCGCGCCGCCATCGCCGGTGCCAGCAGGACCGTCATCAGGAACGAGATCAGCGACATCCCGACGCAGGACGCGAACAAGGCGAGCGCACAGCCGCCGTAGCCCTTGGTGCTGTCAGACATGGCCAGTTCATCACACCGCCGAGACTGATCGTTACAGCCCGAACGAAAGCGCTGAGCGGTCTTGCCGTCGATGGCTGGAACAGCCACAGGAGTGAAGTCGCGGCAGGCACCGCGGCCGCGCTCGCCGTCCTGGAGAGCCTGCTGTCCGCGACGGTTGCTGACGGCATGAGCGTGAACCAGCGCCACGACCCGGACCGTGAACCCTTCGGCCAGGGCATCGCGAACGTCATCACGCCGGTGTTCGCCGCAGCGCGCTGGTGGCTCGGGGTTCCTCGCACGGCAGCGGTTTCGGCCGACGACGTCAGGGTCGGCCTGGGCATGGTGGCTGGTAGCGCAGGCCGGGGAAGTAGCGGTTCCACTCGGCTTCGGTGATCACGGTGTGGACGGTGTCGCAGGCGTGGGCGACGGTTCGTTCGAGGTCGGTGTCCATCAGCCGCAGCTGGGCGTTCCAGTCGCCGGTGATCAACGTGCGGCCGTCGGCGCCGAAGACCACCGCTTCCACCGCGTCGAGGCTTCCGGACACGGTGGCCGGCCCCGTCACGTGGCGCGGGTCGGTCACGTCCCACAGGCGCGTGGTGCGGTCATCGCCCGCAGTGGCGAGGGTGTGTCCGTCCGGGCTGAACGCCACCGTGTAGACGCTGTCTTCGTGGCCGTTGAGCACCGCCAGCGAGGTCAGCTGGTGGGGATCCGAGACGTTCCACAGTCGTGCGGCGCGGTCTTCGCCGACCGTCGCAAGGACCTGGCCGTCCGGGCTGAACACCACCTCGTACACCCCGTTGTCGTGGCCGGGGATGTTGACGAGTAGCGCGGGCCGCTGAGCGTCGGTCACGTCGTACAACCAGATTCCCGGCTCGTCGCCCACCACGGCCAGTGTTCGGCCGTCGGGGCTGAACACGGCGTCGTGGAGCACGTCGCGGAAGCCGTCGATCACGGCGGTCTCGGTGGCTCGGCGTGGGTCGGTGACGTTCCACAGCCGCACCGTGCGATCCCAGCCGACCGAAACCAGCGTGCGGCCGTCCGGGCTGAACGCCACCGCGTGGATGTTCACCGCGTGGCCGATCAGCGGGGTGAGCTGCGCTGGGTTTCGAGGGTCGGTGAGGTCCCACAACCGCACGACGTGGTCGAAGCCCGCCGACGCCAATGTGCGTCCGTCGGGGCTGAACGCCACTGTGTAGACCGGTTCGGTGTGGCCGGTCAGCGTGACGACTTCCTTCGGCTTTCGCGGATCGTTGATGTTCCACAGCCGCACGACGTGGTCGTCGCTGCCCGTTGCCAAGGTCTGGCCGTCCGGGCTCAACGCCACCGACATCACCACGCTGCTCTGCTGGACCACAGCCAGCGGCAGGGTGCTGATCAACCCGTCACGGGTGTGGGTGGAGGGGGCTGTGCGGTGGGCGGCCAGCGCGAGCTGCACGGCCAGCTGAGGGTTGGCCGGATGCAGCGCAGCCGCTTCGTCCGCCACGATCTGCGCCCGGATGGCGTTGCGTTGTTCGGTGGCCGTTCGCTGTGCGATCCCGGCGACGATCGTGGCGGTGACGGCGACCAGGGACACGACGCTGAGCAGCGCGACGAGTCTGCGGAGCCGACGGCTGGTGGTGATCTCGGCGGACCGGCTGGCGTCGAGGAAGCGCCGCTCCCGTGGTGACAACGCGGACTCGTGCTCGCCTGCCCAGTCGAGCGTGAGCGCGAGCCGCGCACCCCGGTACAGCGCGCCGCTGTCCTCTCCCAGCGACTCCCACGCGTCCGTGGCGTCGGTGAGCCGGCGGTGCAGGTGGATGCTTTCGCGGTCGTCGTGCAACCAGCCGTGCAGCCGTGGCCAGGCCCGGATCAGCGCCTCGTGCGCGATCTCGACTCCGTCCTTGTCCTTGGCGAGCAGTCGCGCGCGGGTGAACGCTTCGAGCACGGCGGCGAGGTCGGGGGCATCGCCGACCTCGGAGGTGTCGAGCCGTCGTTTCGTGTCCTCGGTGCCCTCGCCGAGCGCGACCAGCCTGCCGAACAACGTCCTGGCCAGTTGCTGCCGCGTCTCGCCCAGGCCGGCGAACACCTCTTCGGCGGTGCGGCTCAACGCACCGTCGAGCCCGCCTGCCTGCTGAAATCCGGCGACCGAGAGGCGGTTGCCGCTGCGGCGGGCCCACACCTGCAACAACACGTGCGACAACAGAGGCAGGACTCCTGGCCTGCCGTGCGCCTGCGTGAGCAGGTCCGCCACCAGGGAGTTGTCCACCGTGCAGTTCATCCTGCCCGCGGGCGCCACGATGGCCTGGCGCAACTCCTCCGCGTTCATCGGCCCGGCGACGACCTGCCCGTCCGGCATGGCGTCGACCAGCGCCGGATGTGCCGAGCAGTGCGCGAAGAAGTCCGACCGCACGCCGAGCAGTACCCGGCATCGGCTGCCCTGCGTGTTCGCCGCGACGGCCAGCGCGGCGATGAACCTGGCGCGCTCGACATCGTTGTCGCAGAGCGTGAAGACCTCCTCGAACTGGTCGACGACGATGACCGTCTCGCCGTCCCCTGACATCTGGGACACGAGTCGGTGGAGGGCTCGGTCGTCGCGCCACTCGTCCAGCACCGCCCCTGCGGTCACGCCGAGTTTCGAGGCGAGCAGGATCGAGCACCGTTCGATCGGATGTGTACCCGGGGTGAACAGCAGCAGTGTTTTCCCCGCGGCGGTGAGGGCGGGCACCACGCCCGCGCGCAGCACTGACGACTTGCCCGATCCGGACGCGCCGAACAGCAGCACCAACCGCTGCTGTTTGCCGACGACCTCGGCGACGAGACGCTCACGTCCGAAGAACAAGTGCTTGTCGTCCGGGCCGAACGCCCGCAATCCCACGTATGGCGCGCCGCTGAGCTCCTCGGCGGTGGACGTCATGGCTGAGTTCTCGTTGAGCTCGGCCGCGAGAGCGTGCCAGCGCTGTTCCCATTCAGCCTCGTCGCCGTCGCAGGCCCGGACGAATGCCAGCGTCACCGCCAGGCTGGGCAGCTTCCGTCCGCGTGCCGCCTCCGAGAGGGTGGTCGCCGAGTAGTGGACGACGCTGCCCATGTCCCGATAGGACGGGGTTGCCGCTTTTGTGCGCAGCAGTCGCAAGTCGGCGGCGAACTCCACGAGCGCCGAGCCGTCACGGACCAGTTCGCGTTCACTCCGCGGCACTGTCGATCGTCTCCCTCACAGCCTGTCGACGGACAGCTGCGCGCCTCGGTCGTAGGTCGGCGAACCTGCCACGTCCGAGCCACTAAAGCACAGCACGCGCGAACAGCTGCGATGGCCGGTCGATCCGGAGTTGATCGAGAAGATCGCGTTCTGGGCGGCCGCGCGACGCCGACCACGAGTTGCCGGAGCAGATCACTCCGGCAACAGGGGTTGAGGCAGGCCCAGGCGGGGCATCCGGGTGCGCGTCACCCCCAGGGAGTTCGGCGCCGAGGGGCGAGGACGCGGCAGTCGCGTACCTTCGGCGCCGGCGTCACCCGCCGCGGCACCCAGCCCACCAGGAAAGAGTCAGAGACTTGCACATCCAGCCCTTCTCGCGTCACGTCGTCACGAACTCGGGCACCGATGGCGACCGTGGTGAACGACCCGCGCCGGTGCACGGGCTCTTCAGCCACCCAGATGTCGATCACGCCGAGACGCGGTTCGGAACGCCTCACGACACGCCTGAGCGCTCCCACACCAAGCTCTTCCACGAGCCGCAGATCGCCGGCTGATCGCTTGCGGGATCGCGTGAGACGCGCCCGAGGTCTGTTGCGATGTGCAAGTACCTGTCATCGGGTCACTCGATCGTCCTTTGTCGACTGTCGACCGAGGACGGCTTTGCCTGACTCACCGCGACCTTCACGAAGGCGCTGGGCGGTCAGGACCGGGCGTCGCCGCGTGGCATCCTGACCGAGGACGTGACGCGGACCCTTCCCGGCGACAACCAGATCTCCGGAACCGCGTCCGGGCCGGAGGGCGTGATCGGGCGGGTGCGGAGGATCGACACATCTCTGTCCGATGTGGACGGGATGAACCGGTTCTCCGCGGCCACTTCAGCCCGGCGCGCGGGTCGCGCTGGCCGGAGCGGGCAGGACGGGCCTGCCCATCAGCCGCAACCTGGCCGCGGCGGGGTTCGACGTGCTGGTGACCGACGTCCGGCACGAAGTGGCCGAGGCGGTGATCGCCGGCGGGGCTCGCTGGGACCCCTCCGCGGAGGCGGCCGCGGCGGACGCGCAGGTGCTGATCACCGTCCTTCCGAGACGACGCCGGCGACGGCCGCGAGGTCGCCCCGGGTTTCCGCGCGGTCCTCGTCCGTCCGACCCCCGACAGCTTCACCCAGCAGCTGTTCTCCGAGGTCGACGGCACCAGGACCAAGATCGCGGACGACGCGGTCGCCATCGCCGTGCCGTATTGAGGCTTCAGGACAACTCAGCTGCCGGGACGTGCGACTGGCGGTTCAGGGTGGCGGCTCGATGCCGTCGGGCCGTTCGAGGTCGGAGATCCAAAGGTCAAGCGCCGCCCGTGCGTCCCGCAGAGTGCGTGCCGGCTCGCCGAGTCCGCGCAACGCCAGCCGCCGTTGTTCGAGTCTGGGGCTGCGGAACTTCGGGAAGGCGAGCTTGAGGCACGTGTCGATCATCTGGGCGTGGTAGTGCAGCAGCTGGGTCACCCGGAACTCCAGTGACGCGCGGTCGGCGTCGCCGATGAGGTCCATGGCCCACCCGTGCATCCGGCAGTAGTCGGACGCGACGCGGCCGCCCTGCCGGGCTACCTGCGCCGGGACGTCGCCAGGCTGCGCGCAGGCGTCGATGATCTGCTCGGCGGCGGGCTGGAGTGCGACCGCATGGGTGGCCACCTCCAGCAGCGACCGCAGCGCAACCAGACGCGCGGCAGCGGAATCCTTCGCGCCTGTCACGGCCGCGCTTCGCCGCGGGCGACGTCCCGGAAACCGCATGCGATCCACCAGCCTCGTTGAGCCAGCCCGGAAGCATCCAGTATGAACCGGCACGAGGCGCGCCGCGAGGTGCCGGAGCGCGGATGGCAAGGACGTCGGGGTGCCTGGTCCAGGTGGCTGCTCGCGATGAAAGATCGGCTGGCATTGGTGAGCGAGGCTCACGGTGATCACTACGCGTCGCTCCGGATTGAAGGCTGGGCCGCTCAACCAGCGCACGACGGGTGGGCGTCCCCACAGGAGGCCGAACTGCGGGCGCGGCGAGGAACGTGAGGTCCTGCGGCGGTACACGGCCGCCCTCGAACGCGCGGACGACAACGCGCTGACCAGCCGCCCGGCGCGGGCGGTCACGAGGCCGAGCAGGCCTCTGGCCGGCCGATCATCGAGGAGTGGGTGCCCGATCTGCGTTCGGTTCGAGGTGCGGCCGGCCGCCACCAACCTCCAGCCGATGGCGGCCTCCTGCATCCTGCCCGGCGACCGGCACCGGTCGGTCGCGCTCACCGTGCTGCGCGTCGAGGACGGCCTGGTCGCCGAGACCGCGACGTTCGGCACTGCGTTGTCCCGGGCTTTCGGGCTGCCGGAGGCACTCTGACCCTACTTGCGCGGCAACAGGATCGCGGACGGCCGCTCGGCGTCGTGGAAGATCTCCACCTTCGTCGCCAGCGGCTGTGTCGCGGTCTGCGGCGGGCCGCCGTCGCCGAGGTTGCGGGCGAACCGCGGATGCGCCCCTGCCGACACCTGCACGCGGATCCGGTGGCCGCGCCGGAACACGTGCGCGGTCGGCGACAGGTCGACCGTCACCTTCGTGATCCCGTCGGGCCGCACCTTCACCAGGTCGTCGCAGATGTTGAGGGACTTGCCGCGTCCGTCCACATCGCACAGACGCACGAACAGGTCGCAGGACGGGCGGTCCGCGCGCAGCCACACCTCGGCGGTGACCTCGCCGATCACCTCCACGTCGGCGTCCAGGACCTCGGAGGTGAAGACCAGCACGTCGGCGCGGGCCTCCAGTTTCCGGTTGTCCACCGGCCCTGCGCCCCGGCTCTCCAGTTTCGGCCCGCCCAGTGACGGCGTCGGATCGGCCGGGTCGTAGGTGAACGACGTCGGCGCCGCGGACGCGACCGGTACGGGCCTGAGTTCGCCGGGCGCGAGATGCCAGCGCTGCGGGGTGTAGCCGGCGGGCGGCCACTGGTCGAAGTCACGCCATTCGTCCACGCCCATCACGAAAAGACGCACCGGTGGCTTGCGCGGCGGTTCGGTCCCGCGGGCGTGGGCGGCGGCCCAGCCGACGGTGTCGTTGAGCACTGCGGCCATCCCGCCGGTGTGCGCGTGCCACCACGGCCCGACCGTCAGGTGCGCGTCACGGCCGGCGGCCCTGAGCACCTGGAAGTCGCGGAGCTGGTCGGCGAGGAAGATGTCGTACCAGCCCGCGATCGAGCTGACGGGGACCGTCACCTCGCCGACGGTGGGGGAGTGGTCCTCGTTCTTCCAGTACGGGTCGTTCTGGTCGTAGTGCAGGCATTCCTGGTAGAACGGCCACTGGTGGCCCAGCGCGGCGGTGTCCGCGTCGACCAGCGGGAGCGTGTTCATGGCGTTCTCGACGCGCTTGCGGCCGATGCCGAGCAGCGCGCGCCAGATGCCTCCCGGACGTTCCTGGGTCGCCGTGCTCACGGACCAGCCGAGCAGCGTCTCCAGTTCGGTGCGCTCGGGCCGCAGGAACGCCAGCGCCAGCCGGGCCGACGTCACGTGCGGCACCATCGCCTTGACCTGCGGTGGCGCCTCGGCCGCGATGGCCCACTGGGTGTAGCCGAGGTAGCTGCTGCCGGTCAGCAGCGCGTCGTTGCCCCACGGCTGGTCGGCGAGCCACCGCAGCACGGACAGGCCGTCCTCGCGTTCGTGCCGCATCGCGCGGAAGTCGCCGTCCGAGCCGAACGTGCCGCGGCAGCTGACGGTCAGCACGTGCAGACCACGTTCCGCGAGCGCGCGCCCGTACAACCAGTCCAACGGCCCGCTACGCCCGTACGGCGTGCGCACGACGGCCGTCGGCGCGTTGTGCGAACTGCTGTCGTCCGGTGCCCAGTGGTTCGCCATCAGGGTCTGGCCGTCGTGGGTGGGGATCCGCAGATCCCGTTCCACGGTGACGTTGCGCGAGATGGCCGGAGGGAGCTTCAGCAGCCGCTGCGCGAGCAGACCGGCCGTTTTGCCCGCGAGGTCGAACCGAGGTCGTGTGCCCACGGTGATCTTTCCTATCAAGACCGGGGGCGGACGTCTGGGAGGACGCGCGTCAGTCCTTCACAACAGCGGCCAGGTAGTCGTCGATCGACCGCAGGTTTCTTCGCCATAGACGCCATGAGGTCGCGTTCGGTCTGGACTCTTCTGACGAAGTCCGGCGCCGGGTACGCGGAGTTCGCCGACTCGGCCAGGCACGGCAGAACCGATCCGAAACGCAATGGGCGAGCTGGGGGATCGGCAACGCCGCCGCCTCTTGGTGACCAAGCAGGGTGACAGGCCCGGATGTGGTCTTCGAGGTGTACTGGCGAGCTGGAGTCGTGCGAAGCAGGTGCGAGCGGCAACAGCGTTGGCAAGGCCGCCTGCTCCCTTCCGGACTTGGCGGTCCGAAGCCCGAATGCCGGTGAGAGAGGTCTTGTGCCAGGCGGCTCTCGCGCACTTAGTCGCCGCGGCTGCGACGTTGTGCGCGCATGCTCGGTCAGCACGCGGCGAACCAGACAGCCACCAGGACGTCGGCGCCTTCGTGGTTTCTGGCGTCCCTCGCCTGGTTGGGCGGCTCCTCAACCCGTGACGATCGAAGCCTCCGCCTCACCGACCACGATCGCCGCGGCCTCGGGGAACCTCTCGCTCAGCTCGGGAAGCGACAGGCGCCACGGAACGACCACCATCGCCCGGGCCATCAACCGCCGAGCGTGCGCCGGGCTCGCCCGGCGAGCCAGCACCAGTAGAATCTCGTACTTGTCCTCGGAGTCTTCGAGGTCGAGGACCGTTCTCTCCAGCCACGGAACCGTTCCCCACTCCTCCGCGACCACCCGCAGTTCCTTCGGCGACGTAGCGATCTCCCGTACCAGATCGACGACCTCCGGGTGCTCATCGGCACCGATGCCGGCCACCAGAGTTGTCAGGATCTCCAACGACGCGGAAGGCCGTCGTCGATGCGAAACTTCAGCGAGAGCTTCGCGCACGTGCTGGAGGTAGCCCAACGCGCGATCGCGATCGCCCGCGGCGAACGCGGCCACCACCGCACCGCACCCGACGTCGCTGGCCAGCAGGTCCACGACGTCCGCCAGGGTGGCGTCGGCGAGGTCCAGCAGGGCGGCGGCCCTGTTCGCGTCACCCGCGACGGCATTCGCGACGGCGTGGAGAGCCAGGACGCGCTGCCCCGGCGCCATCACGGAACGGGCAACGCTCTCCGCCCGGTTCAGCTCGCCCCGGTCGACCAACACCTCGACCAGCAGCCGCAAGGCGCGATCGCACTCCGCAGGCGACGCGATCCGCAGGGCGTTCTCCTCCGCTCGGTCGATCTCCCCTGCCAGCGCCGCCCCGTGGCAGATGAGCCGTCGCGCTTGGCTCTGCTGCAGTTCCGTCCTCATGTATCCGGCGAGGACCTCTGCTCGATCCAGATCGCCGACGTGGATGGCCGCCTCCACCGCCTTCATCCGGACCTCGTCGGAGCGCACCGGCAAAGGTGTGTCCGCCGCCAGTCGCACGATCAGATCAAGCAACTCTGCTGTTCCACCTTGCTCGCCGACGTCGTGCACGTCGCCAACGGCCGCCCGCAATGCCTGTGCTACTGAAACCGCGAGCTCAGAAGACAAGTTCTCCCGATGCTTGTCTTCGACGAGCTTCCGCGAGCGCTTGATCAGTACACTCCCGCGCGCGCCGTTCCCCGCCCGCATGAGTGCCGCGCCGACGGACATCAGAGCCGGTGCCCGGCTGGAGACGAAGGGCAGGAACATCGCCGCCGACTCGGCTTCGGCGAGGGCACCGCACTGAATCGCCGCCGTGACGACGAGATTGAGGGCCGGGTCGCGTTCCTGGTCCGGCATCTGCAGTGCCTCAGCGGTCGCCAGGTCGAGCAGCGAGGCCGCGCGAGCGTCGCCGGAATCCGCGCACGCCAGTTCAGCCAAGGCGTCCACGCGCTTCCGAGGCTCGTTCACCCTCCGCACGGCCGCCAACGCTTGCTCCGCCAACCCCTTGGCTCCCGCGCGGACAGCGGCGATGATCTCGGCACTTGTGTTGTCCGCGTCCAGCGATGTCCGGGCGGTTTCTTCCGCCTGTGTGAGCAGCCGTGCGGCCCACGCGATATCGCCGACTTCACGCGCAGCACCTGCGAGCAGGACCAACAGCCGGCCACGTGCGCCGGAGTCTGCAATGAACAATGCGGCGCCCTCACAGGTCGCCACAAGCTGGGCAGCTTGGTCCACCGAGGATGCAAACCACGGTGGTTCGTCCGGGCTCGCGACGCGGGCGAAGCCGGCTTCCGAGACGGGCATCGACCCGATCCGCACATCCCGGAACACCGTATCGAGCAGTTCCTCCAACTCGACGTCGAGTCTGGGGTCCGTGAAGGCGGCGATCTCCGCGACGATGCGTGTCACGCGATCCATGTCCCGTGTCGCCAACGACACAGACGCGGTCGCCACAAGTGCGGCATTCTGCCTGTGTGTCTTGAAAAACGCGCGTGCGACTGCTTCGGCCAGCGAGGCGTCGCGCTGGACCACAGCCGCCGACATGACCTCTTGCAGCACGTCGTCCCGCCACGTAGGGGAGGTGTCAAGCGACTGCGCCACGGCTAGAGCGGAGCGGACGACCTCCCTGCCGAGGTCGACGTGCCCGCGGTCCGCCAGAGCGTGTCCCAGTGTCGACAGCATCTGGATTCGGTGTCCGGGGTGGGGGACGAGTTGGATCGCTTTCACTACTGTGTGGACGAGCTCGTCCGGAGCCGCCGTCATCACATCCAGCATGCCATTACCGGCGTTCATCATTGCCCGCTGGAAACCGACGGGCTCGACATGGTCGTCCGGTTCAGGGGAGCCCGCGGTCATCGCGGACACGATCTCCCCCACGAGGCCCTCTCGCAGGTCCCGCCGTTCTGCTCCGACGATGTCGACAGCCTGACGGACGTATTTCATCGCCGCGTCGACATCGTCGGCGATCATGGCGTGCCAACTCGCGCACAACGTCAGGAGGAGGTGGGCCAGGGTCGAGTCCTCCTCGTCCGGCAGGAGTTCGAGGACGCGCAACCCGGCCTGTTCGCCACGGATCGCGTGCGTGAGCACCGCTGCCTGGACCAACGGCAGCTTGGGTGACTCCAATCCGCGTGCGATGGTCACGGCCAGATCGACGACCTCTCCAGCCTGGTCGAGATCACCCACCTCGGTCATCGCGGCCGCGGCGCGCAGAAGGGCGTCGACCTGCAGCACAGGCTCCCGCATCGTGCGAAGGCCAGCCAGCGGCGCGGCGAACGCGTTCCCAGGAACGCCGGGAAGATTCGCCAACACCCGCACGACCGTGAAGGGCTCACCGATGCGGCAGGCAACCTCGACCGCGAGCCCGGTCTCCCCGGCGTCCATCGCTGCCTTCGCGATCTTTGTCAGGGCCGCAAATCGCCGGTCCACCAGTGGATTCCGCTCAGCGGCGTCCGCCGCTCGCTCGACCAGGGCACCCACATCACCATGCGCCGCGACGAACGTCAACGGCGGGTTCGTCCATTGAAACGGGGGCTGCGAGCGCGATCGCGCTGCCGAGGTGCCCGCGACCGCGGCGGCCGCGAAATCGGCTTCCTCATCGTATGCGTGCGTCATCGCTTCGTCGAACAGGTCCATCGCCATCGCGGTTTGACCGAGTGCCGCAGCCGCCACGGCGATCGACATGAGCCATCCTGCGACTTTGGCGCCGACATACCTCTGCCGGACGGACTTCGCGGCTTCGGTGAGAACGTCCACGCCACAGCGCGTCCCGGCGCGGTCGAAGAGTTCCTTCGCCGCGATGAACAGGAACATTGGGACTGGCAGCGGGGCGGCCAGCACAGAAACCGCCTGGCGGAGCTCGACGTCCAGTCCGAAGGCCAGCGCCTTGACCGCGATCGAACGGGCGGAGGCGTCCCAGCCGTCGTCGTCCTCGAATGACCGGATGGTGTGCGTCGCGAACGCCTCCAGCACGGCGGCTGTTCGCGTTGGTGAGGTCGCGTTGTCGACCAGTGCCCGGACAGCGGCGGAACGATGTGCGTCGCTTGGGATGGCGGCCGTCAGTTCGACGGCTCTGGTCAAATCGCCCGCACTGAGCGCTGCCTCCACCATGCGCCGCAACGCGTCGCCGCGCTTCTCGGAGTCCGGGATGGAACACGCGAGCATCCAGGCCTGTTCGGCCCGGCCCAGCGCGTACCAGAGGCCGGGCGCGGCGACGGGGATGGTGGTGTTGCGGTTGTTCAGGCGGTCGCGGTGGAACACCAGCCTGGCCAGCAGGGGCAGGTCCGGGTCCTCCTGCGCGAGGACCAGGTTCTGGGCGGCGGCGATCTCGGCCAGCGCCGTGACGTCACCGCCGGACACGCTCAGCAGGCGCTCGTGGCGGGCCGGGTCGGCGGCGAGGCCGGCCAGACGGGGCAGGTCGCGTTCGCCGGCGAGCATGTTGCCGTAGCCGCTGAGCAGGTACTCGGGGGTGTCGACAGGCCATTGCCGTGCGCGGTGGTCGTCGGCCCACTCGTGCAGGCGGGCGCGGTAGGTGTCAAGACGCGCGCTGCCGAGCATCTCGCGGGACTTGAGCTGGAGCTCCTCGTGGCCGAGGACGTAGCGCTCCGGACGGTCCGGTTCGTAGAGGCTGGCGCGGGCGGTGAAACTGCGGCCGGCCACCGAACACAGGTGGTCGTTCACCTCGTAGGCGGACCAGCCGGGGAGCAGCTCCGCGAGGTCGGCTGCGGTCAGGCCACCGCCGGCCGCCACCACGAGTCCCAGGAGGTTCTGGCCTGCTCGCGGGTCGGCCAGCAGTGCCTTCAGCTCGCGCTCCATGTCGGCCCGGACCGCCTGGGCGTGCGCCCACGGAACCAGCTCGCGTGCGGTGGCCGGGTTCTTGAGCGGGTGGTCGTCGGGGACGTCGCTGGGGGTCGGCGGGTTGGGACGGCCCGCGATGATCACCCGCATGCCGGCGGGCGGGTGCGCGGGCAACAGTTGGGCGATGCTGTGGGCGTCTGGGCCAGTGGTGACGCCCCGGTCCTCGTCCAGGCCGTCTACCAGGAGGACGAACTCCTCGCCTCGGTCCGCGCAGGCCGCCGCGGCCTTGGGGATCAGGTGCAGCAGGTGGGCCTCCTGCGTGTACTCGTTGAGCAGGGCGGGAGCGGTTTCGCCCAACATCGCGAGAAGCTGCTCGAGGACGTTGGCGATGAACGCCAGGCGGTTGTTCTGGCTGGCCCAGCGCGCCGTGACGAAGAAGGAGATGATCCGGACGCGCTCTGGCGGGTGCAGGACGAACCACGACATCAGTGCCGACTTGCCGGACCAGGCCTCCGCGCGCCACCACCAGTACTGACCACGGGTCTGCGGCGATTGGCAGAAGGCGCGCAGCTCCGCGAGCTCGCGTTCGCGGCCTTGCAGCTGTTCGGGCGCGATGCGGGCCACCTGGCTGCGGTAGTTCGTGTGAACGGGCGTTCCGGTGTAGAGGTTGATGTCACCGATGTTCACGCCCACGCTGACGTAGTTGCGCGCCTCGCCGGGCTCCTCCCTCATACGGGGATCATCGACGATCACCGCGGCCGCGTCACATCGCGAACCGAGTACGTTGTGTTCGGAATCTTCTGAACAGAGTGGAAGATGACGAAGGCCGACTTCACCGGCGCGCAGTCCACGATGCTCGTGACGTCCTACCTGCTGGCCGCCGTCCACGAGCACGGCCTCTATCGGCTGCAGGATGGCAGACTGGTCGAAATCTGATCGATTCACGCTCTCGTCGGCAACTCCGAGAGCCTGTTCGTGCGCGAAGGTATCTCCACCAGACTCAAGTGACCATCGGAAGGTGACGCCGTGGAAGCCTTTGAGTCGTTCGTCGCCTTGACCATGGAAGCGGACACCGAGGACGGCCGCCTCGTGGTGTCCGAGGCGATCAAGTTTCCGGTTGTCCGCCAGACTGCCAAGACCTCGCACGTCGAGTTCCAGACTCACGGTTTCGAGGTCGACCTGGTCGGAGCACGCCGGGACAGGCTGGTTCTCGCCACTGTGAAGTCGTTCTTCGGTTCGCGCGGCGTCGTAGCCGATCACGTGATGGGCAGCCCCCAGACCAAGCGCTTCAACTCGCTGTACGCGCTGATCAACGATCCGGTGGTGCGGGACGCGGTCATCGACGGGGCGAGCCAGCGCTACGGGTACCCGATCGACGAGATCGAACTTCGGCTCTACGTCGGCAAGTTCGCCGGTGGCAAGACGGCTGAGCACGAACGCCGCATCCGTGAGTGGGCCGCAACGCAGATCGTCGGTGCAGGTCCGATCCGGGTCTTCGGCCTGCAGGACATCGTCGCTACCGCGCGCCGGGTTGCTTCGAGCAAGACCTATCGCGACAACCCTGCGTTGGTGGCGATGAAGGTGATGGACGCGGCCGGGATGCTGATCCCGAACGAGCCAGGGCCTCAGTGACGGTTCAAGGGTTCACTATGTAGTTGCGATTCTGGCGGCCGGGTTGGTGATCAATCCGCTTGATCGCCGCCTCTCGCCTCGACTCGCCAACTGGGTGACACCGGGCAGACCATGCTCTGACCTGAGGAGCCGATGCCGACCGCGTTGACGAACGTCGAACTGATGGCTGCGGTGGCAAGCCACCGACCGATGCCATTACCGGTGGCCGAGGCGGATGTTGTCGCCGAGCTGGAGGGCCAATCCAAAACAGCCGCGGACCTGTTCGGCACCTGCGCCGAGAACACCCAGTTGGACTTGACCTTTCTCCGGGAGCGGTCGTCGCCGCGACCGCGCGGATCGCCGCGACGGTCCACATCGGACCGTACGGCGAGCTCGGTGCGGCGCACCGGGACGTGCTGTCCTGGTGCGCCGCCCGAGGCCTCGTGACCACGGGAACCTGTTGGGAGATCTACGGTTCCGACGAGCTCGATCCGTGGACCGAGATCTGCTACGAGCCGGCGTAGACCTCGAACTCGTAGATCCGCGCGGCCGTGTTGCCGTTGTTCGTCGGCGTGGTCACGTTGAGCTTCACGTACCGCGCCTGCCGTTGCGTGATCGGGTGGTACGACCGGCTCGCCCGCACCGAGGACACGGTCACGGCGTTCGTCCAGGTGTTTCCGTCGACAGACGTCTGGATGTTGTACGCACCCGTGTTGAACCCGGTGGTCTCACCGCCGAGCCCCGCGTGCTTCAGCACGAACGACCCGACGTTCTGCGTCGACCCCAGGTCGACCTGCAGGAACTTCGTGCCGGACGCGAGCGAGCACCACTTGCCGGACAGGCTGCCGTCGAACGCCTTCGTCGCCTCCTCGGCCGAGTTGCAGGCCGCGGACGCCGTGGCGGGCTTGCCCAAAGCCAGATTGGCACCAAGGGCAGGAGCCGCCGGCGGGGGAGTGAAGCCGTCGTTGTACGAGGGCGGCACGTCCGTGGCGGCGGTTCCCCACGAGCTGGGCGACGAGCCCATCGCGTAGTTCAGCGTCGCGTCGCCCGAGATGTCGCCGTACCGCAGCCAGGACCGGGAGGACGCAACCCCGTTGCGGTTGAACGACTGCACGTACTGCGCACCGGCACCGGAGGCGTTGATCTGCAGGACACCGCTCGGCCTGGTGATCGTCACGGACGGGAACAGCGGACCGTGCAGCGCGAGCACGTCCGAACCCGGAGTGGACGGGTACATGCCGAGCGCCGCCCAGACGTACCACGCGGAGGTGGCGCCCAGGTCGTCGTTGCCGGGCAGGCCACCGGCCGCCGTCGTGAACGACTCGGTCATCACGCGCCGCACCGCCGCGCTCGTCCCCTGCGGGTAGGCCGCGTAGTTGTACGCCCACGGCACGCCGTGCTCGGGTTCGTTGCCGATGTAGAAGTACGGCAGGCTCAGGCCGCCGTTGAGCTGCGTGAAGTGGTGGTCCAGACGCTGGATCGCGGTGCGCGGGCCGCCCATCAGGTTGATCAGGCTGCCGAAGTTGTAGGGCACCATCCACGTGTACTGCGACGCGTTGCCCTCGGTGTAGCCGGACGGGCTCGCCGGTGTGACCGGCCAGGCCCACGAGCCGTCGGCGTTGCGCTTCTGCACGTAGCCCGACTCGGGGTTGTAGACGTTCTGCCACCACTGGGCGCGCGTCATGTAGGTGTTGTACTTCGCCGTGTCACCGACGGCCCGCGCGAACTGGGCGACGGCGAAGTCGGACGCCGAGTACTCCAGCGAGTCCGACGGGTCCTCGGTGACGTAGTGCCGGCTGAGGTAGCCCGCCTGACGGCCGCGCGTCGGCTGGCCCTGGGTGGTGCCGCCGTTGGAACTCTTGTCCATCAACGCCAGCGCGGCGGCGGTGTCGAAGCCGCGCACGCCGAACGCGTAGAGGCTCGACACGACGATCGGACCGGGGTCGCCGCTCATCACGAAGTGCTCGTTGCTGTTGTGCGACCACTTCGGCAGCAACCCGCCCTGTTGCCCGTCCAGCACCATCGACTTGGCTATGTCACTGGCTTCCGCGGGTGCGAGCAACGCGATCAGCGACGCCCACGAGCGGTAGATGTCCCAGCCCGAGTAGTTCTGGTAGACGGTGTGCGACGCCGTGCGGACGGCCTGGTCGAAGCCGCGGTACTGGCCGTTGACGTCGCTTGCGATGTTCGGGTTC
This sequence comes from Lentzea sp. NPDC020367, assembly GCF_044387305.1. NCBI lineage: Bacteria > Bacillati > Actinomycetota > Actinomycetes > Pseudonocardiales > Pseudonocardiaceae > Lentzea > Lentzea sp. NPDC020367. The sequence continues at coordinate 136,349 of NZ_JBIRVV010000010.1, read as the reverse complement.
TGGAACACGTGGTACAGCGCCGTGTAGAACTTCTGGAGGTCCGCCGCCGAACCTCCCGACACCTGCGCCTTGTTCAGCACGTCGTTCCACGCGCCGTCGGCAGCGGTTCGAACGCCGGCGAAGTCGAACCCGGAGTTCTCGGCCGCCAGGTTGGCCTGCGCGCCCGCCACGCTGACGAACGAGACGCCGATCTTCAGCTGCACCACGGGGTTCGACGACGTGTCGAACGTGACGTAGCCGCCGGAGTTCACGCCGCTGGTGCTCGCGGACCCTGCGTTCACCGTCCCGCCCAGCCACGTGCCGAAACCCGTTGGCGCGCGGTCGAACTGGATGGCGTAGAAGAGCTGGTAGGTCTTGGACGCGCCGCAGAAGCCGCCGCCGGTGAACGTGCCGGTGAGCTGGCTGCCGTTGATCGCGATCGACCCCGAGCGGTTGCCGGTCGCGCTGCGGCTGCTGTTGACCAGCACCCGTGCGGTGGTGGTCGCCGGGTAGGTGAGCTTCATGAACCCGGTGCGCTTGGTGGCGGTCAGTTCGACGCCGGTGTCGTAGTTGTCGAGGCGGTTCTTGTAGTAGCCGGGCGCGGCCGACTCGTTCGCCTTCGTGTAGTTGCCCGCGTAGGTGGTCCAGTTCGTGCCGGGGGAGGTGGGGAAGCCGGTGGTGATCGGGAGGATGCCGAGGTCCTCGTTGTTGGCGCAGCCCGCGCCGTTGAAGTGGGTGAGGCTGAACTCCTCGATCTTGGTGTCGCTGTAGCGGTAACCGGACGGCGAGGCGGTCGGGGTGTCCGGGCTGAGCTGCACCATGCCGAACGGCACGACGGCGCCGGGGTAGGTGCTGCCGCCCGCGCCGCCGGGGACGGGGTTGGGCGAGTTGGAGTTGTCGGTGCCGATGAACGGGTTCACGTGCTGGGTCAGCGGGATCGGGGCGGCGAGGGCGGGGGTGGCGGTGAAGAGGCCCGCGATGAGCAGACCGGCAACCATCAGGGGGAGTGAGCGTCTGGCACGTCGGTGCAGGGAGCCGAACATGGACCTTCCTCTCTGACACGGGCTGGACAACGTTGTCATCGCCCGAGCGGGCACGAGGTCCGTGCCACGCGAAACTGGGGGATCCCCTAGCAGGCGGGGAAGAACGACGACGCCACTCGCGGCCGACCCTCGTCGAGCCAACGTTGTCCGAGCCCGCACGGAGGCGGGTCCACGGGGAAGAACGACAACGCGACGGTGAGCAGTCGTCTCATGTCCGGGACGCTACTAGCGGCAGGGCCTGCGGACAGGGAGCCGTTCGGCCGCCGCGGTGGTGATCCGGTACCGCCGAATGCCTGGCACGGACAATCTCACAAGGGTCTTGGCGACCGTGATCGCCGCCGTGACACTGACCGGATGGAAGCGGGACTCCTCGAACAGGTCGTGAACACCGCGGACTATCCGCTGACCGAACCGGACGGCGCGGCGTGGCGGGAGGTCGTCGAACGCACCCACCGCGACCTGCACACCGTCGGGTGCAGCGTCCTGTCCGACTTCATCAGACCCGCGCTGCACGAGGACCTGAGGCGGGAGGGCGCCGAGATCGCCCCGCGCGCCTACTACGACGTCGAGACCGTCAACGCCTACAACATCGACGTCGACACCCCGCTGCCGCCAGAGCACCCCGGCCGCACGACGATGGAGCGCGGCAACGCGTTCGTCGCCCGCGACGTCGTCCCGCGCGACGCGATCATCCACCAGCTCTACACCAGCGAGGTGTTCCAGCGGTTCGTCGCCGCGTGCTTCGAACTGCCGGAACTGCACGAGCTGGCCGACCCGCTGTCCGGCCTGGTGCTGAACGTGATCCCGCCCGGCCGCGCGCACCCGTGGCACTTCGACACCAACGAGTTCACCGTCAGCATGCTGACCCAGGCACCCGAGGGCGGCGGTGAGTTCCAGTACTGCCCGAACATCCGGTCGGCGGACGAGGAGAACCTCGACGACGTCCGCGCGGTGCTCGCCGGCGACGACCAGCTCGTGCAACGACTCGCGCTGCGCGTCGGCGACCTCCAGCTGTTCAAGGGCCGCTACTCGCTGCACCAGGTCAGCACGGTCCGGGGCGACCGGCAGCGGCACACGGCGATCTTCGCCTACAGCCTGCGGCCCGGTGTCGTCGGAACGGTGGCGCGGACGCGGCAGCTGTTCGGCAGGGTCCTGCCCGAACACCTGGCGGCAGAGGGCGACGGCGTGCGAGTGGACGAGCGACTGGCCTGAGGGAGACACGTGCGATTCGACGCGACCGGCAAAGTCGAGCTCGACCACATCTACACCCAGCCCGACCCGCGCTCGTACTTCTCGTCGTTGCGGGGGCTCGAGTACCAGATCCCGCAGCTGGCCAAGCCGCATTTCACGGCGTTGGTCGAGGAGTACCGGGCCACGACGGGGATCGACACCCCGACAGTGCTCGACATCGGCAGCTCGTACGGCATCAACGCGGCGCTGCTGCGGTGTGACCTGACGATGGAAGACCTGTACGACCGCTACGACCTGGACGCACGGTCGTCCGCCGAGGTGCTGGCCGACGACCAGGAGCTCGTGCGCGAACGCGGGAAGGCGATCCCGGCGCGGTTCGTCGGCCTGGACATCTCCTCGCCGGCGTTGAGCTACGCGACCGCCGCCGGGTTCCTCGACGACGCCGTGCTCGCCGACCTCGAACGCGCCGAGCCCACCCCGGAGCAGCGGCGCAAGCTGGCGGACGTCGACCTGGTGATCTCGACCGGCAGCCTCGGTTACGTCGGCGCGCCCACGCTGGCGCGCGTGGTGCAGGCCGGCGGGGCGCACTGGATGGCCCACTTCGTGCTGCGGATGTTCCCGTTCGACGAGATCGAGGCGAGTCTCGCTCAGCTCGGTTACGAGACCGTGCGGGCGGACGGGCTGTTCCGGCAGCGGCGGTTCATCTCGGCCGAGGAGCAGTCGCGGGTGCTCGACACGCTGACCGACGTGGGCGTGGACCCGAGCGGCCTGGAGGACGGCGGCTGGTTCTACGCTCAGCTCTACCTGTCCAAACGACCTATCGAACGCACCTGAGGTGATTGTGAGCGACGGCAAGACGTTCAGCTACGAGGACCAGCTTCCGAGGGTGCCCCTGCCGACGCTGGAGGAGACCTGCGCGCGGTTCCTCGAGTGGTGCACCCCGCTGCTGACCGACGCCGAACTGGCGACCACCGAGGCCGCCGTCGAGCAGTTCCTCGCACCGGACAGCACGGCCCGGTCACTGCACGCCGCGCTGGAGGAGTTCGACGGCACCGAGGGCGTCCGCAGCTGGCTCGACCTCTTCTGGCCGACCCGCTACCTCGGCCGCCGCGACCGGATCGCGTTGAACGCCAACTTCTTCTTCCTCTTCCGCGACGTCGAGGAGACGCAGGAGCAGCGGGCCGCGGCGTTGATCTCCGCCGCCGTCGCCTACAAGGTGCGGCTCGACGCCGAGGCGATCCCGCCGGTCGTGCTGCGCGGCGAACCGCAGTCCATGGTGCAGAACAAGTTCCTGTTCTCCGCCACCCGGATCCCGCACGTGCAGCAGGACACCGCGCGCACGACGTTCCCGTCGGACGCGCGGCACGTCGTGGTCTTCTTCCGCGGCAACGCCTTCAAGATGGACGTGTTCGGGCCGGACGGCGTGCCGCACGACCTCGGCGACCTGGCCGGCGGCCTGCAGACGATCATGAAGGCGGACCGGGCGGAGTTCTCGGCCGGGCCGCTGACCACCAAGGCGCGGGCGGCGTGGGCGCACAGCCGCGAGGCGCTGCTGGCGGACAACGCCGCCGCGCTGGAGACGATCGAGACGGCGTTGTTCTGCGTGGCGCTGGAGGACTTCGCACCCGCCGACACGCTGGCCGCGTGCGACCAGCTGCTGCACGGCGACAGCGCGAACCGGTGGTTCGACAAGGCGGTGACGTTCATCGTCTTCGCGGACGGCCGGGCAGGCATCAACGTCGAGCACTGCGAGCTGGACGGCACCACCATCCTCGCGTTCACCGACGCGATGCTGAGCGTGCCGACCGAGGAACACCTCCGGGTGTCCGGCGCTCGCCCGCAAGGGCTGCCCGCGACCGAGCCGGTCGAGTTCGTCCTCTCCGAGGAGCTGCGCGAGGACGCGGTGGCGGCCGCGGCGTCGTTCGCCCAGTACGGCGCGGACACGGCGACCGTGACGCTGTCGTTCGAGGACTTCGGCAAGCAGCGCGCGAAGGAGCTGAAGATCTCGCCGGACGCGTTCGTGCAGATGGCGTACCAGCTCGCGCACCAGCGGTCGAAGGGCTTGCAGGGTGCGACGTACGAGTCGATCGGCACCCGGCAGTTCCAGAACGGCCGGACCGAGGCGATGCGCGTGGTGACGCCGGAAGTGGTCGCGTTCGTGTCCACTGTGGAGGATCCGTCGTCCTCGCGGGCCGACCGTCGCGCGGCGTTCCGGGCAGCGGCGGACGCGCACGTACGACGCGCCAAGGAGTGCCAGGTGGGGTCGGCGCCCGAGCAGCACCTGTGGGAGCTGCAACTGATCCACAAGCGGCGCGGCGGCACGGAACCGTTGCCGCTGTACGACACGCCGGGCTGGACGATCATGCGCGACGACTACCTGAGCACCAGCTCGGCACCGTCGGAGCACATCCAGTACTTCGGTTTCGGCTCGACCAGCGCCAAGTGCATCGGCGTCGCGTACGTGCTGTTGCCGGACCGCTTCAACCTCTACCTGAGCACGCCCCGGCCGGTCGCCGAGGAGATGCACAGGTTCGCGACCTACCTCGGTGAGGCCATCACCGAGTTGCAGGACCTGCTCGCCACCGAGGACTGACCTTCCCGCTCGGGTCGTCGACGGGCCGCTCTCGGGCGTGATGAACTGAATCTCGCCCGCTGTCGATCTGGCGTCCCCCTCATCCGTCGTAGGGTGGAGGCCGCCCGCCGAGGGCGGCCCGTACCCGAGGGGTCGAAGACATGGCGAAGTACATGATCCTCATCTACGGCAACGCCGCACAGTGGGACGCTATGACCGCAGAGCAGTGGCACGCGCACAACGAAGGCCATGCGGCGTTCGCGGCCAAGGCCGGCGCCCGAGTTCTCGACGGCCGACAGCTCGAGAACACCCCCATGGCCACCTCCCTGCGCGCGGACGTACACGGCGAGGTCCACACCACCGACGGCCCGTTCCTCGAGACCAAGGAGGGAATCGGCGGCTACTACCTCCTCGAAGCGTCCGACCTGGACGAGGTGCTCGAACTGGCCCGGCTTCTGCCGGAACTCAACTACACGCACAGCGGCCTGGAGATCCGTCCAGTGGTCGAGCGCGGGTGAGCGACACCAGAGACGACGTCGTCGCGGCGGTGGCCGAGGCCTACCGCCGCGACTGGGCGGTGGTGCTCAGCGCGACCGCCAAGCTGACCAGAGACCTCGACCGGGCCGAGGAGTACACCCAGGACGCCTACACCCAAGCCCTGCAGACGTGGGAAGCGGCGGGCATCCCGGAGCGGCCAGGTGCCTGGCTGACCACCACCGCCCGCAACCGAGCCCTGGACGCACTGCGCCGCGACTCGGTTTTTCGCCGCAGCATGCCCCTGCTGGTCACCGACTCGACGACGCAAGGGCCCGAGGACGTCCTGAACGACGACCGGCTCCGGCTCATCTTCACGTGCACCCATCCCGCACTGTCGACGGACGCCCAGGTGGTGCTGACGTTGCGCCTGGTGTGCGGCCTGTCCACCCCTGAGGTCGCCAGGGCGTTCCTCGTGCCGCCCGCCACCATGGCGGCCCGCATCACCAGGGCCAAGAAGAAGATCGCCGCCGCCCGCATCCCGTACCGCGTGCCGGGCCCGGACCAGCTGGGGGAACGGGTCGGTGCGGTCCTGGAGGTCGTCCACCTCATCTTCACGACCGGCCACACCGCCCCGTTCGGCGCCGGCCTGATCCGCCGCGACCTGACCGACAGCGCCATCAGGCTCGCGCGCCTGCTGCACCTGCTCATGCCGATGAACGCCGAGATCACCGCCCTGCTGGCCCTGCTGGTGCTCAACGAGGCCCGCCAGGACACCAGAGTGGCCGACGACGGCCGCTTGCTGCTGCTGTCCGAACAGGACCGCACACGCTGGGACCGCCAACTCATCGCCGAGGGGCAGGCCTTGCTGACCGAAGCCCTGCTCCGGTGCCCACCGACCCGTTACGCCCTGCAGGCCGCGATCGCCGCCCTGCACGCGGAAGCTCCGAACTGGACCGACACCGACTGGGAAGAGGTGGTCGGTCTCTACGACCTCCTGCGCCGACTTTGGCCGTCCCCGGTGGTCGACCTCAATCGCGCTGTCGCCATCGGCATGCGCGACGGGCCTCAGGCCGGACTCGACGCGCTGGCACCGCTGCTGGCCGATCCAGCCCTGGCCACGTACCACTATCTCAGCGCCGCTCGCGCCGACCTCCTGCGCCGGCTGGAGGACTGGCCGAAGGCGGTGACGGCGTACCAGGAGGCGCTGACGCTCACCGACAACGAGGTCGAACGTGTCCATCTCACCGAACGGCTGACCGAGGTCGCGCGCAATCTGTGACAGGGCCGAAGCCCGTCGAACGGCGGACCGTGATGCCACGTGTTCGAGCACCAGATCGGCGAGAAACGCAATGAGCACGTCCGCATGCTCGGGCAACGGCTGGTGACGGCGCGCGAACTCGGCGATGTACTCACGGCGGACCTGCCGCGGGTCGGGATAAGGACGTGCACACGGCGCCTGGGACACTGGCCCTCCGACCACCCGCTAGACCAGGAGTGCACAGTGCAGCAGGGAACCGTCCGCTGGTACGACCTAGAGCGCGGCTTCGGCTTCCTCGCCCCCGACGACGGCAGCGACGACATCTTCGTGCACGTCTCGCAGGTGCAGGGCGAGGGTGCGGCCCGTGCGCTGCGCGAGGGCCAGACGGTGGAGTTCGAGCCCGGCGAGGGACCCCGCGGTCCGCAGGCGCTGCACGTCACCGTCACCGGAGACGTCGCGCCCGACGCGGCCCTGGGCGTGCTCGCCACCGTCTCCTGGTACGAGCCGGCCAAGGGCTACGGGTTCGCCGCGCCGGACGGCGGGGGTGCGGAGGTGTTCGTGCACTCCTCCGCCATCGTCACCGGGGGCGTCCTCGCGGCCGGGCAGCGGGTGGCCTTCGTCGTCATCGCCGGGGAGAAGGGGCCGCAGGCCCAGCACCTGGTACCGCTGAGCTTCGACGCCGGGGTCCGCCGAGCCCCTCTGGTCGCGGCCGGCGACGGTGCCGACGGCTCCGTCCTGTGGTTCGACGAGGAGAAGTCGTTCGGCTTCGCGGCCGCCGACGACGGGGAGGGCGACGTCTTCCTGCACGTGCGCGCCCTGGTCGACGACCGGTACCTGCCGGAAGAGGGTGACCGGGTCTCGTTCACCACGGTCACCGCGGACCAGGGTCGTCAGGCGCGCGACGTGCGGTTCGTGGCCACCGGCGAGCCGGTGGAGGCCGCCGCGGCCCCCAGCCAGGCCCGTCCGGCCGCCCGGCCCGCAGCTCGCGGCGGCGATGGCACAGTGGCCCGCTACGACGGCGACCGCGGCTTCGGCTTCATCACTCCCGACGCAGGCGGGCCCGACCTGTTCGTGCACGTCTCGGTGGTCTCCGGCGAGCCCCTGGTGGCCGGCGAGCGGGTGCGTTTCCGCATCCGGCAGAGCGACCGGGGCCCGCAGGCCGACGCCGTCGAGCGCGCCTGACCGTCCGGGACCCTGCTGCAGCCCGCGCGAAGCCGAAGGTGGCCGATGGTCGGCTCAGCCAAGTAGCGTCGGCATGTGCCAGAAGAGGGTGAGGTCATCGCCGGGCGGTACCGGCTGGTGTCGTCGATCGGGCAAGGATCCATGGGGGTGGTCTGGCAGGCGCGCGACGAGCAACTCGACCGCGTGGTCGCGGTCAAGCTGCTCAACACGGACCGGCGGTCCCCGGACGCGGTGGCGCAGATGCTGCGCGAGGGCAGGGTCGCCGGTCGGCTGCGGCACCCGCACGCGATCAGCGTTTACGAGGTCGTAGAGCACGACGGCAAGCCCTGTCTGGTGCTGGAGTACCTGCCCTCCCACAGCCTCGCGGCGCTGATCGCCGAACGGGGTGCGTTGCCGCCGGGCGTGGTCGCGGCCGTGGGCAGGCAGGTCGCCGCCGCGCTGGCGGCGGCGCACGCAGAGGGCATCGTGCACCGGGACGTCTCGACGTTCAACGTCCTGCTGGCCGAGGACGGCATCGCGAAGATCACCGACTTCGGCATCGCCCGCGCGGTCGGCGAGGGCACGGTGACCGACGCCCGCTTGATCATCGGCACGCCGGCCTTCCTGGCGCCGGAGGTGGCGGCGGGCGAGGCGGCGACGTTCGCCTCGGACGTGTTCTCCCTCGGCGCGACCCTCTACGCGGCACTGGAGGGCACACCGCCGTTCGGTGTGGACGACAACCCCTACGCGCTCCTGCAACGCGCGGTTCGGGGAGAGTTCGAGCCGCCACGGTCAGGTGGCCCGCTCGGCGAGGTGCTCCTGCGCCTCCTGCATCGTGACGCGGCCCAACGCCCGACGATGGCCGAGGCCCACAAGCTGCTCGCGGCGGTCGCGGAGGGACTGCCGCTGCCCGCCGCGCCCCCGACGAGCGGGACGCGGACGCTGCTCGTCCGCCGCCACCTGCCACGCCGGGTGATCGCGATGGTCGCCGGAGCGGCCGTCCTGGTCGCCGCCGGTGTCGTGATCGGCACCGTCGTGCAGGGCGATCGGCCCAGCAGCAGCGCCCAGACCAACTCCACCACGGTGACGACCACGGTCACGACCGCCTGCGTTGCCCGTTACGAGGTGACCAACTCGTGGCCGGGCGGCTACCAGGTCGAGGTGATCGTGGGCAACACCAGCGCAGGCGGCCTCACCGGCTGGACCATCACGTGGCAACCGGCTGCGGGCCACACCATCGGCAACCTGTGGAACGGCACCTTGACCCAGAACGCGACCGCGGTGACCGTCACCAATGCCGGCCACAACGCCGTGCTCGCTGCCGGGGGAACCACCTCGTTCGGGTTCGTCGCCGCTGGTCCCGAACCCGCTCGCCCGGCCGTGACCTGCTCCACCGCCAACTGAAGTGCTGGCTCACCGGATGCTCGACTGATCTTTCACGTCGATGCCGTCAGCACGTCGGCGGTGTCCTCCAGCACGGCGATGATCTCGTCGACGTGCAGCCGGACCGCTCCTTCGCGGTCGCCGACTCCGTCGATCCGCGAGCGCAGCCGGTACCGGAGCGTGCCGTCCGGGTGCAGCTCCGCGTCCAGGTCGTTGGTGGTGGGACCCCAGTACGCGAAGTCCGGCGACCGCCCCGCCCGGTAGCGGGCGGCGTCCGTTCGCAGCGAGTGCGCGAACTGCGGCACGTACGCCGTGTTGTCGAACGGTGTGACGATGGCGCCGTCCAGCCACAGCGTGCAGGTCCGCAGTCGTGGGGCATCCGGATCGACCGGCCCGATCTCCATCGCGAGGCGTGCCCTGTCTCCGATGAGCAGATCCGTCGCGCGCCACCGCGACACGTCGGCGTCGAAGTCGAGCGCCGCGGCCACGGCGTCCAACGTGCCCGCGGTCTCGTCTTGCTCGAGCGCGACCGACGCGGGCAGATCGGCGTAGCCCAGGTGTTCCAACGCGGCACGCAGGTTCTGGTAGTCGGCCGGCCGATCGGGATACGTGGTGTACACGCCGATGTTGCGCAGCGCCGGCACGTGCAGCCGGTCTGGTCCGGGCAGCCGAGTGCCGGACAGGTACACCCGCGCGGCCCTGTGGTGCGGCGCGGAGTAGTCGGCGGGACCCAGTTCCACGGCGAAACTCTCGCGGTCACCACAGATCCCCGAGGTCCGGACGGCGAAGGCGCCGAGCAGGTCGTCGGCCACGGCACGCCACTGCGCCGGATCCTCGCCGGTGACCCGCGCGAACCCGCTGAGGTTCGCGATGTCGGCCTTCCTGCCGGCCAGGCCCAGCAGGCCGTTGGCGCTGTGGTGGCGCACCAGCGACTCCTCGTCGAGCATCCCGCGGTGCAACGCCGCCAGCGAGCGCGGGGTGATGGGCAGCCGCCGCAGTGCCAGGGCCGCGTCGATCCGGTCACCCCAGTGCCCGAAACCTTCGAGCACGGCCGCGACCTCGGACACGTACTCGTCAGAGCCGGTCATCTCACCCAGCACCTGTGCGGTGCGCACGCGGAAGACACCGTGAGCCGACGGGAGAGCGGACCGCAGCAGAGCGACCGAGTCCGACGGCGCACGACCGAGGCGAGCCAGGCCGCCCAGCGACTCGACGGCGACGTGGTCGTGCTCGGCGACGCCCGCGCGGACCATCCGTTCCGCGCGCTGCGGCCGTCGCTCGTGCTCGGCTGTCAGAGCGTCGATGTCGGCGCCTTCGTGCCACACCAGGTACGGATCTCCGAACACCTCTCGGCGGAACTCCTGCCACGCATCGATCACCAGCGTGAGGCTAGCGGCGGGCCGGTGGGGAAGACTCGTCGTCGTGACACGAGTCGACTCGATGACGTTCGCGCTCCAGCACGCGGACCTCCTCCGCGCGCGGGCGACGGCGGCGGACTTCGACCCGCACCTGCACGGCACGTACTCGGTCGTGGTCGTCACGAGCGGAACCGCGCACATCTGGTCCAGCCGCTGGAACAGGACCGTCCGCTCCGGCGACGTGTTCTTCTTCAACCCGTTCGAGGTGCACGCGGGCAGCGCGGGCGGTCTCGCGCGGTACGACGTCCTCTACCCGTCGGAGGCGTTCCTCGACAGCTGCACCGCCGCGATCCGGCCGGACGAGATCCGGACCATCCGCACCGAGGTGATGACGCGAAGCAGGTCGACCCTGCAACTGGCCGACGCGCTGGCGGTTGCCGACAACGCGTGGATTGAGGAGTCCCTCCGGCAGGTGCTGCGGGAATGCGATTTCTCGGTCGAGTCCCCAGGGGCCACCTCGGCGTCGATCGCGCGAACGGTGTGCGACCTCGTCCGGCGGGACGGCCTGCGGTCGACCCGCACGGACGACCTCGCGCGCGAGATCGGAGTCAACCCGAGCCACCTCACGCGCTCGTTCAGGAAGGCGATCGGCATTCCCCGCAGACCTACGTCCGCCAGGTCCGCGTCGCCCGCGCCCGGGAGCTCATCTGCGCCGGGTTCGAGTTGAACGACGTCGCGCAGATGGTGCGCTTCTCCGACCAGCCCCACCTCACCCGCGAGTTCAAGAAGGTGTTCGGCGTGCCGCCGGGGGCGCTCTCCCGTGGCGTGGGCCGCTGAGACGGCGCACATCCTGTTCAAGATTTCGGCGTCCGTCGTGCCTACCGTCGGGTCGTCCGAAAGGTGGTCACGATGCCGCACGACACAAGCGCCCACGCCGGCCGTCATCCCGACGCCGCGGGCTACTACGGAGAATTCGGTGGCAACCACTGGCCCGCACACCTGGGGCCCGCGTTGGAGGAACTCGCCACCACGTACGCGCGACTGCGGTCGTCACCGGACTTCCGCCACGAGCTGGACACCGTCCGAAGAGGACTTCAGGGCAGACCGACGCCGGTGCACCACCTGGAGAACCTCTCGAACCAGCTGGGCGGCGCCCAGATCTACGTCAAACGCGAGGACCTCAACCACACCGGCGCACACAAGATCAACCACTGTGTCGGCTTCGCGCTCCTGGCCAGGAAGATGGGCAAGCGCACGCTGATCGCCGAGACGGGCGCAGGCCAGCACGGCGTCGCACTCGCCAGCGCCGCCGCCCGGTTCGGGCTCGACTGCGAGGTCCACATCGGAGCGATCGACTTCGACAAGGTGAACGCGAACGTGAGCCTCATGCGCCTGCTGGGCGCGCGGGTGGTTCCGGTCGCGTCCGGCCAGTCGACGCTGAAGGAGGCCAGCGACTCGGCGTTGCAGGCCTACACCGAGCAGCACGCCCACGCTCTCTACGCGATCGGTTCGGCCATCGGGCCGCACCCGTTCCCGATGATCGTCCGAGACTTCCAGTCGGTCGTCGGGCAGGAGGCCCGCGCGCAGTTCCTCGCGATCACCGGGGGAGCACTGCCCGACCACGTCGTCGCCTGCGTCGCCGGCGGGTCCAACGCCCTCGGGCTGTACTCCGGTTTCCTGGACCACCCCGAGGTCGCCCTGCACGCGGTCGAACCCCTCGGCAAGAGCGCCCGTCTCGGTCAGCACGCGGCCACGCTGACCTTCGGCAGCCCGGGAACGCTGCACGGGGCCCGGTCCGTCGTCCTTCAGCAGCACGGCGTGCCCGCCGCGGTGACGTCGATCGCCTCAGGCCTCGCCTATCCCGGTGTCGGTCCCGAGATGGCCATGCTGGCCCAGTCCGGCCGGCTGTCCGTCGACACCGTCTCCGACGACGAAGCGGTCGCCACGTTTCTGCGTGTCGCACGGACGGAAGGCATCATTCCGGCACTGGAGAGCTCGCACGCTCTCGCGTCCGCGATCCGGCTGGCGGCGACCAGGCCGCCGTCCGAGCGCGTGCTGGTCAACCTGTCGGGGCGCGGCGACAAGGACGTCGACTTCGTGCTGGCCAGGCACGACACGCTCAGGCAGCGTGATCATCCGTCTCCGGCGTGATGTTCTGTTCGGACACCACGGCGCCCGCCGTGTCATTCTCCGGCCCGCGAGGAGACCTGCCACACCATGAACAACCGTGGTGACGAATCCACCCCGCCGTCGATCCAGCGCCGCGACTGGCGAAGCGTGCCCGAGGCCGACTACCGGCAGATCAGGCTGCTGTGGGAGGAGGCGTTCCCGCCCGGCGAACGCAGTGCGCACGACACGGTCTCCCGTCGCGACAGCACGTGGCTGTGGACGGCCCACTCCGCCGACGGGCACCTGGTCGGGTTCGCCACGGCGCTGCGCCTGCCGTCGTCCGGCGCGGCCTACCTCGAATATCTCGCCGTGTCGCCTTCAACGCGCGGTACCGGAACAGGTGCCGCGATGCTCTCCGCGATCGCGACCGACCTCCAGGCGGAGCGGGCGGTGAACGGGATCGTGCTCGAGGTGGAGGATCCGCTTCGCACGCCAGGACGTGATCCACTTCTGGCGCGGCGAGTGGCCTTCTACGAACGGTGGGGCGCGCGGCCGGTGCCGTCGCTGCACGACTACTTCATGCCCGACCAAGCGAATCCCGGCGGACTGGTGCCGATGACCCTGCTGTGGCGAGGAATCCGCGACGAGTCCATGCTCACCCCTGATGGCGTGGCGAGCGTGCTCACCGACCTCTACCGCGGCTATTACGCGCACGCCGCATCGGAAGACCACCTCGAGAACATGCTGGAGCGCGTGACACCCGCTGTCCCGTGATCCGAACCGGGCGGCATCCTCGCCACCCCCGCGAGCTGCCGCAACCCGGCTCTCGGCCGAAAGTACGAAATGGCGTCTCGGGCTGTCCCAGCCTCTCCTCACCGGTCCTACGGTCGTGATCATGACTGCTGCAACGGGTAGGACCACTCCACCGCGGACCGTGAACGCCGCCTTCGCCGGGTTCCTGGTGTCGTGCGTCTTCGCGGTGACGTCCATCGGTGTCCTGGCGGGCACGCACGACGACCTGGTCGACGCGCTGAGGGCCTCGGGTACGCAGATGACCGAGGAACAGCTGCAGAGCGCGGCCACCATCACCCAGGTGACGTTCGCGGGCGTCGCACTGGTGATCGCACTGGTGCAGCTGTGGCTCGCGTTCAAGGTCCGCGCCGGGCGCAACTGGGCGCGGATCGTGCTGACCGTGTTCACGGTGGTGCAGGTGGGCAGCCTGTTCGTGGGGCAGGGATCGCCGACGCTGCCCGCGTACGGAGGGGCGCTCGTGGCCGCGCTCGCGGTCGTGGCGAGCTACCTGCCCGCGTCCAACGAGTACTTCGACGCCGTGAAGCACACGCGATAGCGGAGAATGCCCGCATGATCGCCGCAGGGGGAGCTCCGGCACGGCGCGGCGTGTTCGTCGCGGAGGTCACCGTCCTGGTGGTGGCGGTCGTGGTGGACGCGGTGCTGGCGACCGGCGGGGACACGCCGCGGGGAGTGCTCGGGCCGTTGCTCACCATGGTGGTGCCGTACGCGGGGGAGGCGACGGCGGTCCTCGCGGTGTTGCGCCGCAGGTTCCCACACCGGATCGAGCTGCTCGGCGGCGCGGCCATTGCGCTCTCCCTGCTCGGCACGGCCGCGGGTGGTCTCATCGCTCGGGTTCCCGAGCAGCCACCGGTGACGGAGGTGCTGGCCGTGCTGCTGCTGGCGGGAGCGGGATGCCGCAGGCTGCCTCCCGTCCGGGCGGCCGTGCTCGCCGTCGCCGCCTGCACCGCCGTCGTGCTCGCGCCGATCGCCCGGTACGGACTCGGCTTCCCGGCCGCGCTGTTCCCCGTGGCCGCCGCGCTGGCGTGGGGCGCGGCGGTCGCGCTGGGCCTGATCCTCCGCGACGCCGACGCCCGGCACCGCCGCGAGCTGGAGCGGATCCGCACCGAGGACCGCCTCCAGCTCGCCCGCGACCTGCACGACCTGGTGACCCACCACGTCACCGGGATCGTCGTGCGGACCCGTGCGGCGCAGGCACTCGCCGAGAACCCGGCGGCACCGCACCAGAACCCGCTCGACGTCTACGACGAGATCGAACAGGCGGCGGCCGAGGCGTTGACGGCGACCCGCGGCCTCGTCGGCGTGCTGCGCAGCGACGAACCACTGCCGTCCCCGAGCCTCGTGCTCGGCGACGTGGTGCGAGCCGCGGTGGGGGAGCACGCGTCCGTGCGAGTGGCCGGCGACCTCGACGGCCTGCTGCTCCCGGCGCAGGTGTCCGTTGCGCTGCACCGGGTTCTGCTGGAAGCGCTGACCAACGCGCGCCGGCACGCAAGGGCCGTGGACGTGCGCGTCACGGCCAGGTCCGACGAGGACGAGCTCGTGGTGGAGATCGACAACGACGGCGTACCGGGCGGCGAACCGGCGGAAGGCGGGCACGGCATCATCGGCATGACGGAACGGATGGCCGCGTTGGGCGGAACGGTGACCGCGGGCCCGCACGGTGAGAACGGCTGGCGGGTCACGGCGAGACTGCCGCGCGAGTCCGGCGCGCCGCCGAGGGGGATCTGATGACGATCCGCGTGCTGATCGCGGATGACCAGACCCTGGTCCGCACCGGCTTCCGGCTGATCCTGGACGCCGAGCCGGGCATCACGGTGATCAGCGAGGCCGAGGACGGGGAGTCGGCGGTGCGCCTGGCGCGGCAGCTGCGCCCGGACGTGACGTTGATGGACATCCGGATGCCGAAGCTCGACGGCCTGCGGGCCACCGAGTTGCTCGCGGGCCCAGGGGTCGAGGACCCGTTGCGGGTGCTCGTGGTCACCACCTACGACGTGGACGAGAACGTCTACGCGGCGCTGCTCGCCGGAGCGTGCGGGTTCCTGGTCAAGGACGCCCGGCCGAGGCTGCTGGTGGAGGCGGTGCACGCCGCGGTCAGGGGCGAGGCGATGGTCTCGCCCGCCGTCACGGTCCGGCTGCTCCAGCACTTCACCGCCGGCGCCGGCACCGACCGGCCGCACACCCCGCTGACCGGTCGCGAGCTGGACGTGGTGCTGGCGGTGGGCCGCGGTGCGACCAACGCCGAGATCGCCGACCGCCTGCACATCTCGCTGTCGACGGTGAAGTCGCACCTCGCGCACGTCCAGGAGAAGATCGGCGCGCGCAACCGCACCGAGACCGCGATCTGGGCGTGGCGCACCGGCCTGCTCAGGTGACTGCCGGCCGCCGCACCACCACGGTCCCCGCGACCATGTCCCCGAGGCGCTGGTGGCGTGGCGTCACAGCGATCAGCACCGCGCCGACCAGGCCCATGAAGAGCCCGTCCACCACCATCAACAGCCACCGCACGAAGTAGTCCCGCAACGACGGCTCACCGCCGCGCAGCGTCGTGATCCGGATGCCCAGCCACCGCATCGCCGGCGTCGACCCGCCGTGCCGGTACGGGTACCAGATCTCGATCCACAGCACCCCGAGAAACGACACGACCGCGATGGAGCTCACCGCGATGTAGGGGAAGTGCTCAGCGGGCATGCCGAGCTTGACGAGTCCCAGCGACAGCAGGACACCGGGGACGAGACCCAGCACGGCCGCGACGACCAGCAGTGCGAACTCGATGACGTGCTGCGAATACCGGCGGAGGACGATCGACCGTGCTTCGGCATCGAGGGCCACCGGCACATCTTGTCGGTGCACCGGTCGGGTTGTCCATTGTCGCCCGACGCCGCAGGACGCGAGAGCTGACCCCGCACGAACTCACGTCGGCGAAGGTGGCATCCCGCGGGTCTTCGGGGTGGCCGAGGTTCGGCGTGGGCCGGCTTGTCCTCCGAGTTCGGCACGACGTCTGCGGTTGATCGAGTTGAGAACGAGCAACGTCAGCATCAGCAGCCCAAAACCGATGCTGATGCCGCTCAGGGCCGCGATGATCGGCGGCCAGTCGCGGTCCGGCGGCGCGGTGACGGTCGTGACCAGGTCCCTGGGCGGCGGACTGGAGAAACCCGGGGACTCGGAGGGCAGCACCGCGGTCAGGGCGGCCACCGGGTTCACCATGCCGAAGCCGATCCGGTGGTCCCTGCCGGACGTGTTGCCGGGGTGCAGCGCGGTGGCCTTGAGCCGGTCCATCACCTGGCGCGCCTTGAGGTCCGGGAACCGCTCGCGCACCAGCGCGGTGATACCCGCGACGTACGGGGCGGCGAAACTCGTCCCCTGGATCTTCCCCACGCCGTCGGCTTTCACGTTCGCGTTGGTCAGGCCGGTGCCCTTGGGGTCGACGGAGATGATCTCCTCACCGGGTGCGGCGATGCTGACCCACGGGCCCCAGACGCTGAAGCCCGACACCTCACCGGAGCGCGCCATCGACGCCACCGACAGCACGTCGTCGGCGAACCACGCGGGCGACGAGACCGAGTTGACGATCGCCGGGTCCAGGTTGTTGTTCTGCAGCGGACAGCCGGCCTTGCTGTCGAGGTTGCCGGCCGCCGTCACGATCACGGTGTTCTTGACGTCGACCGCGTACCGGATCGCGGCCTGCAGTGCTTGGTCGTCCGCGCTCAAGTCCTTGGGGGCGCCACAGTTCGTCAGGGAGATGTTGACGACCCCGGCGCCCTGGTCCGCGGCGCGCACGACGGCCTGTGCCAGCGTCGAGACCTTGCCCGCGGACGTCCGCTTGGCCCTGGTGGCGTCACCCTTGAACTCGAAGCGGTCGCTGGTCTGGCGGATCGCCAGGATCGTCGCTTCCGGTGCGGCGCCGACGAAGTCGCCCTCGGTCCTGGCCGCCGCGGCGACGCCGGCCACCTCGGTGCCGTGGCCGTCGCAGTCGTCCGCGCCGTTCCTGTTCCCGCTGACGTACTCACCGCTGGGCACGACCCGGTTGCCGAAGCGGGGGTTGCGCGGGTCGACACCGGTGTCGATGATCGCGATCTTGACGCCCTTGCCGGTCGCGAACCGGTGTGCCTGCTGGAGGTTCAGGTGGACCTGGCCCCACGGCATGTACTCGATCAGTTCGTTCTTGGTGTCGGACTCGACGCAGCCCTTGCCGGTGGGTGTGTACGGCACGTCCGGCCCGCCCGTGTCCCGCGGCGGCGGGGTCCCGGGCGGTAGCGCCTGCGGCACCGAGTTCGGCTGGTCTCCTGATGACGGCGGTGGCGCGGAAGCCGCTGGAACCGCTCCCGTCAGCAACAACAACGCGGTGATCGCCGTCGCCGTGGCATGGCGGAACCCCGTGGTAACGACCTTCACCTGTGACCCCCCGGTCCTCACCCACCGACCCCCCGATCGGTGATGACCGAAGTCCACCACGGAAAGCCTGCAGCCGCAAAAATCGGGGCGCCCCAACCTGAAACCGGCTTCAGGTAGGCGGTTCGGCGGAGCGAGGCGGCTACGCGCCGCGCCGTCATGGCGGGCATACGACCTCGCGTCGCATCTCGTCAGAGAAAGCGTGCTGAGAATCGCACGTCAGTGCGGATATGGGACGCTGGAAGGTAAGCGCCGCGCGTTCATGCGTGAAGTCGTTGTCTCACCTGCGAAGTACCGCCGCGGTCAGCTCGCTGAACCTGTACGACGGCATCCGGCGGGAAACTCATCGCGGAGTGCTCAGACTCGCAAGGAGTTCTCGGCGAGGTGCTCGCTCAGTGCGACGGTGGACGTCGCGACCGCCAGCGACGGCGGTTCGAGCCTGCGCAGCAGCCCCAGCAACAGCTCGTCCGGCATGCCGATGAGGAACATCTGGAAGGCGTTGTACCCGGCGGCCCAGTGCACGACGCCGTCGCTGAGCATCCAGCGGGCCTGGTCCTCCACCTCCAGTGCCGCCCAGGTGTCGGCCCTGTCGTTGAACGGCTTGGGCAGGAACTCGGCGATCTTCGTCGCGTCGTCCCCCTCCGGACGCAGTCCCGCGCGGACCGCAGCTCGATGCTCCGGGTAGTCGCGCATCAGCCGCACCTTGACCAGGTCGGACGCGCCGGCGAGCGCGCCGGGTGTGGCGCGTGCGGCCCGGCACTCGTCCCACTCCCAGACCTCGTCGTCGGAGGCCGCGAGCCGCAGCCGTTCGTTCGCGGGCAACGCGTTCCAGATCTCGTCCTGCCGGGCCGTGCTCGTGCCGACGAACTTCTGCACCCAGGCGACCAGTTCGTCGTGCACCCGCCGGTCCCGCCGGCCGTCCTTCGTCATGATGTCGAGCGTCGGCTCGGGCTCCGGCTCCCTCGTCGTGTCGACGCGGCAGGACGCGATCAGCAGCAGCTTCCACTGCTCCCGGGCGGCGCGGCCGAACAGGCCGTCGCAGGTGTGCGGGCCCGTTTCGGGACAGCCGCCGGGGTCCGTGCACAGCTTGAGGGTGCCCGGCGTCTCCTTCGACCCGGCGATGAGCGCGGGCGCGTCGTACTCGTAGAGCTCGGCGATCGCCCGCAGCTCGTGCGCCTTGTAGGGCTCGTACTTGTAGTTGGGCACCGGCGTTCCCGCGTTCACGACGTGCATCGGGGTGCGGTGGTGGTCCTTCCTGATCAGTTCCAGCACGTTCACCGTCGCGAGCCTGGTGTCCTCGTCGGCAAAGAAGTGCAAGGTCAGCCCGGCCGGCACCGTTACCCGCTCCTTGCCCTCGTGCGAGCCGTGCCCGATCACAACGCCCACCATCGCGGTCCTCCCTCGAATGATCTCCCTACGAGATCATTTGTTGCCTTCGCGGTTCGTGTAACCGGATGGACCCGAGCGGAGCAACGGAAATCCCGATGGTGCCGCCTATGACGTCCACTGTGGACCATGCTCTCTCCGGTGGTCAGCAGTTCCCGGCCACCGGCGTCGTCAGAAGCTTTACGACGCAGTCACTGAGTGGGTGCATTCGTCGTGCCACAGGTCGTGCACGTTCCGCGTGAGCTCAGCGGCAGTCTTTCCGATCGGCGTGCTCGTCGGCAGAAAGTCCCCAAACCGCCACGAGGACTCCGTGAGCGATTCGCCGACCAGTCCGTTGAAGTTCACCGGTTGGCTGCGATGAATTCCATGACCAGCTTCGCGCCTTCGGGGGTGGACGTGGGTGTGCCCCGCGCCTGCGACCTCGACGAATCGGAAGTGGGGGAACTGAGCGGGCGCTTGCTTCCCCGACACGGTCGACGTGTTGGCGTCCAGATCTCCTGCGAGCACCGGCCCGGAGCAGGTGTTTGATCGGGATCGAGACTGATCGTGGTCCGTGGGTCGCTGCGCTTGTCAGATCGGCAAGACCGGCTTGGCGGAGTCATCCACGAGTATGGCCATGCGGCTTGAGCTGCATGAACGTAGTTTTCGGCGCGCACAGCGCTCCCGGTCGGCGGCGCTCGAGGCCCCGCACCGACGCGGGGCCGCCGGGGTTGGCGCGGCCCGCGCGCGGCGAGTTCAGTCAGGTGATGACCAGCTGCCGGCTGGAGGGCTGCGCGAGTTCAGTTGCGTTCAGGCGATCACGGTGCGCCAGTCCTGCCGCGCTGCCCACTGCGTGAAGGTCGTCGTGGTCAGGCTGTAGCCGGCGGCGTGGTGGGGGCGCGCGGGGTAGCCGACACGGTCGTTGAAGACGTCGCCGAACGCCGCGGATGCGCCGTAGCGCTGCGTTCGCTCCTCCAGGGAGATGAAGTCGGTCTTGAACTCGCGGCCGGTGATCTGGGAGAGGACTTCGGCCATCTCCGGGTACGTCAGCGCATCGCTGGCGAGCTCCACTTCGGCTTCGTGGAACCTGTCGGGCTCGGCGACGGCGGAGGCGACAGCGGCACCGAAGTCGTCGGCGCAGATGAGCGCCAGCACCGTCTGCGGGCTCATAGCGGTGACCAGCTTGCCTTGCGGCAGCTCGGGCAACATGTACTCCCGCCGGGGCGAGAGGAAGTTCTCCATGTACCAGGCGGGCTTGAAGATGGTCCAGTGCGGCAACCCTGAGCGCCGGATCACTTCCTCGGCCTCCTCCTTCTGGTTCCAGTACTCCTTCATCACCGGGTCCGTTACTTCCACTTGTGGGTGCTGGGCGCGCCATCCTGTCGCCGACACCGACGTGTGCACGATGTGAGTGATGCCGGCGCCTTGGGCCGCGGTGACGATGTTGCCGGCCTGGCGGACCTCGGCGCCTGGATCGGCCGGGTCGACACCGGCCAGCTGCACCGAGAAGACCGCGTCGTGTCCGACACCGGCCGCCTGCAGGGAGGCGATGTCCTCCAGGTCCCCGGTAGCCAGGGCGGCACCCTGTCCGGCCAAGGCCTGGGCGGCGGCCGAGGAGGGGTTGCGCACGAACGCGGTGACGGGGTGTCCTGCGCGCAGGAGCGCGTGGGCGACGGCGCCGCCCTGCATTCCGGTTGCCCCGGTGACCAGCACCTTGGCGTTGTGATCGGTTGTCATGGCAAGCCTGCTTTCGTTTGATCGGGTTTCTGAGATCCGGGCATGGGACTGTCGAACTCCGCGCGGCATCGTCACGCCGGCCAGGACTGACGTGGCCGGGGCGCTGGGGGCCTCAGAACACCAGTACGGACCGCCCGCGCACGCCACCCTCCTCGATGAGCCGGTGCGCTTCGGTGACCTGTTCCAGCGGGTAGGTCCCCGCGACGCGGAGCGTGAGGACACCGGACTCGGCCTGGTCGCGCAGCCGCGTCAGAGCCGCTGTGTCCCGGATGCGGTCGAAGACGAAGACGGGGAACCAGCTCACACCGCGGTCGGTGTCGCCGGTGAACCCTTTGAAGGTCGCGATGCCGCCACCGTCGCGCACCGCTGCGGCCATCGCCGCGCCCACCGACCCGCCGTCGATGACGCCGTCCGTCCCGTCGGGGCGCAGCCGGCGGACCCCGTCGACGAATCCGTCGCCACGCGGGAGCACGTGATCGGCGCCCAGGCTCGTGACGAGGTCACTGTCCTTGTCCGCCGCATCGGCGATGACCGTCAGCCCGGCCGCCTTGGCCAACTGCACGGCGTAACCACCGATCCCACCGGCGGCACCGGTCACCGCCACCGTCGCCCCTGGGGCCAAGGCCAGCGCGTCCAGGCCCATCTGCGCGGTCAGCGCGGCCATCAACAAGGTCGAGGCAGCCGTCAGGTCGACCCCCTTCGGCGCGAGGACCACCTGTTCCGCCGGTACGACCACGTACTGCGCCTGTCCGCCCCGGTCCAGCTTCGGCTCCGTGACCGCGATCACCTCAGCACCGAGGGCCAACTCCGGACGTGCGCCGTGTCCGACCTCGTCGATCGTCCCGGCCACCTCCCACCCCACGACGTACACCTCCGACGGCGGGTTCGTCTCCGGGCTGTACTCGGCGGAGAGCCCGGTGCGGATGTTGACGTCGGCCGGGTGGACAGCGGCGGCGGCGACCTTGATCCGCACCTGCCCTGGTCCCGCCTGCGGTTCGGGCAACTCCAGCACCCGCATGACCTCGCGGCCGCCGAACTCGGTGAAACCCACGGCCTTCACAGCGCCACCTCACCATCGCCATCGTGCACCCAACCCGATACGGAGATGTTCCGGGTTCCAACGACGTTAGCAGCGCGGCTACACTAAGAACAAACCGGTCCCAGTTCGCGAGGAGAGCCCCATGCCCCCACCCGGCACGCAGCTGCGGCGGCCTCCCGGCGTCTCCGGGCCGCCTCGCGACCCCGCCCGGGACGCCCAGATCCTGCGCGCGGCGACGGAGTTGCTGGCCGAGGGCGGTTACCCGGCCTTGACCATGGACAAGGCCGCGGCGCGAGCGGGGGTGGGCAAGGCGACCGTGTATCGACGCTGGCCGTCGCGCGCGGAACTCGCCGCGGAGGCCCTCAGTCACGCGGGACTCACCGACGACGTCGTGCCGGTCACCATCGGCAACGGCCGCGTCCGTGACGAGTTCTTCGCCACCCTGGCCAGCGCCACGGGCAGCCAGGACAACTCCCGGGTCGACCTGGTCTCGGCCCTGCTGGACACGGCTCGCCAAGAGCCTGAGCTGTGCAGCCTCATCCGAGTGCGTTACGTCGAGTCCCTGCACCAGGCCCTCGCAGGCGTGCTGGACCACGCCGTACAGCGCGGCGACCTGCCACACCGCCGTGACCACCCGCAGGACGGACACCCGATCGCGGTCTCCGCCGCCATCGCCCTTCTAGTTCACTGGGGCGCCGTCCACGACCGCCCGATCAATGACGACGACATCGCACAGATCGTCGACGGCGTCCTCATGCCCTTGCTCCGATAACCGCTGACACCACGCCGTGCCCGTGCCCAGGGGCGGTGTCCGGATTCCCTTGTGAGTAACGTGATCGCTCGCGGTCAATGCGATCTTGGGGGCCTACCGGCGGCGCGCTGTTCGGTGCGTGGTTGACGGCGAGGAACTGGCCGTGCCTCATGTGCAGGTCAGGTCACTGGGCCGATTGGCACACCACAGCTCGTGATCCAGGCCGCGCCTGAGTACCCCGACCCGCCGGCCGGGTGAATTCTCAGGCCCGCTGGCAGAAGATCCTCACGCTCACCCTGGTGACCAGTCTCGTGGCCGAGCTGGGCATCGATGACCCTGAACCGCTCGCCGAGCACCTTGTCATCGTCGACGGCGCCGTCAGTCGCGCCATGTACGCGAACGAACGCGGCTATGGCCAGTGTGCCCGCGCGGCCACCGAGCCCCTTCTCGACCACGCGGCACGCCGACGTGGCGAGGTGTGGGCGCGGCTGTCAGTCCTGCGGTGTCAGGTAGCCGCGGGAGAACGCGGCGGCGACGGCGGCGGCCCGGTCGTTGACGCCCAGCTTCGCGTACACGTGCAGCAGGTGCGTCTTGACCGTCGTCTCGCTGATGAAGAGCCGCTTGCCCGCCTCGCGGTTGGTCGCCCCCTGGGCGATCAGTTCGAGCACCTCCAATTCGCGTTGCGACAGCGGTGCCGGAGCCGGTTTGCGCACTTGGCCGAGGAGCCGGGTCGCGACGGTGGGGGAGAGGACCGCCTGTCCTCGTGCCGCTGCCTCCACCGCGCGGACGAGTTCCTCCCGCGGCGCCTCCTTGAGCAGGTAGCCGGTGGCGCCCGCTTCGATCGCCGGCAGCACGTGGCTGTCGGTGTCGTAGGTGGTGAGCACCAGGACACGGGACGGCACCCCGCGCTTCGCCAGTTCCCGGATGGCGGCGACCCCGTCGGTTCCGGGCATCCGCAGGTCCATGAGGATGACGTCAGGGTGCAGGCGAACGCCGGCCGCGACCGCTTCCGCGCCGTCAGCGGCTTCGCCGACCACCGCGAAGCGAGGATCGGCGCCGAACATGCCCCGCAGGCCGTCCCGCACCACCGGGTGGTCGTCGACGATCAGCAGCGTGATCACGCCTCACCCCCGGCGGGGATCGCGGGCAGCGTCACCGTGATCGCGGTGCCTCCGTCCGGTTCGGACTCGACGTCGAGCCGTCCCGCGAGGCGGTGCACCCGCTGCCGCATGCCGTCGAGCCCGAAGCCGCCGTCGGCAGAGGCGGAGCGCTGGGCGTCGGGCCGGAATCCGATCCCGTCGTCCAGGACGTCGAGCGTCACCAGGTCCTCCATGTACGACAGGGTCAGGGCGACCCGACCGGCTCTTGCGTGCTTCGCGACGTTGGCGAGAGCCTCCTGCGCGGTGCGCAGCAGCGCCACCTCGACGTCGGTGTGCATCGGCCGGGCGTCGCCGGTCGTGGTCAGCACCGCCTCGACCCGGTTCACCTCGGACCAGCGTCTCGCCACGTCGCCGATCGCGTCCGGCAGGCGGGCGGACGCCAGCGCGGACGGCCCCACGGCGTGCACGGTCCGGCGGGCCTCGGTCAGGCTCTCCCTGGCCAGGGTCATCGCGTTCGTCACGTGCCGGTCTGACACCGCCGGTTCGTCCGCCTGTTCCGCGGCCTGGAGCTGGGTCAGGATGCCGGCCAGGCCCTGGGCGAGGGTGTCGTGGATCTCCCGTGCCATCCGCTGCCGTTCGTCGAGCACGCCGGCCTCGCGGGCCTGCATCAGCAACTGGACGTGCAGGGCCGCGTTCTCCGTCAGCGCGGTCTCGAGCTCGGTGTTGGCCCGGTGCAGTTCGGCCAGCGCCCGTTTCTGCCGGTGGTTGCGGTGGTCGGACATCACGTCGGCGTAGAAGGCCGCTGTGGCGATCACCGCGGTGACCGCGCTGACGGCGGGCCACTTCCACCACTCCTCGGCGGTGATGCTGTCCGCCCCTCCCACGTACGAGATCGCCGAGACCGCGGACGTGACGGTCACGCCGACGTACCGCCATCGGCCCTTCAGGTACTGGAAGGCGTGCACGTAGCCGATGAAGGCGAAGAAGCCGAACCAGGGCGTGAGCAGCACCAGGCAGGCGGTGATCGCCATGAGACCCGCGTAGTACAGGCCCATCAGCCGGTTGTGGTCGTGCCACTCGGGGTGGGCCGTGTGGAACCACGCCACCCACGCGGTGAGCACGGTCGAAAACCCGAGCACGGCAGGGAAGTGCACCGGTGCGTCCCACAGCGGTTGCAACAGGGTGAACACGACGCTCACCGCCAGCAGCGGGTACGGGAGCACGTTCAAGACCGCGGACTCCTTGCGCTCCCAGCGGTCGAACTCCTCGCGCAACTCGGCCTCGACGCTCACCCCGGCAATGGTCGCACGCCCCATGGCAAAGCCGCGCTAGACCACTGCCCGCACGGCGGGTACACGGCGCAAAGCGCCCGAGATCCCCCAACTCGCGGTCGCGGCGATCACCAGCGCCAGCAGGAACTTCACGACGGGTGCGGCGTCGAGCGGTCGAAGCAGCTCCACGGTTCCGACGATGACCGGCGCGTGCAGAAGGTAAACGGCGAAGGCGTTGTCGGCGAGATAGCCACGGAACCGCGACGCACCGGCGACGAAGCGCTGGAACACGCGGAGCAGGACCAGGACGACGCCGACCGCGAACAGCGACTCCCACACCGCGAGAGCAAGGTAGGCGACGTCGTGACCGGCCAGGTCGTCGGGTGAGACGAAGCCGCGGTAACCGCCCAGAGCCATCGGCACGAACGACCCCACCACGAGGAGCACGCCGAACCGGCCCGATCGCCGAGGAAGGGTCTCGAGCCACCGGTGGCGGTACGCCAGGACGCCGGCGGCGAAGAGCAGGACGTACTGCGGCATGTACGCGGGGCTGGGCAGCCCGAGCACGGGCTCGTAGGTCCCGAGGGGGACGAAGATGCGCCACCCGTAGGTGACCAGGCCGAGGACGAGCGTGAAGCCGAGCAGATCCAGTCGCCGCAACGGCTTCGGCCGCACCGGCTCCGAGTTCCCGCGCAGGTGCCGTACGACCGCGTACGCCAGCGAGAAGATCAGCAGGATCTCGAGGAACCACGCGGGCCCGACCTCCCAGGTGGTGAGGTAATAGACCACAAAGGACGGTCTCGTCGGGGACGGCAGGCCGAGATAGGTCGGGAGGAAGAAGAACGGTCGCAGCAGCAGGATGAAGGCGAGGAAGGGGATCCCGAGTCGTTTCACCCGCTCGGCCGCGAACGCGCGCGGTCCCCTCCTGTCCGCCGTGCCGGGGGCGAAGTACCCGGACAGCAGGAAGAAGAAGCCCATGAAGAACGTCTGGTTGACCACGAGCAGCAGGTCCAGCGGCAGCGCCGCGGACGCCGTGGCGGGCTCTTGCCGGTTGGGCCAGACGTTGAGGCTGCTGTAGGGCGCCGCGCAGTGATGCGCGACCACCAGGAGCGTCAGGAAGACCCGGAGGTTGTCGATGTAGGAGATGCGTGTCGTGCGGGAAGTGCGGACGACGTCGGGTGATGCCATGCCGAAAGCCTGCCCAGCGGGAGAAGGCGCCGGATCGTCCGCGCGGGCGTGGATCACCGCGAACGCGGTGGACCCCGTCCATCCTTCGATCGGAGGATGGACGAAGTGCGAGGGCCTTGAATCGTCCACAGCCGACACCGTTGCTCCGGGAACGGACAACCACGAGTCGCAAGGCGGATAGTGCGGGTCGGGCAACGATGGTTCACTGCACTTGTGGATCTTGGGCAGAACGTCCCGGTGAATCGGACGAGTGAAAGCGTGATGTGCGGTGACAATTGCGTGCGAACTCACCAACGGTGAGTGCTGGGACCTGCTGGAGCGCGTCAACCTGGGACGGTTGTTGTACAGCTCGGCTGGCTTGCCGGTGGCTCAGCTCGTGCGGTTCGTCGTGCGCAACAAGGTGGTCATGGTCAGTCTCGACCACGTCACCGCAGCCAAGTTGTTGCCGGCGGGGGTCGATTTCGTCGCGTTCCAGGCCGATGACTTCGTCGAGGGTGCACAGACGGGACGCTCGGTGACCGCGTACGGCAGGGCGCAGGTGGTCTCCCAGCAACGTCGTGGCGGAGCTGAAGCAGCTGGGTTGCCCAGCCACGAGGGGAACGCTGTCTACGCTTGTGTCGCACCGACACATCTGCGTGGCAGCCGGCTGGATCTTCGCACCTGACCCGTCCTTCGGTGGCGTCGAAGATGGTCACAGGAGAAGGTCGAACAGGCGGAAGGCCGACTCCCAGTGCTTGGTCTGCGGGTTGACCAGGGCGGGTTCGATGATCTTGAAGGTGCGGGCCAGTCCGATGCTGATCCCGCCCGCGATGCGGGGCGCGTAGGCCTCGGCTTCGTCCGACAGGGTGATGTCCGGTGGCCGTGGCACCATCGCGTCCAGGACGTCCTCGAGCTCGGCGAAGGTCTTGTCGAACTCGCGAACGCGTTCCTGCAGGCCCTTGGTGATCGGGAAGTCGTAGGCCTGCACCACGTCGCGTGCGTTCGTCTTCGCCGTGACGCCGGCCATCAGGTACATGTCCCGCAGCTGCTGGTCGATGAAGTCGTTGTAGCGCTTGAGGTCGTCCTTGTCGACGTCGAGGCCTGCCGCGGTGCGGAAGAAGTGCTCGAACCTGGCTACGTTCATGACCGGCACGGTTGGCTCCTCATCTGGGGTCCTTCGAGCATCGCGGCCGCGCGCTGCCCGTTCGACGTGCTCGCGGGACGAGAATCGGTCGTCGGTTTCACCCTGCGGGTACAGGTAGCTCGTTCGACGACCGATCGGTACGCCGCCTCGTAGCGTCGCGCCATCAGCGGGACGTCGAAGCGTTCCTCGGCGTCCGCCCGGCACCGCGCGGGACTGAGCGAGCCGACCCGGGTCAGTGCACCGGCCAGCTCGTCCAGGTCGTCGCACACCCAGCCTGTCTCGCCGTGTGTCACCACTTCGGGCACGGAACCGCGGCGCAGAGCGACCACCGGCGTCCCGCACGCCAGTGCTTCCGCCATCACCAGGCCGAACGGCTCCTCCCACTGGATCGGGAACAGCAGGCACCTGGCCGCCGCGAGCAACGTGAGCTTGTGCTCGCGGTCCGCCTCACCGAGCCAGTCGACGCCGTCGCCGTCGCCCAGCAACGGCTTCACCACTTCGTCGAAGTAGCGGATCTCGTCCGGCTCACGGCATTTCGCCGCGATCAGCAGGCGCACACCCGCCGCCCTGGCCACCCTGATCGCCTCCGGGATGCCCTTCTCGGGTGAGGAGCGGCCGAGGAACAACGCGAAGTCCTCTTTGGTCTGCCGGAACGGGAACTCCGCCACGCGCACGGCGTTGTGCACAGTGGCCACCCAGTTGAGGTCCGGTGCGTGTGCGCGTTGCGCTTCGGACAGTGCTACGAGGTGCACGCTGCGGCCCAGCGCCCGGTAGTACCGTCCCATCTCACCGGTCACCGGACCGTGCGCGGTGACCACAGTGGGCAACGCGCGGCCGCGGGCCAGCAGAGGGCCGGCGAGCGAGTGGTCGTGAACCAGGTCGACGTCGAGACCGGCGAGCACGTCCGGCATCGCGGCAGCGTGTCCGACCTCCGGCATGCTCAGGCCGATGCGGTTCTCTTGTGGCACTTCGCAAAGCGATATGAACTTCGCGTCGGTGCCGTTGCGTCCGACCCCGATCAACGTCACGTGCACGGCCTGTCTTGGCAGTTGGTCGGCGAGGTCCGCGCACACGGATTCGATCCCACCGTAGGCCTTCGGTGGGACTTCGTACCACGGAGGAGCCACCATCGCGACTTTCAGTTCGTCCATTCTGGACGAGTTTCCCCAGCGCTTGCGATGAAACCATCCGGCACCTCATTCGAGAGCACTATTTCCGTTGGCAGACCAGCAACTCGAACCTCCGAGTCGACCTCGACAGTCACCCGCGCGCTGGCCAGCGGCACGTTGTCCACCGCGATCGGCAGGAAGTGCTCCGGCAACGCCGGTGCGAGGAACACCTTGCTGTCCGGCACGTCGGGTTCCAGGCGCAGCAACACCCGCAGCAGGTGCACGGGCGCTGCCGAAGCCCATGCCTGTGGCGAGCACGACGTCGGATAGGGGACCGGCCGGGAGAACTCGGTGCAGTCGAAGCCGCACAGCAGTTCGGGCAGCCGGCCGCCGAACGCTTCCGCCGCGTCGTACAGCGCGCTCGCGAGTCGTTGGGCGTGCTCGACGAACCCGTACCGCATCAGTCCTGCCGCGACGATGGTCGAGTCGTGTGGCCACACCGATCCGTTGTGGTAGCTCATCGGGTTGTACGCGCCCATGTCGGACGACAGGGTGCGCACACCCCATCCGGTGAACATCTCCTTCGACATCAACGACTCCGCGATCCGGCCGGCCTTGTCCTCGTCGACGATGCCGGTCCACAGGCAGTGCCCGATGTTGGAGGCGACCGAGTCGACCGGTCGCTTGGCGTGGTCGAGCGCGACGGCGTAACGGTCGAGTTCGGGCAGCCAGAACGCCTCGTTGAACCTCTCCTTCAGCGTCTTGGCCCGATCCTCCCAGTACTCCGAATCGTCTCCGGCGACCCGTGCGAGACCCGCCCGCGCGAGGAACGCGGCGTACACGTAGCCCTGCACCTCGCACAACGCGATCGGGCTGCGCGCGATCGTGCCGTCGGCGAAGTTCACGCCGTCCCACGAGTCCTTCCAGCCCTGGTTCACCAGGCCGCGCTCGGTGGCGCGGTGGTATTCGACGAACCCGTCACCGTCGCGGTCGCCGTAGCGATCGATCCATTCGAGCGCGCGGTCGGCGTGCGGCAGAAGTGCGGCCATCCGGTCGTCGCCGATGCCCCATCTGCTCAGTTCGCCGAGCAGCATCACGAACAACGGTGTGGCATCCGCGGTGCCGTAGTAGACGTTGCGTCCGCCGAGCGCAAGGGAGGAGTCCGCACCGAACCGGATCTCGTGCAGGATCCTGCCGGGTTCCTCCTCGCTGTTCGGTTCCACGGTCGTGCCCTGGTGGCGCGCGAGCGTCTGCGCGGTGCCGAGCGCCAGCGTCGGGTCGATGGTCAGCGCCATCAGGGACGACAGGATCGAGTCGCGCCCGAACAAGGTCATGAACCACGGTGCACCGGCCGCGATCACGGTGTCCTGTGGCCGTTCCGGGTCGAAGATGCGCAGCGCGCCTAGGTCCTCCCTGCTCTGCTGGAGCGTGCGCATCAGCGCCGGTGCGCCGAACACCCGGAGCACCGGCCCCGTTTCGTGCCACTGACGCGCTCGCGTCATGGGCGCCGACTGCTCGACCGGCTGGTCCAGCGGGAACATCGCGGGCGTCAGCTCGCCGTCCACCACCGGCCGCGCGGTGACGCGGGTCGACCACTCACCCCTCGCGGGCACCACCGCGTGGAAGGTCAGCCGGTCCAGGTCGTACTCGGCGTGATC
Organism: Lentzea sp. NPDC020367; assembly: GCF_044387305.1. Classification (NCBI taxonomy): domain Bacteria; kingdom Bacillati; phylum Actinomycetota; class Actinomycetes; order Pseudonocardiales; family Pseudonocardiaceae; genus Lentzea; species Lentzea sp. NPDC020367. Next base: position 106,278 of record NZ_JBIRVV010000010.1, on the reverse strand, counting down.
AGCGCTCACCCACACGCCCCGGCCGCCGCGGCTGAGCGTGAGACCGTCGTCGCGGGCCTCCGCGCCGTGCCGACGGTGGTCGGCACGCACGCGATCCTCCTTGACCTCGAACAGGTCCGCGAAGTCGGCGTGCACGTGCACGGTCAGCGTGACCGACACGTCCTGTGGTCCGTAGTTGCGCAGCACGACGTCTTCGCGCATGCCCGCGCCGATGTACCGGGTGCGTTCCACCAGCAGGGAGCTCTCGCCGTGACGGCCGAGCAGCGCCCGCCCGAGGAACGTCGTGCGGAACGGTTCCGCCGGCACCGCTGTGATCGGCTCGGCCGGTGCGCCGTCGATCCTCAGCCGCCAGCCGGACACGATCCGGGTGTCCAGGAAGAACGTGCCCTGGGCCCCTTCGGCGTGGATGTCGCCGTCGTGCCCGCACACGCAGAACGACGTGCCGTTGACCAGGGTGACCGTGCCGGCGGAGAGCGCGGCGGGGTGGCCGTCGAAAGACCAGCCCCCGGTCATCTCGTTCCGGCGTGGAGATCGAGCGTCATCGTCCTGCCGCCTCTCGTGAGTACCACCAGCAGGCTGGCAAGGGTTCGGCGGAGCGCGCTTTCTCCTGTGAGGACGAACTTTCCCGCTTGCGTTGGGCCTGCGGAGTCAGGTCTCGGCGGGGACCGTGTGAGCCGGGTTTCGACGGGTAGCCGGGCGGCATGTTCCCAAGAGTGATGGCGTTTTTGTTGTTGTTGCTGGGTTTGGTCGCGTGCACCGATAGCCGGTCTCCGCCGCCTGCCGGTACCGGTGCCGTTGCCGGTTCCTACGCTGACGTGGTCACGCGCACCGCGCCGTCCGCGGTGACCGTCCGGGTCGAGGATGGTGTGGGCAGTGGCGTCGTGCTGCGCTCCGACGTCGTGGTGACCAACGAGCACGTGGTGAAGACCAACCGGCAGGTGCGCATCCGGTACGCCGACGGGCAGGAGTCCGGCGGCGAGGTGCTCGCCACGGATCCGTTGTCGGATCTCGCGGTGGTCCGCACCGAACGGAAGAACCTGCCTGTCGCCGAGTTCCGCGCCGAGCTGCCCAGGCCGGGGGACACCGTGCTCGCGATCGGGAGTCCGCTCGGGCTGGAGTTCACGGTGACGGCGGGAATCGTGTCCGGTCTGCACCGGACGTTGACCGGCGGTCCGCAGGTCGAGCTCATCCAGACCGACGCGCCGATCTCACCCGGCAACTCCGGCGGCGCGCTGCTCGACTCGGCCGGACGTGTCATCGGCATCAACGAGTCCTACATCCCGCCCTCGCAGGGCGCGGTGTCCCTGGGGTTCGCGATTCCGTCCGGCGTGACCCTGGACGTGGCGGAGAAGTTGTTGTCCGCCGGAAAGGTCGAACACCCGTACCTCGGGGCGTCCTTGGGGGACCTGACGCCGGAGATCCGCTCGCGGTTCGGGATCACCACCGAACGCGGTGCCCTGGTGCTGGAGGTCGAGCCCGCGGGGCCGGCCGAGGCCGGTGGGCTGCGCGCAGGGGACGTGGTCGTGGAGATGAAGGACCAGCAGGTCGGCGGCGTCCAGGACGTCCAGGCCGTGCTGCGGTCCTCCCGCGTCGGGGAACGGATCCCCGTCTCGGTGCGACGCGGGGACGAGCTGACCCAGTTGACGGTTGCCCTGGGCAGCCGATGAGCGTTCGGAGGTTGCTGTGCTGGAGATGACGTCTGTTGCCGCTGCTGTGATCAGGGACCTGATGGAGGGGGAGGGGCGGTCCGCGGGACTACGGCTCGACTTCGCCAACGGTGACCTGCACGTCACGCGCGCCGCCGGGCCCGAGGAAGGCGACGAGGTGGTCACGGCTCGTTCGGGCGAACGCGTCTTCGTCACGCCGGAATCCGCGGACTACCTGGACGACAAGGTTCTCGACGCCCGCACGGACACCGACGGCACCCCGGTCTTCGGGGTGTCACGCCGATGAGCACCCCAAGAAGGCAGGGATCATGAAAGCTGTCGTGTACAAGAAGCCGTACGAGGTAGCTGTCGAGGAGGTGCCGGAGCCGAAGCTCGAGCATCCCAACGACGTGATCGTCCGCATCACCTCGACCGCGATTTGCGGATCGGACCTGCACATGTACGAGGGGCGGACCGCCGCCGAGCCCGGAATCGTGTTCGGGCACGAGAACATGGGTGTGGTCGAGCAGGCCGGTGACGGTGTCACGACGATCAAGCAAGGCGATCGGGTGGTGATGCCGTTCAACGTCGCATGCGGGTTCTGCGTGAACTGCGTGCGCGGCTACACGGGGTTCTGCCTGACGGTGAATCCCGGGTTTGCCGGCGGAGCTTACGGATACGTGTCCATGGGCCCGTACTCCGGTGGGCAGGCCGAGAAGCTCCGCGTGCCGTACGCGGACTTCAACTGCCTGAAACTGCCGCCGGGAACCGACCACGAGCTCGACTTCGTGTTGCTGGCCGACATCTTCCCGACCGGCTACCACGGCTGTGAGCTCGCCGAGGTCACTCTCGGCGAGTCGGTCGCGGTGTTCGGCGCCGGGCCGGTCGGCCTGATGGCCGCGTACTCCGCGCTGTTGCGGGGTGCGGCGAAGGTGTTCGTCGTCGACCGCGTCCCGGAACGGTTGCGCAAGGCCGAGGAGATCGGCGCCGTGCCGATCGACTTCAGCCGGGGCAACGCCGCGCAGCAGATCGTCGAGCAGTGCGGGGATCTCGGCGGTGTGGACAAGGGCGTCGACGCCGTCGGGTACCAGGCGCACTCGGACAGCGGCACCAAGGAGGAACCGGCCGTCGTGCTGAACTCGTTGATCGAGACGGTGCGTGCGACCGGCATGCTCGGCGTACCCGGTCTTTACGTGCCCGCCGATCCCGGCGCGCCGGACGAGCAGTCGAAACAGGGCATGCTGCTCGTGTCGATCGGGCGCATGTTCGAAAAGGGGCTGCGCATGGGCACGGGCCAGTGCGACGTGAAGCGCTACAACGCGCGGTTGCGCGACCTGATCGTCGCGGGCCGGGCGAAGCCGAGTTTTGTGGTGTCGCACGAACTTTCACTCGACGAGGCGCCGATGGCGTACGAGAAGTTCGACAAGCGGGTCGACGGCTTCACCAAGGTCGTGCTGCACCCATGACTGGAAACGGCCGCTGAGTTCGTCCTCGTCTGCCCAAGCGCTGCCGCGACCGGTCCGTCGAAGATTTGCCTCCCGGATTCGACGCGAGGAGGCACACGTGGAGCACGACGGGATGCGGATCGCGATGGTGTCGGCGGAAGAGCCCAGTACCGGACAGCGTGCGCACGTGGCGGGGCTGTCGGCGGCACTCGCCTGCCGCGGCCACGCTGTCACGGCCTACACCCGCCTGGAGAGCGCACTTTCGCCGGATCGCGAGCGCACGGAGCTCGGTTACGACGTCGTGCGCCTGTCAGCCGGGCCTGTGGTGCCGATCGACGAGAACGAGATGATCTCCCAGCTCGGCCGGCTCGCCGAACTTCTCGGACGCGAGTGGCGCGACGCCCCGCCCGACGTCGTGCACGCGCACGGATGGACATCGGGACTGGCCAGCGTGCTGGCCGAGCACCAAGGGATTCCCGTGGTGCAGACGTACTACGGACTCGGCGGTTCGGTCAGGCGGTCGCTGGCGGAACGAATCGTCGGGCGCGAGGTCACGCGGGTCGCCGCGATGTCGTCCAACGAGGTGCTCGCGCTCAATCGCACGGGTGTCGGCCGGAGCCGGATCTCCGTCGTTCCGACCGGTGTGGACGTGCAGACGTTCACACCGTGGGGACGAACGGCACAACGCGGAGCGCGGAGTCGCATCGTGGCGGTCGCGCCGCAGAGCGGGCTGGCGGACCTGGTCGTGGTGCTGTCCCACGTGGAGGACGCCGAGTTGCTGATCATCGGCGGACCGGGGAAACGGCGGATCGGGCGGGACCCCGGAGTGCGGCGGTTGCGGGCGCTCGCCGCGGACGCCGGGGTGGCGGACCGGGTCGTGTTCACCGGAGGCGTGTCACGGGAGCGGACGGTTGCATTGCTGCGTTCCGCGGACGTCGTGGTGTGCGCGCCGCGGTGTGAACCGGTCGGTCACGTCTCGCTCGAGGCGATGGCGTGTGGCGTTCCCGTCGTGGCGACCGCGGTGGGCGCGTTGGCGGACTCGGTGGTCGACGGGGTGACGGGTCTGCACGTTCCGCCTGGGAGACCGCGCCTGCTGGCGAAGGCGTTGTGCGGGCTGCTCGCTGATGGCGTCCGCCGCCAGGAGCTCGGTGCCGCGGGTCGCGATCGGGCGTGCGCGCGGTACTCGTGGGACCGGATCGCAACCGACACGCTGCGGGCTTACGAACGGGCGGGCGTGCGCGGAAAGCGGACGAAGGTGTGACGTCAGGCGGATGGTGCCGGGCCGGCCGACGCAGTTGACTGAGCATGTGGATCTTGAGTTCTGCGCAGGCGGGCCCGGCGTGGTGATCGCCGAGGTGCGCGGCGTCCTCGACGGGCGCTCGGCCCGGCGGTTCGAGGACGCCGTGCTGACCGGCCTCATCGGACTGGACAGGCCCCTGGTGCTGATGGTGGTCGATCTGCGCGCGGTGCCTGACGTCGACGCGTGCGGGGTCGCCGCCCTCGTGCGGGTCACCCGGCTGGCGGGCTCCCGCGACGTCGACGTGTTCGTCACGGGCGGGAGCGGCCTGCTGGGGTTCACTGGTGTCTGCGGCTTCTTCTGAGCGTCTCGGACGGGGACTCCCCGAACCGGCGGCGGTACGTTCCCGCGAACCGTCCCAGGTGGACGAACCCCCAGGAAGCGGCGGCGTCGGTGACGGTCATGCCCGGCGCCGCCGCTGTGAGGTCGCGGTGGACACGACCCAGCCGCACGTCGCGCAGGTACGTCGTCGGCGACACCCCGGTGTGGAGTCTGAACCCGGCCTGCAGCGCCCGCGCTGAGATCGCGACCGCCGCGGCCAGGCTGGTGGTGGTCCACGCCTCGTGCGGCCGTTCCTCCAGCAGTTCCACGGCCTCGCGCACCGGACCGCGCGGGATGTGGTGTGCTCTCTCCAACTCCGCGCGGTGATCGTGCCGCAGGGTGAGCAGCAGGCCGTCCAGCACGAGTTGCTCCAGCGTGCTCGCCGCGAGGGGGTGGCGGCGCAGCAGTGCCGGCCCCTCGAACTCCCGCAGGAACGGGGCGAGCAGGTCCAGCACGCCCTGCTGCGGCGCGGGCGCGAACGCGATCCGGCTCACCGGACGCCCGAGCATGGCCGCGAGCCGTTGTTCCAGCGTCACCCGTTCGACCATGAGGCACAGCTGCGCGCAGTCGGCGCTCCACGTGATCGACGCCGGTTCGTCCGGCAGATACGCGACCGTCTCGGCGGGACCGGCGTCCACCGACACGCGCCCGAACGACGACCGCGCACGGCCCTGCACCGGCATGTTGAAGTGGTACGCGAACGCGTTCGTCGTGCGCATGTCGACCTCTTGGCCGTACACGAGGTATCCGGCAGTGAGGGAACCGAGCCGGACCGCGTTCAACCGCATGTCGAGCGGCGTCTCCCTGCCCGCGGGAGCGATCTGGTGCGGCAGGAACACACGGGTGACCGAGTCCTCCGCCTCATCGATCCGGGTCGCGCGGCTCACCGGATGGTTGAGTAGTCTCTCCACGCGTCACAGCATGCCAAACGGGTGCTTGCGCCCGTCTGCCTCATCGGCTTGCTCCGAACGAGAGGTGGTCGTGGACGAGCCGGACCACCATCGCGCCCTCGCCGACCGCGGAGCCGACCCGTTTGATCGAACCGCTGCGCACGTCGCCGATCGCGAACACGCCCGGCCGGTTCGTCTCCAGGGGGAACGGCCTTCTGCCCTTGTGCCACCAGGAGTCGTCGGTGGCGACGTGTTCACCGGTGAGGACGAAGCCGTCGTCGTCCAGCGCGATCAACGACGAGAGCCAGGTCGTGCACGGCTTCGCGCCTATGAACACGAACAGCGCCCGCACCGGCAGGGCGCGCCGGTCGTGGTTGCGGTTGTCCTCCACGACGACGCCGTCGAGCTTGTCGCCACCCAGCAGCTCCACGACCTCGTGGTGCAGCAGCACCTCGATCCGGGGATGGCTCGTTACGCGGTCGACCAGGTAACGGGACATGTCCTTGTTCAGATCGCCGCCGCGTACCACCAAGTGGACCTGGGGGACCCGGTCAGCGAGGAACACGGCCGCCTGGCCGGCCGAGTTGCCCCCGCCCACGATCGCGACCGGGTTCGCCTGGCACTCGCGTGCCTCGTGGATCGTGGCGGCGTAGTACACGTCGGTCGACTCGAAGTCGGCGAGCCGGGGCAGGTCGAGCCTGCGGTAGCGCGCGCCCGTCGCGATCACCAGCGATCGCGTCCTGACCTGGGACGAGTCGTCGAAGCCCACCACGTAGTGGCCGTCGTGCGCGGAGAACGAGACCGCCTCTGCGGACACGTTTACGGGCACGCCGAACTTCCCGGCCTGCAGGACCGCGCGTTCGGCCAGCTCCGGCCCGGAGATGCCGGCCGGGAAACCCAGGTAGTTCTCGATCCGCGACGTCGTCCCGGCCTGGCCGCCGGCGGCGACTGAGTCGACGGCCACCACGCCGAGCCCGTCCGCGGCGCCGTACACGACGGCCGCGAGGCCACCGGGGCCCGCTCCGACCACGAGCAGGTCGGTGAGGTCGCCAGGCGGGGACGACGCGTGCAGACCGAGCGCCTGGGCCAGTTCCCGGTTGCCCGGGTTGCGAAGCGTCCCGCCGCCGGGCACCACGACCACGGGGATCTCGTGGATGGTCACGCCGAAACGGCGCAGCAGTTCCTCGGCGTCGCGGTCGTTGTCGGTGTCGACCAGCCGGTGCGGGATCCGGTTGCGCGCGGCGAACTCCAGCAGCCGCTTGGTGTCCGGCGAGAAGCACGAGCCGATGATCTGCAGGCCGCTACCCCTGCCGATCAGCACCGCCCGGCGCATCAGGTACGCGCGCAGGACGAGGCCTCCCAGCACGGGGTCGTTGCGCACCAGCTCGTTCAGCTCGGCCGCGGACAGCTGGACGACCTCGCCGGGCCGTGCGACGACGGCCGTCATGAACGACGGTTGCCCTTCCAGCAGCCCGAGTTCGCCGAGGAACCGGCCCGGTCCATGGGTCCGCACGACCTCGCCGTGCTCCAGCACCTGCACGACACCGCGGACGATCACGAAGAAGTCGTGGTCGCGGTCACCTTCGGCGTACAGCACTTCCCCTTCTCGTGTCGGGCGCCTGGTGCCGTGCAGCGCGATCTGGTCGATCTGGTCGCCGTCGAGGCGGGGGAAGGCGCCGTGCTCGTCCGGTGTCTCCTGCGGCCCGGACGAACGCTGCTCAGACGAAAGCCTGGTGGACATAACACCACCGCCAGTTCTCGCCGGGTTCATAAGAACGCACGATCGGATGGCCGACGCCGAAAGCGTGCCTGTGCGCGTGCTTCATCGGCGAGGAGTCGCAGCAGCCGACGTGTCCACAGGTGAGGCACAGTCGCAGGTGGACCCACGGGGTGCCGGAGAGAAGGCACTCCCGGCAGCCCTGCGGGGTCTGGGGCACGACCTCGCGCACGAGTGCGAGGTGTTCGTCCACGATCGTGGTCATCGGTCCTCCCGAGTCACGTCGTCGAGCACCAGCGACAGGCCGACCCCCAGCAACCACACGTCCTTCGCCAGCGAGATGCCCTGTTCGGTCGGCCGCAGACTGCCTTCCTTCCGCATCCCGGGCGTCTTCAGGTACAGCCCGAGCAACGCGCCGGCGAACCCGGTGAGCGCGGCACCGGCGACGACCGCGGGCACCAGAGGCACCAGCAGCGCCACGCCGGTCATGATCTCCCCGGCCGCGAGCAGCGTCGTGAACCGCTGGGCGTCGAGCTTGCCCAGCACCGGGTACGTGGTCGCCGCGAAGCCCTGCAGGGACTCCGCGGTCTCCTGGTCGGCGTGCAACTTGCCGAGTCCCGAGTTGAGCACGTACGCACCGGTGGTGACGCGCACGGGAAGTTGGCGCAGCAGGTATCGGCTGATCATGTCTTCACCTCCTGGACGAGAGCCTTGTCGAGCCAGGCGCGCAGCTGGGGCGCGGGCACCGCGCCGGGTTGCCGGGCGATCACCTCACCGGCGCGCAGGATCATCAGCGTGGGTATCGAACGCACGTCGAACCGTTCTGACAGACGGGGTGCGCGGTCGACGTCGACCCGCACGAGCTTGATGTCGCCGGCCCGTTCGTGTGCGAGCTGGTCGAGCACGGGGCTGACCATCCTGCACGGCCCGCACCACGTCGCCCACATGTCGACCAGGACGGGAACCTCCGCCTGCTCGGCCACCTCGGCGAAGTCGTCGTCGAGCGCGTCGACGATCCACGGCAGCGGCCGGCCGCAGTTGCCGCACTTCGGCTTGCCCTGCGCGACAACGGGTATGCGATTGGTCTTGCCGCAGTTCGGGCAGGCGATGTCCGTCGTCCTCATGCGACCGCCCTGCTCTCACCGGACGTGACGACGGACAGCTCGTCGTCCACCACGTCCACCCGGATCGTCGTGTTCTCCGCCAGGTCACCCGCGATCAGTGCGCGTGCGACGCGCGTCTCGACCTCGTGCGCGATGTAGCGGCGCAGCGGCCGTGCTCCGTAGACGGGGTCGAAGCCGCGCAGTGCGATGAACTCGCGGGCCGGTTCGGTGAGCTCGACGTCGATCCGGCGTTCGGCGAGGCGGGCGCGCAGCTCGGCGAACTGCAGGTCCACGATGCGTTCGATCTGTTCCAGCCGCAGTGGCGTGAACAGGACGATGTCGTCGACGCGGTTGAGGAACTCGGGCCGGAAGTGGTCGCGCAGTGACGCCAGCACGGCCCCGCGCGCGTCCGGTTTGATCTCCCCGTCTCCGGTGACGCCGTCCAGCAGGTGCTCCGAGCCGATGTTGGACGTCATGATGATGACGGTGTTGCGGAAGTCGACCGTGCGGCCCTGCGCGTCGGTGATCCGGCCGTCGTCGAGCACCTGCAGGAACGTGTTGAACACGTCCGGGTGCGCCTTCTCCATCTCGTCGAGCAGCACGACGGAGTAGGGCTTGCGCCGCACCGCTTCCGTGAGCTGGCCGCCCTCGTCGTAGCCGACGTAGCCGGGAGGCGCGCCGACGAGCCGCGAGACCGTGTGCTTCTCCTGGTACTCGCTCATGTCGAGGCGCACCATGTTGTCCTCGCTGTCGAACAGCGCCGCCGCCAGCGTCTTCGCCAGCTCGGTCTTGCCGACCCCGGTGGGGCCCAGGAAGATGAACGACCCGATCGGCTTGCGCGGGTCCTTCACCCCCGCCCGCGCACGGATGATCGCGTCGGCGACCAGCCGCACCGCGTCCTCCTGGCCGATCACCCGCTCGTGCAGGATCTCGTCCAGCTTCAGCAACTTCTCCCGCTCGCCCTCCTGGAGCCTCGACACCGGGATGCCGGTCCACGCCGCGACGATCTCGGCGATCTCGTCCTCGGTCACCACTTCCTTGAGCAGCCGGTGCGAGCCCTGTTTGCCGGCGAGCCGGTCCTCCTCGGCCGCGAGCTGGGTCGCCAGTTCGGTGAGCGTGCCGTAGCGCAGTTCCGCGGCCCGGTTCAGGTCGTAGGCGCGTTCGGCCTCCTCGGCTTCGCGGCGCACGCGTTCCAGCTCGCCGCGCAGGTCCTGCACGCGCCGGATGGCCTGCCGCTCCGCCTCCCACTGCGCGGTCATGGCGTCGAGCTCGGCGCGCAGGTCGGCGAGCTCCTTGCGCAGCGCGGCCAGTCGTTGTTCGCTGGCCTGGTCGGTCTCCTTGGCCAGCGCGGCTTCCTCGATCTCCAGCCGGGTCACGCGCCGCGACGTCTCGTCCAGCTCGGCCGGCATCGAGTCGATCTCGGTGCGCAGCCGTGCGCACGCCTCGTCCACCAGGTCGATCGCCTTGTCCGGCAGGAACCTGTCGGTGATGTAGCGCCGGGACAGCACCACGGCGGACACGAGCGCGGCGTCCTGGATCTTGACGCCGTGGAAGACCTCGAGGCGTTCTCGCAGGCCGCGCAGGATCGAGATCGCGTCCTCCGGCGACGGCTCGGCCACGACGACGGTCTGAAACCGCCGTTCCAGCGCGGCGTCGGTCTCGATGTGCTTGCGGTACTCGTCGAGCGTGGTGGCACCGATCATGTGCAGCTCACCGCGCGCGAGCATCGGTTTGAGCATGTTGCCGGCGTCCATCGATCCCTCGGCGGCGCCCGCGCCCACGACGGTGTGCAGCTCGTCGACGAACAGCAGGATCCGTCCGTCGGCGGCCTTGACCTCGGCGAGCACGGCCTTGAGCCGTTCCTCGAACTCGCCGCGGTACTTGGCGCCGGCCACGAGGGAGCTCATGTCGAGGGAGAAGACCGTCTTGTCCCGCAGGCCTTCCGGAACGTCGCCGCGCACGATCCGCTGGGCGAGCCCTTCGACGATCGCGGTCTTGCCGACGCCGGGCTCGCCGATCAGCACCGGGTTGTTCTTCGTCTTGCGGGAGAGGATCTGGACCACCCGGCGGATCTCCGCGTCCCGGCCGATCACCGGGTCGAAGTCGCCGGTCCGGGCGTCGTTCACGAGGTCGCGGCCGTACTTCTCCAGGGCCTCGTAGGTCCCCTCCGGCGTGGCACTGCGCACGCGCTGGTTGCCGCGGATCCGGGCCAGACCCTCCAGGAACCGGTCTCGGGTGATGCCGTACCGCGCCAGGATCTGGCCGGCTTTCGTGCTCTCGCCCTCCTCGGCCAGTGCGAGCAGCAGGTGCTCGACGCTGACGTACTCGTCCTTGAGCCGCTTGGCTTCCCGTTCCGCGGCGTCGAGAACGCCCATCAGCCGGCGGGTGACGCTGACCTGTCCGGGTTGGACACCCGGTCCGGTCACCTTCGGGCGGCGGGAGAGCGCTGTCCGCACGTCCTCCGTCAGCGCCTGCACGTTCACGTCCGCCTGGGTGAGCAGACGCGACACCAGGCCGTCGGGCTGCTCGACCAGTGCCATCAGGAGGTGTTCGCCGTCGGTCTCGGTGTGCCCGAGCCGCTGGGCGACCTCCTGCGCGGATTGCAGCGCCTCCTGCGACTTCTGCGTCAGCCGGTTCAGGTCCACAGCCGGTTCACCTCCATGATGTTTCACTCCCGCGCACTTGGGCTTCGAGGACTCGGATCCGGTCGAGCAGGTCCAGCACGAGCCCGATCGCGTTGTAGTTGAGCGAGAGCCCGCCGCGCAGCCGCTGGATCCGCGCGATGCGGGCGGCGGTGTCCGGTGGGAACCACAGGCGTCCGCCGTCGTCCACCGCGCACTCGATCAGCCCGAGCGCGGCGAACCGGCGCACCAGGTCCGGGTGGAGTCCTGTGTGGACGGACACGCGTTCGGCGCTCAGCCTGGCCGGTTTCGTCAGGACGTACATCACGAGCCTCTCGGGTCGAAGTCGGAGACCGCGGCGAGTTCCTCGAAGAGCTCCCGTTCCCGCCTGCCGAGCTTTTTCGGGACCATGACCTTGACGACCGCGTAGAGGTCACCGGCTTTGCCGCGCGGGTTCGGCATGCCTTCACCGCGCAGCCGCAGCCGTCGTCCGCTCGACGAGCCGGCCACGACGCGGACCTTCGCCTCGCCGCCCGGTGTCGTGATCGGCACGGTGGCGCCGAGGGCCGCCTCCCACGGCGCGACCGGCAGGTCCACGACGACGTCGCGGCCTTCCAGCCGGTACCGGGGGTGCGGCGCGATCCGGACCACCAGGAACAGGTCCCCGGACGTGCCGCCGCCGGAACCCTGCCCGCCCTGGCCGGACAGCCGGATGCGCTGGCCGTCCACCACACCGGGTGGGATCGTGACGTCCAGGTCGCGGCCGCCGATCGTGAGCCTGCGCTGTCCACCCCGGTAGGCGTCCTCGACCGAGAGCGTCAGCTCGGCCTCCTGGTCGGCGCCGGGAACCGGACCGCCGCGTCCACCGCGGCGGAAGACCCCGCCGAACAGGTCCTCGAAGTCGAAGTCCTCGAAACCGCCGCGGTCCGGTCCGCTCGTGTATACCGTGCGTCCCCGAGGAGCGCGTTCGCCGTAGTCCTCCGGGACGCGGCGGAAGTCCTCGCCGAACCGGTCGTACCGCTTGCGCTGCGCCGGATCCGAGAGGACCTCGGAGGCCTCGCTGACCTCCTTGAAGCGGTCCTCGGCACCGGGGTCGTGGTTGACGTCCGGGTGGTACTGCCGCGCGAGCTTGCGGTACGCCCGCCCGATCTCGTCGTCGCCCGCGCCGCGCGGCACGCCGAGCACGTCGTAGAAGTCCGTGGCCACGCCGGCTCACTCCCGCGAGCGCGACACCGCGACCGCGGCGGGACGCAGGTCGCCGTAGCCCGGCCGCAGCACGCGCACGACCGTGTTCGGCGGCGCGTCCGGGTCGTCCATCACCGTCACGACCTCATGCACGGCCGGGTCGAACGGCACGCCGGTGGCGTCGTGGCGTGGATAGCCGAGCCGGGCGAGCGCCTCGACGGCCTGGTCGAGGGTCGCCCGCACGCCTTCGGCGAATGCGTCGTCGGAGGCGTGCCCGAGCGCGAGCTCCAGGTTGTCGAGCACCGGTAGCCAGGCCGACGCCACCCGGCCGCGTTCGGCGGTGCGTTCGCGGTTGAGCTCCCGGTCGTGCCGCTTGCGCACGTTCTCCAGTTCCGCCATGGCACGCAGCCAGCGGTCCTCCAGATCGGCGACGTCCCGTTCCGGGGCCGACACCTGCGGAGGGGCGGCGTCGGCCCCGGAACCAGCCGCGGAGTCCGCGGCGTTCCCCTGGGTGGTCATCGTCAGACCCGGTCGAAGTCGGCGTCGATGACGTCGTCGTCCGAGGCGGTGGCCGAGCTCGGGCCGGAAGACGGCGGTGGCGCGGACGAGCGTGCCGCCATCAGGCCGTTCAGCACCTGGGTGAGCTCGTCGGTCAGTTCCCGCACGCGCTCCACAGGCGCCTCGTTCTGCAACGCCTCGCGCGTCTCGGAGACCAGCATCTCGGCGCGGGCCTTCTCGTGCGCGGGCGCGTTGTCGCCGAGATCGGACAGGGTCTTCTCGACCTGGTAGGCGATCGAGTCGAGCGTGTTGCGGGCGTCCACGGCCTCGCGCAGCCTCCGGTCCTCCGCCTGGTTCGCCTCGGCGTCGGTCACCATCCGCTCGATGTCGGACGTGTCCAGGTTCGAGCTCTCGCTGATGGTGATGCCCTGCTCCGCGCCCGTGTCCTTGTCGCGGGCGGTCACGTTGAGGATGCCGTTGGCGTCGATGTCGAAGATGACCTCGACCTGCGGTTCGCCGCGTGGCGCGGGCCTGATCCCGGTGAGCTGGAACCGGCCCAGCACGCGGTTGTCGGCCGCGCGTTCCCGTTCGCCCTGCAGCACCACGACGTCCACGGCGGGCTGGTTGTCCTCGGCGGTGGAGAACACCTCGGAGCGGCGGGCCGGGATCGTCGTGTTCCGCTCGATGATCCTGGTCATCACGCCGCCGCGGGTCTCGACGCCCAGCGACAGGGGAGTCACGTCGAGCAGCAGGACGTCCTTGACCTCGCCCTTGAGCACTCCGGCCTGGACCGCGGCACCGAGTGCCACGACCTCGTCCGGGTTGACGCTCATGTTCGGGTCCTTGCCGCCGGTCAGCCGGCGGACGAGCTTCTGCACGGCGGGGATCCTGGTCGACCCGCCGACGAGGACTACCTCGTCGATGTCGTTCGCGGACACCTTGCCGTCGGCCATGGCCTGCTCGACCGGGGCGAGGCAGCGCTCCACCAGGTCGGCCGTGATCTGCTCGAACGTCGACCGCGTCACGGTCTCGGTCAGGTGCTTGGGACCTGTGGAGTCGGCGGTGACGAACGGCAGGCTCACCTGGGTCTGGGCGACCGAGCTGAGCTCGACCTTGGCCTTCTCCGCCGCCTCGTAGAGCCGTTGCAGCGCCTGGGCGTCGTTGCGCAGGTCGATTCCGGTGTCGTTCTTGAACTTGTCCGCCAGGTGGTCGACGAGCCTGCGGTCGAAGTCGTCGCCGCCGAGGTGGGTGTCACCGGAGGTGGAGCGCACCTCGACCACGCCGTCGCCGACGTCCAGCAGGGACACGTCGAACGTGCCGCCGCCCAGGTCGAACACGAGCACCGTCTCGTGTCCCTTCCTGTCCAGGCCGTACGCCAGCGCGGCCGCCGTCGGCTCGTTCACGATCCGCAGGACCTCGAGACCCGCGATCCTGCCGGCGTCCTTGGTCGCCTGGCGCTGCGAGTCGTTGAAGTACGCGGGCACGGTGATCACCGCCTCGCGCACCTTCTCGCCGAGGTAGCTGCTCGCGTCGTCGACCAGTTTGCGCAGCACCTGTGCGCTGATCTCCTCGGGCGCGTAGAGCTTGTCGCGCACCTTGAAGCGCACCGCGTCGTTCGGTCCGGCGACGACGTCGAACGTGACCGTCTTCGCCTCCTCGTCGATCTCGTCGAAGCGCCGGCCGATGAAGCGCTTGGCCGAGTAGATCGTGCCTTGGGGGTTCAGCACGGACTGGCGCTTCGCCAGCTGGCCCACCAGCCGTTCGCCGCTCTCGGTGAACGCCACGACGGACGGCGTGGTCCTGGCCCCCTCGGCGTTCGCGATCACTACCGGTTGGCCGCCCTCCACGACCGCGATCGCGGAGTTCGTCGTGCCCAGGTCGATCCCCACTGCCGTGGCCACTACGAAGCACCCCCGGCGGGGGTCAAGCTGGAGAGCAGCCGCTGTGCCTCGTCCGCCACTTCCTCGTCCACGACGAGGTCGTACCGGCTCGGCACCATCATGGTCACGGAGCTGAAGTCGCGCCTGCCGCGCTGCAGCGCGTAGAAGGCCGCGCCCATGACAGCGCCGATGAGCGCGCCGAACACCAGGCCGTACAGGGCGAGCGTGAACGCGGCGACGAGCGGGTTGATGAGGTCGAACAGTCCGAAGATCCAGCCGAAGAACAGGCCGGGAACCGCGCCGGAGGTGGCACCGTTCAGCAGCGCGCGGCCCCAGTTCATCCGGCCGACGACCTGCTCGACCACGCGGACGTCGCCGCCGATGATCGCGGTCCGGCCGACCGGGAACTTGTTGTCTGACAGGTAGTCGACGGCGCGCTCGGCGTCGCGGTAGTTGGTGAACGACGCGATCTTGCGCCGCTGCGACGCGCTCTGGGCGAGAGCACCGCTTGTGTCAACGCTGGTGTGCGCGCCGTTGTGACGAGTGGTCATGGCTACCCCTCAGGCGTCGATGGTCGTCTGCTCGGAAACCTCGATCTTGCGAGGCTTGCTCGACTCGGCGATCGGGATCGTCAGCACGAGGACGCCGCGGTCGAACTCGGCGGTCAGGTCACCGGCGGAGAGCATGTCGCCGAGAAAGAACTGACGGCTGAACTCCCCGTGCGGCCGTTCGTCGATCAGCACTTCGTCGTTCTCGTGCCGCAACGGGTCGCGCCTGGCCTTGACCATGACCACGTTGCGTTCCACGGTCACGTCGACGTCTTTCCTGTCCACACCTGGCAGGTCGAGTGCCACGATGCATCGGTCGCCGCGGCGGAACGCCTCCATCGGCAGTGCACGTGGCGTGCGGACCGCCTGCTCGGAGAGCCGGTCGAGTTCACGGAACGGGTCGAAACGCATCAATGTCATCTGGGCTCATGCCCTTCTGGATCTGGTGTTCCGGGGACGTGCATCGGTTCCACCCTGGCGAAGGGCATCCGTGTGGCGCGTCGCCCTGTGAGGGCGAAACCCGTCCTGCGCACTAGACCCGGCAGCACTACGGCAACGGCACTAGGCTGGCCGCAGACGAGCGACTGCGCGGGGGAGGCATGGCTGCCGGAGCCGGAGAGGTGGACGGTTGGGCTCGCGCCCAACTGTCCACTCTCTACGGCCTGTTCGTCCTGTCGATGAAGATGTTCAGCGGCAGGGATGCCGAGAAGATCCTTGCCCTCGCGTCGACTTCGGTGCCGTCACTCGGGCCGTGCACGGTCGCGGCCTCCTACCTCATGACCAACGGCGTCCTCGAGCGGCAACCCCTGGAACAGCCTGCCGACCAGGAACCCGATCTGTTCGTGTCCGAACTAGACGATCGTGGTACCGGCGTGGTGCTCGCCGACGGCACGTGGCGCTGGGCGTTCCCGTTGAGAGGGGTGAACGGTCTGGTCGGCTGCCTGGTCGTGGTGGCGCGGTCGGAACCGACGGTCGACGAGCTGTTCCTGCTCAAGGTGCTCGGCCAGCAGACCACCGCCGCGCTGGCGAACGCGACCCTGCACCGCAAGGAGGACGAGTACGCCGACGAGATGCGCCGGTCCAACGATGAGCGGTCCGAGGTGAACGCGCGGCTGACCGCGACGGTGAAGAAGTTGCGGCAACAACAACGAGTGCACGACGTGCTGACTCGGGTGAGCGCCTGCGGCTCTGGCGAACAGGGAATCGCGGACGCGCTCAGCGAGCTCACCGCGCTGCCCGTGGCCATCGAGGACCAGTTCGGCAACCTGCGCGCGTGGGCTGGGTCAGGCCGTCCCGACCCCTATCCGAAACTGCCCGCGCGGCACAGGGAGGACCTGCTGCGCCGCGCCGCCCGCCTGACCTCCCCGCTGCGAGAACGGGACCGGATGATCTCGCTCGTCAAGCCGCACCACGAGGTGCTGGGCGTGGTCGCCCTGATCGATCCGGCGAGAACCTCGCGGCAGTACGAGATCTTCACGCTGGAGTACGGCACGGTCGTGCTCGCGTCGGAGCTCGCCCACCAGCGCAGCCTGGCCGAGGTCGAACTGCGGCTGCACCGCGAACTCGTGGACGACCTGGTGACCGGCACCGACAACGACAGCGCCTACGCCCGCGCCGGCGCACTGGGCCACGACTTGCGCGGTACACACCACGTGGTGATGGTGCAGTGGCGCGGCAGCCAAACCGATGGAGCGCTGTCGCACGCGTTGTCCCGTGCGATCACCACGCTCGAGTGGAAGGCGTTGTGTTCACGGCGTTCCGGCGTCGGCGTTGTGATCGTGCGCGGCGATCCGGACTGTGAGGCGCTGTTCCGGTCAATGGGGCAGGAGCTGGGCGACGGCACCGGGGTGGTCGCCATCGGTGGCGCCTGCGCCGCGCCGGACGGACTGCCGCAGTCGTTCAAGGAGGCGTCGCGCGCGTTGCGTATCCGGCAGTCGTCGCGCAATCCCAGCGGTGTGGCGTCGTTCGAGCAGCTCGGTCTCTACCGGATCCTCGACACGGGCGAGAGTCGTGCGGAGATCACGTCGTTCGTGTGGGAATGGCTGGGCGGCCTGATCGACTACGACACCAAGCGGGACGCGGACATGGTCCGCACGCTCTCGCAGTTCCTGGAGTGCGGCGGCAACTACGACCGGACCGCGACCGAGCTGATGATCCACCGCAGCACGTTGCGGTACCGGCTGGGCAGGATGAAGGAGATCACCGGGTTCGACCTAGGGGACGTGGAGACCCGCCTGAACGTGCACGTCGCGACCCGTGCGTGGCAGGTACTGCAGGGGCGACCGCTGGAGGGCCGGTGACGAGCGCGGTGTTCGACGGCGGGACGCTCGAGGTGCACTCACACCTGTGCGTGTTCCACCACGGCCGTGCGGAACGGGACGAGCTGCTGATCCCGTTCCTGTCCGACGGGCTTCGCCGCGGCGAGGCGTGCCAGTACATCGGCGTCGCCGGCGAGCCGGACGACGTGGCACAGCGACTCGGAGGTCCGCATCCGCGACTTCGGGTGCAGGAGCCGGAAGCTCGCTACCAGCGCGACGGCGTGTTCGACGGCGACGCGATCCTGGCCGAGCTGGACGAGTGGACGCAGCGGGAGGGAACACCGTGCCGGGTCGCGGGGGACATGCGCTGGGCGGGGAGGTCGCCGCGCAGTCCGGAACAGCTCGACGCGCTCTTCCGGTACGAGATGAACGCGGGCCTGTGGGCGAACAGGCGCCCGGTGTACGCGTTGTGCTTCTACGACCTCGACGTGTTCGACGGTGACGTGATCGTCCCGATGGTGAAGGCCCATCCGCAGATCTGGATGACCGGCGTGCTCCTCGACAACCCGTACCACCAGTAGCCCCGCGGTCCGGTTCCGGGCGGTTTCCCGACTATCCGGGCTCTCACGGGGTACTCGGCGGTGCATGCAGGAAACCGTAGTGCTCGGCCTGCTCGCTGATCCCGGGCTGGCCACCGACATCGTGGAAGACCTCGCCGAGGAACTGCCGCGGCGGCTGAGCCGGGACGTGGACGCTGACGTGAACTGGCGCGTGGTGCCTGTGCGCGACCAGTTTGCCGCCGACGAGCACGGCACCGTGCGGCACGTCGTGCAAGCGGTGCGAGATCAGGTCGTTGAGGAGCGTTGCGACCTGTGGGTGTGCCTGACGGACCTGCCGCGCAGGGACGGCACCGACCCGGTGGTGGCCGACGCGAGCGCCGATGACGGGCTGGCCGTGGCATCGCTTCCGGCGCTGGGTGGCTGGGGTCTGCGCCGCAAGACTGGTGACGTGGTCAGCGCCCTCGTGGCCGAGCTGCGGGATCGTCAGGTCCCGATGGAACGGCTGGCCCACCGGGTCGACTCGCCCAGTGACGACATCGGCGTGCGGTTCGTGGCCCCGGGCCTGCGCGGCCGGCTGCGGCTCTTCACGGGCATGGTCAGGGCGAACCGGCCGTGGCGGCTCGCGATGGGCCTGTCCAGCGTGCTCGTAGCGGCGCTGGGCACGGGCGCGTACACGTTGATCAGCTCGACCATGTGGATGCTCGGCACCCACTCGAGCGTGGTCAGGCTGGTGGCGGCGACGCTGCTGTCGATCGCGGCGATGGTGGTGTGGCTGATCGTCACCCACGAGCTGTGGGAGCGCCCGTCCGACGCGATCGGGAGAGAACGGGCGCGGCTGTACAACCTGACCACAGTGGTCACCCTGGTGCTGGGGATCTCCACGCTCTACCTGGCGTTGTTCGTGGTGGTGCTCGCGTCGGCCGTGCTCGTGCTCGAACCTTCCGTGCTGGCACAGGAGATCGGCCATCCGCCGGCCGTGCGCGACTACCTCGGCATGGCGTGGCTCGCCGCGTCGGTCGCGACCGTGGCCGGTGCGCTCGGTGCGCGGCTGGAGAGCGACGAGGCGGTGCGCAACGCCGCGTACGGCTACCGCCAGCAGGAGCGCCGCGAGAAGCTCCGGGCGTGACCCGGCAGGTCCATGGCCTGCACGGGATTTCCGCCTCGTGGACCGAAGCGTCGCACGCGTGCGGTGCGGCACCGTCCTCACCTCGAAGATCTGCCGGAGGTGAGCAATGGCGGTTCCCGTTGCGAGTGCGACCAGAGTCCGAGTGATCCATCTGAGCGGGGAGATCGATGCGTCCACTGTGGACCTGCTGGTCCACGCGATCGAACCGCATCTGGATCTGACACAGGGAACGATCGTCGTCGACCTGAGCGAGGTCACGTTCCTCGGCACCGCGGGCATGAGGGCGCTCGTGCGGGCTGAGCGACACGCGAACCGGATGGGGTCGAAACTCTGCCTGGTCAGCGGGACCACGGCGGTCAAGCGGTCACTGGCGGTGCTGGACATGCTGCGCGAGTGACGCCGGGTCCGGCCACCGTGCCTGCTCGCCTCGGTGGCCGGACCCGTCTGGTGTCTCAGGGCTTGAGGACGACCTTCTCGCAGTCGTCCTGCTTGTTCTTGAACATCTCGAAGCCGCGTTCCGCCTCCTCCAGCGGGAGGGTGTGGGTGATGATCCGGGTGGGATCGATCTCCCCGCGCTCGATGCGCTCCAGCAACGGCACCATGTAACGCCGCACGTGGCACTGCCCTGTCCGCAGGGTCAGCGACCGGTTCATCCACGCACCGGCCGGGAACTTGTCGATCAGTCCGCCGTACACGCCGATCACCGAGACCACACCGCCGCTGCGGCACGACATGATGGCCTGGCGCAGCACGTGAGGACGGTCGGACTCGGACCGCACGTCGACCTCCTCGAAGTTCACCGGTGTGTGGCCCGCCTGCTCCGCCATCCGCAGCCGGTAGGGCTCCTTGTCGATGGCGATGACCTTCGCGGCGCCGAGAACCGTGGCGCTTTCCATGGCGAACTGGCCCACCGGACCGGCACCCCAGACCGCCACCACGTCGCTGGGCTGGATGTCGGAGAGGAACAGCACCTGCCCGTCGGTCAGGTCCGACTCGATCTTCAACGGCCCGACGTCGGCGAACGGCACGCGCGCGTACTGCGCCCGTCCGCCCGCGAAACCCCGGTCAGGTGCGAGTAGCCGAAGATCCCCGCGACCGGTGCCCGAACATCTTCTCCGCGATCCCGGCGTTCGGGTTGGAGTTCCCACGACACGAGTACAACCCGGCGGCACACGCCCCACAGGCGATCGTGAACGGCACGACGACCCGGTCCCGACGCGCAGCCGGCCAGGATCCACGCCCGCGCCGACCTCGACCACCTCGCCCGTGAACTCGTGCCCCAGGACGTCCCCGTCCTGCACCGTGGGCACGTACTCGTCGACCAAGTGCAGGTCAGAGCCGCAGATCGCGGTGGAGGTGATCCGGACGATCGCATCGCGGCTGTTCAGGATCTCCTGGCCAGTCGACGCGATTCGATCTTTCGTCCCTGAGTTCTGTCGATTGGGGTCAAGCCCTTTCGTGGCGAACTGTTGGATCGCAGGATGCCCTGGAATCAGATCGGCCTATGTGCGCTGTGAGTGCGAGCGACGCTACGACGAGCACCACACCCACCGATCACTCGCTGGCGTGACGCCCTTGAGGGTCCGGCCCCAGCCTCTCGAACCCGACCAGATCGAACGCCTCAACGTAGATCGGCAAGACCGTCAGCGTCGACGTCGCGAAGATCGACCCGTGAAACGTGCCCGGCCGCTACGGCTGGGTCGGTGGTTCGGTACGGCCGCGCACGTGGTCCCTTCACGGGACAAGGTGACCGTGCCGCCTACCCGCACCGCCATGACCAGCCGGAGCCGATGCGATGACGCGCGAGTTTCGCGGGCACGCCGCCCGGTAGGACCGTCGATCGTGCACAATTCTCCCACCGCAGGGATGCGGTGCTGGGGGGAAGTGATGCGTGCTGTCGTCGCGGTCGCGCTGCTCGTGGGGGTGTACGTCCTCGGGCTGGCGCTGATCGCCGGAATCGTGCTCGTCAACGTGCTGTTCTTCGTCAACGACCGGCCGATCGGCTTCATCTGGTCCGTCGTCATCGGCGGAATGCTGGCGTTCGCGCTGCTCAGCGGTCTGTTCACGATCGCGGGAACCTCGGACGACGAGGAGCGCGGCGAGCTGGTCGGCGAGAAGGACGAGCCCGAGCTGTGGGCACTGGTCCGCAGGCTCGCCGACGGGGTCGGCACGCGTCCGCCGGACCGCCTCTACATCGTGCCGGAGGCTAACGCCGCGGTGTCGCAGCGCACCAGACTGCTCGGCCTCGTCGCGACCACCCGCCGGATGTATGTGGGGGCACCGCTTCTCGCGTGCCTGACCGAGCGGCAGCTGAGCTTCGTCCTCGCACACGAGCTCGGCCACTACGGCAACCACGACACGAGGTTGACGGGTGTGGTGGTTGCCGGACGGGTCGCGTTGGTCCGCATGCTCACCAAGCTGAACAACCGCTCCTGGTACCACGCCGTGGTCGCCGTGATGTTCGCGTACTACGCGAAGCTCTACTTCGCGGTCACCGCGTCCCTGTCGCGTCAGCAGGAGCTCGCCGCTGACGCGACGGCCACCCGGATCGCCGGGACCGAGGCCGCGGCGACCGCTCTGCGGGAGCTCCCGGTGGTCGAAGCCGCCTGGACCCTGTTCCACGACAGGCACTTCCGCCCGGCCTGGGAGGCGGGGTTCCTGCCGACGACGATCTTCGACGCCTTCGCGGGGCTGCGCCGCTCGCCGGAGCTGCGCGCCTACCTCGACGAGATCAGGCAGAACCCGCCCGAGCGCGTGCTCGGCCGCTACGACTCACACCCGCCGCTGCCGGAGCGGATCGCCGCCGTCACCGCGATGGCCGTGCCGAGCAGGGGCCCCGAACGGCCGGCCGGTGCACTGCTCGCGGACAACGGCGCGGTGATGGACAAGACCCTGGTCAGCCCCCTGGTCGAGGAGCTCGGCGTGAAGAAGCGGGTCGACTGGGCGACGTTGTCGCAGACCGCGGTCCGCGCCACGCGGGTGGACCGGTCGCGGCGGTTGGTGCGGGTCGGCGGCGGCTCGCTCGGCGCCGTTCTCGACCTGCTCGACGAGGGCCGGCTGTCCGCGTTGCTCCGCACCGACGTCCGGCCCGGCAGTGGCACGTCGGGGCCGAGAGTGCGGCGCGAGTTCGCCCGCGGCCTGCTGATCACGGAGCTGACCGCGCTCGTCGAACTCACCCTCGCCGACCAGCACCAGGCGCGCTGGGAGTCCGACTGGCTCGGCACCACGACGTTCCACGGCCCCGATCTCACCGCCGAGATCGAACGGGCCACCGACGACAGGGGCTCCACGGAAGGTCTGCGCGCGGCGCTCGCCGGACTCCGCGTCGACCAGGTCCCGACCCGTTAGGAGAACGACGCAGTGGCGCTCGATCCGACCAGACATGGCGATCCGGAACGCTGGGGCCTGGTCCCGGACGCGTACGTCCGCGACTTCTTCCCCGAGGAGGACCCGGTGCTGGCCCGCGCGATCACGGCCGCCTCCCACGGTCGGTGGCAGCAGGCCGCGGACGCGATGAAGACCACCTGGGGCGACTGGGACGACCGCGCCCGTGTGACCCTGGCGCTGGCCCGTGCAGGCGCGCGCACGGACGAGTGGTTGAACAACTGGCGCGACGAGCAGCCGGACCGGGACCTGGCCGTGCTCGACGCAGCCGCGTGGGTGCTGGTGGCGAAGGAGATCCGCGGCGAGAGCGACGAGCAGGACCACGTGGACGGTTTCCACCGCGTGCTGCGCCGGGCCGAACGGGCGGCACGACACGCGGCCGAGCTCGCCCCGCAGGACCCGACGCCGTGGTGGACGCTGGTCCAGGTCGCCGGCGGTCTCTCGTTCGACCAGGCACGCTTCGCCGAGATCTGGCACGAGCTCCTCAGCCGCGCGCCGCGGCACCGGGCCGCTCACGAGGACGCCCTGGAGTACTGGGCAGGGCAGTCGTCCGACGTGCTGCTCGACTTCGCGGCGAACGCCGGCCCCGCGCTGGTCCTGCGGGCGGCGTTCCTGCTGGAGGACGACGATCCGCTGATCTGGCGCACGGAGCTCGTGACCGACGCGGTGGAGCAGCTCCTCGCCGAGGACGAGCTTTCGAACGACGACCGCGGCCACCTGGTCCTCGCGCTGTACGACCACAACCGCTTCGCCGAGGCGATCGATCAGTTCCGGGCCCTCGGCAGCCGGGCGGACGGCGCACCGTGGAGCCGCTTCGAGGACCCGAAGGGCACGTTCCTGGAGTACCGCGCGAACTCGTGCCGGAAGGCCGCGCTCAAGATCTGATCGAGCGAGGTCACAGGTCGTTGGAGGCAGCAGTGGTCGTGCGGTACCGGGTCCTCGGCGCGCTGGAGGTGACGCTCGATGGCGCCGAAGTGCCGGTGCCTGTCGGTCGGTGCCGTGTGTTGCTGGCAGGATTGTTGTTGCGTCCCAACCAGTTCGTGTCCGTGGACGAACTGGCTGAGCTGGTGTGGAACGGCGCGCCGCCTGTTCGGGCCAAGCAATCGCTCCACCAGGTCGTGCGGCTGCTGAGGGTCGCGTTGGGCGAGGCGGACTGCGTGCGGACGCTCTCCGGTGGGTACGAGGCACGCGTTGAGCCCGAAGAGCTCGACCTGCTGCGGTTCCGTGAACTCGTCGGGGCACAGGACCTCATGGGCGCCGTCAAGCTGTGGCGCGGCCCGCTGCTGACCAACGTCGTCTCGGAATTGTTGCACCGCAACGAGATCCGGCACCTGGCGGAAGAGTGCGCCGAGGTTCTGGCCCGGTCGAAGCGGCGCGCGCCCCGGCTGCTTCCCGCCGCCATGCCGCGCTTCGTCGGGCGGGCCGGGCACCTGCGCGAGCTGACTTCTCTGACGGAGGGGACCGGGCCGGTCACCGCCGCGATCACCGGCACCGCGGGCGTCGGCAAGAGCGCGCTCGCCGTGCAGTGGGCGCACAGCGTGGCCGACCGCTTCCCGGACGGCCAGCTGCACGTGAACATGCGAGGGTTCGACCGGCACCGCGACCCGATGGCGCCCGGCGACGTGCTGAGCCGGTTCCTCGAAGTTCTCGGCGTCGCGACGGAGCGGATCCCGGCGGCTCTGGACGACCAGGCGGCGCTCTACCGCGAGCTGACAGCGGATCGGCGCCTGCTGGTGGTGCTCGACAACGTTCGCGACGCCGAGCACGTCCGCCCGCTGCTGACCGGCCCGTCGTTCGTGCTGATCACGAGCCGCGACCGGCTCACCGGACTGGCGCGGCGGGATCTCACGCTCGACGTGCTCAGCACCGCAGAGGCGCGCGCGTTGCTGGTCAGCAGGCTCGGCGAGGACCGGGTGGACGCCGCCGATGACCTGGTGGCCTGGTGCGGAGGCTTGCCGCTGGCGCTCGCGATCGTGGCGGCACGGGCGGCCGAGGTCCCGAACCTCCCGCTGTCCGCGCTCGCCGCCGAACTCGCCGACGAACGGACCAGGCTCGACCTGCTCGACACCGGTGACGCGGAGACCAGCGTCCGCACCGTGTTCCAGTGGTCGTACCAGCAGCTCAGCCCGCAGGCGGCGCGGATGTTCCGGCTCGTCGGCGTGCATCCGGGACCGGACCTCACGATTCCGGCGGCCACGAGCCTCGCCGGTGAGCCCGCCGAGGAGGCCGTGCGCGAACTGGTCAGGGCGAACCTGCTGGTCGAGCACGCCCCCGGCCGGTTCACGTGCCACGACCTGCTGCGCGTCTACGCCGCCGACCGCGCGGAGGCCGACGAAGCGCAAGCGTCCCGCGCGGCGGCGGTGGAACGCATGCTCGACCACTACCTCCACACGCTCGAAAGCCTCAACCGCAAGCACTACTGGAACCACCTCGGTGTCCTCGCGGATCCTCCCGTGCCGTCGGCCGCCACGACCCCGGAGACGTTCGAGCGGCCGGACGAAGCCGAGACGTGGTTCCAGGCGGAACGCACGGTGCTCCACGCGGTCGTCGTACTGGCCGACGAGCGGGGCCACGACCGGCACACCTGGCAGCTGGTGTGGTTCATGACCGACCTGGTCGAGCGATTCGGGCTCTGGCGGGAATGGATCGGCCTGTTCGCGCGTGCGACCCAGTCGGCGGACCGGCTCGGCGAACGTGTGCAGGTGGCGAGGTTGGCCTTCCTGCGCGCGGTCGGTCATGCACGGCTCGGCGAGTTGGAGAGGGCACTGGAGCTGTTCGAGGCCACTGACCTGATCTGGCAAGAGGTCGGGTCGGTCGCCGGGCAGGTGCGGGCTCGGGCGGGCGTGGCGTGGGTGCTCGGGGATCTCGGCCGCACGCACGAGGCGGTCGAGGTGGCGCGGGATTCGCTCGATCTGCTGCGCGGCGACGAGTGCCGCACGCCGCCCCGGATGCGGCTGGCCCTGCACCAGCTCGCTGGCGCACTCGTCCTCGCGGACAGGCCCGCGGAGGTGCTGGAACTAGCGGCCGAGTGGGATGCTCTGGACGGCGTGCCGGACCCGCACACCAGCGGACTGATGGCGTCCGAACTTGCCCGCGCGTACATCGGGCTCGGCAGACACGCCGAGGCGGTGCCAAAGCTGATGGGCGCGCTGGAGTCGTTCGGTCAGATGGGTACGTGGGTCGACCTCGCCTACGCCGAGAACCTGCTCGGCGACGCCCACCACGAGATGGGTGACCTCGCGGAAGCACGCGCGTGGTGGGAGAAGGCGGCCTCCCGGTACGCGGAGCACGAGCACCCGGACGAAGCGGCGGTCAGGGCCAAGCTCACCGGAGTGAGCTGACCCCGTGAACGAGTGAGCGATGCTTTCTCGGTCAGCACTGCCGGCGTTCGACGGTAGGCGCCGAAGACCTCGTGATGTGCAGGTCAGGGCCTCCTGGGTCCTGTTTCGGCTCCTCGCAGGCAGCGGCGCTGGAGGCAGCCGGGCGACCAACCCAGCCGCCACCGCAGCTGCCGACGCCGCCGGGACGTGCGGCTGGCGGTTCAGGGGAGCGGCTCGACGCCGTCGGTTCGTTCGAGTTCGGAGATCCATAGGTCAAGTGCCGCTCGTGCGTCCCGCAGGGTGCGTGCCGGCTCGCCGAGTCCGTGCAACGCCAGCCGCCGCTGTTCGAGCTTGGGGTCGATCAAGGCTGCCGCATGTTGCGATTACCCACGATCCGGTCCCAGTTCGGTGAGGTAGCCGACACCGTGGCCCGCGAGCAGATGTCCTACCGCGGGTTCCTGGCCGAGCTGCTGATCGCCGAATGCGACGACCGGGCCCGCCGCCGCTCCGAGCGCCGCCTCAAAGCCGCCGCGGCGCCGAGCTGCTGTTCCAGGTGCTGACCGAGCGCGAGGGAAGAACTCGGTCGCGGTCGCCTCCAACGAGAGCTTCAGCGGCTGGACCAAGACCTTCACCGATCCGCGGCTCTGCGCCGCGATCGTCGACAGACTCACCTACGGCGGCAGCATCATCGAGACCGGCACCGACTCCTACCGGCTCGCGCAGACCCGTGCACGAGCCGAGCGCCGCACCTGACAGGACACAAGAACGCCTGTCCACCAGCCCGGTCCTGATCATCGTCGGTGACCTGGCAGTGCCAGACCGGGACGCTGTTCTGGGTCGGGCGGGCCAGCTGGGAACGCCTGCGCGCGACACAGGCAACCGTGCCAACCGGTTCCGAGCGATCACGGGCACGTACCTGCGCCAATGCATGTCGCCCGTGCCCAACAGGCAGCCCGCTGCCGTGCAACCGACATGACCAGCTCGTGTTCGCGGATACCGCGTCGATCATGCGCCGGGGACCACGTCTTGCGGTATCACTTCAAGTGTGTGCGGCGTAGGTTCAGGGGCGCCGGGAGGTCTCCCGGCTCCACAGGGTGTTGTCACGTTGGCCTGGACCCCGCTGACGCGCGCCAGGATTGATGGGACGTGGACGCGATGTCGAACGCCTTCACTCAGGACAAGTCGGACGGCCCACCGCGAGATGGATTCCAGTTGCCTTTTGCTGATCTACCGCGCCTGGAGCTGGAGAAACTACTCGACGAGGTGTCGGCGCGGGCGCAGGACGTGCTCGCCACGCAGGGACGATTGCGGCACCTGCTGCACGCACACGCGGTCGTGGCCAGTGACCTGAGCCTGCAAGCGGTACTGCAACACATCGTGACCACGGCACGGGAGTTGGTGGAGGCCCGCTACGCGGCCCTCGGGGTCATCGGCGAGCACGGTCTGCTCGACGAGTTCGTCCACGTCGGCATGGACGAGACCACGGTCGAGCGAATCGGGGAGCTACCGCACGGCCGCGGGATCCTGGGCCTGCTCACCAGTCACCCGGTCCCAGTACGGCTGACCGACCTGGCCGCGCATCCGGCTGCCGCCGGGTTCCCTCCGCACCACCCGGACATGGACAGCTTCCTGGGCGTGCCGATCCGGATCCGCGACCGCATCTTCGGCAACCTCTACCTCGCCGGCAGCGCGAACGGGCAGTTCAGCGCCGAGGACGAACAACTCACCGTCGCGCTGGCGGCGACCGCCGGGGTGGCCATCGACAACGCCCGGCTCTACGAGGAGTCCGAACAGCGCCACCGGTGGCTGACCGCCTCGACCCAGGTGACCCAGCAGCTCTTCGCAGGGCAGGATGAGCGTCCCCTCGACATGGTCCTGCGGGTGGCCCAGCAGACCGCGTCCGCCGACTTCGCGACCCTGGCGCTGGCCACCGAGCCGGGGCAGGCGCAGACACAGGCCACCAGCGGAGCCCTGAGCGAGCAGATGCTCGCGGACATGGACACCAGCGCTGCCGAGCAGGTCGCCCTGTCCGGCACTCCTGTGCTGATCACGGCTCCTTCAGGCGCGGACCGCGGCGATCCGCCGGAGAAGATCGGGTCTGTCGTCGTGGTGCCGTTGATGGCAGGTGACCAGATCATGGGAACCCTCAGAGTGTGCAGGCTGGCCGGACGGCGGTCGTTCACCGGCTCGGACATGAACCACCTGGCCGGGTTCGCCGGCCACGCCGCCCTGGCGCTGGAACTCGACCGGGTCCACGTCGATCAGCAGATCCAGTGCATCAGCGCCGACCACGACCGCATCGGTACCGCCATCAACAACCACGTGATCCAGAAACTCTTCGCGGTCAGCCTCGGCCTGCAAGGACTCGTCGCGACCAACCATCAACCCCTGTTCCAAAGCCGCGTCAACGGATACATCGGCATCCTCGACCACACGATCAGCCGCATCCGGGCCGCCGTCTACGACGTCGACAGCACACCCGGCCACGTGCCGACTCTGCAAGACCGGATCCTCACCGCTGTCGACGACCACACCCCCGCGCTCGGCATTCCAGTGACGACCACCTTCCACGGGCAACTCGGCCGCCACCTGCCCAGCACACTCGCCGACGACATGGTCGCCGCTGTCCGCGAGGCACTCACGACCGCCTCCGGTCACGCAGGCACCACACGCGCCGAACTCCGCGTCGGCATCGTCGGCGACTTGATCACCGTCGAGAACATCGACAACGGCAGGGGTTGCGGACCACCACCCACAGGTGCCAATGCCCTCACCGCGCCGCGCCGCAACACCGGCAACCTGCGGCACACCACCACATCAGACGGTGACACACACCTCACCTGGACCGCCCGCATCCCCCAGCAAGCGCCTGGCACTCACCCGTAGAGGACGCCAGCCGACCAGACTATCCACTATGGACTGATTGTTCGGTCGGCAACATCCGAACGCGCCCGGACCTGGTGGACCAAGCCGGACGCGTTCACCTCAGCACCTACCGCGGGGAGGGGAGCGGTTCGCCGTTCGCCTGGACGTCCTGCGCCTGCGGCGTGCCGGGCGACTGCATCGGGATGACGGTGGCCGGCACGCCGGTCTCGGAAACCGTCGCGGGGGCGGACTCCCGCGCGAGAACGACCCGAGTTCGCCGATGGTGCTCATCAGCGGAGCGGGGAACACGACCATCGTGTCCGACGCGTCACCCGACGCCGCGGCGGCCAGCGACTCACCCTCCGCGTTGACCAGTCACAAGATGCTGACTCAGAACCTGCGGCTGTTGGAGCACAAAGAGCTCGTGTCACGGGTCGTGCATCCGACCGTGGACGCGCTGTGCGCCTGGACGACGCGGTACCTGGGGGACATCGAGGAGGCTCGCGGTCGCTTCGATCGTCAGGAGCGCTCCCCTTTCTGTGTCAGGGCATCGAGGGCCTGGGCCCGGCCGTCGCCGTACCGTCTTGAGACGCCGTATCCCGCCGTTGGGTTGCGTTGCGAGGCGAACCTCACGACATTCGATGTTGGGCTGGTGAAAGTTGCTACCTTGCTGTGGTGGCAGCGAAAGGAGGTGGCCGTGAACACGCGAGGGCATCCTGAGTCCGAGCTTCCGGTCCTCGCCGAAGGTGTGGGCAGGAGGCACCGTACGAGCTGGGCGCTGGGCCGGACGTTCCTGGTGATCCCGAACAACCGGGTTGGCACCCCTGGAGCAGGACCAGCCGTTCTGTTGCAGCCTCGCGGTGTGCGAACTGGTGCGCCTCGCCGCGGCCATGAACGACCGCTGGTTCATCGACCGGGTCAAGGAAGCGCTCGGGTGACAGGCCTGTGTGGACTGCGAGGCGCAGATCAGCACCGTGGCCGCGGGCACCCGCGTCTGGCTGGCCATCGCGCCGCCGCCGGGCCGGCTGCTTCTCCTGGGTGAGCTGGTGACCGACCTCGATGTGCTGGCTCGCGAACCGGTGCGAGGTGTACGACCGCATGCGCGTGATCGACGACGGCCGAGTTCGGTTCGACGGCGGCATCGAGAAGTCTTTGCGCGGCATCACATCCTGGTCGACGCTGCCGCCGACGAGTCCGCTGTGGAGGGAAAGGCTCGTCGGCTCGACCCGCACCCCGGCGCGGGTCCATGGTCCGCGAACGGCTGAGTGGTGCCTCGGAGACGGTGCGGCAGAGCGCTTCGTCGTGTCCGAATCCGGCTTCCGGTAACGGTGCCCGGAGTGCTCGGCCTGCGGGCTGAGTAGTCCTGGGCGTCAACTCGTGCTCTGCCGGATCGTCCCGCACGACTGGCCACAGAGGCGTGCGCAGGGCGTCGTCGTCTCCCGTCCACTGATTTCCGGACACCACGCGCACCATGGATCTCATTCGTGCGGTGGGTATCTGGAATCACTCGGTGGCGTCGATCAACAGATGGCGCAACTCGTTGTGAAGAGTTCCTTCTCGCTCGGTTGGATAGGATCAATGGTCATTTCGGACGATGCGAGTCGGCTCTCCCGAGAGGTAACCCTGAATCTGGTCACGCAGCGGCTGCCGAAGCAGCTGCCGAAGCGGCGTGGCCGGATCAAGTGGGCCGTTTCGGCGGGACTGGTGACCGCGCTGGTCGCGGTCCTCGTCGTGGCGTTTCAGGCGGGGTCGGAAGACTGGCGCACCGACTGCACCGAGTTCACGCCGGTTGCGGATGTGGTGCCCGCCTTGGAGAAGGCGCGCCAGGCGCTTTTGAGCGTCGGACATGAGCCAGTGCTTTCGATGGAGATCGTCGACCTGGACACCTGTGCGACGGCCGTGTCCTGGAAAAGCGACCTCGCTCAACCCGCTGCCTCGGTGGTGAAACTGCTCATCGTGCTGGACTTGTTGCAGAGAACCTCCACGAACTCCGGTGCTGTGGAGAACGACGTGATCGCGATGCTCACTCGTAGCGATGATGGCGTGGCGAGCCGGTTGTGGCAGGAGGGCGGAGGGTCGGCGATCGTCACTCGCCAGGTCAAGGCGCTCAACCTGCGCAACACGCGGCCGCCGGCGGTCGCGGGCCAATGGGGGAGCACGGTGATGTCGGCCTCGGACATCTCGACCGTCTACCGCCACATCGCCGGTGCCCTCGTGGCTGAGGACCGTGAACTGCTGACGTCGGCGATGGCCGAGGCGCCGCGCGCCGCAGCGGACGGATTCGACCAGCACTTCGGCATTCCCAGCGGCCTGCCGGGCGCGACGTGGGCGATCAAGCAGGGCTGGGGCAGCTCAGGCGGCCGCCGTGTGCTCAACAGCACGGGGTTGGTCAAGTTCGGCGACACCTATGCCGTGACACTGATGAGCTCTTGGCGCCAGGACGCCGACTGGGCGACGGTGAGCGCCGCGCTGACCAAAGCAACCAACGCCCTCCGCAACACCATGCGCTAGTTCCGCCGCACAGCTGATCTTGTCGTGGCGCCGGGCGGCACGATGACCAGACGATCCACTTAGGACATTGCTCGTCGGGTGGGGTGCATCGAATTCTGGTTGCCCTGCGGGGGTGACGGGCGTGAGGTCTGCAACGGTCCCGGTGACGCACACCGCTCGCAGAGGACCACGTCGTGCGCCTCGACGACCGCGCCCTAGCTCGCGGGTGTCCAGGTCGCCGCGGGAGGGTTGAGATGAAGGACTTGCTCGCCGTGGCCATGTCCGATCTTCCCGACGTGGCGGACCGCGCGGACCGCGTGCGGGCGTGGGTCGACGCCGGTCGGCGCAGGAACCGGGCGTGGCGTCCGACCCGCGCCGGTCGCCGATGAGACCGGTGAACCCGAACCGCGTCAACGTCGGCGGCTTCGCGGAGTGGGCGGGAACCCGGTCGCGGTCACGCTGTGCAGGGCGAGCGCGACGGTGACGGGGTGCGGCTCGACCTGAACCCCCATCGCGGCGCATGAAGTCCATTGTGGACGAACAAGTCCCCGGTAGTTCGTTCCGCTTCGGTCGCCAGGGTTTTTGGCACGGTGCCGGAAGGGACTTTGTGCCCTGACACCACGGCGGCCCGCCACCTAGCTTCACAGCCGGGAATTTCGACACCCGCGGGATCATTGGAGGCTGAAGTGCGGCGGAGCAGGTCTGACGGTCAGATCACGATGCAGACCGCCGGTGAGGTGCTGGACGACGCGCGCGACTTCGTCCGCAGCCAGATCGGCGCCCTGCTTCGCCGGCTGCCCGACCAGAGACCGGTCGTCCGGATCAAGCTGACGCGCAGCGCCCGTTCCGCGCTGCCGTGGTCGGTGTTGGTGCAGGCCAACCTCGAGACACGAGGTCAGCTGCTGCGCGGGCAGGTCGCGGGTGCGTTCTTCCACGAGGCGGCACAGTTGCTGCGGCGGAGCCTGGCGCAGCGACTGCCCACCCTCGCGGGGCGGCCGGCCTGGCGGGATGCGCGACCCAGCGTGCCGGTGGTGGGGGTGAGTGGGCGGCGAGAGATAGTCCGGCGCAAGTACTGCACACCCGCTCGCTGCATGCCGGAGCAGGCGGCGCTCACGATGGACCTGATGGACTACGACATCCATCTGTTCGTCGACGCCGAGACCGGAGAGGACAGTGCGGTCTACCGCATCGGCCCGACGGGTTATCGCCTCGCCCGGCTGGTGAGCACGGCGCCGCCCTCCGGTCCGGTGTCGGTGCCGCTGACGGTCAACGTGCACGAGGTGCCGCTGCTCACGCCGGAGGAGGCGGTCGGACGGCTGGACGCCACGGAGTTGCCGTTCCGCTTCTTCCGCAACGCCGACACGGACCGAGGTTCGGTGTTGTACCGGCGTTACGACGGTCATTACGGACTTGTCACCCCAACTGCCAGGTGAACGCGGGTGAGTCCCGGCCCCGATGGGACTTTGGTCCCTGCTGGACCCTGCCTGGCCGGAGTCAGGATGCCCGCGTGCTTCCCATGACACAGGAGAGAACGTGACCGCGCTGGTTCCCGCACCGGTCGAGGTGCACCCGAAACCCCCGCGCGACCGGATCAAAGGTTCGGTTCTGCTGCAGTTGTTCCGCACGACCGACCACAAGAAGATCGGCGTGATGTACCTCGTCACCACGTTCGCCTTCTTCATGATCGGCGGCGCCATGGCGATGCTGATCCGCACGGAGCTGGCACGGCCGGGGTTGCAGTTCCTGTCCGCAGAGCAGTACAACCAGCTGTTCACCATGCACGGCACGGTGATGCTGTTGTTGTACGCCACGCCGAGCGTCTTCGGGTTCGCGAACTTCGTGCTGCCCCTGCAGATCGGCTCACCCGACGTCGCGTTCCCGCGGCTGAACGCGTTGTCGTTCTGGCTGTTCCTCTTCGGTGGCCTCCTGATGCTCGGCGGCTTCGTCGCGCCAGGCGGCGCGGCGGACTTCGGCTGGTTCGCCTACGTCCCTTTGTCCGACGCGCTCCGCTCACCCGGTGTCGGTGCCAACCTGTGGATCGTCGGCGTGGCGGTGGGTGGTCTCGGCACCATCCTGGGCGCGGTCAACATGATCACCACGGTGGTGTGCCTGCGCGCGCCGGGCATGACGATGTGGCGGATGCCGGTGTTCACCTGGAACATCCTGGTGACGAGCGTGCTGGTGCTGGTCGTCTTCCCGATTCTCACCGCGGCGGGCTTCGGTCTGCTGGCCGACCGGCTGCTGGGCGCGCACGTGTTCGACCCGGCCAACGGCGGCGTCGTGCTGTGGCAGCATCTGTTCTGGTTCTTCGGGCACCCCGAGGTCTACATTCTCGCGTTGCCGTTCTTCGGTGTGATCTCCGAGATCATCCCGGTGTTCTCTCGCAAACCGGTCTTCGGCTACAAAGGACTCGTCTACGCCACGTTGTCCATCGCCGCGCTTTCCGTTGCGGTGTGGGCACACCACATGTACGCCACCGGTGCCGTGCTGCTGCCGTTCTTCGCGCTGCTGACGTTCCTGGTCGCGGTGCCGACGGGCATCAAGTTCTTCAACTGGATCGGCACGATGTGGAAGGGCCAGCTCACCTTCGAGTCACCGATGCTGTTCTCCGTCGGCTTCCTGGTCACGTTCCTGTTCGGCGGGCTGAGCGGCGTGCTGCTGGCCGCACCGCCACTGGACTTCCACGTGTCCGACACCTACTTCGTGGTGGCGCACTTCCACTACGTGCTCTACGGCACGATCGTGTTCGCCACCTTCGCCGGCATCTACTTCTGGTTCCCGAAGATCACCGGCAGGATGCTGGACGAACGCCTGGCGAAGCTGCACTTCTGGCTCACGTTCGTCGGGTTCCACGCCACGTTCCTGGTGCAGCACTGGCTTGGCAACCAGGGCATGCCGCGCAGGTACGCCGACTACCTGGAGACGGACGGCTTCACCGGGCTGAACACGTTGTCGACGATCGGCGCGTACGTACTGGGTGCCTCGACGCTGCCGTTCCTCTGGAACGTCCTGAAGAGCTACCGCTACGGCGAGATCGTCACCGTCGACGACCCCTGGGGCTTCGGCAACTCGCTGGAGTGGGCGACATCGTGTCCTCCGCCGCGGCACAACTTCACCGAGTTGCCAAGGATCCGCTCGATCCGTCCCGCGTTCGAACTGCACTATCCGCACATGATCGAGCGGATCAACCGGGAAGCACACGTGGGCTTCACCGGCAACGAACTCCCCGACGGGACGAAGACGTCATGAACGGCACACGGCAACTGCGCGAACTGGCGGCCGACGAGGCGCAGCGCCGACCCGGCGGGTGCCAGAACTCTGCAGTCACACGCTGACCTGAGGTGATCAGGTTCTGCCGTCCTGCAACCATGAGCGCGGGCGTGGCTCTGCGACTGCTGTACCTCATCCTTGTTCTGCTCGACGTGACCGGCGGTCTCGTCGTGGAGGAGGCTGTGATGTGCCTGGGCGCCGTACGAATCGACCCGTCCGGTCACCTCGGCAGGCCGCTCACCGCGAGGGGCCGCGCGGAACTCCGCATCCGGACCCGGAAGCGTCCTGGCAAGGTTGGAGATCCGCTCGTCGAGGAAGTCCTGACCGCCTCCTCGGCCTCCGGACTCGTGAACATCGACCGCAGCAGAGCCTTGATCTCCGGTGGCGGATCGCCCAGTTCGCAGGCGAGGACACGCCGGGCCGCGCCCAGGATCCGCTCCGCTGCCGCGGCCCGGCGGGCCGCTCGCGACTTCTTCTCCACGGCACCCCTTAAGGCGCCGCGACCGCGACGGCGGTGATCACGTGGATGACACCGGCGAGGACCGGCGCCACGGTCATGCGGGCCTCGCGCCGATGAGCGCCGATGGCGGCGTCCCCGGCCTGGACGACCGCGGCGGTGATCAGCACCAGCGCGCTGACCGGACCGGATGCGGCGAACGGCACCACGCAGACGAGAAGTCCCAGCGGTACTCCTCTGACCGCGTACATCCACGCGTAGAAGTGCTCGCCCGTGGTCGGTGTCGTCTCGTGGCTCAGGGACGACGGCCGGACAGCCGCCACGATCGCGAAGCCGGTGGACACCAGGGACACGATGCCGTTGAGCACAGCCAACGAGGTCATTCCCGCACTCATGTGACCCCCGGTTCGCTTGGATGATGGCCATGTGCGAAAGCCTGTCGCCTGCGGGAGCGCGCCGGATCCACCACGCGGGCGGAGAATCACCGCGGACGCGGCGGACCCCTCCATCCTCCGCTCGGAGGATGGCCCAGCTGGGTTCGTCGGCCTCCGCAGATCGTGCGGACTACGTCTCGAGTCGTAATGTCTGGTGCGTGATCCGGGACTACCTGCGCCCAGTACCACCCACCGCGGTCACCATCGCCGGGATCCTCGTCCGGCTCAAGACCGAACAGTCGGACAGGCCTCTGGTTCAGGCCTC
This sequence comes from Lentzea sp. NPDC020367, assembly GCF_044387305.1. Taxonomy (NCBI): domain Bacteria; kingdom Bacillati; phylum Actinomycetota; class Actinomycetes; order Pseudonocardiales; family Pseudonocardiaceae; genus Lentzea; species Lentzea sp. NPDC020367. Next base: position 70,698 of record NZ_JBIRVV010000010.1, on the reverse strand, counting down.
TGGTTCGGACCGGCTCAGCCGCGTGCCGGAACCGGACGCCGTCCAACTGGCGAGGATGTCCATGGCCTGCCTCGACGGCGAGCCGGGCGCGGTGGTGTAGACGTACAGCATCGTGTCCGGATCGCCTGGCAGCACCAAGGACTCGTACTCGACGGTGAGGTCGCCGACCAGCGGGTGGCGCAGCCGCTTGGAGCCGTAGGTGCGCTGGTGCACGCGGTGCTGCTCCCACCACTGGTCGAAGTCGGGGCTGCGTTCGCGGAGCTCGGCGACGAGGGCGGTCGTGGCGGCGTCGGCGGGGTCCCTGCCGATCTCGAACCGCAGGCTCTCCACGGCGGCGCGGGCCTGGTCGTGCCAGTCGACGAACAACGAACGCGCGTCCTCGTCGAGGAAGATCCAGCGTGCGTAGTTGCGCTCCTTCGGCGGGATCTTGTCGAAGTCCGCGAACAGGGCCTTCGCCATCCGGTTGGCCGCGAGCACGTCGGTGCGGCGGCCGAGCACCAGCGCCGGTTCTCCGTCGAGCGTGTCGATGAGCTGGTGGAGACCGGGACGTACGCGCTGCGCGCTGCGCGACCGGCGGGGTGCCGGGCTTCCGGGCAGGCCGATCAGGTCCCGCAGGTGGGTGCGCCCCGCCTCGTCGAGTTCGAGGGCGCGGCCGATGGCCTCGACGACGGCGGGGGAGGGGGTGATGCGCCTGCCCTGCTCGAGCCGGGCGTAGTAGTCCGTGGACACGCCGGCGAGCAGGGCGACCTCTTCGCGGCGCAGACCCTTCACCCGGCGGACCCTGCCGTCCGAGGGCAGGCCCGCCCGGGACGGGTCGACCTGGCCGCGTGCACGGCGCAGGAAGTCGGCGAGTTCACGGTTGAGACCGGTCATGACATCCCATTGTCGTCGAGGATCCGGATTTGCGAGTGGACCTCTCAGTCCTAGGTTCGCGAGTCCGAGGTCGCGCAGGGCCCGAGATGCGTCCCAAAAGGACCTTTCACTGCACCAGTCTTGAGCCATGACCTTCCCCGCTGATCGTCCCGCCACCTGGTTCGTCACCGGCACTTCCCGCGGCCTCGGCCTCGAACTCGTCGAGCAGCTCCTCGAGCGAGGAGACAACGTCGCCGCGACGACCCGCTCGACAGAGCGCCTCCTCCAGGCGTTGAAAGCCGACACCACCCGGCTGCTTGCACTCGCCGTCGACCTCCGCGACGAAGAGGCTGTCGCCCTGGCCGTCCGGAAGACGACCGAGCGCTTCGGCGGCCTCGACGTCGTCGTCAACAACGCCGGCTACGGCTACCTCGCCGCGGTGGAGGAGACCACCGACCGCGACGTGCGCGACATGCTCGACGTGCAGGTCGTCGGCGTGTGGAACGTGCTGCGCGCCGCCCTGCCGATCCTGCGCGAGCAGCGCGGCGGCCACGTCGTCAACGTGTCCTCGGTGCTCGGTCTCACCTCGGTTCCTGGCTGGGGGCTCTACTGCGCCGGCAAGTACGCGCTGGAGGGCCTGACCGAGGCGCTCGCGGGTGAGGTCGCCGAGTTCGGCGTGAAGGTCACCATCGTCGAGCCCGGCTACTTCCGCACCGACTTCCTCACCACGGACTCGCTCGCGTTGCCCGACGACGTCACCGCGGCCTACCCGGCGATCCGCGAGATGGTCGAGAACCACCTGGCGCTGCAGGGCAACCAGCTCGGCGACCCGGTCAGGGGCGCCCGGCTGATGATCGAGCGCGTCGTGTCCGGCGAGGGCCCGTTGCGCCAGATCCTCGGCTCGGACTCCCACGCCTACGCCACGGCCAAGGTCCAGGCGCTGCAGGCGAACCTCGACGCCGCCGCCGCGACCGCGTCCGCGAGCGACTTCCCCGCCTGACCCGTCTCCGAGGAGGAACCAGCAGATGAGCAAGATCCTGATCGTCATGTCCGCCGCCGACGTCTGGGAGCGCACCGACGGCTCCGCCTACCCGACGGGGTACTGGGCGGAGGAGTTGGCCGCGCCGCACGAGAAGTTCACCGAGGCGGGCTTCACCGTCGACTTCGCCTCTCCCGGCGGCGTGCTCCAGCCGCTCGACGCGCACAGCGCCGACCCGGAGATCGCAGGTCCGGACTGCGCGCACCACGTCCAGCACGCCGAGCGCGCGCTGCGCGAGTTCGGCCCGCTGCTCAAGCTCGACGAGGTCGACATCGCCGACTACGTCGCCGTCGTGCTGCCCGGTGGCCACGGCCCCGTGGTGGACCTGTACCAGGACGCCGACCTGGGCAGGCTGCTCGTGGAGGCGGACGCGGCCGGGAAGATCATCGGCGCGGTCTGTCACGGACCCGCGGGGCTGCTCTCCGCGGTCGGCGAGGACGGCTCCTGGGTGTTCGCCGACCGGAGGATGGCGGCCTTCACCGACGAGGAGGAGCAGCTGTTCGGCACCGCCGAGAACGCTCCGTGGCTGCTGGCCGGCGCGTTGAGGAACAAGGGCGCGCTGCACTCCGGCGGACCGGCCTACCAGGCCTACACCGTCCGGGACCGCAATCTCTTCACCGGCCAGAACCCCGCGTCGAGCGCCCCGATGGCCGAGGAGATCGTCGCGGCCCTGACCGGGGAGAAGTGACGTGATCGACCGAGTCGAGAGGGAACTGCTCGTCGCCGGGCGGTGGCGCCCGGCCGCGGGTGGCGGGACCTTCGTGGTCGAGAACCCCGCCACCGGCCAAGCGCTGTGCGAGGTGGCCGACGCGACGCCGGCTGACGCCCTGGCCGCACTCGCCGCCGCCGACGCGGCGCAGCGTCGTTGGGCCGCAGTGCCCCCGCGCGGCCGTGGCGAGATCCTCCGCAGGGCCCACGACCTGTTGATCGGGCGCATCGACGAGTTCGCGCGGCTCATCACCCTGGAGATGGGCAAGTCGCTGGCCGAGTCGAGGGCCGAGGTCACCTACGGGGCCCACTACCTGCGCTGGTTCGGCGAGGAGGCCGTCCGGATCGACGGCACCTGGAAGGTCAGCGAGGACGGGACCGCCCGTGTGCTGGTCACCCGTCAACCGGTCGGGCCCAGCCTGCTGATCACGCCTTGGAACGCCCCGCTGGCGATGCCCGCGCGCAAGATCGGCCCGGCCGTCGCGGCGGGCTGCACGATGGTCGTGAAGCCCGCCGCGCAGACACCGCTGACGACAGCGGCGCTCGCGGAGGTGCTGAGGGAGGCCGGGCTTCCGGACGGCGTCCTCAACATCATCCCGACCACGCGGGCGGCCGCGGTCACCGAACCGCTGTTGCGCGACGGACGCCTGCGCAAGCTGTCGTTCACCGGATCCACGCCGGTGGGGCGGCTGCTGATGGCCCAGGCGGCCGGCACCGTCCTGCGCACCTCGATGGAGCTGGGCGGCAACGCGCCGTTCATCGTCTGCCAGGACGCCGACGTCGATGCCGCCGTGGAAGGTGCGATGACGGCCAAGCTCCGCAACGTGGGCGAGGCGTGCATCGCGGCCAACCGCTTCCACGTCCACGCCGACGTCGCGGAGGAGTTCACCGAGAAGCTCGTGGCACGGATGGGGTCGATCGTGGTGGGAGCGGGCACGGACCCCGGAACCGACATGGGCCCGATGATCGACGACCGCCAGCGGTCCCGCGTCGCCGATCTGGTCAGCGAGACCGTCGGCTCCGGCGCACGACTGCGGGCAGGGGGAGAGGTGCCGGACGGTCCGGGCTACTTCTACCCGCCGACCGTGCTCACCGACGTTCCCGAGGGTGCGCGGATCAGCCGTGAGGAGATCTTCGGCCCGGTCGCGGCGATCCAGACCTTCACCTCCGAGGCCGAGGTGTTGCGGGCGGCCAACGACACCGAGTTCGGCCTCGTCAGCTACCTCTACACGCGGGACCTGGGCCGTGCGCTGCGCATGGTCGAGCAGCTCGAGACCGGCATGATCGGCCTCAACCGCGGCTACGTGTCCGATCCCAGCGCCCCGTTCGGCGGGATGAAGCAGTCCGGTGTCGGCCGCGAAGGCGGCACCACGGGCATCGACGAGTACCTGGAACAGAAGTACGTCGCCGTCGACGCGGGGGAGCGGGTGTGATTGCGAGCAGCACGGTGTTCGACTCGTTCCTGTTCCGCGACATGTTCGGCACACCGGCGATGCGTGAGGTGTTCAACGACCAGTCCTTTGTGGATGCGGTCGTGCGCACCGAGGTAGCGCTGGCGACGGCACAGGCACGGGTCGGGGTCATCCCGCGAGAGGCTGCCGGGAAGATCGCGGCATCGTGCGATTCCGCGATGCTGGACCACGAACGGCTCCGCGTGGACACCGAGAACGTCGGCTATCCCGTGTTGCCGATCGTCACCCAGCTCGCTGGCCAGTGCGGTGACGCGGGCGGGTTCCTGCACTGGGGAGCCACCACGCAGGACGTCATGGACACCGCGCTGATGCTGCAGTGCGCCAACGCTTTGAGCCTGGTCGAAACACAGCTGGGCCGGCTCCGTGCCCGTCTGCGCGACCTCGCGGAGGCGAACATCGAGACCGTCACCGCTGGACGCACGCACCTGCAGCACGCCCTGCCCATCACCTTCGGCTACCGCGTGGCCGTGTGGCTCTCGGCGCTCGACCGCCACGCCGAGCGCCTCGCCGCCGTGCAGGAACGGGATCTGATGGTCCAGTTCGGCGGCGCCGCGGGCACCCTGGCTTCGCTCGGCTCACAGGGTCTGCGGGTGCGCGCGGAACTGGCAGCGGAGATCGGCCTGCGCGATCCGGAGATCACCTGGCACGTCGCTCGCGACGGGCTGGTCGAGATCGTCGGTCTCCTCGCCGCGATCGGCGGATCGGTGGGCAAGATCGGAACCGACGTGGCACTGCTCTGCTCGACCGAGTTCGGGGAGCTGGCCGAGCCCTTCACACCGGGCAGAGGCGCGAGCTCCACCATGCCGCAGAAGCGCAACCCGATCTCCAGTGAACTGGTGGTGGCCGCGGCGAAGCTGTTGCGGGACAAGGCATCGGCTATGCTCGACGCGATGGTGCAGGACTTCGAACGCGCCACCGGCCCGTGGCACGTCGAGTGGGCCGTCATCCCCGAGGCGTTCCTACTGCTCTCGTCCTCACTGACCCAGGCCACGCACCTGATCGCCGGCTTGAGGGTGAACGAGGACCGGATGCGCGCGAACCTCGGCCTCACCGGCGGTCTGATCATGGCGGAGTCGGTGATGATGGCGCTCGCGCCGACCCTCGGCCGCCAGCAGGCCCACGAGCTCGTCTACGCCGCCTGCAGCAGGGTGATCGACACCGGCGGCGACCTCGCCACCGAGCTCCGGAGGCACCCGGTCGTCGTGGAAAGTCTTGGCGCGCAACGAGTAGACCAGCTCTGCGACCCTGCCACGTACCTCGGCAGCGCGCAGGCCATGACCAGGTCCGTCGTGGACGGTCAGAACCGCTCCTCCGCATCCCCGTGACCGAGCCGGCACAGCCACCAGGTCGGCACCTCGGGCATGACGGCAGGTACGTGCTCACGCAGCTCGCTGAACCCCATCCGGCTGTGGTGGTCGAGAGTCCGCAGGACGTGCGACGGACAGCGCCCGAACACCGGCCCCACAAGGCTCGTCCCACCGCCGCACGAGCAGGCCGCTGGGAAGAACGACCTGACACGGGGCCACGGTTCCCGCGTCCGGTGTTGAACCTCCTCGAACCCGCACTGCGGTTCTGTCGGATCGTCGCGGTCGCGAGCTGGTTGGTGATCGCCGTGCAACCGGTGATCACCGTTCTGGTCTGGGGCGGGCCGCGTGCCAGGCACTGCGCCCTGGTGCTCGGCGTGGGCCCGCACGTGGCAGCCGCTGCGCCGTTCGGGCGGTGTGCGAGTAAGCCTCCACAGCGACGATCACTTGACGGCGACGGGGTTGACCGGCGCTCCGACGGCGCCGGTGACCGGGATCGGGGCGGCGGTGAGCCAGAAGGTGTAGACGCCGTCGGCGGCACAGTCCCCGGCGAGTTCGTCCAGGTCCCACATCTCGCCGAGGAAGAGTCCTATGTGGGGGATCGCGACCTGGTGCAGGGGCTGGAACGCGTCGTCGAACTCGTTGGGGCGCACCTCGCAACCCCAGGTGTCGGTGGCGACTCCCGCGATCTCGGTGCGGTGCAGCCAGTCCAGCGTGCTGAAGGACAGCCCGGGTGACGGACCTCCCGCGTACTCGCCCCACCCCTCGCTGCGAGTGCGCGTGAGGCGCCCGGTCCGCACGCACAGCAGGTCACCGCGCTTCACCTCGACGCCATGGGCGTCGGCGGTGTCGAGGAGGTGCTGTTCGGTGATGGCGAATCCGTCCGGCAGTTCGCCGTCGCCCACGACGCGGCCGACGTCGAGGAGCACTCCGCGGCCGGTGATGAGGCCGCGAACGGTCTCGATCCCGGTGAGCGCGTCGCCTTCGCTGGTGACGACTTCGCCTGCACGGCGGCCGTTCCACGCTCGGCCGTGGTCGAAGATGTGGCCGAGGCCGTCCCAATGGGTGGAGCACTGCAGCGGCATCGCGATGACGTCGTCGGCGCCGCCGATGCCGTGGGGGAATCCCTGGTTGCCGTGTTCCGCGTCCAGTCCGGTGTCGAGCATGGTGTGCACCGGGTTGGTGCGGCGGCGCCAGCCCCGCTGGGGGCCGTCCGCGGAGTACGGCAGCGACAGGGAGAAGGCCCGGCCGCGGGTGATGAGGCGGGCTGCGGCGACGCGGTCGGTTTCCGTGATGTGGTTGAGGGTGCCCAGGACGTCATCAGGGCCCCATCGGCCGACGTTGGAACAGCGCTGGGCGGCCGCGGCGATCGCGGTGGCGGCATCGGTCATGAGCGGTCACTTTCCTGCTCTGGCAACGCGTTCGGTGCTGATCGGGCCGTGACGTCCCGAAGATCACCTCCGGTCCACGCCGACCGCGCCCAGATTCGCCGAGCAGCGGGTATCGGGGAAGGCCGACCTGCTAATGATCGACATCCGCGCGACCGATAGTCGCAGTTCAGTCGCTGCCGGGGTCGAGTCCCATGGCGCGCAGCATGGTGGCGAACCGCGCGGCCATGGGGAAGTTCTGGCTGAGCAGCCACTGCGTCTGCAGGCCGTCCATGGCGGCGAGCACCATCGACGCGAACTCGGTCGCGGGGATGCTCTCGCTTCGCGTTCCGCGCGCGGTCCCGGCCTCGAGCCGCCCGGCCAGGTAGCGGATCAGCCGCTCGTAGCGGCGGGCGAAGAACTCGTGCGCCGGGTGCTCCGGGTTCACCGCCTCGGCGGCCAGCGCTCAGATCACGGCGGGCCTCTCCCACGTCGCGGTCATGGGGCCCGCCACCCCTGCCGACATGGCCCGCTGGCACGACGCCGTGCAGGATCTTGCGGCGCGGACCCGTCTCGGCATCCCGGTGACCCTGTCGTCCGATCCTCGGCACGGGTTCGTCTCCAATCCCGCCACGGGAACGGCCGCGACGGGGTTCTCCCAGTGGCCCGAACCGCTGTGGCTGGGCGCGGTCCGCGACCCCGATCTGGTCCGCGCCTACGCGGCGACCGTCCGGCGCGAACTCGCCGCCGCCGGAATCAGCGTTCTGCTCGGACCGACCCTCGACGTCGCGTCCGAACCGCGTTGGGCGCGGACGGTCGAGACGTTCGGCGCGGATCCGGAGCTCGTCACCACTCTGGCCGTGGCGTTCCTCGACGGGTTCACGGCGGACGCGGACGTTCCGCCGGTCGCGGCCACGATCATGCACTTTCCCGGTGGGGGACCGCAGAAGGACGGCGAGGACCCGCACTTCGACCACGGCAAGGAGCAGGTGTACCCCGGTGGTGCGTTCGACCTGCACCTGAGACCGTTCGCCGACGTGCTCACCCGGTACCCGGTGCAGGTCATGCCCTACTACGGCGTGCCCACCGGACTGAGCCTGGACGGTGGGCCGGTCGACGAGGTGGGCTTCGCCTTCAACCGGCGGATCATCACCGGTCTGCTGCGCGAGACCCTCGGATTCAGCGGACTCGTGTGCACCGATTTCGCGCTCGTCACGGATCGGACGGTCTTCGGAGCCCCGATGCGGGCCCGTGCTTGGGGCGTCGAGGACCTGGACAGGCACGAGCGCGTGATGCGGATCCTCAACGCGGGCTGCGACCAGCTCGGCGGAGAGGTGGCGCCGGAACTGGTGGTGGACCTGGTTTGTGATGGCAGGCTCACCGAGGAACGCCTGGACACCTCGGTGCGCAGGATCCTCGCGGAGAAGTTCCGTCTGGGCCTCTTCGAACGGGGAAGTCTGGTGCGGGCGGAGGGAGACTCGGGGGCCGTGGCGGCCGGGCTCGACGCGCAACGCCGTTCCGTCGTGGTCGTGGAGAACCGAGACGCCGTGCTGCCGATGCGCGAAGGTTGCCGGGTGTACGCCGAGGGCGTGGATTCGCAGGTGCTGGCCGGCTACGCCGATGTCGTGGACGACCCCGTCCGCGCCGATGTGGCGTTGCTGCGCGTCGACGCACCCTACGAGCCCCGCAGCGAGGGCTTCGAGAGGTTCTTCCACGCCGGAAGCCTCAGCTTCAGCCACGATGTCCGGGAGCACGTCGCGACACTCGCCGGCCGCGTGCCGGTCGTCCTCGACGTCATGCTGGACCGCGCCGCGCTGCTCGGGGAGATCGCCGGTCCGCTCTCCGCGCTGACCGCGTCGTTCGGAGTCAGCGACAGCGCGCTGCTCGACGTGGTTTTCGGCCGTGTGCCGGCAACGGGTGCCCTGCCGTTCGAGATCTGCGGTAACGCCGAAGAACTGGCGGCGCGTCGTCCGGACGTACCGTTCGACAGCGCCGCGCCCGCCTATCCCCACCGTCACGGACTCACCTTCGGAAGGCCTGCGATGACCGACCCCCTGACCGACGTCAAATCCTTGGTGGAAGCCGGTTTGGCCGCCGCCCCGACACCCCGGACCGCGAGAGTCGTCGTCGACGACGGCACCGAGATCGCCTACCACCGCTGGGAGCCTGACCCTGACGTCGAGCCGCACCCCGTCCCCGTCGTTCTGCAGCACGGATTCACGGTCGACACGATGGTGGAGTGGGCCAGCCGCGGCACCGTCGCGGCCCTGACCGCCGCCGGGCGCACCGTCGTCGGCGTCGACGCCCGCGGGCACGGCCTGTCGCAGAAGTCCCCGGATCCCAGCCGCTACGGCGAACCGCGCATGGCCCGGGATCTGCGTGCTGTGATCGGCCTTCTCGACGTGCCCGCGGTGGACCTCGTCGGCTACTCGATGGGGTCGATCATCTCGCTGCTCGTCGCCGCCGAGGAACCGAAGGTGCGGCGGCTGGTCGTCGGAGGCGTCGGTGCCGGGGTCGTCGAGGTCGGCGGTGTCGACACGCGCGAACTGGATGGAGACGTGGTCGCGGAGGCATTTCTCGCCGACGACCCGAGCGCGCTTCCGCCGGAGATGGCGGGCATGCGCGCGTTCGCGGAGATGGTGGGCGCCGACTTCCTGTCGCTGGCGGCGCAAGCACGCGCTCTGCACACGGGCGGGGTCGACTTCGCCCGCATCACCGCCGAGTCGCTCGTCATCGCGGGCGACGAGGACCCGCTGGCCGTGCGGCCGGAGGTGCTCGCTGACGCTCTGCCGAACGCACGGCTGGTAATCGTGCCTGGTGACCACAACATCGTGGGCAGCAACCCGGATTTTCGCGCCGCGGTCGTGGACTTCCTCCGGAACTGAGTTCAGCGGCCTGGTGGCAGCTCGGCGCCGGCCTGGGCGAAGAGGGTGCGCAACCAGACGTGTTCGGCGTCGTGGGTGTGCGTCGGGTGCCACCACAGCGCCTCCACGAGCGGTACGACGTCCCATGGGCAGTCCAGCACGCGCAGCCTCTCGTCCCTGGCGAGATGCCGTGCGAGTTGGGCCTGCACCAAGGCGAGCTTCTCGGTGCCGAGAACGTAGTACGGCAGCGCGAGGAAGCTCTCCACGACGCACTGGACGCGCGGCGCGGCGCCGATCAGCTGGAGCTGCCTGCCGGCGCCGGTGAACGCGGAAGCGCTGTGGTAGGTGAACACCCAGGGCAGGCGTTGCGCGTCGGCCATCGTCAGGGAGTCGCCGATGGCGTCGGAGTCGCGGTCGGCGATCACGACCCACGAGTCGGTGAACAGGTTGACCGAGGGCAGGTCGAAGAGAACGCCATGGGGGAGAAGGATTCCGTCGACCCCGCGCATCGCCTCGCCTCCGGCCTCGATCACCGCCGGGCTGTGGTGTTCCAGCCTCAGGGTGACGGATGGCGCCTGCTCCGCGATCAGCGCGGTGACCCGTGGTCCCAGGACCGCCATCGGGTAGTCGGAGGCGAGGACGGTGAACGTCCTGCGCGACGTGGCGGGGTTGAAGTCCGGTTCGCTGGCGAACACGCGCTCGACCCCGGCGAGCGCGAGACCTGTTCGCCTGCGCAGCTGCACGGCCAGCGGGGTCAGCTCGTAGGAGTTGCCGGCCCGGGTCAGCAGCGGATCGTCGAAGTGCCGCCGAAGCCGGGCGAGCGCGCCGGACAGCGCGGGCTGGGAGAGTCCCAGGCGCTCGGCCGCACGCGTGACGGACCGTTCCGCCAGTAGCACGTCGAGCGGGACGAGCAGGTTGAGGTCCAGGTTCGCCAGGTTCACGTCAGCACCGTAATTCGTCTCACTGATAACCGGTATCAGGATATTCGGGTTCCCTTATATCCGCTGCTCGCGTGACAGTAGTCGGCGTCACCGTCGACGGAAGGACCTCACGTGGCCGTCCCCTTCGCCATCGCCACCATCTCGACCGGGCGTGGTACCGCCGAGGTCCGGGAGGTGCCCGCCCTCGTCGCCGACATCGACGGCGCACCCCGGTGGCGGGACCTGTCCGACATCGCGCCATCGGTGCACGCGCTGCTGCAGGAGTGGGAGGTGGTGCTTCCGCAGCTGCGCGGCATGGTGGGGCAGGTGGACACCCCGCTGGAGCCCACCAGCCTGCGGCCGCCGCTCAACCCCGGCCAGATCCTGCAGGCGGGCGCGAACTACCGCACCCACGTCATCGACCTCGCGGTGAAACACGCACCGGACAGGCCCGCGGACGAAGTGCGCGCCGAGGCGGCGGTGATGATGGACCGGCGCATCGCCGACGGGGAGCCGTACATCTTCATCGGCCTGCCCTCGTCGGTCACCGGGCCGTACGACGACGTGGTCCTGCCCGCGTACTCCGACCGGCACGACTGGGAACTGGAACTGGCGGTGGTGATCGGCCGCAGCGCGTTCCAGGTGAGCCGCGACGACGCCTTGGACCACGTCGCCGGGTACACCATCGCCAACGACCTCACGACTCGCGATCTCGTGTTCCGGCGGGACATGCCGGAGATCGGCAGCGACTGGTTCCGCGCCAAGAACGCACCAGGCTTCACGCCGCTGGGGCCGTACATGGTTCCGGCCGAGTTCCTGAGCGAGCACCCGCAGGTGCGGCTGGACCTCAACGGAGAGGTGATGCAGGACGAGTCCACAAAGGACATGATCTTCGACGTCGCCGCACTGGTCTCCGCCGCGTCCAGGACCGCCGTGCTGCGGCCCGGTGACCTCCTGCTCACCGGCAGCCCCGCGGGCAATGGCATGGCACACGGCCGGTTCCTGCGCGCCGGTGACGTCATGACCGGGTCGATCACCGGCCTCGGAGTTCAGCGCACCCGCGTGGTGAACCCGTGAGCGCCGTCGAGTCGGTCGGGATCATCGGAGGCGGCGTCGCCGGGCTGGCCGCCGCGATCCTGCTGGCGGAAGAAGGGGTGGCCGTCGACCTCATCGACGCCAAGTCCGACATCGGTGCGCTCGGATCCGGCATCACGTTGCAGGGCAACGCATTACGGGTGCTGCACCGGCTCGGCGTGTGGGACGGCGTGCGACGCCTCGGTTTCGGGTTCGACACCCTCGGCCTGCGGGCTCCCGACGGTACAGTGCTGGCCACGATCCCCGACGCCCGCACCGGTGGACGTGACCTGCCCGCCACCGTCGGCATGTACCGCCCCGACCTCGCCAGGCTCCTCGCCGACCGCGCTACCGGGCTCGGGGTGAAGATCCGGACGGGCGTGACGGCGACGGCGCTCACCCAGGACGCCGAACTGTCCACTTCGGACGGTGGTCGTGCGCGTTACGACCTGGTGATCGGTGCCGACGGCGTGCGGTCGTGGACCCGTGCGGCGATAGGGGTCGACCTCACCACCGAGCCGATCGGCATGGGCATCTGGCGTGCCTTCGCGCAGCGACCGGAGTCGGTGGTCCAGACCGACCTCACCTACGGCGGTGAGGCCTACATCGCCGGATACTGCCCGACAGGTGAGGACACCCTCTACGCCTACCTGGTCGAGGACGCCCAGGACCGCAGCGGCCTGAGCCCGGAAGAACGTCTGAGCACGATGCGGGCGCTGGCCGAGAACTACCACGGGCCTTGGGACGACATCCGCGCGAACCTCGTCGATCCCTCGCGGGTCAACTACACCTGGTTCGAGCACCACCTGCTGGACGGGCCCTGGCATCGCGGCCGGGTCGTGCTGATCGGCGACGCGGTGCACTGCTGCCCGCCCACCCTCGCCCAAGGCGCAGCCCAGGCACTGGAAGACGCCCTCGTGCTCGCTGAACTGCTGACGACCCGTGACGCCGTCGACGAGGACCTGTGGGCCGAGTTCTCCGCCCGGCGCCTGCCCCGCGTCCGCGCGGTCGTGGAGGGCTCGGTGCAACTGTGCCGCTGGCTGCTGGCCGGCGAGCGCGGTGACACCGCCGGCCTGATGGGCAGGATCGCCGCTGTCGTTGCGGAGGCACCATGACGGCCGTGGTCGACGTGCACGCCCACTGTCTGATCGCCGAGGTCGAGGCACTGGTCGCCGGACACGCGGGTCTGGCTGAACACCGCGCGCTGGATGCTCTTCGCAACGGGCCGGAGTCCTCCGCGGTGTCCGGCGCGATGGTCCGGTCCGCGTTGCCCTCGCTGACCTCCGTCCAGCAGCGGCTCGTGGACATGGACTCCGCGGGCGTGGACGTGCAGGTCGTGTCGCCCTCCCCGTCCCACTACCACTACTGGGCGGATCGGGACCTGGCGACGCAGGTGTGCCGCGCCGCGAACCACGCCGTCGCCGGCCTCGTGACTTCGGCACCGCAACGGCTTCGAGGTCTCGGCCTCGTTCCGTTGCAGCACCCCGAACTGTGCGCGGACATGCTCGACCACGCGATCGGGCTCGGGCTCAAGGGCGTGGAGATCTCCTCGTTCGCGCCGGGCGTCGAACTGTCCGACGAGCGGCTGGACCCGTTCTGGGCGCGCGCGTCCGACACCGGAGCGGTGGTCTTCCTGCACCCCTTCGGATGCTCTCTCGACCAACGGCTGGACCGCTTCTACCTGTCCAACACGGTGGGGCAGCCGGTGGAGAACGCCGTGGCGCTCTCCCATCTGATCTTCGGAGGCGTCCTCGACCGCCATCCCGGCCTGAAGGTCGTGGCGGCGCACGGTGGTGGCTACCTGCCGACCTACCTCGGCCGATCCGATCACGCCTGGCAGGTGAGACCCGAGGCCCGCGGCTGCGCTGACCCGCCGTCGTCCTACCTGCGCAGGCTCTGGTTCGACTCGCTGGTCCACACCCCGGACGCGCTGCGGGCTCTGGTGGCCGCCGTCGGCGCTGACCGGGTGCTCCTCGGGTCCGACCACCCGTTCGACATGGGCGTCACCGATCCGGTCGCCCGCCTCGACGCCGCCGGACTGACCGCGGGCGACCGCGACGCTATCGCCGGTGGCACCGCACTGAAGCTGGGGCTCGGCCCCGGGAAGGACTCGTGATGGCCCAGCGGCTGATCACCCACCTGCGCCACGTGGATCTCGCGGTGCCGGACCTGGCTCTCCAGCAGTCGTTCTACACAGGACAGTGGGGGCTCATCGAGGTCGCGACCGACACGGGACTGTCGTTCCTGGCCGCGGAAGGCTCACCCGAGCAGTACGTCGTGCGGCTGCGGGAAGCGACCGACAAGCGCATCGACCTCATCGCTTTCGGCGCGGCCAGCCCGGCCGACGTCGACACGCTGGCCCAGGCGCTGGCCCGCGACGGCGTCAAGCTCGTCTCCGAACCGGGTGTCGTCGCCACGCCCGGCGGGGGATACGGCTTCCGCTTCTTCGACAACGAGGGCCGCACCGTCGAGGTTTCCGCCGACGTCACGCTGCGCGCCCACCGCAAGGTCGAGGAGGGCGAGTCGGTCCCCGTCCGGCTCTCGCACGTCGTGATCAACTCAGCCGACCCCGAGGGCACGGTCGCCTTCTACGAACGCCATCTCGGCTTCGCGCTCTCGGACGTCCTCATGCACCCCCGCATGGGCAACATGATGTGGTTCCTGCGCTGCAACGACTGGCACCACAGCTTCGCCGTCGCCCGCGGCCCTCATCCCGCACTGCACCACGCCAGCTTCGAGATGCGCGGCATCGACGAGTACATGCGCGGCACGGGCCGCCTGCTGCGCGCCGGTGTCGAGAAGATCTGGGGACCAGGCAGGCACAAGGCGGGCAACAACACGTTCTCCTACTTCCTCGACCCCCAGGGGAACACGCTCGAATACACCACGGAGCTCGACCGTCTCGACGAGGACACCTGGCACCCCGGTCTGCACGACTTCAGCGACCCGGCGGTGTCCGACCAGTGGGGCACCGCCAACCGCATGGACGAGTTCGTGGCCGCGAAGTCGTTCAACGACCCGGACCGGGGCCTCTTCCAGGCCCCGCCGGTCTGATGCGGTTCGCGACCGTCGAGGAGCCCGGCGGCGACGTCCGCTGCGGCGTCGTCGACGGGGACACCCTGCTGCGCCTGCCCGCTGGAACGAGCGTGCTGGACCTCCTGAGGTCCGGCACGCTGCTCGAAGAGGGCGCGGCGGCCGACGACCCGATCTCGTTGTCCGGACTCAGGTTCCTGCCGCCCGTCGAAGCGCCCACGGTGCGGGACTTCGTCGCGTTCGAGGAGCACGTCGAAGGCATTGCCGGTGTGGTCGACGAGGCCTGGTACACCGCACCGACCTTCTACTTCACCAATCCGTACGCCCTCATCGGCGCTCACGACGACGTGGCCGTTCCGCCCGGCAGCCACCGTCTGGACTTCGAACTGGAGGTGGCCGCCGTGATCGGGACACCGGGCTCCGACCTGGCCCCGGAGCAGGCCCGCCACCACATCGCCGGCTACACGATCCTCAACGACTGGTCCGCCCGCGATCTGCAGTTCCGCGAGATGGCGGTCCGCCTGGGTCCCTGCAAGGGCAAGGACTTCGCCACCACGCTCGGCCCGGTCCTCGTCACCGCCGACGAACTGGAGCCCCACCGTGATCCGGACGGATTCCTGTCGCTGGGCATGACCGTCTCGGTCAACGGCACCGAGATCGGCCGCGACCTGCTGTCCAACATGGGCTGGCCGTTCGAGGACCTGGTCGCCTACGCCAGCCGGGGCACCGAGGTGCGCCCAGGAGACGTCCTCGGCTCGGGAACCTGCGGCAACGGCGGCTGCCTCGCCGAACTGTGGGGGAGGGGCAGCGAACTACCGCCGCTGGTTCCGGGAGACGTCGTGACCATGACCGTCGACGGCCTCGGCACGATCGCCAACACCGTCGTCGCGGGCGTCGGCCCGCACCTGATCCCGGCCGCGCGCCGACGCGGCCGGCACAGACCCGCTTCACCCGGTCCCACAACGATGTGAGGTGCCCATGACCGCCGCCCCGACCCGCACCGCAGGTCTGCCGCAACTGCTCGTCCTGCTCGCCGCGAGTTCGCTCTCGGTCCTCGGCGCGGTGCTGATCGCTCCGGTGCTGCCCCAGATGAGCGCGCACTTCGCCGACGTTCCCGGTGTCGGTGTCCTCGTGCCGCTCGTGCTCACCGTGCCGGCTCTGGTGATCGGCCTGACCGCCCCGTTCGCAGGTGTGATCGTCGACAGGATCGGACGCATCCGCATTTTGCTCGTCGCGCTCGTCGTCTACGCCGCCGCGGGCACCGCGCCGCTCTGGCTAGACGACCTCGGGTCGATCATCGCCAGCCGGGTGGTCGTCGGTGTGTGCGAAGCCGCGATCATGACCAGCGCCACCACCCTCATCGGCGACTACTGGACGGGCGACCGCCGCAACCGCTACCTCGGCCTGCAGGCCACCGTCGCCACCATCTCCGCGACCGCCTTCATCGCCGTCGGCGGTGCGCTGGGCGTCGGCGGGTGGCGCGCTCCCTTCTGGATGTACCTGGTGTCCCTGATCCTCGTCATCCCCGCCGCGCGTCTGTTGTGGACGGACGACGGCAGCTCGTTCGCCAAGGACTCGGTGCGGGTTTCCCTGCCTTGGCGGGCTCTTGTCGTGCCCTGCCTGGTGTCGGTGGTCGGCGGAGCGGTGTTCTACGCCCTCATCGTCCAGCTCTCGTTCGTCCTGAACGGCATCGGCGTCACCTCCTCAGGGTTGATCGGCGCGGCGACCGCCGTCATGTCGATCGCGACGGCGATCGGCGCGGCCCTGTTCGGCAAGCTCGTCCAGCTCGGCCGACGAACGTTGCTCACCGCCGAGTTCGCACTGGCGGGTGCCGGCCTGGTGGTCGTCTTCGCCTCCGGTTCGCTGCCGGTGATCCTCCTGGGCGCGGTGATCACCGGCTTCGCGACCGGCGTGCTCCTGCCGACCCTGCTCACGTGGGCCGTCGACCGCCTTGACTACGCGGCCCGTGGCCGGGGGACCGGCCTGTGGACGGGGGCGTTGTTCGTAGGCGAGTTCCTCTCACCCCTCGTGATCGCTGCCTTCGCGGCCGTGGCGGGAGGTCTGCGAGGAGGGATCGCGGTTCTCGGGGTTCTGTCCGTGGCGGTCGCCGTCGCGCTCTGGATCGCCCTGAACGGGCACCGGGGTCGCAGGTCCGAGCCAGTCCAGCTCGCGTAGGTGTCCGGTGCCGCGGCACCGACGAGGGCGAGCGCGCTGCTGATCACGAGGTCCTGCACCGCGTTGCCGAGCACAGACGGGATGGCCGTCGTGTCGAAGATGTAGTCCGCTCCACGGCCGCCGGTGATTCTCACGGTCTTGTCGACGGTCGAGCCGCCGGCGTTGACGGTGTGGGCCCTACCTCTTCGGCGAGTGCCAGTTGTGAATCGGGCAGGTCGGGAGCGATGATCGTTGCGCAGCCGATCACTTTGGCCACCATCACTGCGGCGAGCCCGACGGCTCCTGGCGCCTGGGAGCCGCCCGGTCCACGAGGACGATCGCGGCTCCGGCTGCCGACCTGGCGGTGTGGCTCACCGGGCGGCGATCGCATCCGGACCGACCGGCGCTACCGCGCCGGCTCTGACTCAGATCTTGTTGCCGTCGGCGTCGGAGCCGTACCAGCCCCGTCCCGTCTTGCGGCCGAGGTGGCCGGCCTTCGCGCGCTCGGTGAGGCTGCGGGACGGGGCTTCGCGCTGGTCGCCGGACTCCTCGAACCTGCCGAGCTTGGTGGCGTGGCCGATGTCGAGGCCGGTCATGTCCTGCAGCTCGAACGGTCCGAGCGGATGGCCGAGGGCGGTGCGGCAGGCCAGGTCGATGTCGGCGATGGAGGCGTACCCGCCTTCGAGCAGGAAGACGGCTTCGTCGCGGATGGCGTTGAGGATGCGGTTGGCGATGAAGCCGTTGATCTCCGTGGTCATCACCACCGCCGAACTGGTTGCCGCGTTGACGGGACGTCGCTGTCCAGTGGCACCGTATGAGTAGCCTGGCCTGCGTTTGCGTTCTACGGCCGGTTGTCGACGAGTGAGTTCCAGGGCGTGCAGACGTCTCGCGCGTGGCAGCGCGCGGTGTCGGATGAGCTGATCGACGGCGTTGGCCCTGTCGTCGCGGAGTTTTTCGACGTGGGCGTGTCGCGACGCTGGCCGTTGCTGGCCGCCGCTGCAGATCCTGATCGTGACTTCGATGCGGTCGTGGTGGGGGAGTACGAGCGCGCTTTCAGGTCCAACCAGCCGGCCGGACCCTGCGGGTCGGCGCAGGCGTACAACACGGCAGCCAGTCTGTGTCCGTCTGTCACGTCGGGTTGCCGCAGGAGTTCGACCGCTCGGCCGAGCGGTACGTCGTCATCCAGCACGGCTCGGGCAGTCGAGACGATCTCGTGCACGATCGTTGTGGGGTTCGCGCCTTCCGATGGCGACCATGATCGCAGCAGGTGTTCGACCCCGAGGCTCTGAGCCGAGTGCAGCGCTCTGGCGGGGCCATGAAGGACGCGATGTCATCCATGCTTCTACTTCGTTGCCGCGCAGAGCACGGTTACGCCCGGAACTGCTATGAGCTGTTCAACGGCTGACGGTGATGGACGTCGAGATCCGTGCCCTGCGCCATGATCGCGGCTGAGGAGTAGATCGACATCACCGTCCCGAGTGGAGTGTCCGCGAGCATCGCTGCGCAGCTCAATCAGCACTGATGCGGTTTTCGGCACGCGCGTTCTTCGTAGTCTCGCCCGCGTCCCACGGGGTGTTCGACATCGAGGCCGGACCGAGTTCTCCGAGTTGCCGCCGCACTCGCTCTGCGTCGTCGTCGCGGTTCAGTTCCCGGTACAACTCCAGTGCCTCCTGCCACGCCTTGCGGGCCTGGTCGTGGTGTCCGAGGGCGGCACGGGGGTGGCCGATGTTCTCGAGGGTGTCCGCGATCAGATAGGTGTTGCCGAGGATGCGGAACAGGGTGAGGGCCTCCTCGTAGTGGCCGATCGCCTGCCGGTGATCGCCGGTGCGGTGGGCGATCAGCCCGAGGCTGTCCAGGGTGTCTGCCTCACCACCGGGGTCGTGGTGGTCCCTGTGCAGCACGAGGGCGGCCAGGCAGTGCTCGCGAGCAGTGTCGAAGTCGCCGAGAAGCGCGCCGTACCAGCCCACCTGGTTGAGCGCGGTGGCTTCCTGCACCGGTTGGCCGAGGTCGCGGAAGAGGTGGAGGGCCTGCTTGGCGTGGCTCAGGGCTCGCTGGTCGTCTCCCCGCAGTCCCCACGCGTACGCGAGCATCTGCTGGGTGTGTGCCTGTTCGTCGATGTCGTGATGGCGCAAAGCCAGTGAGAGAGCCTGATCCAGGTGCGCAGTGGCCTCCTGGCGCAGACCCAGCGTGGCACAAGCGGTGCCGAGGAGACGGTGGGCGCAGCTGAGAGCGGCGGGATCGGGCAAGTGGGCGGCGGCGCCCAGTGCGGCTCGCCACGTGGCGAGCGCGTCGCGCAGATGCCCTCGCCGGTAGTGGAATCTGTCCAGCGTCAGGGCGAGGTGCCACACGACCCGGTGGCGACTGAGGGCGGCGGCAGCGCGCTGGGTGGCCAGGAGGATGGCGTGCTCGGCTTCCAGCCAGGCCGTCGCGGCCATGGCGTCGGGCAGCGGGAGCGGGTGGACGCCGGGCGCGGGCGGATCGGGTTCCGGAAGCCGGCGAGTGGGGTCCAGGAGGCGGTTGGCGGCGTGGGCGGTGTGCAGGTGGAAGTCCATCACCCGCACCAGGGCTGCCTCCCGCACGTCGCCGGGCAGGGTGTGGGCGGTGGTGGCGGCGTAGGCGCGGATCAGGTCGTGCATCGCGTACCGGCCGCCCTGCCGCCGCTCGAGCAGCGACGCCTCCTCCAGCGCCGACAGCGCCGTGCGCGCGCGGGCCGGCGGCAGGCCGGTGAGGGCGGCCGCGGCGGGCAGGGTGATGTCGGGGCCGGGGGCGATGCCCACCAGGCCGAACGTGGTGCGGTGTTCGTCGGTGAGGTGGCGCAGCGACCAGGACAGCACGGCAGGCAGGCTGGCGGCGGGATCGGTGTCGTGGTCGAGCATCTCCAGCCCCAGTTCGCGCAGCTCGGCGGCGATCTCGGCCAGCGGGAGACCGGGACGGGTGCCGGCGTCGCGGGCGGTGATCGAGAGTGCCAGCGGGTAGCCCCCGCACAGCTCTGCCAGCTCGTCGACGACGCCCGGTTCGGCGGCGGCCCGGCCGGAGCCCACACGTGCGGACAGCAGGGCGCGAGCCTCCTGCCAGGTGAGGACGTCCAGGGTCACGTGGCGCGCACCGTGCCGGTCGATCAGCGAGGCCAGCCTGGTGCGGCCGGTGACCACCACGGTGCAGGACGGGCTGCCCGGCAGCAGCGGGATCACCTGCTCGGCGGTGGCGGCGTTGTCGAGCACGATCAGCATCCTTCTGCCCGCGACCAGGCTCCGGTACAACGCCGTCTGAGCGTCCAGATCCGGCGGGATCCGGCCGGGGTCGACTCCCAGCGCGTCGAGAAACCCGCGCACCGCCAGCGCCGGGGCCATCGGCTCCGCCGCGGGGCTGAACCCGTGCAGGTCCACGAACAGTTGCCCGTCGGGGAACCGGTCCAGGTGGCGGTGCGCCCACGCCAGCGCGAGCCAGGTCTTGCCGATCCCGCCGGCCCCTCCGATCGCCGAGATCAGCACCGTGCTGGATGTTCCCGCCAGCGTTTCGTCCAGCAGCGCCAGTTCGGTGTCGCGGCCGGTGAGCACCGGGGGCGCCGGCAGCTGCTGCGGCACGTCCGGTGTGACGCCTCGGGACAGAGCGGGGTCCGTGGTCAGGATTCGCCGGTGCAGTTCGCTCAGCTCGGGCCCGGGATCGGCACCCACTTCGGCGGCCAGGAGTGCGCGGACGCGGTCGAACTGCAGGAGTGCCTCAGCCTGGCGGCCGTTGCGGTACAAGGCGAGCATCAGCTGCCTGGCGACCCGTTCGTCCAGCGGATGCGCTTCCGCTCGCTCTGCCAGTTCGGCGCACAACGCCGGATGCCGGCCCTGCGCGAGTGCCAGGTCCACGCGGTCAAGGTCGGCGGCGAACCGCTGCTGTGCCAGGCCTTCGCGGACGGCGGCGATCCACCACGTGTCCAGCCCCTCGAACGCCTCGCCCCGCCACAGCCCCGCCGCCTCCTCGAGCAACGCCAACGCCTGGGGGTCGGGCAGCCCGCGGGCCTGCTCCACGAGCCGGCGGAACCGGTACATGTCCACGACGTCCGGATCCACCTCCAGGACGTATCCACCACCCCGTCGCACGATCGCGACGTCGTTCGCCAGCGCGCGCCGGAGCCGCGACACGTAGGTGCTTGCCACCCGCCTTGCGTTGTACGGCAACCGATCCGCCCACACACGGTCCAGAAGCTGATCCACCGTGACAACCCGGTTGGCTTCCACCACGAGCACCGCGAGCACACACCGCTGCCTCGCGTGCCCCAGATCGACCCGCCGGTCCTCGATCCAGGCCTCGACATCACCCAGGACTCGCAGCTCCACCGCCATCACCCCCTTCCTGCATAGCGCTTCCGAGCAGGCAATTCCACGATCACGACGCAGTTGTGAAGCAGCGGTCCCCGAATCTCGGAGACAGCGATGAGCCGACCGGCTCAGGAGAGGGGACCAATCGTGATCAGGAAAAGCTCGTTCAGACGCCTCGCCATGCCGCTGCTGGCCGGCGCGATGGCGATCGCGGCGGTGGGCACGGCATCGGCCACCGCGCCCCAGAGCGAGAACACCCAGAGCTACAGCACCGCCGACCGCAACGTCGGCCGGGTTCCCGTCGCCCTGGCGAAGGATCCCCATCTGAGTGACAGCTGCTTCAGCACGACGCTGCCGATCCACTGCGAGGTCAAGGAGCCGGTGGTGACACAGCTGAAGACCACCTACGACTTCTCGTTCCTGCCCGGCGACCACGTCCTCGTCACCGGCGGCGGTTGCGTGCAGACCGGCGGAAGCGGCAAGACCTGGAAGCGGTACATCGACCCGGCGTCCGACAACAACAAGTACCACGGCCTGATCACCATTCCCGGCGCGACCGGCGATCTCGACCGGCTGCTGGACGTGGTTGGCCGGCCGCTCGTGGTGCCTGGCCGGGGTCCGGTCAAGCTGGTCCTGGGCTACGAGGACGACAACTACGGCGACAACGGGTACTACGCCCACGACAACGGCACCGCCGACCAGTGCAAGAACTCCACGAACGCGTTCGTGTCCATCGACGTCACCTGATCTGACACAGACGACGTCGGGGTGCACCGAGGGAGGGGTGTACCCCGACGTTCCTCAGACGCCGGCGAGGCGATCAAGTCCAGCGGGATGGTGTCGATCTTCATCGTGCGGCTTTCCGCGCAGGCTGGGGTCGCTCGGTCGTGAAGAGAACGTCGAGGACGTCGAGCACCGACGTGACCAGCGCCGACTCCCGGTGCTCCCGCCAGGCGAGTGCGAGTTCGACGGACCCGGCGCCGGTCACGTCGCGGAACACGACGCCGGCCAGCGGCATCGCCCTCGCGGAGGCGGGCACGAGCGCGATGCCCAGGCCCGCCGCGACCAGCGCGGCGGTGTCGGGTGCGTCGTGCTCTGGTGCGGCAGGAAGCCCGCCTGCCGGCAGCGGCGGACGACGGACTCGTTCACCGCGGAGTCCGGGCTGCTGTAGAGCACGAACGATTCGGTTGCCAGATCGGGCATCGCGAGCACCGGTTCGTCCGCCAGCCGGTGGTGCGCCTCGCTGCGCTCGCCGGTCACGTGCGACATGAGCATCACGCCCCTGTTCACCCCGCTGGTCGCCGGACGGGCAGTGGTGGTGCTGCCGGAGAGCGCCACGGCACTCGCCCCGCTCGCGAAAGCGTGGCCAGGCAACGGCTTCAGCTTCGTCAAGCTGACCCCGTCACGCCTCGTCGCGCTGTCGCAGCTGCTGAATCCGGGCTCGACGGCGACCCGCCGTCTCGTCGTCGGCGGCGAGGCACTGACCGCTGAGGCACTGAGGCCATGGGCGCTGAACGCTCCGGACACGCTGGTGGTCAACGAGTACGGGCCGACCGATCCTTGACGTCTACCGGAGCCTCGAGTCCGCGTTCCCGTGGCGCAGGGGAGACGTCCTCGCGGTCGACAACGTCGCGGTCGCCCATGCGCGGAACCCCTTCACCGGCAAGCGGAAGCTCTTCGTCGCGATGGGCGGCGTCGGGTCCTACCCGGCGAGGTGCAGTCCCAGGCTGCCTCGACGTGTGCCGTCCACCCGACTCACCGGCGGCTGAAGTGATGGCTGCGGAACGCCTCGGCGTACCCGAGCCGCTGGTACCAGCCGTACGGCCAGTCCTGGGTGTCGGCGGTCAGGAAGGACAGCTCGCATCCAGCCTTCTTCGCCCGGACGAGTGCCGCGCACACGAGTGCAGCGCCGTGTCCCCTGCCGCGGAAGTCGGGATGCGTCACCAGGCTTTCGAACTGTGCCACCGCAGCGCCGCGGTCAACGTACAGCTCGGCATGTGCGGCGATCTCGTCGCCAGTCGCGGATCAACGCTGGCCGAACCATCTCCAGCGAAACCGCGCACACCGGTTGTGACACCGCCTCGGCCGGGTCGCCCGAGTGGACCATCGTGGCGACCACGTCGTGACGGTAGTCGGCGGCGGTGAGCTCCGGCGCCAGCGACATCCCCAGCGCGTCGTCGTCGACCGCCACGTACCGGTGTGCCAGTTCCGCGCCGCCGAGCACCTAGTCAGCGGTTCTGATGACTTCCTCCGCACTCGCCGGCGCGGTGACGACTATCCTGTTGTGTTTGTGTGACAAGGGGAAATCCCGCTGCAGAAGGACGAATCCCCACGGCAGCTCCACCACGTGGCTCGCCTGGGCGCGTGCGAACCGGTGTTCGAAGCCGATGATCTGATCGATGTGTTGAAGCACCCGGCAAGAATGCCGCTCTGTCCGGACGCGGTCGGGTTGGTTTCGTCGGCGATGGTTCTGCCGTTGCGGAGCTTGGCAGAACCCGTTCGGATCCTTGAGGAACGTTGCGCGTCCTGCAGGGGAAAGTCCTGATAGTCGGCACCCCGCGAGGCGCAGAAGTCTGAGTATTGCTTCACAGAGTCAAGCTGCTCGGCTTTTGCCGCGGCCTTCGCCTTGCCAGCGTGGGCGGTGCGGGCGAGGCTCGGAGGTCTGCCCGGTGAACTCGCTCTCGCCGGAACACCAGTCGAGTCCGAAGTTGCCGGCCGCGCCCAGGCGCACGGCGACCAACGCGGTGCCGGCATCGCTGAACAGGCCCGCCCTTGTCTGAGCTTTGCCGCGGACAGGAGCAGAGACGGTACGGGTCAAGACCTCGGGCTGAGGCCGTCGAGGTAGATGACGACCTGACGGAGTGCGGTGGTCTTCCAGTTCGCGATGTGGGGCAGGGGCTGGGTGATCATGGCGCCGAAGATGACGATGTCGGCCGATGTCGCGTCTGAGCGGATCGTGCCGTCGCGTTCACCCCGCTTCAGAATGGACGTCAGCGTGCGGCGGATGTCCGCGCGCAGGGCGAGGGCTTCCTCGTCCGGCAGTGCGGGGCCGCCGTGCATCGGCAGGACGAGTTCTGTTCCGTGTTCGATGCTCTGGTGCAGGAACGACCTGACGCACTCGATGCCCGGCCCGTCGTGGGACGCGGCACGCTCGGCGGCGGCGACCACGAGCCGCAATGAGCGGTGGGTCAGTGCGTTGAGGAGAGCCTCGCGCGAGGGGTAGTGGCGGTAGACGGTGCCCACGCCGACTCCCGCGTCCGCCGCGATGGTCGCCATCGGGACGGCGGTGCCCTCCCGGCGCACAGCGACAGCGGCTGCCGCCAGCACACGATCGCGGTTGTCCAACGCGTCCCGTCGTGGTTCCCGGCGCCTGGCGGGTACGTCCGATTGCTGCTGTTCCTCCCTCATGGCGTCACATCATCGCAGGTGTACGTCGTCTCACCTTTGACACTTCCATATCCGGACGATATCGTCCGGATATGGAAGTGGTCCATTTAGGAGCAAATGAATGAATGCAGTGCGGTTTCACGAGTTCGGCGATCCGAGTGTCCTGCGCTACGAGGACGTCGAGCGGCCGGTGCCCGCAGCAGGGCAGGTGCTGGTCGAGGTCGCGGCCATGTCCTTCAACGCGGTGGACGCCGGTATCCGGGCGGGCTACCTGCGCGAGGTCTTCCCGGTCGCGCTGCCGCACACACCGGGCATCGACGTCGCGGCGGCGGAGTTCGTGGTGGCGTCCGCCGACGCGCTGGTGAATGCCCCGGCCTCGCTTCCGCTGGCCTGGAGCGCGCGGCCGTTCCGGCCGTGGCGCTCACCGCGTGGCAGGCGCTGTTCGAGCACGCGGACCTGAATTCGGGCAGCGCGTGCTGATCAACGGAGCGAGTGGCGGGGTCGGCGGGTTCGCGGTCCAGTTCGCTTCCCAGGCCGGCGTACGTCGTGGCCACGGCGAGCGCCCCCGGCACCCACTCGGTCAAGGCACACGGTGCCGACGAGGTGGTGGACCAGGTCTCGACCGCGTCACCCGCGACCCCCATGAGGCTCGTGGTGTCCGCGCAGGGCATGGGACTGCACCCTGACGCGGAGGCGCTGCTGCGGATCGTCGATGGCATCGACGCGGGCAGGCTGAACGTGGAGGTCTGCGCGACGTATCCGCTGTCGCGGACCGCCGAAGCACGAGCTCAGCGTCAACGGCGGGTTGCATGGCAAGACGCTGCTGCTTCCCGGCAGCTGATCTCCTTTCACATCAGAAGAAAGTCGAAGCGAGGAACGACATGGCGACCTGTCCGCGGCGCTGGGCAG
This sequence comes from Lentzea sp. NPDC020367, assembly GCF_044387305.1. NCBI lineage: Bacteria > Bacillati > Actinomycetota > Actinomycetes > Pseudonocardiales > Pseudonocardiaceae > Lentzea > Lentzea sp. NPDC020367. The sequence continues at coordinate 45,305 of NZ_JBIRVV010000010.1, read as the reverse complement.
CTGGCCCGTGGTACCTCGGGCCATCATCCACACAGGACTTGGCCGCGATGCCTCCTCGACCGTTCATTCCCTCAGGCCACAAGCCGCGAAAGGAAACGACATGTCCGAGGAACAACGCACGATGCTCGACGCGGTACTGCGCTCCAGCGAGTTCGACATCGGTGGCGATCTGGCGTTGCAGCGCAAGGTCTTCGCCGACATGGTGGCCACGCACCCGCTTCCCGACGACGTAGCGGTCGGGCGTTCGACGATCTCGGGCGTACCGGTCCTCGACATCCGCCCTCCCGGTGCCGAAACCGGCAAGACCGTGTTCTACCTGCACGGCGGCGCTTACACCATCGGATCCGCCGCCGACGGAGCCAGCCTCGCCGCCGACGTCGCCGGCCGCACCGGCTACCACGCGCTCTCCGTCGACTACCGCCTCGCGCCGGAGCACCCCTTTCCCGCCGCCGTCGACGACGCTCTCGCCGTCTACCGAGCGCTGATCGAGAGCGGCAAGTCCTCAGAGGACATCAGTGTGGTCGGCGAGTCCGCCGGCGGTGGGCTCGCGGTGGCGACCATCCTCGCTGCTCGCGACACGGGGCTTCCCCTGCCTGCTTCGGTGACCGTGTTCTCACCGTTCACCGACCTCACCTTCAGCGGACAGTCACTGACCGGGAAGGCGGCTGTCGACCCCGCTCTCACCGGGGCGGGCCTGAAGATCCGCGCGGCCGAGTACATCGCGGGCGCAGACGCGCGCTCGCCGCTGGCCAGTCCGGTGTTCGCCGACCTGACCGGGTTCCCGCCATTGCTCATCCAGGTGGGTGGCAACGAGATCCTGCTGGACGACGCCACCAGGCTCGCCGCCCGCGCGGCCGAGAACGGTGTAGCGGTCACCCTGCAGGTCTACCCCGGTGTTCCCCACGTCTTCCAGGGCTTCGCCGCGATGCTCGACGAGGGTGCTCTCGCTCTCGATCGCGCGGCCGACTTCATCAACCAGGCCTGGGTCTGAGGGAGACGCAATGAGCATGCTTTACCTGGCACAGCCTGAACAACAGCAGGTGCTCGAGTGGCTGGACGGCGGCACGCTGACGATGCTGCTGGACGGCAAGGCCACCAACGGGCAGTTGATGATGGGTCGCTTCCACGTCCAGAAGGGCGAGGCTCCGCCGTACCACAAACACCTGTACGAAGACGAGATCTTCATGCTCGTGAAGGGCACAGCCCTCGTCTGGCACGACGACCAGGAGTACGAGCTCAACGAGGGCGGCGTGGTCTTCCTGCCGCGCAACGTGGCTCACAGCTACCGCGTCACGTCAGACGAGGCCGATCTGCTGGTCATCAACACTCCTGCGGGTATCGAGGGCATGTTCCGGGAGACCGGGCGGGACACGAGAGACCCCCGCCCCGACGGTTTCCAGGTGAAGCCGAACCCGGAGGTCGCGGAACGCTACGGAAACGTGGTCATCGGTCCACCCAGATGACCGTTCCACGCCCAGAAGTCCACAAAGGAGCTGCAGTGAAGATTCTTGCGACCGGCGCCACCGGGCAGTACGCGAGACTGGTGGTGCCCGCGCTCGTGGAGCGCGGCTTGGAAGTGCGCGCGGTGGTCCACGATCCCGCCAAGGCGGACATCCCGATCGCCCACGGTGCCAAGGAGACCGTCCAGGCCGACCTCGACGATCCCGCCAGCCTGGACAACGCCCTCAAGGGAGTCGACGGCGTCTTCGTCATCACGCCCGCCTTCCACCCGCGCGAGACCGAGCTGGGGCTGAACATGGTCGAGGCGGCGAAGCGGGCGGAGGTGTCGAAGATCGTCTACAACGGCGTCTACCACCCGTCGCTGCAGCTGCCCAACCACGCCACCACCCGACCCGTCGAGCACGCGCTGTACTCCTCGAACCTCGACTTCACCGTGCTGCAGCCCGCGATGTACGTGCAGGCCCTGGCCGACATCTACCAGCAGGCACTCGAATCCGGTGAAGTGGTGTTGCCGTGGTCGATGCACTCGCTGTTCACCTACGTCGACTATCGCGATGTCGCGGAGGTCGCGGCGATCGCCTTCGTCAGCGACCTGCTGTCCTTCGGCACGTTCGAGCTGGCCGCGGGAGGCATGATCGACCGGTCGGAGATCGCCCGGCTCATGACCAAGGCGGCCGGCCGCGAGCTCGTCGCCGCCGACCTTCCGTCCTCTGTGGACGCAGCTGCGGGTGGGCCGGAAGGACTGGCCACGATGTTCGCCCAGTACGACGAACACGGCTTCCACGGCGGCAACTCGATCGTGCTGCGGAGCATCCTGGGCAGGGAACCGCGTTCGGTGGCGGACTTCATCGCCGAGCTCGGCGAGTCCAGGAAGTCCGGATGATCAATGCGTGCCATCTGGTCACTCGCGAGGACCGACTGCGCATCGTTCGACTCGGCGACGAACAGAACAACGACCCTCAGTTCGTCGCCGACATGTTCGGCATCGATCGCTCCTTCGCGCACCAGCTGCTGCGCGACTATCGCACGGCCGGACCGGACAGTCGTTGTTTCGCGCGAAGTCCGGGCCGGTCGCCTGCGATCTCGGAGCAGCAACTCGGTGATCTCCACCTGCTTCTGAGGAACCAGGCCCCGCGCAAGTTCGGGTTCGGCCCGATGCTGTGGATGGTCGCTGGTGTTCGAACGGTTTTCATGGCGCCGACCTTGCCGGTGCGAGGTGGGGATCCCGCCCCGGTCGTGTCGCGGTTCTGTCGCGAACGTCCTGCGACGTGACTGCGACACGACGTCGACCGGATGTGGATCTCGATGCCGCACAGTCGGCGTCATGACCGGACTTCAGCCCGCCAGGCCCGCACCGGCGACCTGGCGCGGCACCCATGTGTCCTCATTGGATGGACTGCGCGGCGTCGCGGTGCTCGGTGTCCTGCTGTTCCACGCGGACCTGCTCCCCGGCGGATTCCTGGGCGTGGACCTGTTCTTCGCGCTGTCCGGCTACCTGATCACCGACCTGCTGCTGCGCGAGGTGACGGCGACGGGAACCGTGTCGCTCACCGCGTTCTGGGGCCGGCGGATCCGCCGGCTCTTCCCAGCGCTGGCAACGGTTCTGGTCGTGGTGGCCGTCGTGGTGTGGGCGGTCGCACCGGATGACGTCGTGCGCACGACGCTCGACGACGGACCGTGGGTGCAGGCCAACCTGCAGAACTGGCATCTGCTGGCAGAGTCGGCGAGCTACTGGGACCGGTTCGGCGGCGGTCGAGTGTTCGAGCACCTGTGGAGCATCGCCGTCGAAGAGCAGTTCTACCTGCTGTGGCCGGTCGTCGTCCTGTCGCTCGCGCGGCGGTCGCGACACCCTGGTCGTCAGGTGGCGATGACCGCGGCATTGGTCTCGCTCGCTTCTCTGGTGTTGATGATCGCGTTGTTCGACGCGGCCGATCCCACCCGCGTGTACACGGGCACGGACACGAGGGCGTTCTCGCTGTTGCTGGGCGCGGTGGTGGCCACACGTCCGGTGCGGGAGGCGCTGGGCAGGGCGGTAGGACGCTGGGCCGGTGGAGTGCTGGTGGCACTGGTGGCCGCGATCGGTGTGCTCTGGGGCCTGGCGGACGGCACGGGTTCGTCGTGGCTGTACACCGGCGGCCTGTTCGCGCACTCGCTGGTGTCCGCGCTGTTGATCGGCCTGGGTGCGCGTACACCCGAGGCCCTGGTGACTCGGGCGTTGTCGTGGCGGCCGTTGCGGTGGTTCGGGGAGATCTCCTACTGCCTCTACCTCTGGCACTGGCCGGTGTTCGTGGTGCTGACGGCGACGAGCGGCTGGGCGTGGACCGCGCTCGCCTTCAGCGTGTCGATCATCCTCGCGGCGTTGACGAGGTACCTGGTCGAGGATCCGATCCGGTTTCGTGCGGGCTGGGCCGCGGGACGTCGCGGACTGGTCGTGTTCGTGGTGGTCATGGCCGGACTGGCGCTGCTGTGGGTGGTGCTGCCCTCTCCGCAGGCGCCCGCGATCGACATCAGCCGCCTGGGGTGATCAAGGGGCAGGTTCGCTCCACTTCGGACTCCGGTGCGAGCTGCGTGAAACCGACCTGCACCTTCATCGAGCGCGCACCTCCGCTCTGCACATGCACACCCAGCGCCGTGCACACGATCTGGTCGATGCCCACCGGTGTCACGTCCTGTGCGGTCAGCGGTAGCCGCACGCGGATGACGTCCGGGGTAGTGGTGACGACCACCCGCGTGACCGGGGTGGCGGCGATCTCCGTGCGCAGATTCGAGTCGCCGGGGCCGGTGAGCAGCAGACCGAGCGCTTCGGAGATCGAGCCGAGGCGGGAGGTCTGACGCAGCTGTGGCTCGACCTGGCCACGCGCGTTCACCAGGTACAGCGTCACCCCGGGAGCGACACCGGTCGGCGGTTCGCCGCCATCGGCGACACCAGACGGCCTCACGCCGCATCCCACGAGCAGCAGCACCGTCGCGAACCAGACCCGCCTCACTCCCGCTCCTCTCTCGGCAGCCGCACCACGAACCTCGCGCCGCCACCAGACCTGTTGGCCACGCTGATATCACCGCCGTGCAGCCGTGCGTTCTCCAACGCGATCGCCAGCCCCAACCCGCTGCCCGGCGTGCGCGTGCGCGCCGCATCGGCTTTGTAGAACCTGTCGAACACGTGTGGCAGCACAGCATCCGGCAGGCCCGGCCCGCGGTCGGTCACCTCGATCACCACCTGCTCGTTCACCTCCGACACCTCGACGCGCACGGGCGGGGCACCGTGCCGCAGGGCGTTGCCGACCAGGTTGGCCACCACGACGTCGAGCCTGCGCCGATCCAGGCGTGCGGGGAGCTCGGCGGGGGTTTCCAGCTCCACCTGGCCGAGCCAGCGCCGCGCCCGCAAGCAGTCCCGCACCGCGGCGGTGACATCCAGGTCCTCCCTGCGCGGTTCGACGGTGCCGGCGTCGAACCGCGACACCTCCATCAGGTCCTCGACCAGCCGCACCAGCCGTTTCGTCTCGACGATCGCAAGTTCGGCGGACTCCCTGGCGTCCGCCTCCATCCCGTCCGCGGACATCGCCAGCACCTCCACCACCGCGGTCAGGGTGCTCAGCGGCGTGCGCAGCTCGTGCGACACGTCGGCCGCGAACCTGCGTGCGTCGGCCTGCATGCGCTGCATCGTCGCCATCGTCGTCTGCACGGACTCCGCCATCTCGTTGACGGTCACGGTGAGATCAGCGAGCTCGTCCACCCCCTGCGGCTGAGAGCGCGCTCCCATGTCTCCCGACGCGAGACGGCGGGCGGTATCGCGCAGTTCCCGCACCGGACGCAGCACGCTCCCGGCAGCCAGCAGGGCCAACACCACCGCTAGTGGCAACGCCAGCGCGGCGGTGAGCACCGCGGTCCTGGTCATGCCGCCGATCTCCTGATCCACGGAGGCGAGGTCGCGCGCCGTGTAGACCTCGATCCCCGACGGCGTGCGCGTCCCGTCCGGGGCTGTGATCACGACCGGTGTGCCCACGAGCAGCCAGGACGTCCCCTCCGCGGTGATCCGCTGTGTGACGAGCCGGTTCTGAATTCGCACGGCGGCGCGCAGTTCCGGGGTGAACCGGTCAGGTCCGTCCGCCGATGCCAGGACCTGATACGTCACTGCGGTGTTCGGGCCGACCGCCGCGCGCAGCCGTTCCAGCGCCTCCTGGTCCGGCGGGTAGGTGAGGCCCGGCGCCACCGCGGTGATCTGACCGGTGATGCTCGCGGTGAGCCGCTGCTCGGCCGACGTGACGAGCGCGGCGCTCGCCGAGCCCGCGCTCGACCACGCCGCCGCTCCGGCACCGAACGCCGTCACCAGCACGAACGCGACCAGCAGCCGGGAACGCAGTCCCCGCGGCCACCAGCGCACCCTCACACCGGCCCTAACCGGTAGCCGAACCCGCGGACGGTCTGCACGTAGCGCGGCGCGGCGGGGTCCGTCTCGATCTTCGCGCGCAACCGCTGGACGCAGTTGTCGACGAGCCGGGAGTCCCCGAGGTAGTCGTGCTCCCACACCTCCCGCAGCAACTGCTCGCGGCTGAACACCCGCCCCGGCGCACGCGACACGGTCAACAGGAACCGCATCTCGGTCGCCGTCAACGACACCGGCCTGCCGCTCACTGTCACTGTGAGCCCCGTGGTGTCGATGCGCAGCTCGTCGTGCACCCGCACGTCGCCGGAAGCGACCGCGTTACGACGCAGCACCGCCCTGATCCGCGCGTCGAGGACAGTGGGCTGGGCCGGTTTCACCACGTAGTCGTCCGCGCCCGCCGCCAGCCCGCCGACGACGTCGAAGTCGTCACCTCGCGCCGTGAGCATGATGACCGGGACGTCGCCGCCCGCCCGAATCTGCCTGCACACCTCGAAACCGTCGATGCCGGGCAACATCAGGTCGAGCACCACCAGGTCCGGTGTCGACGATCGGAACTCCCGGAGCCCTTCCTCGCCGGTGGACGCGGTCCGCACGCCGTGACCCAGCCGGTTCAACGCGAGCTCCATGCCCCGTCTCACCAGCGGATCGTCCTCGATGAGCAGAATCGACGCCACCCGTCCAGTATGGACAACCATGCCGCGGCCCGCAGGCGACGAGCAACGCCTTGCGACACAACCGCGACACAGCGGCGGAGGCACCGCGACGCGGCGCCTGCACGGTAGAGCCCATGACCAAGTCACGACTCGCCGTTCTCGGCCTGACCTCTCTTCTCCTGACCGCGACGGCCTGCGCGGCCGGCACGGACGCGACGACGGTTCCGGCCGGGCCGAAGCTCTCCAAGGTCCTCTTCGTGGGCGACTCCATCGCGGTGGGTGAGGCGTTGCCGCTGAGCGCCGCGTTCAAGGCCGGCGGTGTCGGCTTCCAGTCCATCGCGGCCGAAGGCGGCGGCAACGTCGTCGGACCGGCTGCGGAGGAGAACTGGCCCGCGATCTCCGCCCAGGTGACCTCGGCGAAGGCCGATGTGGTGATCTACCAGCTCACCACCTACGACTGGGGCACCGAGCAGGAACAGCGCACCGGCTACCAGAACCTGCTCGACGTGACGACCCGCGCGGGTTCGAAGCTCGTCTTCGTCACCGCGCCGCCGATCCGGCCCGACGACTTCTACCTGCCGCACATGGCGGACCTCGACCGCACACCGGCCGTCGCCCGCGCGGTTGCACAAACCGCACCGGACAACGTCACCGTCCTGGACGCGAGCTCTGTGTGGGGCACCACCTATCAGCAGACCAGGGACGGCAAGGCCGACCGCAGCGCCGACGGCATCCACACCTGTCCGCAGGGGGCTGCGCGCTTCACGAACTGGCTGCTCGGCGAGCTCGCGAAGCAACCGGGCGGCTTCACCCCGGCTGACCCCGGTTCGTGGGCCAACACCGGGTGGTCCGCCGACAGGCACTTCCAGGGTTGCTGATCGGGCTCGACGAGGGCGACCTCGCTTGGGCCAGGTCGTCTTGGAACTGCGCCGGCTGATTCCACAGGTCCGCGAAACGGGTGACGTCGCCGAGTCCGGCGTCGTTCAGGCTCCGCACGCAGCTGCGGAGATCTGCTCGACCGACAGGCGCCGGCTTCAACCTGGTCGGACACCGTGTGGTCGGCGCTCGACACCGCCCACCCGTGAGAACCACTGCCGAACAAGGACATCGTGAACACCCTGAACGGTTTGCCTGCTCAGATACTCTCGTGCACGCCGTCGTGGTTCCGCTCCCACCAACGGCCCTGTTGCCCTTGCTCAGCGCGTTCTGGCCTGCCGTCCGGCACAGGCTCGCCGGTGCGAGCGGGATCCTGTCCGCCCCGATCGTGATCGTTCCGATCACAACAGAGGCGGGGGAGTGGCTCGAACACTGCGTCTGCCGTGCCGCCGGCACGGCGGACAGGGCTCGTTCACGACCCAGCACCGTCGTCACACGTTCTCTCCGACCGACTTTGGCCGCGGCGACCGTGGTGGTGGCGGGCTGCGACACCTGTCGGATCGGAGACCCGGGCGACCAGGCCAGATGGCAGGCCAAGCTCAGCACCACGCCTGCTCTCACAGCCGGGCGTTGACGGAACAGGTGGGTTCGAGCTCATCGAGATGAGCCACCCGTGCGTGAACAGGTGTTCCGGGTGGTTCAAGATGCCCGCTGCAGAGCGCACTGACCTGGTGGACGCGTTTCTCCCGCTACGCTGACTGATTGGTGCGATCGGTCAGGCTTCTTCCTCCGTGAACCCTTCGACACTGCTCGATCACGACGGCGAGCCTGTCCTACGTGGTGAGTGCTTCGCGCAACTTGTCGAGTGCTGTTGTCCACGCGCTGGCGGGAGGGACTCGCGTACCCGATCACGAGTCCGCCTCGCGCCTGCTCGACTTCCGGGTGCCGGAACGTCTTGAGCCGTTCAAGCGCCAGGCCGATCTCACTTCCTTTGTGGACCGCGGCGCGCTCGTCGTCGGGGGAGAGCTCGAGCAGTACGTGCAGGCCCGTCGGGATGCCGGACATTCGCACGTCCGTGGTGGCGGCCACTGTCTCGGCGAGCTGCTCCCGCCTGGCTCGGTAGCGCCCTCGCATGAGTCGCACGTGCTTGTCGTAGATGCCGGCGTCGAGGAACTCCGCAAGGGTCCGCTGCTCGATCACCCCACACGGCCAGGTGCGCCCCTTGTGTTTCCTGGCGCTCTGTCAGGAACGATGGGGCGGATGTAGGAAATGGTCATCGGACACCACCTGGAAGTGGCGCCGAAACACAAAACAGGTGCTCAAGCGTACTTGAGCACCTGCCACGTAGACGTGGCACACATGCCACATTTTCGTGTCCGAGGACGACCTTGCTCGCTAAACACACGCCTTATCCAGGCGGAGGGTGCTCGTCGCCTGTCCCAGCTGTGCCATGAGCGTTGGCGGCTGGGACAGGTGATGGGACGGCCACAACTCGGCAGTTACTTGCACAGACAGCGAGACGCGGAGTGGGACGGGGCGACAGAGCCCGTCCCATTCTCGTGCTCGTGGCCTCAGGGCTGGGGCTTCGAGCGTCTGTGTCATGGGACGGGACGCGTCACACGTCGACCTGCTGGAGCGCCGTGTTGAGCGGTGTCGGCAAGCCTGGAGCTAAGTGGTCGTGAGCTCAAATCTGGAACGAGGCCCATCTTTCGACACGCGCTGCGTGAGTACGAGCGGCACTACAACGAGCACCGAACCCACCGATCACTCGCCGCCGCAGCACCCTTGCGGGCCCGGCACCAGCCCCTTGGACCTGACCGGATCGAACGCCTTGCGGTTCTCCGACGCGACCGTCTCGGTGGAGTCCTCCACGAGTATCGGCATGCCGCTTGACCTGTGCGGACGTAATTTTCGGCACGCACAACGTCCATGACGGAGAAAACACACGGCGCGTTCGCGGCTACTTGACAGCGGACATCCGAGCTGCGATTGCCGAGTCGGTATGAGAGACACGGCGCCCTGGTGACCTGTCCCATGGGACGAGTGGCGGGTCGGTTCTGCTCCGGTGCGATTCATGCACTGAGTCGGCGGTGCGGGTCGCGGCGAACCCGTCCCGGGACGGGTGGTGTGAACTGCAGAAACAAGCTTGTTCGACGATGTTCTCGTAGCGGCCGAGAAGTGATCCCGCCTTACCTTTGTGTCCGAGGGGGACTTGAACCCCCTCGTGTAGCAAGCACATCGGACATTCCCGCCACAGCAGGTTTAAACAGGCCATTCCCGGCATGTTCGGCCAGCGACGAAATTCGGGGGGTGGCAATCGCCTTTTCGTGAAACCAAAAGGCGAACATTCACGTTTCCGCCCTTTGGTCGGCGATTGACGGCGAGGTGCGCATGCGTGTACTCCGCGTGCGAATGCGGGCGCTGGCATGCGCCTTTCGGGGTAGTTCGCGTCGTCGTCCTGGCCTTTCGGGCGGAAAGGGTTGAGTCGACGCTTCCGCGTGATCATGCGGGTCGTCTTTCGGGATCGGGGAGGTACTGGAGAGGGAACGGGTGCGGACACGATTGAAGGTGATGGTGACCACGGAAAACGGGTCGATCGAGTCTCGCAACCGGTCACCGGCTTCGGTCGTTGGCGCAATTGCATGAATGTGCGGGTTCGTTCGCCCGGCTGCTTCCCGTTCGGGTCGTGACCGCGACGTCGGATGTTCCCGTGAAAAGAGAGGTGGCGTGATGTTCACTCAGGACGCGTCCATTGCCGTGGTGGGGGGCCGATTCGACAGTGGTGGCCCCAAGCGATCGATGCTCTCGCGGGCGCTCGCGATTCTCTGCGTTTTCGGTCCGGCGGACGCCACTCTCACCCTGACCGAGCTTTCCCAGCGCGCCGGTCTTTCCAAACCGACGGCGCACCGGCTGGTCGCCGAACTGGTGCAGTGGGGCCTGCTGGAGCGCAGTGGCCGCGACCTGCGGCTCGGTGCCCGGTGCTCGGTGCTCGGTTCCCGGGTCGTCCGGCACCGCGTGCTGCGCGACGCCGCGGTACCGCTGCTGGTCAGGACGAGCGGGCTCACCGGTGGGTCCGCCCACCTGTTCATCCGCGAGGGCAGAGGGGTGGTGCAACTCGACCGGTTCGGTGAGCAGGGCGCGGGCGATGCGGCGCCGGGGGAGGAGCGGAGCCGGGAACGGATCGCTGCCCACGCCGCGATGTCCGCGGTCTCTGCGTTCGACCACTCGGCAAGTACGGCTGGCGTGACCGCGCAGCGCGACGCCGATTGGATCCGTCGCATCAGGACGATCAGGTCTCTGGGCTACGCGGCCGTCGAACACGGACAGGAGCCCGGACGGGTGCTGGCCGTCGCGTGTCCCGTGCTGATCCCCGGCGCGGGCGCGGTCGCCGCTCTCGCCGTCGCCGGTACCGCACCGGGGTGCGAGGTCGGCCGGGTCGCCCCCGTGCTCCTCGCCTCCGCCGGTTCGCTCGGCCGCTCGCTCAGCGAGACCGCCGACCTCGAATGGGCGAGCTGATGTCCGTCACGGCGGCGTGGGGACCGTTGAGCTTCCGGTTCGACAGCCCGGACGAGACCGAGCTCGCGTGGGTCGACGCGCATCTGCACGTGAGCACGCTCTCATCGTCCCTGCTCCGGCGATTCGCCGGTGTCCGGTCGGTCCGTGACGACGAGCAGCTCGGTTTCCTGGCCGCGCGGCCCTCCGAGCGCAGGCCGGTGCGCATCCGGGACACCTGGTACCGCGATGTCGACGGTGGCCGTGCCTGGGTCACCGAACAGAGCGGGGACCTGCCCGCACACGCGTTCGTCCGGCACGCCCACGATCGCTGGTCGGTCGTCACGGCCGGAGGACGGCGGACGCCACGACTCCCCGAGATCCTCCTCCGCGCGCTGATCGTCGACGAGCTGGTGCGCGCCGGCGGCGTGACACTGCACGCCGCCGCGGCGACGAACCCTTCCGGCACAACGGTGTTCTGCGGAGACGGCGGCGCGGGCAAGTCGACCCTCGCGGTGTGGTTCGCCAGGTCCGGCGGACAGCTGATCGCCGGTGACCGGACCGTGGTGCTGCCGGCTGGTACCGCGGTCGGAGCGGCGATCGCGCCCCGGTTCGGGTGGGGCACCGTGGCCGCACTGGGCGCCACCGGCAGGGTCAGGACCGCCCGGCTCGTCCGGCCGGACGCTGTGCGCGCGGACAAGGTCGTGCTCACCCAGCGGGAGATCGGCGACCTCATCGGTGTCGGCACGGCCGACGCGGCCGAGGTCGACACCTTCGTGCACGTGGTCAGGGAACCGGGTCCGCCCGTCGTCGAGCGGGTCTCACCGCGGGAGGCTCCCGCTCTCCTGCTGCGGCACCGGGTGCCCGCGGACGCGGGCTGGACCGCCGAGCGGGACGAGGCCGCGCACGCGCTCGCTCTGCTCGCCGCCACCCGTCCGGTGCTCCGGCTCCGCTGGGACCCGCGCACCCACGCCGCCACGGACGCGCTTGCACGTCTGGGGGAGGCGAGATGACGGTGTTCGCCGTCGTGGCGGCCGGGCTGTCCGCGGCGCTCGCGCCGGTGGCCGCGGTCGTGTTCGCGGCTCACCAGGCCTGGGTTTGCTGTGTGCTGGCACTGATCTGCGGTCCCGTCCTGGCGGAGTGGCGCGACACTCGCGCGCGGCTGCTGGGCAGGAGCGTCAACCGCACCGCCCGGCGGCGGCTGCTGACCGAGATGCGGCGGATCGCGGTCAGGGGAGTGCGGATCGAGCCGGACGGGCCGCTGCGGCACGCCGTGCACGCGGCGGCCGGGGTCGCCATCCGCTCGGAACCGAAACCCGGCAGCGCCTGGCCCGTCCTGGCCGTCGCGTTCTCGGAGGGCGCGGTGGTGCTGGCGCTCGTCACGCTGACGGTCTCGGGAGCCGTCGCTGCGGTCGCCGTGCTCGTGCTCTGCGTGGTCGCGGCCTGGCCGATCCCGGTGGCCCGTGACGCCGCGAGCTGGTGGGCGGCAACGCGTTTCGACGCACGGCGGCGGGGAACGGTGGTGCTGCTCACCGCCGGCTGCGCCGTGCTCGTGGTGTCGGCGGGTTCGTCGGCGTGGGACCTCCTCGCAGCCGTACTGGCCGCCAGGTCGGCGTTCGCGGTCGCGACCTCGAACCTGTCCGGAGTCGCCCTCGCCGTAGCCGCCCGTCGCCAGATCCGTGACGTGGCGGCGTTGGCGTCCCAGTCCCGCACCTCGGATCCGCGGGCGCTCGTCGTTCCGCGTGACCAGCCCCGGCTCGGATTCGCCACCGTCGGGGAGAACGTGCTGCCGGCCTGTGCGCCGGACGACGTGGCGCGGCGCGTGCCGATCACCGTCGAGCTGTGCGGGCTTGAGGACGTGGTCACCGCACTGGACCACGGGTGGAACACGGTGCTGTCGGCGGAGTTCCACGGCGGATGCGATGTCGGCCGACGCGTCTGGGACCGCGTGCTCGCCGCCAGGGTCAGCGCGCGGATCGAGCTGGGGACGCGACGAGTGCTGCTGGCCGCCGAGCCCGTGGGTCTTCTCGCGGCCGTGCTGGAGGAATGGCGGCGACGAGAGGACGTGCGGGTCGAATGGCCGCGATGATCGTGGACGCGCTGAGGCTGACGGCGGGAGCGGCCACCGGTCTCGCCGCGTTCTGGGCGTTGTCGGGCGGTGGCGTGCTCGCCCTCACGCTCTTCGTCCTGTGCGTCGCCTGCCTGGCGACCGCGCCGCGCCGGACGCCGGGCGGGCTGGTGGCGGACCGGTTGCTGCGGCTGGCGGCGGCGGGGTTCGTGGGTGTCGTGTTCGTTCCCGCCTTCCTGCCGTTGCTGCTGATCGTTCGCTCCCGCCCAGAGCCACCTCTCTCCCCGGCTGGGGCCGACGCGTCCCGTGCCGTGCGCAGGATCGTCCGCGCGGCCACCGAACCGGAGGTGGCCGACCCCGGACTGACCGCGTTTCTCCTGCACCGGCACGAGACGCTGTCCGGAGTCATCGCCGCCGACGGCGCCGTTCAGATGAGAACGGTGTTGCTCCGCCGCCTGCTTCAGCACGGTCCCCAGGCGCTCACGTTGCTCGCGGTGGCCGTTCTCTGCCGGTTCGGCACCCCGCTGCCGGAAGCCGGGGTGGTGGCGCTGGTGCTCACCGCGGTGACGGCTCCGCGTTCCCAGGCCTGACGAAGTGCAGCAGCAGCACCCTGCGGTCGACGGGAGTGCGGTCCGCCACCGGGGCGACCGCGTGCCACGAGTTCTCCGACGGGCACAGCACGACCGAGTCACCCGCGCCGGGCAGCACCTCGGTCCGCACGTCCGTCACGTCGTCGGAACCCAGGACGAGGAGCTGGCCGCGGTACTCCTGGCACCAGTCGCTGTTGAAGTACCAGGTCTGCGTGACGACCTTGTCGGCCCGGTCGGTGTGCGGGTCGATCCACGCTCCCGCCGGGTAGCGGACGGCCCGGATCTCGAGCTCGCACCCGGTCACGTCCCGTCCGGTCAGCGCGGTCACCGCGGCGCGGTACTCCGGTGACCGCAGGTCGTCCAGCAGCGCCCTCCACAACGGCGTCAGCAGGCTCGCCGCCCGTTCGTCCAGCCTGCCCGCGGTGACCAGGGGCAGGTTGTGGGTCCGGTAGCCCTTCGCACCGGGCGTGCCGCTCGGCCGCTCGGTCACGACGAAGCCCTCGCTCGGGAACTGCTCCTCGATCGCCGCCGCCGTGACGGGGTCGAACGTGTCGCGGATCAGGCACCAGCCGAACGGTTCTTCGGCGAGCACGCCATCGCGCACGGCGGTCCAGTCGATCAGGGGCGTTCCGGTGGTGTGGGTCATGGTCCCTCCTCCTCGAACGGGATGTGTGGTCACGCGGCGATGCGTTCGGACGTCTCGATGTGCGCGCCCAGCCTCGTCAGCTTCTCCGGCAGGCCTTCGTAACCGCGGCCGATGTGCTCGACACCGTGCACGCGGTGCCGCCCGCCGGTGACCAGCGCGCCGAGGACGACGGTCGCGACCGCGCGCAGGTCACCAGCGCGGAGGTCCTCTCCACTCGGGCGCAGCGTGCTCGGGCGCACCTCGAGCGCGTGGCCACGCACGGTCAGGTCGGCGCCCAGCTTGCCGAGACCGTCGGCGTAGCCGAACCTGTTGTGCCACACGGCATCCGTCAGCACCGACGGTCCTGTGGCACGCGAGAGCATGAGGGCGAACAGCGGTTGTGCGTCGCTGTAGGCGAGGTGTGAGGCGGCGACGATCCGCGCGGGCCGGATCTCGTGAGCGCCCTCGACGTCCAGCAGGTCGCCGTCCCAGCGCAGCGGAACCCCCATCTCCGCGAGGTGGCCCAGTTCCGGTGCCAGCCCTTCGCGCACCAGCTCCGGCCGGTCCAGTCGCAGTCGCACGGCCCGGCGGGCCGCCACGGCGATCGCGACGAACGTGACGAGTTCCATGAGGTCGGACGGGAGATGCGCCGCGGCGGCGCCGATCGGGCCGCCCGCGCCCTCCACGACGATCAGGTCCCGCTCGACGTGCGCGCCGAGAATCCTGGCCAGCTCGACGGTGTCCGGCTTCGGGTACGGGTTGCGCAGCACCGTCGTGCCCCTGGCCGCGGCGGCCAGCAACAGCGCCGTCTTGCTCGCTCCGGAGTAGTGCGGCCCGGTCAGCGTGCCGCTGACCGGCTCGACCTCCGCGAAGTCGGCCAGGTCGATCTCGGTGCCGCGCAGCCCACTGGCGGGCGCGGTCGCCGTGACCGCGTCACCGTCCACTTCGCACACCGCGCCGAAGCGGCTCATCACCTCGGCCAGGTGGGCGATCGGACGCTTGCCGCTGCCGCCGCCGATCTGGCAGCCGCCGTGCGCCCCCGACTCGGCACGCCCGGTCGCCGCGAGCAGCGCGGGCAGCAGGTAGGTGCCGCCGTGGACCTGGGTGGACCACCTGGAGTCGATCCGGTGCCGCGTCAGCGATCGCGCGTCGACCGTCATCGACCGGGTCGTGGTGTCCAGGACGACCTCCGCGCCCGCGTCGCGCAACATCGCCGCGAGCATGTGGGAGTCCCTGATGTCGGGCACGTTGGTGACCGACCACGGCCGGTCGGACATCGCCGCCGCCGCCAGCACCGGGGCGAGCAGGTGCTTGAAGCCACCGAGCCGGATCGGCCCGCACTCGCCTAGGAGGTCCCCCGTGACGTCCCAGTGCATCACGTCACCTGCAGGAGCAGTTGGGCGACCGCGTTCGTCGCGTAACAGCCGGACGGCAGGAAGAACGACAGCCCGGCCCGCCACCGGCGGGGGAACAGCTCGTCCCGCGCCGCCGAGGTGACCGTCACCTCCGTCTGGACGACCGTGCGGCGGCGGGACACCGTGTGCCGCATCGCTTCGCCGGTCCAGCGGTACTTGTCGTAGCAGGCCGACCGCTGCTCGCCGGCCAGCGCGAGGACCGCGCCGGGGCTCGTGGGGAGCAGGAAGTCGATGCCTTCCTTGGTCGTCGGCACGGCCTGGTCACCTGCGGTCGTGGCGACCAACTCCGCCACACGGCTGTTCCAGGCGAACGAGGAGTGCGCGCACAGGTAGAAGGACACGACCCGCTGGTCGAGTCCGGCGAAGAACGACTCACCGTCGCCCTCGTGCCTCAGCGCCTTCTCGCCCTCCGCCGAGCCGGACGCACGGACCAGCTCCAACGCGGTGTCGTGGTCGCCCGCGAGCAGCGCGCCGCCGATCAGGTGCGTCTGCTTCGGTCCGCCGGGGACGCCGAAGCGCTGGGTGTCGAAGTAGTTCACGAAGAACAGGTCGATCGTGCGCTCGTCGCGCAGCCGGGTCGCGAGATCCTCGCCGAGGTCGCGCAGGGTCAGCGCGAACACGTTGCCCACCAGCTCGCCGATCTCGACGGCGCGGTCACCGCGGCCGGCCGGGGACACCGTGACCCACCGCGATCCGTCCTGAGTGGACTCGTTGAACGCCGCGAGCGCCTGCGGGGTCGTGGTGCCGTCGAGGGAGATCGTCTGCTCGGTGACTCCGTCCTCGTCCTTGAGTCCCGCCGCGGAGATCGCCGATCGCGGCACGCCGAACCCGGCGGCCACGCGTTCGATCGCCTCGAAGGTGGTGAACCCCCGCTTGCGCAGCCGGAGGTACTCGTACCTGCCCCCGTCACCGGAGCCGGGAGAGGGCAGTGCGGCTTCGCTCACGACGAAGTCCTCTGGCACGGCCTTGAGCACTGCGGAATGCATCGGGTTCTCCTTCTGGCTGGGAAACCGGCGAAGTCCATGACCGGGGTATCACTGCGCAGCGGTCTTCCTGGGCCTCCGATGGACGCCGGTCAGGAATGGGTGGCATCGCGCTTCACTCCGTCCGAAGTGGACTCCGCCGGGTTCGCCTCGACCGTACGGACCCGTGCCGGCCTCTGTCGCGCCGCATTCCGCACCGCGAAACCGGGCGCCGAATCTTTCCGTGGTGAGAAACCGCGGCCCATCGGCGCGTCGCAACGGCCGACGATGACGGCGAAACCTCGGTAGGAGTGAGCGAAGGAGTGGGCATGCTCAGGGTTCTCGTCGTGTGGCCGCCGCACGTGCCCAGCTATTTCAACGCAGGCCACCACACGCCGTTGTTCGGCGTGGCCGGCTATCTGCGCCGGATGCCGGAGGTCGAGCACGTCGACACGTGCGAGGCGGGCGTGCTCAACATGAACTGGAAGGCCGTCGGCGACCTGCTGTACCAGGGCCGCTACGACGTGATCGCGGTGATGAACGACTTCGACGCCGTCGACGGGCTGGACCGCTTCGTGATGTACGCCCGCGAGCTGGCGCCCGCCGCGAAGCTGATCACCTTCGGCAGGTTGAGCAGCATGAACCCGGGCTACTTCGCCAACTACGACCTGGATGCCATCGTGCGGTCCGGCGACTACGAGGCGGGCGTCGCCCACTTCGTGCGCGCGGTCGCCGCCGGCGGGCCCACCGGGGCGCTGCCCGGCACGGCGGTCAGGACCGGCGGAGAGTGGCAGGTGCCGACGGTCGCCGGGGACGCGCTGCAGCCCGACGACTGGGCGCTGCCCGACATCAGCGAGATCCCCTACGAGGCCTACGACCGGCTCTACGCGCGCGACGACCACAAGTTCTGCGGCATCCCCTTCCGGCGCGAACTGGTCGTCACCGCGGCACGGGGCTGCCCGATCGGCTGCTCGTTCTGCGAGGTCCCGCAGATCTTCGGCCTTCGTGAACGCCGGCTGTCCGTGGACCAGGTCGTCGAGTACATCGGCCGCAGCTTCGCCGTCGCGCCGTTCGAGTACGTCGCGTTCTACGCGCCCACCTTCACGCTCGACCGGAAGTGGACCGAGGAACTGTGCAGGCGGTTCATCGCGGGCCCGGTCTCGCCGAAGTGGAAGTGCGCCACGACCGTCCGCCACCTCAGCGCCGACCTCGTCAGGTTGATGGGGGAGTCCGGGTGCGTGCGCATCTCGGTGGGCCTGGAGACGCTGGAGTCCGACGGTCACGGCAGCCTGCCGCGCGTCAAGCGCACCGAGGAGGAACGCTTCCGGGAGCTGTCCGAGTGGTGCGTGGCGGCGGGGATCGAGCTCAACGCGTTCGTCATCGTCGGGTTGCCCGGCACCACACCGGAAGGCATCCGCCGCACGGTGGAGGTCGCCCGTGAGGTCGGCGCCCGCGTGCGTCCGACGATGTACGCGCCGTTCCACGACCTGCACCCGGCGATGACCCCGCTCGAGATCAGCCGGTACAACCGTCAGCTCATCGCCGCGGCCGGGGATCCCGCGGAGAGGGCCGAGCTGTACTCGTTCCTCTTCGGCCGCGAGGACCGGCTGACCGCGGTGCACGAGAACGTTCCGCGCAAGCGGGAGGTGGCACAGCGATGACCGGCCGGCTCGCCGCGACGTCCTTCCCCGTCGTGCCGGGAGCGCGCGGCCTGCGCCGTCCGCCGCGACCGGACACGCCGGGCCTGGTCAACCTGAAGAGCTGCGAGCTCCAGCATCCCGTCGCTGACGGCCTGGTGCGCGACGCGGTGCGGGACCTGCGGACCGGGCTCGTGCGGAGCTACCCGCAGCAGCGGGACCTGCTCGCGGCGCTCGCGGCCTACCACGGCGTCGACGAGCCGGCACTCGTGCTGACCGCGGGATCGGACCTCGCGATCGGCCTGCTGGTGGACGCGTTCGCCGTGGCGGCGGGCGGACTGATCCTGCCGGAGCCGTCGTTCGAGGCGTGGCGGTACTACGCGACGTTGCGCGGTGTGCCGGTGGCCGCCGTTCCTCAGCTCACCGGGCCGCCGCACGCGCTGGACTGCGCGCCGTTGCTCGCGGCGATGCGGTCGAGCCCACCCCGCGTCGTCGCGGTGACCAACCCGGCCAGCCCCAGCGGTCTGCTGTTGTCCCGGCACGAGATAGTGGAACTGGCCGAGGCGGCGGAGGCCCACGGCCATCTCCTCGTGGTCGACGAGTGCTACGGCGCCTACACCTCGACGACCCACGTCGATCTGCTGGGCAGGTTCCGCCGGCTCGTCGTCGTCCGGTCCTACTCGAAGTCCTTCGCGCTGGCGGGGGCGCGCATCGCCGCCGTGTTCGCGCACGAGTCGATCGCGGCGCAGCTCGGTGCCTTCCACCCCGCCGGACCCGTGTCCGGGCCCGCCATCGGACTGCTGCGCGGACTGCTGGACCGGGCGCACGAGTTCGCCCGCGTCTGGCGCGACGTGGCGGCGATCAGGGACGAGTTCGCCGCCCGCGTCCTGCGCACTCATCCGGCGTGGACCGCGCTACGGCCCGGCGGCAACTTCGTCACCCTGGCGACGGGCTCGCCCGACGCACCGGCGCGGGTTGCGGAGTTCCTGCGTGCCAGGGGTTTCCGGATCCGCGCCCTGGACGGGCTACCCGGTCTCACCGGATGCCTGCGGGTGTCGATGACCGACGCCGCGACCATGAGTCTGGTCGCGGCGACCCTCGCCGAGGTGGACGACGATGGCCATCCCCGCTGACGTCCCGGTACCCCGCCGCATCGCGGTCCTGGGCAGTCCCGGCAGCGGCAAGTCGGCCTTCTGCCACCGACTCGCCGCCGCGGGCCCGCCGCTCTTCCACCTCGACGACCTGTACTGGTGGCCAGGCTGGCGCCGGACGCCGGAGCCGCGGTGGCGAGCACTCGTCCAGCGGCTCGCGGCACAGCCCGAGTGGATCATCGACGGCAACTACGCGCCGACGGCGGGCTTCCGGCTGGAGCGGGCGGACCTGGTGGTGCTGCTCGACTACCACCCGCTGCTGTGCGCGTGGCGCGTGCTGCGTCGCAGCGTGCGCCTGCGGCGGGGAAGCGCGGAGGAGTACCTGCCGCGGCGCCTGCGTGCCACCGCCGACCCGTACGTGCGCGACCTGAAGGCGTTGCTGGGCAAGGTGCTCGCGTTCCGCCGGAAGGACCTGGCCGCGATGCGGCCCGTCCTGCGGGCGGCGGCCGGGCGGGTGGTGGTGTGCCGGACCCCGGCGCGGGCCGAACGGGTGCTGGCCGAGCTGACGTCCGCGATCAGCGCGTCGCCGCAGCCGGGCGCCACGGCCGGACCAGGCCTGGTGCCCTGCGACTGCGTCGCGCGACCACCGAAACGATGAGGGGAAGAACCATGTCCGCACCGCCGTCCACGAGGTCGGTGTTCGCGTTGTCCTGCCTGACGGCACGAATCGACGTCCACACCGACCTGCCGGAGATCCAGCTGATGGCCACGAGCGCCCTCAGCCCCAACGTGACGGTCCACGACACGTCGCTGGACGCACAGGTGCGCGTCCACGTCACCCGGCAGCCGGGGCTGGGGCTGCCCGCCAGGGACTCGCTGGCGAGGCTGCCCCAGATGTGGATCCACGGCGACGGACCCCGGTTCGTCGTGCTGGAGAAGGACCCGGACCGCACCGTGCTGGTCCGCGACAGCGAGCCGGACTCGGAACCGATGCTGGTCTCGACCCGGCCGGGCAGCGGCGACATCCACCTGACCATCGACGGCGAGCTCGGCGCTCCGACGTTGCGGGCGGTCGTCCGCTTCCTGCGCTTCGTGGTCGGGGCGCAGCTCGTCGGTGCCGGGGTGCCCATGCACCACGGTTCGTCGGTCTCGGTCGACGGCCGTGCCATGCTGCTGATGGGCCGCAAGAACAGCGGGAAGTCCACCCTCTCCTTCCTCGCGAGCACCTTGGCGGGCAACGACTTCGTCAGTGACGACACCGTGGCCACCTGGACCGGCGATGCGGGCGGTCTGGTCACCTCTGGATGGCCGAAGAGGGTCGCGATCAGCGTCTCGGTGCTCGCGGAGCATCCCAGCGGTCCGAGGTTCGCGGCCGCGCCACTGCGCCGGCCGGGCCAGCCGGAGATCCCCCTCTCCGGCCAGGTGACGTCGTGGGCACTCGGCGACCGGCGGCGCATCCACGTGGACATGGACGAGTTCGTGCAGTACGCGGGGATCAACGCGGTGACCGGGGTCCAACCGGCTGCCGTGATCCTGCCGGCGGCGGACTTCCGGCAGAAGGGCTGGCGGATCGAGGACGCCACCGGCGACGGGTGGTGCGACGAGCACGAGATCACCAACGACGCCCTGCGCGACCTCACCGACTACCTCGGCCTGCTTCCGCCCACGAAGGCGCATCGCGACACCAGGGCCTGGGTTCTGGCCGAACTGCGCGGCCTGCCGGTCGTGCGGGTGCGGTACGGGCCGGACGTGAACGCCGACTTCCCGGCGTTCTGGGCCGAGGTGACCCGTGCCGCCGGTCTGCCGGGAGGCCCGAGGTGACCGGCGTGACGGAGGTGGGCGGGGTGAACTTCCGCGTCGTCGCCGCCGGGGGAGCACCGGGGGGACGGCTGCTGCGCTCCGGTGACAGCACGGCGTTCACCGCCGCCCATGCCGAGAACCTGTTGGCGGAGCTGGGTTTGCGCACGGTGGTCGACCTGCGTTCCCCCGCCGAGATCGACCGCTACGGCCCGCCGCTCGCGTTGGTCGGCGCCGGGGTGAGGTGGCTTTCCCTGCCGCTGGACGGGTATCCGCGTGAGGCGGTTTCCGCGCGCAGGCCCGGTGTCGGCGACCGTGTCGAGTACCTGCGGGCGATCCTCACGTCCTCGGCGCCCGGCCGGTGGGCCGCGCTGGTCGCGGGGCTCGCGGAGGTGGCGGCCGAGCCGTTCCTGCTCACCTGCCACTTCGGCAAGGACAGGACCGGGGTCGCGGTGATGCTCGCGCTCGCGCTCGCGGACGCGTCCGAAGAGGACATCGCGGCCGACTACGCGGCCGGTGCCGCCGATCTCGCCGCGAACGTGGACCGCTTCCAGGACAAGTGGATCCGGCGCGGGCACAGCCGTGAGGACTACCTGAGCAGGATGCGCACCAGCCCCGAGACCGCGATCGAGTGGCTGAGCTGGGTGCGGCGGACCTACGGCGGCGCGGAGGCCGCGCTGGTCGCCGCGGGTGCCGCGCCAGCGGACGTCGCACGCCTTCGCGCGGTGCTGTCGTGACCGCGCCGGAGATCGTGAGTCCGGCGCCGCGTGACGTCTGGCAGTCCATTGTGGACCACGATGTCGCCGGAACGCCGGTGTCGCAGAGCCCGCAGTGGCGCGACGCGGTCTGCGGCGCCTGGCGAGGCAGGGACGTGAGCCGCCTCTACCGGTGGGACGACGGCACCAGCCTGGTCGTGCCGCTGGTGCGGGGGAGGCTGCGTCCCGCTGCGATGGCGGAGCAGTCGTCCTGGCCGCTCGGCTGGGGGATCGGAGGTGCGCTGTCCTACGGCGAACTGTGCGAGGACAAGGCCGACGCGGTCGTCCGCGACCTGATGGCGCAGCCGGTGCGGTCCACCTACCTGCGCCCTGACCCCCGTGACGACGCGGTCTGGCGCGCGGTGCTGCCGCCGGCCGCCGTCGCGAACCCCCGCATGACGCAGGTCCTGGACCTGTCCGGCGGCTTCGGGCACGTGTGGAAGCACCGCTACACCTCGGCCCGGCGCAACGACGTCCGCCGGGCGGAACGCGCGGGACTGGACGTCGAGGTGGACGACACCGGCCGGTTCCTGCCGCTGTTCGAGCGGTTCTACCGGCAGGCGGTCGACCGCTGGGCGCGGCGCGACGGGGTGCCGCTGGTCAGGGCGAGGTGGCAGGCGAGGCGCAGGAACCCGCCGCGCAAGTTCGCCGCGGTCGTCCGCCACCTCGGCCCGGCGTGCCGGTTGTGGGTCGCGAGCCTGCGCGGAGAGCCGGTGGCCGTGACGATGATGCTGCACCAGGGCACGCACGTCACCTACTGGCAGAGCGCGATGGACAAGGAGATCGCCGCGCGCTCGTGCGCCGTTCCCTATCTGGTGTCCCTCGCGATCGAACAAGCCTGTGCGGAGGGCGGGGCCTGGTTCAGCTTCGGCGACACCCATCCCGGCACGTCCGTCACGCGGTTCAAGACCGGGTTCGGCCCCACCGAACACCACAGCGCGGGGTACTGGATTCCCGGCGCCGGGAGGAGCGGCAGGAGATGAAGGACAGGCACTGGAGGACCGAGTACCGGGTCGGGCCGTTCGTGGTCTGGGCGACCTCGCTCGACTCCGAGGAACGCCGCCGCGGCGCCGCCTCGGCCGAACCCGCGGACGTGGGGCTGTACCTCGACGAACGCTGGTACGGCCACGCCGACGCGAGGAACCGCTGGTTCGTGCCGTGGGAACAACTGCGCGCACCGGACGACGTCGACGTCCTGGTCGAGCGGCTCGCGGACGTGGTGCTCGCTCTGCGTGGCGGTGCCACCGTCGAGGTCGCGTGCTTCGCCGGGCACGGCCGGACCGGGAGCGTGCTCGCGTCACTCGACATCGCGCTGGGCGCCGAACCGGCAGCCGCCGTCGCGCGCGTTCG
Source organism: Lentzea sp. NPDC020367 (assembly GCF_044387305.1). NCBI lineage: Bacteria > Bacillati > Actinomycetota > Actinomycetes > Pseudonocardiales > Pseudonocardiaceae > Lentzea > Lentzea sp. NPDC020367. The sequence continues at coordinate 22,149 of NZ_JBIRVV010000010.1, read as the reverse complement.
CGAGCAGTACTGCGGGCGGGCGATCGGCACCGAGGAGCTGGAGGAGTTCGTCCACCGCGTTCCCGCACTGCTGGCGGCCAGGGGGCCGCAGTCCACGTCCGATGTGATCGAAGGAGTGTCATGACCGCCGACCTGGTCCGTTTCACCTCCGCCGCCCGGCGCGAGGACCCGTTCCCCTGGTACCACGTCACGGAGACGCTGGCGCCGGAGTGGGCGGAGCTGCTGCTGAAGACCTTCCCCGAGGACGGTTTCACCAAAGTGGGCCGCGCCGGGGGCGAGAAGTCGTACACGATGCGGGTGCGCGGGCTGCATCCCGCCGCGGCCGGCGACCTGCCGCAGCCGTGGGACGAGTTCCTCGGCCACGTCGTCGGGACCGCCTACCGGGAGAACGTCGAGCGGCTCACCGGCCTGTCGCTGGAAGGGCTGCGGATCGAGGTCAACCTGTGGCGCTACGACCGGGAAAGCTGGCTCGACCCCCACGTGGACAAGCAGAACAAGGTCGTCACGCAGGTGTTCTACTTCAACCGGGACTGGCCGTCGGACGGAGGCGGCGACCTGTTGCTGCTCGGCTCCTCCTCGGTCGGTGACGTGCGCGAGCGCGTGGCGCCCGAGCTCGGCAGCAGCGTGATCCTGGTGCGCGGGGAGAACTCGTGGCACGCGGTGGCGAAGGGTGGCCGCGCGGGAGGCGGTGAACGCCTCTCCGCACAGGTCGTCTTTCACCACGACTGATCCGTCACGACAGTCACGGGGTGGACGCCTTCCACGGCGTCCACCCCGTTCGTCGTCCCAGGGCGGTCACGAAGACCGCGCGCTCGTGGTCGCGTTCCCCCACCGTTTCGGGGCAGTGCATGACGTTGTGGCGTTCGTCGGTCGCGAACTCCGTCCGGATGGCGCGCTTGACCGCGCCGGTGCGGCGCAGCGCGTCCTCGCCCAGCACCGCGAGCAACAGCATCGGCCCGCTCACCAGGTACTCGAGGGTGAGCGGGCCGTCTGCTTCGTCGAGCTTGTCCGGGTACCACCGCGCGGCGGTGTCCGTGGTCAGCCAGAGCGTGCCGACCCGCTGGACCTCCAGACCGTCGTCGAGCAGTCGCGAGTGCACGGTGCACGACAGCCCACGGCGCACGCCATCGGGCTTCACCAGGGCGTGGCCGGAGCCGGCGAGACCTGCGGGCCCGCGGAAGAAAGCCGAATAGGACATCCGCCCATTGATCAACCGGAAACCTCGCCGTGTCAAGTCCGGTTTCGAGGTGCGGAATATCGCTCCGGTTTTCTCGGAGATCGCGGAACCGATTGATAGAAATGTCCTGTACGAAAACCGGCCACCCCGCGGAGAGCGGGAAGGTCACTCACGAGAAAGAGGTATCGAGATGACTCGCAACCACGCCTCCCTGCTCCGCCCCCGCCTGGACAAGATCCAGCCCCGCAAGGTCTGAACTGCGGTAACTGATTGACCGCGCCGCCGCGGAAAGGGAACTCCCTTTCCGCGGCGCCGCCGATCGAGCACACTTCCGACGAAGGCGGGATTTCCATGGTTGTATCCGGACGGAGCCCGGTGGAGGCTCCCCGCGTGCCGGTGGTCGCCGTGGTCGACGAAAGGCTTCAGACCACCAGTCTGAGCCTGACGGTCGGTTACGGGGCCCGCAACGACCCGCCCGGTCTCGGCGGTGTCGCCCATTTGCTCGAACACCTGTTGATGTCGGTGCCGGCGGGCGGCGTGCCCTCGTTGTGCGAGCACGTCGAACGGCTCGGCGGCCACGCCAACGCCCTGACCGGCCCGGAGCTCATGCAGTTCTACGCGCAGGTGCACGCCGACGACGCCGACGAGATCGCCGAACTGCTGCTGACGGCCGTGCTGACCCCGGACATCGGCGCCGGCCACCTCGACGCGGAACGGGCCGTCGTCCTCCAGGAGCTCGCGACCGGTGCGGCCGACCCTGCCGACGCCGTGCAGGACGGCTTCGCCGCGGAGCTGTTCGCGGGCCACGAACTCGGCCGCCCCGTGGGCGGCGTTCCCGCGGAGCTCGGCGCCGTGACCGTTGAGGACGTGCGCCGTGAACACGCGGAGTCCTTCCTCTCCGCCCCGATGACGCTCGTCGTCGTGGGACCACGCGTGCCCAAGCCGCTCACCGGGGCACCCGGCGAGCCGCCGGGCACCCGTCTGACCGCCCGTGCGGCACCGGTCCCCGTCCGTCAGACGGCCCCTCCGGTCTGGCCCGCCGGCGCAAGCCTGTGCTGGGTCTGCGTGGGCGCGCCGTCACCTCCGGCGGGTCATCCGGACCAGCCCGCCTTCACGGTGCTCGCGAAGCTGCTGGGGTCCAGCCCGTCGTCCCTGCTCTACCGGGCGCTGCGCGGCGAGGAGGGGCTGGCGTACTCGTTCCAGGCCTGGAACCGCGGCTACAGCGACACCGGTCTCTGGCGCCTGCTCGCGGGCGTCGACCCCGGCAACGCGGGCAGGCTCCTCGAGGTCGTGCACGAGCTGCTCGACGGCCTCGCGGGCGCGGGGCCGTCGCCGGACGACCTCGACGCGGCACGCAGGCAGGCCACGATGAGTCTGGTGTGCGACGCCGAGGTGCCGCTGGAGTACGCGAACCTCATCGGCGCGCGCGGGTACGCGGGCACCGTCGCCTGGTCGGTGCCGGACGAGCTCGCGCGCCTGGCCGCGGTCACCACGGACGACGTCCGCGCCGCCGCCGCACAGGTGGCGGACGGTCTGCACGTCAGCGTGCGCCCGGAGGCGTCATGAGCGCCCCCGTCGTCTCCGGCTACCTCGCCTGGGCCAGGGAGTCCGGCCTGCTGGGCGACTTCCGCGGACTGTCCTATGTGGCCGATTCCTACACCGACCCGCTGACGGGCCGCAGGCAGGTGCTGGTCGAGCACTCCGAGCAGGCACTGACCGAGGACGCGGATCTCCTGGCGGCCTTCACCTCCGAGCTCGCCCGCCGCCACCCCGGCGCGACGGCCGCGCTGCTGCGCCTGGCCCCCGAGGTCGTGCTGCCCGAGCCGTGGCGCAGGCAGATCACCTACATCCGGCTGGACGTCGACGCCCACCCCGCCGGTGCCCTCGACGTGACGAGGGCTGACGCCGGCCACGACGGGCTGATCCGCGACTGGCTGGTGACGGCCTTCGAGGCGGCGTGCCGGGAGACCGGTCAACCCGTCGCGGACGCCCTCGCGGTCGCCGAGAACCTGCTGTCCCAGCCGGATCGGGTGTCGCTGCTGGTCTGGAACGGGGACGTGCCCGCCGGTCACGTGACGCTGCTGTGCGAGGCGCGGGACGAGGTGACCGGCGAGGACTTCGTCGAGCTGGTCGACAGCCTCGTCGAATCCGTCGTGGACGTCCGTCAGGCCACGACCGCCCTGAGCCGTGCGGCGGCCGACCACGCGACGGCGCTGGGACTGCCGTTGTACGGCAACGTGGTGCACGACGTCTCGACCGGCAAGGCCGACCGCGTCCTCGCCTCGCTGGCGAGGCTCGGCTGGAGGCCGTCCCACCGGTTCTGGCACGCACCGCTGGGGGAGTCGTCATGACACCGTTCGTGGACCGCCTCGACCTGGGGTTGATGCGCGACCTGCTCGGTGTCGGCGAGTACGAGTCCGATCGCGCCGTGTTGCGCGCGGCCCGTTCCGCGGCGCCACCGCTCCCGCAGACCGTGATCTCGGTCGCCGCGCGCGGCGAGACGCCGATCGGCAGCGGGAGCGCCGACGAACTGCGTCGTGCCCGTTCCCGCGCCGCCCGGTACGCGTCGCTGCACGAGGCGATCAGCGCCGTCACGCCGGCGCGGATGCTCAAGGGATCCTCCATCGCCCGCTTCTATCCGCCCGGTCTGGTCCGCGCCGGCAACGACGTCGACCTGCTCGTGCCGGACGAAGTCTCGCTGTGGAAGGCCGCGCGCGTGGTGTGCGACCGTGCCGAGATCACGTCGGCCGACGTCTCGGTGCTCTGCCTCGACGGCCGGGCGCACCTGGTGCTCGCCCTGTCGTGGGAGTCGGAGGACCCGCTGCTGGACCGGGACTTCCGTGCCGAGATCAGCACGCTCGCGCTCGTCGGCGACTACCGCCGGGTGAAGCCCAGGACGACGTTGCCGGACGACGGCCCACTGGCGGCACTGGTGTGCCTGGCGGAGGAGCGGTTCCAGCGCGAGTTCGGCGTCAGGGACGTTCTGGACACGCTGTTGATGTTCGACCACCACCCGCCGGGGCCTGCCGAGATCGCGGCCACCGCCGCCGAGTACCAGCGCGCCCCGGAACTGCTGGAGCTGTTGACGGCCGCGCTCGCCGTCCACGACTCGCCTGGGCTCGCCCAGGGCGTCGAGGCGCTGCGCGAGCCCGCCGCGGCCGAGGAACGGCGGCGGTCCGCGGCGACGCCCGACGTGCTCCCGGTCGTCGAAGCCCGGCTCGCGGCCGGACTGCCGGTGTACGGCCTGCCCCTGCGTGAGGCGCGGCGGGACTGGCCGGTGAGCCACCTGCACCGCGCGAACGGCCTGCACCTGCTCCGCACGCCCGTGGGCGACTTCCTGATGGTGGCGACCGAGGTCGTGTCCCCGGAGGACCACGAGGCGGCGTTGCGGGAACTGGACTCGCTGGACGAGGAGGAGCGGTGAACGTCGCCGTCGAGACTCAGGCGCTGCGCAGGGTGTTCGAGGGGCGTGGCGGAGAGGTCGTCGCACTCGGCTCGGTCGACCTGGCCATCGGCACGGGTGAGGTGCGTGGCCTGCTCGGTCCCAACGGGGCCGGGAAGACCACGCTGTGCAAGATCCTCTCCACCGTGCTGCTGCCGAGTGCCGGTGAGGTGCGCGTGCTCGGCCACGACGTGGCACGGGAGACGCTCGCCGTCAAACGGCTGATCGGCGTCGTCTTCGGCGGCGACCGCGGCCTGTACGGGCGGCTCGACCCGAAGCAGAACCTCCGGTTGTGGGGCGCGCTCTACGGGTTGCACGGCCGCGCGCTCGCCCGCCGGGTGGACGAACTGCTCGACCGCGTCGGTCTCACCGACCGGGCGAACGATCGCGTCGACGACTTCTCGCGCGGGATGAAGCAGCGCCTGCACCTCGCCCGCGGCCTCGTGAGCGATCCCGGCGTGCTGATCCTCGACGAGCCGACCTCCGGCATGGATCCGGTGGCGGCTCGCGACTTCCGCGTGCTGATCGGGGAACTGCGGACGGAGGGCAGGACCATCCTGCTGACGACGCACGACATGGCGGAGGCCGAGGCGGTCTGCGACCAGGTCACGCTCATCGACAACGGCACGCTGCTCGCGACCGACACGCCACAACGCCTGGCCGCCAGTCTGTCCACAGTGGAACGGATCGAGGCGGACGGGGTGCCGCCGGACGTGGTCGCGCGCATCCGCCCCATGCCGGGCGTGGCCTCGGTCCGCTCCTTCGCCCCCGAGCGGGTCGAGGTCGACACCACGTCCGCCGAAGGCACCCGGGAGGTGCTGACCTGCCTGGTCGGTGCCGGGGTGACGAGCGTGCGCACCGTGCGGCCCAGCCTGGAGGAGGTCTACCTCCACGTGATCGGCGACCGCGGGATGCTGGTGTCCAAATGAGACTGTTCTGGAGTGTCGCCCGGTTCCAGGCCGTGCTCGCGAGCCGGGCGCCGGACACCGTGCACGTGCTCGTCGTCGCGCCGCTCTACACCGTGGTGTTCCTCGCGATCAGCGACCACGCGGACCGCTCCGACCTCGCGCCGTACGCGGTGCTGGCCCCGGTGCTGATGTCGCTGTGGTCGCTCGCGCTGCTGACCGCGGGCGACCTGATCAGACGGGAACGCTCGCGCGGAACGCTGGAGGCGATGGTCGCCACGCCGGCCTCGTTCGCCGTGGTCGTGATCGCGAGGATCACCGCGGTCACGATGATCAGCCTGGTCAGCTTCGCCGAGTCGTGGGTGGTCGCGTTGCTGTTGTTCGACACCGTGATCGTGATCGAACACCCGGTGGCGCTGGTGTCCTGCCTGCTGGTGTCGGCACTGGCGATGGCGGGCACGGCGAGTGCCATGGCGGGTCTGCACGTCCTGGTGCCGACCGCGCGCACGCTGCAGAACACGCTGACGTATCCCATCTACCTCCTCGGCGGAGTCCTCGTGCCGGTCAGCTACCTGCCGGAGTGGCTGCAACCGCTCAGCCGGCTCGTGTTCCTGTCGTGGAGCGCCGACCTGCTGCGCGCGGCGCTGGCGCCCCAGCCCGTGACCGACCTGGTGCCGCGGCTCGGCGCCATCGCCGGGCTGGGGGCGGCCGGGTGCGCCGTCGGTGTCGTGATGATCGGCCGGATCCTGCGCAGGGTCCGGTTCACCGGAACGCTGGCTCGGTCCTGAGGAGGCCCGGATGACCTCTGTCGCCCACACGCTCGGCGTGGTCCGGTACAGCGCGGCCAACGCCTGGGCCGATTTCCGCGCCACGTACACCTGGTGGACCTGGGGGTTCGGCTGGCTCGGCCGCATGCTCGCCCAGGTGACGTTCTGCGCCTTCATCGGCGTGCTGCTCGACGACCCGGCGAGGATCCGCTACCTGGTGATCGGCAACGCGCTCATGGTCTGCGTCGTCGAGACCATGAGCGTTGTCGCGTCGAGCTCATGGGAACGCGCGGAGGGCACTCTGCCGTTGCTGAGCGCGGCGCCCGCGCGCATGGGCTGGGTGTTCTTGGGCCGCAGCCTCCAGTGGCCGATCAGCGGGTCGCTCACCGCGCTGGTGTCGTTGTTCGTGCTGTCGCCCTTCTTCGGTGTGCACTGGACGGTGGCGCAGGTTCCGGCACTGGCCGGGCTCGTTCTGCTCACGGCGGTGTCGAGCTATGCGGTGGGACTGTTCCTGTCGCCGTTCGTGCTGACCGCCGCCGGGGCGCGCAACATCGTGTCGAACTCGGCGTACCTGCTGATGATGGCGATCTGCGGGGTGGTGGTGCCGGTCGGGTACTGGCCGGGCTGGGTGCGCGCGGTGGCCCAGGCGCTGCCGCTGACGCACACGCTCGCGGCCGTTCGCGCGGTCGACGCCGGTGCTCCCGCCACGACGGTGCTCGGTCAGGCCGGTCTCGGCGTCCTGTGCGGCGCGGGATGGCTCGTCGCCGCGCTGGTCGCGTTCGCGGTGCTCGAAGAGCGTGCGCGACGCAACGACTCCTTCGACTTCACGGTCTGATCCCCGGCGGGTCACGATGTCGTCCCGCGCGCCGAACCGGTCGCGGGACGACGTCCTGGCAGGGTGACCTGATGATCGAGATCGTTGACCACGACCCCGGCTGGCGGGAGTGGTTCACCCGGCAGGGTGGCGCGTTGCGCACAGCGCTCGGCCCGGTGGCGGTGCGCATCGACCACATCGGCTCCACCGCCGTGCCCGGCCTGGCCGCGAAGCCCTACCTGGACGTGCAGGTGTCGGTGGCCTCGTTCCACCCGCTCGCGCTCTACCGAGATCCGCTGGAACGGCTGGGACTGCGGTTCCGTGCGGACAACCCTGAGCTGACGAAGCGCTACTTCCGCGAACAGGAGGGCACGCCGCGGGTCCACGTGCACGTGCGCAGGGCCGGCAGCTTCTCCGAGCAGCTTCCGTTGCTGATGCGGGACTTCCTGCGCGAGGACGACGCGTCCGTGCGTGAGTACGAGGCTGTGAAACGCGAAATCGCCGATCGGTGCGCCGACGCGCCGCAGCTGTACGCCGAGGAGAAACAGCCGTTCGTCTGGACGCTCGTTGCCCGTGCGGATGCCTGGGCGCAACGGATCGGCTGGGAACCCGGCCCCAGTGACGCGTGAAGGCCCGGCCAGCGTGGCCGGGCCTGTCACCTCGTCGTCCGCTCAGCCGCAGATCCGGCCGCGGTCCTCGCGCCACACCACGGCGACGGCCGGTCGAGGCTGCGACGAGCCGCCGTCCGGCCAGTGTGAGAACGGGTTGGCCGCCGTCGACCCGTCGATCTCGCCGGGGTGCTGGACGGACACGAGGACGAAGTCGTCGGTGACGACCGGCCCGCACGGTTCCCCGCCCGCCGGCACGGTGAGGAACTGTTTCACGTGGCCGCGGTGCTCGCCCTCGACCGGCACCGCGAACAGCCCGTCGTTGGACCGGAAGCCGTTGCCGTCACTGGTGATCCACAGATTGCCGAGTGAGTCGAACGTGACGTTGTCCGGGCAGGAGATCGGGCTGACCTGCGACTTGTCGTACCCGGCGAAGTAGGTGTCCGGTGCGTTCGGATCACCGCAGACCAGCATGAGCCGCCAGGTGAACGTCGTCGCGGTGTTGTCGGATCGGCATTCCTCGATCTCCAGGACGTGGCCGTGCCGGTTGTTGTGCCGTGGCGCCACTTCCGTGGCGCCTTCCTTGCCGGGAGTCACGCCCCGGCGGTTGTTGTTGGCGAGCGCGGCGTACACGCGGCGGTTGTGAAGGGAGGGCTCGACGTCCTCGGGGCGGTCCATCTTCGTGGCGCCCGCCGCGTCGGCGGCCAGCCGGGTGAAGACGTAGACCTCCTCCGCCGTGAAGCCAGGGACGAACGACCTGTCGTTGTGTGCGAGGGGGAGCCACTCGCCGGTGCCGTCGAACTCGCCGTCGCTCGGCAGCTTTCCCGTGCCGTCGATCTCGGCCGCGGGGCTGTTGCCGGTGAACCTGCCGACGTAGAGGGTGCCGGAGTCGAGCAGCCGCTTGTTGTGCTCACGTGCCCGCTTCGAGTCGCCGGGGAGGTAGTGCCCGTCGGTGACGAACTTGTAGATGTACTCGAAACGCTCGTCGTCACCCATGTACGCGGCCACCCGGCCGTCCTTGGCGACGATGACGTTCGCGCCCTCGTGCTTGATGCGGCCGAGCCCGGTGTGCTTGACCGGCGTCGATGACGGGTCGAGCGGGTCGATCTCGACGATCCAGCCGAACCTGTTGGCCTCGTTGGGTTCCTTGCCGAGGTCGAATCGGTCGTCGTGGTCCTCCCACCTGCGGGTCGTGGGGCCGGGGGCGAAGCCGTAGCGCGCGAGCCGAGTCCTGGTCGTCTCGTCGGTGATCTGGTCGGCGTTCGCGAAGCACAGCTGCAGGGCCTCCTCGCCGGACAGGATCGTGCCCCACGGCGTCATACCGCCCGAGCAGTTGTTCTGCGTGCCGAGCACCCTCCTGCCCGACGGGTCGGCGTTGGTCCTCAGGTACTTCGAGCCCGCGGCCGGTCCGCGCACCTCGAACGGCGTGGTGAGCGTGATGCGGCGGTTGTAGCGCTTCCGGTCCCGCGACACGACGAGTCCGCCTGTGGTGCGGTCGAGTTCGACCTGCACGACCGACAGCCCGTGCGCGGCCCAGCCGATCTCCGCCTGGAGTCTCGTGGCGCCGTTCTTCTCCGACCAGTCCAGGAACATCGAGGGCTCGGTCGTGTACTCGTGGTTGCTCACCATCAGCCAGCGGTCCCAGGCGCCCGGCACCGGGACCAGGCCGCAGTAGTCGTTGTTGTAGCCGAACTGCATGGCCTGCGCCTGAGGCGTCTGGGCGGCGAAGTCGAACTCCGGCGCGCCGTCGAGCACCGGGTCGCCCCACCGGATCACGATGTCCTGGCGGAACCCCTGCGGCACGACGATCTCGTCGAGGGTGTTGGGCCCCACCGGTTCGAAGCGCAGGCCGGCCGGGTCCGCGCCGGGCCGGGTTCCGCGCGGTGCGGCGGCGGCCGTGCCGGAGAACGCGAACGCTCCGGCGGCCGCGACGACCGCACCGGCCTTCAGCACGCCTCGGCGGCTCGCGACCTGGTGCACGACGTCGCCGAAGTACGGGTTGTCCGACGTGTTCGGCGCTTCGTGCGAGCAGGCGTCCCCGCAACGGAACTTGCAGGTGACTGCCTGCCGTCCGAGCGGATGGCCGACCGCGACCAGGGGCAGCATCCGGCGGCCCCGGCCGATGGGTGAGGACATGCGAAACCTCCGAAGTCGCGTGGCGTAAGGGAAGACCGGGCCCGATCACCCGGTGGCGCGCTTGTACCTGGGCACGAAGCTCTGCTGGGTGGAGTAGATGCTGAGCACCCCGCCCCAGTCGTGCCAGAGGAAGTTCGTGTCGATCGACGAGATCAGCCGCGCCCCGAAGTCGAGCGAGTCACGCTTGCGCAGCTCGATGTACGACCGGTCGACGCCTTCCCCGTGCCGTGGTCCGTGGAACTCGACGCCGTCGACTCCGTCGAGGTAGTCGGGCAGAGGCAGGAGCTCGCCGTCCTGCCAGATCTCCCAGCTGTGGTTGTACCGGTGCTCCGGCAGTTCGGTGTTGAGGAAGTGCAGGGACGGGTTGACCCTCGCCACGCCGCCCTCCGCGAGGATCCTGTTGCACTCAGCGAGAAACGCCAGCTTGTCGTCATAGAGGTACAGCGAGGCCATGCTGTAGACCACGTCGAACGACCCGTCGTCGAACGGCAGTGGCTTCGACGCGTCGCAGTACACGATCCGCGGCAGGTGGTCCACTCCCCGCCCGGAGGCGAGCGCGCGCAGCCGTTCCTCGTCGCCGTCCACGCCGGTCAGGTTGAAGCCCGTGATCTCGAGCGCCGAGCCGAACTCCTCCGCGAGGTCGAGCATCGCGACCCCGTGCCCGCACCCCGCCTCCAGCACGCGCGCCCGGCCCCTGCGCTCGATCACCCCGGAGACGAGCCTGCGGAGATCACCGAGGTACAGCTGTCCCTTGTCGAGCCCGCGATTGCGAACCATTGTCGTGCCTCCCGGTGATCGCTGAAGTTGAATGACGACTGCGGTGTCGATGCCCGCTGTGCGCGCCGGATCCCGTCAGCACGAACGGCGACAGGTGGGTGTGTTCTCCTGACACCGTCTTTGTAGACCGGCGGAAGCGAGGACCGCGGCGGACGGCGACGGATTTCCGTGCGGCGGAACCGGCCTTGACGTCGGCAGCACGCGCTGCCGACGTGGTTGCGGAACTCCGGGAGCCGCGCCACCAGCGCCGCGTCGCGAAGTGGCGCGCCTTCTCCACCACGCCGTTGCGCGTCATGCGGCCCGAGGACGGAAGCAGACCGTGGCCATCCGGTCGAACCGGCAGCCCTGGGTGACGCCGCGAGCTCGCGCACGACCTGATCGCTTTGTGAGCTGCTGCCCGGCGCCTTTATTAACGTCGTGCGGCTCGGCGGGAGATACGCGCTCGACCTGCAGGCCCTGGTGCCTAGTCCGCGCTCTACCTCGCATGCGAGGTTTTCCGGCTGACCCGATCGAGCGATTGACCGTTCGCGGGACCTAAGCCGCCGATGGTCAGGGTGTCCGTGTGTTGCGTCGATACGTGGCACTTGGATGGGATGATTGCTGACTCGTTGAAGGAGTCGATTTGGCAGAGAGCCGCCACAAGTAACTGTACGAGCGTCTGGGGGACCACGACTTCCAGTTGTTGGTCGGCGCGCTGTTGACTGCTTGGTTCGAGGGTTCGTCCCGCTGGCGCTGCAGCAGTCCGACGGTGGCAGGGACGGTCTGGTGAGGAACCCTCCGGAGGGGAGCGCACCCGCGGAGTGGCTCGTCTACCAGGTGAAGTGGTCGGCTGACGTTCGGCACAAGGATCCGGTCGGGTTGTCGGCACCGTCAGACGCGAGCTCACAGACCGGCTGCTCATAATCAATGAGCGTCACCTCAGGTCAGTTCCGTGAGGTCGTGACCGGGCTCAACGCGTTTGGCGTTGCGGTGTGGCTGCCGGAGGCCGGTGGTCCGGTGAAGCTGGGCAGTGCTGTGCATGAGGCGTTGATGGTGTTGTTGGGGTGCGCAGGCGCAGCGTGAGGTGGCGAGGGCGCGGCAGCGGGTGTTGGCGGCGATGCGTGCGCAGACGCGTGTGCAGGGCCGGTTTCTGGGTGGTCGTCCGCCGTATGGGTATCGGCTTGTTGATGGTGGTCGGCATCCGAATCCGGTGCATGGGCGGTGGGGTCGGCGGGTGCAGGTGTTGGCGCCGGATCCGGTGACGGCGCCGTGGGTGCGGTGGATGTTCACCGAGCGTGCTCGCGGTCGGACGGTGGCGTCGTTGGCGCGCGAGCTCAACGAGCAAGGCGTGGTGTGCCCGTCGGGCGCGGATCCGGAGCGGAATGCGCATAGGTCGGGGGAGCGGTGGATCGTCCGGACGGTGGCGATGATCCTGGAGAACCCGCGCTACACCGGCCGGCAGGTGTGGAACCGAAGCAGCACAACGGGTTACGGGCCTCGATGGCGTCCAGGCGGCCGCGGTTGAGGTGTGCTGCGGTGGAATCCGGTCAGCGAGTGGGAGATCTCCGAGCGGATCGCGCACGAGACACTCGTCGATGACGAGACCTTCGTCGCCGTTCAGGGGATGCGGGTGGCGAAGCCTGCAAAGGACGGCGAGGTACGGCGCTACCTGCTGGCGGGGCTCGTCGTGTGCGGGCTGTGTGGCAGTCGGATGGACGGGAACTGGGTTCATGGGCGAGCCGGCTATCGATGCCGGCACGGCTTCACCAGCGTCAAGCGACGGTCCGACGGCGAACCGCGGAACATCTACGTCCGAGAAGACCACCTTCTTGAGGCACTGCCACACCTGCTCGGGCGGGCCGCGGGAGCTGTGCAAGTAGGTGTGGGCGAAGACCTGGTCGATCAAGTCCGCGAGCAACACTTGCAGATTCACCACAGCGACCAGCGTCTTGAAATTCGACCCGCACCGCTAACGCTCAAGGCTGTGGAAACTGCCCGTCGCCCAGTTCAGTCGACGCTCGCTTTGGATTGGTGTGATGACATGAAAGTCGCCGAAATATGAATTACCCCACGGGATTCTGGTGAATCCCGCATGGAGTGCCAGTCAACTCGATTCAATCTTTCGTCGCCAAGTTATTTCGACCGGGGTCAAGAAATTTCGCGGCGAACTGCCGGACCGCACGCTGATCTGGAATCAGACCAGGACATCTGCAAGATGCTCGTCGCTTCGAATCGGCGCGGGTTGCTCATGGTCATCACCACGTGCGATTCAGGCTTCGATGACGACCGGGATGACCACCGGTCGGCGGCGGTATGTGCGTTGTGCCCACATTTGCACCTGCTGGCCGATGAGACGTTCGAACTCCGTCACGTCGGTGGTGCTCCTCTTCGCCGCGCCCGCGAGGGCCTTCTCGATGGCGGGGATCACCGGCAGGAACGTCGAGGCGTCGTGTTCGAAGCCGTGGGCGATGAAGTCGGGTGTGTCGTCGAGCCGCCCGGTGTCGGTGTCGATGATGGCGACTACGGTGATCATGCCTTCTTCGCCCAGCGTGCGGCGCTGCGCCAGGGAGTCCTCGGTGACGCCGCCGACGGTCTGGCCGTCGACGTAGATGTTGTGGATCTCGACCTGGCCGGTGACCGAGGCCCGGCCCTCGTGCAGGTCGATGACGTGGCCGTTCGCGGCGACGAGCACCTGGTCGCGGTCGACCCCGGTCTTGACGGCCAGCTCGGCGTTGGCCCGCAGGTGGCGCGCCTCGCCGTGCACGGGCAGGACGCTGGTGGGTTGGACGAGGTTGTAGCAGTAGACCAGTTCACCGGCGCTGGCGTGCCCGGAGACGTGGACCTTGGCGTTGCCCTTGTGCACCACGTTGGCACCGAGGTCGGTCAGGCCGTTGATCACGCGGTAGATGGCGTTCTCGTTGCCGGGGATCAGAGAACTGGCCAGCAGGACGGTGTCGCCCTCGACGATGACGATCTCGTGCTCGCCGGCCGCCATGCGGGACAGAGCGGCCATCGGCTCTCCCTGCGACCCGGTGCACACCAGCGTCACCTGGTGGGCGGGAAGCCGGTTGGCGTCCCTGATGTCGACGACGAGCCCGTCGGGCACCTTCAGGTACTCCAGCTCGGCGGCCAGACCCATGTTGCGGACCATGGAACGGCCGACGAAGGCGACCTTGCGGCCGTGCGCGGCCGCGGCGTCGAGCACCTGCTGGATGCGGTGCACGTGGCTGGCGAAGCTGGAAACGATCACCCGGCGCGGCGTGGTGCGGAACACCTCGTCGATCGCGGGCGCGAGATCGCGTTCCGAGGTGGTGAAGCCGGGCACGTCGGCGTTGGTGGAGTCGACGAGGAACAGGTCGACGCCCTCCTCGCCGAGGCGGGCGAAACCGCGGAGGTCGGTGATCCGCTTGTCGAGCGGGAACTGGTCCATCTTGAAGTCGCCGGTGTGCAGCACGAGACCGGCGTCGGTGCGGATGGCGATGGCCAGACCGTCGGGGATGGAGTGGTTGACGGCGAGGAACTCCAGGTCGAACGGCCCTCGAGTGAGCTGTTCGCCTTCCCGGACCTCGACCAGGACGGGCTTGATCCGGTGCTCGGCCAGCTTGGCGGCCAGGAACTTCAGCGTGAGCCGGGAGCCGATGACCGGGATGTCCCGTCGTTCCCGCAGCAGGTACGGGACGCCCCCGATGTGGTCCTCGTGGCCGTGGGTCAGCACGATGGCGACCACGTCTGCCAGCCGGTCCCGGATGCAACTCCAGTCCGGGAGGATCACGTCGACGCCGGGCTGGTGCTCCTCGGGGAACAGGACCCCGCAGTCGACGATGAGCAGCTTGCCCTCGTGCTCGAACACGGTCATGTTCCGGCCGATCTCACCGAGGCCGCCGAGGGCGATGACCCGCAGGGCATCCGGGGCGAGTGCGGGCGGAGGGGTGGACGTTCGAGCCATGGTCACACCCTCACGTTACGTGAGAGTTATCTGTGAGAGGAAATCGGCGACGCGGGCCAGGCGTGATGTTCGTCAGTTCGAGGGCAGGTGGGACCGCAGTGTCGTGGCGAAGTCCTCGGCGATGCGCAGCTGCGCGCGCAGCTGCTGGCAGCGTTCGTCGGCGGCGGTCCAGAACCCAGAGAGGCGGTCGAGGTGCATGTCGCGATCGGGATCGTCTCCGGTGGACAGTGCGTCGAGGATGCCGAGCAGCTCGCGCATCTCCTCGAGGTGGAAGCCGAGCGGTTTCATCCGCTTGATCACGTCGAGGCGTTGCACGTCAGGCTCGGTGTAGAGACGGAAACCGCCCTGGCTGCGCGCGCTCGGCACCACCAGGTCGACCTCCTCGTAGTACCGGATCGTGCGCAACGACAGACCGGTCCTCTCAGCCACCTCGCCGATCTGCATGTGCTCGCCCACAACATCCCTTCCCGAACTGCGTCACGATCACCAGCCATTCTGGTGCTCGTACCCCCACTCGTGACTCCGGGGGCAGGTCCAGATTACCGTCACGTGAGGGTAGAGTTTGGCGAGATGTCGTCTACCCCGAAGGATCGCGAATGACCACCGCCACCCCGGTGACCGCCTCGTCCGCAACCGTGCTCGTGGAAGCGGAACGCAGGCGCACCTTTGCGGTGATCAGCCACCCGGACGCGGGCAAGTCGACCATGACTGAGGCGCTGGCCCTGCACGCGAAGGTGATCTCCGAGGCCGGCGCGGTGCACGGCAAGGCCGGTCGGCGCGGTGTGGTGTCGGACTGGATGGAGATGGAGAAGGCGCGCGGGATCTCCATCACGTCCGCCGCGTTGCAGTTCTCCTACCGCGACTGCGTGATCAACCTGCTGGACACTCCCGGCCACGCCGACTTCTCCGAGGACACCTACCGGGTGCTGTCGGCGGTGGACTGTGCGGTCATGCTGCTCGACGCGGCCAAAGGCCTGGAGCCGCAGACCCTCAAGCTGTTCGACGTCTGCCGCTACCGCGGCATCCCCGTGATCACGTTCATCAACAAGTGGGACCGTCCCGGCCGGGACGCGCTGGACCTGTGCGACGAGCTGGGCGAGCGGATCGGGCTGCAGGCGATGCCGCTGACCTGGCCGGTCGGCGACGCCGGCCACTTCCGCGGCGTGCTCGACCGCCGCAGCGGGCACTTCGTGCGCTACCAGCGCACCGCGGGCGGAGCCACCGCCGCGGGCGAGGAGCACCTGCTGCCGAGTCAGGCCGAAGCCGAGGAGGGCGCGGGCTGGACGCGTGCCTGCGAGGAAGCGGAACTGCTCGGCGCGTCCGGCGGTGAGTTCGAGCTCGAGCGGTTCCTCGCCGCCACGGCGACACCGGTGCTCTTCGGGTCGGCGGTGCTCAACTTCGGTGTGCGGCAGCTGCTCGACCTGCTCGTCGAGATCGCGCCCCGCCCCACCGCGCGGCCGGATGCCGCCGGTGATCCGCGCAAGCTGGACGCGCCGTTCTCGGCGTTCGTGTTCAAGGTGCAGACGGGCATGGATCGCGCGCACCGCGACCAGATCGCGTTCGCGCGTGTGTGCTCCGGTGTGTTCGAGCGAGGCATGGTCGTGACCAACGCCGCCACGGGCAAGCCGTTCGCCACCAAGTACGTGCAACAGGTCTTCGGCCAACAGCGCTCCACCTTGGACACGGCCTTTCCCGGTGATGTGATCGGGTTGGTCAACGCCACCGCGCTGGGCGTGGGCGACACCCTGCACGCGGGCAAACCCGTGGTGCGTTTCCCTGGTTTGCCCAGCTTCGCGCCGGCGCACTTCGCCGTCGCGCGACCGGCGGACCTCAGCCGCTCCAAGCAGTTCCGCAGAGGCATCGAGCAATTGGAGTCCGAAGGCGTCGTGCAGATCCTGCGTTCGTTGCGTCGCGGTGACGGGGCACCGGTGTTCGCCGCGGTCGGTCCCATGCAGTTCGAGGTCGCGGCACATCGCCTCGAAGCGGAGTTCAAGTCGCCCGTGCGGCTGGAACCGTTGCCCTACACCGTCGTGCGCCGCCTGGCCGACCCCAAGCAACGGTCCCTGGTGGACGGCAACCGCACCGAGGTGCTCACCCGCACCGACGGCGTGGACCTCGCCCTGTTCGTCGACTCCACCGCGCTGGGCGTCATGCGGCGCCTGCATCCCGAGGTGCGACTGGAGTCCCTCGTCGCAGGAACCGACGACTGACCGTCCTTCGCTGGGGGAGAAGTCTGCGCTGCACCTGGAGGAAGCGGATCGCTACTGCAGCTCTGTGTTTGAGCCACGAGACCGTCCGCGGGTGCGTCTGCGAGATTGTGCCGTCGGCGGAACCGGACAACCTCCAGCGCTTCACGGACGTGCTGGTGGAACCGGAAGCGGTGCCAGCCTACGACCCGAGCTGGCGCAACGGGCTCACAGAAGAACAATGCCGTACTGACCGCACCATGACCTTCCCGGCGTAGCGGCCGCGTCGTGGATCGCCATGACCAGATTCGCCACTCAGGCCAGCACGACCTGGAGCAGATAGGCACCTGGTGATCACACAAGCCACCTGAACAGGGCCAAAGCATCAGCTGCACGGTTCACCGTCGTGCGGGTCCGCCGCTGAGAAACGAGGCGCTGTCAGAGTCTGATCAACGCCTGGACCGGGAGGTGGTCGGACGGGAGCCGGCCACCTCGCTGGAAGGTGTTGATCGCCGCGGCCAGGAGCACCCGGACGCCTCGGATGAGAATCCAGTCGATGCGCGACCCGTTCGGCACGAGCGGCCGGTAGCCGTGGAACGTCGCGTAAAGCGGGGTACGGCGTTCCACGGTGGCGAGCCAGGAGTCGGTCAGGCCCGTCCCGCTCGTCAGGATGTCGTGTGTGGGCGCGGCGGGTGCGGCGTTGAAGTCACCGGTGAGCACAACTGGCAGTCCCGGCGCGATGGCACCGACCCGGTCACGCACCAGCTCCGCGCTGCGCAGGCGGGAGGTCTCCGACTCGTGGTCGAAATGAGTGTTCACGACGACGAACTGCTTGCCTGTCACGCGATCGGTGAACCGCACCCACGTGACCATGCGGATCACCTTGTTCCCCCACGACTTCGAGCCCATCACGGTCGGCGTCGCGGACAGCCAGAAGTGGTCGAACTCAAGGGGATCGACCCGCGAGCTGTCGAAGAAAACGGCCGTGAACTCGTCCCTGCTGCCCCCGGCCCTGCCGACACCGATCCAGTCGTACTGCGCGGGCAGGTCGCGCTCGATGTCCTTGAGCTGAGCGAAAAGGCCCTCCTGCGTGCCGATCACGGTCGGCTGCTCGCGCCGCAGCAGCTCGGCCATGATCGGCCGTCTGGTTGTCCACGAGTTCGGTTCGTGGAGCGAGGCGTATCTCAGGTTGAACGACATGATGTGCAACGAATCGCCGCGTGCGGGTCCGATCAACGGCCGTTCGGAGGCCCCCGCATTCCCTGCGTTCATCAGGTTTGCTGCCAACAGGATGACGCAGACCAAGACTCGCACGGCTAACTACCTCCGACGGCAGGGACGTCTTTCTCACAGTGACGCGCACCTGCTGCCCGCGTTGCGTGGGGTTGTGTTGGCCTTCCGTGCCTGAAAATGCGTCTTTGCAGTTCAAGCGTGTAGTAGCTGTTCAGTCCGAACGGTCGCACCTCGTCTCGATACGCTTCACGCCACCGTGGATGTTGCGAGGCCCGGGATCCGGTCACGACCCGCGGCGGCGTCCGAGCAAGCCCAGCACCTTGACCACGAGGACGATGGTCGAGATGACGCCGGCCGCCCACAGCAGGATCTCGCCCAGGTCGGTTTCCTCGTCGGGGTCCGGGTCGATCGGACGGGGGCCGAACGCCTCCTGCAGCTGCCCCCTCGTGCCGCCCAGGGTGACGCCGTTGAGGACGACCACGATCTCGTCCACTTCCTCCACGTAGGTGTTCCAGACCCGGTTCTCGTCAGGCGACAGGACGGGCCCTCGCCGCCGGCTACAGCTGGGAAAGGGCAGCCGCCCGCCACGTGCTCCTTTACGCGGCCTGCTGGGGTAGACCCGTTCGCGTGGCCCGTCGCGGCCAAGTGGTCAACCGCGTTCCACAGGGGTGTGCGGGAGCGAGTGCATCCGGGACACGTGACAGCCGCGCGACTGCTTCACCCACCTGCTCGAGGTTTCGTCTGTGAGCTGGCAGAACCCTGCACTCGCCGGCTGAGCAGTGGTGATCGTGCGGCGTGGCCTCGGTGTGGGGTGCCAGAACTCTGCACACATGCGTTGAGCCGCGGTGGTCGGGCGCTGTCGTTCGGTCGGCATGATCGTGGGCGTGGCGCTGCGACTGCTGTACCTCGTCTTTGACCAGCTGGGTGGCTGGCTGGTCCTGCTCTGCCGGTCTTCGGCGGCGAAGGACGTCGAGTTGTACTAGGCGCTGAACACACCGACAGCGAGACCGCGCAGCACCTGATCGCCCTCTACCGCCGCCGACTGCGGCTCTGACTTTTGTCCTCGCCTGCGCCTCCGGGGACAAGATCGAAGTTCGGCACCGTGGCATTGTCGCGGCAGGTTTCCAGCACACCAACACGGCTCCTGGACAATCCACAGAGTATCAAGTCGAATCGGCGTTGACCTGGGCTGATGGGAGCGCGCTGCCCAAGCGGGCGATTGGCGAGGGAGATGATCTCCTGGCGCCCTGATTGATCACTGGGCAGTATGGGAAACATGCCTGCCATTCCCGAGAGCTCCGCCGTCATCGCCGATGTGGCCGTGGAGAACGACTACGACGGCTTCGCCGAGGCGTACACGGCCGAGAACGAGACCAGCCTCCTCAACGCCTACTACGTCCGGCCCGCGATCGTGGACCTGGCCGGCGACGTGGCCGGTCGACGAATTCTCGACGCCGGCTGCGGTGCTGGTCCTGTGTCCGCAGCGCTACGTGATCGGGGAGCCGTCGTGAGCGGCTTCGACCGCAGCGCCAAGATGGTGGAGCTGGCCCGGCAGCGGCTCGGCGACGACGCGGACCTGCGGGTCGCCGACATAACAGGCCCGCTGCCGTACCCCGACGGCGCGTTCGACGACGCCGTCGCCGCTTTGGTGCTGCACTACCTGGAGGACTGGACCGCACCTCTGGCCGAGCTGCGGCGGGTGCTGAAGCCCGGTGGCCGGCTGATCGTGGTCGTCAACCACCCCGTCCTCCTCAAGATGGTGCATCGCGAGACTGACTACTTCGCGACCACCAAGTGGTCCGACGGGTACGACTTCAACGGCCAGAAGGCCGTGCTCACCTACTGGCACCGGCCGCTGCACGCGATGACCGATGCCTTCACCGCAGCAGGCTTCCGCACCGCCGTCATCAGCGAGCCGCCTCCGGCGCCGGAAGCCCACGAACTCTTTCCCGACGAGATGGCGATGTTCCCCTCCGGGGCCTTCCTGAGCTTCATCTTCTTCGTCCTGGAGGCCGCCTGACCACGGCGTGGCGCACGGGTGTAGGCGCGGGCTATGGCGTGTCCGAAGTGGCGTTCCACCCAGGTGAGGGTGGTGTGCCGGAGCCAGTGGGTGGACACGCCTTGCACGGCTGCCCATGGCAGATGGTCGCCGACTCTGCGCCATAGTCCGTTCCAGCGGCGGCTGGTGATCGGTGTTCCGTCGCGATGGCGGAGCGGTTGGTCGGGTGAGGGTCTGCCGTCACCACGTTGATCGCGGTGGCGGAGCAGGGCCGTGATCAGGGTGGGGCTGGCGGGTTGCCAGCGGATTGTGTAGTTCTTTTCCCGCAGGCGAAGCAGACACCAGTGAGGATCGACGTCGTCCTCGCGGAGCGCGAGTGCTCCGCCGCGGCGGCAGGCGGTCTCGGTGTGCAGTCGCAGGATGAGTGTGTCGAGTGGAGTGTCGCTACCTGTCGTGGCGACAGTGTCGTTGATCGCGGTCAGTTCCGGATTGGTGAGTGCTCTGCGTAGTGAGCGTTGCCGGCTGGGTTTCGGTATGGCTGCGGCTGGGTTGCTCTGCGCCGGAAGGATTTCGTCGCGAATCGCGTGTGTGAAGATGGTGCGCATCGCGGCGAGGAGATGCTCGCCGGTGCTGTGGCCGCCGCGGTCGGTTCGCCTGACAATGCGCGTCTCCATAGTTTGGCGCATCAGGATCTCGATGTCGGTGGCGTCGCACTGATCAAGTCGTCGGCCTTCGAACGCGGCGATGATCTGTGCCCAGTAGGCGCGGCGTGCTCCTGGGCCGAGGAGCGCGGGTGCGGGCCCTCGTCCGCACCCCCTGAGTCCGATCGAGCGCGGGCGCTGGCCGCTCGAGGCGTCGAGTTGGCGACCGTCCGGATCGGCGATCGGGCGTCACTGGCCGCCGCGCTGGAGGGGGTCGACGCGTTCTACTTCATGACCCCGGAGGTGAACAGCCTCGGGGAGGCCGAGGAGGAGGTCCGAGTGGGCACCGCCCTCGTCGATGCGGCTGCCGCTGCGCGCGTGCCGCACGTCGTGTTCAACTCGGTCTTCGGGGCGGATCGCGAAACGGGCGTGCCGCATCACGACTCGAAGCACCGGATCGAGGAGTACCTGAAGCTGTCCGGCCTGAAAGCCACGATGGTTCGCGCGGCTGCCTTCATGGAGAACTTCGTGACCGTGATGGCGCCGAGCATGGAGGACGGCACGATCGTGCTGAGGCTGCCGCTGCCGGACGACATCGCTCTGAAGATGGTCTCGATCAAGGACATCGGCCGGGTCGCCGCCGCGATTCTGCTCGGCGTCGCGGAGTGCCTGGCGGTGTCGTCGAGGTCGTCGGCGACGAGCCGACGAGCCCCGAGATCGCCGCCGCGTTCGGCGCGCGCCGGGCTGCCGTCACGCTACGAGGCCCTGCCGCTGAGCGACCTCGACAAGGCTATGTTCCGCCAGTTCGCCGAGGCGTCGGAGCACCCGTCGGACCTCGCAGCGGCGAAGGCCGTCGAGCCGGACATCTGGAGCCTGGCCGAGTGGATCCGCTTCACCGGCTGGACCGCACCCGCGGAGCGGGTTCGTTCCTGACACTTGTCACCGCACCGGAGAGCCCCGTTGTCGATCTGGCGTTCGCCTTCTTCGTCGTACGGTAGGAGGCCCACCCGCCGAGGGGGCCCGTACCCGAGGGGTTGACGACGTGGCGAAGTACATGATTCTCATCTACGGCGACGCCGAGCAGTGGGACTCGATGACCGGTGAGCAGTGGGAGGCGCACAACGCCGGCCACGCGGCGTTCGCGGCGAAGGCCGGTACCCGCGTCCTTGACGGCCGGCAGCTCGAGACGGCTCCGACGGCCACTTCGCTGCGCGCGGACGCGCGCGGCCAGATCCACACCACCGACGGGCCGTTCCTGGAGACCAAGGAAGGGCTCGGCGGGTACTACCTGGTCGAGGCGGCCGACCTGGACGAGGTGCTGGAGCTTGCGAAGCTGTTGCCCGAGCTGAACTACGCGCACAGCGGCCTGGAGATCCGTCCCGTGGTCGAGCGCGGATGAGCGGTGCGGACGACGTGGTCGTGGGGGGGGGGGGGGGGGGGCCCCCCCCCCCCCCCGCCGCGGGGGGGGGGCCCCCGGCCGGGGGGGTTCAAACCCCCACACTTTTTCGGCGTTGCCCCCACCCCTCCTCAGGTGTGGCC
>NZ_JBIRVV010000009.1:248335-330432 GCF_044387305.1 Lentzea sp. NPDC020367 | reverse complement strand
GGAACGACTTCTCACCGTCTACGGCATCGGATACAAGCTCGTATGAAAAGCCTCCTCGTCCGGTTCTTCCTGTTCTCCCTGGTGATCGCGGCCTGCTCGATCGCGGTCACGGCGTGGCTCGCGAGCCAGGCGACCACCGGCGCGATCCGGCAGGAGCAGGGAGACGCGCTGCGCACCGACGCGGAGATCTACGACAAGCTGCTCGGCATCGCTGCCACGCACAAGACCTGGGTCGAGGCCGAGTCCGATGTGGATGGTCTGGCGCGCGAGTACGGCCGTCGGCTCGCGCTGACCGACCGCGGGGGCAAGACGCTGATCGACACCGGCACTGCGGGCTCGCCGCCGTTGCCGCTCACCCCCAAGGTCTCGATCGACCCGCTCAACGTCGACGTGGTGCTCAAAGCGGGCGCCACGAGCAAGATCGACCCTCGCGCGGTCGGACCGTTCGTGCTCACCGACGAAGAGCACGACAAGCTGGACAACACCGCCCAGCGTGTTCTCGAGTGCGTGAAGCAGCAGAACGTGACCATCGTGGAAGCCCCCAACCGCAGGCCTCGAGTGTCGACCGACGAGCCGGGGCGAGAGGAGCGTTGGGACGAGAAGACCTGTCCGGCGGGCAACGCGCTCCGTCTGTTGACGAAGACGGAGCTGGACGCCTACGCCGAACTCCTGGAGCTGTGGAAGGGGTGCATTAGCCGCCTTCCGGGGCAGTGGCCGCTCGACTCGAAGGCGAGTCAGTTCACACTGGACTGGGAAGTCCTGATGACCAGGCACTCGGAACCACCGGTCGCCGAGTGCCTGGAAAGCGCGCGCAAGGAGCAGCTGCGGCCGTTCGTGGCCGAGTACGCGCACCTGTACATCACCGAACCGACCTCCGGCGCGCCTCAGGCGATCGACCTGTCGACGACCGGCACCCAGCAGATCACGTTGATGGCATTGGGGATTCTCGCGATTGCCGGCTTCGCGTCCTGGGTCACGGCGACGCAGCTCGTGCGGCCGATCCGCGCGCTCACCGCCGCCACCAAACGCACGGCCGAGGGCGATCGCACCGCACGGGTGGACGGCGGCGCGGGCGAAATCGGCGAGCTGGCCAAGTCGTTCAACGCCATGTCCGAGAAGCTCGCCGAGACCGAACGCCAGCGGCAGGCCATGGTCAGCGACGTCGCGCACGAGCTGCGCACGCCGTTGGGCAACATCACCGGCTGGCTGGAGGCGACGCAGGACGGGCTGGCCGAACCGGACCCGCACCTGATCGACATGCTGCTGGAGGAATCCCTTCTCCTGCAACGACTCGTGGACGACCTGCACGACCTCGCCCAGGCCGACGCCGGCACGCTCAGGCTCCACCCCGAACCGATCGCGCTCGACGACGTCGTGGACCAGGTCGTCAACGCGCAGCAGAACCGCGAGATCCTGCTGCGCGCGGAGACCACGCCGGTGCACCTCAGCGCGGATCCGGTGCGGCTGCGGCAGGCACTCGGCAACCTCGTCGCGAACGCCGTGCGCTACACACCGCCGGGTGGCGAGGTCGTCGTGAAGCTGTTCCAGTGGAAAGACAAGGCGATCCTGGAGGTCACGGACACCGGCACCGGCATCGCGCCCGAGGACCTGCCGCACGTGTTCGACAGGTTCTGGCGCGCGGACAAGTCCCGCAGCCGCCGCACGGGTGGCAGCGGGCTCGGGCTCGCGATCACGCGGCACCTGGTGGAGGCGCACGGCGGCACGGTGTCGGTGACGAGCACGCTCGGCGAGGGCTCGACGTTCCGGATCAGCCTGCCGGCATGAGGCCCAGCAGGTCCACGTTGATCATTGCGGCCGCCTGGGCTCCCTGCGCGGCAGCTACGATCACGATGGCCGTCGGGTCCGTGACGTTGCCCGCCGCGTAGACGCCGGGCACGCTCGTGCGGCCCTTGGCGTCCGTGCGCACGAACGGACCTGCCATTGTCTCTACGGTTTCGGCACCCAACGCGAGCAGGAACTCGTCGCGCGGTTTGACCGGTGCGGAGTACACGAGCGCGTCGGCCGGGATGCGGTCCGAGCCGGAGATCACCGCGACCAGCCGGTCGTCCTCGACCTCGATGCCGTCGGCACGTGGGTGACGTCGTCCGACCACTGCCGGACCAGCTTCACCTTCATCTCCTCGCCGAACACCGCGAGCTTCTGGTCGCGGACCTCGTAGCCGTGGCAGTACGGGCAGCCGAAGACGTCGCGGCCCCAGCGTTCGCGCAGGTCGTCCGGCACCTCGTCGACCATGCCGGTCGCGAACAGCAGACGCTGGGCGTGCACCGTGCGCTCGGCCAGTTCGACGGCGAACCCGTCGCCGGTCCTGGTCACGCCGCGCACGTTGTCGTTGACGATCTCTCCGCCGTAGCCCTCGACCTCGGCCCGTCCGTGCTTGAGCAGGTCCAACGGCGAGAGGCCGTCGCGAGAGCCTGGCGCCGCTGAAACGCTGGGCCGCCGCGAATCTACCGAGGAAATCCGCCGCGATCGCACCGCGCACACGCTTCGGCAGGCCTGTCGAGTGCCGCGAGTCGCTGTTACGAAAGCAGACTGGATCTGATCTGCGAGAGGCATGGCTGCCCGTGGTGGAGATGAAGCCGCCTGCGTTCACCGGCGGGATCGTCGTTCACCCGGAACGGTGATCCCTCCGACGTCATGTCCTGAGGTCGTGGAACCTGCCACGCTCGTGGGTTCCGCGGAGAAGTTGGCCCAGTTCGCGGGAACTTCAGCAGGTGTCCAAGGCGGCCATGCTGGACGACGATGTCGCTGGTCCTGCCGATCTCGCCGATCGTGAGGAGTGTGTTGGCGCGGAAGGGAATGTCACCGAACGCGGTCCCTCTCCAGGGCGTGGGGCGTTGTCGGCCGCACTGACGGCGCCGGTGAACGTGAGCGTCCCGTAGACAGAGGCAGCGGCAGCGAAGCACTCCACGGACGCTCATCCACACGACGGCAGCAACCGGCTCACAACGGGGAAGCCGATCGACGTCACGCGCACGGTGTGGGACTTCGTGACCGCGGCGGCAGCCGATTGGAGTTGGCGAGTCATCGTGATCTCTGAGCATGGACGACCAGAGGTTGAGCAGCAAAGCCCGTTCCATCAGGTGACCGCAGGCCACACCGAGCACCAGGCGGCCAACAGTGCCGTTGTCAGACCATCGACGCGTCTCCGTCCTGCTCTGATGCCGGCACTCGGGCGTTTCGAGGACACCGTGCTCGTGACCTTGCCCGATGTTCACCGATGACAACAACGGCGAGGGACGGTCGCCGTCATCTCAGGGCAGGTCTCCTGTCCCGCGACGGCGTTCGGGTGGGCCAGGTCTCCAAGCGACGCGGCCGGTTTCGAGGTATCGCCGGAGGAAGCCTGCCACCGGGCAGAACTGCGTCTTGAGCGAGCCAACTCCCAACGGGCGCCAGCGTCAGCGGCGTGTGGACGTTCCGGTCGAAGTTCACAGCCGATCTCAGGCAAGTGCCGATGCCCGTGGTCCGGTTCGACCACCAAAGAGGACAACCAACCGGGCGATGTCTCAGCTGGATGGCGCGGCGCGCAGGCTCAAGGCGAATCCGTTCAGGAACTTTACCGGGTCGCGGCGACGCAGCCGCGGATAAAGTTTTTCAATGGCACGCCGGACATGAATTAGCACACCTATGGACATTCATCCCAGGCGCAAGAAGCACTATACTGCCGAGACAGTATCCACCCTGACGAGAATGCCCGACAGATTAGAGGCCTCCTAAATGAAGGCAACCAGGTTGAAAAAAATCTCATCAATTACCTCGCTGGCCATACTGCTACTTTCAGTTGCATTTACGCCGACCGCTTCGGCCGCATCGTGCCGCGAAAAATTCTACACTCAATTTTACACAAAGATGTGCGGCACGAAAGAAGTGACAAATCACTACGGAGTCGCCGAGCATGCCGGCGCATGGAACGTTGTGGAGAGGTACTACATCGCGCCAAATAAAGAAATTTGGCACATCTGGGTGGAGGCATTTGGAAAAGAGATCGTCAAGAGTCGGAATCTTGAGATGCCAGGCGACGGCAGGGCCGACAACATCGTCGAGGCGTACGGCAGCCTCGAGGCTCGACGACTCGTTGTCAACGTCTACGGTAGTGGACATTGGTGCACGGAGTATCGCGCATACCAGAATACGGGATATTGGAACGGCTGGAGAAAGTGTTGAGAACTGAGTTCCCTTTCCTGCCGGCTGTAATGCCAGTTGGGCGCCAGTAGCAGGTCACATAATTGAGGCCTCGGGGTAGTTAAATCAACATCCCTACCGGCAATAGATAATCTTTCTCGGAATGTCGCAGGGCTTGCGCATGCCTTGACCTGCGACATTCCCGCCGGACATACCGCAATCCCGAAAGCGACATGGGCACCGCTGCTCCACTCCCGCTTACGTGAGTCACGGCCAGTGAATCCGCAGGTCGAATCCTCAAGCAAAGGCTCAAACACCATTCGCTTCTCGTGTTCCGATGTTCTATCGATTCAAGAAAGTGGTGTGGCTGACTGGTGGCAGTGTGCACGCGGTGTGCCATGCGATTCGTGTCGGCAACCTGCCGGTGGCGCGGTGGCGTGGTCGAGCATGGATTACGACTGGCGCGATTCGACACCTGGCATACGCCCGGTCCGGGCGTGTGATCCGACGAACGAGATCTTCGAGCGGGTTACCGCTGAACTCGACGAGTGCGCGGGATCGCCGGATGACTAGCTGATGCACCAGGTCCGCAACCACGGTCTGAGCGGGTAGTTGTCGACCAGCGGCGAGTATCCAGAGTGGACCGGAGAGTTCCGGGCCGCTCAGGAGTTGGCCGCGCGGGCCTGCGCGGAGTACCCGGTTCAGCGGGAGCGCCTGGAGTGGGATTTCCGCAATCGCAGTTACGAGCCTGAGAGTGCGTGAGGCCTGTTGCCCGAGTACGCGCGCCGTGCGGAGCTCGACGCGTCGGAGGAACGGCGCGACCGTGGCACGAGGTCGGGTGAGCGGCCATGACCGGGATCGAGTTGTCTCCGCCGCTCTTGCTGGCGGGGCTGGTCGCCGTGGTGGCGCCGTGGATCTGCTGGCGGTTGTCGGTGCGGCGGGCGAGTAAGGCGGCTGAGCCGGCCCGTGCTGGTGTGAGACTGCTGTCGCTGACGGGCCGGGTGCGTGTCGGCGCGGAGTTGATCGCTGATGTTCAGTGGCTGGTGCTGACTTACCCAGGCGCGTCGGGGTGGGGTCGTCTGGCGGCCTTGTTGGTGCCCGCGTTGCCGGCGTCTTGCGTGCTTGTCCGGGCGCTCACGGTGACGGCTACGAGTGATCATCTTCAGGGTCGAGGCCAGCGTGGATGACGATCTTGAAAGTTCAAGCATTGAACTCGCCCGAAAGTCCTAGATGGACAGTTTGTCGACGACGAAAAACCTGTTGTCCAGTAACGGAAAACTCATCCCGTGATTGCGGCCGCGGCGAGGTGTGTTCGAGGCCTTGAGGCGATGGTGCCCGGCGCGGTCGGTGATCGCGTCTCGGGTGCGTTCCGCCCCTGTGACACAGCCCGCTTGAGCTGGTTTCTGACCAGGGGTGTCGGGCGGTGGATCGCCAAGGGTTGGCGGTGGGTGTCGTACTTGGATCTGAAGGCCGACGCGCGTGCCCGGTGGGCCACGGCGGGGTCTTCCTCTGCAGGGCGCTTGTCGGCACGGCGTCCTGCACGGCGCTTCTGGTCCTCCTGGCAATCGTGGAGACCGTCCGGCTATGCCAGCGGTGGCTTACGGCCGCCTACGTCGTCAGGGACGCTTTGAGGGCCGCTGTGAGCGCGGCGTGGCCGTGGGTGCCTGCGCTGACTGCGGCGGGTTGGTCGGCGCGGCCGTGGTAGCGGCCTGACAGAACTGTAGTTGGTTGACACCACTGGCGGCCCCCCGAACTGGAGAACAACGCCGCACGGGACAGACGTTGCGAGTTCCGCTGGGGGTACAGCACCAGGAGTGCACGCCCGCAGTCACAAACATCGTCGTCGAGACGTCGTTTGACGACGGTGCGACGTGGCGGGAGATGACCGTGGCCGACGACATCGCCGAGGTCGTGCACCAGCCCAGCGCGCAACTCGCCTCGTTGCGGGTCAAGACCACCGATGCTGCCGGCAACACCAGCGAGGTGACGATCATTCGCGCCTACCGGGTCGCGAGCCGATCCGTGCATCCGCGGGTCGCGGCACCGCGACCCGCGGATGCACAACGCCTCGTGCCGATCGGCAGGTGTCGACCTCAGCTGCTGCGCAGGAAACGGTCTAGGACGCGCACGCCGAACTTCAGAGCGTCGACGGGCACGCGCTCGTCCACGCCGTGGAAGAGCCCGGAGAAGTCCAGGTCCGGTGGCAGCTTCAGCGGCGAGAAGCCGAAGTTGCGGATGCCGAGCTGCTGGAACGACTTCGCATCCGTGCCGCCGGAAAGCATGTACGGCAGGACACGCGCGCCGGAGTCCTCGGCGATGATCGACGCGGTCATGGCGTCCACCAGGGCGCCGTCGAACGTCGTCTCCACCGCTGGTGCGCCGAGCCATTCCCGCTCCACATCGGGCCCGAGCAGCTCGGCCAGCTCGCGGTCGAACGCTTCCTCGCGACCCGGCAGGATCCGGCAGTCCACAGTGGCCTCAGCGGTCGACGGGATGACGTTCGCCTTGTACCCGGCGGAGAGCATGGTCGGGTTCGCCGTGTCGCGCAGCGTCGCGCCGATCATCCGCGACAGCGCGCCGAGCTTGCCGATCGAGCCCTCGATGTCGTCGTCGGGGAACTCGAGGCCGGTGATCTCGCTTACACCGTCGAGGAACTCGCGCACCGACGGGCGGATGATCAACGGCCACTGGTGCTGGTCGAGCTTGGTGACGGCGGCGGCGAGCTTCGCGACCGCGTTGTCGCGGTGAATCATGCTGCCGTGCCCCGCGGTGCCCTTCACCCGCAGCTTGAGCCAGCGGATGCCCTTCTCGGCCGTCTCCACCAGGTACGCGCGGACGTCGTCCTTGAGCGTGATCGAGAAGCCGCCGACCTCGCTGATCGCCTCGGTGACACCCTCGAACAGCTCGGGCCGGTTCTCCACCAGCCACTGCGACCCGAACATGGCGCCGGCTTCCTCGTCGGCGAGGAACGCGAACACGATGTCGCGCGGCGGCACGACGTTGTCCCGCTTGAAGTGCCTGGCCACCGCGAGCGACATGCCGACCATGTCCTTCATGTCGACCGCGCCACGCCCCCACACGTACCCGTCCTGCACCGCACCGGAGAACGGGTGCACGGACCACTCCGACGCGTCCGCCGGCACCACGTCGAGGTGCCCGTGCACGAGCAACGCACCGCGACTTGGGTCAGCGCCCCGCAACCGCGCGACCACGTTGCCGCGACCCTTCGCACCCGACTCGACATAAGTGGTCTCGTAACCGACGTCTTCAAGCTTCTCCGCCACCCACTCCGCGGCCTCGCGCTCCCCCACCAGCGTCGCGGGATCACCGGTGTTGGTGGTGTCGATCCTGATCAGCTCGCTGACCAGCGTGACGACCTCGTCCTGCGCTCGCTCCAGCCCTGTGCTCACCGAGTTCCTCTTCACCGAAAGTGGGCGCGGATTCCATCCGAGTAGATGAATTCACACCGCGCCCATAGCCGAGATGTGACGCCGGATACGGCACCGTCGCCCCGACCACGAAGTATCGAGACAAGACAGACGATGCATCCAAATCTGAACCTGGGTCGTATACCGGCCCGAACATGGTTCTCCGGTGCCCGCCCTGCGACACCTTTGGGCACGTCGTTTCACTACGACTTGTCTGCGGAACTGGTGATTGGTGCACTAGCGCAAGAGAACGAAACTCGATGGAGGCGTTGTACGGCGTCACCGAAACCGGACGAGGTGACCACCCTGTGCTCCGCTACCAGTGGCCCCGGTCTGGTAAACGACCGCACATCAACCAGAGTTCAACTGGTCAGGCAGAACAGCGGGATGCAAATTCACCCCGCACATCCTGTGTTTGCCAATACCGAACCATCCCCAATCTACCTGTCAGCGGTCGCGCCCCTTCACCTTCACGTCGAGTGGATATGTCATACGGATCAGGGGTGCTTTCTGTCATTCCCGGGGTTCCGAAATACTTCTGGCATTTCGTCTTGACCTAGGGTTGACGCCAGGAGGATGGCCCGCCGGAAGTGACTGTCAGATTTGCCGACGTCGACAAATCCCCGATGTCGCAAGAAAAGGACATTCTGCATGAGCAAGATCTGGTTCATCACTGGCGCATCCCGCGGTCTTGGCCGCACGTGGGCCGTCGCCGCGTTGCAACGAGGTGACAAGGTAGCTGCCGCGGTGCGCAACCCTGCCGTGGTCAAGGATCTGGTCGACACCTACGGCGACGCGTTCCTGCCAGTTCGGTTGGATGTCACCGACCGGGTCGCCGCCTTCAACGCGGTCCAACAGGCGCATGCCCACTTCGGACGGCTTGACGTCGTGATGAACAACGCCGGCTATGCTCACTGGGGATTTCTCGAGGAAATCACAGAGTCTGAGGTGCGAGCCCAGTTCGACGTGAACCTGTTCGGCGCGCTCTGGGTCAGCCAGGCGGCGATCCCGCTGATGCGCCGGCAGGGCTCCGGCCACATCGTGCAGATCTCCAGTGTCGGCGGCGTGACGGCCTTTCCCACCCTTGGCGCCTACAACGCGTCGAAGTGGGCATTGGAGGGCTTTACCGAAGCTCTGGCTCAGGAGGTCGAGGCTTTCGGAATCAGGACCACGGTGATCGAACCTGGCGGCTATGCGACCGAGGGAAGCGTCACATCAGCCGTGCACTCCGAACATCTACCCGCCTACCAAACCATGCGCGACGACTGGGCAGCCGCTCTGGCCGAAGCGGGGCAGACAATGTCCGATCCGGCCGTCACCACGGCGGCGGTGTTCGCGGCGATCGACGCCGAGCAGCCGCCCCGGCGGCTACTGCTGTCCGGCAGCGCGTTCGACATCGTGCAGGGTGTGTACGCCGAGCGGTTGAAGACGTGGGCGGACTGGGAAACCGTGTCGCGCTCGGCCTGAAGCCGAGCAGCGCACGGGACCATCACGCCCGTCCTGTCGGCGAGCGTTGAAACCGGCGGTTTGGTCACCTACCCGCACCTGCTCGACCCCGCCTTCCACGCGCGTCCGAGCGCTTGTCCACCAGGTCGAACTCGCCGGACCACACTTCGTCCAGAGACGACACGAGACGGGTCGCCGCGGTGAAACAGGGCGTGGAAGGCCACCCCACCTGGAACGCGTCCGTGCCGGGCTTGACCTGGTAGAGCGAGATTTCAGCGAAGTGATGGCTGTCAGCGACACTCACCGGATGCACTAGTCTCAAGTGGACTGTGCGCGGGGCGGCGGCCGTCCGTGAGCATCGGCCCAACGAACGACCCCGAAGGCACGACCGCGAGGAGAGCCCATGGCCACCGGCAAGATCCTGACCATTGTGACGAACGCAGGCGAGTACGAGGCGGTCGGTTACCGCACCGGGCTGTGGCTCGGCGAGCTCACCCACTTCTTCGACTACGTCACAGGGCACGGATTCACGGTCGACATCGCCAGTCCTCAGGGCGGACACGTCCCGATCGACCCGGAAAGCCTCTCCCCCACCGTGCTCGCCGACCTGGGTACCGGCGAGCGCTATCGCGACCGCAAGTTCATGGACCTGCTGAAGAACACCGAGAAAGCGAGTGAGGCGGACGTAGAGGACTACGACGCGATCTACTTCACCGGCGGGCACGGGGTGATGTTCGACTTCCGTGCGGACGACCTCGGAGTGCTGACCGCGAAGTTCCACGAGAGCGGACGGATCGTGGCGTCGGTGTGCCACGGTGCCGCAGGCCTGCTCAACGTCCCCCTGAGCAACGGTGCTCCCCTGGTCGAGGGCAAGAACCTGACCGGCTTCTCATGGCGAGAGGAAGAGCTCGCCCAACGAGCCGACGCAGTTCCGTTCAGTCTGCAGGACGAGTTGAAGGCGCTCGGTGCCCACTACAGCACCGCCGACAAGCCGTTCACGACCTATGTCGTCGAAGACGGTCGCCTGATCACAGGCCAGAACCCCGGCAGCGCCCGCGCGGTGGCCGAAGCCGTCATCAGGGCTCTGCAGGCCCAATAGTGTGCCGATGATCGGCGGCCGCCGTATCGTTCCCGTCACCCGTCATGTTTGGACCTGAGCGCTGCGGACGCGCATAGTTCTGACAAGTGGTTGCTGGGACTGCGTTTCCGGCTGCGTCCACCAGTAATGGTCAGGTGGACGCGCCCTCTGCGTACAGAACGTCGCCCAGCGCGGTGACCGGCCGGAATGTGGTCGCGCAGAGGACCATCCTCACGCCGCGCGATCCAGTTGCGGGCGTCCAGCGTCGCGCGGCGGCGGGGTGATCGGGCAACGTGCGAGACCAGGCTGTGCACACGACCTCCGGCAGGGCGGCCTGGTCGAGCAGGTCGGTCTGTTCACCCGACAACGCCAGATCCGCCACTGCCACCGCGGCGTCTCACCAGCAGGGCTGCTGCGTTCCTCCACGACGTCTTCAGACCCGATCGGACGGAGTCGTGGCTTGCCGACAAGTCATTGCCCACCGGCGCCATGCTGCCGGGGCCGCGATCACGATCGCGGCCCCGGCAGCCCCGATCTCCTCTCAGATCTGCGCCGGAAGTGCTCGCGGCCTCCGAACGTGTCGAGGCGCTTCGGTGATCAAGCTTTCACATCTGTCCACTAAGGACTTCGCTGCCATCTCAGCTTGCTTCCGGCTGGAGTACGCTTCTATGAGCGGGCTGATGCAGACCGTCGGGACGACAGGATTCGAACTGGGATCGCCTTGGCCCAGTCACGGGTCACGACCAACCGGTCTGCGAAACACGTTTTTCAGCGTCACTCGGCTCCAGTGACACTCGTTCCAGCACCTTGACCACCTGGCAACTGCGTTGGCGCAAACGCCACGACTGAGCGTTCGCAGGCGGTCCGAACGTGGTCAGCGGTTCCTGATGTCGACCATGATCAGGACAGACGCTGCCGACGAACCACCGTTCAAAGACGTCGGCCGATCGTCGGCACCAGCTTCCGCAACTCGCGGCCGAAGTCGATCCACTGATCTTCCTCGCCTGGTTGCACGACGTCGTAGGAGCTGTCCAGAAATTCCGCTACGTCCTCGGCGCCGGCACTGAGGACGGCGAACCCGGTCGGCGCGTTCAGCTCGACCAGGACGCGACCGGCGACTTGCGCAGGATGCGTCATACGTGACGATGACAGCAGGGCCACGTGGAGGTGTGATGCCGTCGATCTTGTTGGATGGCATCACATCCGTATCCAGAATTCACCATCCGGCAGCGGAGCTCGCCGCAGCGCTCTGAAGTGAGCAGGAGAGCCCGACCAACCAGTTCACGGTCGAGTCCACTTTCTTGCCATTGATCTCGCCTTCCTCGTTCGCGCTGGACTCGATCGACGCGACGAAGCACAGGATCGAGCGCAGCCACGCGGTGACGTCCTCAGCGGAGTGGAGATGCACCACGGCGTCCGACGCCGGGAGAGTGGACGCCATGCGGCGCAAGGAGCTCCCAACTTCGCGGAGGCACTGTGACTCGCCCGCGGCAAGTACCCAGTCGGGCTCGTCACGGCCGAGTTCACCCTTCAGAACAGCCATGATCCTCGGGTCGTCGAGGAGTTCTGTGGGCACGCCCACCTCCTGGCCTGATCTCGTCGTGACCAAGTCGTACGACCTGCCGCGACGTTCGATCAGGTTCAGCAATCCCGCGACATAGCCGTTCAGCACTTCGACCTCGTACCTGCTGAAGACACCGACCTGACCAGACTCGCCGCACCGGTCCCAACAGATCATCAGGCGTCCCTCCAGCCCCGAACCAGGAGTCGTGCGACCAAGTAGACCCCGCCGGAGCAGCAATGGTCCTCGCGACAGCACCTGAGGACATAATTCGTTGCACTCGGATACATTTACAGAAACGCTGGACACCGCAGAACTGCGACAGCAGCGCATACGCCACACCGGTTTCTCGCCTCCTCCGGGGCAACCACTTGAACCAGAGCAGATTTCGCTCAGCAAATGTTCAATTTTCTACAATGCGCACACAAAGGACGCGTTCACGTCGGACTCAGTTCACCCCTCAAGCCGCTCACGCCACGGACCGTAATTACCACATTTCATCAGACACATTTTGAAGCCGCCAGGAAGAATTACGAAGAAGAGATGATTCCCGTGGCGCCCACATTCGCGACCACAGGAGAAGTTCATGACAGCGGTGTCGAGAACGTTCCGAGCTCGCCGATGGTCGCCCTCATCGTCTCTGGAGGACTGGCAGAAAGATGAGCTCGGCAACGAGCGCCCAGCCACACGACGGCAGCAGCTCGTCCACCGTTCACTCACCGATGAACGGCACGGCAAGGTGCGGTACCGCGACATCAGCCGAATGGAGCTGGTCGTTCGTTCAGGCGTCCGAGTAAGGACAGTTCGAAGTCGGACAGCACAAAGGGTTCCGTCAGATGACCGCCTGCCGGGCACAGGGGCAGACAGGCAGCAGCGCTGTATTCGGTCCATCAGTGCGCCACGATTCCAGCCCGCTGCCCACGCTTGCGCGCCGCGAGCACCTCTGGTACGACTTGGCGGAGTCGCACGGCTTGCGCGCATTGCCGACGATTGTGTTATACCGCGACGGTCGGCCGGCTCGCCGCTTCGCCGGCGCGATTTCTGCAGAGGATCTCGCGGAGGCGGCGGACGATCTCGCTGCGACCGACATGCAGGAGGAGTACGACGCCTGGATGGTGGAGACAAGCGAAGCTGGTTCACCACACATCGGCACGCACGGCTGAACCAGCCCTAAACTCTCCTCCTGGGTCGGAGTCACGGAGTCTGCCCGGCCGCTCCGCGAGAAGCGGCAGGCCCCGAGTGGGAACGATCAGCCTGCCGTGAAGGCGAGTACCGCGTCTGCGAACCGCTCTGGTTCCTCAAGGTGTCCGAAGTGGCCGCTTTCGGTGAGTTCAGCCAGCAACGCAACGGGCAGCTCGCTGCGCAGTTCGTCCACCCATCGTGGCGGGCTGATGAAGTCATGCCTGCCCGAGATGATCAGTGTGCGAGTGCCGATCTTGTGAAGTTCAGCCCGGACGTCCCAGTCGTAGTGCCGCCGATCCGGGTCGAACGTCAGATCGGCCCTCAGCGACCCCAGCTCCGCGACGGTGTGCCGGTAGTCGGCGAAGTAGAGCGGCAGCACATCGTTCAAGTACGCCGAAGCGGCCTCCTGATCAGGAAAGACGAGTCCGTGTGCCGCCTGTGCGCGAAAAACACGTGCCGCCTCCACCACTTCTTCCCGGTCGTGCCAGCGGGCAACCTTTGCCTCGACCTGGCGTCCCGACTCTTCGAAGAGCACCGAGCCGAACACGGGAGCCCCGCTGTACAGAATGAGGCCCTCGAGAACCTCGGGCGCGTCGAGCGCGAGCTGCAGGCCCACGCAACCACCATGAGAGTGCCCGAGGAAGAAGTACCGCTCCACACCAAGATGTTCGGCCAGCTTGCCGGAAAAGGCCGCGTAGCGCTCCATGCTGTACGCGCCACCTGGCAACAGACCGCTGCGTCCGGTGCCGATCGGATCGAGGTAGACCATCGTCAGTCGCTGCTCGAGCGGCGGGACCCTGAGATAGCCGGAACGGATACCAGGTCCGCCGGAGTGAGCGATGCAGATCGGTCCGGAGCCAGCGACTTCGAATGCCTGCGTCACACCGTCGATCACGATCGTGTGCTGCCCCTGCCTCAACGTCACGCTTCTTCCTTCCTCGCAACAATCCGCCCACCATCCCGCAGAACCCGGAGAAGCAGCCCGGTCTCCCGAGCTATTCGCCTGCAAGGGCCGTGATCACTGCCCCGCCGTCCGGATGTGCTCTGCGAACTCGACGTCAGCGCCGGGGATGGATATCTCCGGCACGGCCCGTCCGACGAGCTGCGAGGCCGTCCATGCTCACTACGGACTCGCGCTGAAGCCGTGCCCCCGAGGACAACGGTGATCACGTGCGCAACGACACCTGCGGACATCCGGACCACGACGAGCGCAGGACGGATGGCACCGATCCCGCAAGCGCGACAAGGACAGTCGCGCATTGCCCGACCCACCCTGGATCCGAGGTTCCAGCGGTGCGTGCGGATCAGACCGGTCTCGGGCTTCAAGGTCTGACGTGACAGCGTCATGGCAACACAGGAAACCGCGGAACAACGACGCAGACCAATCTTGGTCGTTGACTCCGCTACCAGAGGCTATGTCACGACCAGGGTGGGCACGCCGCGAGCGCGGCTACCTGCCAGGACCACAAACCATTACCTACCAACATATCCGGACCAGGACAGATAGATTCGATTTCCCGAGATCACCTACCGAAGGCACCAAAGGGTACAAGTTCGTGATAATCGGCACCTCTCCCCTGACACTCGTTGCACCTGGCCTTCCTCGAAAGCCAGCATCACAGATGCATTGCCATCGTTCCGAACAGCGCAGTGACAGGTCGGCCTCGCATCGACCGTTAGAGAAGAAGAAGTGTTCACATGCCAAGAATTCACGCACGTCGCACACTGACCGCGCTGGCCGTGCTGACCGGCGCCCTCACGACGACGCTCGTCCAGCCCGCTGCCGCGGCAGAGCCCTGGCAGGTCCGAGCCTGCTCTGGCGCGAACATCGACGTCTGGTACCAGGTGCAGAGCGGCGGCCCCGGGACCCTAGTCCCCAAGGGGAGCTGCCGGATCATTTACAAGACCAAGCCCTCGGGTTCCAACAGGAGCCGCATCGAGATCTGGGTCGCGAACGGCAACCTGATCGACACGGTTGCCGTCTACATCAACAGGGGAGTCGACATCAGGGTGTGGGGCAGCGGCAACGCCGAGGACGCCTCCTACAGCATCAGTTACGGCGAGGCGTAGTAACAACTCACGCCAGTTCCTTCCGCAGCCGCTTGCTGCGGCTGCGGAAGGAGAGTCCGACCAGCTGGATCCCGCACGACGAGAAGAAGGCCATGAGCGAGTTCATCGGCGGGGCCTGACAGCTGATTCACAGGCGACTTGAAGTGCCTGTCCGGCCCGCGTCTTCGATTCGGTCACTCGCGCAGGAGTCCAGTTCGGACAGAACCTCCGATGCCGTGATCGGGTCGGCCGAGGCGGTCGCGCAGCCGTTCCGCGGGAGTGACAGGATCCCTTGCCACTGGCGGGATAGCAGAATTCAGCGGCCTCAGAAAAGGTGTCGATGGCTCCAGCCACGACGCCGGGATCGAGGGAGGCGACGAGCGCACCACCGCAGGGAACAGACTGGTGCTCCAGAACTCCAGGCCGCAGTCCTGCGACTCTCCCGGACTCAACCTCCCTGTTGATGAGGCCGAGGACCTGTCCGCCGCACAGGGCAGCCACGGTACTTCTGTAGCCGGGCCAGGAGGCCTCGCCCGGCGCAAAGAGGTACACCAAGCGTTCCAGTTGCGGGGACGGCTGCAGGATCTCGAAGTCGGCAGACACCTCCTCCAGACATCGAGGCTGTCGTGGAGATCGACCGAGTGCGCCCGAGAAGCCGCCTGAAGCGCGCGTGGAGATGTGACAGCACATACTCAACACGAAACTCAGATGAAGTTGCCACGACGTCTCCGATGCCAGAGAACGGAGGAGGTGACAGTTTTCGCGAGGTGCCCGTGGTCACCCATCCGGCAATGCGATCAGCACTGGCCGAAGTGGACCGAGCAGCCGCCGGTGAGGCAGCCGTCGAATTCAGTATCGACAACGAAGAAAAAGCGAAACTGATGCGCAGAAATTAAATGATCGAGCAGGTTGGCATTTTGACCGCAAACCCGCTCGATCATCGAGAACTGAAAAGTCTCCCTCTAGTGGATTTCGCAGTACGGAGAGTTCGACTCGTCCAGCTTCACGAAGATCTTGGGACCGTCGCCTCCTCGCCTCACCTCACCACACAGGTGCTTGAAGGTGTTGTGACCCCAGAGGTCGAACTTGTAGTCCTGCGCCGAGATGGGCCTGCGGTTTCCCCAGAATCGGCAAGTGTTCACAGGCACCGACACGCTCCATCCCGTATCGGCCCGACCAACGATCATGTAGAGCGCGTCGACGTCGACTTTCGAGTTGTTGCAAACCGTCCAACGATCAATATCGGCTGACGCTGTTGCATTCGACGAGATTGCAGTCGAGGCCAGCAACACCCCTACAGCGCCAATGATTGCACTGGCACGCCTGATAGCCATCTTCACCTTCACCATGCAAGTTGTCTATTTTTCGAAGTCGGCGCTTGATCCGCATACTAACTTCCTGCGAACAGGTGGCGTTTTGCCGATATTCGGCGTTTCGTGCTCCGCCTGAGATCCGTACCGCACTCGCACTGCAGTCAAGCACCCTGGGTTCCACGCAGGCGAGTCCAGATTGCCGAGATCGCATCGCGACGCTTCAACTCACCATCATGGTCATTCTGCCACCCGCGTTGTCAACGAACTGTCGACATTGCGTCAACTGAACACGTGTCAGCACATCGGCCGGGATGGTTGTGCGCAGTCATGATCATGGACGACTAGGACCGGGCACCGCTGGAGCACAAGCAGCACGTGGGCGTTATAGAAGAACATCCGTGCGTTCGAAGCGCCCGACCAGATCGGCCGCTTCGAACGCGCCATTGGCCCGTCGCGAAGCCGCTGACCACAGCCGCTTACGCGACGACGGCTGACAGCCGACGGTCGGTCGCACCGTGCACGATCATATGGCCGCCTGCGTAGCTACTTCTCCATGTACAGATCTGTGAGCCGTCCATCTCAAGGGATGTCCTTGATGCCTCCGAGCCCGTAAGCCATCGTCACAGTCGCAGGTGGACCAGAACCTTCAGGCCGGTAGACCAGCCCGC
Source organism: Lentzea sp. NPDC020367 (assembly GCF_044387305.1). NCBI lineage: Bacteria > Bacillati > Actinomycetota > Actinomycetes > Pseudonocardiales > Pseudonocardiaceae > Lentzea > Lentzea sp. NPDC020367. The sequence goes on along the minus strand of NZ_JBIRVV010000009.1, from coordinate 313,567 downwards.
CGGCGTGACGCCGCACTCGGCCGGGTTCTGCACATCAAAATTGATCATCGCCTGCCCCTTCCAGAGGTGATGTTGCGTCGAACTGTGCGGACCTCCACGTCGTCCGCGTGCAGCAGCCGACCGTCGCTCGCGCGCATCTGCAGCGGTGCGACGGTTTGCCGTCGCGGGCGTCGACGAGGCCGAGCCGCTCCTCTCCATCGCCGAAGAGCTGGTTCTCATCCAACTGGCGCAGCGCGACGAGAACCAGACGCAGTTCACAGCCTTTGTCCGTCGGTTCCTACTCCACCAATGTGGACAGGCGGGTGATCAGGATGTCCTTGGCACAGCCAAGACTCCCGTCAACTGTGAGACCAACACCGCAGAGCTGGCTCAAAGGCACAACCACAGTTCGCCGAAGTGGCGCCGGCAGGTCGCGCATGCGACAAACGTCGCGGCCGAGAGTCGTCATCCGACCCTCGCCAGTGGTTCCTCCGAACGGTCTACTTGAGTAGATACCTGCTGTAGGAGGCCCGGTGATCCGCGTGCTGATCGTCGACGACAACCCGCGGGTGCAGGACGCCATGCGGATGTTCCTGTCGGCGCATCAGGAGTTCGAGGTCGTCGGAGAGGCCGGGAACGCGGACACCGCCGTGCGGCTCGCCTCGGAGACCGCACCTGGTGTCGCGCTCGTCGACATCATGTTGCCCACCGAGACGGACGGGCTGTCGCTACTCCGCGTTCTGGCGGAGCAGCATGGCATCCCGGTCGTGGCCATGAGTCTCGACAGTGGTTGCGCTTCCAACGCGCTGCAGGCAGGCGCCTGCGCTTTCCTCCCCAAGGACGGCCGCTCGGAACGGCTGATCGACGCGTTGCTCGCCGCACCCGCGAAGGGTGGTCAATGATGTCACGTGAGCGAGGTCGGACCCGATCGGGACAGCTCACGGCGACGAACGTTTTCATGAGGCCTCAAGGCGCGATTTCCTCCCCCCGCAGGCCAGCGATACTCCCGGATTGACTCCCGGTGCCTGGTCTTACCGAGTCCGACCACGCCCTGCTCGACCTCACGAAGGCGGAACTCCGAGGATTCGCGAACGGCGCCGTTCGCGAACCTGAGCCGGAACGGCACCGCATCACGCTGCGATCCTCCAGAGAAGAGTGGAACGGTCCGCTAACCCGCGCTACAGGTGAACCAATCTCCAGCCTGCCGCTGCGGTACTTCGCAATAGCTGGTCAATGCGTACTTGAATCCGCCGCCCACCAGCGGATTATACCAGTTGATCTGAACCTTGCCTACCCACCAAAGCTCAGGCAGCACATTCCTGCAACCATGACCGACCTCGGCGTACGAGGACTGGACGTGCTGGCCCTTCTCGTTGTTACCGATGATGATGACGTGCCATAGCGAATTGGTGGGCTTGTCCAGCGAACACGCCGTCACGTGCTGGCCGTTCACACCCGCCGATGCGGTCACAACACCGGAAAACAAGAGTCCGAGAAGAATGGAAGCCACTGCGCTGATCGCTGCGAAATATCGAAGCACGATCCCACTCCAAATAGATGCGTTAAAGGGAACCCCCCAGAAGATCTCAAGGTTCAGCTCCTGAGCGACGGCGTCAAGCCCAGCAGCTCACCACTGATCACGGGTGCAGAAAAAGGGACATCTTTGAGCACATCCAAACCCAGCCAAAATCTCCTCAAGCTGAGTTTCCATCGCATCGATGCCGTGTTGACCGAGTAATGCCCTCTTCTTCTCAGGCGACTTCAGAGGAGGCGCCTCGGAATCGATCATCTGCGATGAAGTGGGCCGCGGTGTCGTCGGATCATGGCGCGCCGACCATCGGCGACACCGGATTCCACAGCCCAGCAGGGCGTTCCTTAATGTCCTTTTTCGAACCCGAAGATTTGAATCCCTGAGGGAGGATCAGTGCTCTCACCAGCCCGCGCTCGCCCACAGAAGTCCTGTGCACACGCCCTTGTCCTGTTCGAATTTCCGGAAGCGCAGAGAAGATGTGGCCGCAGTGCAGGCCTGGGGAGAGGTTGAGTAGTTTGAGAGATAGATCTGCGAGTGCGTTAGGTGTGACGACGCATCTGCCGAACACACCGGACGTGCCGGTGTATTCGCACCGACTTCTCCGACCAGGAGGCCTGGGAACGGGTGAAGGCCGGAATCAGTTGGGTGACCCCGGACGAGTACGAGGCCAGCGTGACCTACGTCGACGACCCGGCGTTCGCGGGTTTGACGGTCACCAGTCTGCTGGAGTCCGGTCCGGACCGCCCCAGGCACGCGCTGATGCTGGTTGTCGACGAGACCACGATTCAGTCTCCTGGGCACCCGATCCTCGTCGTGGATCTCGGTTCGGAGCCTGACCCAGCTAACGACTGGCCGGGCGAGCCCGCTGGCCGGTCGTTCCGCGCCGTCCCTCACACCATTCAGGAGATCGAAAACAACCTCTCGATCGCCGACATGGATTGGGAGGAGTTCGCCGATGGTGTCGACGACGACGGTGTACGCCGGGAAAGCTTTCTCTACGGCCGCGTCGAGGACCTGACTGTCGACCAGGCGACTGAATAGTCGCCTGCGCAGGCAGACTCGGCTCTGTCTCCTGACCTGCTCAGGCCGTCAAGACGGCGCGGCCACGTCTTGTGGTGCTGGCCAACCCAGGTGCCGTCAGGGGTGGTCGCGGACCAGATGAGGGCGACTTCGCTGTGCAGGAGCAGGCGTCCGTAGTCGTGGGTGCACTCGACGACCCAGCGGCGTGGCAGCAGGACGAAGCCGGTGGCGCCGGGCGGGCGGTCACGACGGTGATCCTCAATGTCGCGGAACGTCTTGGCCCAGCCGACGAGTTCGCCACTGCAGACCCGCCGACGTGAGTGCAAGTCAGGCGGAGCCAGAAGAGCAGCTCGCGGGCGAGGTCGCGGTCGGTCATGCTCGCCGGCACGATCATCATCCGCAGCGGCAGGCCGCCCAAGTCGACCAAGACCACGCGCTTGCGACCGTTGATCTTCTTGGCGGCGTCGAAGCCACGGCTGGCCCCCGCCACGGTCTCCGCGGCTTCGACCGACTGAGAGTCGATCACGACGGTGACCGCGCGAGCGGCATAGCCGCGGGCCGGGCGGATCCTGGCGCGCAACTCCTCGGTGATGCGGGCCAGCACATCGGCTGCGGCCCAGCGGCTGCAGAAGCCGTGCACGGTCTGCCGCGGTGGACAATCCTACGGCAAGGACCTCCCTTGGCTCCGTTGTCAACGGTGTAGTGGATGGCGTCCACGACTGGCCGCCGATCATGGGCCTCGGGGCATCCACCGCGGGCGGTGCGGTAGGAAGGGACCGGCTGCAGAGATTCAATCAGCGCCCTTTCGGCGTCGGCGGTGTCGGACGGGCAGCGGCGCCGGCAGCTGTGCACCGGTACGCGTGCCATCACGTGCTTTCTCTCCACTGCAACTGATCGAGCGCATACTGACGCGCGCGACAACGGCGTTAGCATCGCCGTGCCAGGAGCATTGTGTTGTGCGGCGCGATGGGACTAGCGGTGGCCGCGACTCGGTGACATGGTGCTCGCAGGATGGTCGCGAACAAAGACGGATCCAGTCGTCGTCAGGCATCCATGTGTAGTTCGGCTCGATGGTCGCGGTCATCAACCCACTGTTCTGGGTCAGGTTGCGCCGGAACTGGGCGCGCTCGTAGCCCACCAGTTCGTCAAGCTCAGGGCACAGCCCATAGCCCTCGCCTCGTGTCCAGATCAGCGATGTGCCGTGCTGCGCCGCCAGCAAGGCGCGCAGATAGATCAGCCCGCATTGGGCCTGGGGACAACGACATCTTCGTGGCGGAGGCCAGCTGTGCGGTACCCAGCGCGGATGGCCGAGCCCCCCATCAGCGCCATCCGCACCTGTTCCCCGCAGACGTGTTCGGGCAACCCGCAGCGCACGACGATCACTCGCCACGTAGCAGCTTGGCCGGGCCCTAATCCAGACTGGTATTGCCCGTGTCGACTGCGCTCTCCAGCCAGTCCACCGCCGCCTGCACCCGCGCCGCGCCCGGACGCACCGTAGTCGCCTCGTCCTCAGTGAACCGCTACCCGCGTGTGGCCGGCACCGCCCGGCCGTTCGTCGCGACGAACACACTGCACGCGCCGACGAGCTCTATGCTCCCGTGCGTGCTCGACGCGGCGCAGCTCCGGCGTGCGCTGTGCGTGGCCCGCCGGGAGCGGTCGATCAGGGCGCGGTTGACCGCATGCCGGGTGGTCGTGTCCCGTCATCGTCCGAGACCGACCTCCGGACGATGCAGGAGGTCGGTCGTGATCACCGCCCCAAACTCGTCGTCAGCGGCCAGATCGTGAATGGCTTCTACCTTCTCCTGAAGCGGCTTGGGGTGTCGACCTGCCAGCCCACCAGGAGCTTCGCGGCGTCGGAGGTCCACCTGCGTTGCCGGTCCGCTCGTCCGACGGTGAACGCTTGATCGTCGCCCACCGGTCCTTGCCCACCGCCACCGACGCGAGGATGCGATATACGCCGTAGGACACCCGCCACGCCGATGCTCCTCGGGCCACTGTGGAGCGACCCACCTGTGCTTCTCCACGGTCTGTGCCGCAGGCCGATGTCATCGGCGAACCGATCCAGTGACTCCCCGACGGTGAACAACTGCTCCTCCGATCCTGGATGGGCACCACCGGCCCGCCGCGTCGGTTCGATCTCCAACGCGACCTCACCGTCCGGAACTACGCCCGGCTGGCCACCCCTGCCAGATCACGAGCCGCCACCAGCTCGGCATAACACTGCACGCTGACATGTCCGATTGTGCGCGCCACTACCGGCACCTCCACTCACCCAGACGTCCGCGAAGCCACTGCACCAAGCGTTTGATCCGTTACGCGACGGCCAGTGTGCTCGCGGACGCCCACTCCTCGTCATCGGGTAACGGCTCGGCGAACGCTTTCCGCTCACGCCGCGACCGCGTCCAGCACCGAGAAGAACAGAAAACCGCGTCCGCACGGCGCTCCACCCCTGGCGACCAGGTCTGCCCGCACTGTGGACACGCTCGCCGCTCTGTGACCCCGGTACGCGGACAGCGGCCACCGCCAATGCCGCGCACGGCGCGCCAGCGAGCAATACACCGGGAGCGAGCGCACCCCCAGCCCCAACAACTTCCCGCACGTCGCACAACCCGCAGCTGAGCGCCATCCGAGCCCACGACGCGCAACGCCGTCCCACCCGACGTCGACCGCCGTCCCCGACGGGTACCACCACGCCGCCTACCAGCCACACCGCCACGCTAGAAGTGTCACCAGTCCCCGGTGACCACCACCAGGGCGACCCAGCACAACCACGTTCAGGAGAACCGTGTTCTCCAGCTCCTCAATCCACGACCTCTGAGCAGCATCAACTCTCAGAACACGTTGGCGAGCTATCACTTCCGTGGACGAGTCGCGCCATCGCCGTGATGGTTCTGCCACGCAGGGGACATGTCGTCCCGCAGGCACATGCGTCACATGACGTAGGGCGCATGGGCCGGGAGTCCCCGGCCACGGCTCCGGCAGAACCCGACACAGTCACGTTGCAACGCCGATGAACCACGACAGGTGAACAGGGATAGTTGTCACTACCAAGGCACACCGGAAAGCGGAGAACACAGATGACCAAGCACAGGTCTTCCCTCATCGAAGCTGACGCCTGCTCGAGCAGTGACGTCGTGCTCGACGGACATCGAGTCACCGTCACCCGGATCGACTCCGACCTCCTGCCGGGAGTCGAACCGCAGAGGATCCACGGTATCGGTGTGGTCGTGTTCGCCGGTGACGACGAGATGGTCGTCATGCAGATCGCCCGAGATGTCGAGGTCCCGGCCGAAACGGTCGGCGACACGATCCTGAACATGGAAGGCGCCGCGCGTTGTGAGGCATGGGAGCAGGACCGCCTCATCATGGGTGACCTCCACCTCGCCCAGCTCGTCCGGGTGGACTGGCGGGACCGCACGGCAGCCCCGGTCTACCTCCCGATCTACGCCGGTGTGGTCGACTCCGCCCACCCCTTCGAGGACAGCACGCTCTTCGTGACCTACCAGGAGTACGTCGATGTCGTCGGCTTCGGCACGAAGGCCAACCGTCAGCAGCTCATCACCGATGCGAAGGCCGCGATCGCCGAGACCGCTCAGCCCCAGTTCACCCGGTAGGGAAAAGGCGGTTCTCTCAACACGAGAACGCCACTCGGTTCACCGCGCTGTCGAGGTCGAGTCGATGACGAGGCCTTCCCTGACCGCCCACAGAGCCGCTTGAGTGCGTGAGACGAACCCGAGCTTGGAAAGCACGTTGCTGACGTGGGTACGGGCCGTGCGTTCGCTGATGACCAGAGTCGTCGCGATGTCGCGATTGGACTGTCCTCGAGCGACCAGAACCAGGATCTCACGCTCCCGAGGTGTGAGCGTGCTGCTCGTCCGCGCGGGACTGACCAGTGTTCGCGTGAGCGTTCTGGCGATGGCGGGATCCAGGTGGACCTGCCCTTTGTGTGCAGCGCGAACCGCGGCACAGACCTGGTCCGCATCTGTGTCCTTGAGCAGGTAGCCGGACGCACCGGCCTCCAGAGCGAGGTGAACCCGCTCGGCCTCGCTGAAGGACGTGAGAGCGACAACTTCCACCTGTGGGTACAGCTGCTTGATCACCCTCGTCGCGCCGATTCCGTCCAGCCGAGGCATCAGCAGATCCATCAACACCACCTCGGGCAGGTCGTCCTGCGCGGCGCGAACAGCGAGCTCGTCCACTGCGGCCTGGCCGTCAGCGGCCTCACCGACCACCTCGATGTCGTCGATCAGCTCGAAGAACGCCTGCATGCCGCGCCGAACCACGATGTGGTCGTCGACCAAGAAGACCCGGATCGCATCCATTGTCGTCACTCCTGACTGCCGTGGTCTGCCGGGACTGTCACTCGCACGGTGGTCGACCTGTCCGGGCTGCTGTCGACCTCCAGTTCGCCGCCGATGTGCTGAATGCGCTCAAGCATTCCAGTCAGCCCCATCCCGCCGCCGGCGCGCACTTCCCCCGGATCGAACCCGTTGCCGTCGTCCTCGATCTCGATCTGGACGTTGCCCGGCACTTCCCCGATGAGGATGCGGATCCGGCTGGGGTTCGCGTGTTTGATGCTGTTGTGCACCGCCTCCTGGACCACCCGGAACAGCTCCGCCTCGGTGCTCTCCCCCAGCGGCAGCCTGTACTCAGGAACCTCGACGTCGATCGCCACACCCTCACGTGAAGAGATCGCCGCCGACTGCTTGCGGATCGCCTCCGCCAGACCGTCCTCCCGCAGAGCGTGCGGACGCAGCTGGAACAACGACGCTCGCATCTCCAGAAGCGCCCCCTGTGTGAGGGAGCGGAGTTCCCTGACACCCTTGGCCACTCGCCCGGATTCGTCACAGCCTTCGCTCTTCAACGCGAGCTCCACCGCGCGGGTGTGCAGGGTCATCGAGAACAAGGCCTGCGACACGGAGTCATGCAGCTCACGTGCCAGCCTTGTGCGCTCCTCGAGGATCGCGACCTGGGAGGCTTCGTCGATCATCTCCATCACCGCCGCAACGCCGAGCTGCTCCTCGCCTGCCACGGCGGTCATCACCATCTGAGCGGACGCCGCCCCCACCGAACCCGCCAAGACCGCTTCGACGTGTCTCAGCAGAGCGGAGTTCGCGTCCTCAGCGGACTCCGGGTCGGCACCGACGGAGGCGAACGCGCTGTCCGCGATACCGACGCCGAGCGATCTGGCCACGACCTGGTGCAGCTCCCTGACGGAGACGACCCGTCGGCGCAACAACGTCAGCTCGGACGGCTCATCGAGCGCGTCGACGAACTGCACGGCCTGAGCCTCCTCACGCGGACTCTGCTTGTCCAGCAAGGAGACCACCACGAAACAACCGATGTTGACGAGCGCACTCCAGAACATCCCGTGGCTGATGTTGTCCATCCCGGTGATGCCGAGAAGGTGCTCCGGCCGCAGTGCCCGAATCCCGAACGGACCTTCGTCCAGCAGACCGCGCGGCAGCCAGCCCACCGCCGCGAAACTGGGTACCAGCAGCGTGTAGCCCCAGACAGCGAACCCACCGACGAGACCGGTCAGAACGCCTTTGCGAGTACCGCCTTTCCAGAACAGTCCTCCGAGGATCGCGGGTGCGAACTGGGCGACCGCGGCGAAGGAGATCAGACCCATCGTCGCGAGTGCCGCGCTACTGCCCGCCAACCGGAAGTAGGTGTAGCCGAGCAGCATGACCACCACGATCGCCGCACGCCGCGAGAACATGACGAGCTCCGCGAAGTCACCGCGATAGTTGCTCCTCAGCAGGGCCGGTACCAAAAGCGAGTTGGAGACCATGGTGGACAGCGCCACCGTCTCCACGATGATCATCCCGGTCGCCGCGCTCAGGCCGCCGATGAACACCAGCAGCGTCAACAGGTTCAGCCCGGCGGCCATCGGCACGGTCAGCACGTAGGTGTCGGCGTTGCTCTCCGGTCCGAACCGCAGCAGACCGGCCGCGGCGATCGGCAGCACGAACACACTGATGATCAGCATGTACAGCGGCGTCATCCACATGGCCTGCCTGACGTGCCGCACGTCGACGTTCTCGACGACGCCCACTTGCCACTGCCGCGGCAGCAGAATGATCGCGAACATCGACAACACGGTGAGCCAGATCCATGTACCCGAAGAGTCGCCCAATCCGAACAGCTGGTCCAGGCCGGCTTCCTCCGCTTTGGCGAAGAGGTCCCCGAACCCGCCGTAGAGGCCCCAGGTCACCGTCGCGCCGGCGGCTACGAAGGCGACCAGCTTCACGACCGATTCGAACGCGATCGCCGTCACCATGCCCTCATGACGTTCTGTCGCGTCCAGATGCCTGGTGCCGAACAGGATGGTGAACCCTGCCAGCAGCAAAGCCACGTACAGCGCGGTGTCGTGCAACAGCGGCACGGAGCTCACCGCTGCCTCCTGGGTCTCCTCCCGGCCGCGGCTGATGATCTCGAACGTCGTGGAGACAGCCTTGAGCTGCAGTGCGATGTACGGGATCACACCCACGACCGCGATCACGGCGACCAAACCGCCGAGCGCCACGCTCTTGCCGTAGCGAGCCGAGATGAAATCTGCCAGCGACGTTATGTGCTGGCGCTGACAGACGTGGATGATCCGGCGGAGTACCAGCCACCCGAGGGCGAGCATGATCGTCGGCCCGAGATAGATCGGCAGGAAGCCGATGCCGGTCTCAGCTGCCCGCCCCACACTGCCGTAGTACGTCCAGGACGTCGCATAGACCGAAAGCGACAACGCGTAGATGGTTCCCCTGCCTACGACGCTACGACCAGATCTCGCACGCCGGTCGCCATAGGACGCAATGGCGAACAGTGCTCCCAAATACGCCGCTGATACACCGATGACAACCCACGTGTTCAGCATCGTGGATCACTTGTACGCTCGGACGAGCAGCGCCACGACGACGATGATCGCGAGCCACGCGGTGAACACGAGGACCATCGCTACAGGCAGTCCGGCGAGGACGCCCTCCCTGTCGATCAGGTTCAACGCAGGTGGCAGCAGCAACAGGGAGCCGAGCACGGCCACCACCGTTGTCAGGCCTGTGAACCGAGCATCAGCACGCTGCATATGACACCACCTGGGGGCTCGTCCGCCGATCCCAGCCAGGTTAGGTCTGAGCGAGCCCGTGAACCGGCCCGCACCGGCTACTGCTCACGAAAAATCCTTCAAACGCGCACGACGGCACCTTGACACCGCGAACACCGGTCCGAGCGGCACCACGCTTGGACCGGTGTCCCACACGTCCTGCGGCCGCCGCCCGTCAGCGGCTGTCTGCCGCGGAATGCCGTCCCGCCGACCGGCAACCGAACCAGCCGCATCCCGTGTCGCCGAGGTCTCAGGCGTCAGACACGGGCGTATTATCCAAGCTCCACAGAATGGACGCTGAACATGGTCTCAAGCCCGCCGCTGCGCGCGCCGCACCACCTGTCTCAGCAACTGCGTGCAGAAGTGACCAGCTTCGTCGGAAGAAGATCCGAGCTGGCCGAGATTCGTATTCTCCTGGCGACGGCACGGTTGCTGACACTGGTCGGCCCCGCTGGCGTCGGCAAGACCAGAGTCGCCCTGAGGTCGGCTCACCAGACGTCACGTGCGTTCCCCGACGGTGCCTGCTTCGTGGAGCTGGACAGGGTACGTGACCCCGCCCTTCTCGGCATGACCGTAGGCGCCGATCTCGGCCTGCGAGATCTGCCGGTCGATCCCCAGAGCCAGATCCTCGACTTCCTGCGCGACAAATCGATGTTGCTGGTTCTCGACAACTGTGAACACATGGTCACGGCCTGCGCGGCGATGATCACGAACTTGCTCGTCCACGCGCCCGGTGTCCGCGTGATCGCCACGAGCAGACAGGTGCTCGGTGTTGCAGGTGAACACCTTCTGCACATCTCCCCGCTGCCGGTTCCACCCGACGGGACAGAGTTCGAAAGTGACGCGGTCACACTTCTGAACCATCGCATCTCCGCACTCGACGAGAAGATCGACCTCGGTCGTGCCGGAAGGCTCGCGCTGGCGGGCATCTGCCGCAGGCTCGACGGTGTACCGCTCGCGATCGAACTGGCCGCGACGTGGTTCCGCGTCCTGGCGCCTCAGGAGGTGCTCGAAAGCCTGGAGGAGCAGTTCCGGTTGCTCAACCTGGTGTCCCAGGCACGACCGCCGAGACAGCGAACGCTGTCAGCCGCCCTGGACTGGAGTTACGACCTCTGCAGTGCGGCCGAGAAGGCGACGTGGGCCAGGTTGTCGGTGTTCAGCGGCGGCCTGACTCTCGCGGGGGCCGACGAGGTCGGCGTGCCGGACGAGCTCTCCACCGAGCACGGTGCACTCGAACTGGTCGCCGGCTTGGTCGACAAATCGATCCTGGCCCGAGACGAGAACCGTTCGATCGCGCGGTACAGGATGCTGGAGACGGTGCGCGAGTACGGCTTGGCGAGGCTCGCGGAGTCCGGCGACGCGACAGACGCACACGTACGCCATCGCAACCACTTCCTCCGCCTCGCCGTCGAGCTTCACCCGCTCTGGGCGGGTTCGAGGCAGGTGGAGGCGGCCACCACCACGCGCCGCGAGCTCGCGAACTTCCGCGCAGCACTGTCATTCAGCCTGACCGACACCGAAGATCCACTGGCTGCCGCACGTCTCGCCGTGTCCTTGGGGCCGTTCTGGACGACCTCCGGTCACTTCGGTGAGGCCCGGCTCTGGATCGAACGCCTGCTCGAAAACCGTCCGCTTCCGGATGACGTGCGGTTGGAGGCGCTGTTCATCCTCACGTTCTCACTCGTCGCGCTCGGAGAGCACCAGACGGCCGCGGATCGGGCTGCCGAGGCTCTGGCCGTGTCGAGCAGCCTGCACGACGACTACCTCCAGGCGGTCGCCCTTCTGTGTGCGGGCGGCGCCGCGTTCGTCGGTGACGATCTTGCTCGCGCCGACCTGAGCTACACCACCGCCGAAGAGCTGCTGCACCGATCGGGCCGGACCGATCTCAAGATCCTCATGTGCTATGCGGCCCACTCCATGGCGGTGGCGTTCGCAGGAGACGCCGCCCGCGCGGCGCGGCTGGCACGGCGGTGCGTCGCGATCGCGGACGAGCTGGGCGAACAGTGGACCAAGAGCTACGCCCTGTACGGCTTGGCGGTGGCGGAGTGGCGAGAGGGACACGCCGCCGAAGCCACTCGCCTCACCCGTGAATGCGTAGAGATCAAGCACAGGTTCAACGACGTCATCGGACTCGCGATGCCCGTCGAACTCCTCGCCTGGATCTCCTCCTCGACGGGTGATGGTGAACGCGCCGCTCGTCTGCTGGGCGCGGCGAGCCAGATCTGGCGGTACGGCGGCGGCAAGCCGATGCTGAACTCGCAGAACTGGTCGGTCCCCCACGCCAGGTGCGTCGAGGAGACCAAACAGATCCTCGGCGTCCTGCGGTATCAAACGATCTTCACCGAAGGTCAGGACCTGAGCCCTGACGTGGACGCGGCGGTCGCGCTCGTGCTCGGTCGCGACCGAGACCCCTCATCTCTGGACGAGGAGGAGCCGTCCGCTCAGAGGGACGTGCTCACCAGACGCGAACTCGAGATCGCCGAACTGGTGGCCGACGGCGCGAGCAACAAGGCGATCGCCTCCCGGCTGGTGATCTCACCTCGGACCGTGTCGACGCACCTCCAGAACATCATGGGCAAGCTGGGGTTCAACTCCCGCACCCAGATCGCGACGTGGATCACCCACCTGCGAAACCAGTGAGTCCCACGAGATCGGGACCTGGGTTTCACCGGCGCGGCGCGGACGAGCAAGGCCGGCGGACCCCGGCCCCGAACACTTCACGAAGCCCAGGTCCGTACCTGTGGGACTACTCCGCCGGAGTCACGTTCCGGGCGAACGCGGCACCCACGAGCCTCATCGAGGCTGGTCCACCTGGGTTGAGCAGCACGTCGACGCCGCGTTCCACCAGCAGGTCGGCCAACTCCGTCGCGGTCACCTCGCGCCAGTGCTCGGTGCGCACCCGATCCTGGTGCAACGGCGCGGTCGTGACCAGCAGCGACGGCACGTCGTCGGGTGAGGGCGCCACGACCGGAGTCTCCTGCTCGTCCAGCGCGACCGAGAACAACGACTCCCTGATCACCGAGAACAGCCCGTCGCTGTCGATCTCACCACGCGCGACCAGGTGCAGTGTGGCGTCCACCGGATCGGTCGGCGAACCCGGCGTGAGCGGCTGGTAGTCCGGGTTCGGGTGAAAGCGGCTCAGCTCTCCGTCCGCAGCAGCCAACCAGCCGCCGACGATGGCCGTAACCGGCACCCCGTCGTCGGGGTTCTCCGGCGCCCAGCCCGGATCGACCAGAAACGCCCACCGGTCCTCCGTCTGTGCGTCAGGGGTGAATCCCTGAGCGGCCGGCTCTCGGACGCCGTCACGGTCTGGCGTGTTCATGTCGTACCCCTTACATCGTCATCGTCATCGTCGGGGAGCGCGTCGACCGTCCCTGCATGGAGTGTCCGCGTACGACCGCCATTCAGCGGTTCAGTACACAATGGATGGTCTCCCGCCGGCCTCGCGAGCGGAGCGCCGCCTGTTCTTCCTTGGTGGATCCAGGATCTCCTCACGTCGGGTCCCCTGGCGGAGAGGGCTGGTCGACATCCATGCGGGAGTTCGGCCGTCCGTCGTCCTGCGGCCCGGAATCGGCTGGGGCGGGCGGCGGCGCAACCTGAGCCCGGCGCCCGCCCCTGCGAGCTTCGCCGCCTCTGGTGATGGTGATCCGGGCCAGCCTCGCCAACACGTCCTCGCGCACCCCGTCCTCGACCTGGTTCTCGCCCACAAAAAGTCTCGTGTTCCTGACCCCCTCCCCGTCCAACACGAAATACAGGTACGGCGGCAACTCGGTCACCGATCGCCCGGTCCTCGCGGTCAGCTCGGCCAGCACCGCGTTGCGCAGCCAGTCCCGCACTGCCGGAGCGCGCCCATAGGCACCAGGTCCCGAGGTCGTCACCGTCACACGCCAGTCGACCGACTCGCCCTCCGTGTTCCGGTCGATCACATTCAGCATTGCCGACACGAGCGCCTGCATCTCGGTCCGGAACTCAACAGGTGCTACCAGCACCACACCCCGTTGCCAGCCAGCCGGCACCAGGACCTGCCAACCCGCACCCTGCCGTGCCACGAACATCGTCGCGGGCACGTCCGTCGCCACGGCCCACACCGATCTGGGTGCCTCCGCCCGCGCCTCGGTCACCGACAGTCGGACCATTCTGTCGAACCGCTCACGCGCTTCGCCGTCGCCACCGACCTCCGTCGTCAAGGCGGCCATCGACAGGTGCGGGGGCAACTCGCCGACCGGAGTGCCTCTCTCAGCCGCAAGCCCGACCAGCAGGGTGGTCCGCAGCCACGCGTACACGCGCGCCGCACGGCTCCGTCCGCCCGGGCCGAACGCGACGACACCGATCTGCCAGCGCCCGGCCCCGCTCGCACCCTCCTGAGCGGGCAAACCCATGACGAAGGCGACCAACTCGGCAACGACGGCTGCCTGCTCGCCGCCGACCTCCATGTCACCCGCTGTCCAGTCGCGGGGCAACCGCACATCCCATGTGGTCGGCGACGACCGCTCGATCCTCACTCCCGCGGGCTCGGCCGAAGGAAGGGACTGATCTCGGACGTCCCGCCGGCCCTCTGCGTCCCGCCGGCCCTCTGCGTCCTGCCGATCCTCTGCGTCCGCCGGTCGGACCGGTAGTGGCTGCGCCTCACGCTGCGCCGGCATCGGATCGGTCGGCAGCTGCTCTTCCTGGTTCGAACGCGAGTACCAGGTAGGCCGCGGTGGTCGAGCGGCCGTGGAGGGCAGTCCGATTTCGACACCCTCCACTGCTCCGGACAGCCGAATTCCCACCATCCGAGGAGACACCTCGTCGACGAGATCCCCAGCGAGTCCCTCACCGGACAACACATCGTCCCCCACATTGGCGGGTTCCTGGTGTACACGCACGACCAGATGCGGCGGCAACTCGCTGTCAGGCGCCAACACCTGCCGGAGCACGAACCTCGACCAGTCGGCCGCGTCGTCCGCCCGCTGCCAGCCGCCCGGCCCGTATCCCGTGAAGTGGACAGTCCAGACGATCGGCCTGCCGTCCGCAGTCAACGCGGGCAAAGTAGCGACATAACCGAGAAAGTGCTGAAACGTCTCGGCAAAGTCGGGGGTGAGGTCGGGCCGCCACAGCTCGGGACGGGCCTCTCGGGGCACCAGCAAGTACCACGTCCCCTCGGATGTCAGTCGCACCATCGTGACTCCGGCAGGCACGGGGTAGCCGGTCGGCTGCGGCGCAGGCCGGACGTCGCTGCCCACCGCGGGCGGATCAGCTGTCCGGTGGGCTGACATGACGACCGCCACCGCACCGGACGACACGTCGCCGCCGACGACCAGTTCCGCTGTGGCCTCGTCGGTCTCGTTTGCCAGCACGACGACGTGCTCCGGCAGGCCGGTCAGACCGCGAAGCGCCAACCAGTCTCGGACCAGCGTGGCGCGCACCTCACCACCCGCCCCGAAGCCGGTGACGACCACCTGCCAGTCCAGCGGACCGATCGCGTCCGCCGACGGCAGCGCGTGCGCGGTGGTGACCAGCTCCAGCAGGAGGTTCGCGCTGTCCGGGGACATGTCCCACTGTTCGTGGCCGGGGCTCGCCGGCATCTCCAGCAGCCAGCTGTTCTCCCTTGGCAGCCTCACCACCTCGAGCGAGTGGCTCGACCCGGCCGAGACCACGTCATCACGAGCAGCGAGCGTGTTCACCACCGGCGCCGAGGGATGCCTCTCAGCGACGGCGAGCACACGCTGCGCCGCGTCCAGGTCGCTGGTGAACAGCGTGCCGAAGTCGCCGAGGTGGGCAGCGACGGCGACTGCCTGCGCCCACTGCTCAGCTCCGATGTGGTCGCCTGCTGTGATGAACGCTGCGACGACGTCGGATTGCATGCTGACCAGGTCGTCGTGGGCCACGAACCCCGCGGTCGTACCGGTCTGGATCGCGTAGATCGCCTGGATGGCGCCCACCCTCAGGAGCACGCTGAACCCCGGATCGGCGATCGGCTGGGCAAAGGGGTCGAACAGGGGATCGCCGTTGTCGTCGAACAGAATCGCGGAATCCGGGTCGAACTCGCTCGCGAAAGCCGCAGCATCGCTGGCGACTTCCCGCCCAGGCAGGCTGAAGTCCTCGAACGTGCCCGGCCTGAACCCGTTGACGTCAACGTCACCAGGCCCGGCGTCCGGGACCGGAGGCCCCCACCCAAAACTGGCGGGATCGTCGGCGACGACAGGCTGGTCGCCCCACCAGAAGCCCGGCAGCGCCGCGAGTTCCTCATCCACGTCCATGTGCCCAGGCCAGACGTCGGGAACCGAAGGCACCCACCCAAAACTCGCAGGATCGTCGGCAACGACAGGTTGGTCACCCTGCGAGGGGCCCGGCAGGACCAAGGGTTCCTCATCCACGTCGTCTCGTCCGCCGAACAGACCCTCGAACCGGTCGTCGTCGGCCTCGAACTCCTCATCCACGTCACCATCGCCACCGAACAGACCCTCAAACCGGTCGTCGTCGGCCTCGAACTCCTCATCCACGTCGTCTCGTCCGCCGACAGCAGAGGGGCGCGATCCGAACTCGATGTCGAAGGCGTGCACCGGCGGGGGCAACGGCGGAGGACTCTCCATCGACATGTCGTCGTCCACGTCGGGAGCAGGTGACGGGGCCACGGGCACGGCATCGATCCGGACGCGGCCACGAATCCACCGCGACCCCCTGAAACCGATCGGTGGCACCTCGCGCACCAAAGGAGCCGGGTGGTCGCTCACGACCAGAACCACTCGGGCGGTCCACTCTCCTCCTGGCGACGCCTCCACCGAGTCCAACCGGTCTTGCAGCTGATCGGCGACGAACCGCGCGTTGACCGCGCCATCAGGCCCCACACCCTGCACACCGACATTCCAGCTCTGGGCGACGTCGGCACCCGACCGTCCGAGCACCTCCAAATCCGTGACCACGCGCGCTAGTTCGGCCTCGTCGTCCGGCGACAGGCCGGCCCGCGCGTCAGCACCGGGCAGCAGAACGTCCCAACGGCGGCGACCCTGGTCCGCGGCCAGGTCGGCGATGACCACGACGTCGGCAACCGACCTGCGGCTGAACCCGTACGCACCGATCACCTCGCTGACCAAGACGGTGTGCCCCGACGGGAACCCCGGCCCGAAGGACCTGCCCACCAACCCCTCGGCGATCCACTGCTCCGCACCGGCCGGCAGGTCCTCCCGGCCACGCAACGTGGCCGCCACCGCGTCCACCACGACCGCCCGGATCGACTCGACACTCGCCTCGGAGTTCCGCCCGATCCCCGAGACCCGCAGCCGGGAGGAAGCGGTGACGAGCCCGGACTCGTCGGCCACCAGCTGCGAGTGCAGCACCACCTCCGCCACGTAGCGCTCGATCTCGTTCCTGGCGGCACTGCCCTGGTGCAGCACCTCGGGATTCGTGAACAGGTCGATGCTGGTGCCCGGAAGGACGCCGTCGAGCGGTCGCACCGCGTCGCGGCCGTCCCTGCCCACGTCCACGATGGCGAGCTGTCGGCCCGCGACCATCGGGATCGTGACCCGGACCGTGCGTGCCACCGCCTTGTCGCGTGCGGTGTCATCAAGCGCCATACCGGCCAGCGCGTTCATCGGCGGGTGGTCGTCCAACCTGCGCACGACGTCCATCGCGATGTGCGATGGCAGCATGCTGATGGCCACACCGGTGACGGCGGACAGTTCGGCCACCACCGCGGACCGGAACCAAGCCCGGACGGCAAGCGCTCGCAGGCGGCCCCGTTCTCCCTGATACGTCATGGTGATGGTCCAGACGAGCCGTCTGCCCGCCTCGTCCACGGAGGGCAGAGCCGACGCCACTGACACGAGGCGCTGGAACTCACCCGGCCGCTCCGCGTCCGCGATCGACATCGGCCGCCCCGTCCTGACGACGCGGGGCGTCAACAGGTCCCAGTTCAGCGTGCCGGTCGAGTCGCCCGGCCTGGACACCACTGGCGTCGCCACCGGCCCGCTCGTCGACCGCACGTTTTCCGCGGTGCCGGGCCGGGGCATCGGGGACGACGCGATGGTGAACCGGACAAGCCTCGACCTGACCTCCGGGCCCGCGCCGCCGGTGACGCTGTGCTCGCCCACCAGTTTCGGCCCGCTGGATCGCCCGTCGTCGCTGATGGTGAACCTCAAGTTCGAGGGCACACCATGTGCTCCTGTCCCCTCCACCGCCCGTGACAGGGTTGCGCGCAGCCACCCCAGCACGGCGCTGCCGCGATCGCGCGTGCCGTCCCTGTACCCGGTGACAGTGATCATCCAGCTGATCGGCGCCCCGGAGTCGTCGCGGTCGGGAAGCGCCAACGCCGTCGTCACGAAACCGTCCACCACACCAGCGAACTCGGCGGCCACTTCGAGGTTGTCACCGACCTGCCAGCCTCGCGGCAGCAACATCTGCCACCTGCGCCCGGAGGCGTGGGGCGAGAGGTGTACTCCCGCAGGCACGTCGGAGGCGCTCGCCCACACCGGGCGCCGCGGTGGATCCTGCTCCCTCGGGGTGCGGGCAGGACGGGGATCCTTTGGTTGCTCGCCACCGGGGAGGAAGGAAGGGAGCCACTGCAGCTGAAGCTGGGGTGAGGGCAATGGTGGCACGGTGGCACCCGCGCTCGCGCGGGTGCCGTTGACAGCGATCCGCACCACGCGCGGCATGATCGCGCGTCGCACGGCTTCGTCGAGACCCTCCGGTGCCAGCACCGTCTCGGCGATGTCGAACGACCGCTGGTGTTCACGTGTCACGACATGCTGAGGCAGGCCGGGGTTCTCGGGCGCCAACGCCCAGCCGACCATGCGCCGCACCCAGTCCGCGACCGCTCGGCTGTTCGCGGCTCCCGCGTCCCCGTAACCGGTCACGTCGATCGTCCAACCGATGGGTGCGCCGTCCGCGTCCCACTCGGCCAGGGTCCGCACATGCGCGACCAGGTTGTTGAGCGTGGGCTCGACGTCGGGAGTGACCGCCCAACCGCCAGTGACCGACGGACCGGGGACCAGCACGACCCACGCGTCCGTCGCGGTGAGGCGGAACATCGCGAGCTGGTCAGGGACCACGGCCCCGCGGGTGGCACCGGTCTCCGGTGCCGGGAGAACCTCACGCGCGGGGCTCTGCCCGGTCGTGTGGACCAGCGGCACCGCGCGCGACGAGACCGTGACCAGCACCGCGGTCGCTGCGATGCTGGCGACAACTGACTCCTCGATCCCGAACCCGAGCAACAGACGCGGAGCCGTTTCTGGACCGAGTTCGTCCGTGGCGACCATGACGTGAGCGGGCAACTCCGACAAGCCCCACAAGCCAAGCCAGTCGCGCACGACCCCGCTCCGCGTCTCTCCGCCGAACCCGAAGCCCATGAGGTGCACCTGGTGCACGACCGCGCCACCGTTCAGGTCCGTGGTTGGCAGCGCGCGCACGGCGGCGACGAAGCTGGTCACGAACGCGGCCATGTCGTCGGACACCGTCCACGAACCCGTGCCGAGCGGCAGGTGGACGAGCCAGTTCCCATGAACACCTGCGGGCGCGGTGATCGCCGCCGGACGGCCCTGCTCACCATGGTCCGGCGCCGGATCCTGATCGGGTGCCTCGACGTCCTCGGTGTCGATCTCGATCAACACCGAGGTCTCGTGGTCGAGAGTCCGTGCCTTGTCACGACGACCGGCGGTCGAGGACACCGACTCGATCCGCGCGACGCCCGGTCCACCGAACGGCGCGAGCCTGCCGTGGAGCAGACCGGCCACATCGTCCCGGTACCAGGCCTGGTCGACACCGATCGCCCGCACCCGCACGACCCACCGGCGTCGCGGTGCTTCCTGCGGCGGTGTGACCAGTGCCTGGACGGTGCGCTCGAACTCGGCACCAGGATCGGCGAGGAACCTCGTCAACTGGGCACGGTGGAAGAACGCGATCGAGCCACCGCGCTGACGCCACACGTACTCCGCGGGCATCACGCGAACCTCTGCCACGTCGTGCAGTCGCTCGTCCACGAAGACATCGAGCAGGGAGTCCAACACGATCCGTGCGGAACCGGCGGCTGGCCCTGTGCGGTCGCCGACTTCCTCGTCGTACAGGTCGGAGATCCGTTCGAGCAGGAATTCCGCCACTGCTCGTGCCCGCTCGGCGGTGGACGCGGTCACCGCGTACTGCGTCCGCAGGTCGCCGTCGTCCAGATCACGCGGCAACCGCGCCACCACCTGGTTGGCGATCTCTTCGATCTGGTGCACGGCGGGCCCGCTGACCAGTGCGGTCCCAGCGGGCATCGGCAGGAAGAACTCGGCGCCCGGCTCGCCGTGCGCCTGACTCTGCGCGACGTGCGGATGTGCTTCGGGCTGCCGTGTCTGCGCGGAACGGGCACTGCCGGCCGCGCCGGAACCCGAAGCGAGCGACTGACCCTGCTGCCCGTTACCAGCCGGCTCGCCCCGTCGATCGCCGCCCTCGGCTGCCCCTGAGCCCAGCGGTGCCGACGTCCACGAGTCCCGCCCGGCGGTCAACTCGTTCACCAGCACGTCCACGTCTTCCTGGGCGCGCTCTCCGGTCTGGACGTCCAGCAGCGCGTGCGCCACCAGCCTGCGGTTCTCCTCGCGTTCGCGGATCCGGCTCGCCTGCTCGGGTGTGGACTCGGGGACAGGGAGAACCGGCTGCGCGCCAGCCCGGACCAGTCGGCCCTCGGCAGCCACCAGCAGCGCCTGCACGCCGACACCTGAGAGTTCCGCGATCGCCGCGTCCGCGGACGCCACCGCGTCCTGGCGGCGCTCCACGGCAGCCTCGGCGTTCGCATGGGCCACGAACCGCCCAGCCTCGATCGGGTCGTTGGCGAGCCTCCACAGCCCATCCGTGAGCCTGGCTAGAGCGGTCGTGCCGCCCGGCCTGCTGGCGTGGTGTGCGACGAGGCCCTCGCGGTGCAGGATGTCGATCGCTCCGACCAGGTGCGACACGACCGTGGCCACATCGCCATTCAGGGTCAGCACCTCCCCTGCCACCAGGTCGAGCACCTCATACAGCATCACGTCGGCGCCGTCGGGCAGCTCGCCGGAGCCGAGCAGCGTCATCGCCACGCCGTGGTTCCCGTAGAGGCGGGACAGCTGGTCCACGTGCCACCGCGCGACGTCGGGACCCAATCGGTCATAGGTCTGCCGGACCGCCGCGTTCAACCTCGCCACCCTCGCGGGCGCGCTCGAGTCCTCCGGGTTGGCGAGCACCGCGTCGACCAGGTCCGAGTGCACCAGGAGCGCGTGCGACTCGACCGCAGGTTGGGGCATGCCTGACGCCACCTCACGCACCAACGCCGCTATCAGGTTGCGCCAGTGCTCACGGACGTTCGGGTTCTCGTCGTAGTCGAACAGCAGCGACCCCGCCACACCTGCGGCGACCAGCAGGTCGAGCGACATCGAGAGCCGGGCGGTCAAGCGGAACGCCGACTCCACGCCGTGGTTCAGCGACTCTCTGACCGCGAGGTCCACCAGTTCTGCGAGCACCTCGCCGAGCACAGCCGAGTCCACGTCGAGCGCAGCCAGCCGCTGGGTGATGCCGTAGGTGTGGAACAGGTCCAGCACCCTCGCGCCGGCCTCGGCCGCCGTCGCGCCCATCGCGACACCGCCCTCGGCCTGCCACCGTTCGATCCTGCTCAGAACGGCCGCGCGTGCCGCGTCGTTGAAGGCGGCGTTCGGGCCGCCGGACAGGGTGCTGCCGAACTCGACGTACGCCGCGAAGTCGGCGGCGGACGGCGAGCTGGGCAACGGCGGTCGAGGAGCACGCCGGTCGTAGGTTCCCCAACTGCCCCCGGTCGGTAGTTGCACGACGCTCAGCACGACCGGCCGTTCGGCTGCGACTCCCCGCGACCGGCGTGAATTGTTGACATTGGTCGTCGTGGTCGCGTGCACCTGGCGCGGACCACCACCGAGCACCATACCGGTGACGAAGTCCCCGGCCAAGGTGCCTTCGCCGGGCAGGACGGCGTCGCTCTCGCAGACCACCATGGCCACAGAGCTGAACCCGTTGGCGACGAACGGGTGCGCCGCGAGGAACAGCCTCGCGAGCGGTTGACCGCTGACGGCCACTTCGCGACCGTCGACTAGCACGGCGGCACGGGCGGGCGAACCATGGACCACCAGGAAGAACGGCTTGCCCGGTCGTCCCATCCACGGCGACCACGAGGAGGTGTACTCGCCGCGGTCAATGGCGTCCGCCCAAGCCAGCGCGAACGCGTCCTCGTCGATCGCCTCGTCGGGAAGAGGGACGGTGGTGGTGAGCGTCAAGCCAGTGGGGTTGAGCCCCCAGTCGACCCGGGCCTCCACATCCTCCTCGACCATCGAGATGGCCCCGATGATCTCGCCGTTCGCATCGTGCATCGGAGTCCAGGCCACTTCGATCGGGCTGAACCAGACGACCTCGCCAGTGTCCTCGTCGACCCCCTGCTCGTCACGGTCCGCGTCCTCCGGTCGCCCCTGCCCCGTCAGATGCGTCAGCGCCACCAGCCCCGGCATACCCGGCCCAGTCAGTGTAGCCGCGTGCGGCAAGGAGTTGAAGTCACCGCGGACGAGCTCGAACGCCCTCTGGCTCGGGACCTCGTCCTCCTCTAGAGGCTGATCGGCCTCGCTCCCGCCGTCCTCGTGGACGAGGTTGGGCTGGGGCACGGGAGGACCGTCCTGAAGAAAACGACGGCTCCGGTTCGATGAGGCCGCGATGTCGTCTACCTCGACGTCGTACGTCTCAGTGTCGTCGTCCATCTCGACGTCGTCGCTGTCGGGTGCGAGGTAGGGAACGAACTGGAGAGCCGAACCGGTGGTGCTGTCCTCCAGCCACTCGGCCGACACCACCACGTCACCCTGCGACTCCACGACAGAGGCGCCTGCGGGGCGCACCACCGCCACGATCCCCGCCGGCAGGGCCAGCTGGTCCATCTCCCCGGTGTCCTCGTCCCGGTACCCGACGATCGCGGCCCGCACCGGCGGGAGATCGGGGGTGCGGCGCAGGTGCCTGAGGGCGGCCTCCCACACCAGGTTGGGGTCCGCCGTCCCGAGGTTCGTCTCCACCTCTCTCCACGCGTGGTAAAGGCTCAGGGTGCCCGACTCGCGCAGCTCGTCCACCAGCTCCTCAGAGAGGGCGTGTGCCTGCTCGACCGCCGAGAACAGCGGCAGTTCATGCGCGTAATGGGCCCGCAGGTCCTCGTCCTTGTCGGCCCAGTCCACCAACTGCTCGAGCACGTCGTCGACGCTCGGAGTCGTCGCGGGCGAGTCGGCGCCCAGCGAGATCCAGGACCCGCCTTCGAGCACGTACGGCATCCGCTTCCCGTCGACGACCTCCACGACCATTCCGCGGGTCGACGCGTTCACCACGATGTGCGGGAACGTCTTGCGGATCTCGTCGTAGAACTTGACGGCCACCCCGGCCACCCTGTCCTGCGCCACGTCGCACATCAGCATGTCTATCGTGCGCAGTTGACCGCGAGCCACGACCTCGTTGAACTCGGGCGACGCGAGAACCAGCCGGGCGAGCACCGTGCCGTCGACCGTCTCCTCCGACCACCTGCCCGGTCCAGGCCCGCGGTCGAGCACCGTCGTGGCCGTTCTGCCGTTGTCCCCACCGTGCGTGTCGACGAAGAACGTCTCTGCCGCCGCCCCAGCGGCCACGTGCGGTGTCCGGATCGTCAACGTGGCCCGCGCGGGGATCATCATGACGTCGCTGGCGTGTTCGTACGGGGCGAGAGTGAGCACGGAGTAGCCGGTCGTGGCGGCGGCCGCGAACGTCTGCGTGCACTCGAAGTCGTCCCGTCTGGAGATGAAGGACACACCGACCAGTTCGCCGGCGGAATCCCGCAACTGCCTGCGGTGCACCTGGCCGTCGGCGAAGTAGTGGGGCCTGCCCAGGGGGTCCGTGCTGAGGTGGACGACCTGGGTCGGTTCCTCGAACGTGTCGTCGCCTTCGACCAGCCCGAACGCCGCGCGCAGGTAGATCGCCATCTGGGTCGCGTTGCGCTCGGGGCGCGCGTACCCGTGGTCGAGCGACAGCTGGTAGGCGACCAGGTTCAGCAGGTCGAGGTGTTGCCGTGCCGCGGCGGTCGTCTCGTCGGAGAGGTCTGCCGAGCCGTGGTAGAGCTCGACGAGTTCGGCGGCACGCTCCTCGTGGTCGTCGACATCCGCGCCGATCCGCCGGACCTCCTCGATCACCGCGCGCCATTCCTCGGCGCTGCCGATGTCGGCGGGCCAGAACTCGGGGCGTGGCCGTGCGATCCGCGCGTTGCGCGAACCGGCCGACAAGTCCGGCGCCGCTGGTGCCGTCGTGCTGCGCCACGCCGAAACCCTGGCGCTCAAGTCGTCGGTCGAGTCGCCGGCCTCCGGGTCCGGATGCACGGCGATCGCCCGGGAGTTCGGCACGACGAACCCGTGTCCGCGCAGTTCCTCCGCGACGCGGTCGAACCGCCCGGCCGCCTCGTCTACCGTGAGCGCGGTGTCACCGTCCGACTCCGCCCGCAGCACCGTCACCGGCCCGGTCGCCCCATCGCGGCCCCGGCCCTTGACGACGACCGAAACCGCGTCGTGCGCGAGTCCGCGAGCTGCCCGGAGGTCGCCGTAGGCGGCGACGAAGGCGACCAGGGTCGCATCGGGCGAGTCGAGGCTCTCCTCGGACAGCGGCGCGACCCGCTCGATGACCAGCGTCTGTGTACGCGGTGGCTCCGTCACCGCGTCGGAGTCGTGCTCCCGCGCCTGGAATGCCGCGTCGACGGGGTCCGCGGACTCCGAGTGCCGCGATGACGATTCGGCACCACCCGGCGTCCGTGACCCGGCGAGCGGGGCCGGGGACGGGGCGTCCCCCCTGCGACGGCCCGAACCGCGTCGGTTCGACGGCTCGCCCGGCGTCACGAACGACCAAGCTTGCTGCTCGGCTGTCTGCGGACCGTACGACTCGTACGTGGCGCGCAATGTCGCCATGAGCCGGCTGGGAGCGCCGGGGTCGTTGGGGTTCGCGAAGGAGGCTGCGAGCGCGCCGGAGTGGATCGCGATGGCCAGCACCGCGGCACCTGCCGGCCCACGGCCGACAGCCATGTCCTCCTCGTCGGACTCCGTGGCCACGTCCCGCACCAGGTTCTGCAGTGCCTGCTGCCAGAACGCGTTCGCCCGCCGATCGGTCGTGTAGCCGCGCAGCAGCGTGTCGAGCACTCCGAGACCGTCCAAAAGGGAGAGCGCCGTCGCCATCCGGCTGGCCAGCCGGAACGCCGACTCGGCGCCACGGGTCGCCGACTCCCGGCTCACCACGCTCACGAGATCGGCGAGCACCATGCCACGCACATCCGCGGGCAGGTTCCTGGCCGTGATCCGGCGCGACAGGCCGAGCGAATCGAACAGATTCACCACGCGCGCGGTGGTCTCCGCATAGGAGGTCGCGGCACGCACTCCCTCCGACCGGTAAGTCGCGTCGATCCGCGACAGCAGGCTGTTGCGGACCACCAGACCTACATCCGGCGCGAACCGGCCCACCAGCGCGCGGTCCACCCCACCGCGGTCAGCCAGCTGCGACACCGACGGCCGCTCCTGAAACAACGGCGGCACGCCGTCGGAATCGAAAGTGACCCAGTTCGTCGCCACGGGCAGCACCACGACACCGAGCGCGATCGGGTTCTCGTTCTGCAGAGCCCCCGACGCCTGAACGCTCTGCGCGTTCTCCGCCGTGGTCGCATGCACCCGGCGGGGCCCGCCCAGCGCCCGGGAGACCCCGAGGAACCGGGACGCCACCGTGCTGCCGCGCGAGTCGGGTGCCGCCGAGAAACAGACCAGGAGCGTGAACGAGTCGAACCCTCGACGTGAATCGAGGAACGGCTGCGACGCCAGCACCAAACGGGCCAGCACGTCACCCGCGACCTGCACGCTCCGGTCACCCGTCAACCGAAGCTGCACACGCCCCGGCAGGCCATGCGCGACAACGTGGAACGTACCGTTGCGCTCGGTCACCCACGGCGACCAGGACGACGTGTACTCACCCGCCTCGATGGCTGCGCGTCCGGCCGCGTTCTCGTCGTCGTCCTCGTCCTTGGCCTCCTCGACCACCGTCGTGTGGGTGAACGTCACCGCGTTGGAGCTCTCCTGCGCGAAGTCCAGCGGCGAGTCGCGATCACCCTCGTCCATCGAGATGACCCCGATGACGTCACCGTTCGAGTCCAGCACCGGCAGCCACTCGACCTCCGCCGCCGTGAACCAGAGCAGGCTCCCGTCGTCGTCCGCGCCTCGTTCCAGCAGTTCGCTGCTCGCAGGCGCCCACGAAGGACCCGCTTCCGATTCGGCCGAGTCAGCCCGGCCACCGCGCCCGCTGTTGTACCGCCACGACGGGGTCGCGGACGTCCTCGACGTCTCGCGGTCCACCTCTTGCGTGTCAGAACGCTCTTCGCCGTCACCGTGCTGTCGGGGAGCGACCACGTCCAGCCCGAGTTGCTCCCTGAGTGCGGGCAGGCCGCCGGCGGCGACCGCGGGTGCGGCGCGGCGCCACAGGTCGGTCAACGCCGACTCGGGATCGGTGATGTCGGCACCGGCGCGGGACGCGAGTTCGAGCATGTCCTCCCTGTCAGCGCGAGTGGGGAACGGCGCGGGCCTCGCCAACCGGTCGAGCGCGTCCAGCACGGCGCGCTGGGACGAGTCCAGGTCCGGGATCCCGAACAGTCCCAGGGCGCGGTCCCGCTCGGCTGCCACCATGCCCTGCGGGGTGCCGATCTCCTGTCCCAGAACGACGGTGAAGTCGAACCCGTTGGTGGCGGCGAACTCGGACAGGTACGCCACCATCCCTTCGGCTTCCTCCAGCGTCGTGTTCCGCTGCTGCTTGCCGAAGAGGTCGCCCCAGTTCACCACCACGCGACGAACATCGGTCCAGGAGAGTCCACCGTGGACTTGGGCTTCGAAGTACCTGCCCACCGCGGCATGGCCGTCCTTCATGACCTCCGCGCGCAACTCCGGGTCGTAGCGGAACCCGGTGACATCGGCGAGCGCGAGCCGCACGTTCTCCTCATGGCCGTGCGCCAGCAGGCCGTAGAGGTGGTTGCCGCCGGTGTAGGACTCAACGCCGCCATCTCCGAACGCAGCGCTGTCCCGAGCGGTGTACGTCGTCCGAACGCGCACGTCCTCCTTGAGATGGATGACACTCGAGCCGTAGGCGTAGACACCGGCTTTCTGGAGGCCGGAGACGAGAGCCGCGTAGATGGGCAGCTCCCCGGGGGCAATGGGCGCGAAGTCGGCCGTCTGGTCCCGCCGGTTCGCCGGGTCGCCCGACCTGCGGCCGAGCACCGCACCGTAGCCGAGCTGTTCCTCCACCCAGCCACGGCCGGCGACGTGCGGAGTGCCCGTCGTGTACCCGCTTTCCCAGAAGTTCGGGAAATGAGTGGAACCGGTGAGCAGCTCCGCCCAGGTGGGCCTGTCCACCCCTGCCCCGCGCGGCACCCCGCCGGGGGTCCTGCCGAAGTCGATGTTGCGCACCAGCGGCATCGACCGCAGGTGGCTGTGCACCGCGTCGAGGATGCCCTCGATCTTCTCGGCGTCGTTCTCGGGGTAGGTGGTCTGGAACCTGTCGTTGAGCCGGCGAACGGTGTCGAGCGCGGCGGTCCTGTACTCCTCCTGACGTGATGCTCCGTTGTTCACCGCGGTGGCCAGGGCGTTGATCTGTGTGGGCGTGAGCTGCCTCCGGCCGCGTCCCACGCCCTCGAGCCCACCCGTGCGAACGGCGTCGACGTAGACCCGCGCGATGTCGTCGTGCCCACCGGTCAGCAGCATCCTCACCACGGAAACGGCGTCGTCGAACCGCGCCACGGCCGGCCTCCGCAGCGGGGGCGTCAGCAGGACGTCGAGAAGGCCGGTCTCCACGATGAAGCCGACGGCGGCGGCCGTGCCGTCCGCCAGTTGCCTGGCTCGTCCTCCCGCGACGAGCTCGCGTGCCACGTCGTCCACGACTCCGGAGACCAGGTGTTGCACGGCGCGGGGGTTGGTGACGCGATGCTCGACCAGGCTGATGACCGGGGCGAGCAGACCGTACGCCTCGTCCCTCTTCGAGGACACGTCGTCCGGAGAGTCACCGGGCTGGGATTCGGGCGACGTGTGCTCCGGCTCGTTCCCTCCAGGCGCCGGTGGCGGCAGCATCGGCCACAGCTGCGCGTGCGGACCGGGCGCCGATGTGCCGGTCGAGCCCGGAACCGCCGGTAGCCGCATGAACCCGTTCGTGGACGGGTCATCGTCGTCGATCGAGTCGGCCCAGAAGGGATCCAGTTCCTCACCGAGGTCCAGGTCCGACATGTCGAACGGAACGTCGAGCCCGTCGTCGAGCCCGTCGTCCTCGAACGTGAAGCCGTCCAGGCCGTCCACGAGGTCACCGTCGAGCAGGTCGCCGTCGAGCAGGTCGCCGTCGAGCAGGTCGCCGTCGAGCAGCGGTTCAGGATCGACGCCATTACCGCGGTAGGAGGTGGAAGCACGGTCGGGCACTGACTCGAGAGCGTCAGCGATTGCTTCGAGCGTGACCAGGTTGCGGGGCTTGAGGGACGCCCACTCGTACCTGAAGCCCGGGGTCATGATGCCGTCGTCGTCGTGAATGGCGCTCGACGAGGCGTTGGCCCTCAACGCCGAACGCTCGTCCCCGTACTCATCCTTGAGCCCGAGGAGGTGTCCGATCTCGTGGGCGAACGCCGCGTCGTCCTCGTGCAGCCACCAGGTCCCACAGTCGGACCTGGTGAACTCTTCTCCACCGACGACCTGCACGACGTGATGCGCCTGATCCCGCTCGGCGACGAACTGCACCGTGAGGTGGAACTGATCTCCCGACGGCAACCTGTAGCCCGGGTTGTAGAACCGGTCCACCCCGGCCAGCGCGCGCTGCCTCAGCTCGACGATCTGCTCCCTGCTCACGTCCGACGGCACGGCGAGATACAGGCGGACGGTGAAGTCCTGGACAGCCGCGTCCCCCACCTGAAACCGCCGGCGGTCGTAGCTGATGGTCGAGCGGTAGGCCGCGAGCTCGACACTCTCGTCACCAGATCGGGCCTCGGTGGTCCGGAAGACGTCGACCAAGGGGCCCGTGACGATCGACACCGGCGCATTCCGCCGGCCCGCACGGATCTCGTCCTCTCCAACCGGGTTCACGGGAACGAACCAGTCTGCGGTGGGCGCGGTACCGATCAGCCGAGAGTCGTCGACGTCTGTCGCCGGCACCACCTCGTCCCGGCGGGCCGCGGCCTCCGACCAGGCAACGAGTTCCCGAGACGCCTGCCTCACCTCGTCCAGCGCCTGCTGGTAGTCGTTCTCGGCATCGCCCAACCGGCGTGACAAGGCAGGGTCCTGCGCCAGCACCCAGTTCAGGTGACGAACCGCGGGCATGGGCGGCGGAGTGGCACCGGAGTGCCTGCGCCTCATCAGTTCCATGGCTCGCCGGTCGATCTCCGCGCGAACGGCGCGCATCTCCGCCCTGGCACTGACGACCTCGGCACGTGCGTCCGCGAGTGCGTGCTCGGCCACGACCAAATCCGGGTCCAGCGGGGTCAGCTCCCTGGGGTTCGACCGCGAGGCGACAGGCGGCGTGGAACCCGTGCCGGGCTCATCGACGTTCGTGACGTCCGAAGGTCGATCGGGGAGCGGCATTCGCGTGCTCCTCGCGTCTCCCCCCACCGCCTCGGCAGCGGCTTCCTCCGGGTGACCGGGTTGAGCAGTGGAAACCGGTGGTAGCCGCATGAACCCGTTCGTCGACGGGCCGTCGTCGATCGAGTCGGCCCAGAAGGGATTCGGTTCCTCACCGAGACCCGATTCCTCCCCGAGGTCCAGGTCCGACAGGTCGAACGGAACGTCGAGGCCGTCGTCGGGCCCGTCGTCCTCGAACGTGAAGCCGTCCAGACCGTCCACGAGGTCATCGGCGATCAGGTCACCGTCGAGCAGCGGTTCAGGATCGACGCCATGACCGCGGTAGTTGCTGGACTCGGGCTCGGGCAGCGACCCGAACGCGTTGGCGATCCTCTCGATCTTGAACAGGTTACGAGGCTTGACTGACGCCGAGTCCGATTTGTAGCCGGTCGTCATGATGCCGTCGTCGTCGTGGACAGCGGTCGACCCGGTCTTGGCCCGGAACGCCGAGACCGGGTCCACGTACTCGTCGTCGAGGCCGAGGAGGTGTCCGATCTCGTGGGCGAACGCCGCGTCGTCTTCCTGGAGCCACCAGGTCCCGCAGGTGGACCTGGTGAACTCGTCCCCACCGACGACCTGCACGACGTGGTGCGCCTGATCCCGCTCGGTGACGAACTGCACCGTGAGGTGGAACTGATCTCCCGACGGCAACCTGTAGCCCGGGTTGTAGAACCGGTCCACCCCGGCCAGCGCGCGCTGCCTCAGCTCGACGATCTGCTCCCTGCTCGCGTCCGACGGCACGGCGAGATACAGGCGGACGGTGAAGTCCTGGACAAACGTGTCCCCCACCTGGAACCGCCGGCGGTCGTAACTGACGGTAGCGTGGTAGGAGCCGAGCGGGCCATTTGCGCGGTCCTCCGCCCAGCGCTCCTCCCAGGCTCTGCTCACCCAGCGGTGCTCCGGCGGCAGCTGGTCGAACTCGTACTTGCGCCGCAGATCGTCCTGCTCCGCCTCGGTCAGAGGCGTGGTCCTGGCCTCCAGCTCCCGCTGGTAGGCGTCCGTCGGCACATCCGGCTGGTAGATCTCGTCACCAGGTCGATCCACGGCATCCCGGTAGACGTCGATCGTGGGGCCCGTGACGATCGACACCGGTGCGGTAACCCGGCCCGCACGGATCTCGTCCTCACCGACCGGATTCACGGGAACGAACCAGTCAGCGGTGGGCGCGGAGCTGGTCCACCACGAGTCGTCGGCGAGGACCGTCGCCGGTCGGGTCCGGTTCGAGTGCGATGCCCCCGATCGGGCTACGAGCTCCCGGGATGCATCCTTCACCTCGTCCAGCGCCTGCTGGTACCCGTTCTCGGCATCGACCATCCGTTGCCGCAGGGCAGGGTCCCGCTCCAGGACCCTGCCCCGGTGGACGGTCGTGGGCATGGGGGGCGGAGTCACGCCTTCATGCCGGGACGTCACCAGTTCCTGCGCGCGCCGGTCGATCTCGGCGCGAGCGGCGACCACCTCCGCCCTGGCGGCGGCTGCCTCGGTACGTGCATCCTCCAGCTTTCGCTCTGCAGCGACTACATCGGGGTCGAGCGGCGTCAGCTCCTCGGGGTTCGACTGGACCGGGTCCTGCGCCACCGCGGCCGAGGCGAAAGCCGCGGCAGGCTGGTCGACGGTCGTGGCGACCGGAACGCTGTCGGGAAGCCGCTTCCAGTTCCGCCTCGGGGCCTCACCTGCCTCCCGTGCCGGCCCCGTGTTCGCGGAAGCCGGAACCGGTGCCACGCGCCCGTGGTCGTTGAACGCCCTGATCCGTCGCTCCAGTTCGAGCTTCGCCTTCAACCACCGCGTTCGCGCCGCGTCGGCCTCGCCACGAGCAGCCTGGAGCTCCGCGTTCGCGACGTCACGCGGCTGGTCGAGTCTCGCCACCTCGGCAGCGGCCTCGTCGAAGTACTCCCGGTAAAGGGTGAGCACTCCCTCCGCCCTGACGAGATCCTCCCGTGCCGCGGCCAGGGCGGTGACCAGAGCCGCCTGCTCGCTCTTCACCTCCGCGAGCCAGGCTGCGAGCTCGTCGATGTCGGCTTGTGTCGACGCGTCACGCACGGCGGAATCCAGGTCGACGAGATTCGCGGCCAGCACGCCGAAACGGAACTCGATCTCGTTCTCCGTCTCCGCGAGTTCACGTTGCCTGACCTCGTGCGCCTGCACCGTCTCCCGCGCGGTGTCCCGGCGACTCACCGCACTCGCGACCTCCTCGTCCACGAGCCGCCGCATCTCCTTCGCCTTCGCGTGAGCGGCCGCACCCGCGTTGACCAGGTCGTCGAACGCCCGCTGTGCCTTCTCCGCCTCTCGCTCCCTGTCACGCCACGCCTTGCTCTGCTTCCTCACCTCCTCCTGCGCACTGTGCACTGCGGACGTGACGGGATGTCCGCCCAGCGCCTCCGCGAGATCGATCTGGGCGACCCGGATCTGACCGGAAGCGGCCTGGTGCACGTCGACCACGGCGGTCCTGCCGTCGACGGTGGCGACGATCCGGTACTCGACGTCGTAGGACACGACGCCGGTACGACCGCTGTCGCCCGAGCCCTCCTGCCGGGCGAAGCCGGCGTCGGCCCCGACCCCGTGGGACTGGACGTCCGTGACCTTGGCGTCGAAGTCGCCGAGCCTGACACCGGGATCGCGGACCGGCTCGGACTTGCCGTTGGTGGTGCCCAGCTCACCGTTGATCGCGAACACCGTGCCGACGGTCTCGCCCGCCGCGAACTCGCTCCCGATGCCGGGGATGAGCGCTCGTTGGCTGCTCATGGTGACGTCGTCACTCAGACCCACCAGCCTCGGCCTGAGCAGTCTGGAGTGGACGTGCAGCGTGGCGTGCTTACCGGACAGCAGAGCGGTCTCGTGCAACTCCGGCAGTACGAGGCCGTCGTGGGAGGCGTCGACCAGCATGGTGCGCAGCCTCTCGGACCCCAAGCCTGACAGGGCGGTGTTCGTCAGACCCTTCGCCGGGCCGAGCGCGTCCGTGCTCAGTCCGGCCTCGCGGAGCGCCAGGAGCGCGGCCGACCGCACCTTCCCGGTACCGACGGCGGTCTGCGGGTGAGCGGTCCAGGGCAGCTTGACGCCCTCACCCTTCCACTGCCTGAGCGCCTCGGCGGAGGCCTCGCTCTCGGCACGAAGACGCGTCTCCTCGTGCACGGGCGCGGAGGGAGACTCCGACATCTGGTCGTCCGCCAGCACGCGCATGGTCATCGTCGTGGACCGGGTGACCGCGGTAGTCGTCCCGCCGGGCCGGTGGATCTCCAGCGTCCAGTCGACCGGCACCGAGTACCGGGCCGTCGGGCCGTCCGCGTCGAGGACGTGCACGTCGAGCGCCGTGAACGCGGTCGTGTTCGACACCGTCGTCGACTGTCCGATCTCGGTCGCCGCCGCACCGGTCATGTTGCCGGTGCGCGCCGCGTCCTCCGCGTGCGGGACGAGACCGAAGAGAGCCCGGGTGCTCGTTCCCCACGACTTCGATCGAGACTTGGTCTCCGCGTCGCGGCCGAAGTAAACGAGGATGTTGTTCATCTTGACACCGTCGTTGACGACGTCGTGGAACCGCGGCGTGCCAGGCTTGGCCTTCAACACCACCTGGAACGAGTCACGCCCGAAGATCCGCGGGGCCTGCGCTATCAGCGGGACACCGCCATCCAGCGCACTGTCCATCATCGCCCTGACGGTTTCCTTGTCCACCAGTTCGAGCATGCGTTGCAGGTTGTTCATGGTGTCGTCGAGAACGGCGTCAGGAACCAGGTCGCTGCCGGTTCCTCCGAGCTCGGCACGCAACTCCGACACCATTGGTGTGAGATCGGGCAACTGTTCGTAGACACCGAAACCCAGCGAGCTGGGCTTGCCCGCACGCATCGTCGACGGCGGCGCCAGGGTGCCGCTCGCGGTCTGCTGTCCGCCCTGGACCTCGGGCAGCAGCCCGAGGCCGCGGGCCTGCTCCTCGCTCACCCGCAGGTACACGGCACCCGGCAGCACGACGTGGACGCCCTCACGTCCCTTGGACCAGTTCGTCCCCAGGTTGCGCGCACGGCTTTCCGCGACGATGTCCACGTTCGCGTCGACCTGGATCAGCACGGTACGGCTGTCGCCGGGCAGGTTGCGCTTGCGCTCGCCGAGACCGGTCATCTCCCGGACCTTCGACGCGGTGTCGCGCCACGACAGGACCTTGGCCGAGATCGCGGCGCCACCGCGTCCGATGGTCGGCCGGTCCGACCCGCTCCACGGCGACGCGATCAGCACGGCGCCCACGTTGAAGTCCCAGCCCTTGCTCCTGGACCTCGACGAGCCCGCTCTCGTGCCTCCGACGGACGAGTGCTCCGTCGCCGTGTTGTCCGAAATGGACACCAGCTTCGGGTTGCTCAGCACGAACTTCGTGCCGATCGCACCGAAACGGTCCGCGGTCCGGCGACCATACCTGAGCGCGCGCTCCTGCAGACCTGTGTTCACCGCGTGGTTCAGGTTCGCCTTCAGGTGCTCGGGCGCGAACATCTGGTCCACAGCCCGCCTGGACGCGGATCCCGGCAGAGTGAGCACGTCGTCGCCGCTCGCCGACCTGGTCAGCGCTTCGAGGGCGGCCTGCTCCAGGTGGTCCGCCCCGGTGAAGGCCTCGACGTGCAGCCACTCGGTGACCGCCGTGTGCCCGTCAGGCGCCTCGCGGGGCTTCAGCAGCAGTTCGGTGATCGACGGCGGCTGTTCCACGCGCTCGGGTTCGGTGGGCGCGCCGGGACTGAACACCGACGGATCCTGGGTGAGCACGGAACTGTCCGGGAGGAACAGCTTCACCTCGCCGGTGACCCGGGGCAGAGCGATCGTGTCCGGTTCCTGCGCGGTCTGTGCGACGCCGTCCCGCGGGGCGGTCTGCGCGATCGTCCTGACCTTCGGCGTGTGCCAGCCGGGCAAGCCCGGCCGGAGACGGCGCACCCATGCCCTCGGACGCGAGAACGTCTCGATGGTGACGTCGTACTCGATCTTGCCGGAGAACTGGTGGTTGATCGTGCTGCCCGCGTTCACCAGGAAGTTGACCGTCAGTGGGCCCGACGTGTTCTGGTGCGTCCTCGAGGAGTTGTACTTGATCGACGCGTTGGGCACCACGACGATCTGCGAGTTGTCCGAGGAGAACGGCAGAACCAGCCGTGCCTCAGGACCGACGGAGTACGAGAACTGCCAGTCACTGCTCGCGCTGACCTTCGTCTCGCGCGTGTCCGAACTGCGGACCACGTGGCCGTCGTCTTGGCCGTCGTGCTTGATGTCACGCAGGCTTGCCTTGACGGTGACACGCACGTAGTCGTTGGAGTAGAACCCGTGACGCTTGAACACGATCGGCAGGTTCTTGCCGAACAAACTGTCCATCTGGGACTTCGTGGCGCCCGGAGAGAGGTTCGTGTCGAGCATCCGCTGGTTGGTCATCATCTCGGCGAACCGGACGTAGTCGTCGCCGGAGGCGTTCCTGTCATCAGCCGTGCGGTGCTGCGGATCGAAGCCGGCGAGACCCTTCACGCTGGACAGCGCCGTCGCGATCTGCGCCCTCACCGCGGTGAGGTCGACGTGGTACCAGGGCTTGGTCTGCTCGCGCGGACCCCACGCCGGCAGGAAGTCCTCGAAGCCCTTGATCCTGGACAGGGTGTTCTCGATCTGCTCCTTGACCTTGTCCAGCTGGTCGAACCGGCCGATCTTCGCGTTGCCGGTGGCGAGGTGGTCGGCGAGGTAGGGCGGCAGGAAACGCTGTTTGCCGCCCGCGAACTGCCGCACACCCACACCGTCGTAGTTCTTGGGCACCGCGAAACCCTGCGGCTCGCCTTCCTCCTTCCCAGTCTCCCGCTGGGTGCTCTCCTGCTGGGTGCCCTCTTCCTTCACCTTCACGGGTCGCGCGGCCTCCGCGAGGCTGAGGCGGATGACGGCCTCGACCTCAACCTCGACGGGGGGCTTCCCGCTGGCCGCCGACTGGACGGTCACGACCGCCTTGACCGCGTAGGCGCCCGTACGGCCCTTCACATCGGCACCGATCTCGTGCTTGCCCTGCGCACCGGCCGGTGTGGACTCGCTGTTCGACACACCGATGCCGCCACCCAGCAGCAACGCGACGCCCGCGGCGTCAGCACCGGCGGTGCCACCGATGCTTCCGGAGACGCTGAAGCCCTTCCTCGACACCGGGGTGTTCGTGATCCCCCTGGTGGACGCGTCGTGGAGGGCGAGAGTGGTGTCGTCGTACTGGTCGAGGAGCTTGGCCTCCTTGATCACCGCCTTCATGCGCACGGCGGCGATGTGCTTGCCCTTTTGATCGAGCATGTCGGGCGAAGTGACCCAACTGTCGATCATGCTCGGGAGCTCGGCGCGGATGTTCGCCGCGCTGAGGAACGTCTTCAGCTTGGTACGGCCGGGCGCACCGACCTCGGTGATCGACGGGTGCATCAACCCGGCGACCGCGTCGAACCTGTCCTGCACGGAGGTGACGCACTCGCTGAGAACCGTGGTCAGCTGTGGCGTCACGCCGGCCGGAATCGGCCGCCACGAGGTGTCGGTGCCGTCGAGCAGGGAGTTCTTCTTGTCCGGCACACTCAGCGTCACCTCGTGCGACAAGGAGGCCGTGCCAACCGATTCCTGCCGCGCGGTGCGCACGAGGACCGACCACTTCACCAGCACGTCGACCTGGTGAGCGGTCTCCTTCGGGAACAGGCCGCGGAACGTCTGCACACTCGTCGAGTGCGACTGCGTCACCGCGGGGATCCCCAGCGGAACGCGTACACCGATCGAGCCGACCGGACCGATTCCCGACGTGAACGTGGCGGTCAGGCCGATGTCGCCGCCGGTGGCGACGGTGCTGTGCGCGGAGACCGACTTCGGGTCCAACCCGCTGAGGTCGGCCTTGTGCCTGGTGCTCACCTCGCGCTTGGACTCAGGGGCCTGCGGCACTTCGAGTCTCGCCGCGACCGTCGCCGTGAACCACCGTTCACCGACCTTGAACTGGAACTCGCGACCGTCGCCGAGGAACGACTCGAACTCGCTGTCGGAGTTCACCATCAACTCGATGGCCTCCAAGCCGTCGAACTCGCCCTCGAACGTGTCGTTCAGTGCGGTCCTGACGAGAGCAGCGACGTCCGCACCGACCTTCCGTGCATGGGTCGCCTTGACCAGCCCCAGCGCACGGCTCGCCCTGACGTGCGCTGGAACGTCGACCGGCGTCGACTCGTGCTGGGTCGCGATGGGGACATCGTCGTGGTTCTGACCCGAGTCCAGCGGATCTTCTTCCCGGATGCTAGGCAACGGATTCGCGGCGACCGATGACGCCGTGACGCCGCCACTGCTGCGCGTCTGCGTTAGCACACCGTCACTGGCCGGTCGGGCAGGCCCGGAGCCTGGCATGCTCGGCCGGGTGTCCGCGTCGACCAGGGCGAACGAATCACCCTCGACGCCGATGTGCCCGTCCCGGTGAAGATGGATCTTCCCACCGGCAGCGTAGACGCGGACCGGAGTGCCTGACGCCACCAGCTCACGGCTGACCTCGGTCGCCGCGCCCGCCAGCGCGTCACAGATGAGAAGCACCACGGGTGATCGCGGGTTGGCCCGCATGGCCTCGCGGAAGGAGTCCGTGCGCGCGACCAGCTTCGCGAACGTCTCCGGACTCATCGTGAAGGTGCCGCCGGTCTTCAACTGCACGTTCACGAACCCGCGGCTACCGTGTGCGTCGATGAACAGGAGCCGGGCGCGCTCATCACGCCAGGGGGCCTCCTCCGCCGGCCCCTGCTCCATCGAGAGCCCGCTGTCCACGGTGAACACCTGGGACTGGGTTTCCCCGCTCGCCCGCTCCGCGAACTCGGCCGCGAACGAGGCGTGTTCATCCGCCGTCCCGTTCACGGAGTCGGAGGGGAAGACCGCACCGATCGTCCGCCCATCCTTGCTCAGCGGCGCGACCTTCACGTCGTCGGCCGTGAAGTAGAAGGTCCTGCCGTCGACGTCGACACCGCGAAGCCTGGTACCACCCGCCATGGGCTTCAACGCGGTCGAGAACCAGCCCCTCCTCGTCTGCGACATCGAACGGGGCCGGTCGGCCTGGGCGGTGACAGGGCCGTCGCCCGCCTGCTCGGTGATGGCGACGGCGTCCACCCCGAACATCTGGCTGAAAATGGAGTTGAGCTCGTTGGTCACGTTCCGGCGCAACGAGCTGCCTTGTTCCCCACCCCCGCTCACGACAACGCGAGGATCGGCATCCGTGTTCGCCACGTCCCGGTAGAAGGAAACCAGCGTCGCCTTGTCCTCGACGTTCCCGTTCTCGTCGAAGACCACGACCGCGGGCGACGTGGAGGGATCGAGTTCGGGTCCGCTGTCCTGGAAGAAGCTCGGGATGACCGAGGGTGACGGCACGGGACGGGTCTGCCGCGGGTCGGTGCCCAGCTCGTCCGGTGCCCCGTGCGGGGAGGGGCCGGTCTCGGCGCTGGTGGATTCGTCGACCTCGGCCGGTAGTTCCCAGTCGGGGAGCTGGGTGGTGAGCAGCCACTTTTCGGTGTCCTTGTCGAGATCGAGCTCAGAGGTGCGCACCGAGACCGTGGTCCCGTCCACGACGACACGCACGCCCTTCGTCCGATGCTCGTCGTGCGAGCTGTTGGTGATCAGGAGACGCACGTCGTCCCGTGTGATCCGGGCGCTCGCTTCCACGTCCCACTGGCCCTGAGCCAGGTGGTGGTCGACCCTCACCCGGAACAAGGACTCGACGACGTTCCGGCGGTCGTTTCCGAACGCCGTCCCACCGCCCTCGATCACCACCTCAGGTGCGGCCAGCCCATTCCGGTGCCGGAAGACGATCGCGTCAGCGAGCAGTTCCGCCTGGTGCTCCAATGCCTCCACGACGTCGGCCGACACCTCGGTGGAGCCGTCGTCGAAGTCGTACGTCCTGAACGTCACCGAACCCGGTGCCTGCGGTGCGACCTCCGGCGCCGATTGGAGGCGAACCGGGTAGACGTTCTCCTGTTCCTGCAGTTCGGTCCACTCGAAGACGAAGAGGTCCGCCACGGCCGCAAGCGCTTGTCCGGTGTCGGACGGCAGTGCCATCGTGCGGACCCGGTCGGCACGTGCGGCGTCCGAGGCGATCTCGGACACGGCCGCCCTGAGCACGACATCGGGGTCCTCGTGCCGCTGGGCGAGCGTCGCCGCGACATCCAGAGGCAGCAGACCGTCCTCTTTGTCGATCCCGTTCCGCAACGTGTCGCGGATGTGCAGAGCCAGATCGAGCGTGGCCGTCTCGTCGGTCGAGGTGACCAGATCGACCGGCAGCGGACCGGCTTCGCGCGCACCCGCGTGCTGGAGCCTCACCGCGAGCACAGCGGCCGACCTGTGGCTCTCCGGCTCGAAGTCGATCTCCGACATCGGGATCGGGTCGGGGTAGAAGGTCGCGGCGACGGTCACACCGCGGTTCGTGATCTGCTTCTCCCCGGAGATGTGCAGCCACTGCTCGGCCTCCGCGGACATGCTCGGCAGGTCGGGAGCGAGGTCGGGAAGAGTGACCGTGCGGACCATGTCGCGCCACGTCTGCTCGCGGGCGATGGTGGCCACCGCCGCCTCCAGCACGAGCGGGCCGTCCGGGTGATCGCGCAGCGTCCTGTCCACGATGGCGAAGTCCAGATCACCGCGGGCACGCAGACCCTTGGCCAGGGTTTCCACGACGCCGCCGACCACATCGGCCAGTTCCGCCCGCGACGGTGTGCCGGCCTCGTCCTCCACCCGCCCGTGGAAGTCGGCGGCTTGAGCGATGACCGGAATGCCAGGGCCACCGAGGCTCCTGGCAGTTCTCATCGCGGAGCCGTTCGCCGTCCTCCTGGCTCCTGTGCGAGCTTCCTCGCTCAGTTGCTG
This sequence comes from Lentzea sp. NPDC020367, assembly GCF_044387305.1. Taxonomy (NCBI): domain Bacteria; kingdom Bacillati; phylum Actinomycetota; class Actinomycetes; order Pseudonocardiales; family Pseudonocardiaceae; genus Lentzea; species Lentzea sp. NPDC020367. The sequence continues at coordinate 274,524 of NZ_JBIRVV010000009.1, read as the reverse complement.
TGCGTAGAAGGCGGCGAACCTGTGGCCGCGGGGGACGACGAGGAACGGTGGGGTTTTCGTGACAGGGGATTCGCCCAGCCCGAAGCCCGGCTCGTCGGTCACCGCCTTGACGAAAACGGACATGTCCTTCAGCGCGTACTCGGCAGGCACGACCGCGCCACCGAAGCGCCATGTCAGCTCCGCGCCCAGGAGTGCTCTGGCCAGATCGCGGTGTACGTCGGTGGTGTTGTCCGCCGCAGCGGAGAACAGGTCCTGGTCCACCATCGGCGACTCGGCGTTGAAGACCTCGTCAACGCTGACGACGAGATACCCGTGGGTCCTGGCCTGCTGTTCCATCCGGAGCACGTCGATCATGTCCGGATCACCCGCGCGGGCCGCGCCGAACATCTCGCGCGGCACGTCGGTCACGAGGACCGGAGTCCATCCCTCTCGTCGCGCGGTCCCGGCCGTGATCGCGAGCGACGTCCACACCGAGGCCTCGACCACCGGGCCACCCAGCACGGGGACGTGGACGATCTTCGGCAGATCCCTGCCGTTCGCACTGATCACCGAGCCGGCTCGCGATCGCGGCAGCACGTCGACCGGCGGGGGGCCCAGCAGGTCCAGTGCCTCAAAGAACTCGGTCTGCTGGTCGGGACGCAGCGTGTCCTGGGAGAAGCCCTCGAGGAATCCCGGCGCGGCGACCGGCCTGATCACACCGGCGACGGGCTGAACGTCCTGCATCTCGGCCAAAGCGAGTGCGGTGATCGGGGACCGGGCTTGCTCCTGCGCCAGCCGCAACTGCCTGTGGTACTCCTCCTTCGCCTTCCACCACGCGTCCTTGGCGTCCCGGATCGCGTCGTGATGGGCCTGGAGGTCGGCGTTCGCGTCGTTCGAACGAGCGCCGCCGAGTGCGTTGACGGCCTGGCGCCACTCGAAACTGGCAGTGGTGAGTTCCGCGACGGCCTCGGCGAGCGGCTTCGGCAGCTTGCCCAGCAGCTTCTCGGCCGCGGACTCCCGGATGCGGAGGAGGTAGGCGTTGTCGACGTCGATGCCTGCCACGCCGATCTTCGACGTCGAGTTCGATCGCCTCGCCACAACCTTGAACTCGACGTCCGCGAGCACCCCGCGGGAGTTCAGCACGGGATGAGTGGTGCGGTGGCTAGCTTTGGGATCACGGCTGGAGGTGCTCTCGGTGTGCACCCTGATGTCGACGACCATGTCCGGCCTGAGTGACGGCCCGGGCCTCTCCGCGACCCCGAGGGTCTGGACCGACCCGAAGTCCTGTTTCGGCGCGGTTCCGCCGGGGTGCTCGGTGCCGCCGCTGCCACGCAGGATGACCCCGGAGGAGTACTCGCTGGCTGAGATCTGCGCGAGGTTGTCACTGGCGTTTTCCTTGCGAGAGCTGTCCATCTCCACCCGGCCACTCGCCGACGCGAGCCGAGGTGCGGGCTTGAGGCGCACGTGGATCTCGACCTCGTGCGCACCTCCCACCGAGAACTTGAACAGACCGTCGCGCATGGCCGGCATGCCCGCCTTCACGGTGGCCGGCGTGATGGCGTTGCCCACGGCGTGCGAGATCAACGTGTCGATCTCGACCCCGGCGTTCACGAGCGCCACCTTGGCCGCGGAACGCAGGGTCTTGACCAGACCGAAGTAGTGCTCGACCTCGTAGTCACCGGAGCCGGGCAGGGCGAAGCTGCGCCCCGCTTCGGCGCGCCATCGGGTGAGCTCCTTTGGTTCCCCCTCGGTCGACGGCAACGTGACAACGTCACTCTCGGCACCGAGCGGCTTGACACTGCCGGGCGGAAGAAGGGTCTCCTCCGGCATCGTGAGAACCTTGACCGGCCGCGTGACGACGATCTTCGCTAGTGGACCGCGCGTGGTGTCTTCCTGCGTGCGGGCATCGAAACCGAGTTTCCGCTCGATCCGTGCCGTCAGTTCGACGGTGCCGTGGTGGACACCCACAGGACCGCGGATCGCCCCATAGGATTCGGCGGTCGTCGAGTAGGCGTACGACTCGGTATGAGTCCGCGCCATGGCGACGTACCCGACCTGTGCGCCCACGCCGAGGTTGCCGGAGGTCTGCGCGGTGCTCGATGAACCGGGATCCTGACCGGCGGGAGCTCCAGCTTCCTTGAAGATCCCGTGGCCGCGTGCGGTGGCGGCCATGTCGAGAACCTTCTGACCGAAGATCTCCTCCTCGGTCGCGTCCACCGAGACGGTGGTGCGGGCCGCGACCTTCTGGAAGATCTCGATCTCGCCGCCCGAAGGCGGCGAGATCCACCTGCCTTCGACGGTCAACACGTAGGTCTTGCCGGAAACGCGGGAGGTCTCGGTTCGCAGCAGTTCGCTCGCGCCACCGTTCATCACCAAAGCGAATGACTTGTCCACATTGGACAGAAGGTCCTCGGCCAAACGTGCGTTGTTCTGCGGATTGCCGAACGGGTGACTGGGCAGCAGCCGCTGGACCTCCTTTGCATCCAGCTCGGCATTCCCGGCGATCTGCTGACGCAGTTCCTTGAGCATCTCGCTGATGTCGATGTGTCCCTGCACACCGCCGATGCCGATCGACGTGACGCCGGCCAGCGCCAACGACTCCGGCGTGGGCAGGATCTCCCTTGCGGGTGTCGGCGTGTTCTCGGCCGCGATCACGTCCGTGCTGCCCGGGCCGGCTGCCGTGCGCTGCCGGTCCAGTCGTTCGAGCTCCGCCAGTTGTTCCTCGGTCACCCAGGCGAACACCATGTCGTTCAACACGAACTTCGTGCCCACGGAGTTGGGCGGACGCCTCGTCACGACCTCCGCGAAGTCGATGTTGCCGCGAACCTGCGTCTCCGCGACCACGGTCGCCTCGACATCGAACGACACGAGGATCCGGCTGCTGGGCAGCGTGCTGATGTGCTTCTTCTCGATGCCCTGGATCCGGCGCGCACGCGCACGGCCGAACCGCGCGGACCAGGGCGAGAACCGGAACAGGAACAGGCCCTCGGCAGCACCCGTCCCGCCGCCCGCGATCCCCTTGGAGTCGCCGCTCGCCACCGGCACGTTGGTCAGGTCGAAGTCCACTGTTGTCTGCGCGCCGTTGGACACCTCGACCGCGGTGCCGCCGAACACCGTGTGCTTGGTCCGCTGGTACTCCTTCGGATCATGCCGCTTCGGGTTGACGGGCTTCAGCACGACGCCGACCCTGCCCAGCACGTCGGCGCGGCTGCGTTCGTGACTGAGGCCCTCGACCACGTGCACCTTGCCGAAGAGCCGGGGGTTCTCGTAGAGCTTCTCCGGCGAGAGCTCTTCCTCGAGCAGTTCCGCGTTGGCCCCGGACCTCTCGCTGAGTGCCGGGTCGCCGGATGATGCGGCGAGCATCTGGTAGGCCATGTCGATGATCTGCCCGGTGCCGGCGACGGACAGCACGTCCGCCCCCTCGATCAGCTGGCTTCCCCTGTCGAGATCGTCGATCATCAAGCCGTTCAACTGCTGGACAGCGGTCGACTTGATCGCGATCTGGTCAGGGCGCCGGCCCGTCGTGGCCAGGTGATCGGGAAGCAACAGCTCCACCGGAACGGTTTGACCGCTCCTGTCCCCCGTCGACCGGTCGAGCTCACCGGCGAGCGGCACCTCGCGCACGTCCAGTCCGTGCCTGCCGAATCTGCCGAAGGGGAACTTGCGCAGCATCTTGTTCGCGCGCGTGTAGGAGTCGACCTGCGGTTCGAGCTTCAGCTCCGCCCGGAAGTGGCGCAACGGGGTCTCCCCGAGGGCGCCCGAACTGGCGAGACGGGTGCCGCCGTGCTTCTGCTCGGCCACCATGCCGGCATCGATGGCGAAGGAGGCCGCTGACGACCACCTCCGCCCCAGCCTCAACGTCGCGATGAACACGTTGGCACCGCGGCTGAGCCCCGCGGTGATTCTGCCCTGGATCCCGACGCCCACGCCGCTGGACTGCGCCGTGTCCACGACATTGGTCTGTTGCTCCTTGACCCGGGTCTCCGTGGTGGAGTCCGTCACGTCGATCTGGAGGTCACCGTCGGCGAGGCTCACCATCTTCGCCTTGATCCGGACCGTCACGACCGTGTCGGTGAACGGGCCCTGCTTCACCAGCGGGATCACCAGCCCGTCGCCCAGCATGCGGTTGATCATCTGCGCCAGCTGCTTGTCCGACATCCGCGACTTGGCCGTGCGCTGACGACGGATGATGTCGTTGACCATCGGCTTGAGCCCGGCCGCCAGTACGGGATCGTTGAAGTGCCTCACGAACTTCGACGAGCTGAAGTGGTACCAGTGGTGATTCGGCACGTCACGAAGGGCTTCCGCGATCGCCGAGTAGATGCGATCCCCTCCCCGGAAGGTATGGACCTTGGCGCCCATAAGGGAGAGTCCGGACTCCAGGTGTGCGGGTGCGAAGTGCGTGCGGGCGTCACCCGTGCGGTACAAGGGCTTGTGGTCATCGGGCCCGGTCGAGTCGACGATGCCGGAGGCCAACGCCCGCTCACGTGTCGCGAGCTGGATTCCGACGACATCGCCCTCGAGGAACACCGGGGGCTGGCCGATCACGCGGACCTGCAGCTGGTAGACCGTCCTGTAGCGGACGAACCTGCCGCCGTAGTCGTGCTCGAACCGGATACCTGTCACGGTCTTGAACCTGTTGCCCCAGGAACGGCTGTGGCTGAAGTCGAACAGGCCGCCGAGCGTGACCGCGAACTTACCCGCGTCGAAGATCGCGCCGGCGAGCACGCTCATCGCGCCGCGCCGCGTGCTTCTCCACGTGTCGGTGACGGTGGTCTTCCTGTTGTCCCAGTCGAGCAGCACCAACTTGTGCTTCTTCTCCGGTGTGTCCCTGATCTCCTCGATGATCTCGACCTGTCGTGCCACGGCCCGCATCTCGATCGAGGAGCCGTGCTGGAGGAGGTCGCGCGGGTTCGCTGACGGAGCCGGAACGAGCGGATCAGACCGCCGCCAGCCCGAGTCCGGGCTGCCGATCGGATCGGCCGTGACCATGCCCACCAGTTCGGCCTTGATGTTGGTCCGGTGCAGGAACTCCTGCAGAACATCGCGCCCAGGCGCACCGACGGCGGTGAGCTCCTTCGGCAGCATCTTGGCGACCTGGTCGAAGAGCGACGAGCCTTCCGGCGCGTCGATCAGCAACTCCTCGAGTCCGAAGTCCTTCGGCGGAGCCGTGGTGATCGGCTTCAGGCCCTCCCCGCCGTTGGAGCGCGGCGCCTTCGGGTGCCCCAGTCTGAAGCTGCCCCGAAGCCCTGGGTGCGCGGAGTGGTCGGTTTTGCCTACCAGCTGCTCGTTCGCGTCCAGCAGGACAAACTCGTAGTTCACGTGCACCTCGGTGACGCGCGGCTCCAGATCGACCTGCAACGACACGCGTTTGTGCTCCACTGAGCCATCGCGCCGCATCGACAGGACCGGGGTCGTGGTGCCGGACCCCGCAACCGTGACGAGCAACGGCGGTGTCGCCGTGGCGGTGGCCGCGAACGAGACCGACGGGTCGGTCGAAGAGCCGGAACCGAACTGCCGGAAGCGCCGGTACAGGGTCTCCGGTGGGTTGGTCCAACGAGGGAGGCCAGGCATCTCCCTGCTGGCCCGCCAGTCCAGCTTCGCCCTCACGACAAGCGCGTACGGCCTTCCGTCGACCTCGACGGTGAACTCACGACCGTCACCGAGCAAACTGGGCACCGAGTTCTTCATCGCCCGCTCGACGTGGTGCAAGCCCTTGATCTTCTGCCTGCGCCGGCCGTGCGGACGCGTGTCCGGGCGGGCCTTTCCGTCGACCGACTTCTTCACGAGCACGCGCGGCGGCCGTGGCAGCAGCGCACGGAACGCGCGCTCCGCGCCGACGCCCTGCACCTGCGTGTGCTGCACGCCCTCCCCGAAACCCTCGCCGTTGACGAGGTAGTCGGGCATGCCCTCGAGAACCCCGGCGGGCAGTCCGCTAGGCGCCGGTCGGAACGTGCTCTCGGCGTCAGGAGAATCCTCGTCCTCCTCGACGATCGGCTGCAGGCCGCCGGGTGTGCGGGGAACGCTCGCCGGCTCTGCAAGACCGAGGTCCTCGAGACCCTGGTCGTTCACGACGATGTCGACCGGCTCGTCCGGTGTGCCGGCCAGCGATCCGGACCAGACCTCGTCGACCGACCTCTCCCGGTAGGTCAACGCAACCTGCCATTTCGGCGTCGCCCGCACGTGGTGGTTCACGCCGTCACGGGTTTCCTCCGATCCGGACAGTCGCCGGTCCTGCAGGTCGAGTTTGATCACGACCTCGGTCAGCGGACCGGAGGGAAGGGAGATGACATATCCCTTCTCCGACATCGCCTCGCTGAGGTGGCCCCACAACGCGTCCGGAGTGGTGGCGTCGAGGATCTCCGCCCTGACCCTGGGAGGGAGGTGCGGACGCGAAACGGTCCGGCGAGGAGGAACGGCGGGGAAGAACACCTGGTTCAGCGTCCTGTTGAGTTCCACCGCCGGGGCGGGCTGGGGCGTCAGCACGGCTCCGGGGGACAGACCGATCTTCCCGGCGCGCGACTGATCCCCGCGGAGGGATCCGCGCTTCTCCCGAACCGGATCACCGTCGACCGGCTTGAGCGCGGGCAACGCCTCCGTTGCCACGATCGTAGAGACGACCGCGTCCGGCATGACCACCGTGCGGTTGAACTCGCCCGGGGCGACGTCCATGGTGATGCGCAAGTCGTGTGTGAAGCGGACGTTCTCCTGCGTCGGCACCTGAACGTCCGGCACGGTGTTGAGCGCGTTCGGTGTCACGTCCGGATCGATGTCGGCTCCGAGGGAGAGGACATCGGAAGACCCTGGCGCCGTGGTCGGCAGTCCGGGTCCGGCCTGCACGAAGCGGCCGGGGCCCAGGGTGGCTCGCACGACGACGTCCTGCGCCACCTGTCCCAGCGGGGTGTCGACCAGGACGCTCACCGGCAGGCCACCGTTGAGCATCTCCCTCAGCAGAGGGCTGACCGCTTGGCGCCCTTCCGGGCCGAACAGCTCCCTGATGGCCCGCTTGTTGAACTCCGTCGTGTCCACCTTCGCCGGACCCGGCCGGCGGGTCAGCACGCGAAGCATCCTGCCGAAGGCCGACTTCACCCTGTCCCGCAACGACTTGCGGGCGTGCAGCGTCCTCTTCCGGTCGTTGACCGCGGTCGTGACCGCGTCGATGACCCTCTCCGTCGTGGCGGACTCGTCGTGGAAGAACACGGTCCCGCGGTTCTGCCCGATGTCGTGCGGCGCCCGGTACTGCTGTGCCTCACTGTCGTGAGTGGAGGACTCGTCCACGTCGAACGCGAACGGACCATCCAGATCCACCGGCGAAGAACTCAGCTCGACGCTCTCTCCGGGCCTGTCCACCGTGTCGATCCCGAATGTCGACTGTTCAGCGGCCAAGCCGGGATCATCGCCGGGAATCGGCCCGTGCTCATCGAAGTCGTTCAGGCTGTCCAGCTCCGCCGGACTGTCCGCGAGGTCATCGGCCGCGGCGGCACGATCCGTCGCTTCGAATCGTGACGTGTCCAGACCGACGGTGACGTCCGGCTCTTCGTAGCGCTGATCGTCGTCTCCGTACTCGCTGCCGAGATCGGTGAAGTGGTCAGCGAACTCGCCATCGTCCACGAACTGGTCCGTGTCCTCGTCGAAGCCCGCAGAGGTCGAACCGGCCCGGTCGAACTCGGGCGACGGCGCCAGGCTTCGGGACGGCTGCTGCCACTGTGCGCCCCAGTCGAGCCCGTCATCCGACTCGACGCCGTTCACCGGACTCGTTGCGCCGCCATGGCTCGGCTCGAAGCCGCGCACGCCGATCTGGGGCTCAAGTCCGGTCTCCTGTGCTGGTTCCGGCGTGGAATCCGCCGCCACCGGTGCGTCGACCTCGATGCCGACGCCTGCGCGCGCCTTGCCCTTGCCGGACGCCTGCCGCTGGTCGGGCAGCAAGCTCTCGCGCCCGCGCAGGAAGGCGGCGGTCTCGCTCGCATCAGGTGCCGCGGGCATGCGGTCCCGCATCAACGCGCGGCCGTGGTCACCCGAAAACACCTCTGTGAGAGGTGTGCCCATGGTGATCACGAGTTCGTCGATCCCCACGATCGGTCCGCCGACCCGAGCCGTGCGGCTGTCGATCAGCACCACCGGCGTCTCGCCGGCAGGGGACACCGTCGTCGTGACGACCACACCGACCGGGAACTCCGGATCGCTCGGGTCGTATCCCGCGACGAACCGGATGTCCTCCCCGCCGTCGCCCCGTTGTCTCGTGGCCTCGTTCTTGGCAGCGCCGAGGTCCGCCGTGAACGGGATGAAGCTCGTGTCGTGCGAGGCGACATCCGGTTCGGGATTCCCGTCGAGCGGCGAAACCACGTTGTGGCGCACGTCGTGCCAGCTCGAGTGCCAGGCCGGCACACCCCTGTGCAACGTCAGGCCGCCGGTGAGGAACTGCCGCACCTGATCGGCCAGCGCCCGCCTCTCCTCGGTGCCGCGGTTCAGAACCGCGTCGACTCCGACGTACAGGTTCAGCTCGCCCAGACGGTAGACGTCGCCGACCCGCACCCCTCGCAACTGAACGTCGCCCAGGTCCACCACCACCGTGCTGTGGGAAGACTCACCCACCTTGCCCTCGACGCGCGTCACCGTCACGAAGTCGGCGACACCACCGACCTCGCGGGCGATCGTCCCCGACACGAACGCCTCCGCCAACTGCCGCCCGGCCCCCTGGGAGTCCTTGGACAGGGTCACCTGCTGCGCGGACAGATCAGCGAGCGTGCGGGAGAGATCGTCGGCGTTGACTTCGCCACCGGGCCAGCCCCATCGCCGGAGCTCCGAGTTCACCTTGCCGAGCAGGCCGTCGTGGGGGTTCGCCTCCTTGCCCGAAAACTTGTCGTCCACATCGGACTCGACGGCGGTGTCCGAGTCCGGGTCGTAGCCGAGGTCCATTGTGGACCGGTCGACGGTCGGCGCTGCGATGGCGGTGTCGGGCGCGATCGACGGCCCCGGGGTCTCGATGGAGACCGGCGCGGTGGCCGCGTCCTTGACGTCGGTCTTCGCCGTGTCTGACGACGGCGTGGTGTTCGACGCAGCCGCGTTCTGACCAGTCACGTTCTGACCAGTCACGCCCGGTACAGCCGCGTTTGGAGTCACCACACCCAGAACGCTCCCCTGCGACGCGGTCACCGGACCCTCCGACGCCAGCGGCAACGGCTCGCCCACCGACGAAACCGTGGCGTCCGGCAGCCGCGTGTCGGCCGAGGCAACCACCGACACCGACACCGGGGCCCCAGGCAACGCCGTGTCGGACAGCACACCCGTAGAAGCCGCATGCCCCTGGTCCTGCTTGCCCGGCGAGTTCGGCGTGGCCCCTGCCGCCGAAGCCTGCGACGCGGAAGCGTTCGCCGCCGGAACCGAACCCGGCCCGACCCCGCCAGCCGAAGCAGCCGAGACCGGCGAAGAAACGGACACACCGTGCTGCGGCCCCGGCACGCTCGTCACGACAGGCGGCGGCGCCGATCCCACGAGCGCGGCGTCCGTGCCGTCCGCGGCCGTAGACGGCCGCGTCCCAGACATCCCAACAGACGAAGAAGCAGAAGAAGCACTCGCCGTGTCCCCCTGCGCGGCGGCCACACCCCGCGGGCCTGCCGACGACACCCCGCCGCCCGACACCCCAGGCGCCATACCGCCCGCACCCACAGCCCCGGCAACCGCAGGTCCGGCCGTCTCGGTGTAGGCCGGCGACGGTACGCCCAGCCCGCCATCCCCCGCCGTATACGCAGGCAACCACTCACCGAACTCCCCGGCATCGTACCCAGGCTCGCCGTCATACCCAGACTTGCCGTCATACCCAGACTTGCCGTCATACCCAGACTTGCCGTCATACCCAGACTTGCCGTCATACCCAGACTTGCCGTCATACCCAGGCAGAGCACCATCCGAGCCCGGTGACGCGCCCCCGGTGACAGCATCCGCACCCGACGAAGAACCACCGTCACGGACATTGATCGCACCTGGACGATCACGACCGCCCGGCGTCTCCGGAGGATGCAACCAGTTCCTGAGCGCGGCCATGCCGCCACCGGTCACGACACCGTTGACCATCCCCTTCCAGATGTCACCGGGATCGCCACCGTCAGGAATCGTGATCGCGCCGACGAACAACTCGGTCGCGCCCTCGATACCACCCGCGGTCAGTGCGCTTCCAGACCAGCGGGGCTTGTAGAGGGCGATGCCACCACCGAGCAGACCCGCGAACGCACCCGCCGCGGCGCCGTACTTGAACGAGTCGAGCGTGTTCTGCCAGTCCCAGGCCTTGTCGCTCTCGATGTTCTGCCAGACCTGGACGATCCCGTCCTGGACGACCTCTTCGAAACCCTCGTCCAGCGCCTGCTTGGCCATCTGGTAAACGATGGAGGAGGTGTTGCTGACGACCGTCGGCACAGCGATGTCGTCGAGGTTGCGACCGATGAGCTTGGCAGCGGCGGACATGATCGCATCGCCCGCCTCCTTCATCCACTTCCGCAGAACTCGCAGGATGCCCGAAACGACTTCCTGCATGCTCGCGATGAATCCCGGAACCGCCGGAGCACTGAAGGGGTTGTACAACAGCAGAAAAAGCTCGATCGCCGTGTAGATCAGCATCAGGATGATCGAGATCTTCGCTCCCTGGACGTTCAGCGAGAAATCCCTCGCCATCACCGCCAGGTCACGGGCACCCTGCGCGTACGTCGCAGGCTGCTGCGCCAGCTTCTCCCCATAACGCCAGAACGCACGACCCACCGTGGAGTCGACATGGCCCATCACGTCCTGCAACGCCAATGCGAGATTGCCGACCGAACCATCGAGATCATCCGCGATCTCGAGCAAGGCCTCGTAGATGTTCCAGGCATCACCTTCCATGCCGGGCGGCCAGTCACTGCCCGCAAGGATGATGAATATCCAGTTGAGGTCAGGGGGAACGGTCATGTTGCCGTAAACAGCCACCGCCCACCCCCTTCACACACAAAGCGGAAACCCGACCGAGAAAACAGGTCTTCAACCGGGTTTCCGCCTCGTTCATCGAACTGATGCCCTTACTGGATGATCAATGCCTGCCGCCGGTGCCACCACCGGTGTTCCCGCTTCCGCCACCACCCGCGCCGGGCGGCGGTGTGAGCGACGGGATGTTGGGAACACCCGAACCGGTCCCGGTCCCGGTCCCACGAGTACCGGGCGTGGCACCATTGGCGATGTTCTGGTAGAGGTCGTCCGCCATGTTCGCGCTGTCCTTGTCCGCACGAGCAACGGCATCAGCCATGCCGTCGACACCCACGGCGGTGGCCACGACCCTGTCGGACACGTCCCGGACGCCGTCATACCAACGCCTCACGTACGGTTCCCACGCGGCGTAGAACTCCCTGCCGCCCTTGTCACCTCCGAAGGTCGCCGGATCGATGATCATGCCGCCGATCTTCTCGTGCAGGCTGGAGAGCAGGCTGCCGAGATTCCTGCCCTCCCTCTCGATCCGGATCGCCGCTGACCTCAAGCCTTCGACGCTGGCCCAGTTGACGTCGTCTGACGACATGTGACTCCCCTATCCCAGGTTGAAGCCACGGAAGAAGCCCCCGTCCTCCGGAGTTTCCGGGAACAACCTGTCCACATCGAACTTCCCAGGTTCCATACCGCGCATGGACGAACCCGCAGGCATCATCGACTCCACCAGTTCCGCCGTCTTCTCCCGCGCCATCGCCTGCGCCTTGCGCGCGGTGTCGCAGACGATGTTCGCGAGCTCGGTTGGCGTCATGTTCTTGAAGGCACCGGTCGGAAACCCGACGCCGGTGACCTGACCATGCGTGTCCACGGTCACCGACACGACATTGCGCGGCGCGGTCGCGGTCGACGACAACTCCGACATCCGCTCCTGCAACGCCTTCAAGCCAGCGCGCTGCTTCCGATACTCGGCGAGAGCCTCTTCCAGCTGGTCCTGCAAAGGGGACGACACGAGAACTCCTCACCGCGCAGATTCCTCGGAATTGGGACCAGTGAAGAACCGGGCCCGAACAACGGCAAGTGATCGCGATCACCGATGTACCGAGCGCCACCAACTGCGGCCTCTTTGAACACGACCGTGATCAACCGACCGAGGCCAGCCCTTGCCCGGCCTGCGCGGCACCGCCTGCGGCGAGTTGCAGGTCCGCCACCGCGAGAGTGCGGGACGCGGCCGTGCGAGCGAGCGTGCGGGCAAGCCGGTGCGCCGGATGAACGACCTCGCGGTGAACGCTGTCCTCGAGTCTCGCCGCAACAGCCTTACGCACGTCCTCGGGCACTTCATGGCCTCGACGGGTCAGTTCACGGACAGCGAGTGCGGCCAGTTCGTCCACCGAGTACGGGGCCATGTCCCAACCCTCGAGGAAGCAGTCGGCCAACGCCGGTACGTGCTGGAACAGCGGCACCAGCCGGGAGTGCTCGCCGAGCACGACGACGACCGGATCAGCGGCCTTGCGCAGCATCAGGGCGGCGACCGCCTCGACCGCCTCGGTGGCGCGGTCGGGTTCCACCTCCCCGTCGAGGTCGATGACCAGCACCCCGCCCGCTGCGTCCTCGAACGCGGTCCTCACCAGGCTTTCCGCCTGCCCTGGCCACTGGGAGCACAGGTCGCCGGCAAGGGACCTGCGGACCACGTGCCCGATCCGCACCAGCCGAAGTTCCGACAACGCCTGGGCGTACAGCCGGGCGATCTCACCTCGGCCACTCCCCCGCTTGCCCCCGATCACGACGTTGGCGGCCGCACCGAGCGGCTGGTTGCTCCGCCTCGCGGTGGCGAGACGCACCAAAACCGCTCCCGCCGACTCGCGGAGCGCCGTCTGCCCGATCATCGCGCGGAAACGCTTCCAACTGGCACTGGCCTGCACGGCCGCGCTGGGATCGAGTTCGCTGTGACGGTGGGCGGACTCGTTGCCCGCGGTCGCCTGCAACAGATCGAGCTCGGACTGGAGATCAGCGGCCGTCAGGCGGTTCATCTCCGAGTCCCTGGAGGGCGGTGCCACGGCCAGGCGGGAAGCCTGGTTGTTGACCATCGCCTCGAACAACTTGCGCGCGACACGACCGTTGCCGAAGGTCGCGTTCTTCGGTACGCGCTCGAAGTACTCGGTGAGTGCTTCGAGCGCGTCCTCGGTCAGCTCGTAGTAGTGCTTGTTGCACAGGTTGGTCGTGATCGTGACGAGCTCGTCGACGCTGTAGTTCGGGAACTCGACGGTGCGGGTGAACCTGGAGGCGAGACCTGGGTTCGACTCCAGGAAGTTCTCCATGAGTTCCGAGTAGCCCGCGACGATCACGACGATCGACTCGCGCTGGTCTTCCATGATCTTCATCAGCGCGTCGATGGCCTCCTGGCCGAAGTCCGGACCGGACCCGCCCGTCTGCGCCGACAAGGTGTACGCCTCGTCGATGAAGAGCACGCCGCCGATGGCCTTCGTGACGACCTCGGTGGTCTTGATCGCCGTGGAGCCGATGTACTGGCCGACGAGGTCGGCACGCGCGACCTCGACCATGTGCCCCTTCTCCAGCACCCCGAGTTCGGCCAGGACCGTGCCGTAGAGCCGGGCGACTGTGGTCTTACCGGTACCGGGGGGCCCGGCGAAGACGAGATGCCGCGACATCGGGGGCATCGGCAACCCCATCTGCTTGCGCGCCTGGGACATCTTGATGAGGTTGATCAGGCCGGCGACCTCGCGCTTCACCCCGCTCAACCCGACCAGGGTCTCCAGTTCCGCCAGTGGGCCCGACAGCGCCACGGCCTTATCGGAGCCTGCCGGGGAGACCGGGGCGGCGGAGGTCCCGCGGTAAGCACGCGCCCCCACCGTGGCGGCGACCGATGCCTGCCGCTGGGGCTCGGCCGCGGCCGTCGCGGGCTCTTCGATCCTCACCCGGTCCTCGCCGAAACGGCGGACGTCGGTGCCGCGGTTCTCCCGCACCACACAACGGCTGAGCAGCACGGGTTCCGCTGTGTCCAGGCTGATGCCGTCCTCAGCGCTTCCCACGACCTCGCACTCCGTCAGCGTGCCGCCCGCGCCGGCGGAGAAGCTCACACCCGTCCCCATCGAGGACATCACCCGGCACCGGATCATCGTCGACACGGCACCTGACCGCAGGTCGACGCCATGTCCGCCGGCGTCGACGATCTCGCTGTCCCGCATGGTGATCTTCGTGTCCGAAGCGAACAGTCCACCACCTCGCACCAGCAACGAAGTCAGGGTGGCCTGGACACCGCCGGCGAACAGGATCGCCGCTTCCGCGGTGGACACGATGCGCATGTCCGAGGCGTCCACCGTGGATCCTTCTGAGGCGTCCAGTGCCGCCTCATCCCCCACCTCGAGTTCGATGTCGGACAGCCGGACCACGCTCTTGCCCACTACCACGAGACCACGACCAGCACTGGATCCCAGACGCAGACCGGAGAACTCCGGCTTCGACTCCGTGCTCACGTGAACGGCGATCTGCGCGATTCCGTTCAGCCTGATGCCGTCGAACCGAGGCGAGCTGCTCTCGTCGACGGCGATGCCGATCGGTGACGCGCCGACCTCGCAGTCGGTGAACCTGGGCGACGACGCCCCGTTGACCTGGATGGCGGTGCGCCCGGCAGAGGTGAAGGCGCACCCCGTGAACACGGGTCGCGCCGCACCGGCGATGTGCGCGGACTGCACGGCGGCACCGTCGAACTTCGAGTCCGAGATCGACACTGTGCCGGTGCTCATCAGGTAGAGGTCGACGTTCTGACTTGCCGTCACCGTGAGCTGCGACAGCTTCAAGCTGCCCTGTTGTTCCGCCACGACCGCCGGCTTGGCCGCACCGGTGATCTCGCACTGGTCAGATTGGATGACGCCGGCGCCGTTGACGCACAAACCGTTGCCTTGCGGCCTGGCGATCGCACAACGACGCAGCGACACCGCCCCCTGCTCGGTCGCCACCACCGCGGACGAGGCGACGTCGACGATCCTGGTGTCCTCGATCGTGCTGAGTGACGGTGAGGTGGTCACGATCCCCGCGCCGGCCGCGCTGGTCACCTTGCACCCGCGCAACGCGACCGAACCCGTGCCACGCGCGTAGATCGTCGCCCACGACGAGCCACCGAGCTCACAACCGTCGAAGGCGGCTTCACCGCGGACGACATCGATGCCGGCGAGCTGCGCGTCCTCGCACTGCAGGGTCAACCCGTTGAGCTGTACGGCTTCCGCGCTCGCGACGAGCACACTGCCCTGCTTCGCGATGATCTCCACGGTACCGATGCCGTCCTCGGCGCTGAGCGTCACGAGCTTGTTGACGACGAGGTTCTCCTCGTACCGACCTGGTGCGATCGAGATCATCGCCCCGGGAAGCGCGCTACCGAGCGCGGCGCCGATGGACTTGAACGCGCCTGGCCTGTCGCTCGCGACCACGAGCAGCTGTCGGTTCATCGGTTCACCAATCCTCACGCCAGGCCGGGCAAGGCGCCGAAACGGTCAGTCGAAGCGGGGTCCACCCCGACCGGCGACGTGCCGCCGGCCCACTGTTCCATCTGCCTGCGCAACGAGTTCAGCGCGAGCTCGTCGAACGAGACGCGGTTCGGGTCGACCCGGCCGTCCTCGCCGATCTCGACAACCGTCAGTTCGCGCAGGAGAAGCCGGCCGCGAACACCGTCCGCCTGCGGCTCGATCATGTCCAGCACCTTGAAACTGGTGCCGGGCAGGAACAACACGCGCTCCTGCACACCGTTCGGGGCTTCGAGGAGCTTGGTCCGGCGAGCCGTCATCGACCACACGAGCACGTCGGTCTCGTTCTCCTCGGGGGCGGGCGGCGCGGTGAGAGCGTGCAGGAATCCCCACTCGGTGATGAGCTTGTGGCTGCGGTAGAGGTCCCACTGGCCGGGTGTGGGTGACGCGCCGAACACCACCGGGCCACGATGTGAGGGCAACCTGCTCAGACCCGCCACGACGCAGCGGGCGAACGGAACGTGCGGACCTACCTGCGCGGACCGCAGCGCCTCGTCGACGGCCTTGCCCCGGTCGGTCAGGTAGAGCTGCACGGCGACCGCGTCGGTGAGCACCTCGGCGGACGAACTCGAAAGAGCCCCCTGGAAGCCGGGGTGCTCGGACAGGATGCGGGCGACGGAGTTCGACAACACCCCGAACTCCGCGCCGAGCGTGCGGCGCAGCCAGGCGCGTTCGTCCTCGATGCCTCGCTTGGGGAGCAGCCCGGTCGCCTCCGGTGCGGGAACGGGTTGCAGCCGGGCGACGGCGGGTACGGCCGGAGGTTCCTTCACCGGTTCCGGTTCCGGTTCCGCGGGCTCCTCGACCGCATCACCGCCCGGAGTCTCCTCGACATCCGGGTGCTCCGGCGCGTCGCCGAGGTCGGGCAGGAACGGTCCAGACTGCCCGGAGGGATGCACGGCCGGCGGCTGGGTCGCCGGAACGACCGGGCTCACCTCGAGTCCCAGCGGTTGCACCGGGGCGTCGAACACGGCGGGAACGGGACCCGGCGCCGCTGGAGCAGCGAGCCTCTCGGCCAGCGACATGGCCGGTGGAGCACCGACCGGCGGACCCGCTACCGGCAGGGCACCGGTGTTGCCAGGCGGCGCGGTCCTCACCGGACGTGCCGGGTCCTGAGCGCCCTCCCGGTTCGCCGTGGGTGGCTCCGCCACGCGGCGGACCACCGTCATCTCGGTCGACGGCGGCAAAGCGGGGATCGGGGACGAGGCGGGGATCGGGGGCACGCGATCGGGCTGGAAGACGCCGGTGGTGGTCCCGGTGTCCGCGACACCTGCCGCGACATGGGAGAAGACCGGCTTCGCCAGTTCGCTCAGAAGGGAACGAGCGGAAAGCACGCGGCTCATCGGGCGCACCGAGTTGCCCAGCCGCTGGACGAGATCCCCCGCGAGGTACTCCATGCGGGCCAGATCGGTGTCGGTGTCGGCCTCGTACAGCAGGTGGTGGGTGTTCGGATCCGCGGGAATCTGCCTGATGGCGTCCACGTTCACGGTCGCGGCGGGAGGACGGACGAGCAGTCCGGACTGGACGACCTCCACCACGGCGTCGACCGAGTACCGGTACACACCGGGCGAGATCTCCGGCGCGCCGGGGACCGGCGCGCGATGCGTCACGACGGTGGGCACCTTGACCGGCTCGTTCCCCGAGAGCCGCGGCTGGTACTTCAACTCGCGCGCGTAGGCGTGCCAGCCGAGGGTGCCGTCGTGGCGCACGGTGAAGATCTCCGGAGCCATGGCAGGCCCGATCGGCATACCCGTGAGGAGCACGACCTCGTGACCGAGCGCGTCGGCGATCGCCTGGCCGAGCTGTCCCCTCGGCACTGACATGGGACCGTACTGGACGAAGCGCACCCGCTCACGCAGGTCGTAGGGCAACTCACGCCAGAGCAGACCGACGTCGTTCTGGCTGAGTGGCACGCCACCAGGGCTGCCGAGCACCACGCTCAGGTACTCGGGCTGGCACGGCATGGTCTCGATCAGGCGCTGCCGGTTGGCGCGCAGCTGCGGGTCGTCACCGATGGGCCGGATCCACATGCCGCTGGGCAGCGGCTCGGCGATACCACGTGCGCTCGTCGGGAAGTTCTCCGCCACCAGGTCCGCGTCCCACACAGGTTGCGGAAAACGCTTCGCCTCGAACTTCGGGGGCCTGCCAGGAGTGCAGCGCACCCATCCGCTGTTCGGTCCTGAGTGGACGAACAATGACCCGCCAGCGCCCTGCACCACCGTCCCGTCCGGGACGAACACCGTCCTCTTGAGACGTTCCGCGAGCCAGTGCCCGGCCAGCGCGGTGGCTTCCCGCGAGCGGCCACCGATGACCAGGCGCACACCGCGCCTGCGCTTGGGCAGCGCCTGCGCGACCGACTCCCACCAGGAGATCGGGGAGCTCACCGGGAGGTCGACCACGACGAGGTCGTTCTCCGTGTCCGCCGCGACGTTGAGCGCGAGGTGCTGAGCCGCCTTGGTCATGTTGCCCGTCAGGTAGACGACGAGTGCGTTACCGATGGTGTGTTTCGTCAGTCCGAACCCACCGCCGCCAGGCTCCCGGTCTCGGGTCATGATCGCCATTGCTCTCAACCTCCCTCTTCGATGATCACGGCATCGCGGGTGAGGGACGGGCCCACCGGAATCGTGGACAGCACCTCGCTGCGCATCGGGACAGGCTGCACGCCGCCCAGACCGAGGGCCTGGACGGCGTTGTCATCGGGAACCAGGTAGCGCCTTCCGCGTTCGGTGATCAGGAAGCGGTTCGGCTCCTTCTGGCCGTTCGGAATCGGAAGTTCCGCGGCAAGGACCCCGCGGCCAGGCGGGATCCAGGCTCCACCTCCCTGCCACCTGTCCGCGTCCCGCACGGCCACCGGGTAGGAGACGACGTCACCACTCGAGCCTTCCTGGCGCAGGCACGGGCTGCCGGTCGTCTCGTCCAGTGGCTTCTTGCCGACCAGATCGGGCAGGCGCGTGAGCATTGACTGGTCCGGGGAGAACGGCGCGGTCAGGATCTCCTGAGCGCCGATCTCCACCGAGGACTTGCCGGGCAGGGCCTTCAGCAGCGCGAACTCGGTCGCGGAAAGGGGCGCGAGTCCCTTGTCCAGCAGGACATAGCGCTGTTCGATGCCGTTGCCGGGGTCGTGGGTGAACAGGTCACCGATCCGGCGCTTGCTGCCGGCGACCGTTTGACCAGGAGCGCCCGCGGACGGAATGGCCGCCGGTGAGAGCACTGGGCCGTCCGGGACGAGGTCGAGCCACACGGCGGGTACGCGCGGCGCCTTCGTCGCGGCGAGTCCGAACACGACGAGGGCCTTGTCGTCCGGCACCTGGTACTTCTTGTTCTTCCAAACCAGGTAGAGCTCGCCGTCGACGGACTGGACCGGCGCGTACCGGTCATCCGGTATCCACTCGTACTTCTGGTCCGGTACGAAGTTGGTGACAAGACCGAGCTTCTGACCATCGGCCGGTGCGGTCGGGCACACCAGCCAGGACGGCGGCAGGAGGTCCTGTGGTCGCGGCACGCTGTCGGGTGCGCCGGGAATTCCCATGCGCGGTCCACGAGGCAGTCCCTCCAGTGACTTCCGCGAGATGAGGGCGACGTGGTTGTCCTTTCCCTGGATCAGCATCGCGGATGCGAGATTCGACGTGCCCATGAGCATGTTGTTGACGAAGACGTACCGGGTGCCGGTCTCCTCCTCGACGAGAATGGCGCCCTTCTGCTTCCACGCCGTGCTGCCACCGGGCACGATCAGGCCGTAGACACCGAAGCCGATCACGAGCAGCACCGCGATGAACGAACCGGTGAGCAGTCCCGAACGACCGCGTCTGGTCGGAGGATCCATGTTGCTCGGGTCACCGACCGTCAGAGCGGTCGTCATCCGCTGCATCAGGAACTGATAGGCGTGGACGTGGTCCTTCTGCGTCTGCATCGGATCACCCGGCCAGTCCGCGCGCCCAGGCGTAGACGCCCAGGATCTGCAACAGCACTGGAACAGTGGCAGCCGCCACGATCGACTCGATCCACTGCGCACGCTGCACCCAGATCGGTACGAGCCGCCTGGTGGGTGGACGCAACACGGCCAGCACGAGAGCGATCAGGACCACCAGTACGGCCGACAGCACGACCACGCGCCATGCGAAGGTGAGCGACTCACCGAAGGTGAGCAGGAGTTCGACACAGCCCACGACACCGGCCACGACCAGGGCGATGCGCTGCCAGGCGTTGAGGAAACCACCTGACCGCACGAGCGCGGAAACGGTGATCAGTACCCCGAGCGTCGTCGGGGCCCAGCCTGGTGCTTCGAACAACACCGGGTAGCAGGACATGAACACCAGTGCCGCGGTGACCATGAAGGCGGTCATGTACCGATCGGCGTTCTTGGTGCGCTCGATGATCTGCTCGGCGTCGAGCGGGTCGATGTCGGCCTGCAGTTCCTCCGCCGTACGTGGCAACTGCGGCCCTCGCAGCCGCGCCATCCTGATCACCAGCTTCGGCACGCCGACCAGAACGGCCAGCGCGATCACGGCACAGATTCCCGCGGCGCTCTCCGGTTGCAAGTGCATGTCGAGGTGGAGGCGCATGCCGAGGAAGGCCGCCAGCCCCGTGCCCAGGAGCGCCGCCAGGGGTACCACGGGCAGCCGAGGGGCCCACAGCATCGCCGCTCCCAGCAGGACACCCGACGTGGCCAGCAAGGCGAGGCCGCCCAGCGCGACGGAACCGGGACGGAGGTCGAACGCCGCCGCGGCTCCGTCCGCCGAGATGGCGCCCGCGAGTGCGAGGTGCGCGAGTCCTGGGACGGCGAACACCAGAGCCAGCGGCTGGTCGCCGATCTTGCGGGACACCGGGATCGAGGAACCTGCCAGCAGGACACCGATGACAGCCGACATGAGCGCGGCACTGAGCGTCGAACCCGCCTCTACGGCCAGCATGGCCAGCACAGCCGTCGTGATGACGCCCAGCGTGAGGAACAACCGCCGGCTGAACTCGGGCTTCCAGCGGTCCTTCTGCCGGCTCAGCGCGGTCGCCATTCCGTCCGAGACGTCGTCGAAAGCCAGCTCGGGCAACGGGTTCTCAGCTGGGCGCAGGTAGAAGGTGTCTCCCTCCAACCATTCCAGGCTCTCCGGAGTGCCCTCGGGGTCGAAGGCGGGTTCCCCCAGCCGCTGCAGCACCCACGACCGCTCACCGGTGATCTCGACACCTCCGACGACGTGTTCGCCCGGGTCGGTGGTGTGCTTGAGCAGCACAGGAAGAAGACCGGCCACCGAGATCGAGACGGGTACGGCGAGGTCGGCCCGACCGGCAGGGCCGAACACGGTGATGCGGCAGAGCTCGGCCTGCAGACTCGTCATGACAGCTTCCTCTTGGTGTTCTCCGACTCGATCACGACTGCCACCCGGCCCCACTGGGCGACGGGACCTGCACGGGCACGAATCCTGTCTGCACCAGCCTGATGCCCTTGCGGTTCACCAGCTGCGCCCGTCCCGGAACCAGCTTGCGTGGCATCGCCTCACCCAGGAACTTGCCTTCCTCCTTCGGGTAGGAGAAGACGACGCCCGGCGTACCGAGCTCCCACATGCGCCGGATCACCGGGTCGCTGAGTGCCCTCATGGCGCCGGAGGTGCTGCGCGCGATGATCACGTGCAGTCCGATGTAGACACCCTGGGCGAGCATGGGAAGCAGTGCGTCGAGCGGGGATCCCATGCCCATGCCGAACAGCTCGTAGTCGTCGATCACGAGAAAGAACTGCGGTCCGTCCCACCAGTCACGCCTGCGCAGGCGGTCCGCGCTGACGTCCTCGCCGGGAACCCGGCGGGACATGGAGACCGCGGCCTTGCCGACCAGGTCCCTCAACGTGTCACCGGTGATGGCGTAGCCGACCCGGTACGCCTCCGGCACGGCGATGTCGAGCTGCCGGTTGGGGTCGCCCAGGAGGATCTTCGCCTGATCGGGGCGGTAGCGCGACATGATCGACTGCAGGACCAGGCGCAGCGCGTTGGTCTTGCCGGTCTCGCTGTCCCCGAACACCAGCAGGTGTGCGTTCTGCTCGAAGTCGTGCCAGACCGGTTCGAGCCGCTGTTCGTCCAGTCCGATGGCGATCCGGACGTCGCCCTGCGGCGTCGGCAGGTCGGTGCCGGGCAGCAGCGGGGGCAGCATCCGCACGGGCGGAGCAGGCTTGCCCGGCCAGAACGTCGCGACCTCCTCCGCGAGCGCCTTCGTGGCAGCCGCGAGGGACTCCGTGTCCGAGCTGCCGTCCATCCTGGGCAGAGCGGACAGGAAGTGCATGCCGGTCGGTGTGAGACCACGACCGGGCTGAGAGGGAACGGTCTGCGCTTTGCGGGACCCGACCTCGGACTCCATCGGATCGCCGAGCCTCAGCTCGAACTTGCTGCCGATCACGTCGCGCAGAGCGGGCCGGATCTCGGACCAGCGGGTGGCACCGATCATCACGTGGATGCCGAAGGAGAGACCGCGCACCGCGAGCTCGTTGATCCGCGGCTCCAGGTCGGTGTAGTCCTGCTTGATCGTGTACCAGCCGTCGACGATCAGGAACACGTCGCCGTACGGATCGTCGATCTCACCAGTGCGACGCAGTTCGCGGTACGCCGCCATCGACTCGAGACCGCGGGTGGTGAACGTGCTCTCCCTGGTCTCGATCAGCAACAGCAACTCGGCGATGGTGCGGACCACCCGGTCGTGTTCCAGGCGGGTCGCGATCGAGCCGACGTGCGGCAGTCCTGCGATCGACATGATGCCGCCGCCACCGAAGTCGAGGCCGTAGAACTGGACTTCCGACGGCGTGTGCGTCATCGCCAGGGACAACACCAACGTGCGCAACAGGGTCGACTTGCCCGACTGCGGAGCGCCGACCACGGCCACGTGGCCGTCCGCCCCGGACAGGTCGGCGACCATCAGCTCCCGCAGCTGCTCGTACGGGCGGTCGATCATGCCGAGAGGAGCACGCAGACGGCCCTGCATCGTGCGGTCCTCGACGTTCATGCCGCGGAAGGGATCGGGGAGCACACTGGGCAACAGTGAGTCGAGGCTCGGTGAATCCGCGAGCGGCGGCAGCCACACCTGGCGAGCGGCGGGCCCCGCACCCTGCAGCCGGCCGATGAACGCGTCCGCGAGGCTGATCGTCCCGGCCGGGGCGGTCACCACGGCCCCGGTCTCCTCGGCCGGTTCCTCCTCGTCCTCGACGATGAGCTGCCGCAGTGGCCGGGCGTGCGCGATAAAGGGAACCACCTCCTGGGCGGCCTTCTCCTCGATGGCTGCCTCCGTCGTCGGCAGCGGCGCCGGACCGGAGACGTAGGCGCCCTTGAACCGGACGAGGTTCGTCTGGTCGATCTTGAGATAGCCGTTGCCCGGCTCCGAAGGCAATTCATAGGCGTTGGCGACGCCGATGACACTGCGGGACTCCATCGACGAGAACGTGCGCAATGCGATTCGGTACGACAGGTGGCCCTCGACCCGATGGATCCTGCCTTCGTCGAGCCGCTGAGAGGCGAGCAGGAGGTGCACGCCGAGGGATCGGCCCAGCCGCCCCACGGACACGAACAGATCCATGAACTCCGGCTTGCTCGCGAGCAGCTCGGAGAACTCGTCCACGACGAGCAGCAGGGTGGGGAAGGGCGCCAGCGGTTCGCCCGCCGCCCTCGCCTTCTCGTACTCGAACAACGACGGGTAGCCGCTCACCCGCAGCAGTTCCTGACGGCGGATCATCTCGCCGTTCAGCGAGTCCTGCATGCGGTCGACCAGGGGCAGCTCGTCCGCCAGGTTGGTGATCACCGCGGAGGTGTGCGGCAGCTTGTCCATCCCGAGGAAGGTCGCGCCACCCTTGAAGTCGACCAGGACCAGGTTGAGGATCTCCGACGAGTGCGTCGCCGCGAGCCCGAGCACCAGGGTCCGCAGCAACTCGCTCTTGCCGGAACCGGTCGCACCGATCACCAGGCCGTGCGGGCCCATACCGCCCTGCGCGGACTCCTTGAGGTCGAGTTCGACGACTTCGCCTTCCTCCGTGACGCCGATCGGCACGGACATGCGTGCCCGCTGTGCGTTGCGCGGTCGCCATTGGAGAGGGATGTCGAAGGTGTTCACGTCTCGGATGCCGAGCAGGGTGGTCAGCTCGAAGTCGGACTCGAGCGAGCGTTCGACCAGTTCCACCGCCCCACTGGTGCGCTTCGGGGCGAGAGCCCTCGCGAGCACCTCGCACTCCACGATGCTCAGCTCGTCACGTGACGCGACGCCGGTTCCACCACCGGAAGGGAACTCCACCCGGTCCTCGGTGGAGGTCAGCCGGATCACCTTCTCGCCGCCGGGCAGCATGCCGGTGATGTCGAGCAGCACCACGTTGCGCAGCCCGACGTCGAACATCCGGGAGGACTCCGGGATGACCGCGAGGTGGGCGACCACCACGAGGAAGGGTTCCGCGCCGCTCGGCACCGCGGTCTTGTCGTGCGGGCTGCGGTCGGTGATCTCGCTGCCGAGCAGGTCCATCAGTTCGTCGTGGTCGCACGCGAGCATCCGCACAGGACCCGCTCCATCGCGTGCCGTGGGATGGGCGTTGTGCGGCAACCACTTGACCCAGTCCCACTCGCACCGGGTCTCCTCGGAGGTGAGCACGGCGATGCGTAGTTCCTCGGGGCCGTGGAACGTGACCAGCTGCGCGATCATGGCCCGGGTCAGTCCCAGCGCCTTGCTCATCTGTCCCGCGAACTCGACGCTGGTGAAGCTGCGCAGACCCACCGCGATCGGCGTGCCGGCCACCGTCCGGTAGGCCTCGCTGAACCGCCGCAGCGAGATGGCCGACAGGGGTTCGAGGTCCTCGATCGGCTTGGTGGTCGGTGGCACCAGTTCGAGGGCGGACTGCTGGGTACCCAGGCCGATCCGGACCCTGGCGAAGTCCTCGTGGCTCGACCGCCGTTCCCACAACCGCGAACCACCCGCGATGTACCAGAGCCAGCCCGGTGTGGGGTTGTTCCACAGCACCGCGGTCCTCTGCTCGTCCGCGGTGGCACGGGTGCGGCTCCGCATCTGACCGATGTAGCGGAGGTAGTCACGCCTTTCCGCAGCCATCTTCTTCTTGCGGTCCCCCGCGGCGCGTCCCAGCTGCCCGAGGCCCATGGTGATCATCGCGACGCCCATGCCGCCACCCATCACGTACATCATGGGCGAGTGACCACCAGCACCGGAGAACGCCAGGATCATGACCATCGCGCCGATTCCCATCGGCAGGAACATCAGCATCGACGCGAAGTCCCGCGCGGCGGGTTCAGCGAGCACAGGGGGTTCCTGCAGCTCGATCTGACCCTTCGGCATCTCGGGGCCGGCGGCCCTGAGCGCCCGCTTGACCGTCACGGTCGCCATCAGACGAGCTCCATCCGGTGATTCACAGCTTCAGCCATCATTCGAGGACACCCGCCGGCTTCGACGCACTCGTACCGCTCCACGCCGAATCGTTGGCGTTGAGCAGATCCGCGGCGGAGCGCTCCTCCTCGGCGTCGTCGTCCCCTTCCTCGTCCTCCTGGTCCAGCTCGTCCGACTCCGCTCCGGCAGCGAAGTACGCCTCCCGCTGGTCTTCCGGGAACGAGTGCTCGTCACCGCACGACAGCAGGACCTCCGAGGTGCCGGCGATCGCGGCACCCTCACCGGCCTTCCTGCGCCGGTAGGTCGTCAGCGCAACGGCCGACTCCGGTTCCCACGGCTCGGACGAGTCAGCGATGCCGTTGACGGGCTGGTCCTCCGGATTCCGGCGCGACCTGCCGGAACCACCGGCGGCCAGAGCCATCAGCGCTCCGGGCAGGAGGAAGTCGAGACCTCCCCTGTCCCAGGCGCTGGTGTCCAGCACGGAGTCGTCCGGCCGGACGACGGCCACGGTGTCGGGCGCGGGCAGGAGGTCTGCTCCCCCTCGGGGTGCGGACGCTCCGATCGGCCGTTCGTCGTCCCGGTCTTCGGCGACCTCGCCGTCGGCGACGCGCGGGCCCGCCGGGACGTCGAGTCCGGCCGGGCCGGTCCCGGACGTGTTCGTGCCCGGCGTCGTGGAGCCGGAAGCAGGCACCGGAGCTTGCGGGGCCGTGGGTCCGGAGGCGGGAGGTTGCGCTCCCAGCACTGGCGGCACTCCTCCGAAACTGGCCCAACCGGCCGGCGCGGCAGGCGGGGCGAGTACGACGTCCTCACCTTCCGCAGGCACGTCCTCCGCGACAACCTCCTCGGGCTTCCCCGCCGAGTCGGCCACCTCCGCGTCCGGTGAGATCTCGTTCTCGACCGGAAGTCCGTCCGCGGCCACCGTCATGACAACGGGCGCCGTTTCCGAGACCGCCCAGGACTCCGGAGCGAACGAACGCGGGGTCGCGGCCGGGGCATCACTGATGTCTCGGACGTTCTCCTGCACGGTCCACGGCTTGTCGAGCCCTCCGAGCAGGCCGGCCGAGTCCGGCCGCTCCGCGGCGGTGTTCTGTTGCCCACCCGTCCCCGGCGGCATCATCGGAGGCATGCCCCCGCCGGGCATCGACTGTGCCGGTGCAGCCGGCAAGGACGCACCCGCCGGACTCGCCGGACTCGCCGGACCGGCCGCGGGCTGAGCTGTCTCGGTGAGACCACCGGCAGGCAGGCCTGCCTGCACCTCGGCGCCGGCCGGCGCCGCCTCTCCGCCGCCCGCCGCCCACCTCTCCGGCTCGACCGATGGCAACGCGGACGCCTCGCTGAGTTCGAGCGCGAGGGGCACCGCTCCCTCCCACGGTTCCTTCTCACCACCGAGCA
>NZ_JBIRVV010000009.1:121865-248238 GCF_044387305.1 Lentzea sp. NPDC020367 | reverse complement strand
GCAACCCGGCCGAGTCCGGCCGCTCCGCAGCCGCACCACCAGGCTGACCACCCATCCCCGCGGGCGGAGGCATCATCGGCATTCCGGGCGGCGCCGACACACCCGGAGCACCTCCCGGCAGACCGGCAGCCCAGTCCTCCGGCTTCACAGCAGGCGGATTGGTCCCCTGCGGATCACCGCTGAGCGGCGCGGTACCGGCGCCCCAGGGCTCGCCGACCCCACCGAGCAACCCGGCCGAGTCCGGCCGCTCCGCAGCCGCACCACCAGGCTGACCACCCATCCCCGCGGGCGGAGGCATCATCGGCATTCCGGGCGGCGCCGCCGCACCGCGGTGGTCATCACCGGTGCCGATGCCGGGAGGCGGGGACACGTCCAACGAGGGAGGCTTCGGCGCAGTGGTGCCGTCAGGCGCGTCGGATCCGCTGCCAGTAGGTGGCTTCACCGACAACGCCGGCGGGTTCGGCACACCGATACCACCGCCTGCGCCGCTGCCGCCACCCGCACCACCTCCGCCGATGGCACCGGGAGGCCTTGAAGCGGACAGTGACGGAGGCGGCAGTGCGCCGCCGATGCCGGGAGGCGGGGACACGTCCAACGAGGGAGGCTTCGGCAGGGCGCCCACGCCGCTGCCACCACCCACACCGGGAGGCGGCGACACTCCCAGCGACGGAGGCGGAGGCAGTTCGCCGAGACCACCGCCACTACCACCGGGTGGCGGGGACACGTTCAACGACGGAGGCTTCGGCAGGGCGCCCACGCCGCTGCCACCACCCGCACCAGGGGGTGGCGAAACTCCCAGCGACGGAGGCTTGTTGCCGCTGCCCCCAGGAAGATCGTCGCTGGGGGGTGGCCCCATCAGTGCGCTCGAGAGCTTCGACAGGTCCGGTCCGCCACCTCCGGGTCCATCACCGCCTCCGGGTCCGGGCGGTTTGGGATTCACCTTGAAGTCGGCCGGGTTCGGCGGCGTCACGCTGTTGGTGTTGTAGCTGTACTGATCGGCGAGAATCCGTACGACGCTCCTCATCGCATTGGTCATCTGAGCCGCGAGCTCACCCTCGATCTTGGCCAGACCGTTGTTCAACGTGACACCGGTGACGGCGATGTACTTGGCGTACTCGTTGTCGAGCCGGATGATGTTCTGCTGCGCCCACTCCAGGAAGTTGCCACTGTTCCAGAGCTGCCGAGGCACGTTGTTCGGACCGGCGAGCTCGCCGCCGTTGATCTGCTCCGCCTTGGCGTGGAGCTTCGCCGCGAACAACAGGTTCATCGAGCGGAAGGCGTCGGCAGCGGGGCCCTTCCACGCTCCGTTCTCACCTGCGAGCGCCTCGGTCTGCAACCTGATGTTGTCACCGACGTAGAGGAGTGCGGCACGCGCACGGTTCAGAACCACGGAGGCACGGCGGATGGAGTCGGCGCTCGGCTGGACGAATCCGCCCGACGAGACGACCGAGGAAGATGCCGAGGCATAGCCGACGACTGCCGTCCGAATCCGTACCCAGTCCCAGCTCTCGAAGTCGCTGTGGTTGGTGGACAGGTGGGCGGGGTCCGGGAAGAGCCCGCCATTCGGGCCGGTCCTGAACCCGTCCTTGTTCAGATCAGACGCCTTGTTGTCAGCCAACCCGTTGCTGATGTCGTCGGCCATCCCGCACACACCCCTGTTGAAGAGAAGGCCTGCCAGGCTGGCAACAACATCCGGCAGACACTGAACGACGTACTGTTTGGAGGTGACGTGACCGACTTCACCCGGCTGTCGGGGCCTGACTCGGTCGTCCTCGCGAAGCTGATCAGCTGGCGGAACCCAAGGTCATGCCAGAGACCTTGGACTGCACGTTGGACACCATCTGAGTGAAGTCGTCGGCGTCCAGTTTGGAGAGTTGGTCAGCCGTCTTGTACTTGCGAACGATGTCATCACACCGTGCAGCGACTTCCTCGACGATCATCTGAGCCTCGACGAACACCTGCCGAGTCGAGGCGATCAGCGTGGTTCCGTCGCCTCCGCTGGACGATCCGGCACCGAACACCTTGGCCTTGAAGTCCATCGCCACGCCGAAATAGCCCGGTTCGAACGAGTTGAGGTCATCCAACTCCGTGATGGCGCCCTTGATCACAGGAATCATCTCTCGGAGGCTGTTGCCGTAGTACTTGACAGCATCGACGTTGATGACCTTGACGTCCTTGCCGGGGTTGTCGACACCGCCGGGTACCTTCGGCGGATCCGGCAGGGGTGGGATCGAACCCTTGTAGATGTCCCAGGGATCGCTGTTGGCCGTGCTGGGATCGGGCGTCCAGTTGGGATCCGGCTTCGCCGGCGCTGGGCCGTCGTCGAGGAAGCGCGTGTCGCCGGTTTTGGGATCTGTGAAAACCCGGCGACCATTGGCGTCCGTGTGGATGAATGCCGACATGAAGTCGCCGTTGTGAGCGCGAGCCATTTGACGCACCTCCTACTTTCGTCCAATGAGGACGGTCAGCTTTGACCCGGCCTCACCCTGCGGTCTGGTCGAGTGACACTCGTGACGAGCCGACCGAACCGACCGAACGGTTCGCGTCGATGCGGTCGGCAGCCGCGAATAAGACACGGACACGGGCACACACGACCGTCACAGCCGACGAGTCACCCGTGATCAACTCCAGCTGTCCGCGATGGCCTTCTCGGTGTTGTCCATGCGGTTCGTGATGTTCTGCAGCGTGTTCGACGCGACCTGCAACGACACGGGCATCGCGTTGGCGGCGTTGTCCCAGCGTGCCTTCCGCGCCTCGTACTGCTGCTTGGAACTGGGCGACTGCCAAGAGCTCAACGACGCCTGCAGATCCGCATGCATCTGGTCGAGCTCGGACTTGACCCGCGAGTTGGCGTCCATCATCTCCGCGGCGACGCTGGCGTTGATGTTGCCGCTATAGGAGTACGTGGGCTGGCTCATGCTTCGATCCCTTTCTGGAGTGTGCGATTCACGCTGTGATTCCCCGGTCACAGACCGTTGAGACCGCCCATGTGGCCGGCCATCGCCGCGGCGCCGTCCGAGGCGTCGCTTTCCGTGTCGATGTCGCTCTTGCCGACGACGCCAGCGCCTTCGTGCATGATCCTGATCATTTCGCCCAGCGCCGTCTCGATCTCCTGGACGTTGTTGAACCAGTTCGACATCGCGTGCCGGTAGGTCGTGGCCGCACTACCGGTGAAGGTGCCGAACAGCGTGCCGATGGAGGCCTCGACCTGATCGCGCTCAGACCTGACGATGCGCAGGGTCTGTTCCATCCGCGCCGCCGCGGCCTCCATTCCCTCCCGGGTAACCGAAGTCTGGGGACTAGACATCGCTACTCAACTCCTCATTGATAATCACGAAGTCCCCAGCCGACATCCTGGAGACCAACAGCAGAACCCGAACACCATTTGAAACAGACGGGAATGAACAACCTGCGTCGCCACTCGCGGCGCCCCACTGAGGACACGGCACCACAACAAGAAGTTCGCCAGTCCTTATTTCAAACGCTACTAGGGGAGACTCAGCTCACGCAATCAGCATGTCCGAAGACAACCCAGTTTCGTGCACTTTCAGACATCAACAGCCGCGTAGCGTCCGTCATGTCCGGTTCACCTCGGCTCGACCAGCGGTTCACCTGCATGAATCCGAAATTCGAGCCATAACGGCTGACGTCTCAAATCGCAAGCGAGGGCACAATGTTCCTCAGTCGTGATACCGGACCGAGCGCAACACGTGCAGGGCCCACTTGTGGTCGTCCGGGTCGCTGTGGAAGACACCGATGCTCAATGCCGTGCCCTGCCGGACGACATGAGCGTAGAAATCATGCTGAGGGTGACCGTCGACCACCGTCTCCAGCCAGAACGCGTGAACGATGTGGTCGTCGGACGGCGTGACCAGGGTCTGTTCCCGAGATACCTCGGGCGCGCCGGCGAGCAGCTCGTGGAGAAATTCGGCAGGAGGGCGTCGCCGAGTGTCCGGCAGCACGTCGACGAACACCGATCGGCCAGGCGCGCCGAACATCCAGTTCGCCTTGTCGAGGCCTGCCGCCATGCCCTCGCCGCGCTCGATGCTCCAGTGCCTGCTGACCCGGACACGGATCGCGACGGGCAACGGATCGGGAAACCAGCTCAGCACGGCTTCGCGGTCCCAGGTCTCGGTCAGCATCCGGCGGAGCATCGGATGATCGGTGTTCATGATCGTCGGAGGCTCATCGGCGGCACGGACCGTGGCCACCACCTCGGCTCCGCGCAACGGCTCGGTCCACGGTCTGAGGTCGTTGCCCAGCCTGCCGTACAGGACGACGTCGTTCCACGAGGAATCACGCCACGCGGTCGTCGCGCGGGCGAAGTCCTCCTGAACGAGCTCCATCCAGGTCATGTACATCAGCACGGTGCCGCCGCTCAACTGCACCGGCAGGAAGCATCGGATGAACGCCTGCCCGGTCTCCAGCCGCAGAAAGGCGGCGTTCGGATCGGTCGATTTCACCGGGACCACACCGTCGGGAAGAGGAGTGGTGAGGTCGATGCGAGCAGGGTTGCTGATCGCGGTGCCGCAGCAGGCGCATTGCTCCGCCGGCGGTGTCGTCACTCCGGACGGCGTGTTTCGCTGCGTCGACGAGTTCGCCGCCTCGGTGGTCACCGGGTGGTCCGATCAGTCCCGTTCGTACCGGGTTCCGGCTTGCTCACGCCGTCTCACGAGAACGCGAGCGCGCATCGACGTCTTCACCATCTGGGCCTTCGGAGACGCCCAGAAGAACGCCGTTCTCGCTCATCTCGTAGTCGACTGACCCCGCGGTCGAGGCGAATCCGTACGTGAGCGCAGCGATCTCGGCGCCGAAAAGCGTGGTCCCACTGCCCCGCATGAGCCTCATCTCCTAGTCAGTTCATCAGAATCCGGAACTACCGCGAATCTCGGAACATCGGAGACCCACGGTCACGTCCCGATCCTGCCGCTTCCCGTCATTTATTCAGAACTGCTCAGATCGCACCAACGCGCATCGCGTACGACACCGCATGCGCACGGTTACGCAGCCGCAAGCGGCTCATCACGTCCTGAATGATCTTCTTGATCGTGCGCTCCGAGTAGTTCAACTCACTCGCGATGCGATTGGTGTCGTACCCGTCGGCCAGTCGCCGAAGCACTTCCACCTCCCTCACCGCCAGTCCACCCGCGCGCATCCCCTGCGACACCAGCAGATCGCATTGAGAGGACCGCACCTCGTCGACGAGCCAGCGCACGAGCAGGTCTGGGACGAGCGACCGTCCGGCGGCACTGACCAGTACCGCCCTCACCACCTGAGCGGAGGTCACCTCACGGTAAGGAAGCACGGTCACCACTCCGGCACCGAAGAGCCGTGGCAGGTGCCGTTCACGCAGCGGACCCGCTATCAAAACGATCCGCTGTCCGATGTTCTCGTCCGTCCGCGCCCGCGCCACCAACTCGTCGACCACGGCATCGGTCATCAACTCGGCCAGCACCACGACCACGTCCGCAGCAGCGAACTCAGCCGCCGCCAGCACGCCAATCTCCTGAGTCGCGGACAGTGCGGTCGTCAGATCTCCCGCCAACCGCGCGTCGCCCGCCAGCACCGACACGGCTACCCGAACAGCCACCTCAGGCAAGACTCCTGCCGCTGCTTGTGAACTCATCACAACCCTCCAACCGGCCAGCTATTCCATGGCAGAGGACAACACAGGTCTGTCAACGCGTCGTCGACGTGCTGTCAACGAACGGAAGGCGGCGTGGACGGCTTGCGGGCAACCGTCCGACCAAGATGCGAAGAACCCTCAGGATTAGCCCGACGGCACCGGACAGGACAGCGAAAACCACAGCTCACAACGGCGAGTCGACACCGTTGACGTCTGCCTTGCCACGTTCATGGGACATCAACAGAACGTTGACAGCCCACTGCTGTACTTCACGCGTAGCGAGACGGAGGTGCGACGTCATGGACGTTTCGAGGTTTGCCGGTGCCAGGCTGCTCGAGGCCGCGGCTGGTGCTCCCGCCGCGGACAACAACATCTCGATCGGGTGGTTGTCCGCGAACCTGGACTCGGTCGCAGCGGTGCTGCACGCGCTGCGAAACACGCAGGGTGCACAGATCCTGGACGCTGCGGACAGGCACCGCTCCGACATCGTGCTAGCCGTCGCTGAAGTGATCGACGACGCCTTCGTCGACGAGCTCACCGCGCTGGCAGACGCGGCTACCCGCCCCCACCAGCGGATCGTGCTGGTGAGCGGACGACTGCAACGCCGGTACCTGCCTCGCCTGTTCCGCGCCGGAGTCGTCTGCGTGCTGGCACACCAAGACGCCACTCCGCGGCGTGTCATCCGCGCGATCTTCGCCTGCGCGCGGGGCGAAGCCGTTCTGCCCGGCCAGCTCACGCGTTGGTTGCTGGACGAGGTCCGATTCGGCCAGCGGGACGTGCTGGCCTCGCAGGACCTGGCTCCGGGCGGCCTCACGCCACGCGAAGTCGAGGTGCTCAAGTACATCGCCGAAGGAGACGAGACCTCCGAGGTGGCCACAAAGCTGAACTACTCGGAGCGCACGATCAAGAAGATCCTCCAAGACATGCTGGTGCGCCTCCGGCTGCACAACCGCGCACACGCCGTCTCCTACGCACTGCGGGTCGGAGCGATCTGACCGCGTCGCACACACCATGTCGCAGGTCGCGGCAGTGACCTGCCTTCCGAATCGGAGGACGTTCCCACAGCGGCACAGCGCGGCCGATCTCCTCACCTCTCGTGGTCCCGACGGGGGAACGCGCACTGAATACTGCCCAGATGGCGTTCGTGCGAACGGCCCATCCGGTCGTAACATGCCCGAATGGCCGCGTTCAACCTGCCGGGAACAAGTGAGAAGACTCCCACGATCGGTGAAGGTCTCGCGCTCTCCATACTCGGGCCGGTGCGGGGGTGGCGCGAAGGCGTGGAGTTCGACGCGGGTTCACCGCAACAGCGGTTGACACTCGCCGTCCTGACCTTGGCCCGCGGCAGGGTCGTACAGGTGTCGGAGATCATCGCCGCGCTGTGGGGTGAGCGGGAACCGCAGGCGGCGCGCGGCACGGTGCGAACCTACGTGCACCGTCTGCGTCGCGTGCTCGACGACGCCACCGGTGCGCGGAACCCATTGCGCTCGAACGGAAACGGCTATCAGCTCGAGATCGACGACCACGCGTCAGACCTGGGGCGATTTCTCGCGGCGCGGCAAGCCGCCGCCGAGGCCAAGGCCGGCAACGATCTCCGGCAGGCGGTCGCGTTGCTACGCGAAGCGACCAGCGAATGGGTGGGTGACGCTCTCGCCGGGCTTCCCGGCGAGTGGGCGGAGACGGAACGGCAACGCCTAAGGCGTTTCCGCGTTCAATCGATCGAAACACTGGCCGAACTCGAACTCGAATTGGGAAACAGCACGGCGGTCGTGGAAGAGCTCACAACCCTCGCCGAGGCCGAACCGCTCCGCGAACGGGTTCATGAACTTCTGATGCTGGCTCTGTACCGCGAGGGCCGACCGGCGGAGGCACTCGCCGTGTTCGAGAGGCTGCGCGTGACACTGCGCGACGAACTCGGCGTGGACCCAGCGCCTTCGTTGCGGGCGCTGCACGAACGCGTCCTCGACGACGACGCCTCGCTGCTACCAGCAGCACCTGAGGCAACCGCGACCGTCGCGCATTCGGTGATCCGTCCCGCGCAGCTGCCGGCCGCCCTGCCCTCGTTCGTCGGCAGGAGAGCCGAGATCCACGAGCTCACCTCGAGGCTCGAAGCCGAACCGGCTCCTCAGGTCGTGGTGGTCCACGGCACCGCGGGCGTCGGCAAGACGACCTTCGCCGTCTATTGGGCGAACCGAGCCGCACCGTCCTATCCGGACGGACAGCTGTACGTCAACCTCCGAGGCTTCGAAGCAGGTGGTGTCGCCAGACAACCGTCGGAGGTTCTCACCGAGTTGCTCGACGCGCTCGGCGTGTCCCCGACGAGCCGACCGACCAGCATCGACTCCCTCACCGCGCTTTACCGCAGTGCGCTGGCCGAGCAACGCGTCCTCATTCTTCTCGACAACGCGCGGACCAGCGCGCAGGTACTGCCGCTCCTGCCGGGAGGCAAGCACTGTCTCGCGCTCGTCACCAGCCGGGTCGAGCTCACCGGTCTAATAGCCACGACCGGCGCGCACGCGCTGAGTCTGGATCTTATGGACGACAAGGAGAGCACCGAGCTCATGGCAACGCGGCTCGGTGCGAGCAGGGTCGCGGCCGAACCCGCAGCCGTCCGCGAGATCGCGGACATGTGCGCACGGCTCCCGCTCGCACTGGCCGTGGTCTGCGCACGCATCGCCAACAACCCAGAGCTCCCGCTCTCCGATGCGATACAACAGCTCACGCTCCACGCGGAGAACCGGCTCGACGCACTCGACGCCGCCGACCCGAGCACCGACCTGCGGTCGCTGTTGTCCTGGTCGTACCGCGCGCTCACAACTGAGGCCGCCCAACTGTTCCGGCGCCTCTCGCTCCTTCCTGGAGCCGAGTTCTCACCTCGCACAGCGGCCAGCCTCGTCGCAGTGCCGCTGAGGCAGGCGACCTCGCTGGTACAGGAGTTGACCGGTGCCTGTCTGCTGGTTCCGCAGCGGGGAAGGTACAGCTGGCACGACCTCCTCCGGGACTACTCCCGGGAGGTGCTCGAGGACAACGAGAACGCCGACGAGATCCGAGCGGCGCAGCACCGGCTGTTCGACCACTACCTCCTGCTCGCGAAGGCCGGCACTGCGGCGATGGATCCCCGCACCACGGACTGCCCGGCGCCGCTCGACGTTTCCCCCGGAGTGCTTCCGGCCAGGGTATTCGACGAACGATCCGCGGTCGCCATGTTCGACGTCACCTACGAGAACATGCTGGGCATCATCCGTCGTGCCACGGAGACCGGATTCGAACAACACGCCTGGCACCTCGCCTGGTTCCTGCGGCGTTATCTCGACCAGTCCGGCCGCATCGATGATCTCAAGACGTGCAACGAGATCGCTCTGCGCGCCGCACAGCGGACTGGAGACCGATGCGGTATCGGCTATGCGTACCGGGGGCTCGCCCGTGCCGCGTGGTGGCACAACGACATAGACACCTGCATGCAGCACCTGGACAATGCCACGAATGCGTTCTCGGAAGCCGGTGATCCGGCGGCAGAGGGCTACACCCTTCGCCAGGCGGTCGGAGTACTGGCCACCGTCGGACGGACCGAGGCCGCGATCGACAGGATCGAGCGGGCACGGCGACTCCTGGGCCACAAGACCCCACCTGATCTCGAATGCGCGTTGCTGAGCCTCACTGCGGAGTGCCTGTTCCAGCAAGAACGGTACGAGGAGGCCATCAACGCCGCACACGTCGCCTGTGACCGCAATCTCGAACTGGGACAACGGGAGGATCTGACCATCGCGCTAACGCTGATCGCCTGTTCGCACGCACACCTGGGCGACTTCCGCGCCGCCGTTCCGTTCATGGAGGAGGTCCTGAGGATCAAGCGCGGCTACGACGACTTCGTCGGGCCCAACTACGCGGCGAGCCTGCGGGGACAGCTGACCATCGAAATGATCCAGTTCGGCCGTGTCCTCTTCGCCGCCGACGACTCCGACCGAGCCGAGCAGGTGCAACGGGAGGCTCTGCACCGACTTCGGGCCGAACTGGCGGAGACCTGGTCGGCCGCAGACCTGGACCCCTCGGGTCGCGACCGGGACGCGATCCTGACGGACCTCGATGCGCTGCTGGCCGTCGACCAGCCGGACCACGACTGGCACGCCGCCTGCGAGGAGATCTTCCATCGAGCCGACAAGGTCACCAACTCACTCGGAACCATTCACTGGCTGATCAAGTTCCCTCCGATGCAGCCGCGATGAGACCGGTGCCCGGCCGGGCACTGTCACGGCCGGGCACCGACACCTACTTGGTAGACCCTGCCAGCACGCCCTGCACGAAGTACCGCTGGAAGATCAGGAACACGCCCAGCGGTACCACCATGGACAAGAAGGCACCGCTGGCCAGCAGGTCGATGTTGGTGCCGAACTGACGCAGCTGTCCCCTCAGAGCGACGGTGATCGGCGCCGAGTCCTGATCTGCGAAGATCAGTGCCACCAGTAGATCGTTCCAGACCCACAGGAACTGGAAGATCGCCAGCGAGGCGAGCGCCGGCTTCGCGACCGGGAGAACGACCTTCCGGAAGATCACCCATTCCGTCGCGCCGTCCATCCTCGCCGCCTCGACCAGATCCTTGGGGATCCCGCTGAAGAAGTTGCGCAGAAGGAAGATCGCGAACGGCAGGCCGAAGGCGACGTGGAACGCCACCACACCCGTGATCGTGCCGAACAAGTCCAACGCACCGAACAGCTTCGCGACGGGGATCAACGCGACCTGCACCGGCATCACCAGTAGCGCGACAACCACTACAGTGAGCCAGATCCTGCCGGGAAACTCGATCCACGAAAGACCGTACGCCGCGAGCGCCGCAAGGACGACCACGAGAACCGTTGAGGGCACGGTGATGTAAACCGTGTTGAGAAACGACTGCAGCACAGTCGCGTTGCCCATGAGGTCGACGTAGTTGTCCAGTGTCAGATCGGCGGGCTTGGTGAAGATCGTCCACCAACCTGACTCGCTGTTCGCCCGCTCGCCGCGAAACGACGCGATGAACAGGCCGAACACCGGCATCAGCCAGAACAGGGCGACCAGTGCGAGCACGACCTGGACCACACCGTTGCCCAGGCCTGCCACAGCGCGCGACAGCACACCTCTGGCCGGAGCCCCTGACACGCTCAAGTCGATGACCCGACGCTCTTCGACAACCGAAGTGCTCACATCTGCTCCCGTCGGAATCGGCGGATGTTGAACAACATCGCGGGTGCGACCAGTAGGAACAGCAGCACGGCGAGCGCGCTACCCGTTCCCTGGTCACCACCGGAACCGAACGAGACCTGCCACATCTGCAGCGCCAGCACGTTCGCCTCCTCCTGGACCGAACCCGGTGCGATGACGAACACGAGCTCGAAGATCTTCAGCACGTTGATCACCAGCGTGACGAACACGACCAGCAGCACCGGGGCCAGCAACGGCACCGTCACCCGCTTGAACACCTGCCACTCCGTCGCACCGTCCACTCTCGCCGCCTCGAGCGCATCCCTCGGGATGGCCGCCAGTCCTGCGGCGATGAAGGTGATCGCGAAGCCGGTCATGATCCAGATCCAGGATGAGATGATCACCGGCGTGATCAGGACGGGTCCCAGCCAGGTCACACCTCGGAAGGGCAACGCGAAGCTCTCCGGCGACAGCCTCAACAGGTAGTCACGATCGGCAAGGTCCGGAAAGGTGAACGTGCCGTCGGAACCCGTTGTGGTGCGCGCGGCCACTGCCCCGTCAGCCACGGCTTCTACTGCGACGCCCGGTAGCCCGCGCTCGCCCGCGTCCATCTTCGCCGCAAGACCACCCGCGGACACGTCCAGCCACACCGTGCCGCGAAGTTCACCCGGCACCGAAGCAGGTGCCTTCGCTCCCACAGCGGCGTCAGGAAGCTGTTGCGCCGCGAAACCCACCACAGGAATGGTGATGACGTCGCCCGGCCGGTACGACGAGGTGGTCGTGGTGAAGCCGCCTGGTGTCGCAACGAGTGGTGTGCCCTCTCGCGGACGTGCGCCGGGGTACGGCGAGGGCGCAGAGACCAAGTCGTGAACGCCGACCGCGACCGCGTTGACGATGCCCTTGTCCGGGTCTTCGTCGTAGACGAGCCGAAAGATGATTCCGGAGGCGAACAGCGAAATAGCCATCGGCGTGAACAGCACCACGCGGAACGCCGTCGCCCATCGCACTCTCTCGGTCAGCACCGCGAACACCAGTCCGAGACTGGTGACCACAGCCGGCGCCACCACCACCCAGATGACGTTGTTCTTGAAGGCCGTCAGCGTTCGTTGGTCGGTGAACAGGTTCACGTAGTTGCTCAGGCCAACGAACTCATCACCTGAGCGATCGAAGAAGCTGCGCACGACCGAGTACAGCAACGGGTACACGAGCAGCGCCGCGAGCAGCAGCAGTCCCGGCAGCAGGAACGGGATCGCGTGCCGCGGTGATCGGCCTGGAATCGGGTCAGGCCGCACGCGCCTTCGCGAAGGCTTGACGGCCGTCGTCATGCGGTGAACGCCTTCACTGCCTCGGCTTCCAGCCGCTGCATCGTCGCGTCGATGCTCGCCGGGTTCGCCAGGAAGTCCTGCAACGCCTTCCACTCCCCCGCACCCTTCGTTCCGCCGAACGCGGCGGGAGCGAGGTCGGACATGTCGAAGCGCACGTTGTCCCCGGCCTTCACGAGCTGCTGAGCGAGCTCCCGGGTCACGTCATCGGGGTAGACAGCCGCAGACACATTCTTGTTGGGGGACAGGAACCCCCCGATTCCGGCCCACACCTCGGCGGCTTCGGCGGAAGCGAGATACTCCATGAACGCGGTGGTGGCCGCGTCGTCCTTGAACTGCACTGCCATGTCACCGCCGGCGACCACGGCGTCCTTGCTGCCGGCCACCGATGGGAAGGGGAAGAACTTCGCTTCCGTTCCCAGGTTCGCGGAAGTGTTGGCCGAGATGACGCCCGACACGAAGTCACCTTCGAACACCATGGCGGCGTTCCGCTGACTGCCGAACACGTTGGTGACCGACTTCGCGAACTCCGTCTGCAGAGCGCCCGCTGATCCACCCTCGACGAGTTGCGGGGCACCGAAAAGCTGGGCCAGTGCCTGCAGCGCAACGCGCACGGTCGGGTCGGTCCACGGGATCTCGTGCCTGCTGAGCTTGTCGTAGTTCTCGGGTCCGGCGGTGCGCAGGTACACGTTCTCGAACCAGTCCGTCAGCGTCCACCCGTCGGCACCGGCGACGGACACCCCTGCGGTTCCAGTTTCGGAGATCGTGCCCGCTACCGCGAGGAACTCTTCCCAGGTCTTCGGCACGCCGACTCCCGCCAATGCGAACGCGGCGTCGCTGTACCAGACCGTCGACTTGTTGGCAGACTTGAAGTAGACACCGTAGAGCTGCCCGTTGAAACTGCCGAGCTGCTTCCACACCCCGGCGTAGTTCGCTTCGACCGCAGTGGCCACGCTCGAAGCGACCGGCTTCAGCTTGCCATCGGCGGCAAACCGCGCGACGAGACCAGGCTGGGCCACCAGAGCGACGTTCGGCGCCGTGCCGCCCTGCAGGCGGGTCTCCAGCACGGTCGGCAACTCGTCACCCGCCGGCGTGTACTTCACCTCGACGCCGGTTTTCTCCTCGAACTTCTCGGCGACCTGGTCGAAGCGCGCCTGCTCGTCACCGGACCAGGTGCCGACGACCTCCACCGTCTGTCCGCGGAGGTCGTCCTGGGAAGGCGCGCCACCCGAACACCCGGCCACCGAGAGCACTGTGGCGATCACTGTGATTCCGAGGATTCTCATAGCTGTTCTCCTGAAGTGGTCCAGATCGATGAGCCGGTCACCGGGTCGAAGAAGTGCAGGCGCGAGGTGTCGACCCACACCGCGATCTGCTGGCCCTCGTAGACGTTGGTACGGGGTGAGAACCGTCCGACCAGAACAGTTCCCTTGGACGGCGCCGGCAGATCCGCGGTACCCGCGTCCTCCGCCAGCAGGCGGGTGTCTTCCGTGTTCACCGGAAGTGCGTCGATCGGTAGGTGCACGAGCACGTCGGAACCCATCGCCTCCACCAGATCGGCCACGGAGTGCAGGAGCTGCCCTTCCTCTGCGGCGGCGAGGGAAGCGTCCTCCATGTCCTCCGGCCGAATCCCGAGGATCACTTCGCGGCCGGCGTAGTCGGCGAGAGCAGGACGCGCGTGCACCACGGAGTCCGGTACCAGCAACGCGTCGGAGTTCAACGACGCCCAGTACCGTCCGTTTATCTTGTCCAGCCGCGCCGTCACCAGGTTCATCCCAGGCGATCCGACGAAACCGGCGACGAACAGGTTCACCGGCCGGTCGTAGAGCTCCTGCGGCGGTCCGACCTGTTGCAGCACACCACGTTTCAGCACAGCCACGCGGTCGCCGAGGGTCATCGCCTCGGTCTGGTCGTGCGTCACGTAGACAGTCGTCACGCCGAGATCACGCTGGATCCTCGCGATCTGAGCGCGCATCTGCACTCTCAGCTTGGCATCCAGATTGGACAGTGGCTCGTCCATGAGGAACACCTGCGGAGCGCGCACGATCGCACGACCCATGGCGACTCGCTGCCGCTGGCCTCCGGAGAGGTTCCGGGGCTTGCGATCCAGGTGCTCGGAAAGTTCCAGCGCCTCCGCGACCTCACGTACGCGCTCGTCGATCTTCTCCTTCGACAGCTTGCGCAACGTCAGGCCGAAAGCGATGTTGTCGTAGACGTTGAGATGCGGGTAGAGCGCATAGGACTGGAAGACCATTGCGACGTCACGATCCCGTGAGGGAACATCGTTGACGACACGTTCGCCGATCCGGATGGTGCCTTCGCTGACGTGCTCGAGACCCGCGATCATTCTCAGCGCCGTGGTCTTGCCGCAACCAGACGGGCCGACGAGGACCAGGAACTCGCCGTCACGGATGTCGAGGTTGAGATCTTCCACGGCGCGGGTGCCGTCCGCGTACGCCTTGCCGAGCCCGGTGAGGACTACTTCAGCCACACCTTCTCCTCGTTCTCTCACCGACCGGAGCGGTCGGTGAGAGAAAGGTAGACGGGCGTTCCTTAATAGACCCTTAAGCACGGAACACGGTTCAACCCATTCGCAACACGGAGAAGACGAAGTGTTAACGGGCGCATAGGCTCCGGGTATGTCCTCTGAGCCGGCGGCATCGCGATGAAGCGCGAAATGACGAGACAACTGTTCCTGGCGACAGGCCTCGTCGCCTTGACAGTCGTGTGCGCGGCATCCGCTCTCCTGCTCCTGGACGACGTCCGAGAAGCTTCTGCGGCCGACCGCCAGGACATCACGACGGTGGCGGCAGTCGCAGCGGTGACCACCGACCCGGATCATCTTCGCTCAGCGGTAGCGCGTACCAGGGCCGGGGCGGACGGCAGGATCGCCGTTCACCTCATCAGCGGCGACGTCATCGGTTCGGGCCGGGCCACCCAGGCGGAGGTGGCCGCGATGACAACAGGCGCGCCGGCTCCGTCATCTTGGCGAGTGCTGCCGGGCCGTGCCGTCGTCGAACTGACGAGCTCCGCGGCGGTGGTTGGCACCACGACGGTGGTGGAGATCGGGCTGCTCGCCGCTGTTGCGGTGATCGTGTGCCTCATGGCGGTCCTGCTGTGCCGCAGGAGGTTCGCGCCCCTGCTGCAGGACGTCTGGACGGTCGCCAAGGCCGTGCGGACCGGTGTCAAGCTCAGCCGCGCTACCGGTTCACCCGAACTCGCCGAACTCATCGCGGCGGTCAACGAGGCAGCCGATCGCGCGGACCTCCTGATGGAGAACGAAAGGGAGATGATCGCCGATGTCTCGCACCGGCTGCGCACACCTTTGACCGCATTGCGGCTGGATGTCGAGAAGCTCGACGATAGCGTGGTGGCGAACCGGATCCGCAGCGCGGTGCGCACTCTGGACCGCGACGTGGATCTGATCATCAAGTCACTGCGGCCGACCGAGCAGACCCGTTCGCCCAGCTGCGATCTCTCGGCGGTCGTGCGGGCGCGGATGGAGTTCTGGGCCGTGCGCGCCGAAGATCAGCACCGGTGGTGCGAGTCCTCCGTGCCCAACCGGTCGATGCCGGTCGAGCTGGAGGCTGACGTACTCGCCGCGGCGGTGGACACTGTGCTGGACAACGTCTTCCAACACACTCCCGAGGGATCCTCCATCGCGGTCGAGGTTGTTGTGCACGAAGGCTGGATCACGCTCGCGGTCGAGGACGGTGGCCACGGTATCTCCAGTCCCGTGGACGTGGTGCGGCGCGGGCACAGTGGAGGAGGGTCGACCGGACTGGGACTCGCGATAGCGCGCTCCGCAGCCGAATCGACCGGCGGATCCCTCCACGTGGAACGCGGCAGACTGGGCGGCGCACGGATCAGGTTGCGCTTCAGTGAGGCGAAAAGACCAAAACTCGAGACAGGCCCACGCGCGTGGCGGCTCTGGCACCGAGAGCGCTGACAACCCGCGCGTGGCATCGCATCCGACAGGCGACACGGGGACGCCACGTGTTCTCGACGCGAGCGCACGCCCCGCCGTGTGTGAGCATAGGCCGGGCCCCGGCGAGCGTGCGTCCAGGAAGGTGCCCGCCGCTCTGGAAGAGGTGTGAGCGACGGGCACCACCTCGTGCGTGCCGGGGGTGAGAGCCGCACGAGATTCCGGTAGGCGGCGGGAGCGCCTACGCCGGCCGACGAGGGTTCACCGCGCTCGACCGGAGATTATCCGCATTCGCAGCGGATGACTTTCGAGGTTCACTCTAGACTTTGATCTACGACACAACCATGCACTGCAAGCAAAATTGGGGCGCAGGGGCAAATTAACGTGCATCGAGAGGCAGTCCCACTTTTGCTCAAGAGCAGTCACGTGCTTGTCTGCGCCCCAGCGTGTTCATTTTGGGTGGAGGATTCAGTGACGGCTGTAACGGCGACTTCTTGCGATACCAGATCAACGCCGGTACAGGCGTTGCCGGTAGAACTCCGGCAGGAGCTGATCGCTCTTGCCCGCACGCCGCACCTGTTGGTCGCGTGCGACTACGACGGCACGCTGGCCCCGATCGCGAGTACGCCGGACGAGGCGGTTCCCGACCTGAGGTCTGTCGCAGCATTGCGCTCGC
Source organism: Lentzea sp. NPDC020367 (assembly GCF_044387305.1). Classification (NCBI taxonomy): domain Bacteria; kingdom Bacillati; phylum Actinomycetota; class Actinomycetes; order Pseudonocardiales; family Pseudonocardiaceae; genus Lentzea; species Lentzea sp. NPDC020367. The sequence goes on along the minus strand of NZ_JBIRVV010000009.1, from coordinate 231,514 downwards.
TCGCGGGCCTGCACGAGACGACCTGCGCCGTGATCTCCGGCCGCGCATTGCGCGATCTGGCCACCCTCTCCCGGCTGCCCGGCGAAGTCCATCTCGTCGGCTCGCACGGGTCGGAGTTCGACGTCGGCTTCGTCCACGCGCTGCCACAGCGAGCCCGTGATGTGCTCGCTGAGCTGCATCGCGAACTCGACGCGCTGGCCAGGGTCACGCCAGGCGCCCTGATCGAACTCAAGCCTGCCGGCGTCGCGGTGCACTACCGCAACTGTGCGGAGTCGGTGGCACAACGAATGCTGAAGGTGCTGGAGGCCGGCCCGCGCGCCAGGTTGGACGTGCAGGTGACCGAAGGCAAGGCCGTCATCGAGTTCTCCGTCGTCGAGACCGACAAGGGCCGTGCCCTCGACACCCTGCGGCACCACGTCGGTGCCACCGCGGCGATCTTCCTGGGCGACGACGTGACGGACGAGAAGGCGTTCGCGCGCCTGTCCGGCCCGGACGTCGGCATCCGCGTGGGTGCCGGCGAGTCGCTGGCCGAGCACTACATCGGCGACCCGTCCGACGTGGCGACGGTGCTGGCGTTCCTCCTGGAGGAGCGCCGCGCGTGGCTGCACGGCGACCAGGCCGTGCCGATCGAGCGCCTGACCATGCTCGCCAACGAGCGTTCCGTCGCCCTGGTGACGCCGGACGCCAAGGTCAACTGGCTGTGCCACCCCGAACCGGACTCCGCGGCGATCTTCGCGGACCTGCTCGGCGGCCCCGCCGCGGGCCACTTCTCGATCAAGCCGGAACACGGGTCGCTGCCACTGGGCCAGCGCTACCTGCCGGGCACGATGATCGTGGAGACCCGCTGGTCGCGTTTGCTGGTGACGGACTACCTGGAGCACGACGTCGCCTCGCACCGCACCGACCTGGTGCGGCGGATCTCCGGTTCGACCAACGCGGTGATCACGTTCGCGCCGCGCCCCGAGTTCGGCCAGGTGCCCGTGCGACTGCTGCGCGAGCGCGACGGCCTGCGCGTCGTCGGCACCTCGGACCCGATGGTGCTGCGCTCCCCCGGTGTCGACTGGGACATCACCTCGGACGGCCTGCAGGAGACCGCACGCGCCGTGGTCCGCCCACGCGAGGGTGCGCCGGTGTTGCTGGAGCTGCGTTGCGGCACCGACGACATCTCCGAGCACGCCGTGGACGAACCGACACGACACCTACGCGCGACGAGCTACTGGTCGGATTGGGCAGCGAACCTCACGTTGCCGGCGACCGAGCCCGAACTGGTGCTGCGCTCGGCGCTCACCCTCCGGGGGCTCGTGCACGTCCCGTCCGGGTCGATCATGGCAGCGGCCACCACGTCACTGCCCGAAGAGCTCGGCGGCGTCCGCAACTGGGACTACCGCTACTGCTGGCTGCGCGACGGCGCGATGACCGCCGCCGCACTCGTGTCGGTGGGCTCCTACGCGGAGGCCGACGGCTTCCTGGCGTGGCTGCACGGCGTCCTGGAGACCATCCCGGGCCCGGAGCGGCTGCACCCGCTGTACACGCTGCAGGGCACCCAGCTCGGTGCCGAAGCCGTCATCGAGTCGCTGCCCGGCTACGCCGGCTCCCGTCCGGTCCGCGTGGGCAACCTCGCGAACCAGCAGGTGCAGCTCGACGTGTTCGGCCCGGTGGTCGACCTGGTCGTGCAGCTGGCCACGGCCCGCGGCTCGCTCTCGGACGCCGACTGGTCGATGGCAGGGGCGATGGCCGAGGCCGTCTCACGGCGCTGGCACGAGCCCGACCACGGCATCTGGGAGGAGCGGCACGCGCCGCGCCACCACGTGTACTCGAAGGTCATGTGCTGGCTGACGATCGACCGGACGATCAAGCTCGGCGAACAGTTCGGCCGTGAGCTCGACCCGTCGTGGGTGCCGCTGCGCGACACGATCGCCACGGACGTGCTGAAGAACGGCTGGAACGACGAGGTCCAGTCCTTCACCACGGCCTACGACGGCGACGACCTCGACGCCGCCTCCCTGTTCGTGGGCCTGTCCGGGCTCATTGATCCTGCGGATGAGCGCTTCCAGTCGACCGTCACGGCCATCGAGGCGGAACTGCGGTCCGGTTCCACCGTCTACCGCTACCGCCGCGACGACGGCCTGCCGGGCGACGAGGGCGGCTTCCACCTGTGCGCCGCCTGGATGATCGAGTCGTACCTGCTCACCGGTCGCCGCACCGAGGCCGAGGAACTGTTCGGCCAGATCGTCGCAGCCGCGGGCCCCACCGGCCTGCTGCCCGAGGAGTACGACCCGATCGCCGAGCGCTCGCTGGGCAACCACCCGCAGGCGTACTCGCACCTGGGCCTGATCCGCTGCGCCCAGCTGCTCTCCAGCTGAACGATCGCGGCTGTCAAGACGGTCCTCCGATCATTTCGACAGCCGCCGGCTCACAGCAGTCCGGTACGCACGGTGCTCGCAACCGCCTCACAACGGTTGCGAGCACCGCACCTCTTGACCGCCTGTTGTATCTGACTGAGTACGGTGCGTTGAGACAACGAATTCTTCGTGGCGATCTCGCGAATTTCCCAGCCGCACGCAACCAGGTTCAACAGTTCGATGTCACGACGATTCAGAACCGTTCTCGGACGACGAACCGCCGAACGAAGCTCCTCCAGGTCCATCATGAGCGAATCTTCATCGGCAATCACACCGCGTGCGTGTTCCTCCGCAGCCGCGATCACTGCGGCGACCAGTACCTCCCGGCTCATCGTCGCTCGCTGCAGGAGCCGCATGACTCGTGCCTCAGCCGCCTCGGCGACGAGCTCGTCGGCCACGTTGTCGAGGGCGAGCACCACCACCGCTCCCGCTCGCCGTGCTGTTTCTCCCAACTGCTTGAGAAAAGGTCCGTCGGCCAGCCCGGTGACAGCCACATGCACATCGGCGGCGGCATCACAGAGCTCCGGCACGAACCCGATCTCCGGATGCGACGACAGCCAACTCGCCACTCCTGCGGCGACGATCTGCTCGTTTTCCGGCAACCGCACCCGAATCACTCGGAATCACCTTCCACGCTCACACCGGCTCGTTGTGTCTCGGCGGATACCAATCCATGCCCTTCCAGTCCGCAGGTACCGATGCGACGCCTCCCGGGCCTGAGCGGCAGGCAATATCTCATCACGACCGTTCACGTGGCCGGTCGCTCGTCTCCGACCACCTTGACGCGAGGTAGCATGCATTCCGTTCTGCTCGTCGAGGACGACGACAGCATCAGAGCTGCTCTGCACAACGCGTTGACCGACCGACGGTTCTCCGTCATCGCGGTCAGCACCGCGGCGGAAGCGTTGCGGAAGGTCGCATCCACCCAACTGGACATCGTGTTGCTGGACCTCGGCCTTCCCGATCTGGACGGAACCGCCGCACTGCGCATGATTCGCGGCATCAGCTCAGTTCCAGTGATCATCGTGACCGCACGTCGCGGAGAGATCTTCGTCGTCCAACTGCTCGAGGCCGGGGCGGACGACTACGTGGTCAAACCGTTCTCCGCCGATCACCTCGTCGCGCGAATGCGTGCGCTCCTGCGTCGGGCGTCTCCTGCCGCGGTGCAGGAACACCACGTCGTTTCGGCCGGAGGACTGCGGATCGATCTGCTCGAGCGCAGCGTGCTCCTCCACGAACAGCACCTTGACCTGACCCGCAGAGAGTTCGACCTGTTGGCGTACCTCGCTGAGCGCCCCAACCGCGTCGTCCCCAGAAAGGAGTTGTGCGAGAAGGTCTGGTCGAACTCGGAGCGAGCCAGTGACCAGACCATTGACACGCATCTTTCGTGGTTGCGGCGCAAGCTCGGCGAGACCGCCGCGAACCCGCGCTATCTACACACCGTCCGCGGTGTCGGCGTGAAACTCGTCGCTTCGTCCTGACGCCGGTCAGATGACACCGGCTCGCGCCGCGTAAGCGACCGCATGCACGCGGTTGCGGAGGTTCAGCCGACTGATCATGCCCTGGATGATGTTCTTCACCGTTCGTTCGGAGTACCACAGCGCATCCGCTACTTCAGTGCTGTCCATGCCGTTCGCCAGCAGGGTCAGCACGTTGATCTCCCGAGGCGTGAGACCAGAACTCGTCAGTCCATTGGGAAGCAACACCTTCTCGTGCAACTGGTGCACCTGTTCGAGGAGTGGTCCGATCAGCTTCTCTGGAAGCCTCCCCATTCCCGCAGCCACAACCTTGACCGCCTGAACAAGACTGTCAACGGTCGCCTGTTGCAGGGGCAACACCGCCCTCACGCCGCACTCGACCGCTCCCAGCAACTGTGCTTCCCGGATGTCTCGCACCACGAGGACGACAGGCTTCGCCAACGCGGGCGTCTTCTCCCGCAGAGCTCGCAGATCGGCGATCTGCAGGTGATCATGCGCCACGACGAGTACCGCAGCGTCGTGCCACCGTTCCACGGGAAGCGGTTCGACGCCGACCTGTCCTCGTAGCAATGCCAGTACTCCTTCGCGCAGCACAGGAGTACTGGCATGCACAGCAACCGCGGTCGGTTCCACTCAACAGCCTCCTCGCAGTCTGCGTCCACCGCATAGTGCGGGAGTTCTTCTTAAAACGTCCTTAACAGAGATTCACGACTGGCAGGTAACATCCCGGCCGCTTCAAACGCGCGACTACTCGGCGATACCGCGCTCCGCGTGACGTTCAGTCTCGAAGCTCCGAAGCACCAGGCTCGCGTGAAACGCCATCGCTTCCCCGTCACCGCGCTCAACGGCCGCGATCAGCTCCTCCACCGAGGCCACTGATGCCAGGAGGTCCATGACCTCCTCCGCTCGCTTGTAGCGGTGCTGCCGCACGAGTTCGTGATGTACCTCCAACAACAGAACGTCCTCCGCAGAACGGGGTTCCGGGGGAACTGCCATCGCAGCCGTCCTTTTCACACAGTGAACATGACATTGCTGACCTCAACGGCTGAAGACCAGTGCCCAATCGCTTCACCCCTGAACGACTGTGGCCGAAAACGTTCCGTGTCAACGGATGCAAGCCGTCGGACGTCATGTCCCAACTTCGGCTCCACCCTCACCCGATGAGAAGACGTTCGCGACTGGGCCGCGCCGGCCGCGCAGTGGCAGCCCTCAAGGCGAACGGTGTCGCGGCAGTGACAGCGGCCAGGACAGCTGCGGCGCACGGAAACCAGCGGTGAGCAGGATCCGGTGCACAGAACCAGCTCGCGCCGCGCGACGCCGAGGCGACCAACAGAGGCAGGCGCAGCGAGACGGGCACGGTCAGATAGCGCACACCGAAAGGCATCTGGTGCTGACCGAACACCGCGCCGTCGGCTTCCGCCAAGAACGTGACCCGCTTATCAGGGCTTCTTGTGAACAGCGCCGCCGTGCGGGTGCCATTGTGCTCCAACGCTTCCCGCACACGCGCTGCACGGTCCAGAGGGACCTCGAAGGCCACAACACCACACCCCAGCGGCAGGAGAACCGCGTCTCCGGCCACACCGACCGGCCAGAAAAGGCGCTCACGGTACCAAGCCGCGGCGCTCACGACCGCGACGGACAACGCTGGCTGCATCGATGGGCTCCTTCGGTCGCAGAGCCCTCAGTGCAGCATCCGGAGAGGCTGCGACTGAACCGTCAGCGCGCGACGATGTCCGAAAGGACCTCAAAACTCAACCGATACGCCCTGCACACGGGCTTCTCGGTAACCAATCGGGCAATCCATGCGTGCCGAATGCCGTCGCGACGGACTTTCCAGAACTCTCCCGCGTCGGAAACTCGAGCGGCGTGACTCCATCGAGCTCTCGCGCGGCTTCCACTTTGCGATCCCGAAGCTGCAGCCAGGCAGAATCACTCCACATTCCAGCCGGCCCAGCACCTGCGCAACTCTGGTTCCGCAGCGGCCGCACGGGGCCACAACCGAATGCGGTAGTAGTCGTCACCATACGATCCCTCATCCGCGAGTTCCGTGAAGCCGGCACCCGAGACGCGCGCCCGATAAGCTCCGGCTGGAATCTCCTGGGCGAACTCGCTGCTGTCACCACCCGGCATGAGCACGAGCTTCCCGTCCGGCACGTCCAGGTCCACGTCCACCTCGTGCTGCCACCGCTCGGTGTCCGAGTCCGGCTCTGCAGGCCATACTTCGACCCGCACAGGAACACCCTCGTTCCACGTCCCGGGGGTGATCAGGTCGATCATGCCCGGCGCGGCTCCCACATAGCGTCCGGAGTCGATTCCGTCCTCGTACGCGACCTCAAAGTCATCCGGTTCGGCGATCTCATCACTAAAGATGAAGATCTGAGAATGACCGACAGGCACCTTGAGATCGAAGATCAGATCAGCGGATTGCACACTCGACATTCAAAAAACCCTAGAGCAAGCCACCCGCACACGCTTCTCACTGAAACCTTGGAATTCCCCTGGATGCACAAAATCCCTCCCTTCTGCACCACCGACGGCGTCGATGCCCGCCGGGAGATGATCAGGATTCGAAACGCTTCGCCTCGATCTGAAGGAAGGACGAGAAACCCAGCTCCCCGGCGAGGTCGACCACGCCGCGGAAGGCGTCCCAACCCAGGACACACCAAGCTTCGGTCGCAAGTTGGGCTTCGATGGCGCGGTCGACCTCGCGCATCACAGCGAGGTAGCGACGATCAGCCCGGTCGAACGAGTGGTCGGACGAGGACGGAGCGGCAAGCTCGATCCGCAAGGTCCGCAATCCCTCGGCCAGAGCGACGGACGCCTTCTCATGATCGCCAAGTCGGCACAGGAGGTCTGCGAGCCTCCACAGCCCGACCGTCAGACACTGCCGTGCGCTGGGGTGGTCGAACTCCGTTGCTGTAGCCCACGCACGTGCCACCCCGCAGTATTTCTCGAACGCCTCGACCGCAGCCATGTCGTCGCCGATTTTTTCCCGCGCGACACCGGTGATGTAGTGGCTGGCGAGTTCGGGGAAAACCGAACCGTCAGCGACATATCTCCCGTCCGAACGGGAGGCCGTTCGTGCGGTTTCGATCGCCTTCTCGTATTCGCCGAACCCCAGCTCACAGAGCGCGATCGTGGCGAGGACTTTCTGCGCCTCACCTTCCCTGCCCTCCTCTACGAACAGGGAATGTGCCTTCCTCGCGGCTGCCAGGCCTCCCACGAAGTCGCCGCTGTACGCACGGGCAGCGGCCTCCTGCCGGTGAGCGTGTCCCTGGGTGAGACGCAGTTCCGCGGCAGCGAAGGCCGTCACAGCCGCGGCGGTGTGCCTGTTGCTGATGGTGATGTGCCCCTGCTCGAACGCCAGTCGAGCGAGCAAACGGTGCGCATATCCGATGCCCTCCTGGTCGTTGACGCGCTGAGCCGCCTCAAGTGCGAGCTCGCTGACCAGCAGCAGGTCGGCGGTGTAGCCCAACCAGAAGAGGAACCGCCGCAGGTACCAGGCGAGCCGCCACGCGTGCGACTCGAACCCGTTCTCAGCCGCCCACCGCACCGAACTGACGAGCGCGAGGTGCTCCGCCCCGAACGCTTCCAGCGCGGTTCCCGTGGCGCCCGGCTCACCGTCCTGGGAGTTGGCTACTGCGGCAGGCAACCGCGGCAGGTCGTCGTGGTTGTCCAGCTGAAGTGCGCAATGGTGAGCGAAGGCCAGGTAGTGATCAAGCAGCCGTGCCCAGGCGACGCGGTGCTGTTCCTCCCCGTCCTTCTCGGCGAACAGTTCCGCGGCGAGCATCTTCAGCAGATCATGGCAACTGAACCTGCCGTCGCCCGTTTCGACGAGCAGGTGCGCCACCTTGAGCTCGTGCATCAGCTCCGAGACCGCAGCATGGGAAAGCCCGGTGAGACCCATCGCGGCGCCGACGCTCACGGACGGACCCGGCACGACGGAGAGCAGCCTGAACAGTCTCGCGGCGGGCGGCGAGAGCTCGCGATACGACCACGAGAGCACCGAGCGCACATCTCCGCCCAGATCGTCCGGCCCGAGGCCGAAGGAGTCCGGCCGGGCGGGACCGGCATCGGCAAGTCGCTCGGCGAGCTCTGACATCCGCAGTCCCGGGCTGCCCGCGGCACGGGCGCACACGATGGCAAGCGCCAGGGGAAGTCGTGCACACAGAGCGGCGATCTCCCTGGCCGCGGTCGGCTCCGCGGTGATCCTGCGCTCTCCGAGTCTGCGAGTCATCAACTCAACGGCTTCGTGCTCGTCCGGCAAGTCCAACCCGACGGTCGCCGCGTCGGCTCGCGCCGTCACCCCGTTCAGCTCTCGGCGACTGGTGATCACCACCACGCTCCCGTGAGCATCCGGCAACAGCGGGAGCACCTGGCCGCTGTCGCTCACGTTGTCCAGCAGGACGAGCATCCGGCGCCCGGCCAGCGCACCGCGGTACCGCGCCGCGAGCACGTCGCGACCCGCGGTGGCGTCCGCGTTCGGATACCCGAGTGCGGCGAGCAGCTCGCAAAGAATCTCCGCGGGATCTCTCGCGGCCCCGCCCGCGTCGAACCCGCGGAGGTCGGCGAACAACTGACCGTCGGGAAAGTCGTCAGCGACCTGATGGGCCCAGTGGACGGCGAACGTGGTCTTGCCCACGCCGGCTGTGCCCTGTACGACCAGCACCCTGGCGCCCGCGGTCTCGTAGTGTTCGTCCATCGCCTTGAGTTCAGCGGCACGACCTGCGAACACCGCGACGTTCAAAGGCAACTGGGCGGGGCGGGGCACGGACGCCCGCGTGCTGAACCGCGGCTGCGGCTCAGAAGCGACGTACGACGTCAGCTCGGGATCCGACCTCAGCACCCGGTGGTACATCTCGCGCAACGCCGGGCCGGGGTCGACGCCGAGTTCCGCCCGCAAGGCCGTGCGCACGCGCTCGTAGACGCTCAGGGCCTCCGCCGGCCGCCCTGATCGGCACAACGCCAGCATCAGCAGCTCATGCACTCGTTCACGCAACGGCTGGGCCTCGCAGATCGCGGCCAGTCGTTCCAGGAGCCTGGTGCGCCCGCTCAGCCGAAGCTCCAGATCGGCGAGTGCTTCGACAGCCTGGATTCCTTGGTGCTCCAGTCGCCGCCGTTCTTCGCGTTCCCACTCGCCGGACATTCCCGCCAGCGGCACTCCTCGCCACTCGTCGAGGGCCTTGTGCAACAACTCCGCGGCACCGTGGAGATCTCCGCTGCTGTGCGCCTCGCCCGCCTGCTGGACAAGTGTCCTGAACCGTCCGTGGTCGACGTCCTCCTCGCTGACCCGCAACTGATAGCCGTTCGCCACCGAGCACAGCGGGGTCTCGTCACCGTCACCGAGGATCTTCCGGAGCCGGTGGACGTAGGTCCGCACCGTTCCCCGTGCCGCGCGGGGCTCGTCGCCTGGCCAGAGAACGTGACTGATGTTCGACACGGACAATGTCCGCTTGCGACCGAGGAGGAGCACCGCCAGTGTCAGCCGTTGCTGCGGCGAACCGAGGTCCAGTTCCTCTCCGTCCCGCCACACCCGCACCGGCCCCAGCACGCTGAACACCAGCCCGGGGAGGCGACGCGCACTCGCCGCGACATCAGAACCCATGACCACAGAGTGACTCCAATAGCCAGCCGAACGAACCGAAGCGCGATCCGCAGTTCAGCTTGAGCGAGCTCGTTCGAACTCGACCGCGTCCGTCCCGCCGACAGCGGTGAGCAGCATGGCGACGACGCTAAGACCGAGTCCCGACAGCTCGAAAGCGACCCGGCGGACCACTTCCATGCTCTCCCTGATCCAACCCTCTGCCGAAGAGGCGGTTCCTATGCAGGCGTCCAGAGCGGCGAGCGCCTCGACGACCCTGAGGTCGTCAGCGCTGTAGGCGCCGGCGATGAGTTGTGGCTCCGCGATTTCGGATCGCACACCCTTCAACACCTCCAGTTCCACATCCGCTGCGCGTTCGAACTGCCCCGCCAGATGCAGGACTCGCGCGAGGCGCGTGTTCGTGGCTATCAGGTTGAGAGCCAGGTAGGTATACCGGGCACCGCTTGCCTCGTTCAGCACGAGCTCCCGCATGACGCGCAGGCATTCCTCGTTCGCCTCGGCCGCCCGGACGAAGTCGCCTCGCTTCTCGTAGATCTTGGCGACTGTCTCGCCCCGGAGCCATTCGTCGTACGCGGTACCTCCCAGACGGCACGCCTCTTTGATGTCCGCCAACGCTTGGTCGTAGTGTTCTTGGCTGCGATGGCAGTCGGCGATGATCGCGAGCACGGTGCCTTCTCCGTCAGGCATTCCGGCGAGGCGGAACAGCTCCCGCGCCCTGGTGGCACAGGCGATGGCGTCGTCGAACTTCGACTTGTACTGGTGAACGCCCGCCGCCTGGCGAAGTACGTAGGCCACAGCCACGCCGTCGCCGGCATTGCGGAAGGCCGCGGCAGCGACGTCCAACCGTTCGATCCCAGCCTCGTACTGGCCGAAGTGGTAGTCCACTCTGGCCAAGCAACGCTGGGTGTACCCGATCCCGGAATGATCACCAGCCGCCACCGACACGCGCAGTGCGGCCTCGTTGACGAGGGTCATGTCGCTCCAGTGCCCCGCCCAGTCGAGGTAGCGGCGCAGGTACCAGGCAAGTCGCCAGGCCTGAGCCGCCATGCTGCGGTCCGCCGCCCACTGGATCAGGGCGACGAGCGTGGCGTGCTCGGCAGCGAACCACTCGAACGCGGCATGTCGCTCCGCTGGTTGCACTGGTGAGACGTCAGGTGAGATCTCCGCCGGCGTCGGCACGTCCCGTGTGTCGTCCATCGTCGAGCTCGCGTTGCGGGCGGAGGCCAGATGGTGGTCCAGCAGTCGACGGCGGGCGGCGTTCACCTCTTCGGCGCTGTCGGTTTCGCGGAGCAGTTCCTCGGCATACTCTTTCAGCAGGTCGTGCCAGCTGAACCTGCCTGACTGGTATTCGCTCACCATGTGCGAGCCGACCAGTTCCGCCAGCAGGGTCTGTGTCCGGGTCACCGGCTGTCCGGCGAGGCTCGCGGCCTCAAGGCAGGTCGTCCGTGCCAAAGGCAGCAGCACCAACAGCCTGAAGAGGCGAGCGGCGTCCGGGCTCAACGCCTGGTATGACCAGGACAGCGCCGAACGCACGTCGCTCGCCGGATCATCGGTGGCCAGGAAGTCCAGGCCACGTCGCACGGTGCTGGACAACTGCTCGGAGATGGTGGCGAGGCCGAGCTTCGGACTGCTCGCGATACGCGCGCACACCACGCCCAGTGCGAGTGGCAGTCGCGCACACCAATCAGCGATCTGGCGCACCGCCTCCGGCTCCGCCGCCACCCTGTGCTTACCCAGTCGAGCGGCCATGAGATCTCTCGACTGCTGCTCGCTCAGCAGCTTCAGCTCGATCATGTGCGCTCCGGTGACAGCGACGAACCTCGTCAACGTGGCGCGGCTGGTGACCAGCACGAGACACCCGGTGCCTCCCGGCAGCAACGGCAACACCTGTGCGCTGTCGCGGGCATTGTCGAGCACCACGAGCAGGCGGCGGTCGGCCACAGCACTGCGGTACAAAGCCGTCAGAGCGTCCAGGTCTTCTGGCCAGCTCTGCGGTTGGACCCCTAGCGCCTCCAAGAGTTCACGGAGCACCTCCGCGGGCTGCCTCACCGCACCTCCGGTATCGAACCCGCGCAGGTTGACGTAGAGCTGACCGTCCGGGAACGACGACACGACCTGATGTGCCCAATGCACGGCGAACGTGGTCTTGCCCACGCCCGCCGTGCCGTGCACGACGGCCACCCCTCGTGCACCGCCTGTCCTGCTCCACTCGCTGAGGTCCGCGAGCTCCGCCTCCCGTCCGGTGAACACCGGCAGCGCGATCGGCAGCTGAGCAGGGCGCAGCGGGGCGGGCGCGGGCATGTGCGCCTGCTCGGGTTCGCCGGTCGGCGGAGGCGCTGTCACGACGGACAGCACCGGGTCGGCCCGCAGGATCTGTTCGTGCAACGTGCGCAGAGCCGGCCCGGGGTCGACACCGAGTTCGGCGCGCAAGGTGGCGCGAATCGTCTCGAACACCCCCAGCGCCTCCGCGGCCCTGCCCGAGCGGTAGAGCCCACGCATCAACAGCTCATGGGCGCGTTCCCTCATCGGTTCCGCGTCGATGACCGCGGCGAGCCGTTCCACCGCCTCGCTCGGACTGCCCAGATCCAGTTCCAGCTCCGCGAGGAACTCGACCGCGACGACCTCCGACTGTTTCAGCCGCCGGGCCTCCGCCTCCACCCATTCGCCTGCCAGTCCAGCCAGCGGGATGTCCTGCCATTCGGTCAACGCCTCGCGCACGAGCGCCATGGACCGATGCGGATCACCAGCGATCCTCGCCCTGTCGGCCGCTCGCACCAACGCACGGAAGCGGCCGAGGTCGTACCGCTGCTCTTCCACTCGCAGCGCGTAGCCGGTCGAACCGGAGAACAGCAGCTGGGGATCAGACGAGTGCTCCAACACCCGCCGCAACCGGTGAACGTAGGTCCGCACCGTCCCCCGCGCAGCATTCGGCGGGTTCTCACCCCACAGGATCTCGACGATCTCCGTCGCCGGCACCGGCTTGCCGCCGGCGAGCAACAGCACCGCCAGGGTCAACCGCTGCTGCGGCGAGCCGAGGTCGAGTTCCTCACCGTCCCGCCAGGCCCTGACTGGTCCGAGTACCGCGAAGGCGACTCCCTTCTGCTCGGAGACCGATTCGTGGTGCCGGCGGACGTCAGGGATGGTCACGTTCCACGAAGTGCTCAAGGTGCCTCACCGTCCCAATGCCCTACCGAACCGTCACCGGCCGTTGTCCGGACAGGACAATCGTGCCGCCTGACGTCCAGATCCCGCTGCCGGGAATTCCGATGGCCATCAGAACCCCCGCATGTGGAACAGGACGTGCGGCCGGAAATATTCCGGCGGCCCGGAGGAGATGTGCTGCGCGACAGTACATCTCCTCCCGCGAGCATCTCGTACCGTCCCGCCTCCACAGTGCAACACGAACGAGGGAGGACATCATTCCACCCGATCGGGGGATTTCATCCAGGCGGAATGGTGAGAACAATCTCCGCGGCGCAGGAATTGCCGTCGCGGAGTCCGCGGACGGATGAACAGCCCCCGCGAGTCTGTGGCCGGCAGTCCCTGACGACGCGCCAGTCACCGCGGCCCTGTTTCCGGCCGACCGGGCCGACGAAGACCAGACCTGTGCGATTCCGACCGTGGCCGAAGTTCCCTGGTCGCGCGAACCCGGCCGGGAACGCGCACGCGTCGTGCCATCCTGCCGAGTCTCGCGCCACCTCCGACGCCGAACACACCCCTCCACGGCAGGAGTGTTCACGGTGAGGTGTCGTCGTGGAACAGCTAGCACCAGGCTCTCCTCGATCGTGGCACGCGAAGCACGCATCCGAAGTCGCGTCAGGTGCGGGTTACTACGAGCGAGGCGCTCCGAAGGTTGACGACCCCTCCCGGCCCCACCTCAGGATCGGGACGGGTCGCCCCACAGCTCACCGTTGACGGCGCGACTACCAGTCAGTCCATCGCCACCGCCTCGATCACCTGGTACGGATGCTGGATCGGGGTGTTCCGCACCCGGCGCAGGCCGGACTTCCCCAGCAGGTCGTCGAACTCGTCCAGCCCGCGTTCCCTTCCAATGGTCATGGAAAGCATGTTCATGTCCATCAACGAGACGAGACTCGAGCCGCCGGGCTCACCGGCGACCATCTCCACGATCGCCACGCGTCCGCCCGGCAGCATCGACTCCCGGCAGTTCTGCAGAACACTGACGCAGGAATCGTCGTCCCAGTCGTGCAGGATGAACTTGAGCAGGTAGAGGTCGGCGGCCGGCACGGACTCGAAGAAGTCCCCGCCGGAGATCTCGAGCCGTGCGGACACCCCTCGTTTGCCCGCTTCGACCGCGGCACCGGGAGCGATGTGCGGAAGGTCGAAGGCAATGCCGCGCAACTGCGGGTGCTGTCCCAGCATCGCGCTGACGAACGCTCCGTTCGCGGCACCGACGTCGGCGACGACCCCGACCCCGGTCACATCGATCACCGGCAGGCACTGCGTGATCACCGGTGACGACAGGTCGGTCATCGCTCCGGAGAAGAGCGCGGCTTCGGCGGGGTGCGAGCCGAAGTAACCGAAGATCCCCTCCCCCAGGGCCTCCACCGTCTGACTGGTGCCCGTGCGCACCGTCGCCGCGAAACGACCCCACGGAAGCCAGTGCCCCGGAGAGGTGAGAGCCAGCGCGAGATCGCGCAGCGAGTTGTCCGAGCCGGCGTGCAAGGTCCGCAGCAGAGGCGTGCCCTCGAACATGCCGTCCTCGTAGGTCACCAATCCCAGAGCCGCGCAGGCGTGCAGGAACCGCTGTGTGGAGTCCGGGTCGCTGTTCTCCCGAATCGCGATCTCATCCGCGGCGAGACGCGAACCCTCCAGGTGCTCGGCCAGCGACAGATCCGCGGCGACCGCGACGATCTGACTGACCCAGTACCCCGTGATCATCGAGAACATCGACTCGAAGTCCGTTTGCCGACCTGTTCCGTCTGACATCGTGTTGTGCTCCACTCATTCTGCGGCGAAATGGACCAGCCGGCGTGACAACGCCTCCCTGGAGTCCTTTGTGGAACTTCCAGGCGATCCGGATCAAGCGTGACACCCCGCCGTCAACGTCACGTCGACGTTGCGTCAACCAGCTGTTCCAGGCCATTCTTCTGTCGCCGGCACGCTTCGTGTCCGCTGTGGACCGTGAACGGCGCCTGGCTTCCGAGCGGTACTTCGCATGTGGTGGTGAGGCGAGCCTGTCGCGCCACCACCGAGGTGTGTCAGGGAGTGTCGCCGGCCTGCGCGACCTTCGTACGGGCGAGCAGCGCCGTTTGCGCCGTGACGGTTCCGGCTGCCCCGCGGTCGGTGTCGCGGACGAGGTAGGCGCGCTCCCCGAGGAAGTCGAACTTGTCGCGGTCGAAAATCCATTCGGTGCGCTCACCGGACTTGTCGGTGAGCGCGACCGCCACACCATGACGACCATTGGCATCGACCGCGTCCGGCACGAGTACGACGCCGGGTACCTTCGCGGCCGCCCGATACAGTGCCGCGCTCAACTCGTTGGAAGCGAGAGACTCCTGCAACTTTGAGCCGATCGCGTCGAACACCGCAGCGTCCGCACCGTGACTCTCCATCTGTCCCTTGGTCTCCTCGTAGAGGGCGGTCAGCAAGGCGTCGGGATCGGTGGGCAGACCCAGGACGCCTTTTCCGTGCCTCTCGAGGTTCTCGACCTCGAACTCGTTGCCGTTCTCCTTGACCAGCCTCTGCTTGCCCTTGTCTGCGGGCAGCCAGATCTCCCTGGCGTGCAAAGGATCCATCACCATGCGGCCGCCGTCGGCGCGTTCTTCGGCAGGCTTGCTGTACGAGATCATGCTCTTGACGTACAGGTACTCGTCCTTGCCGAGCGCCACGGAGGCGCGCTGTTCGACAGTGTGCGCGACCCGTTCCAGCATTGGTGCGGCACCGCTCGCATCCCCCTGCTCGACGGCGATGACGGGCGCGAACTCGGCGGGCGCTGGTTTGGTCACGACCAGGAAGGCCGCTACTGCCGCCGCCGCAGCGGCAAGCGACACACCGACGATCGGCAGCCTGCGCCTGACCTGCTGGGTCAGACCGGTGGTACGGGCGAATTCGTTCACAAGGTTGTCCTTCAGCACGAAGTGGCGGTCCGAGGGAAACGCGCCGACAGCAGGCGCGGGCAACAACCGCGCCGATTCTTCGCGTTCAGCCGGAGTCGGCCCGGTGACCGGAACCGAGTTCATCGACGTCCCTCCTTCGTTGACCGAGCCGCACTCACGCGGCTATCCGGTACCTGTCCGCAACCGCTGTGGAGTTCCCGACTTCGCCCGGAAAGTTCTTCGTCCGCGAGCTTGCGCAACCTCGTCCTCGCCCTGGACAGCCGCGAACGCACAGTTCCCACCGGGACTCCGAGAGCGACTGCCGCGGCCGCGTAGTCGAGCCCTTCCCACACGCACAACGTGAACACCTCGCGCTCGCTGCGGCGCAAAGACGCCAGCGCGACACGGACGGCTTCGATGCTCTCGTCGTCGTGAATGCGGTCCACCACGTCATCCGCGAAGTCGGGGACGGTGTCGCGCACTCGCACACGGCCGAGTGCCTCCCGATGCCTGCGGGCCGCTCTGGTCGTGTTGCGCAGCACGTTCGTCGCGATGCCGAGCAGCCACGGCAACAGGCTCCCCCCTTCGGCAAGAACCTTCCGCCTCAGGCGCCAGGCCTCCAGGAACGTCAGCGACACGACGTCCTCGGCCAGCACCCGATCACCGCACAGCCGCATTGCGTGCCGGTACACCACTGCGGCGTACTCGTCGAACAGCGACCCGAACACCACCGGGTCACCAGCGCGCACCAGGGCGCGCGTAGTGGAGTCCATGATTCGTCCTGTCCGCTCGTCCAACACAGTTCCAGTTACCCCCGCCACACCTGGTTGCCCGAGCAGCGAAACCCCGGACACATAGTCCTAAGTGGATCTCGGCGACCACGCCATCGTTCATGGGATCGCGTCCTTGCCCACGCCATCCGTGGTGACGCACGTCGCGCGACCAGGCGGTGAACCGCTCTTCCCGCGAGGTCGATCGAACCCGGTCAGACGACGAACTCTTCGGCGATGCGAGCCTTCGGCCATCTTGCTGACCATTCGGGCAAGATTTCGCGCACTCCTGCACACCGTTCCGATCGAGGCGCGCGAGTACACCGGAGGAACTCGTTCGCGCACGCCCGGCGTTGGGCCGAGAAGTACGGATCCGGGCCGAGGCGGGACGAATTCGGCGGCAGGCGGCCCGGACGCCCGCTACGTGCCTGAGCGCAGAGCGTCGACAGGCTCCAGCCCAGCCGCTCTCAGTGCCGGGTAGAGCCCGGCCACCAAGCCCACCAACGCCCCCGCGATGGGCGCTCCCGCGGCAAGCCTCAGGTCGAGCACCGGGGTCCAGTCGCGCAGGACCGACACCACGACGACGGTGATCGTGCCGGTGCTCGCACCGATCACCCCTCCGAGGAGGCCGATGGCACTCGACTCGACCAGGAACTGGGCCGCGATGTGCCGTCTCGCCGCGCCCAGCGCCCTCCGGAGGCCGATCTCACCGGTTCGCTCCATGACCGTGACCAGGGTGACGTTGGCGATCCCGATCGCGCCGACGACGAGTGACACGAGCCCCAGCACCAGGAACAGGCCGTTCACATCGTGCTGGACCCCGCCGCGCAGCGAGGCCGGGTCCGGTGGCGCGATCACCCGCAGCCGGCTGTGGTCGGCGGGGCTCAGCGCAAGCGCTGCCTGGCCCGCGACGAGCTGAGCCGCACCGAGTGTCGTGCGGATCAAGACCGCGGTGGGTGCGCCCACGTGCAACCTGTCGTCCGCCGTCGTGGGAGGAAGGATGACCGCACTGCCCAGTGCCTGTTCGCTCTGTCTGCTGATGGCGCCCAGCACACCGATCACCGTGAACGGCTCGTCGTTCACGAACACCGTCGGCGCGTCGTCCACCGTGGTGATGCCGATCAACTTCGCGGCGGTCTCACCCAGCACGGCGACTCGGTCGTGACGGCGAACATGACCGTTGTCGAAGAACCGGCCCTGGACCAAGGCAGCACCGAGCACGTCCGGCAGTTCGACGGTCGCGGCGGCCGCGGGCAGTGTCCTGCCTGTGACTGCCGTGGGGTCGTACAGGTCGTTCGACCGGACCCTCGCGGCCGACATGGTCTCCGGCCGGGCCACCGCGGCCGCGGCTTGGACCCCGTTGAGCCGAGTCAGCTGCGACAAAGCGTCCCACGCGACGTACGGGGGCAACGACCTGTCGAGCAGCGCGGGCACCTGCACGGTGACCTCGGTCGCAGTCACCTCGTCGAAGCGGCCCGCGATCTGGTTGCCGGCGGTCGCCGCGATGCCGAGCGTGATCACCAGCGTCGTGATTCCCAGAACCGTGCCTAGCACCGTCAACGCCGAGCGCAGCGGCCGAGCCGCGACGCCGGCGAGCGCCTCTCCGGCGAGGTCGCGCCAGTGCATCCCCGGTTTCACGTCAGCCGCCCGTCGTCGATGCGGACGCGCCTGTCGGCACGTGCGCTCACCACCTCGTCGTGCGTGATCACCACAAGGGTCACGCCCTGCGCCCGCAACTCGTCGAACAGGTCGAGCACGGACGCGGTGTTCGCCTTGTCCAGATTCCCGGTCGGCTCGTCGCACAAAAGCAACGACGGTGCACCGAGCAACGCACGTGCGATCGCGACCCGCTGCCGCTCACCGCCGGAAAGGCGGTCAGGGCGGAACTTCGTGCGGTGTGCGAGTCCGACCCGGCCCAGAGCCGCCTCCGCACGGCCGGCCCGGCCTCCGCGGCCGGCCTTCTGGTACAACTCCGCCATCCCGACGTTGTCGGCCACACTGCGGTAGGGCAGCAGGTGGAACGACTGGAAGACGAACCCGATCCGACTTCCGCGCAGTGCGGCCCTGGCCCCGTCGCCGAGCGACGTCGTCTCGATCCCGTCGAGCCGATAGCTGCCGGTGTCGGGTTTGTCCAGCAACCCGAGTGTGGAAAGCAACGTCGACTTCCCCGAGCCCGACGGCCCGATCACCGACACGTACTCACCAGGATCGACCCGCAGCCGCACGTCTTTCAACGCGTGGACGGGCGGATCCGCGGGGAACGTGCGCCCGACGCCGTCGAGTTCGATCACCGGAACGGTCATGACGCGCTCACCACCACCCGGTCACCCGCCTCCAGCGGGGCACCCTCTGGGCTCACCTGCACCGAGCCCAGCGCGGTCAGCCCCAATGCGACCGGAACATCGCGCAGCGTCCCGTTCGGCTCCTCCACGCGCACGTGGGCCGAGCCGTCAGCAGCCGTGACCACCGCGGCAACGGGCACGGTGAGCACATCCCCACCTGTCGTGCCGACCTCGAGCGTCACCTTCACGGCAGTCCCCGCGAAGGCCGCCAACGCCGCCTGATCGGCCGCGCTCAGGCGCAGCGGCGTGTCGGTTCCTGGGTCCTGTGGCGCCTGCGCCGCCGGTTTTCCGTCTCCCTCGGCCGGCTGGGCCGCGGGAGGCGTGACCGAGGCGTCCTTGCCCAGCGCTTCCAGTCTCGCCGCCATCTCGGTGCCGTCGGGCAGGCGCAACGTCGCCGGCATACCGGCCTTGAGCAGCTTGGCATCGGCGGCGGGGAGCTTGCCCTGCACGACCACCGTGGAATCGGTCACCGTACCGATCTGGCCGGTCGCCGGCGCACCGGCCTTCGCCGTCACCACGTCCAGCCTGACCGGGAGCTTGGGCAGGAACACGATCTCGCCTGACGGCACGCTTGTCACCGGTTTGTCGGCCTTGGTCGCCATGGCCTCGTAGCCCGCCTTGCCGTACATCTTCTGGACGGCCGCGGCGGTCGCCTGGTCGAAGGTTCCGCTCACGGCCACGCCGTAGCCGAGCGCACGCAGCGCGGTCTGCAACTGCTTGACGTCGTCGCCCTTCGCACCAGGGCCTAGCGTCCGATACATCGGGACACCGCCTGCCAGCACGATCACCGGCCGGCCGCTCACCTCCATCAGCACATCGCCCTCGCGGATGGTCTTGCCCTGTGCGGGCGCCTTCGTGATGAGCTGTGTACCTTCGATCCCTCCAACAGTGCCGGTGAGCTGGATCGGCGACGGCGTCCCGTAGGCGACGGTGCCCTGCGCGACCACCGCGCTCTTCAAGGTTCTGCGCTCCACCGGAGCGGTGACCCTCGAAGCTGGAGGAGGTTGCCGCTCGGCGGCTGCATCGGACGGAGACTGGACGTTCGAACCGACCGCCCACCCCACCACGCCGGCGATGACCGCGACGGCGATCACCAACAGCACGACCCTCTTGGGGTTCGCGGCGAATGCACCAGCCATGTCAACCGTTGCCACCTTCACTGGAGAGCAACTTCTCCATGAACGGCTTGGCGAGCGCGAGGTAGTCCTTGCCGCAGTCGAGGTCGGTCAGGGATGCGGTGATCTCCTTGCGCAGCCCCTGTTGCGCCACTGCCGGGTCGATCTGCCTGGGCTGCGCGGAGCGCTCCTTGAAGATGATGTTCCGCACCTGGGACTCGATGGTCCCCGGCTTCGTCGACTCCACCGCGAATCCCTGCTGCCTCAGGCACGCGCCATACGCCTGACTCGCCTCGAGCAACTTGGGATCCGTGTAGAAGTTCTGCAGTGCCTGTGCGTACGCCGCTTCCTTCGCCGGGTCCGGACTCTCCTCCGGCCGGGCCTTCGGCGGGTACACCTCGATGCTGGCCTTCTGCTGGCAGCCACCGTCATCTGCGTCGATCGGGTTGCCGCGCAGCTCCTTCGCCTGCTCCATGGTCAGTCCGTCGGGGTACTTGCCCTTCAGAGCCTTGTCGTAGGCCTTCTGCTGAGCCGCGTCGAGCGCGCTGCGGATCGCGGTGTTCGGGTTCGGCGTCTCCTTCTTGTTGCCGACGTTCGGGTCCGTCGTGAAGACATCCCGTCCGTAGATCGCGAAGCCGTACTTCTCGCGATAGGACTTCAAAGCGTCGAACGGCACCTGCGAAGGATCACGCCCGCTCAGGTTTTGCTCGCTCACCACGTCAGGCTTCACCGGGTGGGCGACGTAGTTGAAGCCCTGTGCCTTCATGCAGTCCGCGATCAGGTTCTCGATCCTGATCTGGTTCTCCTCTTCCTTGCTCGGCGCCTGCGCGGATGACCCGGCCTCGGCATTCGGCACCGACGGGCCAGCGATGTTGTCCGCAGGTGCAGTCGAACAGCCGGCAACGGTGACCCCTGTAACGATGACCGCCAGCAGGACCTTGGTGACCCGCATTCGTGTGTCCTTTCCTCGTGTGGGGATGACTACGGGTGGGCCACTCCGAAAGTTGCTGGTCATGAGCCTCAACTTTTCGTTGGTCCCGCTCGTACTGAACAAACGTGGAAACCAGCGGGGGAATGCATGGCGAAAGGTGACGACCTGTTCGTCGAGTTCGTCCGGACGTGCTCGAAGGGCCTGCAGCACGCGGCCTATCTGCTGACCGGTGACAGGCACAAGGCGGAAGAAGCGACCCAGGCCGCGCTGACCCGCACGTACGCGGCGTGGTCGAGTGTCAGGCACAAAGATGCGTACGCGTACACGAGGAAGGTGCTGACCAACCACGTGATCGACGGCTGGCGCCGCCCGATCCGCGAGTACCCGACAGACGCTGTGCCGGAACTCCCCTCACGCGGCGACGTGGCGGAGGACGTCACCCGGCAGGAATGGCTGCTGGACGCACTCGGACGCCTCACGCCGCGTGAACGCCAGATCCTCGTGCTGCGCTACTTCTTCGACCTGCCCGAGGCCGAGGTGGCGGCCGAGCTGGAGGTGTCAGTGGGCACGGTCAAGAGCACGAGTTCCCGTGCGCTGACCAAACTGCGGATCTCGATCGATCAGGGCGCAAGTCTCATGTGCGGAGGAGAAGGAGCATGACGGATCTCGACGCGCTGCGCCGCGCCATGCAGACACCGCCAGTGGAGGGGTTCGGCGAGCTGGACCTCGACGCGATCATGGCCACAGGAGGGAGGATCCGGCGGCGCAGGCGGCTACTGGTCGGCGGCGGTGTCGTCACGATGACCGCGGTGCTTCTCGTCGGGGTCTCGCTGGTCGGCCAGCAGCTGCACCGCGGACCGGACGTCGGACAGTCCGCTTCTACGATGGTCACCACCGCGCCGACCTCGCTGCCCGAACCCGACGGGAAGCCGCCGCTGGGAGACCTCATCCCCACCGGTGTCCACAACAAACTGGGCGAACTCACCCTCTACTTCTACGCCATCGACGACAGCACGATGCCGAACGTCAGGTTCGGGATCTCCGCTGTGCAAAGGACGCCGTCGGGTGACGTCGTCCCCGTCACGTCCAGCAGCGACTTCGTCAACTCCGACCGGCCGGGTTCCCACTTCATCCGGGGCGGCCTCTACTCTCACAACGGTAGCGTGTTCATCCCCGCGTTCGGCTACTACGTCGGCCCAGCCGACCGTATTGAGGCCGAGATCGATGGCACCACTGTGAGGGCACAAATGGTTCCTTGGAGCCACGACTCATCGGTCAAGGCGTTCTGGTTCCCCCAGGAACTCATTTCGAACGCGAATCTCATGAGTTCGCCGTCCGCCTTCGACGCGCAGGGCAACAGACTGACCCCATGAGGCACCCCTTCCGCGTTGGCACACGGGCACAACCCGGCGCAAGGGCATCAGGGACAAGGTTTCGGTGCCTTGACGATCTTCGCCGCCAGCCGTTTTGATGTGTCTGATCATGTTCAGTCTTGTTTGCTTTCGAGCGTGGTCGCCGCCGCCTGACGAGTCCTCCTCAGCACTAGGAGCAGGTGCAAGTGGAACTACGCGGATCCAAGTGGTGCACGGCAGCGGTCGTGGCCCTCGTCGCTGCCGGAGCACTCATCACACCGGCAGCACAAGCGCAGCATCGGCAGAAAGACGACGGTCTAGCCCTGACACCACCGATGGGCTTCAACAACTGGAACTCCACGCATTGCCGTGACGAGTTCAACGAAGAGATGGTCAAGGGCATCGCCGACATCTTCGTGACCAAGGGCTTGAAGGACGCGGGCTACGAGTACGTCAACATCGACGACTGCTGGGCGCTCCCCGAGCGCGACGCGGATGGCGATCTCGTCCCTCATCCGGGGCGTTTTCCCAACGGCATCAAGGCAGTCGCCGACTACGTGCACTCGAAGGGCCTCAAGTTCGGCATCTACACCAGCGCCGGCACCGTCACGTGCGACCGCGCGGGTTTCCCCGGCGGCCTCGGCTTCGAAGAACAGGACGCGAGGCTGTTCGCGTCCTGGGACGTCGACTACCTCAAATACGACAACTGCAACAACCAGGGCGTCGACGCGAAGTACCGCTACACCAAGATGCGCGACGCCCTGAACGCCACCGGCCGCAAGATCGTGTTCTCCATCTGCGAGTGGGGCGAGAACAAGCCCTGGGAGTGGGCGAAGGACGTCGGCCACCTGTGGCGCACCACCTACGACATCAGTGATGACTGGAACTCGATGGTGTCGATCGCCAAGCGCAACATGGATCTCGCCGACTACGCGGGCCCCGGCCACTGGAACGACCCGGACATGCTGGAGGTCGGCAACGGCGGCATGACGGACCTCGAGTACCGCAGCCACTTCAGCCTCTGGTCGATCATGGCGGCGCCACTGCTGATCGGCGCGGACCTGCGCAAGGCCTCCGCAGCGACGTTCGAGATCCTGGAGAACCGCGAGGTGATCGCGGTCAACCAGGACAGGCTCGGCGTCCAGGCCAAGGTGGTGCGCAACGAAAACGGCACCTACGCGCTGGTGAAGCCTCTCGCGAACGGCGACAAGGCCGTCCTGCTTTTCAACGAGAACGACAGCCCCACGACGATGTCAGTCACGGCCGCGGAAATCGGCCTGCGCAAGGCGTCCGGTTACAAGCTCCGCGACCTGTGGGCCAAGACCACCACGCACTCCGCGGGCTCCATCAGCGCCGCGCTCCCGCCTCACGGTTCGGTCATGTACCGCGTCAACGCGGCGAACGACTGGCACGACCTCCCTCCGGCCGTCACCCCGTCGATCGACGGGGAGATCCTCTATCCCGGCGCACTCCCGATCGTGCGGCCTGGCACGACCGCCACCTACACGACCTCGATGAGCAACACCGGCAGGCTTCCCGTCACCGCTGTCCGAGCGACCCTGCGGGTACCCCGTGGCTGGACCGCGACGGCCACGACCAGCAACACGACGGCCGCCCTGCGCGGGGAGCAGTCGTTCAGGACGACCTGGAAGGTCACAGTTCCGGCGAACGCCGAGGCCGGGAGGTTCCCGATCACCGCGTCTCTCACCTATCGCTCACCGCACAGCAACAACCCGGTGCAGAGGACACATGCCGTCGAAGCGATGATCGCCGGCCCGGCTCCCCGCGGTGACCTCTTCATGAGCGACCTGAAGTGGCTGCGTTCGGCCAACGGCTACGGCCCGGTCGAGGTGGACAGCACCAACGGCGAGTCCGAGGCCGGTGACGGCGGTCCGATCACCATCCGCGGCAAGGTGTTCGACAAGGGCCTCGGCACCCACGCTCCCGCTCACGTCGAGTACTACGCGGGCGGAAACTGCTCGAAGGTCACCGCGACGATCGGCATCGACGACCGGAAGGCCGACGCGCGGAGTCTGGTGAGCTACGAGGTGTGGTCGGACGGCACGAAGGTGTTCGACAGCGGGCCGGTGAGCGGCTCCGACGCCGCTAGGGCGTTGGAGGCCAACGTGTCCGGCGCGACGGTCGTACGGCTCGTCGTGCGCGACGGCGGCGACGGCGTGTCCTACGACCACGCCGACTGGGGTGGTCTCCGAATCGCCTGCTGAGCAGCGGACCGAGTGGGATTGCACGTGCCGGGGCGCGGCGCGTGCAATCCCACGCCTCGTGATCATGTCGCAGCCGGTCAGGTCGAGATGACCTCCGGCCAGCACGTTGACGCGGAGTCGACGCT
Organism: Lentzea sp. NPDC020367; assembly: GCF_044387305.1. Taxonomy (NCBI): domain Bacteria; kingdom Bacillati; phylum Actinomycetota; class Actinomycetes; order Pseudonocardiales; family Pseudonocardiaceae; genus Lentzea; species Lentzea sp. NPDC020367. Next base: position 207,113 of record NZ_JBIRVV010000009.1, on the reverse strand, counting down.
GTGTTGACGGCGAGATGTTTTCCTGACTGTGTCGGAGTTCAAACACCATGCGGGAAGAGGTCTCCGTGCCCACGAGCGCAGTTGCCGACGCCGGATCCACCGGAAGCCCGTCAAGTCCGGCACGACGGGCCGCCGCCACCGAGGGAATCACCGTCGCCGTTCACACCGAGGACGAGACCTTGGCGAGCGAGTTGATCCCCACGCTGTCCAGCGCGGTAGAACTCCTGGTGCTGCCACCGGACCTGGCCTCCCAGGCAGAGGTTGCGCTCGTTCTCGCCGGAGCCGTCACCGACACCACAGTGGACGCGCTTTCCAAGATCTCCGGCCACGCCGAGAACACGGCCCAGCGGACGGTTCTCGTGTGCGGCCCCTTGATGGAACGGCACCTGAGTCAGATCTTCCGCTCCGGCGTGGTCAGCATCCTGCCTCGGCACGGCGTCACCGCCCGCCAGGTCACGCGCGCTATCTTCGCGACCCAGAGCGGCCACGCCCTGGTCCCCGACAAAATGACTCGCTGGCTGATCGACGAACTCCGCCATGCGCAGAACACCCTCATGGCCACCCAGGGACTCGCCAGCGGCGGCCTCACCGTCCGCGAGGTCGAGGTGCTCAAGCTGATCGCGCAGGGGGAGGACACGTCCAGCGTCGCCGCACAACTGAGTTATTCAGAACGTACGATCAAGAAAATCGTGCAAGAGATGATGTCCCGCCTCAATCTGCGCAATCGCGCACACGCGGTTTCGTACGCACTCAAAGTCGGCGCGATCTGAGCCGACCACCGTCGCGGATCTCGACAGTGAAGTCGCCTCGATTCCATAAATTCTTCGCGAGCACCTGATCACCAAGGGGGCGAACGGACCCAAATCAGTGCCCCCGATGAAGAGTGAACACCGACCTCGGTTGCAATTCGGCGTCCAGCAAAGAATTGTCGCGACAACCACATTTGCCGAAAGAGGGCGATTTCATGACAGACGCACTTGAGCACTTGCTCAACGAGCTGAGGAATTCACTCTTGCAAAACAGCGATGGCGACGGCGCCCAGCAGGTGCTCGAAATGATCACAGCGGTCGCCTCAGCGAACGAGACCTTCGCCGCCATCGAACGTGGCGATGACGAGGCGATCCTGTTCCATTCGAAGATGCTGATCGAGCAGTCAGCCACTTTGGAACCAATCGATTTTCAGATCGTTAGTAATTCCGCACTATCACACCAGCCCTCTGCTGGCCGGGCAGGCGACGAGGCCGCAGACACCTCTCACCTGAGCAACGACATCTGACAGCATGACGCGTCGCCCCTGAGGCACATTCTGGTCGTTGTCGCGGTGGCGGCAGTGACGTGACGCAGCGAGGCGGTTCGACTGTCCTCGTTAACGACCAACTGTGTGTCTGGCCGGGGTCGTCCGGGGCTTTGACGGTGACCACGAACACATGATCGACAGCACCGTCGAGTCCGCCCCGTTTGCTGTGCTGTTCGGCGACGAAGTCGCCGTCCGCGAGCCGCGTCCCGTTGTCGGTTGCCGGCATCGAGTTCCGCTTCTGCCGGTTGCAGTTATCCCACCCAACAGACGGTTTGGCCTTCTCCGCCACACGCGAAGTCTCCACGGACGGGCTGGGAACGGCGGCTACCATGGCCGACGCCGGCATCGCCAACGTCATCGTGCCCAGCACGACGACGGTGCCGGTCGCCCTGCTCATCATGTTCGCTCCAGTCGTTGCGCGCGCTGACCTCCGCCTCGGCTCGGCGGGAGTGCCGAAGCGGAGGGCCCTGCGGCCTCAGCCCCTCGGCGATGCAACGGCCTCAGGGTGAATCAAGTACAGAGGTGCATTCGGAGCGGCACTTCCGAACACCCAAGCAACTGATGCCTCCGACCCGCACAGCCCAACGCTGATCCGGGCAGGGAGTGTGCGGGTCAGTCCTCCATGTCCTTCGGGCCCCATTCCGCGCGGTGCGGGCGAACCACGAAGTACCGTCACGTTGAAGAGGTTGCTGTACAACGAGGAGAGCATGGCCACCACCGGTATCGACCAGCGAAACCACGACAAGCTGAGCGCCAGGACGACCGACATCTCTGCATTCCTCCGCTCGACGAAACTGTTGAGGTCACGGCAACAAATGTTCCGAGATGCCGCCGTGTACCTGATGCTGAACCGAGGTGTCACGCAGTTCATCGACCTCAGCATCGACATGCCCACTTTGGATGATCTGGATGGCCAAGGACTGCACCCGCTCGCACGACGAACCACTGCGGTCGCCTACATCAGCCCGGACCAGCAAGTGCTCGGGCGCCTGGCGTCGGAGAAGCGAGGTTCGTGGCGGTGGGAACATTTTCTGCGCGCGGACCCATCTGATGTCGACACCGTGTTGTCCGTTTGCGCACGGCGAGAGCTGATCGACCTGAGACGGCCGGTCGGCCTCCTCGCGGTGAACGTTTTGCACTACCTCCCACCGGAGCGGGAACCCCACACGACCATGGCGCGCTACCTGACGGCCCTCGCGTCCGGGAGCGCCTGCGCGATCACACATCTGGCTCCTATGTATGCGGCCGACCAGACTCCAAAGCCCGATCAACTTGCCTCGTACGGAATCCATCCCCGCAGTAGGCTCGACGTAGCTCGTGTACTCGAAGGCCTGCAGGTGGCACATCCAGGCGTGGCACAGATCCCCCCGCGGTGGGAGTGGGGACGGTCACGCGACGATGCCCGATCACCCTCCAGTGACACTGTCTCCGTGTTCGGCGGGCTGGGCGTGAAGCCTTGAGCACGGGGAACAACGGTGCGCACCAGACCCATCCAGGCCTCAGCACCACCACCGCTGCTCACATCGTGCCGGCTGCGCCCAAATGCGGACGACTTTCAGGATGTAAACCCGGTGCAGACGCAACTAATCACCGACAGCGAACTCACGCGAGCCGCTCAGGCAGGTGACCCGCAGCGCTGGGAACCATACTGGTGCGCCACAAACCCGGCAGAAAGGCTGTCCCACCGAGCCTGCTGGGTCGCGGATCGGAGCCCGAGACCGTAGTACAGCAGGCGATGCTGGTCGCACTGAGCGGTCCGGGACGTTCGGAGCCTGCGGCACCGGTGCGTAGCTGCGGACCATCGTGCGTAACACCTGTCGCACCGTGTTGAGTGCCACGGCCCGCAGGCGTACTACAGCCGAGCTGGAAGTGGTCATCGAGGCGAGTCAGAAGAGATCTACGAACAACGTGCCATGCACACCTCGATCCGCCCGGCGATTGACGAACTGTCCCCGAGCCTGCGCACGACCATGCTTTGCGACACCCCAGCGAAGTGAAGATTTGCGAAACTGGTCGAAGGACGCAGGCGCAGGCCGCAGATGGAGACGCCACACCACTGGCACTGGCCGGCCGCAGAGAAGGTCTCGAAACCGTGGCCGCGCTCAATCGGGGCCGACTCGGCAGGCTGATGTCGGAGCCGTGGACTCCCGACGTCATGTTTCCGACGGCTCTCGACCGTTGGAAGGCTCAACTTCCTGGTCCGCAGCGCGGCTGTGGACCTCGACGCCGGAGTGCGTCAACGGTTCACCACGCCGTGACCAGCCGGGACATCGCATCTGGGAGGTCGATCCGATCAACGCCGCCGACTCCGCCAGCCACTGCACACCTGGCGTGGCATGGGTGATGTCACGGAGAACGACCGTATGAGCCAACTCTGGCTCTTTCACCTGGCGCCTGGGTTCGCCCTTCCACAGTGGAACGATCGGCATCACTCCGAGCCTATCGAACTTTCCGCCGGCTCCGCATTCCTGCCGGTTCCACTGGATCGACACGTTCGGAGAACGAGATGCGGCACCACACAAGCGAACCACTAACCGCCGCCGGCGCTCACACCGCCGAGGTGAACGGGGCGGCACAGCGCCACCACGTCCACGGCACAGGACCGGTCCGCCTCGCCGACCCCGGAGATCCTGGAATCAACTGTGCCATCTCGGCCAGTCCCAGCCCACTTGCCCGGCCACTCCCACTCACGACTGGTCCGTGGAGCAATGCACTGCCTATTGGCACTCAGATCGGTACCGGTAACAGGTGCCGAGCACTTCGCCGAGACGATTGAGAACACGGCAGGCTTCGCCGAGCGGAACACTGACAACCGCGAGCTGCCGCACGTGCTCGTCTCCCTCAGGCGACCGGACCGGTGTCGATCGACGCCGAGGTCGTCGAGACCGTTCGCGGTCTGATGCCCGCCTGCTCGCCGACTATTGGTGGCGGGGAAACGGAGTTCTCCAGGCTGCGGGCGGCAGTGGATGCCACGCATCTCCACCTCGTCGATCACCTCTTTCCGAGGTGATCGACGAGGTGGCGTTCGGCTCGCTTCGTGTGCCGCGCTGATGATCATCGGCCCGTGAGACACGATCTGTGGTCCGCGCTGAGGATGCGAGCTCTACGAGCAACCGGACACCCTCGCCCAGGCGGTACGAGTTCGTCACGACGAACACGGACGGACAACGTCGTTCCTGATCCCGAACTGCGTGTTTCACACGATGTGAAGTCGTCCCCGTCGACGCTCGGCGCCAGCGGAGACGACCGATCCCGGCTCCGGCTCCGGAACAGGCGGTTGCGACCGACGGAGGCGGTGCCGGAGTCCTCGGGAAGCCGACCGCCATCCGCCGTCTCAGGCGGTTGCTCAGAGCAACCTGCACTTGACCCAGTCGCCGTTCTGCTGCACAGGTACGTGACACGAAGTCGAGTATGCGTACCGAAATGGTCCGCCAGACTGACTGGGCGGGTAGTACCAGTTGATCTGTACCTTGCCGACCCACCACTTGTCCGGGAAGTTGACGCACGGCAGGCCGTCCTCGGAATAGGTGAACCGCCGGGCCTCGGTCCAGTCGTCGTGCCCCTGGTGGTTCTTGCCCACCACTGCGGCTGCCTCGACAGGACCTGACTGCTTCCCGCACGCGCTGACATGCTGGCCGTTCGAACCGGCGGCAGCCGATCCGATCGGCAGAACGACCCCGCAGACGAGTAGGCCCGCGGCGATCGCGAGCCGGGTGAGCTGACGTGAAGTGGGCAAAACGAGCCTCCGCTTCGATCGGTGCAACGAGAACATGTTTTGGTTCCCGCAACGCGTCGGCAACCCCGGCAACCGCAATGCGCCCCAACGACCCCTGAAGACCGCGCGTTCCCACCGGCCGCGCGGTGTCCATGACGCATCCGCTGATCAAACGCTGGAGCAGCTGGACATCGGGTGCGTGTCCAAACGCGTATCCGTCACGCTGCCGTGCTCTCCAAGCCGACGTTCGGGATGGCCCCGGATTCACGGCCACGAGCACAACGCGTGCACACGACGACGTCAGGGAGACCGCAGCAGCGGACGGATACCCCCCGTAGGTATCCGCTGTCGCGACTCGAGACGCTCGCGACACTTGCAAGCTTTCGCGTTGCCAAGGCGATTCTGGCGCGGGACCGCCAGCTCGCGTTCACAATTACCAAGAATCGCGCTACGGCGATGCTGCGCATGATGGAGCATTCCTACCACGCCGGACCGCGCGAGCACCAAAAGACCGGATTTCTCTCATCCTTGAGCAGTCACAGTTCGCTGACCTTGACGCGGCCCTGGAGGCGATGAAGCCTCCAGGAGGAGAGTCAACCAACTTCGGCCGCGCAGCAACTTGGCGTCGCGGCAACCACAGTCCACAAAGCACAATCACGCCAGCGAATCAGTCGGCCCAAAATGCGTACAGCAGCCGAACACGATGACCATGGGTGCCTGCCACGAGGAGACCGACGGTGTCGACACATCAGACAGCCATCGTCCTGTTAGATCTCGCCCTGATCATCATCGCAGCGACGCTGCTCGGGCGTGTCGCACGGCGACTGGGTCAGCCGCCTGTGATCGGGGAACTCGCCACCGGAATCCTTCTCGGCCCCATGGTTCTCGGCCCACAGCTCTCCGGCGCGCTGTTCCCGTCCGACGTACGCCCCCTGCTCGGAATCCTGGGAACCTTCGGCCTCGCGCTGTTCATGTTCACCGTCGGGCTCGATCTCAGCCACCGCCGCGAGAAGCCCAGCGGCGGCAGAGCAGCCTCGGTGATCTCTCTGGCTTCGGTGGCGTTGCCGTTCGGTCTGGGCGCGGCCCTCGCTGTCCTCATCTCGACGAACCACGCGGTCGAGAACAAGCTGGCGTTCGCGTTGTTCCTCGGCACGGCCATGTCGGTGACAGCGTTCCCCGTACTCGCAAGGATCATCACCGACCACGGCCTGCAGCACACGACGGTCGGCAAGCTGGCGATGACCTGCGCGGCAGTGGACGACGTCTGCGCGTGGTGCCTCCTCACCGTCGTCACGATCGTGGCGGGCATGGACCAGCCCTCGCAGGCGATGACCATTCTCCTGGCGATTCCCTTCCTGCTGGCCGTAGTGCTGGTGTTCCGGCCCGTGCTGCGCAGGCTTCTCGGTGGTCGTTCCGCCACACCCACGATCACCTGCGCCTTGCTGGTGTGCGCTCTGTCCTCGGCGGCGTTCACCGAGTGGATCGGCCTGCACTTCATCTTCGGCGCGTTCATCGTCGGAGTCGCGATTCCCACGTCCGGCTTCGAGGAACAACGCGAAGTGCTCAAGCGCTGGATCGGTCCGTCCACCGCCTTGCTCCTGCCGGTGTTCTTCACCATGTCCGGTCTCAAGGTCGACCTGGGGACTCTCGGCCCCAACGGTTTCGTCGAGCTGTCACTGATCCTCGGCGTCGCCGTCGCGGGCAAGTTCGGCGGCGCCTGGATCGCCGCTCGTCTCACCAGACACTCGTCGCGCGACTCCGTCGCCCTGGCCGCGCTGGTCAACACGAGAGGTCTCACCGAACTGATCGTGCTGAGCGTCGGCCTGGAACTGATGATCATCGATCAGGCGATCTACTCCACCATGGTGGTGATGGCGCTTGCCACCACGGCGATGGCGGGCCCCGTGCTGCGCCTGCTCCGCTTGCCCGGCCAGAAAACGGGTGAGTTCCTGGTGAGCAGGGAAGTGAGCGAGTTCAGCGTTTGATCGATGCGGACGGACGTCAGACGGAGGCACGGCAGTTCACGCGACGACGCGTTCGGCTCTGTCCACACCGAACGCGGTTCGAGTCGCGTCCTGTCTCCCCGGCACGAGACCTCGATCGAGGACGCCCCGCGCGGCAGGGGCGAACCGCGTCGCCTGTCGTGGCATGAAGATTGTTGTGTCACAAACAAGGAGGATGCGCTGTGACGCCGATCGGAGCCCTACAGGCAAGCTTCGATGGACTTCGGGACATCAGGGCGCCGCGCCGGCTCAGCGCCCTTGAGGATCCTGATACTGAGATCGCACCAAAGCGAGACTTCAACGAAAGGCAGCAAACGAACAGGGTTGCATTCGTTTGCTGCCAGCCTTTCCCGGACGCAATCGCGAAATGCGTCCACCTGAACGGAAGGTGCAGCAATCCGCCGCCGTACCCCCGGTCTGCAGTCAGTCAGGAGCCATGATGATGCACCACCACACAGCAACGAACGGCTCGATCGGCAAGTCACTGATGGTGTTGCGCGAACTGCTGTCCGAGCCACGTGCTCTGCGGTTGTCCGAGCTGTGCGGACGCACGGGCCTGGCCAGGTCCACCACCTACCGGATCATCAGGGAACTCATCGCGGGCGGGGTGGTCTCCCGCAGCACAAAAGGCTACGAGGTCGTGCTCGACATCGGCCCGGGCCCGGCAGCCGGCCCACAGTCGTCCTCTCTGCGCAGACTGGCGCCGTATACCGGTGACGTTCTGCTGCACACCGGACTCACCTCGAGCCTGGCCGTGTTGAACGGCGAAGAGGTCGTCTACCTGCACCGAGTTCACGGCCACAGGTGCTCCTGGGAGGAGATCGACGAGTCAGGACGTACGCCCGCGATCCGCTCGGCATCAGGCCGATTGTTGATGGCCTACTCGGCCGAGGCGGCCAGGAGGGCACTCGCCGCCTACAGCCGGTCCTCGATGGAGTGGGCCACGTTGGACAGAGAGCTCGCTCAGATACGCAGAAACGGCTTCGCTCAATACAATCGCAGCGAATCTGGAACAGTCTGCCTGTCGGTGCTCGTTCCGCTCGCGGGAGCGAGAATCGCCCTGAGCGCAAGGGGACAACGGACTCAGGTCGACGTGAACCGGACCCTTCACTGGCTCAAGCAGATAGCCGGAGCGGCGAGCAGGGAGCTAGGGCAGACCGCCTGACAGGTGCTTCGACGGGTCATCTGATGCGGACCAGCGTGCAGATGAGTTCCGGTCGCGGTCAAGCTGACGGGAAGCCTGCCCGGTTCGATGGTGTGTTTCCGACATTCCACACCCACACCGGTACAGGCTCCGAAGGGCGATCGAGGTTGCTTCAGCGGGACGCACTCTCCGCGGCATGGCGAGAAGCAGATTCCGCGCAAGGTGGAAGGGGAATGTGTTCCGCAGCGACGGCTGACGTTGCGGACAGGAGGCGGAACAGCGGCCTGGAGCACCGATGACCTCCGCGACCGACGCCCGGACCTCACCCGCGCCGACTCCGAACCCCGTCAGCTCTGGATGAGGTCGTCCTGACCGGACAGAATGTGCCGCAGGGCGGATATCGCATAGTGCGCACGCGATTTCGCGGTTCCCTCGCGGATCCCGAGTCCCGCGGCCGCGTTGCTGAACGTCCGGTCGCACAGGTAGGTCTGGAGCAGTACTTCGCGCTGTTCAAAAGAGAGGCGGCTCAACGCCTTGAACACCACGATCGAGTTGAGCACGTGCTCGGTGCGGTCTGACTCAGTGTGTTCCTCACAGGCGTACGGCACCTCGCGAGGCCGCTTAGACCGCGCACGCGCCTTGTCGATCAACAGGTTGCGAGCCACGGTCATCAACCAACCCCGCACCGGTCGATCCGAGCGACGGAACACCTCGGGGTGCTGCCAGGCCCGCATGAACGTCTCCTGCACGACATCCTCGGCTGTGGCCCAGTCGCCACCGGTCAAGCGTGTCACATAGGAGAGCAACATCTGGCCGTGCGTTCGGTACAGCGAGCGCACGAGGGCTTCGTCGCGTACCTCTGTGGGCGAACTCATCCTTGCCTCCTCGCACGGGACCCGTTCCGCCGAACCCGACATCACCAGGTTGCGCCCGGTGGTACGCGAGGCACACAGTCCCTGTGGCAAGGTGCACTCTTTGCCTAACAGGACCGCCCTTATCCCCCCTGTTCCGCAAAGTCTTGTCACCACAGCATTGCGGCTGACCGGTGACGTCAGGCCTCGACGACAGAAGACCGTTTCGTGGACGAACCAGATCAGCGGTGCGCCCGGCGCCAGAGACCTGCCCAGCCGCCCCTGCCGAGCAGAAGCGCCGGGGCCAGCAGACCGTGGTCGGCGACCCTTTCCCAGAACAACTCCACCGGTGCCCCCAGTTCGGTTGCCGAGGCCATGGACCTCTGCCACGGACCGTCCTGGTCGGAGAGGTCGCTGACGGGAAAGCCCGGAACCAGGAACTTTCCCGGTGCCGTCAGCGGGACCGTACCGTCCTCAGTGGACTTTGAGGCGCAGGTGATCGCGATGATCAGCGCACACACCAGATCAGCCACCGGATTGCGAGCCACTGACCGGACCAGCAAGTCGTCGGTGGCCAGCTCACCGATGGCCGCGCGCAACGACCTCCCCACCACGTCGAGCGCATGCGCTGGCGCGATCTCCGGGCGGCGCACCAGAGCGCCCAAAGTACGGGGAAGCTCGGAACCGTCGATGAGGAGCTGAAGCCGGTAGCGCTGACGCAGTCCCGTATCCAACTTCGCCACCGCGGCGGCAAGTGGGCGGACACCGCTCGCCCGCCACAGGCTCTCCGCGTCCACCCCCGCATCCAGTGCCGCCCTGAGCGGCCCTGCGAGCGCACCCGCTCGTTTCAACGCGAAGATCACCGTCTCCGGCTCGGACACGTCCGCTCGCACCGGACGGTCGAGCACGCCGGCCAGTGCCGCGTAGGCTCTGATGGCCGGCCCCACGGGTTCCGCGTTCAGTTCCTGTTCCGTGGCAACGATCAGTGACCGTACGAGCTCGGTGGGGAACCGGCTGAGGGCGGACCGCCGGACCGCACCGCCTCGCGTTCGCACGGGAGGTGGCACCGGCAGCGGATCGGGTCCGATCGGCACAACGGGCGGGATGCTCTCGACCCATCGTTTGACCTGCTCCTCCAGGACGCTGGCGACGTTGTTGTTGAAACGTGCCCTCAGTTCGTGCACGTGCCATCCTCCGGTGTGACGGCGGATGTCCACGTTGGCGATTATGTGGTTGTCGACCGGGGAACGCAGTGCCGCCAAGACGCAAAGCCCGCGGCGTGCCTCGTCGGCGTACCACATGGTGCCGATGCAGTTGCCCATGTAGGCCGACCAGTCGGCGAGTTGTCTGGGATCTCGGGCCAGTTCCACGGACAAACCCGCGATCTGCGTGTCCACGTCCGCGAGTTCGGGCGGGACAGGGAACACACCGGTGCTCGCTTCGGCGACCACGGCGTCCGTGCCCACGCCGGTTGCCAGTTCTTCCCAGCCAACACAGCGCTGCGGAGGGGTGGCACCGAACATGACCAACTGGGCCACGCGGGCGACGACCAGCGGCAGCGAGGCTCGTTCTCGCCGGGAGGAACGCGTCCGGTAGTCCACGAGCGGACCGCTGCTGTCGGGTTGGACGTCCGCGTGGTCGTTGCCGTAGAAAGGTGCCAGCGCGTCGGCCAGATCACCGAGCCAAAGCAGGTCGTGCGGAACCTCCCGTGAGGCAGGGTCCTCCGCCACCCGACGGGCGAGCGGTTCGACCGGGACTTCGGCATGCACGTCGGCCAGCGGTGGCTGTTCCCACGTTTCCGGTGTGCGCGAGAATCCCACCGCAGTGCGCCAAGCGTCCAGCTCGCCGCATTTCCACGGGAGGTCGTTGGTGCAGGGGCTGTGCAACGGTCGCCCGTCGAGGTCCGACACCAGTCCAGTCGCCGTCTCAAGCACCACGACGGCATAGTTCCGGGCCATGGCGGTACGGGTCTTCACATAGGTCTCGGTTCTGGCGGTCAGTGTCCTGTCAGGACTCAGAACCCGAGCCAACTGGTGGACATAGCACCCCGGCCGAGCCGGATGGCTGTACACCCCCACGGAACGGTGCGCCGCACTGGAGCGCTCTTCCTCACTGAGGAAGTCCGCCGCCACGAGTTCATGGCGATGCGTCCGCGTCGCGGCCTCCAGGCCCTCGTCGGACATCGCCTTGGCGAATCTCAGCAGCGCGATGGCGGCGATGGCGTCCTGCAGCAGACGGCCGAGCTCGTTCGCCGCCCACCCCGCGGGCGGGTGCCAGCGCGCCGCGGCGGCCACCGTCGGACTTGCGCCGACGTCCCAGCAGAGCACCCTCAACATCGGCTCGTCGAAATGAGTCCGGTAGCGGTCACGCAGCCTGTGAATCCGATCCTCGCGGACTTGCGATGTGGCCAGGCGCCGACGGCGCTGCTGCTGCTGCACCAGCGCACACACGTGATCCCACAAGCTGATTACGAGGTTCAACCGCCGGGGACGCGAATATCCTCCCAGCACCGTGGACAGATGGCCTGCCAGCGTGGAGGCCGCACCACGGGGGAACGGGCCCACGCTCTCCGGAGCACGGAGTTCGAGCACTCGTTCCAACTGCTCCGGGCCGAGCAGATCCGACGTCGCCGAGGCGAGTTGCAGCGCCGCCCAACGTTGTTCACGTACCGCTGCATGCGCGGCCGCCCCGACGCGCTTGGTGACGGACAGGCCGAACAGTGCCACGAGCACGGCTGCCCGCTCGCCCAGCCGATGTGCGCCCTCGACACCGAGGAACCTCAGCGCCGCCAGCACCGCGTCACGCCGGTCGCCGTGGGCACCGGCCACCCGGACCGAGGTGAAACCGCCACCCAGGTCCACGCCGGCGCCCGCCGCCGTCTCGGTCCCGCCCTGCACCAGGAGAGCGAGCTGTCTGGTCGCTTCCAGCACCAGCTCTGGTTCTGCTCGGGCGGGGCCCAGTGCCATCGGTGTACCTGGGCGCGCGGTTCCGCCGCCTGCGGCGGGCCAGCAGCTCAGTCCAGGGCCCGCGGTCAGTCCGAAAGCGAGTTGAATCGACATCGGACACATCATCGGTCATGGCGGCAAGCGCGCTTCCGGCCCGGCGATGTGGCGCACGCGGGCACTGCAGCGGTGATCGAGTCGTTCCGCTTCCCGGTCGATCCGTGTCCTGCGGTGCGGCCGCCCGGCGTGCGACCAGGGCGTTCGCGTACTCAGCCGATAGCTCAGCGCCCCAGGAGGTTGAACGCGAGAACCGTGTCGTGAACGATCGTCGTTATCTCATCAGGCAACAGCGCGAGCGCGGACGCGTACTCGCGATGGGCGATCGGGTCCATTTCAAGGTCCATGAGTGCAACACTGGTCCGGGTCACGGCCTGGGCCGCGAACCACCCCTTGGTCACAGGGGCGCGCTCGATCTGGAGGTAGTCGTCATAGACGCTTTCCTCCACCGGCAGCGCACGGCGCTCTGCATCGCAGTGGGGCGCATCCCTCTTCAGAGCCAGGATCTCGGCGAGTCGGATCCGGACGAGTCGATTGGACTTGGCCGCGATCGCAAGTGGACTGTCGTGAGAGGACGCTAGTTCTCGCACCATTCGCGCCGCCCGCACCTGGTCCTGAGCCCATGCGCGACCAAACTGCGGGTGCACCGATTCCATGCTTGGACCGACAACGGCGCGGTATAGCCTGGAGCCGCTGCTTGCGGCGTAGATGAGCGACGCGGTGTACCGGTGGTACCACCACGTGGCTTCCGTGCAGTCCGGCTCCTGTGTTCCCGTACCGCTCGTCCGCGCGAGGAGGCCGGAAAGCCGCCGCCAGACGCAATGCGCGACGTGGTGGCCGAGCAGCCACCGGAACAGAGCACGCTCCGCCTCTGAATCAGGAGGGCATGGGACGTCCACCGCAGCCGGGGGCCTCGGCAACTCGCTCGTCGAGAACGGCTCGCCCGGCCTCGGCAGCCATAGAGAGCCAACTCTTTGCCGTACCAGCACTTCGCCTGAGATTGGCATGCTCAGGGTCATGTCGTGCCTCCGATCCACGACGAACAATCCGGTGCTCCCGGTTCAGGTGAGCGCCGGTGTCCGGCTGTGCGATCACGGCGCCGCAGGGCGTCCAAGCGCGAAGGAGCGCGTGCCTGGACCTCCGACTTCACCACCTGCCGCGGCGAAGACCGGACTGGACCGCCAAGAGGTCCTCGAGTCGTTCAAACCGATCCGTGAACGGATACGGCACTTGGTCGCGGTACTAGACGGCGACCCTGCCGGCGTCACTGGCCAGATTCGCCACCGCGTCGGCGATCTCCTGAGCGGAGGCCGTCCGGCCTGCCGGAGCGGTGGAAGCGAGCTGATCCGGCACCACGCCCAGAAGCGCGGTTCCCTCGGGCCGATTGGGTCCAGGGGCGACGGCGTTCACCCGCACGCCGAGCAGACCGAACTCGGCGGTCCACGCCTTCGTCAGCAGCTCCAAGGCGGCCTTGCTCGCGCCGTGGAGTGCCATGTCGGGCATGCCGTTCTCGGCGACCATCGCCGACACGTTGACGATGGCGCCGCCACCGTGTTCGACCATCTTCGGCGCCAGTTCGGCCACCAGGACATACGGCACCTTCACGTTGATGCCGAGCATCGCGTCGAAGTCGCTCTCCTGCACGGGCTCGGTCGGCCCCAGCATGAAGATGCCGGCGTTGTTGACGAGGATGTCCACGTGACCACCGCCCAGTTCGCAGGCTTGCGCGGCCAGGTTGCGCGCGCTGTCCGCGTCACCCAGTGCTCCTGCCACGAAGTCCGCCTTGCCGCCGGCCGCGGCGATCTCGGCGACGATCCTGTTCCCCCGCTCCGTGTCACGTCCTGACAGCACGACATGTGCGCCGGCGGCCGCCAGCGCCTTCGCGGTCGCGCGTCCGAAGCCGCTGGTGGCCTCGGTGACAAGCGCGGTGCGGTTGGTCAGGTCGATGCTCATGGGTCCTCCGTTGTCGTTCCTTGTTGTCAAGGCACGAGAATCAGTTTTCCGATGGTTCGCCGCGCGAGGAGGTCCTCATGTGCGCGGCGGGCGTCGGCGAGTGGGTACTGAGCACCGACGACTGGCGTCAGCTCCCCTTTCGCGGTCAGGGCGAGCAGGTTCGAGAGCGGCTCGTGGTGACCGTCTGGACTACCGACCAGCGGGGTGAGCCAGAAGCCGGAAACCGATATGACACCCCTGATGAGCTCTCCGGCACTGATCGAGGCCGGTATCTGCCGAGACGCGTACCCGAACGTCACGAGCCGCCCGAAGGGCGCCAGGGTGCTCATCGCGGCCTTGAACACGGCTCGTCCGGTCGCGTCCAGCACCGCGTCCACCCGCTTCCCCCCGTTGGCCTCCACGATTCGCGTCGCGTACTGGTCCGGTCTGCTGTCGACCACTGCATCGGCACCGAGGTCGAGTGCGAGGTCGCGCTTGGCCCGCGTCGACGCGGTCCCGATCACCCAGCCGGCGCCGAGATACCCCGCCAGCTGGACCGCGAGCGAACCGACTCCGCCCGCGGCGGCGTTGACCACGACGCTTTCGCCACGACGCAACCGCACGATGCTGTGCAGGACGTGCCATGCGGTCAAGCCCTGGACGCCCAGCGCCAGTGCCTGGGCGTCCGTCACCTCTTCAGGCACCTCGACAAGCGCGCTCCTCGGTGCAGCGACGAGTTCCGCATAACCCCCGGCGTCGGTCAGCAGCGCGAGCACCCGGCGCCCGCTCCCGGTCACACCGACGACTTCGCTGCCTGGCACGAACGGTGGGTCCGCGGTGGTCAGGTAGGAGCCATCCGATTGGTGAGTGTCGGCGAAGTTGACACCCACAGCGGTAACGGTGATGAGCTCGTCGTCGGGCCCGACACGCGGGTCGGGCACCTCCTTCTCGACGAGAACCTCGGGGCCACCGAGACTGGTCACCTGAATTGCGCGCATGTCCAGGACCTCCGGTCGACATCGCCCGGCAGAGACACCGTCACCCCGGTCGCGCTCATGAGTACTTCACCGTCCGCGCTGAACTCGAAAACATCCGGTTCCTCTGGGCTCCAGCTCATGGAGTCGACGCGGGCACATCCGGGCCGAACCATGAGACGTCCTATGTAGACGCTGCCGTCGGCCTGCTCGCGCAACAGCACGGCGAACATGGACGCCAGCGCGGAGTGCGACAGGCACCGTCCGTCTGCCGAACGTCGTTGCTTCGCCACGGCGCGCGTCGTTCCGCCGGCGATCGTCGGGGACAGTTCCGGCGGCTGCTCGCCATACCTCAACCGGCACGACAGCACCGGGGCGCCCGACATGGACGTCACGACGACGTCGACCTGCCAGACGGTGCCGTCATCCGCCCACGAACCGGTGGCATCGAGGTCTACCTCGAGGACGTCTTCCGCCGCCGGGATGCAGTTGAGGTCCGAGATTTCCACGAGGTGCTGGAGCGGTTCCCCTTCCGGCCGCACCCAGTCACCGGCGGCCAGTACGCATTCCAGCAGATCCGCCGGCGTGGCGTCGCGGAGGACGTGACGAGTGGCGAACAACCGGTTCTCCACGTACTTGCGAACCGTGCCCGCCTGACGCACCGCAGTCTCGACACGGCGGGCGTCAGGGTGGCCAGGCGGCCAGCTGGTCATGGAGAGCCAGCCCGGCTTGAACATGACGCCGAGACGCCCGAAGTACCCGTACTCGCTTCCTCCCGGCGCGACGAGGCCGTCCATCTCCCGCAGGCAGTGCGCCACTCCCTCGACGGGGTCCATCATCGATCCGTACCGCGCCGCCCCGCGGTAGTTCACGATGTTGCCGAGACGCTCCCATGTGGGCCAGGCAAGTGTGCGCACCGGAATCCCGTACCGCTTCGCCGCCCAGAAACCCATCTGCGCGAGGGCGTTGTTCGCCGCACAATAAGCTGTCTGCCCGATCGTGCCGCCGAAGCGCTCTCCGATGGACCCGAGGTTGCAGACCATGCGTGGGCCGTCACCGTCACGCGTGAGTGCGGCAAGCAGGTTCGCGAAGCCTTCGACCTTGACCCCGACCGTGCGCACCATCTCCGTGACGGCGATCGAGGACAGCCTGACCCCGCGGTAAACGCTGGCGTTGTGCACCAGGACCGTCGGCCTGCGTGGCAAACCTGCCACCAGTTCGCGGACCTCGCCGAGGTCCGCCACGTCGCAAACGCGGTAGGTCAGTCGCAAGCCGTCCCGTTCGGCGGAAAGCAGGTTCTCGCGCAACTGCCGAGTCCGCGCGGCCCGGTCGACGTGGCTCTTGGCGACAGCGAGCCGTCCGCCTGACGATCCCGCCCGCCGCAACCTCTCCGTCCGCCAGGCGGCGAACTCCTGCTCCGTCATGGTCAGCCAGCGAGGTTCCCGATCCGAGGGCAGCACTTCCCGTCCGGTCACGACCACGTCGGCACCCCGTGCTGCGAGGGCGCGGGCGACGGCGAGTCCGACGCCACGCCCACCGCCGGAGATCAGAACGCAGTCACCGGGCCCGATCGGCTCGGTCGGGACGTTCGGCGGCGGCGGCGGATCGATCCGATGTTCGATCCGGTGCCGCCGGCCGCGGTGGTAGCCGATTTCGAAGTGGTCCCAGACACCCGCCTCGGCGAGGACGGCGTCGGCCACCGCGGCCGGGCCCACGTTGTCGAGGTCGATCACCTTGCCCGCGACGGTAGGCAGCTCGATCGGCAGCATCTTGGCGAGGTTCTGCCACGCCCCGGCCACTGGCTGGCAGATCGGTCCGGCATCCTCCGCGCGACCGAACAGGCCGTCCTGATGGGTCACCGCCAGGTAGAAGTGGCGGTTCTGCCGAGCATCCGCCCCCCACACGCGATAGACCAGATGCAGTGCTTCCGTCGTCAGGGCGAGCCTGTCCTCCCAGGTCCTGTCGCCCAGCGTGTAGTCGGGCAGGCCGGTCAGGTTCAGGTCGATCACGCCATCCCAGTCCACGGCGATCTCGCGGAGCTCTCCTGCAGTCGTCGCCGTGCGCACGAGCACACCCGCGTCACGCAGCTTCGCAGCCACCGCCGCCACGAACGTACGCTCAGCACCCAGCAGGAGCACCGTCCAGCCGCGCAGGTGGGACACCGGCACAGGCGTCAGCGGTGCCGCGACGGGAAACGCCGCCAGCCTCGTCACGGGGCGCACGAAGTGCTCGGGATCGTAGGCGATCAGATGTGGCCGTACCGCCGGTTCGTCGGGTTCGGAGACCGGCGACGGCTCGAGTCGACCGATCACCGCGGTCGTCACGCCGGTGGCGCGCAGGAACACTTGTCCCTGCGGATCCGCTGCGACCAGCGACGCGACGCGGTAGGTGTTGTGGTCGACTCGCGACAGCCGTGTCGAGGTGATCGTCGCAGGCCGTGCCCCCGATGCGATCCGGTGGTCGTTCACTTCTCCGAAGAAGTCGATCCTGTCGATCAGCCGCGGGACCAGAACCGGCCTGCGATCCTCCGAGTTCTGGCAGAAGGCCGCCTGGATGGCCGAGTCGCAGAGCACAAAGGGCAGGAACGCCCGCTCGAACCACCGTCCCAGCACCTCCGAATCCATTGTGGACTCGGAACGGTTGCCACCACCGCCCACCGAGATGGTGCTCACCGAGCCGAACACCCCACGCAGCTCGGCGTACGGCCGGGCCGAGGCGTAGATGTTCTCGACGTCGACGGCGTCGCCCCCGACGAATGGTGTCTCCGGAGGCGGTGTCTGGTCGTGCTGGTCGAACCGGACGCTCATCCTGGCGTTCTCTCGGTCGCGAACGAGCACGGTTCCGTTCGGCGCCACCACGTCCGACGTGATGACGACCGTGACCGAGTCCTGCTCCGCGTCGAACTCGGCCGTGAACGTCAGCCGCACGGGGCGTTGCGCCGTCACGTGGACGAAACTGGTGAAGGCGAGGTCCACGACCGCGGTGGGAACGCGGCCGGTCAGACGTTCGGAGACCTGTGCCGCGAACTCCACGAGCACGAGACCGGGCATCGTGGGACGCCCCTTGATGAGATGGTCTTCGAGGTAGCCGTCGCGTTCCAGGCTGAAGGACCGCTGCATCACGATCCGGCTCACCGACCGTTCCACGACCTCGTCGACGTAGAAGTCCTCTTCCGGTTTCCACAGTGCACTGATCGCCGGGCGGTGCCGTTCGGCCGCCGCGCGTTCGACCGGCCCCAGAAACATCGGGCAGGCTGTGACGACGGGGCGCGCGAGCTCTCCGAGAAAGTGCCGGACGCCCTCCGCGCTGGACATCGGCTCGACGTCGGCGTTCTGCCGCATCACCTCGGCCACACCGGGATCGAGCGCGTGCCCGGCCTCACCCCACAGTCCCCAGCCCATGCTCGTTTCACGGAAGTCCTCGACGGCGTTCGCGTGCGCCGCCGCCGTGAACAGGAAGTCGTTCGCCGAGGTGTAGTCCGTTTCGCCGCGCATGCCGTAGAGGCCGAGCACCGAACTGGCGTTGACCCACCGCGCGGGAACGGTGCCGAACGCCCGCTTGAGATGGCGGTAGGTGTCGACCTTGACGTCCCTGGTCGCGCGGAAGTCCGCGAGGGACTTCTTCGTGAGCAGTGCCGACTTGAAGGTCCCCGCGACGTTCAGCAGCAGGTCGACCTGGCCACCGGTGCCGGCGAGGATCTCCGCGGCCGTCGTCTCCACCATCGCCCCGTCGGTGAGATCACAGGCGTGGTAGCTGACCTTGCCGATGCCGCACAGCTCCTCCAGCGCGCGCAGGTTCGCGACGACCTCACGTGCGTGCTCGATACGGCGCAGTTCCGCGACGACGTCCTGGACCGGCCTGCGGTTCGGCCCCGTGGCAGCCTGCCGGAGCAGTTCCGCGCGCCTGCGTTTGAAGGCGACCGTGTCCTCGGTCAGCGCTTCCGGTTCGTAGTCCCCGATGCGGTTCGACCCGATCACGTGGATGTGGGGCCGACAGCGCTCTGCCAATGCCCGCAACATGACCATGCCGATACCCCTGCCGGCGCCGGCGCCGATCACGACCGACGTGCCGATGAGGTCGACGTCGTGCGACGACGGGCTGGTGCGCTCCGCGACCACCCTGGGCACCATCCGCCGGCCAGCGGCGTAGATCACCGTGGGCAGCGCACGGCGTGCCGAGCTCTCCGCCTGGACCTCATGCGCCGCTTCGGCCACGGTGTCGGCCGAGGTGAACAGCGCGAAGCAGTCGATGCCTCCGATGACCTCGGGCTCGACCTCCAGGGTCTTCACGAAGCCGGAGAACAACCCCGCGCACGGGTGGGTGATCCCCTTCTGGTCGGCGCCCCGCAGGGCCACGACGTGGAAGCTGCCGCCTTCGGCCAGACGGGGCGCGGCCGCCTGCGCGGCGAGCAGCGCCGCGTCGTGCACGCGAAGGACGGTGGCAGGTGTTCGATCCAGCCAGTCCTGTTCCTGTCCGAGGTCCACGATCACCCGCACGTGGCGCGGATCGTGGTCGCGGATCGCCGCGCGGACGCCCTGCTCGGCCTCCCCGAGCGGCTGCCCGGACAGCTCCCAGGACGACTCCCCCACCGACAGCACCAGGCAGTCGGCCGTCGATGCGACCGAACCGAGATCGACGCGGGAGTCCGCGATGACGAGGGTTCGTGGCGGCACGAACGCCGTCCGCGGCCGGATCGGGACGAGGTGCTCGGGCGAGTAGGCGAGGACGTGACGGGTGTGGACGTCCTCCGGCTGGGCGCGGCTCAGGGAGAGGACCGTCGCGGGCTGTCCTGATCCCGGAGATCTCCTGATCTCCGTTGTGGACTGGTCTCCGCTGAGGAAACCGATCAGCTCTTCGGCGCCCTCCGCGCCGAAGAGGTGCACCTGTGGTTCGTTCACGACGCGACCTCCCGGACCAGGTGGTTCAAGGTGGCGTGCACAGGCAGACCCGCCTGCTGCGCCGTCGTCTTCCGCGCGACCACGAACATGAACGCGCCCTCGGCCGACGCGCGTCGTGCTTTCTCACCGGGCGGCATGACCGCGCTCGTCCAGGAGTCGGAGGTGTTCGCACTCATCCCGAGAACGACAGCAACGTCGAGATCGGAGGTCTCCAGGTACCGATCCGCGGTCTCGAACGCCTTGAGCAGCGACGCCTCGCCACCGTCCACCAGCAGGTTGAGCCCCTGCAGGTCGAAGTAGTTGGAGACCCGGGAAGCGATGATGTTGGGCATTCCGCCGGGCGAGGTGTCCAGGCAGACCTTGGGCATCACCTCGTCGATCTCGCGCCGGTAGGCCGACAGGAAACCGCGCACGTCCGACGCGTCGCCCAGCGCCGAGATCAGCGTGTCCTCGACGTCGTCCATCCGCACCCGCAGTTGTCCCAGTTGGAAGTTGCGGGTCGGCCCGAACGAGGCCGCGAACACCCCGACCGCCTCCTTGCGGAACTCGCAGAAGTCCTTGAGCTCCCGTGGCAGCCGGTCGAAGCACTCGATCGCCATCACCTGGCTCCGGTCGATGTTGCGCAGCACCGCTCGCGGCATGGTGATGGCTCCGGCGGGTGGAAGCGGGTAATGGTCACCGAACCCGTTTCCGCTCGGCGGCCGGACTGTCGACCAGCCCACGATGACCCGCTCGTCCACGTCTGCCGGCCGGACGGCCCTGCTGCGGGACCGTCCTGAGTGGTCGGACACCACGACCGCGGCGTTCGTGCCGCCGAAGCCGAACCCCATGGCCATCGCTCGCCGCGGACGACCGCCGCGCGGCCACTGAACCGCGTCGGTGGGCACCGTGAGCATCGGCACCTGGTCCCTGATCCTCGAAGACATCCTCACGAACCGGTGCTGCCTCGGAACCTTCCCGTGCCGGAGGCAGAGCAGGGCGTGGATCACCGACATCACGCCGGCCGCCCAGCCGGTGTGCCCGATCACGGACTTGTTGGAGACCACGGGGATCGGATCGCCGGTGCGATCCCGGTACACGTCCGCGATGCTCGTGAGCTCGGCGTGGTCACCCGCCGGTGTGCCGGTTCCGTGTGCGATGACGAGACTGATGTCCTGCGGCCCGAGCTCCGCCTTGGTCAGAGCACGGCGCGCAGCCAGCACCTGCCCCCGGGACGAGGCTGCGTTGATCGCCTTTCCCCTGCCGTCGGCCGACAGACCGATGCCCGAGATCACGCCGTGGATCAGATCGCCGTCCGCCTCGGCCCGCGCCAGCCGCTTCAGCACGAGAACCCCGGCACCGTCGGCGAACAGCGTGCCGTCGGCGCCTTCGTCCATGGCCCTGATCTGGCCGATGCGGGTGAGACCGCCCAGCTGGGCGAACAACACCGCGGAAGTCACGCGTTGTGCGAGCGAGCCACCGCACAGGGCGATGTCGGTGCGGCCGCTGGTCAGCTCGCGGATTGCACGGTCCAGGGCGTACAGCGAGGACGAACAGGCCGTGTCCACGACGTGTGCCGGCGTACCGTCCGGCAGAATTCCTTTGATGGCGGCACAAGCGATGTTCTGGGGCAGGAAGGCGTGCGCCGGCGCGTCACCGCGGGTGAACCGGCTCCGCATCGCCGCGGCCGCCTCCCTCCGTCGCGCGGGAGTCAGGTGCGCTCCGGCGCTGCCCTTCAGCGCCTGCACGACCGAGGCGATCTGCTGGTGCTCACCCAGGTGCTGGCTTCCGTCCGCGGTCAGCCCGACGCAGAAGACGAACCTGTCCGCCTCGGACCGGGACACGCCGTCGAGCGCCTGGTAGATGCTGTGGCGCAGCCACAGGGTGTTGAAGTCCATCCGTTCGGTCGCCGCCGTGCCCTCCGCGGCCAGCGACGGATGCGGCCGGAAGTCGGTGATCAGACCGTTGAGCGGCTGGTAGCCCTTGTCCGGCACGTCGTTGCGGCCCGGCGTGAAGGCTCGCGTCCGCCACCGGTCCGGGGTGGCCTCGGTGAAGAGTTCCGGTCCCTCGCACAGGATCTGCCAGTACTGGTCGGGGTCGCTGGCACCGATCACGGCGAGTCCCATGCCCACTACCGCGATCGGCTCGAACTCCCTGCCCTGCCCCACCATCAGCGGGACCCGACCCGGTCGAGGACGAAGTCGGCGATCTTGCCGATGCTGTCGTAGTCGGAACTCTGGTACTCGGTGGGAGGTGCACCGATGTTGAACTTCCTCCGCACCGCGATCAGCAGGTCGGCCTTCCGGATGGAGTCGACACCGAGCTCGGCCTCGAGCTCCGCTTCCTCACCGAGCACCTCGACGGGGTATTCGAGTGCGTTCGCGAACAGCTCCTGAATGCTGACGACGACCTCGGGACGACTGACGGACCTCAACTCGCTCGTCGTCACCCGTTCCACAGGTGGGAGCGGTGTCACCACAGGCACGACCTCAGGAGTCGCGATGGACGGCGGGACAGGAGCGGGCTCAGCCTCGCGCACCTTCTGTCCCCAGCACTCCGCCGCGGACACTGCCACCGCGAACGGGTAAGTAGTCCTCACGAGGTTCGCCAGGATCCCGCCCTCCCCGACCTCCACGAACTCCCGGACGCCCTCGGCCCAGAGACCGGCGAGCGCGGCCCCGAGGTGCACCGTGTTGGTCAGATGCGCGCCGAGCAGTGCCGCCAGGTCGTCGTTGTCGTGGTAGCGCCGGCCGAGGATCGGTGAGAACACCGGGGTGCTGAGGGGATGGCGCGAGTAGCCGGCCACCTTGCCACCGAAGTGTCGGCCGGCGGTGGCGAGTGCGGGGTTGTGGAACCCGTACGCCGTGTGCACCCGGGTCGCCTTCAAGCCGAGTTTGCCCGCGATGTCGTGGACGGCGTCGAGCAGCTTCACCGGGCCGGACAGCACGCACTGACCGGGTGAGTTGTCCACGGCGAGTACGAGGTCGTCGTCGCTGATCAGGCTGACCAGGTGTTCGGCTCGCTGTGCCGGGCAGGCAAGCGCGATCATGCCGTGGTACCGGGGCGCGTGCGTCCTGAGTACGTCGTTTCGGTCGCAGACGATGGAGGCGCCGTCCTCGATGCTCCACGCACCACCGCAGACCAATGCCGAGATCTCTCCCAGACTGTGTCCGAGCAGAAGGTCCGGCTGGTCACCGGCGAGCAGCCGGTGGTGGGCGACGGAAACTCCTAGGATGGCGAGCTGCAGGGTGTCGTGGTCCTCCGCACCTAATGTCGCCAACGTGGGCGGCTCGGCCGCGAAGATGATCGGGCTGACCGCGGTTCCCCGCCGCTGCAGGGAGATCTCGTCGATCGCCCCGAAGACCTCGCGGACAACAGGTTCGCCGGCCTTCCGCTCCTTGGCAAGCGCTCCCTGCCGGTATCCCCCCTGCCCAGGGAACAGGCCGACGCGGGCTTTGAGGCCGATGGACGTGGTCATGGAAACCTCCTGTCGAAAGGCTGCCGGGTGCGAACGGAGTCAGGCCGGGTGGTTGACGGTGTGTGGGCGGCGAGTCTGCAGCCGCCCACACACCGAGCCGCTCAACCCGACATGACGCGCCAGTGGCGGAAGTCCGCAGTCGGAGCGAGGCCGTTGGTGAACATCGGCCCCTCTTCCTCGCCCGTCTGCATCCGCACGGTGTTGATGAATCCCTTCAACGTCTCCGCCATCAGCGGAACCTCGCGCAGCCCTTCGATGTCTCCGCCCTCGGTGGAGGACAGCACGGAGTCGACCTGCTCGAGGGAGTCGGACAGGTCGAAGTCACCTGACGTGACACCGGCCACCAGGCCGGCGAAGACGCTGCGCACGCTGCCGCCCTGCTGGGTGATCTGCTGCGCGGCCTTGAAGTAGTCCTGCTCGTGGTGCGTCTGGTAGAAGACGACCAGGAAGTTGTAGAGGACCGAGTACTCGCGCCACATGCGCAGCTGGAACTCGTCGAAGCACGTGGTCTCGTCGAGCTCTCCCGCGAGCACGGTGTTGACCGACCGCGCGGCCATCAGACCGCCGTAGGTGGCCAAGTGGACGCCGGTGGAGAAGACCGGGTCGACGAACAGCCCGGCGTCGCCGACCAGCGCCATGCCTGGAGCCCACATCTTCGTCTGGTGGTAGGAGTAGTCCTTGCGCACCCGGAGCTTGTCGTAAGGAGCGCGGGTGGACATCTCGACGCCGTCGAGGTATTTGCTCACGATGGGCGCCTTGCTCAGCAGCGTCCGGTAGGTCTCCATCTGGGAGCTGTCGCCCTGCAGCATGTCGGCGTGCTCACGCCGGAGCACGATGCCGACGCTGGTGAGGTCGTCCGCCAGCGGGATGTACCAGATCCAGCCGTAGTCGAACGCCTCGGTGAGAATGTTGCCCGAGTTGGGCTCGGGCAACCGTTTGCCGCCCGCCCAGTAACCGAACAGCGCGATGCTGCGGAAGTCGGGTGACATCTCGCGCTCGCCACCGACCTCGCCGCGCAGCCGGCTGCCTTCGCCGGAGGCGTCGATCACGAACTGCGACGTGGCCTCCAGCCGGTTGTTCTCGGCGTCCCGGTAGCGAACGCCGGTGATCCGGTCACCCTCGCGCAGCACTCCGTCGGCCTGGTGCTGGAACTTGACCGTGACACCGTGCTTCTGCGCGTTGCGCACCATGATGTCATCGAACTTGGCCCGCTCCACCTGGTACGCGGCCGTGACGACGCCGGGGTTCTCCGAGAAGGCGAAGGTCCACGGCTCCGGGTTCGCCCCCCAGCGGAACGTGCCGCCGCGCTTCACCGGGAAACCCGCGTTCTCCAGTTCCTCGGAGACACCGAGCAGCGGGCAGATTCCCTGAATGGTCGACGGGAGAAGTGACTCACCGATCTGATACCGAGGGAACTGCTCTTTTTCCAGCAGCAGCACGCGGTGGCCTTCCTGGGCGATGAGCGTTGCCGTGGTGGAACCGCCAGGCCCACCGCCGACGACGATCACGTCGTAGTCGGTGTCGTTCGACGCAGAAGACTTGGTCATCGAGTTCTCCTCGGAGATCACGGGAGATGAGGCGTTCGAGAGAGGAGACTATTCCAGAACAAGAAAGAATAGAAGATGCCCCACCCGGTCAGCTCAACCGCTTATCTCCACAATTGTGAAACACGGCCATAAGCAGAACTTGGAGCACCATAAGCACAACACTTCGAACTCAGAGTTCAAGGTCTGCGGATCAGAGAATTTGAAAGCATCCACCGGCCGGATCACGACTCACAAGTGGTCGAGCGTGCCGGTCGCCAACCAGACCGAAGCAGGGATGCACACGCCGGACACACTCACCGTGAGTATCACTGTCGGCGGGTGGTCACCGATAGAATCTGACAAAACGCCAGGAACGGTGACAGTCTGTAACCTAGCCGGGGTGGTCGACCCACCCCGCAGCCGTGCGTCGAACGGACGGCGGCACCCGACAGGCCCAGGATCACTCCCGCACTCATATCGATGTGAGCACAGGCACATACCGCCATTCACCCGCGCGACAATGACGGAGAAAAGCGCAACCCGATCACGCGCGGCACGTAATCCGCGCCGCGCGTGATCGGGTTTTAATATCAAATTTTCTGATTCGTCCCCTGATATTCCAGAACAGGACACGAACACAATTCTGCACCCAATGAAGGAAATGCTTGTCCTGACTCGACAAGAATTTCAGACGGACCGAATGCATACCGCCCCAGCTGCAAGCGAGAGTTGGGTTCGGTAAGCCTGAACACGCGACGACACAGCGCGGTTCGAACAGTCAGCCCCTGAGGCGGAACGCCGTCAAGGAGATCGGTGACCCGGACGATGAAGGAGGACGTTCGCCGACAGCCCTACGCCGCCTGGGGCCACGTGGGTGGGCCGAGCAGGACGCCATCACAAGGCGTCAGCCGCGTCGAGCACCCACCGATCAGCCCGGCAGAGGAACACTTCACGTCTGGAGGAAAGCCGGAGCACAGGCAGTCAGCCGCCGAACTCGACCAATCGTCAGCCGTCCTCTTGGCTCGTCCTGCCTTCATCCTGTACCTCTCCCTCCTGGTCACAGTGACCGAGGGGGTCGTGACGGAATCGCGCTCCAGGACTTCGTGGACTGCTCTCATGCTGCACCTGCCGAAGTGTCGTCGGGGATTTTCACTGCTGTTCGATCGAGGACCGCGTTGCCTCGCAGCCCAGAGGCACACAGCTGGCGGACTAGCGTCGCGAGATCACCGCAGCGCGAGCCTGCGGGCCATGTCGCCCAGGTACGCCGGATCAGCGGGGCTCCTGCCAACGGCAACCACGACACCGCACGAGGCAGGCTGTGGTGGCGCAGGGCGGGGGCCAGGGCGAAGGTGTCGCCGACGCTGACAGCCGCCAGTTTGAGTTCGTCGGTGGGCGCGCTGACATCAGAGGCCGCTTCGTAGATCCCGTGCCGGCGCAACGTCGTGGCGACCTCGTCGTGCCAAGCGGGACAGTCCGATCGAGGGAACCCCACCCATTCCAACCCCGCGAGCGAGTCCAGGTGGATGCCGTCGGGACCCGCATACCTGGACACGAGACGCAGTGGGAGCAGCACACCCATCGGCTCCTCGACGAGAAGCTCGACGTCGAGATCTTCCGGCGGGCGTTCGCGGACCAAGCCGAGGTCCAGCTCACCGGTCCGCAGCGCGGCGATCTGCCGGCTGGAGGACAACTGCCTGATGGCGAAGCGGACCGTCGGCCGCCGGACGGCAAAGCCGGCGAGCGCGTCGGACAACAGATCAGGCGGAAGTTCGGCGGGCATCCCGATCCGGATCAGGTGTTCGTCATCCGGCCTTCTCGTCAGCATGTCGACGACCTGGTCGTGCCTGCTCAGAATCGCGCGTGCCTCCGGCAACAACACCACGCCTGCTTCCGTCATCCGGATACCGGTGTTGCTCCTGAGCAGCAAAGTCACACCGAGCTGGCGCTCGAGGCCCTGAATCGTCTGTGACAGCGCTGACTGACTGACGTACAACTGGCGCGCGGCCGCCGACAGACTGCCAGCCTCGACAGCCGCCACGAAGGCGCGCATCTCACGCATCTCCATTGGCTCCACCGTTCCAGGTTCCTTTTGAAGGGCCGGACCTACTGGCTCCGGGTGACCGTCGTGACGTGCACACCAGCGGATGTGCGGAGTGTCGCCACCGCCGCTCCCTTCCCCGTTCGGCCTCGGCACTGCCCCAACAGTCCCTCAACCAGGCCAAACGAGACAATCGGTCGGACTACGTAGATCCTCTGGACAGCTACGTACGTACCGGCGGACGTCAGTCGCCCTCGGAGGTCGGCAGCCATCGAGCGAGTTGGGTCCGGGAGGTCAGCTGGAGCTTGCGCAGGATCCGGTCCACATGCGTCTCAGCGGTGCGCTGGGCCATGCCGAGCCTGTTCGCCACCTCGCGGTTGGTCAGCCCCTTCGCGACCAGTCGAGCGACTTGGCGTTCCCGGCCTGTCAGCGGAGTGGCCGCGGCGGTCCTCCCGCCGTGACGCCGGGGTTGGCTGGAGCCACGTCGGAGTGCGTGCTCGATGCCGTCCTCGTGGACGACACCCCGCTCGAAGGCCGACGCGTAGTCGGTTTCCCCCAGCCTGTGCATGATCCGCTGAACGTACCGGCCGCGCAGCCGGGCGATGGGTGCGATGTCGAACACCGGGGTCGTGCCGAGGTCGCGCCGGATACGTGCCGAGACGCCCAGCAGCTCCGCCGCCCAGACGTGGCTTCCGCTGTCCGAGGCCGTCCACGCCAGTCTTTCGGTGATCTGCGCAGCGCTGCGCAGATCACCGAAGCGATGCGCGATGTGAAGGCCTCGCAGGAGATCCGCCTCCGCGTTGTCGAGGTCTCCGTTGCGCGCGAACGCGGTCCCGCGTGCGAGCAGCAGGTAGCTCTGCGCCCAGACGTCGTCGTTCCTGCAGACTTGAGCGTGCAATGCCCGTTCGGCCGTCGAGATCGCCGCCGTGATCGAGCCCACCCAGGTCTGGATCTCGCTGATCAACGACAGGGCGAGCAGGTTGCTGGCCAGGTCACCGGTGGCCTCGAAGCACTCATTCGCAGCGACGGCCAAGCCGAGTGCCTGGATCAGACGACCCTGCAGGGAGAGTGTCACCGCCAGCACCAACCAGACCAGGCCAAGAAGATCGTCATCCCCGTTGACCAGTGCCCACCCCTGGGCTTCCCGCAACGAAGCCGGACCGGCTGCTGCCTGTCCAGCGGTGAGTGCCGCGGCCAGCACCAGTCCCAGTGCGCGATCACTGCCTGGTTCCGGATTCTGAGCCAGCACGTAGGACAGCCAACGGCTCCCCTCCACCACCTCGCTGTGAGAACTGAGCCAGTAGAAGTGCAGCGACACGGCGAGCCGAAGCCCATTCGCCCGCTGACTCTCTTCGCTCGAACAGAACTCCAGCGCGGCGAAGATGTTCGACCGCTCATCGCGCACTCTGGCGAGGGCGCCGGCCTGGTCGCGCCCCTGACGCCATCGACGCTCCTCATGACCTGCCAGTCGTGTGAAGTACTCGCAGTGCCGCATCGCCAGACGCCTGTACTCTCCCGACGCGCGCAGGTGATGCAGTCCGTATTCGCGAGAGGTCTCTGACAACCGGTAGTACCCATCCACAACGGACACAACGGACTTCTCAACGAGCCGCGCGAGCGTTGGTGCGATCTCGGCCCGGTCGAGGCCATCGCCGCCGCACACCACCTCAGCAGCGGCGAGATCGAAGGTGCCAACGAACACGGCAAGACGCTTCCACAGCAGTTTTTCGGCCGCGACGCACAACTCGTACGTCCACGTGACGCTGGCCAACAGCGACCGCTGCCTGATCGGCGCGAACTTGTTGTTCCCTTGCAACAGCAGGGAGAACCGATCGCGCATCCGATCCACGACGTCCTCGAGGGGCAGGATTCTCAGCCAGGCGGCGGCAAGCTCGATCGCCAGCGGTGATCCGTCCAGCGCCCGGCACAGCTGGACGACCTGTTTCCAGTTGTCCGCATTAACGACGAACCCTGGCGCTGAAGCCGCGGCGCGGTCGGCGAACAGCCGAACGGCTTCCAGGTCTGCAGCAGCGAAGAAGTCCACGACGGCGGGGACCGCGAACGGCTGGAGTACGAACGACTGCTCGCCGGGTAGCCGCAGCGGCCAACGGCTGGTGGTCAGCAACCGAACAGCGGGCGCCTCTTCCAGCACCGAGGCCACGAACCGAGCGCAGTCGGGCGCTAGGTGTTCACAGGAATCGAGGAGCAACAAAAGCTTCTTGTCGCTGAGGTACCCGAGCAGAGAAGAGGCCTTCGGCAGACCGAGTGCGGCTGCGACGGTGTCTGGAACGAGCGCACCGTCAACGACGGCGTCCAGCGGGACCGGCACGACCCCGTCGGGATAGCGGTCCGACATCTCCACGGCGGCACGCAGCGCCAGTCGAGTCTTTCCGACCGCCCACTCACCGGTGATCGTGACCAGGCTCGAAGAACTCATCATGGACCGCACCGAGTCCAGTTCGGACTGACGTCCCACGAAACTGGTCAATTCAGCGGGCGGCCACCCCGGTGGCCGGAAAGGGTGCTCGGTCACGTGGTTCAAGTTCCTGTCCTCGTCGGCGGCAGGGTGCCGACACGGAGCGGTTCGCCGCAGCCTGGAGCCTACGACCGAAATACTGTCCACGCCTTCTACCTCAACAGCGACTCACCCGAACGGACCAATACCGCTCAACGATTGCCAGGATCTTGGACCAGCCAGGCCACTATCTGGACCCGCGATGTCAGGCCGAGCTTCTTCAGAATGTTGTGCACATGCGTCGCCACCGTTCGGGGAGAAATCATCAGCGTCGAGGCGACATCCTTGTTCGTCGCGCCTTCCCCGATCAGTTTCGCGATTTCCAGTTCCCGAATGGTCAGCACAGAGGGGCGCGTGCTCCCCCCGCTGGGCTTCAGACCGCTCAGGACGAAGTCCACGGCCTGGTCGACGCTGGAACTGGCACTCAGGCCGGCGGAGAAGTGACCTCGCAGGTCCGCTCTGTCGACCATGCTCCTGGTTCGAGCGGTGCACTCGTGATGTGGTTCGAGCCACGTTCTGGAACCGAACATCACCCGGCAGCCGGAGAACCGCCACATGTTCTCCGCCACCCCCAGGAGCTGGCCCGCGGAACGTCCTTCTCCGGTCGCCGCGGCGATCCAGGCCAGCAGTTCGACGCTGAGGGCAAGTCCGACGACGTCACCGAACCGGTGCATGATCTGGATGCTCTCGACAGCATGGGCGACAGCCAGCTCGTACTTCCCGACTCGCCACTCGCACAACGCCAGCGCGTACAGAGCCGCACCACGCTGCAGGTTTTCGGTTCGCACCAACGACGTGCTCGCCAACTGGATCGCTTGGTCGGCATCTCCCATGAACAGGACGGTGATCGCCAGAACCGGAGTCGCGTCGACCGTCAGGGTGCCCGCCTGGGTCAGGTGGTCGAGTGCACGAGCAGGATGGTCGGCCAGCAACATCGTGGTACCCGCGAGATTCAACACGTCGGCCAGCACATCGTCGTCTCCTGCCCTGTGGGCTAGCCACACGGCCTCCTCGGCGAACTGCGTACCGGCGTGCCCGTCGCCGGTCCTACCGGCGGCCAGGGCACAGATTCCGGACACCAGGGCGCGGTCGCCCTCCGAGATTCCGGGTACGGCGGCGGCCCTGCCGGCCCACCTCCTTCCTTCCTCGGGGAATCCGCAGTTGAGCCAGAACCGCTCCAGCAGAATCGCGAGCCTGACTCCGGTGTTCGTCCGTTTCCGGTCTGCGAAGCCATGTTCCAACGCCGCCAGCACGTTCGCACGTTCTCGCTTCACAGCGGCGATGTCCGAGATCCTGCCCTTCCCCGACCAGGCGGTCTTGAACCGCTCGGCCACGCGCAGGAAGTGGTCGTGGTGTGCATCGCGCACCTCCTCCAGAACTCCGCTGGCGACGAGTTCCTGCTCTCCCAGCGCCCGCGTCACTTCGAGCATCCGATAACGCGCGATTCTCTGGTCGGAGTCCCTGGCGACCACGGACTTGTCCACCAGGCCTGCCACAGGTCCCAGGACCGCACCATCACTGTGGAGGCCGGAGATGCGCGCGATCTCCGTGGCCGCCTCCAGTGTGAACCCGTCACGGAACACGGACAGGTACTCGGCGAGTACGCGCTCTTCCGGGGTGCACAGCTCACGGCTCCAGTTCAGCGAGGCGGCAAGTGTGCGCTGCCTCAGCGGCCTTCCCGGCCCACCACTGAGCAGAGTGGCGCCGGAGAGCAGGCTCACGATCTCCTCCGCGGGAAGCACCCGGAACCACGTCGCGACGAACTCCAGTGCCAGCGGCAAACCGTCCAGCTTGCGGCAGATCTCGAGGATCGCCGAGCTGTTCTCCTGACTGAGCTCGAAATGCGGAACAGAGGCGGACACCCGGCGCAGGAGCAGGGTGACAGCGTCCTGTCCCTCGATCGCACGGACATCGGCGATCGTTGCCGGGATCGGCAACGGTTCCACCAGCATCAGGTGTTCACCCTCGACCCCCAGCGACTGCCGGCTGGTGGCGAGCACGAACACCCCCGGCGCGGCAAGCAGGATCTCGCGGAGCAGTGCCCCACAGGCATCGACAACGTGCTCACAAGTGTCGACGACGAGCAGCACGACCTTGGCCCGAAGATGATCAAGCACGGCGTCAGCGCTGGTTGGCACCCCCATCGCGGAGGCGACCTGCTCGATGACCGTCTCCAGATCATTCGACTCACCGAGCTCGACGCCGTACACCCCGTCGGAGAAGGTGCCGGCCAGTTGGACGGCGAGCTGGTGTGCCAGCCGAGTCTTGCCGACGCCGCCTGGCCCGACCAGGGTCAGCAACCGGCAGCGTCGGAGTAGTGCCTGTGCCTGTGCGAGCTCGGCTCGCCGCCCGACGAAGCTCGTGGTCTCCGCCCGGAGGCGCGGCGTGAGATCCGAGGACTGCACCTCGTGCCTCCGGTGGTCAGTCTTCGATCGTGGGCACTTGTTGCTGGTCGTCCGTCTCGCGTTGGACGGCCCAGGACGCGATCTGCGCGCGTGAACTGAATCCGAGCTTGCTGAGGATGTTCTCAACATGGACCTGGGCGGTGCGCTGCGCGATCAACAGGCGCGCTGCGATCGCCTTGTTCGTGGCACCCGCGGCGATCAACCGCGCGACTCGCAGCTCCTGCCCGGTCAACACGGACTCCGGCACGGCCTGACCGGACTGCGACGTCTGCTCGCCGAGCACATGACTTACGGCGACGTCCAGATCGTGGGCCAGATCGAACCCCTCCTTGAAGGCATCCCGGAACCCACGTTCGCTCAGGCTCTGGACAAGCGCGTCACGGCAAGCGCGGTTGGGCACGATCCACGTGTCGGAGTCGAGCATCGCCTTGCCACCGGTGAACGTCCAGATTCGCTCGCCCACACCGAGCAGGTTCGCGGCACGGACGGAGTCGCCACATGCCGTCGCGATCCACGCCAGCAGTTGCACGGCCACCGCGAGCCCGTTGAAGTCGCCGAAACGGTGTTTGAGCCGCACCGAGCTCTTCGCGTTCGCCGCCGCCTCCGACCAGTTCCCGAGCTGCCACTCGGCCAGCGCGAGCCCGTACAAGGCGTAACTGCGATGGCACTGTTCCCCCTTCTCCTCAGCCAGTCTGATCGCTTCCCTGGCCGACGCTGCGGCCTGCACGTGATTACCGGACAAACCGGATACCATCGCGCGTCCGGCATGGGTCAACACCGTGTAGGCGCCAATCTCCGGCGCCACGTCGAAGTAAGAGACCGCCTCTGCGTAGCAGGTGTCGGCCGCGATCGGGTCACGTTCGAAAACCGCGAGGACGAAGGCCCGAACCGCGAGTGCCAGGGCGATCTTGCCGGGTTCCCCGCTGGCACGGGCCATGGCCTCCACTTGTACGGACTCGTCGACGGTTCGTCGGTGGTCCCCCAGCCCGAGTGCCGTGTAGGCACTGAGCCACAAGACGTGGAAGCGCAGGTCGGGCCCGAGGTCCTCGACCTGCAGCACGCGGTCCACCCACCACCGCGCCTCACCGAACAGCCCGCAGTTCGTCCAGTAGTAGCCCAGTGACACCACGAGCTGGGCGCCGAGCACCGCTTGCCCCGGATCTTCGAAGCATTCCTGGAGCACGGACCGGAGGTTGGCGTGGTCGACTCTCGTGAGGCCTACGATTTCGACCTGGTCCGGACCGAACCACTCCGACGCCCAGCGTCGCGTCCGACCGAGGAGATGATCGCGGTGACGCATCCGAGCCGCTCGCTCCTCCGGCGGGGTCAGCTTGGCGATGCCGAACTCACGCAAGGTCTCGAGCATGCGGTAGCGGGCCGATCCGCGTACGTTGCGATCCCTGATCAGGATCGATTTGTCGACCAGGCCAGCTATCAATCCCAGCAATTCCTCCGGCGGCAGGTCATCGACCACGCCCACCTCCCTGGCGGCGGCCAGCGTGAATCCGCCGCGGCACACCGACAGCCGGCTCCACAGCGTCTGTTCGGCAGGTGAGCAGAGTTCGTAACTCCACTCGACCGCCGCGGACAACGACCGGTGGCGTGCAGGCTGTTCCTCAACCCGGCCGGTTCCCAGCAGGGCGAACCGGTCGCTGAGACGCGTCAGGATGTCCGAGAGTGGCATCTCCCGCACACGTGCGGCACAGAGCTCGATTGCCAGCGGTATTCCGTCGAGCCGCTGACAGATCCGCGTCACCGTGGCGACGCCGTCAGGGCTGAGGCCGAATCCGGCGACCGTTTCCCCGGCCCGCTGCTGGAAGAGGGCGACGGCGTCGGCACGGGCGACTGACCCACGTCCGTCCGTCGATTTGAACGTTGGAAGGGGCCCGATCTGCAGCAGGTGCTCCGCCGCCGCCTGCAGCACGTGCCGGCTGGTGGCCAGCACTCGAACGCCAGGTGCCGCGGCGAGAACGTCGCTGACGAGGGCTCCGGAGGCTTCCGTCAAGTGCTCACAGTTGTCGAGCACGAGCAGGAGTTCTTTGTCCCGCAGGAAATCGATGATCTGCGCGGGCGCGTCCTCTCCGACGTCGCGCAAACCCAGCTCGATGGCCAGTGCTTGAGGAAGGAGACGCGGATCGCCGACGGTGTCGACCCGCAGAAACCGCACACCGTCGGTGAACAAGCGGCTCACCTGCCGCGCCAATCGCAGCGCCAGCCGAGTCTTGCCGATACCCCCTGGCCCGATCAACGTCAACAACCGGCTGGACGCCAGCAGTGCCTTCGCCTCAGCCAGTTCGGCCCGGCGGCCGACAAAAGACGTCTCCTCAAGCGGCAGACCGGTCTTCAGGTCCATCGGCGCTCCGATCTCACTGCTGACATTGAAAAATGTGCTGCCAAATTCTGCCTGGTCTGACGGCCAGCCACACATCAGGCGATACCGGATGCGAAGTGTGCCGAGAATTCACGGTGTGTTGACGTCCAACGTCCTTCAGTCACATCTCCCGGGTCAGATCGTTGATCCTGGCGACCTGTGCGAGCGCCGAAGCATAGCCGCACGAGGCCACCGAAATGCCTCGATGCGACGCCGAAGTCACCCACCTCCGCAGTCCTTGTGGCAAAGCGCCATGACAACACCGCGGTCTCTGACCGCGACCGATGCTGACCAGTGCACCAGGTGAGACACGTTCCAGCCTCCTCTGCCCGTCCTTCCACCAACATGGAGCCGCCGCGACGACGCGGCGACCTCATGAAGGGCAACAAAGTGTGTCCGCGAGTGCAGGGGAGCTGGGCACATCTGGAACTCCGTGGTCCTGCGACTCTTTGTGTACCAGTCTCATCGCGCTCGCCCGCACTGAGCCCTTGGGCCTTGTTTTGTGGCCATCGGTGCAGTTGCGGAGAAGTTGCGTGATCGACGCCTCTTTCGTTGTGCATGCTATCGGCTGGGCGCAAGAACACATCTCATTCACCTGCGTCATGGGAGTCGCGAGTGGACACTCACCTGGGCAATTGAGCACTACCGCTGTTGCGCATCAGCTGCGGGCGCAACCGCCAGCCGGTCCGACCGCCTTGACTCTTGGCCGACAACCGGCACCGACACGTTCTCTGCGATCAGGCGACGTCTCCGAATCTGGCCGCGACGTCTGAGAGACGACCCTTTTGCTCGTCGGCGCACACCAATGCCGATGAGCCTGGCAGGAGCGCGGCACGTCCGCGCTCCTGCCATCGGCCGGAACGAACCGGCTTTCGCAGCACCTATCGACAAGTCCCCAAGAACGGAGAATTTCCTTGCAGGTCACGCTGAAGAACATCAAGATCAAGCGAGTGGCGGCAGCCGTAGCAGCTGTCGCCACCATGGCCACCGCCGGTGTGCTCTCGACCGCCGCGCCCGCGTCGGCGAGTACCGGCCCGGGATGGCTGACCGTCTGCTCGTACGGCAACTACGCCTCGTACGTCAAATTCCCTGAGCGTGGTGGATATTCGACGTATCTCGTCAACAAGGGTGACTGCCGAGACTTCCAGGTCGGCGGAAACACCACGATCGAGCCCATCGAGGTTCGTGGCGTTTACAACACGTCGGGGAACACGTTCTCCGTGCAGAAGGGCAGCTTCCGCGGTAGCAAGGGCGGAGTCGTCCAGACTTACGGCACCACCGCCGCCGGCAACCACTGGGCCATGGTTCCCTCCGTCTGATCTCAGGGTCCCACGGGGGTTCCCGGGCCGAGCATCACCGCCCCGGGAACCCCCTGCCTCCCTACCCAGCAGCTGGTATGGCTCCAGCCCGGAGCCATACCGGTTCCGGGCTGGCGTCCAGCTCCTTCGCGAGCACGGTCCGCATGCAGGTTGACGGGACTGCCGCAGGCAGGAATTTACGAATCCCTCAACCTCGTGAGCAGGTGTTCACACTCTTCAGCGTGACGACGAGCGATGACCCGTGCACAACTTCCTGCTGTGCCAGCAAGTTGTTTCCGACCTCGGCAAGGACCAGTGATGCGGTTCGGTGACGTCATCCGCAGCAGGACGCACGCCGTACCACCAGGACCAGACGCAATGCCGTGTAGTTAGGCCTGGGTCTGCTGCATGGATTGGTGACATCTTGACCTGCCCCATCGGAAGGGTTCCGGTCGTTGTGGCTAACTGGCGGCGGTGGTGGTGTCGTGGTCGGAGCGTAGTTCGTACTCGATCGGGGTGAGGTAGCCGAGGGCGGAGTGCCGTCGGCGGCGGTTGTGGAAGATTTCGATGTGGTCGAAGATCGCGTTGGCCAGCTCCACGCGGGTCTTCCATCGTTGATGGTTCAGTAGCTCGATCTGCATCGATGGCCAGAAGGATTCCATCATCGCGTTGTCGAGGCCGTCGCCGATTGTTCCGAAGGGATGGCAGCAGACCGGCTGAGCGGATCTTGTCGCCGAAGACCCAGGAGGTGAACTGGGTTCCGTGATCGGCGTGGACGATGCCGCCGGGTTCGGGGCGCCGGTTGCGGATGGCCATCTCGAGTGCGTTGACGACCCCGCGGAGCTGTGTGACCCGTGCTGGACCGGGAAGTCCGTGGATGCCGGCCTGGCTCATCAGTAGCCATACGGTTCGTTCGCAGACGGTGATGCCCATGCCCAGAGTGAGTTCGGCGCGCACCCGTCGATGGCCGTAGGTGCCGCGTGAGGCGACATGCACTTCGCGGATCACGCCGGTCAGCCAGCGGCGTCGGCGAGCCTGTCGATCACCGGGTAGAACCTTGTGGGCGAGGGCGATCCGTCCCCAGGAACGTCGCTGCCTGACGCACAATCAACAACTCGGTCCCGAGCTCTCGAATCCGTTGCCGAGCAGCACGTAGTTCGACGGACTCGCTGCTCGGGATGCCTGGAATCTCGCCCCGATCGATCCGATCCTGCTTGACCCACTTCGACAACGTCACCGGATGGATACCCAGGTCCACTGCGGTCTGCTTCTGCTCTCTACCGGCCCGAACCAGCGCGACGGCACGCGCTCGGAACTCGGCGGGGTACGCACGGGGCACAGTGCACAGCCTCTCGAACAGGCCGCCAGTTAGCCACCAACTCTGGAACCCATCCAGTAGGACAGGCCACACTGTCACCTATTCGTGCAGCAGACCCCAGCCAAGCAGACCCGCGAAACAGCAAGCCCTCGTCTCGGCATTCGCACACGAAGTTCGTTGCACTCGGCCACAAAGCCACAAAACCGCGCGTGCGCCACACCAGATTCTCGCTGACTCCATCACGGCAACCACCTGACCTGGATATTTCACCCAGAATATTCACGAGCAATCCAATGCAAATATAAATACAACACGAAACTCCCTACTTCCAGTCGTGTTCACTCCGCTGACCGGTCGCCGGAATTCGACAGTTCGACCATCACGCCGCATTACACCGACCGCCTTTCGAGGCAATCACACCTAGACCCGAAGACACATCGAATCCATTACTGCGCCATTCGCGACCACCGCGAGAGTTCACAACAGCACACGAATAATGTTCCGCCGAGTGTCGCATCAACTCGACGTCGACCATAGCCATAGGGCACTGCTATCAGCGAGCGTCGCCTACGGCCAGCCATTCGACCACTACGCCCCGAACGAGCTCGCCAACGCCCATTCGTTCATTCGTTCATTCTGCACCAATCGTCGACGAACGCATGGCTACCAGGGCCCGCACTACGACACCTTTGGACATGTCATCCCTGAGTCACTTGCCTGCGAGAATCTCCTTTGGTGAACTCGCCTTCAAGAACAAAGCCCCTCACAAGGCGTTGTTCACTCGGGACGTCGCACCATCAAGATCTGAGGAGGTGTCAACTTGGCAATGTATCCTTGGCCGCCCGACTGGCGCTGGTGGATGACCGCACAGCGTTGATCGCGGTTGATTCGGCGAGTGCGCTGGCGAGGCACTCGAAGGGCGCACAGCATGCCGCCTCGCTCAGCGCCCGATGTACGACACAATCAAGGCTGGTTGGTCACCCACACACCTGGACCAACTGGCCGTCAGTGAGGGCGTTGCCCAGGTCGGTCTCGGCAACGCCCTCACGTACACCCGATCGTTCTACTGCCGACCTCAAGCAGCGCAACACGTTTGAGAGTGGTGAGAAACGCATGCCAAGGCTCCAATCCGCCCGCAACTTGGAGCCGCCTCGAAGGTGTTTCCGAACCCTCCGCAACCTGCGCCGTCACTCCACAACGCACCTGTCGTGGAGGTGATCCCTCGGTGCCCTGGCACTTGAGATGTGCGCTGAAACGGCAGAGGGCCATGGAGCGCCGAACCGCGCAGCAGCACGACCACACCTGGTAGCCCCCAACTTTCGCGCCGCAACACAGGCCAACACATTGGCGGTGCAGGTGCTGTGCGACGCGATCGCCCAGCACCATTCCGATCCGGGAGTGATCACGCACTCCGACGGAGGCTCTCTGCACACCCTGCCAGACACGCGCACGGCAGACCGCAAGCGTGCAACCTTCGGGCAGGAGCCGTCTCACCTCGCCCGGTGCCCGCTTGCTGCAGGCCACGCGAGGGATAGCCCTCAGCTCTTCGCGATGGCGGATGAAAGATTCCACACAAGCTCTTCATAAAACACGAAGAGCAGCGACGACGGCGCAAGTGAAGATCATAGGTGCAGCCATTCGTGCCCGCCAGAACAACCTTCTACTGCGGTTCGGGGTTGCGTATGGCGACCGGCTTACGCTGCGGGCGCTGCTTGGTCGAACCCACTGCCGTTCAGGGAGTTCCCGATGAACAGGTACAAGGACAAGTCCGTAATCATCACAGGAGCGGCCGGCGCCATCGGCGTCGCTGTCGCGGCACGCTTGGGCTTCGAAGGAGCGAACCTGCTGCTCGTCGGCAGCGGCCGCACTCCGCTCACGACGGCCGCCTCTGCTGTGGAGAACGCCGGCGCGAAGTTCGCGACGATTGAGGCCGACGTAACCACGGCGGACGGTGTGCAGTCATACTTGGCCGCCGCCACCAGCACTTTCGGCCGCGTCGATGTTCTGATCAACCTCGTGGGCGTAGAAGGGCAGATCGCGCCGCTCACAGAGCAAGACGACGACGCCTTCGACCACGTGCTGCTGACCAACACCCGATCCGTCTACCTGGGCATCAAGCACGCGGCGCCAGTGATGATCGGACAGGGAGGCGGGGTGATCATCAACATGTCCTCGGCCGCCGGGGTCATGGGCATGCCGTTGTTCGGCCCGTACGTGGCGAGCAAGCACGCCGTCTTGGGTCTCACCAAGAGCGCCGCGGCGGAACTCGGCGCCTACAACGTGCGAGTGGCCGCCGTGATGCCCGGGCCGATCGAGTCCCCGATGGTCGAACGACTCGAGCGCGGCGTCGCCGCGGTACTCGGATCTGTCGAGGCAGTGCGCGCCACCTACACCTCGCTGGCCGCGAACAGGCGTTACGGCACAGTGGACGAGGTCGCCTCAGCCGTTGCGTACATCGCCAGCGACGAGGCTGCTCACATGCACGGCACCTACCTGCGGGTGGACGGCGGAATGTCGGCCCTGTCGGCCTGAGCGCAGTCGGCCGGCCGCTCAGTACAACGAAACAGCTGGTACCCAGCTCCACGGCATTGGCGACGGCACTCGCTGAGCAACTCAGCAGTCGTCGAATACGACAACGCCACCGATGCGGCCCTCACGACATCGGCCGACGGCACTGCCGCCAACAGTTCATCCCAGGTGAGGCACGGAAGGCAGGGACGTCGTTGACGCAGAATCGTCTCGACAACCGACGCACCACTCGGCAGCGAAAACAGAAGCGGTGTCCCGCAAGTCCATTCAGCGATCATCACGTCCGAGAGGTTCAGGCGGAACCATCAAATGCACCTTCTTGCGTGACACTGTGTTCTGCATCGTTCCACCACAACGCCTGTCCGATATTCCTTCGCGAGTGAGACCTGCAGGGCGCCGGCTGAACCGTTCCGGGACGGCAAAAACACATTCGGCTCGTGGCCGGTGGTGACGTGGAGTGGCCATCAGGGCAGAAGGACGCGGTGGCGAAGAAGGTCGAGCCCGGCCGCCTCCTTGCACGTGTCTCATGATCCTCTTCGCGAGGGTGACGACGTCTTCGGTGCGGCCGTTGTGGTGCGGCTGACAACGGCACCGTCCACAACGGACCAGCCGATCTCGACTATTGGCGCGAGCTTCCCCTCGGCGGCTCGGAGACTTCGCGCAGGGTCTGACAAGACCTGAAGGAAGTCTTCCGCGTCAGCACCGAAGAAGTACCCGACGACTTGAGATCTTGGGCGGTCGTTGTATCGAGATCCGAATCCAGTGATCCGGCGGCTGGCCGAGCAGCGCGGGGTACATGGCTAAGCACAGCGCGACTGCATCCGGCAGGACAAGGCCGACCGCGGCGAGCGCAACGACCGGCCTACGACCAGCGAGTCGAAAGATGTGCAGGCTTCGGTGGGAGAACGCGGAACTCAAGTGTGCCAACGCGATTCTCAAGGCCGCGCGCCCTTCTGCCGCGGAACTCGACCCGGCGACGGTCGCAGGGCAGTCACAGCTTCGTGCTGCTTCGGGGTCGAGCCCCCTCTTCCGGGTACTCGGTACCGCCTCCTCCGTCTACTGTGACTGGTCCCAGCGCCGGACAATCCGCTCACCGCACCAGAACGAGGATCCGGTCGCCGAGATCGTGGACATCCGGCATCCCGTGGGCGCATGCCATCCTCCGCGGCCACCGGATCCAGTTGTCGCGCAAGCGGGCCGAGCGGTTGATGCGCGGCCACGAGCTACAGGGCGCGTTCCTGTGCAAGAAGCGGCGAAGGTGTGTTCTGACTGGCCGCAGTCCGGGACGCCTCCTCCAAGCGGATCATCGGCAGGAGACCAGCCACGCGGCTCGACCTACACCTCGATCCGCTTCGCGCAAAGTCTGGCGGACAACGAAATCCTGCCGCCGATGACTTCGGGAGGCGACTCCTACAACAACGCGCTGATCGACAACTTCTTCTCGGCGCTGAGGCTCGAGCTCGCGTACCGCAACTCAAGCCATCCGTCGTCCCTGCGTCCCAATCGAGGCAGACAATCAACCCCCGATTCTCGGGGAGGACCTCGTGTCGCCGGTCGTGAAATGCAGCTTGATCCGGGCTGCAAGGCCCAACCCAGCGCATGCCTGGACCCGCCAGCCCGAAACCGTTGTAGTTGTAGCAATCCGGTGTCACAAAGGAAACAGTCGCGGCAGTCAGGCGGATCAGTTGTGGCAGACGTTCCTACGCCGATTCGACCTGGAACACACATGCGGTTCCTCAACGGCCCCTGGGCGGGACCAGGCCTCGCGTCTGCAACCCACACGCGACGGATCGGTGGATCTCGCTGATGATCGCCGTCTACGCCCAGCCCAGGTCGGGCCGCGTGCTCGTAGGTGCCAGCGCCGCCCCTGGAAACGCCCGCTCGGTTGTTCAGGACTCGGGTCCATCGAGGACTTCGTGCCGTCTGACCGGCGATCGAGCCGCCCGCTAACGTACCAAATCCTGTCGCCCCGGTCCTGGGCGCCCGACCGGTTACGAACCTGCCTCCAGCCCAACACCACGCCCGCAAGACCGCAAAACAGACATCAAAAGTTGAAGCTCAAGCTGAGACAGGAGCATCTGTTCTGACTTGGCGGGCGTGGATGCACGCATAACCTGCGAGAATGAAGATGCTGGGAGACATCGGTTACACGGCGAGCAGCACGCGCCCGAAGGGACTTCCCTCGTTGAGGTGACGCTGAGCTTCGGCTGCTTGCTCCAGAGCGAACACTCGGTCGACAAGCGGAGTGATCTCCTTGCGAACCAACAGGTTCAGCAGGTGCGCATTCGCGGCGTTGATCTGCTCCGCGGTGAACAGGGCAAAGCGGAACCCGTGAATGTGGGCGTTCTTCCAGATGAGGTCGGTGACATCGATGGTGCTGCGTGTGCCCGCGGTGTAGCCGATGCTGATCAGGGTGCCGTCCACGGCGAGTGCGGACAAGGCGTCACCGGTCAGCGGGCCTGCGACACCGTCGAGGACGACGTCCACGCCTTTGCCGTCAGTGAGTCGTCGGACGCCGTCGCTCAGCGATTCTGTGGACAGGTCGATCACTTCGAACCCTTCCGCTCGGCCACGTTCGGCCTTCGCCGCGCTGGTGGCGGTGGTGATCGCCTTCGCTGCGCCGAGCACGCGCGCGACGCCCACTCCGCCCTGCCCGACCGAACCGCCCACGCCGGGAGCTAGCACGGTCTGTCCACTCTGGAATCCCGCGAGCTCGGTGAGTGCGAGATAGGCCGTGAGATAGCCGGCTCCGGTGGCGAGAGCGGCCACGACGGTGTCGTCCACACCGTCCGGAATCGGCACGAGGTGCTGCGGATCGACAGCGACGTACTCTGCCCACGTCCCGTCGGCGCTGACGCCGTAACGGCCGCCGCTGAGCACCACGCGACTGTTCACGGGCAACGAACTCGCGCCGGGATCGACGAGGACGCCCACGCCCTGTCCGCCAGGCCTGATTGGTAGAGGCTTGACAGCTGCGGCGGGGAGCTTGCCCTGTCGGACCGTGTCGTCGAGCGGGGTCACTCCAGCCAGGGTGACACGGACGAGCGCATGGCCGGGTTCGGGCGTCGGGACTGGTACGTCAGCCGGCGTCAGCACGTCGTAACCGCCGAATCGGTCGTACTTGATCGCACGCATAGGAGTACCTCGCTTCAGGCGAAAGATCATCAATATTGCTTGCCGGCTCCACTGGACAGGCGACAACTCACACCTAGGACGGCTGCGCCGCCAGGATGCACCTGAACGAGCCTTGCGACATAAGTAAAACACTATGGATCATTTCACGCAAGGCGGCCCGTCCGTGGCGGCCGCCACAGGCGCACCTTGAAAACTGAACCCTCGACGTGCACAGGTGACGTTTAAAGGCGTGTGCTTCATGAAGCATGA
Source organism: Lentzea sp. NPDC020367 (assembly GCF_044387305.1). Taxonomy (NCBI): domain Bacteria; kingdom Bacillati; phylum Actinomycetota; class Actinomycetes; order Pseudonocardiales; family Pseudonocardiaceae; genus Lentzea; species Lentzea sp. NPDC020367. The sequence continues at coordinate 164,459 of NZ_JBIRVV010000009.1, read as the reverse complement.
CAGAGTCAAGTGATGTACAGTCATGTCGTATGGGTGCAGTGATGCACCGTTCAGCACGACCCGATGGCCTCGGCGTGCAGAGCCGCTAGAGGAGACCAACGATGAGTGAGAGCGCAAGCATCGAGTTCGAAGCCGGCACGGTCGAAGTTCCCGCCGAAGGCGGTCAGACGCTCAGCGGCACGTTGTACCGGCCGTCATGTCCGGGACCACACCCGGCGATCACGCTGTCACCGGGATACGGCGGAGTGAAGGAGCACGCTGTATTGAACTTCGCCGCGGTTTTTGCTCGCGCCGGCTTTGTCACGTTGACCCATGACCACCGGGGATTCGGCGCCAGCGAAGGGGAGCCTCGGCACGACATTGACCCGTGGCGGCAGATCGAGGACTGGCGGAGGGTCATCTCGTACCTGGAGGCCCGCCCGGAGGTCGACCCCGCGCGGATCGGGATCTGGGGCACCAGCTACTCCGGCGGTCACGCCATTGTGCTGGGCGCTACCGACCGCCGGCTGCGGACAGTGGTGGCGCAGGTTCCGACCATCAGCGGCTACGCCGCGGCTCTTCGTCGCGTGCCACCGCAGAACATCGCGGCGCTCGAGGCAGTCCTCGAAGAGGACGAGCGTGCTCAGTTTCGTGGTGAGGGCCCCGGCTACCAAGCGCTGGTCAGCGCTGACCCGGCGGTGCCCGCCACGTTCCGAGATCCGGCCGCGATCGCGATGTACGAGCAGCTGATGCCCGACGGAGTTGTCTGGGAGAACAAGGTCACTGTCCGCTCCAGTCGCAACTCCAAGATGTACGAACCAGGCAGCTGGATCACCCGCGTGTCGCCGACCCCACTGCTGATGATCGTGAGCACCCACGACACCATTGCCTTGACTGATGCAGAGCTCGCGGCCTACGAGCGAGCGTTGGAACCGAAGCGGCTGGCGCTGTTGCCCGGTGGGCATTTCGATCCTTACGCTGGCCAATTCGAGCGCGCCAGCCGCGCCGCGCTCGACTGGTTCGAACAGCATCTGTCCAATCACAACAGGAGCACATCGGAATGACGTGGACGGCAACGGAACGCTACGAGCTGCAGCCAGCGCCGGATACTTTGGGCTTCGTGCACAACCTGCTCAACACTCGTTCTGCCGGGCGGCCTCGCAAACCTGACCTGCTCGCTGAATTGCAGCTAGCGCAGGAATGGCTTGATGATGCTCTGGAGGCGTGGTCGGCCCACACTGGCATGCGCCTTCCCCAGGTACAGCTCGACGAAACCGACCTAGAACCACTGCGCAACTTCCGCACGGATATCCACGTTGCGGTCATGCGCCACGCCGACGATGATGACACCGAGCCCGAGCAGACACCGTCAAACACCGCAGTCGTGCCATTGATTCACAGCTTCGCAGTTGCCGCCCAGTTGGACACAGACGGCAATGTGTCTCTAGCGCCCCGCGGAACCGGATGGCGGCAGATCGCGGCGCTCACTCTCATCGCGATCGAACACGGTCAAGGTGCCGGCACCTGGCACCGCCTCAAGGTGTGCCGAAATCCCCGCTGCCAAGGCGCGTTCTACGACCGTTCCCGCAACAACAGCGGGGTTTGGGACTCTGTCAAGCTGTGCGGCAACCAAGCCAACCTGCGGGCCTATCGCGCACGCAAACGTGCCGGCGACAGCAAATAAGTCAATTTGGAGATCACATGAACGCAATTCACAATGAACTGTCGTATGAGGTCTTCGTGTCTCCGGGCGTACCTCGGAGGACGGAATTGAGGCTTCCCGACGGCAGTGGGATCGTCTCGTCGCCGGTATCATCCACCCTGATCCGGGGCCGACACGACTCCGTGCTGGTTGACCCTTCGTGGACTGCTGAACAGACCAGACGGCTGGCAGACCGGATCGCCGCCTCAGGAACACGACTCACGGCGATTTATGTCACGCACGGCCATGGTGACCACTGGTTCGGCACGGCACAACTGCTCGAGCGTTTTCCGGGCGCGGCCGTCTATGCCACCGAGGGCACCATTCGACTCATGCACGCGCAAGTGAAGAACCGGCACGACACATGGGACAAACTCTTCCCTGGCCTGATCGATGATGTTCCCGTTCTCGCTCAACCCGCGCCGACATCGGGCATCGACCTCGAGGGTCACAAGTTGCTACCGATCGAAGTTGGTCACAGCGACACAGACGACACTACGGTCCTCCACGTCCCCAAGCTTGATCTGGTCGTAGCCGGAGACGTCGCTTACAACGGCGTTCACCAGATGCTGCTGGAAATCGGCAACACCGGGCTGCAGGAGTGGCTCGATGCGCTGGACGTCGTCGCCGGACTTGCCCCTAAAGCGGTCGTGGCCGGGCACAAGAACGTCGATCTACCTGATGATCCAGCTGTTGTGGAGCAAACCCGCCGCTACCTGCTCGACGTGCGCGAGCTGCTGGCTGCCAAACCCAGCCCACGCGTGTTCTTCGATGAAATGATTTCGCGGCACCCGGATCGCATCAATCCCGGTCCGCTCTGGTACAGCGCCGTCGCCTTGCTCGACTGAGCAGTCGTCCGAAACGCTTATCCGCAATATTCTCGGAGTCATTTCAGCGATGCGGTGACATCAAACGAGTCATCATCAGTCGCAGCTTCGCCGACAGCAAGGCAATCAGTTGGCCCTCGGCTGTCTGAAAGGTACCGGTCCTGTGCGGTTACGCCCTGGCTGCGAGCCCCAGCTGCTCAGGCGTTCGGGGTTGTCGCCGAGGGTGACGAGGAACGGCCCGGCGATACCCTCGCAGATATGAGCAGCGAGATCGGCGCGGCGCGGTTGTGACGACCTGCCAGCCATGCGATCGTGGTTCGTCAAAGACGCGGCCTGACTGGACAGTCCGTGGTGGACAAGACGTTCGTTCCCCAGCGCTGACGTCAGCCGCAGGATCTATCCACCATCTGACACATGATCACCAACGATGTCGACGACCACAACCTCGCCCCGCCGACCTCCGCGGGTCTGTCAAACACACGAACGGCTCTGGCTCGTAGTCGGTGGTGACGTGGAGTGGCTGTCAGGGTAGAAGGATGCGGTGGCGGAGAAGGTTGAATCCGGCGCGTCCGTGCATCTGTCTCATGATCCTCTTGGTGCGGGTGTTGGCGCCTTCGGTGCGGCCGTTGTGGTAGGGCAAGGTGACAGCACTGTCCACAGCGGACCGGTCGATCTCGAGACCGTTGGTGAGACTGCGTAGATGCGGCAGATCAGCGGTGCGGGCCTGCGCGATCCATTCGGTGAGCTTCACGTCGTTGCCCGCGGCCGGTTTCAGCAGGGCGGCGAAGCCGGATACCAGATTGGCGAGTGCGGTCATCTCCGGGCAGGACGCAGCGATCTTCTCCAGCAGAGCCGTGTCCTTTGGACGCAGGTTCTCAGGGTTAGTGAGCATGAGATGGCTTGCGTGACGGGCGGTCGTGACAGGGCGGTCCCCTTCGGCGCGGCCCTGGTTGAGGTAGCGGATCAACAGGTTGGCGCTGCCGGTGTAGCCCAGATCCCGGATTTCCGCGAGTAAGTGAGTAGCGGGAACTGCGGGATCGGCGGCGCGGCGGGCGCGCAGATGGTCGCGGTAAGGGTCGACCAGGGTCGTGCGGTAGGTCGGAGTGATGCGCAGAGCCTGGGGCTCGGGCATGCGGGCGTAGCGTTTGACCGTGCTCAAAGCCACGCCGAGGCGGCGGGAGCAGTCGAGCAGACCGACCCCGTGACCGAGTAGATCGTGGACCTTGTTCCAGCGTTCGCGGATGGTCTGCTCGTGAACGCCGCCTGGGCGGGGCGGGTTGACGGTGGCCCAGCATCCGGCGTGCGCGCGGACCTCGAGCAAAACCTTGTCACAGAGATTGCGCCACAGGTGCCATCGATCGCTGACCTGCACCGCGCCGGGCAGGGCCCGGCGGACAGCTTCGGCGTAAGTGGCCGAGCCGTCCCTGCACACGACCTCGACATCGGGGTGCTCGCGCAGCCACGACTCCAGGGTGGCCGCGTCGCGACCGGGCAGGACCGCGACACGTCGCCCGGTCTCGGCGTCGATGATGATCGTGGCGTAGCGCTGGCGGCGACGCAGGGCGAAGTCGTCCACGCCGATCACCCGCGGAATCGTCAACCGGGGCAGCGGCAGGCGCCGCAGACGGCGCAACGCGGTGCTGCGGGACATGGGCACAGCGAGCAAGCCGGCCAGGCGTGCCGCCGCCCGGCCACATAACTCTCGCGCCACATGGGAAATCAGTCGGACAAGCCGCACCGTGCGGCGCTGATGGCGTTCCAGCAGGCCGGGAATCTGTTCCCGGAACGTCTGCCGCGGGCAGTCCCGAGCCAGGCAGACCAGCCGCCGTACGCGCAGGCGGACGACGACCTGGCGGCCATCGACCGGCACGTCCTTCACCGTCCGCTGGTGATACCCATGCACCTTCGCCGTCGCAATCCCGCAGACCGGACACGGCACGGCCACATCCCGAGTGCGGGCCGCGAGCACCACCATGCCACTGCCCTCCGTCACGTCCTCGATGACCAACGCAGACAGTCCGGAGAACACAGTCCCCACAAGGGAATCGACAGACACCACAAGATCATGATCGCGAACAGCTACTTGCCGTCACCACCGACTACGAGCCAGAGCCGTTCGTGTGTTTGACAGACCCAGGCCGCTCGTGTTTGCCGTCCAGTGTGCCTGGATGGGCACTTCTTGTGACTCGGCGGTGCACTGTGTGGTGGGGCGGCTTGCCTGCCGCTATCCACTGCTCCAGTTTGTTGGGGGTGGTCGTCGCTTCGTCGAGGGCATCGGCGTGTGCCGGGTGGCGGGGTGTGGTTCGCGGCGCTGGTGAGCGTGTTGCGGGACGTGGGTGCCGGTCGGTGGTTTGTCCTGGTCGGTTTCTCGTTGTGTGACAGGGGGTGAGCGGTGGCTGTTCATGGCAACATGACGGTTCCTCCTGAGCTCAACTGGATTTTCATCATTCTTGCGGGTGGTGATTGGCCGCCGGGCATGGAGGGTGATGCCTGGCAGATTTATGAGGCGTTGCTCGAGATCGCGGATGATCTTGATGGTTCGGTCGGCAATCTCGCGGTGGCGTTGCGGGATGTAATGGGTCATGTCGATTCGACGGTGGGTCGTGCGTTCTGGCGTTATGGGGAGAAGCTGGCGCAGCTGCCGGCGGACTATGCGCTGGGTGCGCGTGAGCTGGCGGGGATGGCGAGGGATTTCTCGCTGAACGTCCAGGGCGCGAAGATCTCGACCATCATCATGATGATCTATACGGCGTTCGAGCTTTTGATGTTGTTGTACAACCCTTTCACGGCTCCGGCTGCTCCGGCTTTTGTCAAGGCGATGCAGGACTTCGTGTCGACGATTCTGAAGCATCTGCGGGCCTGGATGAAGCAGGCGGGCGACGTGATCGCGTCCGCCGCGGCAAGGCTTGCGGGCCGCAAGCTTGATGATGTCGTTGTGCCGAAGCTGGCCGATGATGTCGTGCATCAGGTGGGCGGCAAGACCGTGTCCGCCGTGGCCAAGTCTGCTGGTCTCGATCTTGATCGGCTTGCGAGGCTGACGCCCGCCGACGTTGTCGGTTCCATCGTTTATCACATGGGCAAGGAGGCGTTGGACGAGGGGTTCGAGGAGGTCGTGCAGGACGGGATCGTCCAGGTCTGGCAGAACATCGAGAGTGACAAGGCCTGGAACTGGCAGAGCACGGTCGATTCGTTCAAGTACGGGGCGGCGGCGGGTGCGTTCGCGGGTCTGCTGCGTGGTGGCGTGATGGTGTTCAGGCCGGGCTGGGCTGGTCACTGGGTGACCGCGGGCGGTATCGGGGGCGCCACGGAGGTGTTCGTCGGTGCGATCACGATTCCGGCTGGCGGCGATCCCGGCGATATCTGGAAGGGGATGGTCAACGGTGTCGTGACCGGCGCCGGTATGGCCGCGCTGCACAGCTGGAAGAACGACCCCAGGCTCGGGCAGGACGGGCCGGGCAAGCCCGGCCGGATCACTGTCGACACCGGTACCGGCAGCGGCAGCGCGGGCGGAGCCCCACCCGGATACGACGACAAACCCGGATACGGCGGTATGGCTGGAGATGGTGGCGGGGAGTTCGACGAGTGGCTGCCCGCCTATGCGGCGGGGAATGCCGGGCAGGGCACACCACCGCCGGCCTACACCGCGACGACCGGGCCCGCGGCTACCGGGGTTACCGGGCCTGCCGCGGTTATCGGGGGTGTGGGGGGCGGCACGCGGGCATTTCAGGGCCCGTCCTCGGCGAGCACCCCGGTCACGTCTGGTGCCCAGGCGCACAGTTCTTCGGGCACGCCGGGCAGTTCTTCGGGCATGCCGGGCACGCAGGGTTCGGCAGGTGAGCGTGACGAGCGCGCGGGGGTGTCTTCTTCCTCCTTCTCCTCCTCCGTTGTGGAGCCGGTGGTGTCTGCGCCTGTCGTGCCTGCGCCGGTGGTGTCTGCGTCTGGGCCGGTGGTGAGTGTGGCGGGGCCGTCGCTGCAGGGGCGGGACGTGTCGGCGGGTCTGGCCGGGGTGTCGCCGGTGTCGTCGGGTGTCGTTGCGGCTGGTCCGGTGAGCACTTCCGTGGCGGGTGCTCCGAGCACGGGTGGCGTGACCGGGTCGGGTCGGGTGTCATCTGGTCCGGTGTCGAGGGGGGATGTGGAGGCGGCTGGCGTGGTGCCGGTCGACAGGGTTGGTGTGGTGGGGCCTGGTGCTGGGCTGGCCGGTGGGTCCGGTGGGTCCGGTGGGTCCGGTGTGGGTGTGCTGGGTGGGAGTGCCGGTGGTCTGGAAGTGGCGTTCGAACGGGGGTCCGTCACCTCGGGCGGTGATGTCGCGGCCGGCGACGGTGCCGCCGGGTCCAGGGCCGCGGGCGTGGATGCGGGTGTTCTCGCGGATGGCGGGGACACGGATGTGACCGTGAAGCCGGGTGCTGGTTCGGGGCATGGTTTGCCGCCTGGCGCGCGGTCTGGTCGTCTTACCGGGCCGGTACGTGGTTCGTCTTCCCGGCGGGTGGGGCCGCTGTCGCCCGCCGAATTCCGTTACACGAAGTTGCGTGACAGGTCCGGCGCTCTGGTCGGTGTCAGTTTCCTCGCCGGTGATGAGTTTGATCGTGTCACGCAGTGGGTTTCTGCTTCTGAACGTACTCACTCCGTCTCGGTGGATATCGATTATCAGAAATACGCTGGGTTGCCGCCGGAAAAGCGTGTGTCGCACAGGCGGGAGAGCGTGGCGCCGTGGGAGTGGGGGCGCGACGGAAAATCGAAGACCTTCTTTGTCGACGCGCACGGTGACGGTTCGAGTGTCACCGTCACGAAGACTGACGGTTCTGCCGTTCGCTTGAGCGGCGGCGAGCTGGCGAGATTCGTGGTTTCCACGTTCAGGTTGACCGAAGATTTCTCGGTCACACTGATTTCGTGCAGTGCCGGAGCTCAGTCGGCCGGGGACGCGCTGGTGCGGGACTTCCTCCATGGCGCCGACCCGGTGAATGTGGTGCACGCTCCGACCGCGCCGGTCGTCCCGGTCGGCGATGCCTACGGCGACCTCCCGGAGCTGGCGGGAAAGATGACGATCTTCGAGGGAGGTTCCTGGGTCACCGCCAGTGCTCATAAGGAGGTGGTCGACGCGGTCCTCGCCGCGGTCGTCCCGGCCATGTCCGGAGATCGACGCAGAGAGTTCCCCGGTAGGTTCAGCGAGAAACGGAAAGATCACCTGCAGTCGAATGTGTTGAAAGTGGTCGCGCACCTGCAGGCGGGCATCCGGAGAGACGGGACGCTCGATCTGTCGAGTCTCGACAGAATTGAGCTCGATTCCCTTTCCGTTGCCGATGTGCGCGCGTACGTTGTGCCGGCCGCGCTGCGGATTCTGGCGAGTGGCCCGCCCGCCTCATCTGTCAGGCACGTCAAAACACGGATTTCGAGGAACACGGCGGGGACGGTGCTGGACCTGACCCCGCAATCTCGCCTCAGCTATAACGCATACGGGCAGGCTGAGGTCGAACAGTTCCAAGGGCGCGAATACACTTGGCGCGCGCATATGGTGCCCGGCGAAGGCGATCGCGACTCTCTGATCAAGAACATCGCGGTCTTGGCCGCACATGTCCGTCCTGACGGGAGGCGGCCATCCCGCGACTTCTCCGGGCTGTCGCACGACGAGTGGCTCGAAGGATTGGCATGGTCGACGAAACAGGCCGTCGATTTCCTGCTGGAGCGCATCGCCGTGAACGGCGGGGCGATCGATCTGATGGGCCTGAGCCGGATGATCGATACCCGCTTCCTGGGCGTCGAGGCTGATGTGCGCGAGTATGTCGTGCCGGCCGCGCTGCACTCCCTCGCCCTAACCACCGACAATGAATACGTCAATACGGTCGTCGATATTTACAAAGACGCCCAGTCCGGCAAGTGGAAGAGGGTCGAGCTGGACCGGAGAGCACGCGCCAGGTACGGCGTGACCGGAAACGGCAGATGGGACGACGAAGCAGGCGTGGTGCGCCGGCCCATGCGCCTGATACGAGTCGGCGAGTTCGAATCCAACCGATTCAGCAACGCCGACGCGGACTCGCAGGCGTTCCGGGTCACTATCGACCCCAAAATTTATGCACGTGATCACATTCCTTTCAGTGAAGAGAGCGAAAAACTCGATGAAGTGACCCTCGCCGTGGTTCGCATCGCGCTGGAACATCACTTCGACGACGTGTCGCTCCCGGTTTTCCAGGTGACCAGCTCCGCTCACGAAGCGATCGATAGATATCGCAGTTCCTGGCGGACAAAAAAATTCGTAGAAAACGGTCCTTTGAAGCGCGCGGTCGCCGCGGCCGAGGAGCTTCGCGCAAGATTTTGGTTCCCTGCCAGGAGAATTGCCGGGGAAGAAATAGGCGAGAAGCTGGACGGGAAATCCATCATTCTGGTTCCCCGTGAGGGCGGACAGCTGCCCGGTGACAGAGGGAAGCCGTACGTACGGATCGAGAAGCTGCCGGATCCGCTGATTCCGTCGTATCGCCCGTACCGCGGATTTGTCGGCCAGGCACCCGGTGCACGCGCTACGGCAGACGAGGTTCTCGAGCGGTATGGCGTGGCCGCGCTGCTGGCGGCGACCCCGATGGACGACACGTCCCGCGAGATGTATCTCACGCAGCTGCGGGCGGACTTCGAGCACACCCGGGACGCACACGGAGAAGACGCGGCCGAATCGATGGTCCAGAACGCCGCGAACCAGGTGAGACAGTCCTCGCAGACCCTCGGGACCGAGGCCACCGGCAATGAGCAGGCCTTCGCCGCTCACGGCCTGTCACGTTCCTCCGGTCACGAGTCGATGACCACCCCTTCCACTGGCGATGGCAGGACTGCCTACCCGGCCCGCGCGACAGCCGCAACTACGGCCTCCGCCACAACGGCGGGCAAACGCTCCGGCAGCGGCGAGAACCAAGGACCAGGCGGGTCCCGCTCAGGACAGAACAACACAGACACCGGACAACAGAACCCTGCCCGGAACCGAAAGCGGCCCAACCCCACCGACAACCCTGCCCAGCCACCCGCAAAAAAATCCCACACCTCCACCAGAATAACCGACGCCGAGTGGGCGAAAGTCTTGGAAAAAGCCAAAGAAAGGAACGAGCTACCCAACCTCATTAATGACAAGAGAGGCCTACCTCCTACTGGTTACACAGTCCTGGTGGGTGGTCGAAATGTCGCACTCGGATCGCGTCTAGGCAGGCTCAATCGCGGGGCGTTGAAGAACGTAGGTGGCAACGAGAGGCAGGCGCTGATCGATGCCGGGTATGGGTATCTGATCCCAGTTGAGCCTGGATTCTCTGGGGTGACGTTGTGGCAGGAGAGGGGGTTGGTGCGTGCGGGGTTGCGGTGGGTGGATGTTGCCGCTGATGGTGATTGTTTTATGCATGCTGTGATCCGTACCGCGGGTCTGGTCGACGAGCAGGGGCGTGCCTTGTCGGCGTCGTCGTTGCGGAGGCGGCTGGCGGATGCGTTGCGGGCGGATGCGTTGCGGGCGGATCTGCTGTTGCCGGCGGGGCACAGGCGGATCTGGGGTGAGGTTCTGGACAGTGATGTGGCGCAATTGGAGGTCGCGGGCCCGGCTGGTTCGGGGGGTGCCGGGTCTGGGGATGTGGACATGGCCGGTCTCGAGGACGCTGGTGCGGGTCCCACGGCGGCGCAGCGTGAGCGGTTCATTGCTCTGGTGCAGTCGGACGGTTTCTATGCCCACGACCTGGGTGATCACATTCCCTATATCGCAGCCCGGGCGCTCGGTGTGGTCATTCGTGTGCACAACCACGATGGCAGTGTCACCGAGCCGGTGCCGGCGGCCGAGGCCTCCAGCGCGGGCGTGATCGATCTGGTGTATCTCGGTGGTGCCAGGGGTGAGGGTGTGGATCACTGGCTGGCCACCGAGCCCGTGGGCGCGTCCGGCGGGCCGGACGGTCTCCTGCGTCGTGATGGGATGCGCCACGATGAGCACCCTGTTTATCTGCCGGAGCCGGTCGAGGTGAGCGGGAATGGGCTGTCGTCGGAGCAGGTTTTCCGGCTGAAGACGGTCGTGGGCCGACTGGTGGAGGGCCTGGATTTCGAGCGGGCCGGTCTCGAGCGGGCCGACTCCAGTGGGGAGGCCGACGCCTCCGGGGAGATCATCTCTGTTGACAACCGTTTGCTGGTGCGGGTCTCGGGCACCGAGTTCGGGGTGGGGGGCCAGGCACGTATCGTGCGTGACTGGCTCGTCGACGAACTCGCCAGACAGCTCCGTCCGCGTGCCGGTGCCCGGTCTGAGTGGATCGCGCAGGCCCTGGTCGGCGTCGAGATCGTCCATCATCCTGGTCAGGACGGTGGCGGGATCGAGGTGCTGGAACTGCTGACATCCTACTGGTTCAGCCGGACGTCGATGTCGGCTGATGTCGAGGTCGTGGCCGTGCCGGGTACGACCCGGAGCTGGGACGTGCTGCTGCCTGTAAACCAGGACTGGCACGACAGTGTCCTGACACCATGGCGGTCGCGGTTCACCGACATGATCGATACCGTGGCCACCCTGCTGACTCGGAAGGACAAACGAAAGGACCGGACAGTCACGGTGGAGGGCGCGGCGAGCACCCCGCACGCAGCGATCGTGGCCGCCGAACTCACCGAGTGGGCGAGAGAACAGGCGGATCAGCCGAAGCGCCTTCTGAATGTCCGTGTGGGCCCCCTTCCGGCACACACCCGGCCGGACAATGTCAGCGATCTGCAGTGGCGCCTGTACCGGGTACGGATCACCATCTCCACGCCCGCCACCAGCGGGCCCGCTGGTGCTCCCGTCCCGCGCCCTCATACCGGCGATGAAACCGACACGGCACCCACACCGGCAGTGACCAGCCGTCATGGCGAACACACACCACACCCCCCGCCGGGACCCATATTCGCCCATTCCCACACCGGACCACAGCTGACGTTCAACCACCAACCAGACCCCACCACCGACGACGAACACGAACACCAGCGCTGGCCCTCCCCACTGCCCGGCCAGGGCCCCGCCGAACCCAACCCGAACTCCACCGCCCCGAATACGCTGTGGCAGAACCACACCGGCCTCGACCACACCGGGCAGCACTTCACCGGCATGGACCTCACCGACATGGACCTGGCCTCTGGCTTCTTCCTGGATCCGGCGGTTATCTCTGGTGCGGGCCCTCACCCCCACGCTGTGCCTGTCGACCCACCCGTCCAGGACCTCGCCGCGTTCGCCTCCTCCCAGCACTACCCCCTCCAGGCTCTCGGTGACGACCTGACCAGAGGCGACCTGACCAGCGGCGGTAACGTCGATGGGGTCGAGACCGTCGTCGCGGATGCGGCCGCCGACGGGTTTACACCGACAACCCTGGCGCCAATGCTGGTGGATCTGCGGCGAGCACCGGGCGATCGGGTAGTCGATACCGGCGACATGCCACATCGTGTGGACGTTCAGGCCGTGCTGCTGGACCCGAACGGCACTGTCGCGGTCGACGCCCTGCCGATGACCCCGGAGCCCGCCTCGGAACTGGCCGGCGTCGCCCAGCCGAGCGGGTTCCGTTCGGACGGTGAGTGGCCGACTTCTGTCGCCCGGTCCGCTCCACCCGGCGCGCGCAGTTCGAGTGATCCACCGCCCGCCTACGGAGACACGGCGTCGACGAACGTGTCCCTTGTCCCGACCGGCGACCGCAGGGGATCCGCACAGGGACCCACCTACAGCCGTGAGCCGGAGCCCAACTACCGGCCGCTGCTCGACCGGCGCGGCGTGGTCATCGGCGTCAGCTTCATGACAGGCCAGGAACTGGCGCGCGCCCAGCAATGGGCGCGGTCCGAGGTCGCAGACCGGAACACCTCGCTGCTGGTCGATACCGACTACGGCTCGTTCGCCGCGATGTCACCGGCGGAACGCCAACGGCACATACGCGAAGTGAAGGGGCCATGGACCGGGGACACAGGTCGCCGGAAGACGTTCTTCGTGGACGTGCACGGTGACGGCTCCTTGGCCAGCGTCACCTACTCGGACGGATCCGTTCGGCGGCTGACCGGTAGGCAACTCGCGCGGCTGATACGCGACTTGAGGGTGTTCCGTGAATCGTGGACCTACAGCTCGGTCACGCTGATCTCCTGCGCGGTCAGCTCCACACCGGGCGACAACGCGCTGGCATTGGGCTTCTACGAGGGAATACTCAGCAGTGTCAGTCTGGTCGTGCACGCGCCCACAGGACCGATCGTCCCGGTCGGCAACACTTACACGATCGACGGGATGGGTCACAGAACTGCGATCTTCGACCGCGGCGTCTGGACGACCGTGGGCAACGCCCAGGTGCGGCTCGGCAAAGTCATGCGCCAGATGGGCGTCGACTCGTCTAGGCCGCTCTCGCATGATTTAGAGTTCGGCGGCGACGAGTGGATCGCCAGCGTAGCGTCGCATGCGGACAGGTGGGTCAAGTTCCTGGCGGATGGCGTCGAACGCGACGGCACTCTAGATCTGGTGGGCGTCACCAGCGCACTGCCCTTCAGTCCGAACGCGGCAGACTTTGTCTGGTTGGCTGCGTTGTACTCGCTGGCGGACAGCCCACTCGCCGCTCGCGTCACCAGAGTCATCGACGCCGAGCGGCGCAGAGGGGCCTGGTATGGCTTGAACCCGCCCAAAGACGCGCGTTCGCGATATGTCGTGACTGGCAAGGCGGAATGGGACCAGACTGCTGGGGTGCTGGTCAGACCCGCGCGCTTGGTGCCGGTAGCCGCGTACGAGCACCCCCGGACGTCAGGTACCGAAGTGGTGTCGGACCTGGTCCTGTTCGAGCACAAGAAGGGCGAGATCGACCTGAACTCGACGAGCCTCGAACCGTTCCGGCAGTTGGCCCGCAAGGTGGCCGAACTGGCGTTCGAGCACCACATCGACAACGTCAGTCTCCCGGTTCTCGACGTCGTGGGATACGGCCGGGGCAAGCTGCTCATGGCGGGCGCAGGCCGGGAGAAGGGGCTGGAGCGGGGCACGTTCGCTGCCAACTTCCTGCGGGATCAAGTGACCGCCCATCTACACCAGATCGGCGGGCAGAACCTGCTCAACGAGATTGAAGTGGGGCGCATTGTGCCGGTCCCGGCTGCGGGGGGGCACTTGACGGGACCGAAGAGCCACCCGTTCGTGCGGGCGACCCTCCGGCCGGACGGGAGAAAACTGAGCTCCGCGCCCACCCTCGCACAGGTGTCTTACCAGCCACCTCCTGGTGCGCGTTACAGCTCACGGGACCTGCTCGACCTGCACGGGGTAACCCAGTTGCTCGCAACCGTCGTCCCGAACCACGAGATGCGCAACAGGTATACCGAGAACCTGTTGACAGAGGTTCACCTCGAACAGCAGAAACCGGTCCCAGAACTGGCTGTGGAGCTGGTACGGCAGACCGGCGATGCACTGGAACTCCTCACGGCCCACGACCTGCCGCAGTCGCTGACCAGCCAGGAGCTGACCGATCTCGTCAGGGCAGTCCGCGACTTCCTCCGCCGCGGTCAGCCGGAGCAGGCGCACGAGCACGTTCGGGGTGTGGCCGCCACACACGCGCCGATATCGCGACGGCGATGAGGAAAGCGCCGCCAGCTGCTTGCGGATCGCCTCTGATGTCGCTCTGCGAGAAAGGGCCAGCGGCGCTCCGCGAACTGCCCCAGCCGGGATGTGCACCGTAGCTGCTGTTAGCAGCCGAAGAGGATCACTCCGTCAGGTGCTGCGATCGGCATCTGTGGTCGTGCTGCTTCGGGGGGTGAGCAGTGCGACGATGGTGACCGGTCCGCCGCGGTAGGGACATTCGCAGTGCGCGGCTGGCTGTGGCAGGGGTTCAGTGCGGACCGGCGCGGGCGGTGGTGGGGGACTGGTGAGGACTGGTGAAGCTGCGTGTGGGGTGCCAAAACACGGCCCGATAGGTCTGACCTGCGCATCAAGCAGCTGCAGGTTCGTACTCGTTGATCAAGCCGCCGCGTACTCGCCGACGACGAACGGACCGACAGTCTGGCTCTGCGATCGAGCGATCGGGTCGCGGTGGAGTGTGGCGCCTCGCCCGGTGCGGTCGTCGGTGGTTGTAGCGGGACACATAGCGGTTCAGCACTGACTTCAGGTGATGCTCGTTGACGATGAGCAGCCTGTCTGTGAGCTCTCGTCTGACGGTGCCGACGAACCGTTCCGCGTAGCAGTTGGCCCGCGGACAACGCGGCGGGATCTTCACGACGTCGATACCCGCGTCGGCGAGTACGGAATCGAACGACGCCGCGAATTGACCGGCCCTGTCACGAACCATGAATCGGAAGTCGTTGACCCGATCGTCCAGACTCAAAAGGAGGTTACGGGCTTGCTGGGTGCTCCAGCGGCCGTCAGGGTTCGTGGTAGTGCCAAGGATGCGGACATAGCGGGTGCCGACCTCCATCACGAAGAACACTGACCTGCCCTACTGGATGGGTTCCAGAGTTGGTGGCTAACCCGGATCTTTCGTGCGGGTGACGGCCCGGCTTGAGAGCGGGTCCGGTGGCTGTTAGGCGTCCTCCTTTCGGTGTTCGGGGTCGTCACAGTGGCCCGTTGTCGGCTGGGTGCCGTCGGGTTCCACGGCCCGATGGAGGTGGGTGCTTGTTCGCAGGGACAGGTTCTAGCTGGTCAGGCCAGTTGTGGCAGGTTGTGCAGGCGTCGGCAGGCGGTCTGGATCAGTTCGGCCCAGGGTGCGTGGCTGGCCAGTCGGAGGTGGACTTGCCGGGCGTGGCGAGCGATGCGTCCGGAGACGGAGAACAGGCGTAGCCGCACGCGTTTGGGTTCCCAGCGGCGGGCTTCGTGGCCGTTCAAGGCGAGCATCTGAGTCCAGGCGGTCAGATCAAGGGCGAGGGCGACGATGGCGACCCAGATCTGGTTGTGGGCGTAGCCGTGCAGGGGCAGGTTGGTCAGCCCGGTGGCCTTGGCGGCGCGGATGCGGTCCTCGGCGCGGGCCCGGCGGCGGTGGCGTAGTTCCAGATCGGCGAGCGGCCCGCGGGGCGTGTTGGTGGCGAACGCGGTCAGGCGCAGCCCGTCGGCGTCGGTGAATCGCAACTGCGCGCCAGGATGCGGGCGTTCCTTGCGCACGATCACCCGCATGCCTGTGGGCCACCCGGACATCTCCAGCACGCCGGTGGCCTCGGCGACCCACGCCCCGTCACGCGGGATGCGTTCGTCGTCATAGGCCGGGGTCCACGCCTGCGCGGGGATGCGGGCCAGGCGTTCGACAGCGTCATCGGGCAGATTGAACCCTAGCGAGTAGCCCAGTTTCCTTGCGTGCAGCCATTCCACGAATTCATGAGTGCCGCCGGCGGCGTCGGTGCGGACGAGTACCTTGCGGCCGACCCGTCCGCCCTTGGCAGTGAATGGCAACTGCCGCAACGCGTTGCGGGTCACCGCGATGTGATCGGCGGCGGTGTTCGACCCGGCGTTACCCGGCCGCAGCATGATGGACAGGGGTTCGCCGGTGCCCTGCGCGCCGTGGTCGGCGAACGAGCACAACGGATGGAAACCGAAGCCACGCTTGAACGTTGGCGCCGCGTTCTGCTTCTCGGAGTGCGCGGTGATCAGGGTGGCGTCCAGATCGATGATCAACAGTTTGTCCGCGTCGATGGCATGGTCCGGGGAGCGTTCGCCGGCCAGTGCCCATGCCGCAGCCCGTGCTCGCGCGCGGGCTGCGTTCAGAACGGCCACTGCCTTGTCCGCGTCCTTGGCAGGATGTCGATTAGCCGTGACACCGTCGGATCTGAGGCGACGAGCCCGAACAAGCCCGGTTCGGACCTCACGGTCGCGATATCGGCAAGGCAGTCACCGCCCAGAGCGACCGCGATCGCGAGGTCGCACAGGATCTTTCCTGGGTCGTGGATCGCGGTCGGCGCCCGCCAGCGCCCCAACGCTGACGATAACGCCTGGTCCAGCCCGACTTTCCCGCTGTCGTGACCAGCAACGCCGCACCCGTCTGCGACACCACTCCTGTTCCCGCGGTGTCGACGGTCAACGACGGATAGAACCCGGTAGGCTTGCTCACCAGAAAGGTGCTCCCGAACTCGCACGGACAAGGCCCTAGACAAGCCATATCCTTGCAGCTCAGAGCACCTTTCTCCATGAAGCAGCCACCCGCACGCCAATTCCCCGTGAAAGCAGCGGGCTAGCAGTCTTTCGTCGTGGCATCACAACCGAGGAAGTAGCGCGCGATGCGCGCCAGTACGACGAGGCTCTCAGTCGCCAAGGTGGAACGCTCTACTACAACGCGGACGCGGATGCTCCTGGACTGATAGAACTGACCGAGGAACAGGTAACGGCCGCCAGAGCGAGCCTGACAGCGGCACAGTCTCTGATCACCAGACTGCGGCGTGAGCCCATACAGCCCAACGTGGATCACAAGCGCCTTCGACTCAACGTTCATGCCTCAGTGGTGCAGCTTAGCGTGAGCAAGAGAATTGCAGTATGGTGCGACGATTCCGCTGCCCGCGTGGCAATACGCACCCTCGGCGTGCCCACGTTCTCAACCTTGGCAGTTCTTGAACATCTTCTAACGGAAGGCATTCTCAGCACAACCGACTTCAATACTGCACTCGATACCTTTATTCAGGAACGTATCGGCAACCCGAATCTGGAATTTTCGCAGATCGTCAAGATTGCTCGCCAGGAAGACTTGCAGGCAGCCAACGTCGCGTCGAGCCTAATGCAGCCCCAAGCCTGGGTTGACATCATCGACACAACGGCACTCACCAGCAACGTCCTGCGTACTTACCATCGAGAGAAGCCTGATCAGGTCGCTGCTTGGCTATATGCGGCAGCATTCGGCTCAGTGATGCACTGTCCCAATACTCGTGCCGCTATCGAGATTGGATCCTTGCTCCTCGCGGGAAACCTTCTGTCGCTCTGCGCCCGCGGCCGATCCGCTCGCGACATGGTCTCTGCAACACGGGCAGCCGTCAGAGCGGCTCTGCCGGTCGATAATCCAGCCAACATTTCCACTGATCCTCTTCCTGCGACGGCAAGGCACATGCGGACGTTGCTTCTCCGTGACGCCAATGTCAGTGCCGAGCGTGTTTTCCCGAGCATCCTCGATTGTTTCAGCGAGCTTGACGACCAAGATCTACGAACTGTGGCGGAAGCGCTCCTCGCCAAAGATGACTGATCCGCGACCGGCGGTCCGCCACGAACGTCCGCTCCGCGCCAGCCGTCGAGCCACCACCAGACGCTGAGCCACTGGATGGGCGCTCGGCCTGCAGAGCACGCTTCTAACGCCCTCGAAACTCGGCGGACCAGCCGTCGCTGTCCAGTGGTTGGCCAGGAAGACAAGAGCAGACCCAGGTTGCGCGTGGCGGCTCGGCTACAGACACCCCGTTCGCTGTCCGACCACGCCCTGCCCTTGACCGCGACATGCCAACGGATTGATCATGCTGCCAGGTCCGCATCGTTGCCCCGAGCTGACTTCTGAGGGCCTACAGACTCGGAGACACTGTTCTTCTGAAATTCTGCGCGAACGATCTTCACAAGTCGCCGCGCAGACGCGGACCCGATTCCCAGCTTCCCACGCAGTATCTCTGCGGAGATGGGCCTCTGATGAGCTGCTCGGTGAGCCGCATCCTCGTGTCGTGCGAGAACAAGAAGCTCTTCCTGCGAGCTATCACGACTGGCCGCCCGAGCAGGCGCCGCGGAGTTCACCAACTCCCCAAGTCGGCATGAATCAGATCCACGCTCGTCTGTCTCGTTGACCTCGCGATCACCAACGACCACCACAGGCGACGCGGTAGCACCGATCGCTTGCAAAAGGCCAGGACCGACCTCTGCCCAACCGATCAGGAGCAGCGGACCGACCGCGTCGAACGCGGCCTTGCCGTATTCGCCGGCGACGACTGGGTCCGCCACGTTCAGCGCCAACGTGACCGCACTCGCGAACATCAACAACCGACGCGCCGGGCGTAGCACTTCGAGCGAAGCCCCGTTGAGCGCGAGGTGTCGAATGCTCAGCAGGAGACCGAGGATCGAGAGATCCACCGCAGGCGCCACAAGCGGCGCTACCCAGACCGGCACTCCCAACCGAAGGCCCAGACTCAGCACGTTGCCGAACCCAAACAAGAAGGTCAGCCCCACGACCGAGGCCATGATCACCGTGACAGCGCGAACGACGAGGTCTCCTGCACCACGTTCCGCCTGGCCGTTCATCTGCCACCCCGCGGTTTGTCCACGATGATGCTGGTCTCAAGCACCAACTTGCCGGTCAGACGTCTGGGCAAAGAGGTGAGCAGGTCCGCGTGATGCCTTGCCAAGGAACCGAACCTGCGCACTGCTCGCGAACGCTCCCCGACGACTGGGAACGACGTCCGAAGCACCGAGGCTTCGAGACGGGCATGGCAAGCCACCTGAACCTCAGACATTTTCACCGATCCCCATGCGCAACTGGGTCTCTTGGGCCCGCTCAGCAGCGGCGCTTTCGCCGTAGTGACGTGGCATGTCCTCGGAAGTCCACCCGAGCAGCAGCATCAGGTCACCGGTGTCGCCACCCGCCCGCTTCCACTCGTGGGCGAAGTTGTGCCGCCACCGGTGCGCGTGCACGCCGGTCAGCCCTGCGGACAGACCTCGACGCTTGATCATGATCTTGATGCCGTTGGGCTTCAGCGGCCGGATGCCGCGATCGGCGAGCCACAGGTCAGGCAACTCGGCGCCCTTGTGCTTCGCGCGGGCACGGAGATACCGGCTGATCGCCCGTGCCGTCTTGGGACCGTACCGGACACGGCGGTCCTTGTTGCCCTTGCCGTGGTAGTGCACCGAGTCGGTGTCCTGGTTGAGGTCGTCGAGGCTGAGGTTGCCGACTTCGGACAGGCGGGCGCCGGTGTTGTAGTAGAGCCGGATGATCGCTTCGTCGCGGAGCTGGACGAAGTCCTTGCCCTTGCAGGTTCCGAGGACCTTCTTGGTGTCGTCGTCGCGGATGACGGCGATCAGCTTCTTCTGCGGTTTGGGCTGCTTCACTCGCTCCATCGGTGAGCGGTCGATGTCCTCGGCGTCCTCCATCAGCCACTTGAAGAACTGCTGGAGGCCCTTGTGCTTGTTCAGCGCTGTAGCACCCGACCGGGTCTCGATCATCCAAGCCTGGAAGAACTCGACGTGTGCCTTGGTCACCTCGCACGGGTCGTCCGCCGCGTCGTCGGCGTCCGGGTCGGGCGAGTACTCGGCGAGGTAGCGCGCGAGCTGCGCGGCGGCCAGGAGGTAGTTGTAGCGAGTGGTCTCTGGATGACTGGCGGAACGCAGGGTCCGGTCCCAATCACGCAGATAGCCCGTCCAGGTCTTGGAGAGACCGTTTGAGAGCTTGTTCAGGTCCAGAAGAGGCATTGTGAAAGCCCTCCGAGTAAAGGGGTCGATGAGCGGCGTGCTCGACCCGGCAGAACTCGGCAAGATCACAAAAAGAGGGTTCTCGCAGTATCTGACCTGCGAGAACCCTCTCGGCCGTCGGGACGACAGGATTTGAACCTGCGACCCCTTGACCCCCAGTCAAGTGCGCTACCAAACTGCGCCACGTCCCGGCCACACTCCCGGTTTCCCGGCGTGCATGACAAATCCTACAACACCGCGGACAGAGATCAAAAACGACCCCCGCAACAGGCCGCGAGCTGCGGAAATACGGCGGGGACCCGAAGTTCGGGTCCCCGCGTCCCTCGGTCCGACCGATCCCCCGATCCTCGACCGACATCCCGATCATGCGGTGGCGGCGTCTCGGGCGCCACCTCCTAAAGTCGAGTCTTGTCCGTCAACCTTCGGCTTACCGGGCGGTAGGACCGCGCTGACGCTGAAGCCGCCGTCTGCTCGGTATGAGGTGGTTAGGGTGCCGCCTGCCAGGCGGACTCGTTCGGACAGGCCGTGCAGGCCCGCGCCTCCGCCGTCGCCCAGGGGCGGTAGGTCGCCTGGGCCGTTGACCACTGAGACGCGGACTGGTGTGGCTCGGTCCACCGTTACCGTGACTGTGGCGCCGGGGGCGTGTTTTGTCACGTTGGTCAGGGATTCCTGGACTACTCGGAACAGGGCCCTGGAGACGGCTGGGGACAGTGGGGTGTCGCCTGTTTCCGACAGGGTGACTGAGACGCCGGCTACTCGGGCTCGCTCTATCAGTTCCTGCAGGGACGGGTAGGTGGTGTCCGAGTTCAGGAGGCCCAGGGCTGCTCGCATTTCGGACAGGGATTCCTTTGCCAGGGCTCGTAAGCGGAGGGCTGTTTCGCGTACGGCCGGGTCTGGGGCGGTGGCGGCCAGGGCGGCTGACTCGACGGCTATCAGGGTGGCGTGGTGGCCTACCGCGTCGTGGATCTCGCGGGCTATTCGGGCCCGTTCCGCGGCACGGGCTGAGGTCTCTTGGGCCTCTAGTTCGGCGGCGCGCGCTCTGCGGGTTTCGTAGAGCGACTGGGTTAGTTCCTTGCGGGTGGTGATCAGTGCGCCCAGGGCTGTGGGGGCTGCTGCCAGGCCGAAGGCGAACGCGGTGGCCAGCAGCAGGGGGCCTATGGGGATTGTCTGGGTCATCAGGACTGGGGCGATGGAGGCCACGGTCATGAGCAGGACCCAGAAGACCTGGACCGGGATCGACTTCTCCTTGCGGCCCAGGCGGTATTGGGCCACCAGTGCCGGGGCCCAGCCCAGGCCGCCTGCTACTGCTGGGACGCACAGGAGAGACGCGAGCCACGGCCAGCGCAGGCGCAGTGGCAGCAGCAGAGAGGCTGCCACAGCGGTCCACAGGGACCATTCGAACGGGCGGTCCTGGGTCATGAGGACCACTCCCGCGGTGACGGCCACCGTCAAAACTTCACGCAGGACCGGCTTCACCACACACCGACCTGGTGCGCGACGAGAGCCGCCTGCACCCGGTTCTCCACGCCCAGTTTCGTCAGGACGGTGGAGACGTAGCTCTTCACCGTCGCTTCGGACAGGCAGAGTTCCTCGGCGATCGAGTGGTTCGAACGGCCTGCCGCCACCAGTTCGAGGACCTGGCGTTCGCGGGCCGAGAGCGAGTCGAGCTGGCGGTTGGCTCGGAAGCCTCGCAGGCGCGGTAGCAGGCGGGCGGTGATGCGCGGGTCCAGGACTGCTCCGCCGGCCGCGAGGTCGACCACGGCTCGGACCAGGGCTTCCGGTTCGGCGTCCTTCAGCAGGAAGCCCTGGGCGCCGAGGTCCAGGGCGGTCGCCACGTAGTCGTCGAGGTCGAACGTGGTCAGCACGGCTATCGCGGGCGGGGTGGCCCAGGTGCGCAGGCGGCGGACCGCCTCCAGGCCGTCCACGCCCGGCATCTGGACGTCCACCAGCACCACGTCCGGCAGGTGCGCCAGGACGGCCTCCACCAGGGAAGCGCCGTCGGCTGCCTCGCCGACCACCTCGACCCGTCCGTCGGCCTCGAGGAGGACTTTCAGGCCCCGCCGCAGCAGGGCCTCGTCGTCGGCTAGGACTACGCGTACGGCCACAGACCCAACCAACCGCACCCCATGACAAAGGGCAACCAGATCGGCCGGGTCGTCACCCGGAGAAACTACTTCTTGGCGGCGCCGGCCTTCTTCTTCTCGCGCACGCGCACGGAGATGCGGACCGGGCTGCCCTCGAAGCCGAACTCCTCGCGGAGGCGGCGCTCGATGAACCGGCGGTACGACGCCTCCAGGAAGCCCGTCGTGAACAGCACGAACGTCGGCGGGCGGGTCGAGGCCTGCGTCGCGAACAGCACCTTGGGCTGCTTGCCGCTGCGCACGGGCGGCGGGGTGGCGGCGATCAGCTCGGTCAGCCACTGGTTCAGGCGGCCGGTCGGAACGCGGGTGTCCCACGAGTTCAACGCGGTGCGCAGCGCGGGGGCGAGCTTGTGCACGGCGCGGCCGGTCAGGGCCGAGATGTTGACCTTGTCCGCCCACGGCACGCGCACGAGACCGCGTTCGAGCTCGCGGACCATCTCGGTGCGGCGGTCCTCGTCGACGAGGTCCCACTTGTTGAACGCCAGCACGCACGCGCGGCCCGACTCGACGACCATCGTCAGAACACGCAGGTCCTGCTCCGCCAACGGCTCGTGCGCGTCCAGCAGCACGACCGCGACCTCGGCGGTCTCGATCGCGGACTTGGTGCGCAGCGAGGCGTAGTACTCGGCACCACCGGAGAACTTGACCCGCTTGCGCAGGCCGGCGGTGTCGACGAAACGCCAGATCTCGCCGTCGAGCTCGACCAGCGAGTCGACCGGGTCGACGGTGGTGCCCGCGACCGAGTCGACGACCGAGCGGTTCTCGCCCGTCAGGCGGTTGAGCAGGGACGACTTGCCGACGTTCGGCTTGCCGACCAGCGCCACGCGGCGGGGTCCGCCGTTGCCGGCGCCGAAGTCGTCGCGCGGGGTCTCCGGCAGCTTCGAGAGGATCACGTCGAGCATGTCGCCGGAACCGCGGCCGTGCAGGCCGGACACCGCGATGGGCTCGCCCAGGCCCAGCGACCACAGCGACGCGACGTCGGCCATCAGCCGGTCGTCGTCCACCTTGGACGCGCAGAGGATCACGGGCTTCTTGGACCGGCGCAGGACCTTCGCGACGGCCTCCTCGGTCTGCGTCGCGCCCACCGACGCGTCCACGACCAGCAGGATCACGTCCGCGGTCGCCATCGCGAGCTCGGCCTGCGCGGCCACGGAGGCCTGCAGCCCGACCGCGTCCGGCTCCCAGCCGCCCGTGTCGACCACGGTGAACTTGCGGCCGTTCCACAGCGCGTCGTACGCCACCCGGTCACGCGTCACGCCCGGCACGTCCTGCACCACGGCCTCTCGGCGGCCGATGATGCGGTTGACCAGTGTGGACTTGCCGACGTTCGGCCGTCCGACCACCGCGAGCACCGGCTGTGGCGGCGCGGCTTCCTCACCGTCAGAGCCGTCGAGGTCGCCGAAGGCTGACCAGTCGGCCTCGTCCTCCCAGGTGCCGTCCAGGTCCGTCATCGTCTTCCCTCACTCGTGCGAAGTCCATCAAGTTCGGCGACCAGTGTCGCCAGGCGATCACGCACCTGCTCGGTGGCAACGCCCAATGCAGCCCGTCCCTTCCCCTCGGGAAGGTGGAACGGCTCACCGATCAGCACGTCGACCTCGGGGCGCCAGCCCTTGGCCTGGTAGGTCCCGCGGCAGGCGATCGGCAGCACCATCGCGCCGGACGTCTTGGCCAGCCACGCGGCGCCGTTCTGCGCACTCGCCACGTCGCCCTCGCCGCGCGTGCCCTCGGGGAAGATCCCGATCACGCCGCCGGCCTTGAGCACGGACTGCGCGGTGACCAGTGCCGTGCGATCGGCCTCGCCCCGCTTGACGGGGATCTGACCGATCTTGCGCAACAGGTTGCCGACGACGCCCTTGAACATCTCCTGCTTGATCAGGAACGTCACGCGCCGGGGCAGCGCCCCGAACAGGATCGGCCCGTCAGACATCGAGCTGTGGTTGGCGACGACGACCACGCCGCCGCTCAAGGGTACGCGGTCGCGGCCGTGCACCCGAATCCGGAACTGCCAGGCGTAGGGAACCCGCCCGATCCAGCGTCCGAGGTCGAACAGCCAGGGCACCGTCCCCGCGGGAACGCTCACCCGGTCACCCGCAGCCCGCGGCGCTCCACGAGCTCCAGCAACGCCCGGATGGTGCCCGCGAGGTCGAGGTCGGTGTTGTCGAGCTCCACCGCGTCGCCGGCCGCCTTCAACGGCGACACGGCGCGCGACGAGTCGTACTTGTCGCGCCGCTGCACGTCGGCGAGCGCGGCGTCCACAGTGGACTGACGTCCGGCCGCGGTGTCCTGTTTGGTCCTGCGCGCGGCCCGCGCGTCCGCCGACGCCGTCAGGTAGACCTTCAACGGGGCGTCGGGCGACACGACCGTGCCGATGTCGCGCCCCTCGACGACGATCCCGCCGACGTGGTCGACGGCGTCCGCGATGATCGCGCGCTGCTGGGCCACGAGCAGTTCCCGCACGTGCCTGGTCGCGGAGACGGGTGACACCGCCAGCGACACCTCCGGCCCGCGGATCTCGGCCGACACGTCGTCGCCGTCGAGCGTGATGCCGGGTTTCTGGGGGTCCGTGCCGACGACGAGCACCGCGCCGTCCACGACCGCCGCGACCTTGACCTCGTCCGCCGGGTCGACGCCCGCGCGCAGCACCGCCAGCGCGATCGCCCGGTACATCGAGCCGGTGTCGAGGTAGCGCGCGTCCAGCGCCATCGCGACGCGCTTGGCCACGGTGGACTTGCCGGTGCCGGCCGGTCCGTCGAGAGCGACCACACCGCGCAACTGACCCTGGCCCACAGCAGCTCCCTCCGAGACACCCACGGCCCACATTGTGCCTGGTGCGGACGCTCACACCGGCACCGGGACGGTCCAGGTGCCGATCATCCGGAATCATGCCCCGGTGAACTTGCGCAGGTGGCGGCTCGCCGTCGTGGCGTTCGCCGTGTCGGTCATCGGTGTCCTGATCTGGCTGACCACTCGGGACGTGGGCGGCGAACTCGTTGGCGGGACAGGGGTGGTGCTCGCGATCGCGGGCCTGGTGGCCGGCTTGCTGAGCCTGCGGGCCACCACCGCGCGTGACCCGGACCAGGCTCTGGAGGACCTCGCCCGGCTCGTCGCCGCGCGGTGGGAACGGCCGCGCCAGGACCCGCTGGAGGCGCGCTGGGCGACGACCGGACGGCCGGTCGCCCCGAGTCCCGCGGAGATCATCGGCACGGGCGTGGTCGCGGGCAGGCCGATCCGGCTGAAGCTGCACGGCGGGGCGGACGACCTGGCGAAGGCTCTGCGCGAACTCCCGGCACACCAGCTCGTGGTGCTGGGCGAGCCGGGTTCCGGCAAGACGAGCGCCGCGATCCTGCTCACGCTCCGGATGCTCGCCCAGCGTGAACCCGGCGACCTGGTGCCGGTGCTGTTCCCGCTGGCGTCGTGGAATCCCCGCAGGCAGGACCTGAACGCGTGGATGGCGCGACGGATCTCGGCCGACCACCCGGTGTTCCGCCGGCGCGGGAAGCGCGTCGCACGGGAACTCGTCGACCGCGGCCTGGTCCTGCCCGTGCTGGACGGCCTGGACGAGGTCCTGCTGAAGGTCGACGCCGTGCGGAACATCGCGCGCGTGGCCAGGCCGATGGTGCTCACGTGCCGCGCCGACGACTACGAGGAGATCATCCGGGAGAGCGGCGTCCTGGTCGGCCGCGCCGCCGTGGTCGAACTGCTCTCAACCGGCGGGGTGAAGCTCCAAAGCCGACGCCATCAGCCTGAGCCGGCCGGCACGAGCCTCGGCGAGAGCGTGCGGCCCGATCCGGAACGTGGGCATGCGGACGTGCTCGCCGGTGGGCCGGTGGTGCCGCACCAGGTCGTTGGAGGTGAACCGGAACAAGATCCGCCACACCGACCGGACGAACTCCTCCACGCCGGGCTCGATCACCACCCCCAGTGAGCCCGCCGCCAGGGTGCCGTCCGCCAGCCTGCAGCGGCTCCACTGCACCGCTTTACCCGTCTCGACGCCCCACACCGCGCCGTCGCTGCGCACCTCGGTCGGCAGCTCGGGGTGCACCGCGACAGGCCACAGGAAGCCGGTGAACCGCACCTCGGTGATCGAACCGAGCACCGGCGGCGTGGCGGCGTCCGCCCACGGGCCGGAGTCGAGGACGCGGACGTCCGGGTGCGCGGCCGTGATCGCGGCCTGCAAAGCCGTCTCGTCCTCCGGCAGCAGCAACACCGGGGAGAGCTTCTTCTTCGCCACCGTCACCTCCGCGGAAACAGCGTTGGGGGCGCCGGGAACGGCGCCCCCAACAGCTGAGATCACTTTATCTTCGGGACGTTCATGACAGGCCCCTTGCCCCACAGCAGGAGGTCGATCCCGTTGCCCATCTCGCGCGGATTCGCCGTCACGCCGTCAGCGAGCGTGTCCACGGTCTGCACGAAGAACGGTGAGCCGTCCTCGAGTTCGAACTCCAGGTCCGCGTAGCGCACCTCGCCGTTCGGACCGGGAACGGCCCGCTCGGGCAGGCTGCCGCCCGCGACGTGCTTCCAGCCGGGGTTGACCTCCAGCATCTCGTCGCGGATGTCGTCGAGCTGCCCCTGCGTGGCCGGGCTTCCCTTGCGGCCGTGCGGGTTGCGCACGACCCGCGGGTCCTTGCCGCTCGCGCATTCGCACTTGGAGGAGTGCTTGGCGACGGACCCACCGCAGTTGTGCACCAGCAACGGGGTCGCGCCGGCCAGCGCGTAGTAGGTGTTGGTGCCGTTGACGGTCAGGTCGAACGTGCTTTGCGAGGCCGTGTAGGCACGCACGGCCGTGATCTGCACGAACGTTCCCGCGGCCGTCCTGAGCAGGTCGCCGGTGCGCAGTTCGCCGGCGTCCACCCAGCGTCCGGCCGTCACCGACCAGAACGGGTGGTTGTCCGTCGCCGTGATCGTGGCCGGCGAGCCGTCCTCCGCCTTCACCGTGACGTCCAGATAGGACTTGTCGTGGTCCGTGCGGATGGTGAAGAACACCTGCTGCGAAACGGACTTGCCGGACCGCGGCTCCGTGGCGACGACGGTGTCGCCCGGCTGGACCTCCTCGAT
This sequence comes from Lentzea sp. NPDC020367, assembly GCF_044387305.1. Lineage (NCBI taxonomy): Bacteria > Bacillati > Actinomycetota > Actinomycetes > Pseudonocardiales > Pseudonocardiaceae > Lentzea > Lentzea sp. NPDC020367. The sequence continues at coordinate 137,450 of NZ_JBIRVV010000009.1, read as the reverse complement.
CGGCTTGGTCGTGCCGTCGGCGAGCAGCACCCGCGTACCGGCCGGGAAGCTGTGCTTGGTCCCCGTCGCGCACGCCTCGGGTTTCTTCTTCGTCGCCGCTTTCGCTTTCGTCGCAGCGGCTTTGGCACGTTCCGCGGCTTGGGCGGCCGCCTTGCGCGCGGCCTCCTCCGCCGCGGCACGGGCGCGCGCCGCCTTCTCCGCGGCGGCCTTCGCGGCCGCGGCTGCCGCCGCCCGAGCCGCCTCGGCCGCCTTCTCCGCGCCCTGGATGATGGCGCGCGCCCACTTCAGCTCCTGGAAGAAGGTGACGACGGCCTTGCCCGCCTTGAAGATCGCCCCGATGATCTTCGGTGCCTTGAAGATCTTTCCCCACGGCAGCGCGCCGACGACCATCGACACGCACGCGCCCAGGTCGCCCTTGAGGCAGTTCATGATGTCGTTGATCCCCAGGAACTCCATGAGGATCTGGCCACCGGCCTCGAGGATGACGTCGAGCACGCTCTTGCTCTGCAGCTGCTGCGCCTTCGCGACGTCCTCGGGGCTCGGGCCGGTCGGCTCGGTGGCGCCGCTCTCCTGCGTCGAGCCGCCGCCACCGCCCGCGTCGACCACCGCGCCGGTCGGGTCGGTGAACGCCATCGGGTTGTTCTCGGCGTAGGCGTACGCCGAGATCGCGGGCCCCGGCTGCGGCATCGGGTCGGTCGAGGTGAACCGGCCGGTGTCCGGGTTGTAGTTGCGCGCCCGCAGGTAGTAGTTGCCCTCACCGGAGCTGGAGTCCTGGTACTGCCCGGTGTAGCGCAACGGGTTGGCGGGTGCGGCCTCGCCCGGCGTCAGGGTCGGGCCCTGACGCGGGTTGCCGAACGGGTCGTAGTCGTAGCCCGTGAGCGGTTTGCCGTCCGGCGACAGCATGTTCGCGGTGCCGCCGAGCCAGTCGTGGGTGTACGGGTGCACGCCCGCCGCGGGATCGAGCAACGCCAACGGCTCGTCGTCCGGTCCATAGGTGAACGCCCGCTTCTCCAGCTGGGCACCGGCCGCGTTCGTGGTGGTGTCCACCGCGATCTGCGGCAGGGTGCCGTTGACGTCCCACGACCAGCGCTTGGTCGTGTCGCCGCTGCTGCCGGCCAGCCGCAGACCCGTTGCGTCGTAGGAGAACGACGTCGTGGCGCCGGCCGCGTTGGTGGCCGTCGCGAGCGAGTTGTCCAGGTGGTAGGTGGCCTTCTCGCGCCCGGCCTTGGTCTGGTTGCCGTTGAGGTCGTAGTCGTAGTCGGTGAGGGTGGGGGAACCGCGGTCCGGCTGCACGACCTTCTTGGTGAGCTGGTTCGCGGAGTCGTAGTCGTAGTGCGTGACGTCGTCGCCCGCGGTGCCGGTCCGCTTCTGCCTGGTGCGGTTGCCGACCAGGTCGTACTCGTAGTCGATCCGGCCCGCCGCGGCGGTGTTCTTGCCGCAGTCGGCCGCCGCGTAGCAGGCGGACTTCACGCGGTCCACGTCGTCGTAGGCGTACGCGACCGACTCGGACACGCCACCGCGGGTGGTGACGACCTTGGTGGGGTTGCCGACCGGGTCGAGGTCGATCTGGTACTTCGACACCGGGTCCTGCACGTCGGGCCGCGGCGGGCTGCCGGGCACGCGTTCGGTGCCGACACCGGTGAGCCGTCCCGCGTCGTCGTAGACGCGGTTCTCCACCAGCCCGGTGGCGCCGGGCAGGGTCGTGCTGGTGCGCCTGCCGGCCACGTCGTAGCCGAACCGCCAGGTCGCGCCCGCCGCGGTCTGCTCGGTGATCCGGCTGTCCGCGTCGTACCCGGTGGTGACCCGCGTGCCGTCCGGGTACTCGCGGGAGGTGATGTTGCCGCGGGCGTCGTAGTCGTAGTTGAACGTCTCGGTGCGGTCGCCGGCCTCACGACGGACGACGCGTTTGATCTGGTCCTCGTCGTCGTAGGTGACCTCACGCACGCCGAGCGGGTCGCCGTAGGACGTGATGCGGTCCTTGGCGTCGTAGCCCCACGTGTAGACGGGGCCGCCGTTGCCCAACGCCCTGCGCTCACGCCGGCTGACGATGTCGTAGGTGTTGACGATCGTGCGCTTGGCGCGTTCCTCGGGTGAGAGGTGCTCGTGCGGCGACCGGGTCAGCATCGTGAGGAGGTTGGCCTCGGTGTCGTAGGTCGCCTCGACCCTGCGCCCCAACGGGTCCACGGTGCCGACCGGCCGCCCGGCGCGGTCGTACTCGAGCTTCGTCGTGCGGAAGTACGGATCCCGCACGGACTTCAGCAGGCCGTCCTCGTAGTAGTCGTAGACGGTGGCGTTGATGTCCGGTGCGTGCGGGAGGTACCTCGCGTCCGCCTGGTGGACGCTGTGGACCTGGTTGTCCTCCCGGTAGCGGTACCGGGTGACGTGGCCGTTCGCGTCGGTGACCGAGGTCGGCCGGTTGTTCGCGTCGAAACTCGTCGTGGTGGCCTGGTCGAGCGCGTTGATCACCTTGGCGCGGTTGCCCACCAGGTCGTGCTCGACGTGGGAGGTGAACCGCTCCTTGTCCGCGCCCGGCACGTTGCCGCGCGGTTCGGTGCTGGCCACGAGCAGGCCGTCGTCGCTGTACTCCCACGACGTCTTGCCGCCGGCAGCGTCGGTGCGGCTGGTCTTGTTGCCTGCCTCGTCGTAGGTGTACTTGACGGAGTTGCCGCCCGCGTCGGACTGCGAGGTCTGCCGTCCGTTGCGGTCGTAGGTCATCGTCGTGCCGCGGCCCAGCGTGTCCGTGGTGGACGACACCTGACCGGTGTTGGACCGCTGGAACGACGCCGTCTTGCCGAACTCGTCCACTGTGGACGTCGTGCGGTCGAGCGGGTCGACCTTGATGTCCTTGTGCACGACCTGGCCGCCCGGATACGGCCGGGACATGCGGACCAGGTTGTCGTTCGCGTCGTAGCGGTACGTGGTGGTGAAGTCGGCGGGGTTGGCCCCCGGCACGTTGCCGCGCGGCGACGTGGTCGACTGCATCAAACCCTTGGCGTTGTACTGGTACGACGTGACGAGATCTGGTCCGTCGCCGCCCATCTCGGTCCGCACGGCCGCGCGCCTGCCCGCGTTGGTGTAGACGACCCTGGTCGTCCTGCGGGGATCGATCACGGCGTCGAGGCGCCCGTTGTCGAGGTAGCGGTTCCTGACCTCCAGCCCCTCGGGGTTGATCGTCGACCGCACCCGGCCGACCTCGTCGTAGAACGTGCGCGACGAGTGGTCCTTGCCCGGCTCCTGGACCTCCGCGGTCCGGTCCTGCTCGTCGTAGCCGAACTTCGTGGTGAACTGCCAGCGGTTCGCGCCGGCGACCGTGCCGCGCGGATCGGTCTCCGTGACGCGGCGGCCGGTCTTGTCGTAGCCGAGTTCGGAACGCCTGCCCTCCGGCGAGACGACGGCCGCGAGCAGGCCCGCGTTCGGTTGCCCGTTCGCGACGTACTCGTACCGCGTCACCTTGCCGCGCTGGTCGGTCTGGCTGACGCGCAGGCCGCGCTCGTCATAGGCGTAGTTGATCGAGTGGTTCTCCGCGTCCGTGCTGCGGGTCAGCTCGTCGAACTCGTTGTAGGTGTTCTTCCAGACGTTGCCGTTGGCGTCGGTGAACTCGATCGGGTTGTTGCGCGCGTCGTACTTGGTCTTCTCGTCGAACTTCATCTCCGCCGGCGCGCGCCGGGTCACCGGGTTGCCGTTGAGGTCGTACAACGACTCGTGCTGGTTGTGGTTGCCGCTGACGATCAACGCGCGGTTGAGCGACTTGTCGTAGCGGTGGTTGTCGGTGTCACCGGCGCCGCGGCGGGTGTAGAGCAGCACGTTTCCGCGATAGCCGTCACGGACGATCACGCCGTCCGCGTCCGTGGTGGTGGCTTCCTGGGTCTCGCCGTTCCACGCGAACGTCGTGGCGTTGCCCAGCGCGTCGGACTGCTTGGTGACCCGGCCGTCGCCGCCGTACTCGTTGCGGATCAGCACGATCCGCTTGTGGTCCTGCGGACTCTGCACCTCGGTCAGGCGGTTGTCGGTGCCGTAGCGGTACTTCCACTTGAAGCCGCGCGCGTCCTTGTAGACGGCCAGGCGGCCGGCGTCGTCGTACTCGTAGGACACCTTGCGGTGATCGGGAAGCGTGATCGAGCGGATGCGCTCGTTCTCCACCCGCACCTTGACCACGCGGCCCGACGGGTCAGTGATCTCGACGCCCTCACCGGTGTACGCGAGCCGCGTCGCGACGCCGCGCGCCGTGCGGACGGCGACCAGCTTGCCCTGGCCGTCGAACTCGTAGGTGAGCTGCCCCAGCGTCACGAGCTCCCAGCCCGACGCCGTCCTGCGCAACGACGACCGCACACCCGGCGGGCGTTGGAAACCACCGCCGTCGGCGTTGCGGAAGAGCACCTGCGCGCCGTCGTCGGCGAGCACCACGGCGCCCTGATCCGTTGGCGTGACGCGCATGCCGTACGACCAGGCCCACCCGGTGCCGAACAGACCGGGCACGGTCAGGCTCGACGAGTACACCCGGCTCGACGAGAACGGAACGCCGAACGACGACATCGACAGATCGGTCTCGATCCGCGTGTACGCGCCGATCGCCGTGCTGACGCCGTCACCGCGGAACGCGGGCCGTGCCCCGGTGTTGCTCAGCGCCGTGCCGCACCCGCACCCGGACACCTGCTCGACCGGCAGCGGATCCGGCAGCTCGGTCGTGCGCGGCCGGCTGGCCGGGCTCGGTGCCGACACCAGCTCCTCACCGGAGTCCAGCACGGCCGCGATCGTGACGAAGTAGTCCTTCTCGCGGTCGAGCACCCAGCCGTCAGCGGCGCCGAACGACCGGCAGAACTGCCGCACCGCTCCACACCGGACGGTCAGCTCGGAGCGCGGCAACGTGGTCGAGGCCTGCTCGGTCGCACTCCCGGTCTCAAAAACCCTGACCCGCCAGGACTGCCACGGCCGCGGGTCGTCCTCGACGTCGAAGTAGGCCACCAGCGAGGTGTCGCCGAGCGCGAAACCCGACCGCAGCTCGACGTTCGCGAACACCTCGTCGGCCTCGGCCCTGACCTGCGCGAGCCGCTGTTCGTCCACTGTGGACGGCTGTCCACCGGCTTTGACGCCCAGCGGCACGACCGGTGGCCACTTGTCCGGCGGCACGGCCTCGTCGGGCCGCGCCTCCGCGGGTACCGGCCGGTCCACCGGCCCCGCACCCGCCGTGACCCCCGGCGCGGCTCCTGCCGCCTGCGCGTACGTCACCGCCTGCAGCAGGCTCGCGCCCAGCACGACGACGCAGCTCAAAGCGATCAAACGCGGGCGTCTGCCCGCGACAAGACTCCCCACAGCTCCCCCTGCCCCCAAGGTGTCCACTGGTTCGCCTCAACGCGGTCACGTAGTCCCCAGGTGACCCAGAACAATGCGCGAGACGAACAGTTGCGTGGTTTCGCCACCATTCCTAGCGGTCCTCAAACCCAGGCACCACAGCCATTCGGGCGAGTTGCACAATTCTAGGTTGCATGGGATTTCCGGCGTGCCAAGAAATCACAAAAGGCTTGCCACCGAGGTATCGATCGGTGGAATCCGCAACAGGCGCGAGCTTCCGTGACCGATCTCGTGTGCGCACAACCGATCACATGGAGGGCTCAGTGACCACCCTGGAACAGCACAGCGCCGTCGAGGCGTTGCTGCACCGCACGCTCGCCACGCACAAGTCGATGTTCCTCGCCACGGCGGGTTCCGACGGCTCGTGGGTGAGCGGCGTCTACTTCGCCGAGGACGGGCCGCACACGCTCGTGCTCGTGCTGGAGGAGCGCGGCCGGACGCTCAAGGCGATCAAGGAGAACCCCGAGGTCGCGCTGGTCGTGTCGACCGGGTCGCCGATGGAGCCGTTCCTGCAGGCCCGCGGCACCGCCGTGGTGGTCGACGGCGCCGAGGACGAGGCCGTGCGGCAGCGGCTCGTGACGAAGGTGCCCGAGGTGGCGCCGTTCCTGGCCACGCCGATCCGCACGGTCAAGGTGTCCGTGCCGTCGTGGCGCGTGACGGACATCCCCAACGGGTGGCTGCCCGGCAAGGACTTCAGCGCCTGACGTCGCCCGCGCCCCGCTCGTCCGGGCGGGGCGCCGCGAGCCGCTCGAACTCCTCCTCGGAGATCGGCAGCGTGCGCGACCAGGGCGACCCGTTGACCGGTTGCCAGCCGTCCGGGGTCCACCGCTCGTACTCCAGTTCGTACGGGTTCGGCAGCCGCCTGACCAGAACGGGGACGTCGCCGAAGTGGTAGACGTCGGCGCTTTCGCGGAGGACCGCCTGGTAGTCGTGAGGCCGGCCGCGGAACCTGCGCGACCTCTCCAGCAGCACGGCGGCGTAGCGGCTCCCGCGGAACTGGCTCCGGCTGAACTCCGCCACCCACCAGGACGGCTCCAGCCGCCCGAGCACGTCGGTGGGCCGCCAGCCGAGGTCGTCGGTGGTCTCGTCGACCGATCCGGTGCGGCGCACGAGCTCACGACGGTAGAACCCGTCCTCCACGGTGAATCCGAACCAGACGTCGAAGTACCTCGCCTCAGCTGTCTCCCTCGCCACGCTGATGCGTTCGACGTCCTCGCGGCCCACCGGCAGCACGTGCTTGCCCCGCGGCTCCTCCCCCGGCACCCACTTCCCCTCGTGCAGGAACATCTCCCACTTCCCGCTACCACTGGCGGGACACCGGATCAGGGCGTGCGCGCGGTCGACGTCCACGACGTCGCCCAGGCTCTCGAACTCCGCGAAGTAGTAGTGGCCGTTCACCGGTTCGGCTCGCCGCCGAGCCGCCAGAAGTTCGGAGACGCCGCTCCACTCGAAGGACGCCGGCGACGGCTTCCCGGGCTCGGCGTCAATGCGGCGCGTGAGGTGCTCCACCTCGGCAGCGGTCGCCTCGCGGTAGTCGTCGTAGGAGTCCCGGTCCTTCGCCCTGGACAGACCGCTGCTCGACTCCCACCTGCCGTTGCCCAGGTACCGCTCCTCGACGTGGGCGCTGATGGTGCGGTAGAGCCCTTTGGCGTTGCCAGCATCGGACATTCCGCGCCCGTCCTCGAACAACGCGTAGTAGCGGTACTCGGCAAGATAAGGCTGGAACACGCGATCACCCCCCAGTGATCATTTGATGATACCGGGCAAGAACGCCGTCCGAGTTGCACACTGGGCCCTCCGGCCTGGAGGCGCCCGATGACGCAGCTGCCCCAGCTCGACGCCCCGCTGTTCCTCACCGACGGCGGCGCCGAGACCACCCTGATCTTCGACGACGGCATCGACCTGCCCGACTTCGCCGCGTTCCCGTTGCTCGACGACGCGGACGGCCACGCGGCGCTCACCCGCTACTTCGAGCGCTACGCCGGCATCGCCGAACGCGACGGCGCGGGCATCGTCCTGGAGACCGCCACGTGGCGCGCCAATCCCGACTGGGCCGCACGACTCGGCTACGACGACGAACAGCTCGCGACGGTCAACCGCAAGGCCGTGGACCTGCTTCTCGACGTGCGGCAGCGGTTCGCGATCCCGGTCGTCATCAGCGGCTGCGTCGGGCCGCGTGGCGACGCCTACCGGCCTGAGTCGATCATGACCAGGGAGGAGGCGCGCGACTACCACTCGCCCCAGATCAGGACGTTCGCCGGCACGCCTGCCGACCTCGTCACCGCCATGACGCTGACGAACGTCCCCGAGGCCACCGGAATCGTCGACGCCGCACGGGAAGCGAACGTGCCCGTGGTCATCTCGTTCACCGTCGAAACGGACGGCAGGCTGCCCAGCGGGGACGCGCTGGGCGACGCGATCGAGGCCGTCGACCGCGACACGAACGGCTACCCGGCCTACTACATGGTCAACTGCGCGCATCCCACGCACATCGCGCCCGCGCTCGACCCCGGTGCGGAATGGACGAAACGCCTGAGAGGCATCAGGGCCAACGCGTCGAAGCAAAGCCACGCCGAACTCGACGAGGCGGAAGTCCTCGACCGGGGCGATCCCGAAGAACTCGCGGACGACTACCGGAAACTCAGAGCGCTCTTCCCCGGGCTGACCGTGCTGGGCGGCTGCTGCGGCACCGACCACCGGCACATCGACGCGATCAGCAGAAAGCTCAGTGGTTGAGGTCGGTCCGCAACGCCGCCGCCCCGCGCAGGTAGACGTGTTTGACCGACGACCGCGGCAGATCGGTCTCGACGTGCGCCAGCAACCGGATCACGCGAGGCATCGAACCGGGCACCGCGATCTCCGTCGCGGACAGCAGTGGTACGTCCGAGAGCCCCGCCAGGCGCGCGGCGTAGGCGGGGAACTCCGACACGAGATCCGGAGTGGCGGTCAGCACCACGCTGATCAGGTCGTCGGCCGTCAACGCGTTGCACGACAACACCTCCCGCACCAGCTCGGCCGTCGCCTCCAGCAGCAGGTCGCGCGAGTCCGCGTCGATCTGCGTGGCTCCCCTGATCGCTCGTACCGCCATGCGACCGACCCTACAGCGTCCTCAGTGGACGTCAGTGGTCCAGGACGATGTTGGGGAATCGCAGGGTCAGGCCGAGCAGGTTCACGACGTAGGCGCCCCATCCACCGCCGAGCAGCACCAGCCGCCGCTGCCCGAGCAGGCCCGCGGTCTCGATCAGCACGTGCAGGCCGCTCGACCCGATGAACGTCAGGCCGCTGAAGTCGATCACGACGTCTCCTGCGCCGTCCCCGAACGAGCAGGCGAGAGCCAACTCGGAGCGCAGCAGGTCGCTCGTGTTCAGATCGACCTCGCCGGTGAGCGTCACCACCGCGCCGTGGCGACGTACCTCCAACAGGGCTGAGTCGGGTTCCATCGTGGGTGCCTCACGGATCAGGAGACAGCAGATCGCGCACCGCCGCGAGCACACGCAGCGGGTGCGTTGGTTTCGGCAAATAAGCATCGGCGACGTGAGCGGCCGGCTCGATCGCCGAAACGGCCACCACCGGCACACCGGACGTTCGTGCCGCCGCCGCGAACCTGGTCCCCTCCCCATGAGACGTCAGCAGGTCCACGATCGCCAGTGCCGGTGGACTCTGAAGAGCCTCCCGCGCGGCAGGGACTGTCGTCACGAGCGTGACGTCGTACCCCTCCGCGTGCAGGAACGCGGCGAGCGACTGACCGGAGAACCGGTCGCCGTCCAGAAGCAGCACGCGCGGGTGTCCCGGAGGCGCGGGCAGGTCCGGGACACCCGCACGCGACCAGACCCGCACGAGCGCTCGCACGACCGTGCCGGGCCAGGTCGGTTTGCCGGGCCGCACCTGCACCTCGTCGGCGATGCCGAACAGCAGGCGCAGACCCAGCGGCCGGGCGGCGGTGCCGGCCTCGAGGTCGAACACGCCGTCGTCCTCGATGGTCAGCAGCACGGCGTGATCGCGCGGCTCCCACGTCACCCCGACGACGGACGCCCCCGCGCGCCGCACCGCGTTGTCCGCCGCCTCGGCCACCGCGAGCAGCACGTCCCGCGCGTCGTCGCCGTGCAGCCCGGACTCACCGGCAAGACCCCGCACGAAGGCCCGGATCTCCGGCAACGACCCTGGTGTCGCCGGAAACCAGCGGGTCCGCGCGCTCATCACGCGGCGTGCGACGGGACCGCCAGCAACGGCGTGATCAGCTCCCGCAACGTGGTCGCACGGCGTCTGCCCGCTTCGGCGTGCAACGGATCGAGCTTCTTGCGCGTGCGGGCGGACATCATGTCCCCGGTCTGCACCACGGCCAGCGCCGCCGTCACCGCCGCCTCGTCCGCGTCCCCTTCCAGGAGGTGGTTGAGCGACAACGCGATCAGCGCGAACGTGCGGCTGCGCGCCATGTCGTCCCGATACCCCGTCACGGCCTGCCGCAACGACTTGATGGCCGGCCGCGCGAACCCGCGGTCGACGGTGCTCGCGAGAGACGTGTAGACGGCACCGGTGATGCCCGCGAGGTCGTGCACGTCGAAGAACGCCGCCCACGGCGCGGCACGGTCCACGTCCGCCCGCGCGAACTCGTCGTGCGCACGCCCCAGCAACGCCAGCGCGGCCACCCGATCTCCCATCTCGGCGTGGCACCAGGCCTGGTTCGCGGCCAGGATCGCGTTCGTGTGGTGGTTGTTCGCGACGATCCCCGCGAGCCGGAACATGCCGAGCGCTTCGGCGGGTCCACCGTGGTGCAGGTGGACCCGCCCCATCCGATAGCGGATGTTCGCCACCAGGTCCTCGTCCTGGGCGAAGTCGAGGGCGAGGAGGAAGTGGCGGTGCGCGGACCCTCCCAGTCCGGCGTCGAAGGCGGTCCACCCGGCGAGCGCGTGCAGTTCCGCGATGGCGCTGCGGAAGTCCCGGCGAACGGCGGCACTGGCCGAGTGCGCGAAAGCCTTGTCACACCAGGACAACATCGCCTGCACCTGCGTACGGCACGCCCCACCCCCGTAGCGGTAGTCGACCGCGCGCAACGCCGACGTCATCGCCCTCAGATGCCTGACGTGCACGTGCCCGATCTTGGCGTGGGGCGGCGGCAACGAGGGTTCGGCGTCGTCATGCATTGGACGATTTTCAACGCGTGTTTGATCGGGGACCAGGGTCGAACGAACCCGCCGGGCAGGGCCCTACGGTGACAGGTCGGCCAGCAGAAGTCCGCTCCGCGGCTTCGGGGTGAAATAGGTGCTCTTGCGCGGCATCTTGGTGCCCGCCAGCACCTCCCGCAACGGCACGGGCGCGATCAGCAGCACCGCCTCGGCCTCCACGGACGGATCCACGACGGCCCGCACGCACGGACTCTCCGGATCGAGCCCGAGCGCCTCGCCCAGCAGCACCGACTCGACGACCGCGTGGTCGATCCCTCGCCCCGCGGGCAGTTCGACCCGCAGCACCTCGTCCGCGCACCGCACCACGACGACACCCGGTTCCGGAGCGACGACGTACGGCAACGACGTCACCGTCAGCCCGACCCGTTCCCACGCCGTCACGAGATCGGCCGTGCCGAACCCGGTGCCGACGATCGCGCGGTGGATCGGCCCGACCCGCAGCCCCGGCCCGGACGTGACGAGCGCCAGCAACCCGGCCAGCCCCGCCTCCCGCGCCGCCGCGACCCGGTGGTTGCCGTCCGCGACGAGCAACGGATGCGCGCCCGCCGCCTCGAGGAACCGCTCCTGCAACTCCCCCGGCCCGACCAGCCACACCCAGTGCCGCCGCCCGCCCGAGTCCACGAGCGACACGGCCGGATCGCCGGTCATGCCGAGCACCAGGTCCGTCAGTCCGTCGTGCGGGGTGATCGGGATGAGCATGGCCGCGCTCGTCGCGATGCCCAGCGACGCCAGCACCTGAGCGCGTTCGGCGACCACGTTCGGATAGACGTCCTCGGTGTGCGCGATCCCGTCCGGGTCGACCAGGCACAGCAGACCGCACGCCGTCCCGTCCGGTCCGTCCACCCGGTACGGCGCGACGACGTCGGTGACCTCGGTGTACGCCCGCCGGATCAGCGCCGCGAGCTCGGCGCGGGCGTGCGGCAGGGCGTCGAGCAGCCCGGTGCCCGACGCCAGGGCGGCCGGCGTGCGATGGGGGTGCTGGACGGCCAGCAACGTGCCGTGCGGGGCTCTCGCGAGCGCCCCGATCACCTGGCCGGGTTCGGCGAACTCGTCGACGTCGGGACCGGGCACGCGCTCACGCACCACCCAGCCGCGACGCACGGGACGTACACGCAGCGTCATCCTCACCTCCTGGGACATCGACGTATCATGATCTGTGTGAACGTAGAGATCACGCCCCTGCCGGGCATCGGGACGCGCCAGGACTTCATGATCCGCGCCGGACGCCGAGTCGGCGTGATCACCTACCGGGACGGCCGGTTCGAGCTGATCCTGTCCAAGGCGTCGGATCCCGACTCCTGCGCCGCCTCGATACCCCTTTCGCCGGAAGAGGCGAACACGCTCGCGGGCCTGCTCGGCGCGCCGCAGCTCGTCGCCCACCTGCGCGAGGAGACCCGCGACATCGCGGGCATCACGACCCGTCAGCTGCCGGTGACCGCCTTCGCGAACCGCTCGCTGGGCGAGACCGCTCTGCGCACGAGGACCGGTGCGTCCATCGTGGCCGTCGTGCGCTCGGGCAACGCGCATCCGTCGCCCGGCCCCGACTTCCTCTTCGAAAACGGTGACCTCGCGGTCGTCGTCGGCACCGCGGAGGGCCTCGACGCCGCCGCTGAGATCCTCCACGGCGGTTAAGCACAGTGCCCGAGACAACAATGGCCATGATCCAGCTCGGCGCGGTGTTCTTCGGCCTCGGTCTGCTGGGTCGGGTCGCGCGGCGTGCCGGAATCTCCCCCATCCCGCTGTACCTGATCGGCGGGCTCGCGTTCGGCCAGGGCGGGTTCGTCCCGTTACACGGCATCGAGGAGTTCACGCACATCGCCAGCGAGATCGGCGTGGTGCTGCTGCTCCTGCTGCTCGGCCTGGAGTACTCGGCGTCCGAGCTCACCACCGGGCTGAAGAAGTCCTGGATGGCCGGCGTGCTCGACCTGGTGCTGAACTCGGCGCCGGGCGCGATCGCGGCGATCCTGCTCGGCTGGGGCACGGTCGGGGCGCTGGCGATGGCGGGCGTCACGTACATCTCGTCGTCGGGCATCGTCGCGAAGGTGCTCGGCGACCTCGGCCGGTTGGGCAACCGCGAGACACCGGTCGTGCTGTCCGTGCTCGTGTTCGAGGACCTCGCGATGGCCGTGTACCTGCCGGTGCTCACCGCCGTGCTGGCGGGCGTGAGCTTCCTCGGCGGACTCACCTCGGTCGGCATCTCGCTGTTCGCGATCACCGTGGTCCTGGTGGTGGCGTTGAAGTACGGCCGGTTCATCTCGGCCATTGTGGACAGTCCGGACCACGAGGTGTTCCTGCTCAAGCTGCTCGGCTCGGCCCTGCTCGTCGCGGGCATCGCCTCGCAGCTGCAGGTCTCCGCGGCGGTCGGCGCGTTCCTGCTCGGCATCGCGATCTCGGGGTCGACCGCCGAGAACGCGACGCGCCTGCTGGAGCCGCTGCGCGACCTGTTCGCCGCGATGTTCTTCGTCGTGTTCGGACTGAACACCGACCCGCGCTCGATTCCCCCCGTTCTGGGCATCGCCATCGCTCTCGCCGCCGTCACGACCGCGACGAAGGTGTTCACCGGCTGGTGGGCGGCGCGCAGGCAGGGCATCGGCAAGATGGGCCGCATGCGTGCGGGCGTGGCACTGGTGGCGCGCGGCGAGTTCTCCATCGTCATCGCCGGGCTGGCCGTGGCCTCGGGCCAGGTCGCCGACGAGCTGGCAGCCCTGGCCACCGCGTACGTGCTGCTGATGGCCATCCTCGGGCCCATCGCGGCGAAGTACGTTGAGCCAATCGGTGAATTCTTTCAGCGCAGACGGCAAATGGCCTGAAACAACTGCCCCGATGTGACGACTCTCTAGTGAGGGCTAGACGGAGAGTAGGGGCGAATCGTCATGACCGAACCCGCGGAAGTGGAGACCACCGGCCGGTTCCTGGTGCTGTTGCAGGAAGACGCCGTCGAAGAAGGCCTGGCCGAGCTCGGCGAGTTCGCCGGGTTCAACCCGAACACCGGTGAGATCGGCTCGGACACGCTGCAGGTGTTCCCGGAGCTCGGCGTCGCCGTGGTGTCCGGTGACCCGAACCTGCTGGGCCAGCTGAACGGGGCCGTCGACGGTCCGGGCGCGGTGCTGGTCGTCGAACCGGAGCGCGTCGTGCACGCGTTCGCCGCACCGGCGGAGGAAGAGCCGGAGGCCGCGGCCGACGAGTCAGTGCTGACCTGGGGGCTGCAGGCGGTCGGCGCGGACGTCAGCACGGCCACCGGCAAGGGCGTCAAGATCGCCGTCCTGGACACCGGCTTCGAGCAGAACCACCCGGACTTCGCGGGCCGCACCATCACCACGAAGTCGTTCATCACCGGCGAGGACGTGCAGGACGGCCACGGCCACGGCACGCACTGCATCGGCACGTCCTCGGGCCCGCGCAAGCCGGCCACCCTGCCCGGCTACGGCATCGCCTACGAGGCGGAGATCTTCGCGGGCAAGGTCCTGTCGAACGCCGGCTCCGGCAGCGACGGCGGCATCCTCGCGGGCATCGACTGGGCGATCACGAACGGCTGCGCCGTCATCTCGATGTCCCTGGGCGCCGACGTCCCGGCGGGCACGCCGTACTCGCAGATCTACGAGACCGTGGCCCAGCGCGCGATGGCCAAGGGCACGCTGATCATCGCCGCGGCGGGCAACGCCTCGACCCGCCCGGCCCGCATCGCGCCGGTGGGCCACCCCGCACGCTGCCCCAGCATCATCGCCGTGGCCGCGATCGACGTGAACCGGGCGATCGCGTCGTTCTCGTCAGGCTCGGCGGACAGGATCGGCCAGATCGACGTCTGCGCCCCCGGCGTGGACGTCTACTCGTCGTTCAAGCTCCCGCAGAAGTACTCCCGCCTGCGCGGCACCTCGATGGCGACCCCGCACGTGGCAGGCGTGGCAGTCCTGATCGCGGAACGAACCGGCGCCCGAGGCTTCGAACTGTGGGCCCGCCTGGCCGGCACCGCACTACGCCTCCCCCTGCCGTCCACCGACATCGGCACCGGACTCGTCCAGGCGCCATGACCGCTTCGGTGGACCAGGTGATGGTCTCCGTGAAGGACGGCAGCCTCCCGCAGGTCCTCGACGACCTGCGGGAGGCGGGCCTGGTGGTCGACACGGTCCTGGAAGCCCTGGGCGTGGTCACCGGCACCGCCGAGGTCAGAGCCATCCCAGCGCTGCAGGCGGTACCGGGAGTCATCGACGTAGAACGACAGTGGCGCGTGCAGCTCCCGCCGTACTGACTAGGCTCTGCACCGACCCCACACACGACTGATCGAACAAGTGTTCTATGCTGTGCGCGGGGTCACGTCGTTGCGCAGAGAGGAAACCTGATCGTGTCGGACACGCTCACCGAGGTGCAGGCAGTCGAGGAGACCGTCGTGGAGGAGACTCCGGCGCCGGCGGCCCCCGCGGCCGAGAAGGCCGAGGCTCCGAAGCCCGTGGAGGCTCCGAAGACCGAGGCTCCGAAGCCCGTGGAGGCTCCGAAGACCGAGGCTCCCAAGGCAGAGGCCCCCAAGGCCGAGAAGCCGAAGGCAGGCCGCCCGAAGAGCACGGCGAAGAAGACCCGGACCGTAGAGCTCACGCTCACGGTGACGGGCACCGCCGAGGGCGAATGGCAGGCAGACCTGGTCCACGGCACGCAGCGCGTCGTGTCGGGCCTGGTGATCCCGGCCATCTCCGTCGCGAAGGCGGCCAAGGAACTGCACGAGGACATCGCAGAAGGCATCGAGTCGGTGCTGGAAGCGGCCCGCGACCAGCACCGCACCCGCATGGAGGAGCTGGAAGCCGAACTGGCCAGGGTGAAGGCCCAGCTGGCGGAGCTCTCCGACTAGTTCCAGCAAGACACGAAAGGGCGGCCCGCACAACGCGAGCCGCCCTTTCGCATACACACAGACGACACAACACATGACCAAACGCGAAGCCGAAGGCGAGCCGTCCTTACCAAGCGGGCTGGGCGGTGGGGTCCCGTCACGAGTCGCGCCATAGCTCTTGCTGCATCAGAGAGGTCAGGTCAAGTCGACACGCTTTTCGTCGACTTGACCTGACCT
>NZ_JBIRVV010000009.1:0-121855 GCF_044387305.1 Lentzea sp. NPDC020367 | reverse complement strand
GTGTGGCCTGGTCCTGCCGACCCTATTTTCGTCCCCCCCCCCCCACCTCTCTGATGTGGCCCGCTCTTGGCTCGGCTCGTGACGGGACCCCGCCGCCAACGCAACTCTCAAAGCAACAGGCAGCCGCCCAAAGCAACAGGCGTGCCATCTACCCGCGAGTGGCGCGGACCCCCCGATCAGATTGCCGGGGGTCTGGGGGCAGAGCCCCCAGGGGAAGCACGCAACCGCAAGGTCGCCGCCCGCAAGCCGGGGAACGCTACGAACCTAGCGAGACGGGTCAAGCACAAGCTTCCCAGCAGTCCGACGAGACCGAAGGTCCTCGTGAGCCTGCCGAACCTCCCCCATCCCATACTCCCCACCAGGAACGGCCCGAATCTTCCCATCCACAACAAGCGCAAACAGCTCACTCATCGCCCGATGCGCCAACGTCCCATGCTCAGCATCCCGAACCCTCAACGCGTGCGGCAACCACATACCCGCAACGGTCGTGGAGTGCACCAGCAACGCCCCGAGGTCAACCGGCTTCGGCCTTTCCCGCGAGGCCATGCCATAAAACGCAAGCCGCCCAAAAGGACCCAACGCCACAACCGACTGATCAGTGACCGCTCCCCCAGTCATGTCCAGAACAACATCAACCCGCCGCCCACCATTGGCCTCGATCAGGGCAGCAGTCATGTCCTCAGACCGAGAGTCGATAGCAACATCCGCCCCAAGATCCAACGCCAACTTCCGCTTGTCCTCAGACGAAGCAGTAGCGATGACCCGCCCAGCCCCCCACAACTTGGCCAGCTGAACGGCAATCGTCCCCACACCGCCACCAGCAGCGTGCACAACAACCGACTCACCAGCCTCCATGTGAGTCGACTTGCGCAGCAACAGCCAAGCCGTGGCCCCCTGAACGATCAACGACAACGCAGTCAGATCGTCCACACCATCAGGAACGTCAAAGGTGGTCAGAGCAGGCGCAACAGCCTTCTCCGCATACCCGCCAGAGTTCTTGGTCAGAGCAACAACCCGACGCCCATCCTCCGTGACACCAACAACCTCACCACCAGGAACCAACGGCAGCGACATCTTCGCCAGGTACGAGTTCTCCGCCTGGTGCGTGTCGGCGTAGTTCAGCCCAGCACGCGAAACGGAGATCAGCACCTCCCCTTCACCCGCGACCGGGTCGGGCAGCTCCACCTGCTGGAGCACCTCGGGCCCGCCGAACTCGGTGATCTGAATGGCACGCACGTCAGTTCTCCTCAAGCGCGATCGAAACGGGGTCCTTGCGAGCAGCCTCGATGCGCGAACCATCAGCGGCACGAGGCCCAGGCGGGTTGCGGAACCCGAACGGCTCCGACGAACGGCCGGCCTGCACGAACCAGGCCTCGCCGGTACCCGATCCCTCCACAATGGACATGAAGCCGTCCACCACGGCGGACACCGGGATGATCGGCATGCCGATCTCGTCCAGCGTCGACCGCAGCGGCACGATGATGTTGGTGTCGGCGAACCCGGGACACAACGCGTTCACGCGCACGTCCGTGTAAGCGCCACCAAGCGAGCGCACGAGCCCAACGACAGCAGCCTTGTTGGCGCCGTACACGGGGTCGCCCGGCATGGCCATGAGACCAGCCATGGACGCCGTGGCGATGATCTGGCCGCCACGCTTGCGAACCTCGGGCAACGCGTAGTGCGCGCCGTAAACGACGCCGTCGAAGTTGATGGCCATCGCGCGCCGGTACGTCTCGACGTCGAAGTCGTCGCCCAGCGAGCACCCGGTGCCGATGCCGGCGTTCAGGAACGCGATGTCCAGCCCGCCGAACTCACGCACCGCGACAGCGACGGCCTCGGCGGAGTCCGAAGGCACCGTCACGTCGCAGCGCACGAACACGCCGCCGATCTCATCGGCGACGGCTTTGCCCTGGTCGACGTCCACGTCAGCCACGACGACGTGCACGCCGAGCGACGCCAGACGCCGGGCGGACGCGGCGCCGATGCCGTTGGATCCGCCGGTGATGAGCGCGACCTTGCCGGTGAGTTCCACTGGCACCTGCCTCCTCGAATTGCCACATTCCGACCAGTCGGTATGGTCGTCCGCACAGGCCTGGACGTCAAGCGGACTGATAGGTACGTTACTAAGCGCTTGCTTAGCTCACCATCCCCTCACCGAAGGAGGACCCGTGGCCGACAGGGTTGCGATCGTCACCGGCGCGGCTCGTGGCATCGGCGCCGCGGTCGCGCAGCGTCTCGCCGCGGACGGCCTGGCCGTCGCGTTGCTCGACCTCGACGAGCAGGGCGTGCTGGACGGCGCCGACAAGATCGTCGCGAGCGGTGGTCGCGCCATCGGCCTCAAGGTCGACGTCGCCGACGAGGAGCAGGTCAACGCCGCCGTCGCGAAGGTCGCCGAGGAGCTCGGCGCGCCGACCGTGCTGATCAACAACGCCGGCGTGCTGCGCGACAACCTGCTGTTCAAGATGACCTCCGCGGACTGGGACACGGTCATGAACGTGCACCTGCGCGGCGCGTTCCTGATGAGCAAGGCCGTTCAGGCGTTCCAGACGAAGGAAGGCTTCGGCCGCATCGTCAACCTGTCGAGCACCAGCGCTCTCGGCAACCGCGGCCAGGCCAACTACTCCGCCGCCAAGGCCGGTCTGCAGGGCTTCACCAAGACCCTCGCGATCGAGCTCGGCAAGTTCGGCGTCACGGTCAACGCGATCGCGCCCGGTTTCATCGCCACCGAGATGACCAAGGCGACGGCCGAGCGCATGAAGATCCCGTTCGAGGACTTCCTCACCGGCGCTGCGCAGGCGATCCCGGTCGCGCGCGTCGGCCAGCCGGAGGACATCGCGCACACCGCGTCGTTCCTCGTGAGCGAGGGTGCCGGGTTCGTGTCCGGCCAGGTCATCTACGTCGCCGGCGGACCGAAGGACTGAGACTCATGCGCGCTTTCGAGAACATCGACGAGCTGGTCGCCGCGAAGGGCGAGCACCTCGGGTTCGGCGAGTGGCACGAGGTCACGCAGGAGCAGGTCAACCTGTTCGCCGACGCGACGCTGGATCACCAGTGGATCCACATCGACGTCGAGAAGGCCAAGAAGGGCCCGTTCGGCGGTCCGGTGGCGCACGGCTACCTGACGTTGTCGCTGGTGCCGTACCTGGTGCGGGACGTCTACACCGTCAAGAACATCAAGATGGGCGTGAACTACGGCAGCAACAAGGTCCGCTTCCCGCAGCCGGTGCTCGTGGGCTCCAGGGTGCGCGGCGGGGTCGAACTGCTGGACGTCACGGACATCGCGCTGGGCAAGCAGCTCGTGACCAAGGTCGTCATCGAGATCGAGGGCAGCGACAAGCCCGCGTGCGTCGCCGAGATCGTCAGCGTGATTGTGCCGTGAGGCTGTGGATCAGCAGATCCGCGTAGTGCTCCGCCAGCCGCCCGGCCGGGATGTCCCCGTCCGGGCGGTACCACGTGCCCAGCTGGTGCAACGACCCGAAGAAGTAGTACGTGGCGACGTCGGCGGGCACGTCGTCGCGGAAGGTCCCGTCCCGCTGGCCCTCCTCGATCAGGCCGCGGAACTTCTCGTGGTAGCGCCGCCGTTCCGCCCGCACTTCCTTCTGCTTCTCGGCGGACAGGTGGTTCATGGAGCGGAAGAACACCTTGGCGGCGTCGAAGTCCTCGATGCTCGTGACGATCACGTCGATCGCGGCCTCGCGGAGGCGCTCGGTGATCGGGCCGGTACTCGACGCGATCTTCTCCAGGTGTTCGGTCTGCAAGCGCAGCAACCGCCCGTAGATCTCGTGCAGCAGGTCGTCCTTCGACCCGAAGTAGTGGTACATGGCGCCTTTGGTGACGCCCGCGTGTTCCACGATCTCCTGCACGGCGACCCGCTCGTACCCCTTGTCCGCGAACAGGCGGGTGGCGGCGTCGATCAGTCTTTCAGGCACGGTCACGACCGGAGCGTACCTTCCGAGCTAGGAGAATCCAGGCAATGACCACTCGCTGGACGGTGGTCGTCGATCGCGACGACCTCACCAAAACCGAGGTGCTGCACGACGAACTGCCGGAGCCGTCCGAGCTGTCCGACTGCGAGGTGCTGCTCCGGGTCAGCCACGTCGGCCTCACCGCCAACAACGTCACGTACGGCGTGATCGGCGACCTCATCGGCTACTGGCGCTTCTTCCCGGCGGGCGGCGAGGGCCAGGGCGTGATCCCGGTCTGGGGCTTCGCCGACGTCGTCGAATCCACTGTGGACGCTCTGCCCGCCGGCACCCGCGTCTACGGCTACCTGCCGATGGCGAGCCATTTCGTCGCACGCGCCAAGCTGACCTCGTCCGGTTTCGTCGACACCGCCGACCACCGCGCCGACCTGCCCGCGGTCTACAACAGCTACCTCGTCACCACCCAGGATCCCGCCTACGACGAGCAGCTCGAAGACCTGCAGGTGCTGTACCGGCCGCTGTTCCTCACGTCGTTCCTGCTGGCCGACCAACTGGCGGACAACGACTTCCACGGCGCCCGCACCGTCGTCATCTCCTCGGCCTCCAGCAAGACGGCGTTCGGCACCGCACAACGCCTTCGTGACCAGGGCGTGCGGGTCGTGGGCCTGACCTCGCCGCGCAACGTCGAGTTCACGCGGAGCCTGGGCCTCTACGACACCGTGCTCCCCTACGACGCCTCGGTGGACGTCGAACCGAGCGCGTACCTGGACTTCAGCGGGTCGGCCGACGTGCGTTCGGCGCTGCACGACCGGCTGGGCTCCGCGCTGGTCAAGGACATCTCGATCGGCCTGACCCACCAGGCCGCCTCGCAGGACCCGCGCTCCGAGTTCTTCTTCGCCCCGGACCAGCTGCGCAAGCGCACGGCCGATTGGGGCTCCGACGGGTTCGCTGAGCGCTTCGGCGAGGCGTGGCGCGGCTTCACCGCTCAGGCGGGCGACTGGGTCGGGGTCGTCCGGCACAGCGGCCCGGACGAGTTGGTCGACGTGTGGCAGGCCGTGCTCGCGGGCAAGGCGAACCCGAACAGCGCCGACGTGATCACCTTCTGATCAGCCCTGCCAGCAGGCCCGCGATGTTGTGGGCGTCGTCGTGGCCGCGGTGGTGCGTGCCGTCGAGCTCCTGCCCGGCGAGCCGCACCGCCTCGGCCATCCCGACCTCCCGCGGCAACGCGTGCACCAGCGCGAACAACGTCTTGACGTTGACGTGCCGCGGCCCGAACGGATACTTGACACCGAAGTCGGCGCACTGCCGTTCGAACATCTTGCGGTCGTAGTCGCCGTAGGACGCCCACACCCGGCGATCCGACCGGAACTCCTTGCGCAGCAACGCACAGGCCTCGGCGAACGAGACTCCGCCCGCGACCTGTTCGGCGGTCAACGTCGTGAGCTGAGTGCAGAATGGACTGACGGACGACCGCGAAGGCCGCACCAGCACCGACCGCCGCTCACCGCGGACCCCGGTCGCCACCGCGACCGGGCAGATCCCGATCTCGATGATCTCCGAGACCTCACCGGCGGGCGGCGTTCCCTCCCAGCACGTCGACTCCACGTCGACCACGAGCACTTCGTCCAACGCGATCACGCGCTGATCGTCCCCCACCCGTCTACTGGAATACGACGACCGGCAGCACCACGATCTCGCCGGTCGCCGCGTTCCACGACTGGACCTTGCCGAGGCATCGCGCGTTGAACTGACCCGGCGGCAACGTGTCGCGCAGGCTCGCCCGGTCGCACTCCACCCGCACCCAGTGCTCGCCCACGGGCGCGATCAGCACCGCCGGGTCCTCACCGTCCCCGACCTCGAACCGGCCGTGCAGCGACACGTAGTCGCGGATGTCGTTGAGCCGCTTGGCCTTTCCCCGCCGCCACGACTCGTCGGCCGTGATCGTCCGCGTCGTCAGGTCGACGTCGACCACGCCGTGGCCCGCGCGCAGGCCGGCCAGCACGACGCCGATGACGTCGATCTCCGTGGCCGGTTTCTCGTAGGTGTCGGTGTTCTGCTCCACCACCGACCCGTCCACGCCGATGCCGAACTCGCTGGGGCCGACCTGCAGCTTGCCGTTCTTGGTGACGGTGATCTGCTTGACGAACTGCCGGGTGACCGCGTCGTCGTACCGGCCGACCTTGCACAGGTTGATCATCCGCCGGCCGTGCACGTAGAACAGCAGGCCCGGCACCTCCGGTTCCGGTTCACGGCGCCGCAGCCACCGCCAGCCGAGAGCGACGACCACGACCAGCGCGATCAGCGTCGCGACCCACAGCAGGATCCAGCCCCACGAGACCGACCACCACAGAGCTCTATCGACATCCACGGATCTCTCTCACCGCCTCCAGCAACGACTTCGCGCCGGCCTCCACGAGACGGCCACCGCTCGCCTGCGCCACCCGGTCCAGTTCCGCCGTCGAGGCCTCGCCGAACCGGATCGGGAACACCGGCACCTCTCCCCGCCCGACCCTCAGGAACTCGTTCACCGACGGACCCGCGTTGTTCTCGCCGTCGGTCATCAGCACGACCGCCGTCTCCCCGCGGGCCAGTCGCAAGGCGTGGTCCAGCGCGGCCCAGATCGCCGTGTTGTCCTGCAGGTCGTCGGACGCGACGACGGCCAGCAGCGCGTCGAGGTCCTGCTTCCCGCGCACGGTGATCGAACGTTCCTCCAGCACGGTGCCCGCGAACCGGATGATCGTGACCGTCTCGCCGACGTAGAAGCGGTCGAACCCGTTGAGCGACGCGAACGCCTCCCGCAGCCCGGCGAGCCGCGGGCCCCGCATGGAGGTCGAGTAGTCCAGCACGAAGATCACCTGACGACCTTCGCCCGCGCGGTCGTGGAACAGCAGCAGCCGGTCGAGCACCTCCTGGCTGTCCGGGAAGTACAGCGCGGTGCCGAGGTCGGCGCGCAGCTTCTCGTTGCGCACCACGGAGGGTTCGACGGGCCGGCGCCAGGTGCGTTCGGCGATCATCCGCTGCGCGTCCGGCGACTTCAACCACTCCACGACCCGGTCGTACGCGGCGCGGTGCGCGGGCTCGACGAGCATCAGCGGGTAGTCCGACAGCACGATGCCGTCACGCGGGTAGACGATCTCCAACGGCTCCGCCAGACGCCCGGAAGCGTTCAGGGACAACAACTCGGACTCGTGCGCGACCAGTCCGTCCACATCGGACCGCCACACGAACTCGGCGACCGGGTCAGGCGCGTCGAACGCCCGCCCCGCGAGGAATCCCTGCAAACGATCGCAGCTCACGTCCTCCGGCCGCAGCGCCGCGCCGGTGCCCGCGGCCGCCGTGGCGACCCCGATCAACGCGGCCATCCCACCACCGGACACCCGCGGATCGGCCATGCCGTACCGGAACTGGCCCAGCGCGGCCCGGTCGGCGACGTCGGCCCACGTCGGCCGCTCGCCCAGCACGGCCCGGCTGCCGGGTTTCACCCCGAGCACCACCGGGGACGTCATGACGCTCGACGCCAGCTCGGGTTCGGCACCGCGCAGCCGCAGGAACCTGGTGGTGGACAGCCACGCCAGGTCGAACCCCGCGAGCGATTTGCTGGCCTCGACGGTGCCGCGGTGCTCGACCGTCAGCTCGACCCCGGTGGCCTTCTTCAGTTCCTCCAGCACAGGGCCGAGGTCGGCCAGCTCCGTGCTCGCCAGCATCTTCAGCCGGACCGGCGGCGGGGTGCTCGACGTGCACGCGGTCAGCAGGAGCAGCAGAACCGCTGCCAGCACCCTCATTTGCAGTCGCCGACGACGTCGAGCATGCGCTCGAAGAGCTCCGCTTTGGGCAGCTCCACCCTGCCCATCTCCCCTGCCGGGGGTTCGGGCAGGCCTCGGGAAGCGATGTAGCCGCCGAAGTCGGCGCCGGTCTCGCCGTTCCAGCCGAGTGAGTGGAAGCCGAGCTCGACGGCGCGGCGGCGCAGGTCCGGGTCGCTCATCATCAGCTCGCCGATGCGGTCGCCCTCGGGCGTGAACGAGATCAGCTCAGGCGTGCTCTGGTGTTGCTTGGTCGGGTAGAGCAGCACGCGTTCGGTGTCGAAGGTCTGCTGCCGCAACTGGTACGCGATGTACTGGTGTTCGTAGATCACGGCGATCACGGCGTGCGTGCGGCCTTCCGGCACGAAGTACTTCGGGGCCATGTCCTCGCCGGCCTGCCCCTGCGCGTCGATGTGCGGTTTGACCTTGAGTGCCAGTTCCTCCGCCGCCTCGACGGTCTGCGGGGGCACGTCACCGAGGGAGGTGGCGAAGAACCCGACGAGCGTCGCGCCCGAGTAGGCCTTGCAGGGGTCCGGCGACTGGGCGATGACCCGGTTGCCGTTGGTGAGGCCGGGGTCGATGTCCTTCCACCGCTTGGTCCCGAGCGTCGAGAAGTCGTTCACGTTGAGGTTGTAGTAGTACGGTTTGTCGCCCGTGTCGTGCGGCTTCGCGACGCCGGCTTTGACGAGCGCCTCGGCGTACTCGCGGAACGTGGCCAGCACGACCGGGGTGAAGAACGGCCGGTACGGCACCACGTGTTTTCCAGCTCGCCGCGACTTCACGTGCTCGTTCGCCACGTGCCCGGACGGGAACACGAAGTGGTAGGAGTCGAGGTCGGGTTTGTTCGCCAGGTCGCGCGAGCCGACCGGTGTCACGTGCACCTGGTAGCCGCGCGCCATGAGGATGCGCTTGACCTGCTCGTCCTCGAAGAAGTCGCGCTTGGAGGCGATCAGGGCCCGCACCACGGTGACAGAACGAAACGGGCCGGTGATGTGCCCCGAAACGAGCAACACCACCAGCCCGACGACGAACACCGCCAGCGGCGGCACGAACCACAGCAGGAACCGTCTTCGCGGGTCGACGATCTTGAACTCGGGCTCCCGCACGGCTCCCCCTGGAGTCAGACGATCACGGCACCACCGTCGACGACGAGCGTCTCCCCGGTAACGTAACCGCCCGCCGGCGAGGCCAGGAAGACAACGGCGGAAGCGAGCTCCTCCGGGTCACCGATTCGCCCGGATGGCAGAGTGGCCTGGATCTTCTCCAGGTACCCCGGCGGGTACTGGTCGGTCATCTCGGAGGCGAAGAAGCCGGGGCAGATCGCGTTGACGCGGATGCCCTTGCGCCCGGTCCACTGCTGCGCCAGATCCCGCGTCAGGCCGAGCAGACCGGCCTTCGACGCCGAGTACGCGGCTTGGGGAATACCGCCGGTCACCAGGCCGAGCACGCTGGAGATGTTGATGATCGAGCCACCGGACTTCATGACGGCCGCGGCCGCCTGGGCCATCCAGTAGGCGCCGTTGAGGTTCACGTCCATGACGCCTAGGAACTGCTCCGGCGTCTCCCGCGACGCCGGCACCGCCGACGCGACGCCGGCGTTGTTCACGAGCACCGCCACCGTGCCGAACTCCGCCGCCGCACGAGCGACCTCACGGCAGTCGTCGGGCTGCGACACGTCGGCCTGCACGACCAGGGCGCGCCGGCCGGCGGCCTCGACCAGCGCGGCCGTCTCCTTCAGCTTGTCCGCACGGCGTGCCGCGAGCACGACGTCCGCGCCGGCCTCCGCGAGGCCCTTGGCGAACGCGACGCCGAGGCCCGAGGAGGCGCCGGTGACGATCGCGACCTTCCCGTCGAGACGGAACTTGTCCAGGATTCCCACTACGAAAGCCTTTCCAGGATGATCGCCATGCCCTGGCCGCCGCCGACGCACATCGTCTCCAGGCCGAACTGGGCGTCGCGGGCCTGCATGCCGTTGATCAGCGTCGTCATGATTCGAGCACCGGTCGAGCCGAACGGGTGACCCAGCGCGATCGCACCGCCGTGCACGTTGAGCTTGTCGATGTCGATGCCCAGCGCGCGCTGCGAGCCGAGCACCTGGACGGCGAAGGCCTCGTTGATCTCCACCAGGTCGATGTCCGAAATGGACAGACCGGCGTGACCCAGCGCCTGCTTCGTGGCGTCGACGGGGCCGAGGCCCATGATCTCCGGCGACAGTCCGGAAACACCCGTGGACACGATGCGCGCCAACGGGGTCAGTCCCAGTTCGCGGGCCCGCACGTCGCTCATGATCACGACTGCGGCCGCGCCGTCGTTGAGCGGGCAGCAGTTGCCCGCGGTGATCGTTCCCTCGGGCCGGAAAACCGTCTTGAGAGAGGAAACAGACTCGTACGTGACGCCGGCGCGCGGTCCGTCGTCAGTGGAGACCACTGTGCCGTCGGGCAAAGTGACCGGCGTGATCTCGCGGGCGAAGAAGCCGTCCGCGATGGCCTTCTCGGCGAGGTTCTGCGACCGCACGCCGAACTCGTCCTGGTCGTGCCGCGAGATGCCCATCTGCGTCGCGACGTTCTCGGCCGTCTGGCCCATCGCGATGTAGTAGTCGGGCAGTTCGCCGTCGAGCCGCGGGTCGGTCCACGGCGCGTTCGAGGCGGCCGTGTCCAGGGTCCGCTGCTGCGCTTCGGCGAACAGCGGGTTGAACGACGGCGCGCCCGCGTGCATGTACCGCGATACGCATTCGACGCCGGCCGAGATGAACCCGTGGCCCTCCCCCGCCTTGATGGCGTGGAAGGCCATCCGCGCGGTCTGCACGGACGACGCGCAGAACCGGTTGACCGTCGTGCCCGGCAGCGAGTCGTAGCCGAGCTGCACGGCCACCCGGCGCGCGATGTTCTGGCCGTGCTCGTCCTGCGGCTCGGCACACCCGAGGTGCAGGTCGGTGATCTCGGACGCCGGAAGGTCGCCCAGCGCGGCCGAGATCACCTGCGTGGCCAGGTCGTCCGGGCGCAGCGAGACGAGCGATCCCTTGCGGGCACGGCCGATCGGCGACCGGGCGGTGGAGACGATGACTGCTTCAGCCATGGAACACCCCTTACAGGCCCAGGTCGCGGCCGATGAGTTCCTTCATGATCTCGTTGGAACCGGCCCAGATCTTCGTGACGCGGGCGTCCATCCAGGCGCGGGCCACGCGGTACTCGGTCATGTAGCCGTAGCCGCCGTGCAGCTGCACGCAGGCGTCGATGACCTCGTTCTCGACGTCGGCGCTCCAGTACTTGGCCTGCGCCGCCTCGACCGGGCTCAGTTCGCCGCGCACGTGCTGCATGGTCAGCGTGTCGATGAACGCCTGCGAGACGTCCAGCTTGGTGCGCAGCTCGGCGAGCAGGAACTTGTTGTGCTGGAACTTGCCGATCGCCTGACCGAAGGCCTTGCGCTCCTTGACGTACTCCAGCGTCTCGTCGAAGACGCCCTGCGCGTGCGCCAGGTTCGAGATGGCGCCGCCGATCCGCTCCTGCGGCAGGCGTTCCATCATGTAGATGAAGCCCTGGCCCTCGTCGCCGATCATGTGCTCGGCGGACAGGCGCACGTCGGAGAAGAACAGCTCCGCGGTGTCGGACGGGTGCTGGCCGACCTTGTCGAGCTTGCGGCCGCGCTCGAAGCCGGGCATGCCGGTCTCGACGGCGAACAGCGTGATGCCGCGCGCGCCCTTGGACGGGTCGGTGCGGGCCGCGACGACGATCATGTCGGCGGTGTAGCCGTTGGTGATGAACGTCTTGGAGCCGTTGAGGATCCAGTCGTCACCGTCCCGCACGGCGTTGGTCTTCAGCGCGGCGAGGTCGGAGCCGCCGGACGGCTCGGTCATCGCGATGCCGGTCTTGATCTCGCCGGTGCACATGCCGGGCAGCCAGCGCTGCTTCTGCTCCTCGGTGCACAGGTCGACGAGGTAGGGCGCCACGACGTCGCCGTGGATGCCCAGACTCGACGCCACCGCGGCGTTGACCCGGCACAGCTCTTCGGCGAACACCGTGTTGAACCGGTAGTCGTTGGCGCCGCTGCCGCCGTACTCCTCGGGGATCTCCAGCCCGAGCAGGCCCTGGCGTCCGGCCTCCAGCCACACGTCCCGGTCGATCACCCGCTGCTCGATGAACTTCTCGACGTTCGGCGTGATCGTGCGCTCGACGAACGCCTTCGCCGACTCCCGGAACGCGGCGTGATCCTCGTTGAACAGCGTCCGCTGCACGACTTACCTCCATACTAAGCGGTTGCTTAGCGCTAAGCGCTCGCTTAGCGTGCAGTACGATCCATCACCTGTCAACACGCGAGGAGCCGCCCGATGACGACGACCGGACTGGACGGGTTCTCGCTGCTCGACGAGACCTGGCGCACCGTCACCCCGGACGCCGCCCGCCGGATGCTCATCGCGGCCGCCCACGCGTTCGCCGGCAAGGGATATCACGCCACGACGACCAGGGACATCGCCTCGCTGGCCGGAATGTCCCCGGCGGCCGTGTACATCCACTACCGGTCCAAAGAGGAACTGCTGTTCAACATCTCGCTCGTCGGCCACGAGACGTCGCTCGCCCTGCTGTCGAGCATCGGCGGCGACGGAGCGGTGGAGCGGCTCAGGAACGCGGTGGCGGGGTTCGCGGGATGGCACGCGGAGTTCCACACGACGGCGCGGGTGGTGCAGTACGAGCTCGGCGCGCTCTCTCCCGAACACCACGCGGAGGTGGCGGAGCTGCGCCGGCAGATCGAGCAGCGGATGCGGGCCTACATCGCGGACGGCGTCGAGGAGGGCGTGTTCGACGTCCCCGACCTCAAGGGCGCGACCCTGGCCGTGCTGTCGCTGTGCATCGACGTCGCCCGCTGGTACCAGCCGAGCGGGAAGCGGACCCCGGACGAGATCGGCGCGATGTACGCCGACCTCGTCCTGAGGATGGTCCGACCTAACTGACCGACTTCCTGCCGTACACACCGGCTACGAGCGAAACACCGATCGCGGCGACGACGATCTGCACGATCACCTCGATCCAGTCGATGCCCGGCGTGTCCTGCACGCCGAGCAGCCGCGCGATCCACGACCCGATGAACGCGGCCGCGATGCCGACCAGCAGGGTCAGCCAGATCGGGATGGCCTGCTTGCCCGGTGCGAACAGCTTGCCGAGCAAGCCCAGGATCAGACCGATGATGAGCGCGCCGAGAATGCTCTCGATGGTCACGGACGCCTCCTCCCGCTACACCCCGATGCACTCGGGGATCTCGGGCGAAATCATCCCGTTGATCGTGGCTGCCCGCAGCGCGAGAACTACCAGCGGCTACCGGAGACCTGCGACATCCACTGGTTGATCGTGGCGGTCCAGTCCGTGCCGATCGCCTGCTGGTGCGACACGGCGAAACGGCCGTACGCGTCGCCGCCCGCACGGAGCAGTCCGGCGCGCTTGTCGGCCTCGAGGATGACGTGCAGCTCGCCCGGCGTCGTGACGAAGGTCAGCTCGACCTGCTTGACGCGGCCCGCGAACTGCGGCGGCGGGTAGAACTCGATCTCCTGGTAGAACGGCAGCTGCTGCGGCACGCCGTGGATGCGGCCGCGCTCGTTGTCCGCCTTGGTGAAGCGGAAGCCCATGTGCCCGAAGGCCTGGAGCACGGCGTCCTGGGACTGAAGCGGGTGCACCCAGATCGGGTCGAGGTCGCCGGGGTCGACGGCGCCGCGGACCTCGAGCTCGGTGCGCAGGCCGAGCTGCATGCCGTGCAGCTGCTGGCCGCCGACGACGTTGATCGGGCACTCGAACGGCACCGGGATCTGGAACGGCAGCGAGAGGTTCTGGTGCGGCTGCACCACGATCCGCTGGCCCACGGAGAACTTGTGGAACTCCATGTTGGTGTTGTACTCGTTGTCGCCGCTCTCGACCTCGACGCGGGTGAGCAGCGCGAGCGTGACGTGGTCGATCTCGGCAGGGTGGTCGCCACCGGCGATGCGCACCTCACCCGACAGCACCTCGCCGGGCCTGACGTTGGGGTTCGTCAGCACCGTGTCGACAGTCGGCCCGCCCACACCGAACGCGCGCATCATCCTCTTGAACACCACTGCGGCCTCCTGAAGCCCTTGCATGTTTGCGGGGAGTCTGCCAACTGGATCGCCCGTTTGCGGCGAAGTGTTCCGTTGACGCCTCAGTACCCCGATCGGTTCCGTATGGACTTCCGTTCACTTCAGATGGCAACATGCGACCGCCGTCACATACTAAGCGGTCGCTCAGGAGGATTGCCGTGCTTCTCGTCGCCAACCGGGGTGAGGTCGCCGTCCGCGTGCTGCGCGCGGCTGCTGACCTCGGAATTCGCACCGTGGCGGTATACGCGGAGGACGACGCTTCTTCGCTCCACGTGACGCTCGCGGACCGCGCCGTGGCACTGCACGGGCCGTCGCCGTACCTGGACGTGGATCAGCTGCTGGATGCCGCCGAGGGGTGTGTCGCCGTGCATCCGGGGTGGGGATTCCTGTCCGAGAACGCCGATTTCGCTCGGGCGTGTTCGGAGCGCGGACTGGCGTTCGTCGGGCCGTCCGCTGACGTTCTGGAACTGCTCGGTGACAAACGGCGAGCACAGGAGCTGGCTTCCTCGCTGGGGATCCCGGTGCTGGACGCGCTGCCCGGCGAGTTCCCGGTGATGGTGAAGGCGGTCGCCGGCGGGGGCGGCAAGGGCATGCGGGCGGTTTTTGACGCTTCGGAGCTCGATGCCGCGGTCGAGGCGTGCCAGGCCGAGGCTTTGGCCGCGTTCGGTGTCGGGGACGTCTACTTCGAACGGTTGATGCCCTCCGCCCGGCACATCGAGGTACAGCTCGTCGGGACGTCGGTGATCGGCGACCGCGACTGCTCGCTGCAACTGCGGCACCAGAAGGTCGTGGAGATCGCGCCCGCTCCCCTGCTGGATCCCTTGCTGCGCAAGGCACTGCACGAGGCGGCCGTCGCTCTGGCCGTCGCGGCGGGCTACACCGGCGTCGGCACCGTCGAGTTCCTGGTGTCCGGGGACTCGTTCGCGTTCCTGGAGGTCAACCCGCGGCTGCAGGTCGAGCACACGGTGACCGAGATGGTGTCCGGAGTGGACCTCGTGCGCACCCAGTTGCTGCTCGCCTGGGGCGGCGACGTGGACTTCACGCCGCACGACCGCGGCGCGGCCGTGCAGGTGCGGCTGAACCAGACCTCGGGCGGTGTGCTGTCGTCGTTCGGGCTGCCGGCTGGCCCTGGCGTCCGCGTCGACACGCACGGGTACGTCGGCTACCGGGTCGGGACGCGCTACGACGGGTTGCTGGCGAAGCTCGTGGTGCACGGCGAGGACCTCGACGTGGCGCTGAACCGGGCGCGCCGGGCGTTGGGCGAGTTCCGGGTCGAGGGGGTCTCGACGAACCTGGAGTTCCTGCGCTCGCTGCTCTCTCGCGACATCGTCGGCGCTTCTACTGACTTCGTGGTCGAGGAGCCCGTTTCGGGCATGCGGGCTCCGCTGGCGGGCACGGTGGTCGCTGTTTCCTCCGACTCCGTCGTGCTGGAAGCGATGAAGATGCAGCACGTCGTGCGGGTGTCCGGCGACGTGCTGGTGTCGGTGGGCGACACCGTGTCCGAGGGCCAGGTGCTGGCTTCCGGCGCGGGCGAGTCCACTGAGGACGTTCCCGAGGTGGATCCGGCGTTGGTCCGGCCGGATCTGGCCGAGGTGCTGGCGCGGCACGACTTCGACCGCCCTGAAGCCGCTGCGAAACGGCACGCTCGGGGTGGCCGGACCGCGCGGGAGAACATCGCGGATCTTTGTTCTTCGTTCGTCGAGTATGGCGGCCTCGCGATCGCCGCCCAACGCCAGCGCCGTTCGCTGGACGACCTGATCGAACGCACGCCCGCCGACGGTCTGGTGGCAGGAATCGGTGTCGTCAACGGCGCACGGGTCGTGGCGATGTCCTACGACTACGCGGTTCTCGCCGGCACGCAAGGCCTGCGCAACCACCAGAAGAAGGACCGGCTGTTCGCCCTGGCACAGCAGGAGAACCTGCCGGTGGTGCTGTTCGCCGAGGGTGGCGGCGGCCGTCCCGGCGACACCGACCACAGCATGGTCAGCGGACTGGACTGCGGCTCGTTCCACGCGTTCGCGCAGCTCAGCGGGCAGGTGCCGTTGATCGGCGTGGTGGCGGGCCGGTGCTTCGCGGGCAACGCGGTGCTGCTCGGCACGTGCGACGTGATCATCGCGGTCGAGGGCGCGAACATCGGCATGGGCGGGCCGGCGATGATCGAGGGCGGCGGGCTGGGGGTGTTCCGGCCGGAGGACATCGGCCCGTTGGACGTGCAGGTGCCCAACGGCGTCGTGGACATCGCGGTGGCGTCGGAGGAGGAAGCCGTCGCCGTCGCCAAGAAGTACCTCTCGTACTTCCAGGCTCCCGCAGGCGTCCCCTCGTCGAGTGCGCAGCCTTCGCCGTCGCCCTCGGGGGGACCCCTGAACTCAATTCTCCCAGACAGCACCGACAATTTCGGATCGTGGAACTGCGCGGACCAGCGCCTCCTCCGCCACGCCGTCCCCGAGAACCGCCTGCGCGCCTACGACATCCGCGCCCTGATCCGCACCCTCGCCGACACCGACAGCGTCCTCGAACTCCGCAACGGCTTCGGCAAGGCCATCGTCACCGCCCTCATCCGAGTCGAAGGCCGCCCGATCGCCCTGATCGCCAACGACCCCAAGGTCCTCGGCGGCGCCATCGACGCCGACGCCGCCGACAAGTGCGCCCGCTTCCTCCAGCTCGCCGACGCGTTCGACATCCCCGTCGTCTCCCTGTGCGACACCCCGGGGTTCATGGTCGGCCCCGACGCCGAACGCACCGCCACCGTCCGCCACCTCACCCGCATGGTCGTGACGGGCGCCAACCTCACCGTCCCCTTTGGACTCGTGATCCTCCGCAAGGCCTACGGCCTCGGCGCCCAGGCCATGGCGGCGGGCAACCTCAAGGTGCCGCAGTTCGCGATCTCCTGGCCCACCGGGGAGTTCGGCCCGATGGGACTCGAAGGCGCCATCAAACTCGGCTTCAAGAAAGAACTCGACGCCATCGCCGACCCGGACGAGCGCAAGCAGCGCTACGACCAGATAGTCGCAATGGCTTACGAGCACGGCAAAGCACTCAACGTCGCCTCGGTCTTCGAGATCGACGACGTGATCGACCCGGCCGACACCCGCCGCTGGATCACCACGGCGCTGGCCCCTGCAACTTCCCGCTCCCAAGGGAAGAAACGCCCGTACATCGACACGTGGTGAGGAGAATCCGTGGTCAGCGTCGCCCCTGCGGAACAGAAGACCTTACGCCGGCTCATGGCAGCCGGACTCGTCGGTTCGAGTCTTGAGTGGTACGACTTCTTCATCTACGCGACCGCCGCGGCACTGGTGTTCCCCAAGCTGTTCTTCCCGGAGGCGACGCCGATCGTGGCGCTGCTCCTGTCGTTCAGCACGTTCTGGGCGGGCTTCATCGCGCGCCCGATCGGCGGCCTGGTCTTCGGGCACGTCGGCGACAAGGTCGGCCGCAAACCGGCGCTCGTCATCTGCCTCGGGCTGATGGCGGCGGCGACGTTCCTCATCGGCCTGCTGCCCACCACGGCGTCCATCGGCGTCGGCGCTCCCCTGCTGCTGGTGCTGCTGCGGTTCCTGCAGGGCATCGCGGTCGGCGGTCAGTGGGGCGGCGTGGTCCTGCTGCTGACCGAGACCGCGGGTCCGCGCAAACGCGGCTTCGCGGGCACGTTCGGGCAGGCCGGCGTTCCGATCGGCGTGCTGCTGGGCAACGTCGCCTTCATCAGCGCCACCACGTCCCTCTCACCGGAGGCGTTCGCGTCGTGGGGCTGGCGCGTCCCGTTCCTGGCGTCGGCGCTGCTGTTCCCGGTGGTGCTGTTCATCCAGCTCAAGGTCGAGGACAGCCCGGTGTTCCGCGAACTGAAGGAACGCCGCGCGACCGAACCGGCCGTGGCCGCGGCGCCGCTGACGGAGGTCCTGCGCACCCACCGCAAGCCGATCCTGCTCGGCGCGGGCCTGATGTTCGCCTCCAACGCGATCTTCTACGTGTCGATCGCAGGCGTCCTGTCCTACGCCACCACCACGCTCGGTCTCGCCCGCGAGTCCGTGCTGATCGTCAGCCTGCTGTCGTCCATCGTGAGCATCCCGGTCATCCTCTGGGCAGGCCACGCCTCTGACCGCCTCGGGCGCCGTCCACTGATCATCGCGGGCACCGTCGGCATGATCGTGTGGGCGTTTCCGTACTTCCTGCTCGTGGACACCGGTTCGCTCGTCCTGCTGTTCGTGGCGTCCACGGTCGGAGGCATCGCGTCCTCTCTCGTGTACGGACCCATCGCCGCCTACCTGGGTGAACTGTTCGAGCCGCACGTGCGGTACTCGGGCGCTTCTCTCGCGTACCAGCTGGCGTCGATCCTGGTCAGCGGCGGCACGCCGTTCGTGATGACGGCGCTGCTGGGCGCGACCGGGACGTCGATGTCCGTTTCGGCGTTCCTGCTGGTCATGGGTCTGTGCACGCTGGTGTCGGTGATCAGGCTGCCGGAGACGCACCAGCCGGAACGGGCCTGATCAGAGGCTGTGAAGGCCCGATCTAAGGGACAAATCGGGCCTTCACAGTCAAGACCTCTGCGGAACATCCGGCCGATGCCGTACGTTGGCGCGTCGTGACCACTCTCATGGCGCGCTTCAAGCAGCGGATGCGCAGGTTCGCGCAGAAACCGGGGTCGATCGACCTCGCCCCGTTCCAGGCCCTGCTCTCGGACGTGGAGAAACACGCCGAGACGTTCAAGGCCTTCAGCGACGAGGAGCTGACGGCGCACGCCAAGAAGCTGCGCGAGGAGAGCACCGACACCGAACTGGTGGCGCTCACCCGTGAGGCCGCCGAGCGCGCCATCGGGCAGCGTCCGTTCGACGTGCAGGTGCTGGGTGCGCTGGGGCTGCTCAGCGGGCTCGTCGTCGAGATGGCCACCGGTGAGGGCAAGACGCTCGCGGGTGCCATGGCCGCGGCCGGGTTCGCGATCAAGGGCAAGCGCGTCCACGTGGTCAGCGTCAACGACTACCTCGCCCAGCGCGACGCCGACTGGATGGGGCCGCTGTACGGGCTGCTCGGCGTCACCGTGGGCTGGATCAACGGCAGCTCGAAGCCGGAGGAGCGGCGCGAGGCCTACCAGGCCGAGGTCACGTACGCGCCGGTCAGCGAGATCGGCTTCGACGTGCTGCGCGACCGGATCGTCACCCGCGAGGAAGACCTGATCGTCCCGGAGCCCGAGGTCGCGCTGATCGACGAGGCCGACTCGGTGCTCGTCGACGAGGCCCGCGTGCCGCTGGTGCTGGCCGGTTCGACCAGTGCGGAGGCGGCCGATCCCGTCATCGCGGACCTGGTGAAGCGGCTGCGGCAGAACCTGCACTACGAGATCGACGACGAGGAGCGCAACGTCTTCCTCACGGGTGCGGGGTCCGAGGCCGTCGAGCGCGCGCTCGGCGAGATCGACCTGTACTCGCAGGAGCACGTCACCTCCACGCTGTCGAAGGTGAACGTGGCGCTGCACGCGCAGGTGCTGCTGCACCGCGACGTCGACTACATCGTGCGTGACGGCAAGGTGCATCTGATCAACGACACGCGTGGCCGTGTCGCGAAGCTGCAGCGGTGGCCGGACGGCCTGCAGGCCGCGGTCGAGGCCAAGGAGAACGTCCAGACGACCGAGTCGGGCGAGATCCTCGACTCGATGACGGTGCAGGCGCTGATCTCCCGCTACCCGACGCGCTGCGGCATGACCGGTACCGCGGTCGCCGTCGCGGAGACGCTGCGGGAGTTCTACGAGCTCGAGGTGCTCGTGATCCCGCCGAACAAGGAGAACATCCGCGAGGACGAGCACTTCCGCCTCTACGCGACGCTGGAGCAGAAGGAAGACGCGATCGTCGAGGAGATCAAGGAGGCCCACGAGAGCGGGCGCCCGATCCTCGTCGGCACGCTGGACGTCGCCGAGTCCGAGCGGATCTCCTCCAAGCTGCGCGCCGCCGGCATCGAGTGCGTGGTGCTCAACGCGAAGAACGACGCCGAGGAAGCCTCGATCATCGCGGACGCCGGTTCGTACCAGCGCATCACGGTCTCCACTCAGATGGCCGGTCGCGGTACGGACATCCGCCTCGGTGGTCACGAGGGCGAGGACCACGACCGGATCGCCGAGCTGGGTGGCCTGTACGTGATCGGCTCCGGACGCCACTCGTCGTCGCGGCTGGACGACCAGCTGCGCGGCCGCGCCGGCCGTCAGGGCGACCCCGGCGGTTCGGTGTTCTTCTCGTCCATGCAGGACGAGCTGATCACCCAGTACGCGCCGGACGCCGAGGATCCGTCCGAAGTGGACGACGACGGCCGGGTGCACGACAAGGGCCTGCTGCACACCTTCGAGCACGCGCAGCGCGTGGCCGAGGGCGTGAACCTGGAGATCCACCGCAACACGTGGCGCTACAACAAGCTGATCGAGCACCAGCGCGACATCCTGCTCAAGCACCGCGACGTCGTGCTGAAGACGGACGCGGCGTTCGAGAAGGTCGGCGAGAAGGAAGGCGCCCCCGACGAGATCGCCGGTGACGCCGCCCGCAAGATCACGCTGTTCTTCCTCGACGACCTGTGGACGCACCACCTGACGTTCCTGTCGGACCTGCGCGAGGGCATCCACCTGCGCGCGCTGGCCCGGCAGAACCCGCTGGACGAGTTCCACCGCGAGGCCATCCCGGCGTTCAACAAGATCGTGCCGGAGTCCTGGGAGCTCACCAGGGAGAAGTACGAGGCGGCCAAGATCACCGACGAGGGCTACGACCTCGCCGACGCCGGGGTCAAGCGCCCCAGCTCGACGTGGACGTACCTGGTGCACGACAACCCGTTCGGCTCCGGCTTGGAGGAGACGATGAAGGGTCTCGTGAAGATGGTGCGCGGCCAGCGCCGCTGACAGTCAGATCTTCCCCGGGACGACGAGGTCGTCCGCGGGTCTCGCGGGCCGGGGCAACGCCTCGGCCCGTCTGGCTGTTCTGGGCCTGGTCATCTCGTCGGTCAGCTTCCTGATCTCCGCGAGGATGTCCAGGTGTTCCTGCGACGGCGGCGGGCCAACGAGGTTGGACCGGTTGTGCGCCGTCCGTTCCGCGCGCTCGGCCAGAAGCCGGATGCGGCGCAGGTGTTCGTGCTCCCCGTCCGGGAGCAAGAGTTCGGTCTGCTCCATCACCCGTGCCAGCTTTCGCCGTGCACGGGTGAGCAGTCGATCCCCTAGTCGGCTGATTCCAGTTTCTGGACGAGCCACTCGTGGAATCCGCCGATGTGGTGCTCTGAGGGCACCAGCACTCCGCCCTGCGCGTAGGCGCGTGAGGCCATCGCGGGCTGGCATCGCTCGCAGGCTTCGAAGTCCTGTTCGTTCACCCGGTGGAACAGCTCGACCGAGCGAGAGACGTCACGGCCGGTGTCGACGACTTCCTTGGCGTAGAGCCAATCGCACTCGACGATCGTCCGGTCCGCCGCCATCGGGTACATCCGGTGCAGGATCACGTGGTCCGGCACGAGGTTGATGAACACCTGCGGTTTGATGGTGATGGCGTAATACTTCCTGTCGCGTTCCTCTTCCAGCGACGAGAGTTTCTCGAACCCCTCGCTGCCGTCGACGGTGAAACCCCTGATCTCGTCGCCGAACTCGGCGCCGTGCCCCACGTAGTACTGCGCCGCGTAGCCGTCGGCGAACTCGGGCAGCACCTCGGTGAGCTCGGGGTGGATCGTCGCGCAGTGGTAGCACTCCATGAAGTTCTCGATGATGAGCTTCCAGTTGGCCTTGACGTCGTAGACGATCCGTTTGCCCACGGACAACTGGTCGATCTCATAGCCGTCGATGCCCTCGAGCGTTCCCAAACGTTCGGTCACGGCGCTCAGCACGTCGTCCTCGAAGCTCGGCGGGTCCTCGGCGAGGTTCACCCACACGTAGCCGAGCCATTCGCGCAAATGCACTTTGGTGAGTCCATACGCAACGCGGTCAACGTCCGGCATTGAGGTGAGATTGGGTGCGGCGATCAGGTTGCCGTCCAACGCGTACGTCCAGGCGTGGTAAGGGCACTGGAACGCCCGTTTGACGCTGCCGGCCTCGTCGACGCAGATGCGCGCGCCGCGATGGCGGCAGACGTTCAGGAACGCGTTGAGGCCGCCCTTGCGGTCCCGCGCGATGAGCACGCTCTCCCGCCCGACCTGCACCGTGCGGAAGTCGCCGGCGTTCGGCAGGTCGCCCGACTTCACCGCGCAGAACCACATCTTCTCGAAGATGGCGGCCTGTTCCTGAGCGAAGATCGCGGGATCGGTGTAGTAGCGGCCCTCAAGGGTGGAGATCAGGCTGCCGGTCATCTGAGGCCTCTCAGGCGAGCAGGGTCGAAAAGGCCGATCGGGTGCCGCGTGGCCCCGTCGATCACGAGGTCGGCGAGGATCTCGCCGACGACGGGCACGAACTTGAAGCCGTGCCCCGAGAAGCCGCACGCCACGGTCACGTCGTGCTCGCGCGCGATGACGAAGTGCCGGTCGGCGGTGTTGGTGTACATGCAGGCCGCGGCGCGCTGGAACGTTCCGGCGAGGCCGGGCATCGGCGGCCTGGTCGCGTTGACCACGGCCTCGACCTCGTGGGCGTGCACCGCGCGGTCGATGGTCTCGGGCGTGCAGATCTGGCCACCGCTGTGGAACGCGACCTTCACCGCGCCGTCGTGCTCGGGGAAGCCGTAGAAGTTCGTGCCGTCCGCGCGGTCCCAGATGTAGACCGGGTGGTCGCGGAAGTCGTCGTCCGGGGTGAAGTAGAACTGGACCTGACGTTCGATCTCAAACGGGATTCCCAGGTCCCCCAACAACTCCGGCGCCCACGGGCCGGGGCACACGACGACGTGCTCGGCTTCGTAGGTGGCCAGAGCGGTGGTGACCCTGCCGGACTCCCAGTGCGTCACCGGCTCCTCGAAGTGCAGCTCGGCGCCCGCGCGTGCGGCGAGCGCCAGATGCGCCTCCACGGCCGTCTCCGGCACGACGAAGCCCGCACCCGGTTCGTACAGGCCGATCTCGGAGTCGAACGGCCGGAAGGCCGGGAAGCGCTCGCGGAGCTGGGACGCGTCGAGCAGCTCGTGTTTCAGACCGAACTGCTCGACGCTCGCCCGGCTACCCGTGATGGCGCCGCTGTCCTGATCGCCGACGATGACCCCGCCGACGCGGTGGAAGACGTGCTCCCCGCTGTCCTGCTCGATCTGGTCCCACATCTCGTGGGCGCGCAGCAGCAACGGGACGTACGCGGGGTCCTCGAAGTAGGCCTGCCGCGTGACGCGCGACCCTCCGTGGCTTGACCCGTGCGCGTGCGCGGGCGTGAACTTCTCCAGTCCCAGCACCCGTTTCCCGCGCTGGGCGAGCCGGTACGCGGCGGCGCTGCCCATGCCGCCGAGCCCGATGACGATGACGTCGTACGTCACCCCCGCAGCCGCTTCATCTCGGGATCGAACAACGGCTCCGGCGCGGGACGTGCGGTGACGCGGTGCCCGAAGTACTCGATCTCGACCTCGTCGTCGATCTCACTGGGCAGCCACGCGTAGGCGATGTTGAGGCCCGTCGTGTACCCGTATGCGGCGCTGGTGACGTAGCCGACCGGTTCTCCTTGGTGGAACACGGGTTCGTTGCCCAGCACGACGCTGTGCGGGTCGTCGATCGTGAGGCAGGTGAGCTTCTTGGTCGAGGTCAGGTTGTGCAGCGATCCCTTGCCGAGGAACTCCTTGTCCTGGCGCACCGCGAACCCGAGCCCCGCCTCGAACGGGTCGTGCTCGGTCGTCATGTCCGTGCCCCACGACCGGTAGCCCTTCTCCAGGCGCAGGCTGTTGAACGCGCCGCGCCCGGCCGCGATGACCCCGTGCCGCTGCCCGGCCTCCCACAGCGTGTCCCACAGCTTCGGGCCCATGTCCGCGGTGGTGTAGAGCTCCCAGCCGAGTTCGCCCACATAGGACAGTCGCAGCGCGGTCACCGGAACGTTCTTGATGAACGCCTTCTGCGCCGTGAAGTACCCCTTCTTCGTGTCCAGGGTGTGCGAGATGTCGTTGACGAGATCGCGGGCCAGCGGTCCCCACAGGCCGATGCAGCACGTTCCGGCCGTGATGTCCTTGACGTACACGTCATCCGGCGCGTGCCGGGTGAGCCAGTCGAGGTCGAGATTGCCGTTCGCGCCGACCTGGAACGTCGTCGCGTCGAGGCGCGCGATCGTGAGGTCGCTGCGCACACCGCCCTGCTCGTCGAGCAGCAGCGTGTAGACGACCGCGCCGGGCTTGCGGTTGAGGTTGTTGGTCGTCATGTGCTGCAGGAACTCCAGCGCTCCCGGCCCGCTGACCTCCAGCCGTTTCAACGGGGTCATGTCGAACAGCGCGACCCGTTTGCGCGTCACCAGCGCCTCGGCACCGCAGATCGGCGACCAGAACCGGCTCGCCCACTCACCCCGCGCGGGCACCTCGGCGACCTCGGGAAGATCCGCGTTGGCCTCGTACCAGTGCGGCCGCTCCCAGCCGGACGCCTCCAGGAAGAACGCGCCGAGCTCCTGCTGCCTGCCGTAGAACGGACTCGTGCGGATCGGCCGCGGGCTCTCCATGGGCTGCAACGGGTGCAGCACGTCGTAGACCTCGACGAAGTTCTGGCAGCTGCGCTCCAGCACGTAGTCCGGCGCCAGCTGCGCCTGCTCGAACCGGTTGAGGTCGCTCGAGTGCAGGTCCAGCTCGGGCTGCCCGTCGACGATCCACTCGGCCATCGACCGCGCCACCCCGGCGGAGTGCGTGATCCACACCGCCTCCGCGACCCAGAACCCCTTCAGGCCCGGATGTTCGCCCAGCAACGGCATCCCGTCGCTGGTGAACGAGAACAGCCCGTTGAACCCGCGCTCGACCCCCGCCTCGGCCAGCGCCGGAATCAGCTCGACGGCCGACTCCCAGGACGCCTTGAAGTCCTCCTCGGTGAACGGCAGCTCCGAGCCGGTGATGTCCTGGGCGGCGACGGGCATGGGGCGATGCCCATATGCGCCAATGCCCAGCGCCTGGCCGTGCGAGCGGAAGTACAGGTCGGCTTCCTGGTGCCGCAGGATCGGCTGCCGTGCCAACGCCTCCGCGTCGGCGTTCACGGCACCGGTGAACACGTACTGGTGCGCCATCGGCACGAGCGGAACGGTCAGCCCGACCATCTCCCCCAGCACCGGGCCCCACATGCCGGCGCACGACACCACGATGTCCGCCGGGAACACGTCCGTGTCGGTCCGCACGCCGGTGACCCGGTCGCCCGAGGCCTCGACGGCGACGACCTTCTGCCCGAACTCGAACCGAGCCCCGCGCTCGATCGCCCGCCGCGCCTGGATCTCGGCGGCCTGGACGGGCCTCGCGAGGCCGTCGCTCGGGATGAGGAACCCGCCGAGCAGCTTTTCCCGGTCCAGCAACGGGTGCAGGCGCGCGACCTCGTCCGCGTCGACCAGCCGGCTCGGCACGCCCCACGACGTGGCCCAGCCGTGCCGGCGCGACAGGTCGGCGAGCCGTTCGGGACCGGTGGCGATCTCCAGGCCACCGATCTGGTCGAAGCAGCCCAGAGCGGTGTACTTGTCGACCGTGTAGCGGGCGAAGGCGGTCATGCTGCGGCACGAGTTGGTCTGGAAGACCAGGCCGGGGGCGTGGCTGCTGGACCCGCCGACCGCGAGGCCCGGAGCCTGGTCGAGGACTGTGACGTTGGTGAAGCCCTTGTCGGTGAGCTCGTCGGCCAGCGCGCATCCGACGATCCCCGCCCCCACGAGCACCACGCGAGGCACTTCACCTGGCATCAGGACACCCCTTCGCCGCAGTTGCGAGTAACAGAACTCGTTCCGCTATCTGCAACAAACTGCGGCTCGGGGGCCCAGCTGTCAATACCGCCGTTCAGCCGCCGGAACCCGGCGGCGCCGACACGATCTAGCCGGCGAAGTAACCGAGCTGCGCCGACAGGTCCGCGGCCGCGGACGTCATCGTCGGCACGATCTCCTCCACCCGCTGCCGGGACAGCCGGTAGGACGGCCCCGACGCACTCATCGCCGCGACCACCTCACCGCGATGCCCGCGCACCGGGACGGCCACCGCGTGCAGCCCCAGTTCCAGTTCCTCGAAGCACGCCGCGAACCCCTGCGCGGCGATGGCCTTCAGCTCGACCAGCAGCTGCGCGGCGTCCACGACGGTGTTCTCGGTGTAGGAGTCGAGCGGCTGCGACGCCAGCCGCTTGCGTTCGTCGTCCGGCAGGTAGGCGAGCAGGACCTTGCCGGACGAGGTGGCGTGCAGGGGCGTGCGCTGGCCGATCCAGTTCACGGCCGAGACGGCAGCGGAGCCGCGGGCCTGGGTGATGTTGATGGCGACGCCGGCGTCGTGCACGGCGATGTTGACGGTCTCGCCGAACGAGTCGGCGAGGGTCTGGCAGACGGGTTGGCCGAGCTTGGTCAGGTCCATCCGTCCGGTGGCGGCACCGGCCAGGCGGACGACCCCGAAACCGATGGCGTATTTGCCTCTTTCACCGAGCTGCTCCACTAGGCCACGCGACTCCAGCACGGAGACGAGTCTGGACACCGTGGACTTGTGCACACCGAGCTCACCAGCGATTTCGGTGATGCCGGCCTCACCTTGGGCCAGCAGTTCGAGCACGCTGATGGCTCTGTCCACGGACTGCACCTGAGCTGCCGAGTCGGAGTTGCTCATCGCGCAACAGTAACCGGCAGGCAAAACAACCAGCTGGACTCTTGACGGCGGGTCTCACGAGGCTCACATTGTGTTGCGTCATTCGGAACGTGTGCCGCGTCACGCAACGGAGGCCGACGATGATCCGCGCCTGCGCTCTCATGGACCTGCCCCCAGGGGAGGCGGTTCGCATCGTCGGCCCTCATGCGCCGATCGCGGTCTTCAACGCCGACGGTGTCGTCTACGCCATCGACGACACCTGCACCCACCAGGACGCCTCCCTGAGCGAGGGGTGGCTGGAGGGGTGCTTCGTGGAGTGCCCTCTGCACGCCGCGAGCTTCGACCTTCGCACCGGCGAGGCGACTTGTCTGCCCGCCAAAAGACCGGTGAAGACCTACTCCGTCCACGTGAATGATGGAGAGGTCTATGTCGATGTCGAAGTGAACAAGGACGTGGCGTGAAGACGATCGCGATCATCGGCGCCTCACTCGCCGGTTTGAGGTCTGCGCAGGCACTGCGCCAGCAGGGGTTCGACGGACGGCTCGTCGTCGTCGGCGACGAGATCCATCTGCCCTATGACCGGCCTCCTCTCTCGAAGGACTTCCTCCTCGGCAAGGTCGAGGCGGTGCCGCTCGCGGACCAGGAGGACATCGACGCGCTCAACGCGGAGTGGCGCCTCGGTGTGCGGGCCACCGGGCTGCTCTCCACGCAGGAGATCGCGCTCAGCGACGACACCACCGTCGAGGCCGACGGCATCGTCATCGCGACGGGCGGGCTGCCGCGCACGATCCCCGGCACGCACGTCCTGCGCACGCTGGACGACGCGATCAAGCTCCGCGAGGCGTTCGGCACCGCGCAGCACGTCGGCGTCATCGGCGCCGGGTTCATCGGGGCTGAGATCGCCTCCAGCGCGCGTGCGCTCGGCAAGGACGTCACCGTCGTCGAGGCACTCCCCACGCCGCTCACGCGCGTGCTGGGGGCCGAGATGGGTACCGCGTGCGGACATCTGCACAGCGACCACGGATCAACGTTGATCACCGGAATCAATGTTGACTCAGTCAACGTTGACGGCGGAATCAACCTCGCGGACGGGCGGGTCGTCAACGCCGACGTCGTCGTCGCGGGCATCGGCACGCGCCCGGCGACGGACTGGCTCACCGGCGGACCGGTCAACCTCGGCAACGGCGTCGTCTGCGACGCGGGCGGCGTGACGAACGTGAAGAACATCGTCGCGGTCGGCGACGTCGCGAACTGCGCGGGGCACCGCGCCGAGCACTGGACGTCGGCGACCGAGCAGGCGCAGATCGCCACCCGGAACCTGCTCGCGGGCGAGACCGTCGCGACGCACACCAACGGCGGTTACGTCTGGTCCGACCAGTACGGCGTGCGGATCCAGTTCATCGGACGGGCGACGGACGACGTTCGAGTAGAAGATGGGTCCATCGAGGACAGGAAGTTCGTCGCGACCTATCGAGACGGTGAGCACCCGGACGACATCGTTGGCATCGTGGCCATGAGCAACGCACGACTTTTCACCCGGCTCCGCAGGAGTCTGAAGTAACGGTCGTCACGGTTTAACGCCACCGGCGACCGGCTACACCCGAATGTCCTTCGTGGACATGCGAAACAGGGAGGCAGCTCGTGTCGCCGGTGCGGCAGATCATCAACCCCTTCGACCAGAGCGTCATCACCGAGGTCGAGGAGCAGACCCGCGACCAGGCGATCGCAGCGATCGCCAAGGCACGCCACGCCTTCGACGACGGCGACTGGCAGCACTCCAGCCCCGAACACCGCGCCGCCGTGCTGAACCGCGTCGCGGACCTCCTGGAACGCGACAAGGAGGACATCGCCCGCACCGAGACGCTCGACACCGGCAAGACGCTGGTCGAGAGCCGCATCGACGTGGACGACGTCGCCGCCGTGTTCCGCTACTACGGCGGCCTCGCCGGACTGCTGCACCCGAAGATCGT
The DNA here is from genome assembly GCF_044387305.1 of Lentzea sp. NPDC020367. NCBI lineage: Bacteria > Bacillati > Actinomycetota > Actinomycetes > Pseudonocardiales > Pseudonocardiaceae > Lentzea > Lentzea sp. NPDC020367. The sequence continues at coordinate 93,445 of NZ_JBIRVV010000009.1, read as the reverse complement.
CCAGGGTGCCCCGGCGGACGTCATCAGCCGCGTCGACTACGAACCCGTCGGTGTGTGCGGCCTGATCGCGCCCTGGAACTACCCGCTGCTGCAGGTCTCCTGGAAGATCGCGCCCGCCCTGCTGGCCGGCAACACCCTGGTGGCCAAGCCCAGCGAGATCACTCCACTCACGACGATCAAGTTGTTCGAGCTGCTGGCCGAGGCCGGACTGCCGGACGGGGTCGCGAACCTCGTGCTCGGCACCGGTCCCGAGGTCGGCGCGCCGCTGTCCGAGCACCCCGACGTCGACCTGGTCTCGTTCACCGGCAGCCTCGCGACCGGCCAGCGGATCATGGCGTCGGCCGCGAAGACCGTGAAGAAGGTCGCCCTCGAGCTCGGCGGCAAGAACCCGAACATCGTCTTCGCGGACGCCGACATCGACGTCGCCGTCGACTACGCGCTCACGGCGGCGTTCTTCCACGCGGGCCAGGTCTGCTCGTCCGGCACGAGGCTCATCGTGCACAGCAGCGTCTACGACGACTTCGTGCACGAGGTCGCGCGCCGGGCGGATCTCATCAAGCTGGGCAACGGTTTCGACGAGGACACCGAGTCCGGACCGCTCGTTTCAGCCGAGCACCGCGCCAAGGTCGAGAGCTACGTCGAGGTCGCCAGGCAGGAGGGCGCCACCCTCAAGGCGGGCGGCAAGCGGCCGGACGAACCCGAGCTGCAGAACGGTTTCTTCTTCCGTCCCACGGTCTACGCGGACTGCACCAGGGACATGAAGCTGGTCCAGGACGAGACGTTCGGCCCGATCATCACCGCGGAGCGCTTCGAGACCGAGGAGGACGCGATCCGGCTCGGCAACGACACCGAGTACGGCCTCGCCGGTGGTGTCTGGAGCCAGGACCTCGACAAGGCGCAGCGCGTCGCGAAGAAGCTCCGGCACGGCACGGTCTGGATCAACGAGTTCGGCCCGTACCTGCCGCAGGCCGAGTGGGGCGGCTTCAAGCGAAGTGGCGTCGGCCGCGAGCTCGGCACCGCGGGCCTGCACGAGTACACCGAGCCCAAGCACGTGTACCAGAACCTCAAGCCTGAAGCCCAGAACTGGTTCGCGCGAAAGGACTCGAAGTGACCGCACATGACTACGTGATCGTCGGCGGCGGAACGGCGGGCTGCGTGCTCGCCGCGCGCCTGACCGAAGACCCCTCGATCACGGTCGCGGTCATCGAGGGCGGTCCCTCCGACGTCGGCGACGAGAAGATCCTGAACCTGCGCAACTGGATCAACCTGCTGGAGACCGAGTACGACTACGACTACCCGACGGTCGAGCAACCGCGCGGCAACTCGCACATCCGGCACAGCCGCGCGAAGGTGCTCGGCGGGTGTTCCAGCCACAACACGCTGATCTGCTTCAAGCCGTTGCCGCAGGACCTCGACGGCTGGGGCCACGGCTGGACGTGGGACGCGGTCGGCCCGTACTACGACAAGGTCCAGCTCAACATCATCCCGGTGGTGGAGAAGGACAGGAACCCGATCGCCAAGGACTTCGTGGCCGCCGCGCGGAAGGCCGTCGACGTCCCGGAGATCGACAACTTCAACGCCGCGCCGTTCGAGGACGGCGTCGGCTTCTTCTCCATCGCGTACCACCCGGAGAAGAACAACCAGCGGTCGTCGGCGTCGACCGCCTACGTGCACCCGATCCTGGAGCGCAAGAACCTCACCCTGCTGCTCAACACCTGGGCCGGCCGGATCGAGTTCGACGGCGACCGCGCGATCGGTGTGCACACCGACAAGGGCTACATCGAGGCCAACAAAGAGGTTCTGCTCTGCGCGGGCGCCATCGACACGCCCAGGCTGATGATGCTCTCGGGCATCGGCGACGCCGAGCACCTGAGCAGCATCGGCATCGAGCCCAAGCACGACCTGCCCGGTGTCGGCGAGAACCTGCTCGACCACCCGGAGTCGGTCATCGTCTGGGAGACCACGAAACCGTTGCCGGAGAACTCGGTGATGGACTCCGACGCCGGTCTGTTCATCCGGCGCGACGAGTCCGATCCGCGGCCGGACCTGATGTTCCACTTCTACCAGATCCCGTTCACCACCAACACCGAACGCCTCGGCTACCCGGCGGTGGAGCACGGGGTCTGCATGACGCCGAACATCCCGCGGCCGCACAGCAAGGGCAGGCTGTGGCTGAAGTCCAGTGATCCCGCGGAGAAGCCGGAGCTCGACTTCGGCTACTTCATGAACCCCGACGGCTACGACGAGCAGACCCTCGTCGACGGCTTCCGGATCGCGCGGCAGATCGCCGAGCAGGAGCCGCTCAAGTCGTGGCTCAAGCGGGAGATCGCCCCCGGCCCGGACGTCACGAGCGACGAGGCGCTCTCGGAGTACGGCCGCCGCGCGGCCCACACCGTCTACCACCCGGCGGGCACCTGTGCCATCGGGTCCGTTGTGGACGGTGACCTGAAGGTCATCGGACTCGAAGGCCTCCGGGTCGTCGACGCGTCCGTGTTCCCGACCATGCCCACCGTGAACCCCATGGTCGCGGTGCTCATGATTGGAGAACGCGCCGCGGACCTGATCAAGGAGGCGTGAAGGTGACAGCGACAGCGGAAGACAGGCTCAAGGACCTCGGCTACACCTCGGAGTTCAAACGGGACATGAGTCCCTGGGCGAACTTCTCGCTGGGCTTCACCTACCTCTCCCCCGTGGTCAGCACGTACACGTTGTTCGGCGTCGCCCTCGCCCTGGGCGGCCCACCGATGATCTGGAGCTTCGTCGTCGCGGGCGTCGGCCAGTTCCTGGTCGCGCTCATCTTCGGTGAACTCGTGGCGCAGTACCCGGTCGCGGGCGGCGTGTACCCCTGGGCACGCCGTCTGTGGGGCAAGCGCTGGGCGTGGATGACCGGCTGGGTCTACATGATCGCGCTACTGGTCACGATCGCGTCCGTCAGTTACGGCGCGGGCCCTTATCTGGCCACACTTCTCGGCTACACCGCCAACGTCGGCAACACCGTGCTGTGCGCGATCGCGATCATCGTGGTCTCCACGCTCATCAACTACGCCGGCACCAAGGTGCTGTCGTGGGCCGCGATCTTCGGGTTCGCGGCGGAGATCGTCGGCGCGCTCGTGGTCGGCATCTGGCTGCTGGTCGACAACCGCGTCCACGGCCTGGGCGTGCTGTTCGACAGCTTCGGCGCGGGCGGTTCGGGCAGCTACCTGCCGGCGTTCTTCGCGGCGGGCATCATCGGCCTCTACCAGTACTACGGCTTCGAGGCCTGCGGTGACACCGCGGAGGAGGTCAAGGACCCCGGCCGCGTCATCCCGAAGGCCATGCGCCGCACCATCTACATCGGCGGCGCGGCGGCCACGTTCGCGTGCCTGTCGCTGCTGCTGGCGGTGCCGGACTTCGGCAAGGTCATCAGCGGCGAGGACGCCGACCCGGTCACGAACATCCTCACCAACGCGTTCGGCCCGGTCGGCTACAAGATCGTGATCGGCGTCGTGCTGATCTCGTTCCTGTCCTGCACGATGTCGCTGCAGGCGGCCGCGTCCCGCCTGACCTACTCCTACGCCCGCGACAAGATGATCTTCGGGCACAAGGCGCTGGCGAAGTTCAACAAGAAGCGCCACATCCCGCCCTACGCCCTCGCGCTGGCCGGCATCATCCCGGCGGTCATCGTGATCGCGTCGATGCTGTCCACCAACGCGCTGGACAAGATCGTGTCTTTCGCGACGCTCGGCATCTACCTGGGCTTCCAGATGGTGGTGTTCGCGGCGCTGCGGGCGAGGCTCAAGGGCTGGACGCCGTCCGGCGAGTTCACGCTCGGCCGGTGGGGCCTGATCGTCAACGTGCTGGCGCTCGCGTACGGCGTCGCGGCGATGGTGAACATGGTCTGGCCGCGCACCCCGGACGGCCCCTGGTACGACAACTACGTCGTGATCCTCAGCGGCGCGCTCGTGGTCGGTGTCGGCCTGGTCTACATGCTGATCGCCAAGCCGTTCGGCCACTCCGACGCCGCGGCCGGGGACGCCATCTCATCCCTGCAGGCGAAGTAGCCGCAAGGCGAGCTGCACCTCCAGCACGCGGTCCGGCGACTGCCAGTCGCCGAGCAGCGACGTGACCCGGTCGAGCCGTTGGGTGACCGTGTTGACGTGGAGGTGCAGCTCCGCCTTGGCGCGACTCAGGTTCGCGCCGCAGCGGAAGTAGACCTCCAGCGTGTGCACCAGTTCCGTGCCGCGTTCGGAGTCGTAGTCCAGCACCGGGCCGATCACCGACCGCACGTAGCCGGAGACGTCCGCGCGGTCGCCCAGCAGCACGCCGACGAACCCGAGGTCGTCCATCGTCGCGGCGTCCTTCTCGCGTCCCAGCTGCCGCAACGCCTTCAGGCACCGCCGCGCTTCCTCGTAGGCCGCCGCGATGGCCACCGGCCCCGCGACCGGCCCGCAGGCGCCCACGGTCGCGTCCAGCGCCTTCGCCACCTCCCGCGCGACGTCCGTCGACCTCGACGGCAACGCCAGCACGACGTCCCGGTCGCGCGACCCGGCGAGTCCTCTGTGGACCGATGCGTAATGCGTGGCCCCGGAAAGGTTTCCATCCGCGACCAGCACGACGTGCGGATCGGACAGCTCGACCCCCACCCGGCGTGCTCGCGCCAGCAGCCCGGCCGCGTCCCGCCCGTCCAAGATGTCGGTGATCAGCTCGCCGCGGACCTTGTTCTCCGCCTCGGCCACGGTTCGGCGCAGCAGCAACAACAACGCCGTCACCACGGCCGACCGCTCGAACAACCGCCGGTCGACGTTCGGCAGGTCCGGGCACCCGGTCAGCGCGATGCCGCCCAGCAGTTCCGATCCGGCCAGCACCGCGCACACCCAGACGTCGTCGAGCAGCACGGCCCGTCCGTTGGCCCGCACCGCCGGCGTCGGCACGGTGTCCAGCACCTCGACCTGCCCGCCGAGCAACTCCCCCACCGCCGCGGCGACCTCGGCCGAGGAACCGCCGCGCAGCACCAGGTCCGTGAGCCGGTCGTGCGCTTCCTCTGCCCGTTTCATGGCCTCGTTGTGCGACTGGATCGTCGCGAACAACGACGCCGTGTCGATCGCGATCGCGGCGTGGTCGGCCAGCGACTGCAGCAGCGCGACCTCCTCGGCCGGGAACTCCCGCGAGGTCCGGTCGGCCGCGTACAGCACGCCGATGACCTTCGAGTCGAGCTTCAGCGGCACGCCCAGGATCGCCGTGAGGCCCTCGTCGTGCACCGCCGAGTCGATCGGGTTCGTGTGGTTGAACCGGGCGTCCGCGAAGTAGTCGGAGGTCGCGTACGGCCGCGCGGTCTGCGCGACCAGCCCGCCCAGGCCCTCGCCGAGGCCGAGCCGGACCTTCTGGAACAACGGGGAGAACGACCCGTCCGTCACCCTCATGTAGGTGCCGGCCGGGTCGTTCATCGACAGGTAGGAGACGTCCGTCCCGAGCAGCGTCCTGGCTCTGCGCACGATCGAGCGGAGAACCGCGTCCGTGTCGCGCATGCCCGCGAGCTCGGACGCGGTCTCGAACAACGCCGCCAGTTCGGCCTCACGCCGTCGTGTCACACCCCAACCCTGTCACGATCCTCCAGATCCGCACCACGGGTCTCGCGGGACAACAGGATCGCGACCACCGTGATCACGCACGTGATCACCACGTAGATCGAGATGGGGAACGAGGTGCCGTAGGCCTTCAGCAGCGCCGTCGCGATCAGCGGTGCCAGCGCGCCCGCCGCGATCGACGCCAGCTGGTAGCCGATCGACGCGCCGGAGTACCGCACCCGCGTACCGAACAGCTCCGAGAAGAACGCCGCCTGCGGCCCGTACATCGCGCCGTGCAGCACGAGTCCGACCGTCGCCGCCACTGTGATCAGCACCGGGTCCTTGGTGTCGAGCATCGGGAAGAACACGAAGATCCACACGCCGATGCCGACCGCGCCGACGAGGTAGATCGACCGCCGCCCGAACCGGTCGGACAGATGGCCCCAGACCGGGATCGCGACCAGGTGCACCGCCGAGGCGATCAGCACGGCGTTGAGCCCCACCGACTTCGACAGCCCGAGCCCGGTCGTCAGGTACACCAGGATGAACGCGGTGATCACGTAGTACGACACGTTCTCGGCGAACCGCGCGCCCATCGCGATCAGCACCTCGCGCCAGTTGTGCTTGAGCAGCACGAGCACGGGCGCCTTCTCCTGCACGGGTTCCTTCGCGCGCTTCTCCTGCGCCGCCAGGAAGATCGGCGACTCGGACACCGTCAGCCGGATCCACAGCCCGATCACCACGAGCACGCCGGAGAGCAGGAACGGGATGCGCCAGCCCCACGAGAGGAAGTCCGCGTCCGACTGCACCGCCGCGAGGATCGCCAGCACAGCCGTCGCCAGCAGGTTTCCGCACGGCACACCGGCCTGCGGCCACGACGCCCAGAAGCCGCGCCGTTTCGCGTCACCGTGCTCGGAGACGATCAGCACGGCCCCGCCCCACTCGCCGCCGAGCGCGAAGCCCTGCACCAGCCGCAGCAGCGTGAGCAGGATCGGCGCCAGAATGCCCACCGACGCGTAGGTCGGCAGCACACCCATCAGCATCGTCGCGCCACCCATCAGCAGCAACGACAGCACCAGCAGCTTCTTGCGCCCCACCCGGTCGCCGAAGTGGCCGAACACCAGGCCGCCCAACGGACGTGCGAGGAAGCCGATCGCGTACGTCGTGAACGCGAGCAGCGTGCCGTTCAACGGATCCGCGGTCGGGAAGAAGAGCTTGTTGAACACCAGGGCGGCTGCCGAGCCGTAGAGGAAGAAGTCGTACCACTCGACAGTTGTTCCGATGAGCGAGGCGCCTACCACTTTTTTGATCATCGACAACTCCTCATTGAGCTGACCAGCCGCCATCGACGGCCAACGACGTACCGGTGACAAAACTGTTGTCGCACAACCACAGCACTGCCGAGGCCACCTCGGAAGGCTCCATCATCCGTTTGACTGCGCTGCGCTGGAGGAAAATCTTCTCGGGCACTTCCGCTTCGGGAATCCCGTGCGCTTTCGCCTGATCGGCGATCTGCTTCTCCACCAACGGGGTCCGCACGTATCCGGGGGCCACGCAGTTGGACGTGACGCCGTGCGGCGCGCCTTCCAGCGCGGCGACCTTGGAGAACCCCTCGAGGCCGTGTTTCGCCGCGGTGTAGGCGGATTTGAAGGCGGAGGCGCGAATGCCGTGCACGCTGGTGATGTGGACCAACCGGCCCCAACCGCGCGCGTACATGTGCGGCAGCACGTGCTTGGTGAGCCGGAAAGCGGCCCCCACCATCAGTTCCAGCATCGCCGAGAAGCGCTCGGCGGGGAACTCGTGGATGGGCGCGACGTGCTGCACGCCGGCGTTGTTGACGAGGATGTCGATCTCGGTGGGCAGGGCGTCGACCGGGTCCATCAGGTCGAGCACGTGACCGGCACCGCCGAGCTCCTCGGCGAGGGCGAGGACCTTCGGATCTCGATCCACCAGATGGACTTCGGCGCCGGCGGCGGCCAGTGCGCGAGCGCAGGCCAGGCCGATGCCGCTCGCGGCGCCGGTGACCAGCGCGCTGTGACCCGTGACACTCGACATGTCTGGAAACGGTAGGCGTCACGCGGCGTGATCAACATGTGGCGAGCCCACATAACGCCTGGTCACAAGGTGGCTTTAGCCAACATTTAGCGTGCTGGACGCATATCTGGCAAGAAGATCGGGTACAGGGGCGTAAGCTCCCGTCACCTGAACGGGGGAAGATCCGCAAGAGGGGGCTACACCATGTCCACAACGCCTATTTACGACGACCTCCTGCGCGAGCTCGACGAGATCGCACAGGAGGCCGGTTTGACCAGCTCGGAGCCCACGCCCGAGCCCGTCAAGTCGTAGTGACTACTTCGGAGGGGCGATCAGCTCGGCGGGCACCGGCTGGTCCTTGCTGATCAGGTCGAACAGCTCGGACGCCTTCTCCTTGTTCCACTGCACGACCGAGCCCGCACCGGGCACCGTCGGCGTGGATCCGACCGGCACCGTCCCGCTCGTCGCCTCGCTCATGTTGAGCGCGACGCTGGCCAGGTGCCACACGTGGTCGTCGTCGTTGACCGACACCGCTCCGGACGCCGCGTTCATCAGGGGGATGACGCGGAACGGGTTCGCGAGCGTCGCCGGGCTCTTCACCTTCTCGAAGAGCGCCGACAGGAACTTGCGCTGGTTCTGCACGCGCTGCAGGTCGGCGGTCGCGAAGGCACGGGTCCGCACGAACCCGAGCGCCTGCGGCCCGTCGAGCTCCTGGCAGCCCGCGGGCAGGTCGATGCCGGCCAGCGGGTCCTTGATCGGCTCGTCGAGGCAGATGTCCACGCCACCGACCGCGTCGACCATGTCGGAGAACCCGCCGAAGCCGATCTCCATGTAGTGGTCGATCCGCACGCCGGTCGCACCCTCGACGGTCTGCACGAGCATCTGCGGCCCGCCGAACGCGTACGCCGCGTTGACCTTGTTGCGGCCGTTCTCCGGGATCGCGACGTAGGAGTCACGCGGAATCGACAGCAACACCGGCTTGGCGGCGCTGTTGTCCGGCAGGTGCAGCATCATGATGGTGTCGGTCCGCCGTCCGGCGGCGTCACCGGTGGCGAGCGCGTCCTTCTGCTCCTGCGTCAGGCCTTCCCGGGCGTCCGATCCGACGAGCAGCCAGGTGGTGCCCGGCGTCTCGGCGGGACGGCCCTCGTAGTCCGGCAGCGCGTTGATCCGGGTCAGCGTCGAGTCGACGTAGAACCCGAACCCGATCGTGCCCAGCACCAGGACGAGCAGCAGCACCAGAATGACGCGTCCAGGACGCCTCTTCTTCTTCATCGGCCGCTGCGGCGGCATGGGACGCCGCGGCTGCTGGTAGCCGTGGTGATACCCAGCGCTCATTTGTCGCCAACCCCGATCGCATCAGTTTCGCTTTGCAACTAGAGACGCCGTTCGTCCCTTTAGGTTGCGACGAAACCTACCGGGGTGGGAGCACCAGCGCCTCGAAAAGCCGGGTGACCTCCGCCGACGGGTCGTCGGTCCAGCCCGTGTGGGCCGGTGACGTCTGCACGATCGTGCTGCGGGGAGCGGTGAGCCAGCGGAAGCGCTGCCCGACCGTCGTCCTGCTCACCGGCCCCGCCTCGGGGGTGCCGTCGCAGGAGTTCGTGAGGTGCTGGAGCGACGTCTCCAGCATCTCGACGTCGAGGTGCGGGTCCAGCACCCGCAGCCGCTCACCGTCCACATAGGTCTTGGCGCAGAGGAAGTCCAGCGGCGCGCAGTAGACGATGACGCCGACGTTCATGAACTCGCCCCGCTCCTGCCGCGGCACCGCCCGCAGCAGCGCGTACTCAAACACGTGCGGCACGCGCGGCCTCCAGCGAGTCGACCCAGCCGCGGTTTGCCAGGCGGTAGGTGAAGAAGTCCTTGTAGCGCTGGCGAAGTTCGGCCGGATCGCCTTCCAGCCACTCGTCGGGAACGAGCGCGAGCACCTCGTCGAGCAGCTCCGGCGTGACCTTCGCGGTCAGCTCCGCGTCCACTTCGGACAGAGCACCGGCGTTCGGCAGCATCGCGTGGTCCGACGAGTCGTACCGGTACTCCTTGGTGGCCGGGCGCTCCTCGCTCCACGAGTAGTGGAAGTACAGCGCGGCGCCGTGGTCGATCAGCCACGGTTCGCGGTGCCACAGCAGCATGTTCGGGTTGCGCCAGCTGCGATCAACGTTGAGCACCAGCGCGTCGAACCACAGCAGCCTCGTCGCGAGCTCGACGCCGGGGTCGCGCACGATCGGGTTGAAGTCGAACGAGCCGGGCAGGTAGTCGAGGCCGAGGTTGAGGCCACCACTGGCCCGCAGCAGCTCCTGGACCTCCTGGTCGGGTTCCGCGCGTGCCAGCTCCGGGTCGAGGTGCACCAGGACGATCTCGGGTATCCGGAAGCCCAGCCGTCGTGCGAGCTCGCCGACGACGATCTCGGCGACCAGGACCTTCACGCCCTGCCCCGCGCCGCGGAACTTCACCACGTACATACCCAGGTCGTCGGCCTCGACCAGCCCCGGCATCGATCCGCCCTCGCGGAACGGCGTCACATAGCGGGTGGCCGTGACCTCCCTCAGAAGACTCACCCGCGCATGATCACACGAACGCCTGCCCGAAGCCGACCAAAATACCGCCCCAGCCACCGTCGCCGGAGACGCCTTCGCGCACCCGGTCCGGCTTGGTGAAGTGCCGTTCGAACGCGCTGTGCACCAGCTCAACGCGGGTGCCGGTGCCCTCGGGCGTGAAGGTGATCTCGACCGTGGAAGCCCGCGCCGGGTCCGGGTCGTAATCCCAGTCACCGTCGAGGTGCCAGGCCAGCAGCAACCGCGACGGCGGCTCCCACTCGAGCACGGCACCCCACTCGCACTCGGCGCCGTCGGTGCCGATCTCGTACCAGCGCCCGCCCTCGCGCGGTTCGACGACGACGTCCTTCAGGTCCGCCTCGCCGATGTGGTGCGCCGACGGCCACCACGTCACGAACTTCTCCGTGAACACCTTGAAGGCGTGCTCCGCCGAGGCGTTGACCAGCACGGATCTCCGGACCTCTGTCATGTCTCCTCCACCACCGCAGCGAAGTTCGCGAGTGCCTGACCCCAGACGTCGTCGAGGTAGTCGCGCATCGCGGCCACCCCCACGTGGTCGACGGAGTACCTCCGCCGGGTGCCCAGGGCCTCGACGCGGACCAGCCGTGCCTGCTTGAGCACCTTGAGGTGCTGCGACACGGCCGGCCTCGACACGGGCAGCTCGGCTGCGATCTCCCCCACCGCCCGCGGCCCGGCCACGAGCAGCGTGAAGATCTCGCGGCGGGTCGGGTCGCCGAGCGCCGCGAACGCCGTTTGGTAAGTCTCCACGAACGGTAAGTCTGAACTTACCTACCGCGGGAAGTCAACGCCTTGAAGTAGGCGACCTGACCGGCCCTGTTCGGGTGGTAGGAGTCGGCGGTCGGACTGACCAGCGCGTTGATCCACGGCTCATCGGCACAGACGCCGTGGTCCGCAAACGCTTCCCTCACGTCCACGTACTGCGCTCCGGCTCGTCCGGCAGCCTCGGCGACCACCCCGGACAGCTCGTCGGCGGCGTCGTTGAGGGAGGCGCGCTTCCTCGCGGACAACGTGCGGCAGTCGTCGGTCGGCGTGAACAGCCGCGGATAACCGAGCACGACCAGTTCGGCGTTCGGCGCGGCGGCCTTGACCGCCGAGTAGGTGGCGTCGAGCCGCGCGGGCAGTTCGTCGCGGGTGAACTCCCTGGCCTTCTCCACCCGCTTCGCACACGCGTTGTCCCCGCTGAGCGTGCAGGTGGTCAGCACGTCCGCGAACCCCAGGTCGTTGCCGCCGATGGTGATCGTGATCAGCGTCGTCGCCGGGGTCGGTGCCCGCAGCTGCGACTTGAGCGACTTCGTGGTCGCACCGCTGCACGCCACGAACTTGAACGACGGGAACTCCTTGCCCTGCAACGCCGGGTAGGCGTTCGAGCTGCGACGGCACGAGCCGTCCACATAGGAACCGGCGCCCGCGCCGGACGCGTAGGAGTCGCCGAGTGCGACGTACTCCGGTGCGAACGGCGCGGGCGCCAGCAGTGCGACAGCGAGGACTCCAGCCATAAGACCCATGAGAGCCGGAGTACCACTGTGGACGATCGACTAGAAGGGCATTAACCCAGTCGGGTGGGCAGCACGCAGACCGGGATCGGGGTCTGCAGCGCGGTGCCGGACGGCGTGATCTTGCCCGTGGCCTTGTCCACCGTGAACGACGTGACGTTGTTCGAGTTCTGGTTGGCCGCGAAGAGCAGCGAGCCGGTCGGGTCGAACGTGATGTGCCGCGGGTACTTGCCGCCGACCGCCGTGGTGCCGACCATGGTCAGCCCGCTGCCGCCGACCGCGAAGTGCGCGATGCTGTCGTGCCCGCGGTTGGACAGGTAGACGTGCTTGCCGTCCGCCGAGACCAGCACCTCGGCCGGGTAGTTCGTCGGGCTGCCCGACGGCACGGTCTTGAGCACCTGGCCCGGCGTGAGCGTCCCGTTCGCGTAGGCGCAGGTCACGATCGTCGAGTCCAGCTCGTTCGCCACGTAGGCCGTCTTGCCGTCCGGGTGGAACGCGATGTGGCGCGGTCCGGCTCCCGGCTTGACCTTCGCCTGCGAGACCTGGGTCAGCTTCCCGCCGGTGAACGAGTAGACGAAGACCGAGTCCGCGCCGAGGTCGACGGCCGCCGCGTACTTGCCGGCGGTGTCGAACACGATGTGGTGCGCGTGCGGGCCCTCCTGGCGTTCCTTGTTCGGCCCTGACCCCTTGTGCTGCACCTTCTGCGTGCGCGCGCCGAGGCTGCCGTCCGCGTTGACCGGGAAGACGCTCAAGGACCCCGACGAGTAGTCGGCCGTGATCAGGAACTTCCCGGACGGGTCGAGCGTCAGGTGGCACGGGTCGGCGCCGCCGGTCGCCTGCTTGTTGATCACCTTGAGCGTGGCCGCGTTGATCGCGGTGACCTCGCCCTTGGTGTTCTCGTTGACGGCGTAGAGGAACCTGCCGTCCCGCGACTCGATCACGAAGGACGGGTTGACCACGCCCGAGATCACGCCGGTCGTCTTCAGCTGTCCGGTCACGGTGTCGTAGGTGCCGATGCCGATGCCCTTGGCGCCACCGCTCCACGTCGTGTACGCACCGAAGAACACTCTCCGGGTGGTGGCGGCCGCCTCAGCGGTTCCTCCGGTCATCAGCAGTCCAGCTCCTACGCCCATGGCTCCGAGAAAACGTCGCCGGTCCACACCCACGTCCGCACCTCCGGGATAGCTCTTGCGGCGGCGGCGCAGCCCACACTGGCCTAGACCACTACGGCCAGGCAATAGGTGCAATCAAGATTGCGTCTAGCGCAACGGGTCGTTCGAGATCAGCCGGGCCTTCTCGGCCTCGATGTCGTAGGCGGGCGGCGGGAACTTCGGGTCCATCTCGCGCATGGTCTCCAGCAGCAACTGGCCGACCGCCCAGTTCCGGTACCACTTGCGGTCCGACGGGACGGCGTACCAGGGCGTGGCGGAGCAGTTCTTCAACGCCTGGGTGTAGGCGTCCTGGTACTTGGACCACTTCGACCGCGAGTCGATGTCCGCCGGGTTGTACTTCCAGTGCTTCCTCGGGTCGTCCAGGCGCGCGAGCAGCCGTTCCTTCTGCACCTCCGGCGAGATGTTCAGGAAGCACTTGACGACGGTGACGCCCCCGTCGGCGAGTTCCTTCTCGAACGCGTTGATCTCCTTGTAACGCCCGCGAATCTCCGCGGCCGTCAGCAGGCGTTCTACTTTGGGCACCAGGACGTCCTCGTAGTGGGAGCGGTCGAACGCCCCGATGCGCCCCTTCTCGGGCAGGACCTTCTTGATGCGCGTCAGGAAGTGCTGGCGCCGTTCGGCGGGAGTCGGTTTCTTGAACGACGCGATGCGCACACCCTGCGGGTTCACCAGGCCGACGACGTGGCTGACGACGCCGCCCTTGCCCGCGGTGTCCATGCCCTGCAGGACGAGGAGGACCGCGCGAGAATTCTCCGCGTAGAGCGCCTCCTGCAGACCGTCCAGCTCGTCCCCGGTGGCGACCAGGTCCTCGGCCGCCTCCTTCTTGTTCTTGGGACCGACCGGGCGGCCCGCCGGGTCGAGGGTGGAGAGATCCACCTCTTCGAGTCGCAGGGCTTCACGAACCGACTTCTTCGCCATCTTGAGACCGTAGCGATTCACCGCTGTTTCCGCCCGCTGTGCAATGAAACGCCACTGATCAGTGAATGTCTGCAACGAACTGAGGCAGTGCGCAATGCTTCACGGTCGATATCGCTTGTCCGGGACCCTAGCCTTGGAGGATGACCGCCATCGCTGAGCACAACACCACCACCAGCGCTGATTACGTCGCCCTCGACGAGGAGTGGAGCACGCACAACTACCACCCGCTTCCGGTGGTCATCTCGCACGGCGAGGGGTCCTGGGTCACCGACGTCGAGGGCCGCCGCTACCTGGACTTCCTGTCCGGCTACTCGTCGCTGAACTTCGGGCACCGCCACCCCGCCCTGGTGGCCGCCGCCGTCGAGCAGCTCGGCCGCGTCACGCTGACCAGCCGCGCGTTCCACCACGACCAGTTCGGCCTGTTCTGCCGCGAGCTGGCGGCACTGACCGGCACCGAGATGGTGCTCGCGATGAACTCCGGCGCGGAGGCCGTCGAGTCCGCGATCAAGGTCGCGCGCAAGTGGGCGTACCAGGTCAAGCACGTGCCGGAGGGCACGGCCGAGATCATCGTCGCCGGGTCCAACTTCCACGGCCGCACCACGACGATCGTGTCGTTCTCGACCGACGAGACCGCGCGCAACGACTTCGGGCCGTTCACGCCCGGCTTCAAGGTCGTGAAGTACGGCAACCTGGACGAGATCGAGTCCGCGATCTCCCCGCGCACGGCCGCCGTGCTGCTGGAGCCGATCCAGGGCGAGGCCGGCGTCGTCGTGCCGCCCGCCGGGTACCTGGCCGGGATCCGCCGGCTGTGCGACGAGAACAACGTCCTGATGATCGCCGACGAGATCCAGTCGGGTCTCGGCCGCACGGGTGAGCTGTTCGCGCTGGACCACGAGGGCGTGCGCGCCGACCTCTACACGCTCGGCAAGGCGCTGGGCGGCGGCATCCTGCCCGTGTCCGCCGTGGTCGGTTCACGGGCCGTGCTGGGCGTGCTGAAGCCCGGTGAGCACGGGTCGACGTTCGGCGGCAACCCGCTCGCCTGCGCCGTGGGCCGCGCGGTCGTGGGGCTGCTCGCGACCGGCGAGTTCCAGCAGCGCTCGCGGGAGATGGGCGCGTACCTGCACGCCGAACTGAACAAGCTGGTCGGGCACGGGGTGGCCGAGGTGCGCGGGCGCGGGCTGTGGGCCGGTGTCGAGATCGCGCCCGGCGGTCCGGTCGGCCGGGCGGCGTCCGAGGCGCTCGCCACGCGTGGGGTGCTGTGCAAGGAGACGCACGCGTCGACGTTGCGCGTCGCGCCGCCGTTGGTGATCACCCGCGACGAGATCGACCTGGGTGTTCGGGCGATCGCTGAAGTCGTTCGTCCCGTTTAGGGTGATTTTCGTTCGTAGCTAGGTCACAAATGCGGCGGACGGGCCACGTTGCCCGTCCGCCGCAGGCATCATGACTCATATGGGTGAACGCGTGCGTGCTGAGGCCGCTGCCGCTTTGGGCAGATGGGTTGAGCCTGAAGAGGTCTACGCCGAGGGACGCGCGCTGCGGTCCTCAGTGGACTTCAAGGCGCACCGCGCGATGTCGCTGGCCGCCTCGCGCCCGTCCGTGCTGGAGTTCCTGCGTGCCAGCAACAAGGGCCGATTGGAGAACCTGATCCCGCTGCGGATCGGGCGGATGCTGGAGAACCCGTTCGCGTTCTTCCGCGGTGCGGCCGGACTGCAGGCGGGCGATCTCGCCGCCGGGTGCGCGACCGGGCTTCACGCTCAGTTGTGCGGTGATGCACACGCAGCGAACTTCGGCCTCTACGGCACGCCCGAGGGCCAGATCGTCATGGACATCAACGACTTCGACGAGACGCTGCCCGGCCCGTGGGAATGGGACCTCAAGCGGCTCGTGGCGTCCTTGGTGCTGGCGGGCCGGGTCGGTGGCGTGTCGGACAAGGGCTGCCGTGACGCCGCGGAGGACGCGGTGCGCGCGTACCGGGGTTCGATCAAGCACCTCGCCGAGCTGCCGTTCCTGGACTCGTGGAGCGCGCTGGGCGACGAGTCCTCGCTGTCGAAGGTCAAGGCGGACGACCTGATCAACGACTTCTCCAAGGCCGCCGAGAAGTCCCGCAAGAACACCAGCGCCCGGTTCGCCGCGAAGTGGACCGCGCACGACGGCGAGAAGTGGCGGTTCATCACGAACCCGCCGACGTTCACCGAGGCCACTCCCCCGACCGCCGAGGCGGTGATCGCCGCACTGCCGTCCTACGTGGACACCCTGCGCGAGTCCCGCCGGAACCTGATCATGCGCTACGGCGTGTCGGACGTGGCGTTCCGCGTGGTCGGCACCGGCAGCGTCGGCCTGCGCAACTACCTGATCCTGTTGCACGGCAACGGCTCCGAGGCCCTGGTGTTGCAGGCCAAGGAAGCCAGGCCGTCCGCCCTGCAGCCGTTCCTGGACGTCGAGCCCGCCAAGCACGAGGGCAAGCGGATCGTGCACGGCGCGCGGCTCGTGCAGGCGGAGACGGACATCCTGCTGGGCTGGACGACGATCGAGGGCCGGCACTTCATCGTGCGGCAGTTCCGCAACCGCAAGGGCGAGATCGACGCGACCACGCTGAAGCGCGACGACCTGGACGACTACGGCCGTTTCGCCGGCGCCCTGCTGGCTCGCGCGCACACGCGTTCACTCGACCCGCGGTTGCTGGCCGGGTACTTCCAGAACGGCGGCGGCGACGACCTCGACGAGGCGTTCGCGAAGTACGCGTTCGACTACGCCGACCAGACCGAGGCGGACCACGCCGAGCTGGCGAAGCTGGTCAAGAACGGCAAGCTGCCCGCCGTCGTCGAGGACCGCTGACGCGCCTTCGGGCCCGCACTCCGGAGTTGACCTAGCCTGGCGGTATGAAGATCCGCCGCGCCGCCTCCCCCGACGACGTGTTCGCCGCCGCGCACCTGTTCGACGCGCCACCCCGGCCGGACGCGACCGCTCGGTTCCTGGCGCAGGATCACAGCCATCTGCTGATCGCCTACGTCGGCGACCAGCCGGCCGGGTTCGTGTCCGGCGTGGAGACGACGCACCCGGACAAGGGCACAGAGATGTTCCTGTACGAGCTGGGCGTGGACGACGCGTTCCTGCGCCGCGGCATCGGCACAGCGCTCGTCGAGGCGTTGAAAGCCCTTGCGCAGGAACGGGGTTGCTACGCGAT
This sequence comes from Lentzea sp. NPDC020367, assembly GCF_044387305.1. Taxonomy (NCBI): domain Bacteria; kingdom Bacillati; phylum Actinomycetota; class Actinomycetes; order Pseudonocardiales; family Pseudonocardiaceae; genus Lentzea; species Lentzea sp. NPDC020367. The sequence goes on along the minus strand of NZ_JBIRVV010000009.1, from coordinate 76,534 downwards.
GTGGACCGGCACCGCCGCGGGTGACACGGCGGCGCAGGCCACGTACAAGAAGGCGGGCGGGTCGATCGACGACGGCGCCTTCGTCTCCTGGGAGCTCTAGGTCCAGACCGGTTCGTCCACTTCGGACACCTTGCCGTCCGCCCGGAAGTGCAGGAACCGGTCGAACGACTTGGCGAACCACCGGTCGTGCGTGACGGCGACGACCGTGCCCTCGAAGTCGTTCAGCGCGTTCTGCAACGCCTCCGCCGACGCGAGGTCGAGGTTGTCCGTCGGCTCGTCGAGCAGCAGCAACGTCGCGCCGGACAGCTCCAGCAGCAGGATCTGGAACCGCGCCTGCTGCCCGCCCGACAGGTTCTCGAACCGCTGGTCACCCGCCTGATGCAGGCCGTAGCGCTGCAGGACGGCCATCGCGGCACCCCGGTCCTTGCCGCCGCGCTGGCCCTCGCCGTGCCAGAGGATGTCCACGAGCGTGCGACCCAGCCACTCCGGGTGCTCGTGGGTCTGCGCGAACAGGCCCGCCACGACCCGTGCGCCGAGCTTCCACTTGCCGGTCGTGCGAACGTCGTCCCCGCCGAGCAGCCGCAGGAAGTGGCTCTTGCCGGAGCCGTTCGAGCCCAGCACCGCCACCCGGTCGCCGAAGAAGATCTCCTGTGAGAACGGCTTCATCAGCCCGGTCAGTTCGAGCTGCTCGCACGTGATCGCGCGCACGCCCGTCCGGCCGCCCTTGAGCCTCGGCGTGACCTTTTCGTCCTGAGGGATCTCCGGCGGCGGGCCCGCCTGCTCGTACCGTTGGAGGCGCGCGGCCATGACGCGGTACTTCTGGGCCATCACCTCGGAGGACTTGGCCAGCTGCTGGAGCGTGCGGACGAGGTCCTTGAGCCGCTCGTGCTCCTCGTTCCAGCGGCGGTGATCTTCCAGCAGCCTGTCGATGCGTTTCGCTCGGGCACCGTGCCACGTGCCGAACGAGCCTGCGTGCGTCCACGTGGAATGCGCCTCGACCGTGACGACGTGCGTCGCGGCGGTGGACAGCAGCTCGCGGTCGTGACTGACGACGAACACGGCCTTGTCGGTGGCCTTCAGCCGTTCTTCGAGCCAGCGCTTGCCGGGAACGTCGAGGTAGTTGTCGGGCTCGTCGAGCAGCAGCACCTGCTCGTGGCCGCGCAACAACGTTTCGAGGACCAGCCGCTTCTGCTCGCCACCGGACAGCGTGCGCACCTCGCGGAAGCGGGCCCGGTCGTACGGCAGTCCGAGCGCGGCGACGGTGACGGTGTCCCAGAGGACCTCGATGTCGTACCCGCCGGCCTCGCCGTAGTTGGTGAGGGCGTTCGCGTACCGCATCTGGGCGGCTTCGTCGTCGGTGTCCATCAACGCGAGCTCGGCGTCGTCGAGCTCCTTGGCGGCTTTTTGCAACGCCACGGGCGCCACGGACAACAACAGGTCGCGCACCAGGCTGTCGTCGCGGACCGAGCCGATGAACTGCGGCATCACCGCGAGCCCGCCCTGCACGTGCACGCTGCCCTGCTTCGGGATGAGCTCACCCGACAGGATCCGTTGCAGCGTCGTCTTGCCGGCACCGTTGGCGCCGACGAGCGCGACCACGGTCCCGCCGCTCACCTTGAACGAGACGTCGCGGAACAGCTCCCTGCCATCAGGCAAGGCGTACGCGAGCCCGTTCGCTTCCAGATAACCCACGCGGAGATGGTCCGGGTTGTGCTGTCCCGGCGCCAGCGAGTTTCCGCTACCGGAGGCGAAGCGGGTACTTGCGAAGCACCAGTACGCCGGCTGTGACCAGCAGGCACTGGAAGGCGGGGCCGAACGCGCTGATCACCGTCAGCAGCACCGTGAGGCCACCGAAGACGAACAGGAGGGAGTAGAACAGCCAGGGCCGGACCTGGCGGTTCATGGTGCGGGCGAGTCTTGGCTCGTCCGCGAGCAACCGCTGCTCGATCTCCTCGAGCGAGCGGCGTTCGGCTTCACTCAGCATGGGTGCCTCCGGAAGACGTCGGGACGTCATCATTCCCGCTCGCCTCCCAGTGGATACTCGAACTTCGCCGGAGTCAAACTCGCCGTTCGGGTTCAGTCATACTCGCCCGCATGCCTGGGGGACATCCGAAGAAGCTCGCACTCAGACTCGACGCCGCTCAGTACGCCGCGTACGAGGGCACTCCGCCCACCCGCCCGCGGTGGACCGCGTCGCGCGTCGCACTGGTCGCCCTGTCCGTCGTGCTGGTGGCCTTGGTGGCCGGGCTCGCCGTACTGGGTGCCTGGCTCGTGGTGCGCGACTTCCCGTCGTTCTTCTCGATCGTCGCCGGGATTCCGGTGCTGCTGGTGGGGTGGGCGCTGCGGCCCCGGCTGGGGAGTGCCGGAGACGTGTGGCACGAACTGCACCGCGACGACGCGCCCACGTTGTTCGCCCTGCTCGACCGCGTCGCGTCGGCCGCGGGAACGCGGCTTCCGGACCGGATCGCGCTGGACGCCGACTTCAACGCCTCGGCGGGCACTCACGGCCTGCTGCGGCGGCGGACGCTGACGATCGGGCTGCCGTTGTTCGGCGTGCTCACCCCGCAGCAGCGGGTGGCGGTGCTGGGACACGAGTTCGGGCACTTCGTGAACGGTGACCCGGCGCGCGGCCTGCTGACCGCACCCGCGGTGCGCACGCCGCTGATCCTCGCGGACCTCGTGCGGCCGGCCGAGTCGTTCGTCAGCGACAACCTGTGGGGCCGGCTCGCCGAGCGGGTGTTCTGGCCGTTCCAGGTACTGCTGGAACGGCTGTTCGTGCTGGTCGGCGTCGGCGTGCGAGCGGTGGCGGCGCGAGACCACCAGAGGGCGGAGTACTGCGCGGACGCACTGGCCGTGCGGCTCGCCGGCTCGTCGGCGACGGAGGCGTTGATGATCGACTTCGCGACCGCCGGGCAGTTGCTGGGGACGATCTCGGCGGCCGAGCGCGGCACGCAGGCGAACGCCGAGACGGCTCGCCGCAACCATCCGGGTGCGGCGCGGTGGCGGGCGGCGGCGGACGCGTGGCGGGCCACGACGGACGCGGAGGCCGCGGTGGAGAAATCGGTCACCGAGGAAGCCTCGTTGTGGCGCGAGCACCCGCCGTCCGGGCTGCGGGCCCGGATCGTGCGGTCGTGGCCGCACACCGATCCGTCGATCGTGCTCAGCCAGGCCGACTCGGCGCGGATCGACGCCGAACTGCACCGCTTCTACGCTCGCGCGGGCCGCGACATCGCCTGGTCAGCGACTTAGCGCGACCAGTCGGCTGACCGCCCGCAGATACTTCTTGCGGTAGCCGCCGCGCAGCATCTCGTCGGTGAACAGCTCCGACAGCGGCTGCCCCGACACCGCCACCGGGACGTCGCGGTCGTAGAGCCTGTCGCCGAACGCGACGAGCCGCAGCCCGACGTTCTGGTCGGGTGCCGGCTTGACGTCCTTGAGGTGCACGGCGGTGACGCCGTCGAGGAGCCTGCCGTACTTCGACGGGTGGATGCGGGCGAGCGCCTTGCACAGGTCGTCGAAGTCGTCGATGGTCGAACCCTCGGTGTTGGAGGCTTTGACGATCAACTCGGTGTCTGACATCGGTGCGGGGGCATCGGGCAGGCCGCGGTGGCGGTAGTCGGGGCCGTCGACGCGCACGACGTCGAACTTCGAGGACATCGACTGGATCTCGCGCAGGAAGTCGGCGGCGGCGAACCGGCCCTCGCCGAGCTTGTCCGGCAGCGTGTTCGAGGTGGCGGCGACGTGTACGCCGGCCGCGATCAGTTCCTTGATCAGGCGCGTGACGAGCATGGTGTCGCCGGGGTCGTCGAGCTCGAACTCGTCGATGGCGAGCAGCTTGTGGCCGGAGAGCCGCCGGACGGCTTCGGGGAAGGTCAGGACGCCGACCATGTTGGTCAGCTCGACGAACGTGCCGTACGCCTTCGGGCCCGGCACGGCGTGCCAGAGCGAGGCGAGCAGGTGGGTCTTGCCGACGCCGAAGCCGCCGTCGAGGTAGAGGCCGAGCTTGCCCGCCTCCTCGTCGCGGGAGCCGAACAGCGACCACTTCTTGCGCTTGACGCTGACGCGCGCGGCGAACAGGCGGCCGGCCTCGACCGCGGCGGACTGCGAGGGCTCGTCCGGGTTGGGGAGGTAGGTGTCGAAGCTGACCGAGTCGAACCTCGGTGGCGGCACCAGGTTCTCGATCAGTTCGTCGGGACTGATCTGGGGATCCCGGTCGGACAAGCGCATGCCCGCAGCCTATCGGCGTGATGGGATGGCCCGGTGGAGATGTTGTGGCCCTCACCGGGCGTTGAGATGACCGACACAGCCCTGGAGTCCCTGTACGCCTATCCGGCCGGTCGGACGTGGGTCGCCGCGAACTTCGTGTCCAGCGTGGACGGTGCGGTGTCGGTCGACGGGCGTTCGGAGGGCCTGGGGTCGCCCGCGGACCGGAAGATCTACCTGCTCGGGCGCGAGCTCGCCGACGTCGTGATGGTGGGTGCGGCGACCGTGCTGATCGAGGGGTACCGGGGTGCGAAGCGCGCCAGGCCGTTGCCGATCGCCGTGGTGACGACGCGGGGATCGCTCACGCCGGACCTGCCGCTGTTCACCGACACCGCGGTGCCGCCGATCGTGATCACCACCGCGGCCGCGCGGCTGCCGGAACTGCCCGCCGAGGTGATCGTCGCCGGGGACACCGAGGTCGATCTGAAGGTGGCCGTCGCCGAACTCGCGGCGCGGGGACTGCACCGGATCAACCTCGAGGGCGGGCCGCGGCTGTTCGGGTCGATGGTGGCAGAGGGGCTGGTGGACGCGCTGAACCTGACGGTGGCGCCGGTGCTCGCGGTGGGCGACTCGTCGCGGATCGCGCACGGCTCGGTCATCCCGCCCGTGGACCTCGCGCTGGCGTCGGTGCTGCGCGCGGACGACGTCCTGTTGCTGCGGTACCAGCGGCGGAATTCCAGCTGAAGAGGCAGGATGTGCGCGTGGACCTACCGCTGACGCCACCTCTGCAGCCGATGCTCGCCACCGCGGTGGACGGGATCCCGGACGACGCGAACCTGTTCTTCGAACCGAAGTGGGACGGGTTCCGCTGCGTGGTGTTCCGCTCCGGCGACGAGGTGCTGCTGCAGTCGCGCAGCGGGAAGCCGCTCAACCGCTACTTCCCCGAGGTCGTCGCCTCGATGCTCGACGTGCTGCCGGACAAGGTGGTCGTCGACGGCGAGCTGGTGGTCGCGAAGAACGACGAGCTGGACTTCGACGCGTTGTCCGAGCGCATCCACCCGGCGGCCTCGCGGGTGGCGATGCTGTCGGAGTCGACGCCGGCCACGTTCGTCGCGTTCGACCTGCTGGCGCTGGGGTCCGAGGTGCTGCTGGAGCAGCCGACGGTCGCGCGGCGCGAGGCGTTGCTGAAGCTGGCGGGGTTGAACGTGACGCCCGCGACCACGTCCGTCGAGACGGCGCGGCAGTGGTTCACGCTGTTCGAGGGCGCGGGGCTGGACGGCGTGATGGGCAAGCCGTCGGACGGCCCGTACACGCCGGGCAAGCGTTCGATGATCAAGGTGAAGCACGCGCGCACGGCCGACGTCGTGCTCGCGGGCCTGCGCTGGCACAAGGACACCGAGCCCGGCACGGCGGTGGGCTCGTTGCTGCTCGGTGTCTACGACACGAACGACGTGCTGCACCACATCGGCGTCTGCGGCTCGTTCAAGGCCGCCGAACGCCGTGAGCTGGCCGCCGAACTGGCGCCGTTGATCACCTCGGGTGACCACCCGTGGGCGAATCCCGTTCCGGGCCAGCGGATCCCCGGCGAGATCAACCGGTGGCGCGGCAAGCAGGCCGAGTACGTGGCGCTGCGGCCCGAGCGGGTGCTGGAGATCCACTACACCCAGACCGAGGGCGAGCAACCCGTGCGGCTGCGGCACAACGGCCAGTTCGCGCGGTGGCGCCCGGACCGCGAGCCGCTGTCGTGCCGCTACGACCAGCTGGAGATCCCGGCCCGCTACGACGTGGCGTCGGTGCTGAAGGGCGAGCTCCGGGCCCGTTAGCCGGCGGGCTTGGCGGATCTCGCCGCACCGATCGACGCGATCACGACACAGCCGACGGCGACCCACTGCACCAGCGCGAGATGCTCGCCGAGCAGCACCAGGCCCGCGACCGCGCCCACCGCCGGTTCCAGCGACATCAGGATCCCGAACACGCGCGGCGGCATGCGGCGCAACGCCTCCAGCTCCAGCGAGTACGGGACGACCGACGACATCAGCGCGACCACGATCGCCACCGCCAGCACCACCGGGTCGAGCATCGCGGTACCGGCCGAGCCGATGCCGAACGGCAGCGCGATCACCGTGCCGACCACCATCGCGAGCGCGAGGCCCTTGCCGTCGGTCGTCTGGCTGCCGAGCTTGGCCGTCACCAGGATGTACGCCGCCCAGCACGCGCCCGCGGCCAACGCGAACAGCACGCCCGTCCACAACAGACCGCCCTGCACGCGCGTGAGCAGCACAACGCCCGTGCCCGCCAACAACACCCACACGCCGTCGATCCAGCGCCGTGAGCCCGCGACCGCCACCGCGAGCGGTCCGAGGAACTCGATCGTGACGGCCGCGCCGAGCGGGATGCGGGCCAGCGCCGCGTAGAAGCAGAGGTTCATCGTGGCGAGCACGGTGCCGTAGGTGAGGACCGTGACGAGCGTTCTGCGGTCGAGCCTGAGCGACGGGCGCCAGATCGCGACCAGCACCAGTGCGGCCATGAGCAGCCGCAACGTGACCATGCCCGCCGCGCCCGCGACCGTGAACAGCTGCTTCGCGAACGCCGAGCCGATCTGCACGCTGAAGATGCCCAGCAACACGAGCGCCGTCGGCGGGATGCCGCCCACGAGGCGCGCGACGGGGAGCCGATCGGCGTGATCCATGTCCCCATCCTGACTCACCTCGCATTTACCTTCCCCGTGCGAGGCTCAGCTTCCCGGAGTGTGAACGAGAGTGAGGGAATCTGTGCGTGGCGCTGCCTTGGCCCTACTGGCAGTGAGCGTGCTGACGGCGTGCAGCGCGGGTCCCTCGAACCGGCCGGTGATCGCGGTCAAGGGCGAGGAGAACCAGCCCGTCGACCAGAGCGCGCTCGCCGGGCCGCAGCCGGTGCCCCCGCTCGGCGAGTACAAGAAGGACTCGCTGCAGTGGTCGCCGTGCAACGAGCAGATGAAGGACCGCTTCGGCGCGGACGCTCCCCAAGGCGAGCAGACGTACGAGTGCGCGCGCATGACCGTCGTGCTCGACCCGCCGGGACGTCCCGGACGCGGCCAGCTCGGCATCGCACTGACGCGCGTCGGCACCGGCAAGAGCGCGCTGGTCGTCGTCAACGACCCCGGCGGCGAGCCCGGCACGCTGAAGGCCGCGCGGCTCGCGGCGGCGTTGCCCAAGGAGATCCTCAGCACGTACACGATCATCGGCATGGACCGGCGCGGCACGGGCCGTTCGGATGGCATGTCGTGCGTCCCGCAGGCCACGCGCGCCCAGCTCGTCGAGTACGACCCGGCCGAGACCGAGCAGTCGAACCTCGTGGTCGCGGCGGGCGAGGCCTCGCAGGAGTGCGTCCTCGACCTGGAGGGCAGGCTGACCGCGTTCGACTCGTGGCGCGCCGCCGCCGACCTCGAACGCCTGCGCGACTTCCTGGGCTCCGACCGCCTCAACGCCATCGGCCTCGGCGAGGGCTCCCGGGTCATCACGACCTACGCCCAGCGCTACCCGAACCGCATCGGCCGCACCGTCCTCGACGGCGCCCCGGACCCGACGCTCGACCAGGTGGGCGTCCTCGAGTCCCGTGCCGTCGCGGCCGAGGCGACGTTCGACGCGTTCGCCCGCGACTGCAAGACCCGCGGCTGCGCTCTCGCGAACCCGCGTGAGGACGTGCAGGCGCTGCTGACCCAGCTGCGTTCCGGACGCGTGCGCGGCGACTACGTCGACCTGACTCCCGGCTCCGCGCTGAACGCGATCGTCGCGGGCCTGGCCGATCGCGGGAAGTGGCCCGCGCTGGCCGACGCCGTGGTGAAGGCCCGCGCCGGCGACAGCACGGGCCTGTTCGCCCTGCTCGACCCGCTGGTGAACGACCTGGACGAGAACCCGCCGCGCTTCGACGCGGGCCTGATCATCGGCTGCAACGACACGGCCACCCGCATCCCACCGGATCGGGTGAAGGCCCTCACGGCCGACTGGCAGTCGAAGCACGCGATGTTCGGTGCCCTGTTCGCCCGCCAGCTGCTGCACTGCAACCCGTTCCCGCCGCCCAAGGCCGAGAAGGTCGACGCGCTGAAGAGCGCGCCGCCGATCGTGGTGCTGAGCACGGCCAACGACCTCTCCACGCCCGCGCCGGGTACCGAGCACGCGGCGCAGCGGTTGCCGGGGTCGGCGTTGATCGGGTGGCAGGGCAGCGGACACGGCGCCCTGACGCTGTCGGGGTGCGCGACCACGGCCGTGCGGGACTACCTGATCGACGCGAAGGTGCCGTCGAACGGCACCGTCTGCCCGCCCTGATCGGACTCAGTCGTCCTGGGCCGGTCAGGGGTCGTGCGCGCGCTTTCGCAGGCGTCCCCCCGAGCTGGGAACCCCTACATCTCAACGTACTCAGAGGGTCTGACAGAAACAGTCCGGGCTGTGCGCCGCCTGGCCCGTCGGCCTGAACGCGTCCGGACATGACGCGGGGAGCCTTTCGCGTGACCACGACGCGATGAAGGCTCCCCCGCCCGAATCTTGTGTCAGCAGCTCGAACAGCAGCCGCAGCCGGGACCCGTGCACCCGGAACAGCACCCACACGTACCCATCAGGGCCTCCCCGTCCTCCAAGCCGGACCTGCGCGGGACCTCCGCGCATCCCACGGTCCGCCCCGGTACAAGCCCTGGGAACCCCTCTCACCCGAACGCGTGGGGACATCCACCGGGGAGTCGCAGCCCGTGATGGCGCTACGCGCCCAGGTCGTCCAGGGCCTTCTGGGCTGCCTCCAGTTCGGCGCGCAGTTGCTCCACGCGGGCGAGCTGCTGTGCACGCGCCGCGTTCAGGACGCCCTCGACGATCTCGGCGACCTCGGGGGTGAGCAGCTTCGCGGCCTGGGCCACGGAGGCGGGCGGCACCGGCGTCGGCCGGACCGTCTTGCGGGTGCCCTGCAGCACCTCCACGGTCCACTCGCCCTCGCCTGCCGACACCAGCGTGACGGTGACCTCGGGGACGGCGTTCTTCGCGGACGGCTTGCGCGCGGCGGGCTTCGCGGGCGCCTGCTCGACGGGAGCGGGTGCGGGTTTCGGCTTGGGGGCCGCGGGTTTCACCGGCGCCTCCGGAACGTAGGGATGAATGATCTCAGTGTGGCGCGGCGCCTCCGGAGGCGCAGGAGGCGGGGTCGCCGGCTTCTTGCGCGGCGGGGGCTTCTCCAGCGTCAGTTCGGCCGGGGAGAACGACATCTCGTCCTTCGAACCCGTGGGCCGGACCTGGATGAAATCACCCTCCGGAGGGTCGGTGACGGCCAGCAGCTTCGCCGACCTGCCCTCCTCCATGCCCACCGCGGCCGCCGTGAACCACACCATCGGCACGGTGCCTTCGCTCAACTGCGAGCGCAGGCTGTCGACGTCCTCCGCCGACAGCCCGCTCTTCTTCGCCATCGCGCTGCCTCCCCAACCGTTCGAACACCTGTGCCCAAAGCATGCCCTACACCCCTGACATTTCTGAGCACCGGGTCGGCAGCAAGATCATCAGGGGTTTCCGTCGACCCCGCAGATGAAACCGGCGTTGATGCAGTTGGAGACACGCCGTTGCAGCTCAACGGGATCCCACGCGTTCATGAAGTCGCCGTGGAACGTGTAGCCGGGCGCGCTCGTGACGTTCGCACCATTGAGCGTGCCTCCCAACGACAGCCCGGCCCCGTTCACCGGATAGGTGATCAGGAACTCCAGCCGCGGCACCACCACCGGGTGCGACGACGGGCAGACCAGCCCCGCCGCGAACGCCATGTGGTCGCGGTGGTTCGCCGAGTCGAGGTCGCGGCCGTTCCAGCACGTCGGGAAGTCCAGGTAGGTCTCCACCTTCGTGCCGGGCGGGCAGTTCAGGAAGTCGCGGCCGGACGGCGACTGCGTGGTGCACGACCACCGCGCCGCCGGATTTTCAGCGGGCGACGCGGCCTTCGCGTTGCCCACCACGTACCGCAGCCCCTGCGGAGGCGCGACTGCCCGAGTGCGGTCGTGAATGCCCTGGTAGTAGATGGTCACGCTCTCGGGCGCGACCGGCTGACCGTTCTTGTACAGCGTCGGCACCCAGTACGCCGACCTGTCCGACATCGGGTTGCAGTTCGTCGTCCCCGCCCGCAACGACGTCAGCGTCGAGAACGCGTCCGTCGTCCGGTTGCCGAAGAACTCGTGCATGTGGGAGACGCCGGACTGGTTCTGGAACACGATCGGGTCATCTTGACGACGATGGCTGGACGCGCAGGTCACCCGGAACTCGGACCCGGCGACCGCCTGCTGCTCCACCATCGCCCGCGCCTGCTCGGCGCTGTACGCGAAACCGTGCCCCGCGTGGGAGACCGGTTGCCCCACCACGAAGCCCGTCGCCACGACCGCCGTCGCCACCGCCGCGACACCGATCGCTCCTCGAATCCGCACGTGCATGGAAACTCCTCTCGCACCGCAGTGTGTGAGAGCGCTCTCATGACAAGACGGTAAACCCACTTGCCTCTACATGTCCACGTGAGGCTTGCTCAGGCTTCGTCGCCTTCACCGGCGCGCAGCCGGTACTCGCACCCGTACTCGACCGCGTACTCGAGGTCGTAGACGTGCACGATCTTGGGACCGCCGTGCAGGTGCACGTACGTCACGGTCTGCTTCGGGTCCTCCGGCGTGGACGGCAGCGAGTCGACCCTGCCGTCGAGGGGACCGCCGACGTACCGCACGACATAAGGCTGGGACATCACGACCTCCTCTCGCGTTTCGTCCATTCTACGAGGTCGCCGACTAGATCCGTTCCCGATACAGCCGGTTGGCGCACTCACCGATCGGGATCGACCAGCACCACTTCCCCACGCCCCCACCGCTCCAGCAGCTCACGAAACGATCGCGTGTCTTTGGACAGATCACAGCGCTCGACCAGAAGGCGACCGAGTTCCTGGCTGGGATCGGACGACGCCGCCTCGACCAGCACGGTGAACACGAGAAACGCGGGTGTCTTCGACGCTGGGAGTCCACGCACGTTCAACTGGCGCAACTCCTCGACGACCACCCGCAGGACCGAGGCGGGGATCGGCAGCACCGCCTCCCAGTAGGCCAGCAAGTGCAGGAAAACCAAGCTGTCCAGCCGGCCATCACGGATCGCCTTGACCACGGGACCTGGCACGTACCCGTCCACACCCGGTAGCCGGGCGTACAGCAAGGCCGCGTGGCCGTGCGCCCGCGCGAACATGATCGGGTGCTCGATCCCGTGCCGCACTTCGCCCAGCGCCACCTCGTAAGCGACAGAAGGCACGCGGACCACCATCCCGGCGCCCAGCCTGAGGTCGCAGCCGGGTGTGCTTCTGGCCAGCACCGCACGCGCGACGCTGGCGGTGCGCGTCCGCTTCACCCTGCGCACCGCTTTGAGCGCGTCGAACAGAACCGGGTCCCCGTTCCGCCCCAGGAGTTCGAACGCCTGCTCCAGCAGGGCTTCGGTCGTGGCCCGGCGAAGCCTGTTGTGCTCCAGGAAGGTCACGCAGAAGGTGATGACCGCGAGTTCGTCCTTCGCGTTCTCGAGAAGCAACCGGACACACGTGTCACCTCCGTCCGCGCGGTGCACGTCGTACAGCTGCAAGGCGATCTGTGGAACCACCAGGCTTCTGCCAGAGACGATCATCGGCAGGAGGCACTCGACGATCTCCTCCGCCGTCTCCCGAGTGCGCAGCACGTAACAGGCCGTGTAGTACTCCATGAACGTCCGATGCGTGAAGCCGAACCGCCGCTCGCCGTCGGATGACGTGTCGACCTGGGTCAGCACCCAGGCCCGCTCGGCGCAGTAGTCCAGGAACTCCCGTGCCTGCTGGTGATACGACTGCGCGCCCTCCTCCTCGCGCTCGCTCAGGTGAGCGACGACCAGGCGTTCCAGTGTCTGCTCGCCCTCGTCACCCTGCCCGTCGAGGCCGAAGAAGAAGTGCTGCGCCAACTCCTGCACCAGGAACTTCGCGAGCTTCACCGACCGGATCACCGACGGCACCTGGCTCACGGCGTCCCACCGCACCAGCATCAGCTCGGAACACTCGCGGTAGACGTCAGCGGTGTTCTCCGGGATGTAGCCCTCGCTCTGATAGAGCATGCACAGCAACGAAAGCATCAACGGGTTCGACCTCAGGTCGGCCAGATGCCCGCTGTCGCGCAGGAACGCCTCCGCCCGGCCCGCCGCGTACACCAGGGCGAACCAGGTGCGGACGTAGTGCTCGACCTGGTCGGGTTCGAAGTCGGGCAACCGGTACACCGGAAAGGTCGTGTCCTCGAGCCTCGCCGCCGGATAACTCTCCTGACGGCACGTCACCACGATGCGCGCCAACGGAAAGCGCGCGGCGAACGCCTCGATCGCGGCCACCGCCGAGCGCCGCGCCTGGATGTCGCCGACCTCGTCGAGCCCGTCGAAGACCACCAGCGCCTCGCCCGCGTCCAGCAGGTCCGCGACGTGCCGCCGCGGCACCACGCGCTGGGTCAGCGGCCGCAGTTCCCCGGCGATGATCGTGACGAAGTCCTCCGCGAGCTTCTGGTGTTGCTTGAGCTGCACCAGCAACGGCACGAGCGGCGCGCGGTGCAGCAACCGCCGGATGAAGGTGCTCTTGCCGGCACCGGGGTTCCCGACCACGACGAACCGGCGGTCGCCCACCTCGTCCTCGCCGACCGAATCGCGCCCGAGCCGCAGCCTGCGGCGCACGTAGATCTGGTCGACCGGAAAGCGGAAGTCCGCCTTCGAGTGCGGCATGACCATGCGGTCGTAGGCACGTGCCATCGCCGCACGGATCACCTCGCCCGTGGCACGCGACTCGGTACGCCGGCCCAGGTCGGCGGCAAGAGCGAGGCGTTCGGCGATCGGCCGCTCGGGGCCGGTCACCTTGATCCGGATCCGGTCGCGGACGTCCAGGACGCGGAACGGCGCGTTCTGCTCGATCACACCCCACAGCGAAGCCGCGAAGTCGGCGGACTCCGAGGTCTCAAGCCGGACCGCGTGCTGGAACTCGCGGCGGAACGCCTCAGCCAGTTCGGCACGTTCCGCGGCCTGCTGGAACATGCCCTGTTCGGTGTGTTCGAGCTGGCAGAGGAGTTCCAGCAACGAGGCGCAGTCGGGGCCGGCCAGGTAGTCCGAGATGCGGCGCCGCACGAGTCCGGACATCGGCACGGACGAGTTCCGCACCCACGCGAGAGCGGTCTCGGCCAGGTCTGCCACGACGGTCGCGATCGCTGTCACGCAGACAGGATCGGCGTCGAACGGTGGGCTGTTACTCCTGTTTGCGGGCGCGGGAAGGCTGCACGCGCATCGGCTCGCCCGGCATCTTCGGGTAGTCCGGCGGATACGGCATCTCGCCGCGCGGATCGGCCGCGTACCACTCCAGCAGCGTCTCGATCCCGAACGCCTCCGAGTCCAGCGCGGCATGCGGATCGCCCCGCTCCTCCAGGTACTTCGGCACGGTCAGCACGTCGAAGTCGTCAGGGTCCACAGTGGACAGTTCGTCCCACAGGACCGGCGTGGACACGGTCGCGCGCGGAGTGCCCCGCACCGACCAGGCCGAGGCGATCGTGCGGTCGCGGGCCGCCTGGTTGAAGTCGATGAAGACGCGCTCACCGCGTTCTTCCTTCCACCAGGCAGAAGTCGCGAGCGTGGGTGCCCGCTTCTCCACCTCTCGGGCGAGGGCGATCACGGCATGCCGGACATCGATGAAGTCCCACTCCGGCCGGATCCGCACGGCCACGTGGATGCCGCGCCCGCCGGAGGTCTTCGGGTAGCCGGTCAGGCCGGCGTCGGCGAGCACCTCGCGCAGCACCAGTGCGACGCGGGCGGCGTCGGAGAAGTCGGTGCCCGGCTGCGGGTCCAGGTCGATGCGCAGCTCGTCCGGGCGGTCGACGTCGGAACGGCGCACCGGCCACGGGTGGAAGTCGAACGTGCCGAGGTTCGCGGCCCAGACGATCACGGCTTCCGAGGTCGGGCAGATCTCGTCGGCCGGACGGCCGGACGGGAACTTGACCTGCACGGTCTCGACGTAGTCAGGAGCGCCCTTGGGCACGCGCTTCTGGTAGAACGCCTCGCCTTCGACGCCGTCCACGTAGCGCTTCAGGACGACGGGGCGGTCGCGCAGCACCGAGAGCAGCACGGGTGCGACGGTGCGGTAGTACTCGACCACCTGCCGCTTGGTGATGCCTCGCGCGGGGAAGTACGGCTTGTCCGGGTTGGACACCCGCACCAGCTGGTCACCGACCTCGAGCTCGATCGCCTTGGAAGCCACGCCAGCACACTAAAGGCCGCGCACGAACGCCGCGAGCGCCAGCTCGAAGCTGTCGCGGTCGAGTTCCCTCGCCACGCCCGGCAGCAGGTGGGCGCGGTCGAGGTGGGGATAGCGGTCGGTGTAGTCGGCGGGGTCTGCGGAGAAGCCGCTGGAGAACGAACTCAGCGCGGAACCGAACACGATGTACATCAGGCCCGCGGCGATCATCGTGGCCTCACGGCGCGACCAACCGGCGTCGACCAACGCGCCGTGCAGCAGGTCGAGGCGGTGGAGCGACTCCTCGCGGCCTGCCGGGCCGTACGCGAGGAAAGGCACGATGTTCGGGTGCGACGACAAAGCCGCACGGTACGAGCGCGCGCACCGGATCAGGCCCTCGCGCCAGTCGACCTCGAAACCGGACACGTCGACGGTCGACAGGATCGATGACGCGATGTCGTTGAGCAGCTGGTCCTTCGTGCGGACGTGCCCGTACAGCGACGCGGCCTGCACGCCCAGCTCGGCGGCGAGCTTGCGCATGGACAGGCCGTCGAGGCCGTCGCGGTCGATGATGGCCAGAGCCACCGACCTGATGCGATCGGGGCTCAGCAGAGGGGTGCTCGGCCGGGGCATGTGAGTTAACCTAACACTGTTCGGTTAGTCGGGAGGACCTGTGGATCTAACGCTTTCGGACGAACACCGGCAGCTCAGGGAGCTGGCCCGGCGGTTCACCGACGAACGCATCGTCCCGCACGCCACGCGCTGGGACCGCGACGAGGCGATCGACAGGGACCTGGTGCCGGCGCTCGGCGAGGTCGGGTTCCTCGGGCTCGGCATCGACGAGCGCTACGGCGGAAGTGGCGGCGACAACCTCGCCTACTGCCTGGTGCTCGAGGAGATCGCACGCGGTGACAGCGCGGTCAGGGGGATCATCTCCGTCTCGCTCGGGCTGGTCGCGAAGTCGATCGCCAAACACGGCACGGAAGAGCAGAAACAACGCTGGCTGCCCGGTCTCACGAGCGGCCGGCAGATCGGCTGCTTCGCCCTCACCGAACCCGGCACCGGCAGCGACGCGGGCAGTCTGACGACCAAGGCCACCAAGACGGACAACGGCTACCGGATCAACGGTCGCAAGGTCTTCATCACCAACGGCACATGGGCCGACGTCGCGCTCGTGTTCGCTCGCACGGGTGGACCAGGCCCGAAGGGCATCTCAGCCTTCCTCGTGCCCACGGACGCCGCGGGCTTCGAAGCCACCGAGATCAAGGGCAAGCTCGGCATGCGCGGCCAGGCCACCGCCGAGATCACCCTCGACGACGTCGAGGTGGCAGAGGACGCCCTGCTCAGCGAAGAGGGCTTCAAACTCGCGATGGGCTCGCTCGACAAGGGCCGCATGTCCGTCGCGGCGGGCTGCGTCGGCGCCGCGCGGGGCGCCCTCGAAGCCGCGCTGAAGTACGCGAAGGAACGCGAGCAGTTCGGCAAGCCCATCGCGGGCTTCCAGCTCGTCCAGGAACTGCTCGCGGACATGGCCGTGGACACCGACGCCGCCAGGCTCCTGACGTGGCGCGTCGCCGACCTGGCCGACCGGGGCGAACCGTTCAGCACCGAGGCGAGCATGGCGAAGCTCTTCGCCAGCGAGGCCGCGGTCAGGGTCGCCAACAACGCCATCCAGGTCTTCGGCGGCTACGGCTACATCGACGAGTACCCGGTGGGCAAGTACCTGCGGGACACCCGCGTCACCACTCTCTACGAGGGCACCAGCCAGATCCAGAAACTGCTCATCGGCCGGGCGCTGACCGGCATCAACGCGTTCGTCTGAAAGGAAAGCAATGGACTTCACGCTCGACGAGGAGCAGAAGGAGATCCGCGACTGGGTGCGGACCTTCGTGCGCAAGGAGATCATCCCGCTGGAGCCCGAGGTGCTGCGCCGCGAACGCGCGGGCCAGCCGGGTCTGCCGAAGGAGGAGCTGAAGGCGCTGCAGGACAAGGCCAAGCAGGCCGGGTTCTTCGGCGTCCTCACGCCGCAGGAGTACGGCGGCATGGGCCTCGGCGCGGTGATGACCGCGCTCCTCGAAGCCGAACTGGGCCGCAGCTTCGTCCCGTTCCGCTTCGGTGGCTACGCGGACAACATCCTGTTCCACGGCAACGAGGAGCAGAAGCAGCGCTACCTGCTGCCGACGATCTCCGGCGAACGCGTCTCGTGCTTCGCGATCACCGAACCCGGCGCCGGCAGTGACGCCAAGGCCATCCGCACGTCCGCCGTCCGGGACGGCGACGAGTGGGTCATCAACGGCGAGAAGACCTTCATCACGCAGGGCAACGAGGCCGACTTCGTGATGGTGTTCGCGGTGACGGACAAGGAGAAGGGCGCCGACGGCGGCGTCACGTGCTTCCTCGTCGACCGCGACATGGGCTGGAAGTCCGAGCCCATCCCGACCATGGGCCAGTGGGGCCCGGCGGCGCTGGTGTTCGACAACGTCCGCGTGCCGCACGAGAACATCCTCGGCGAGGAGGGCAAGGGCTTCAACCTGGCGATGCAGTGGATCGGCCAGGGCCGCTACCTGCTGCCCGCACGCGCGCTCGGCAGCGTCGAGCGGCTGGTCGAGATGTCGATCGACCAGGCCAAGAACCGCGTCACGTTCGGCCAGCCCATCGCCGAGTACCAGGCCATCCAGTGGATGATCGCCGACTCCGCGGTCGAGATCGAGGCGCTGCGCTGGCTCGTGCTGCACGCCGCGTGGCTCGTCGACCAGAAGCAGGACTCGCGGCAGGCGCAGTCGATCGCGAAGCTCTACGGCGGCATCAAGGCCAACGAGATCGTCGACCGCGTGCTGCAGATCCACGGCGGCATGGGCTACACCCGCGAACTGCCGATCGAGCGCTGGTACCGCGAGCTGCGGCTGCTGCGCATCTACGAGGGCACCGACGAGATCCAGCGCCGCACGATCGCCCGCAACCTGCTCAAGGGCCACGCGAACATCCGCGGCACGCTCGGCTAGCTCTATCTTGGGCTGATGCTCAACCACGACATCCTCGGCGTCGTCGAACGACAGGTCCGCACCTGGTCGGCCGGCGACGCCGAGGTGTACGCGGCGGCGGCCGGCGGCTACTCCCCCGCGTTCGCCATCCCGTTGCTGCAACACGGTGGCCCGCAGCTCGGGCTGACCGGCGCCGACATGACCCAGGTCCTGCACGCCGAGCAGTCGCTGTGGCTGCACGGCAAGCTGCCGGAGCAAGGCTCGACGGTCGTGACCAAGACCGTGACGAACATCTACGACAAGGGATCCGGCGCACTCGTCGTCAGCACGTGGGAGTCGGACTTCGCGACAACGCGATCGTCGTGCTTCCTCAAGGGCGAAGGCGGTTTCGGCGGCGAACGTGGGGAGACGCGCGAGTTCGCCGTCCCCGGCAAGCGCCACGAGACCAGCTTCTTCCAGACGACGGAAGACCAGGCGTTGCGCTACCGCGAGACCGGCGACGTGAACCCGATGCACCACGACCCCGAGTTCGCCCGGCGGGCGGGGTTCGCGACGCCCATCCTGCACGGCCTGTGCACGCTCGGAATCACCGTGGGCGGCCTGGACTTCACCGAGCTGCACGCCCGGTTCACAGCGCCCGTGACGCCCGGCGACGAACTCCGGATCGAACGCTGGCCGACCGGGGAGTTCCGCACGTTCGCCCGCGGCCGGCAGGTTCTCGTCGGATCGGTTCGGTTTTCCGAAGTGGACGGCGGCTGAAACTTCGCACGATCGTGTCATGAGTAGTGCCCTGGCAACCGTGGACTCCGGAATCGAACCGGTGCGCGTGGCGGTGGAGTCCCGTGACCTGATCAGCGCGGCCGGCGTGACGCACCTGTTGAAGAACACACCACGGGTGCGGGTGGTGCAGGACCGCACCGACGCGCATGTGCTGCTGGCCCTGGTGAACGAGCTGTGCGCGCAGCAAGCCGCGCGGCTGCGGGCCTGCGGTTCCGCCAGAATCGTGGTCATCGCGGCCCGCGTGCACGACCTCACCCCGTCGATCGCGGCGCAGGCCGGCCTGGCGCTTCCGTTGCGGCGAGCCGATGTCAACGCCGAACGCCTCGTCAAGTTGCTGGTCGGCGGCCAGGCGGTGCAGGACCGCTCCCCGGTGCTGAACGACCGCGACCTTCAGCTGCTCAGGCTGCTGGCCGACGGCGCGACGATCGCGGAGGTCGCTGCACGGCTGTTCTGCTCGGAACGGACCGTGAAGTACGCGCTGCACCAACTGCTCGAACGGTTCGGGCTGCGCAACCGGGTGCACGCGGTGGCGTGGGCGCTGCGCTCGGGCCTGCTCTAGGCGGGGAAGACGGCGGAGAGCTGCACTCGCCTGCTGATCCCGACCTTGCGGTAGACGCGGGTCAGGTGCAGCTCGACCGCCCGTTGCGTGACGCCGAACCGCGCGGCGATCGCCCGATTCGTCTCGCCTTCCAGTGCCAGCAAGACGATTCGGGACTCGTGCGGCGTCAGCTTGTCCCACGCCGCCCCGCGCGCCGGCCGGTGCCGCGGTACCGCCAGCGCCGCCCGCGCCTGGTCCGCCAGGTCGGCGGCGCCCGCCCGTTCGGCATCGGCCAGGGCGGCCCGGGCGGCACCGAGAGCGAGATGCATGCGGGCACGCTCGCGCAGCAGCAAGACGCACGCCCAAGCCGATGACAACGCTCCCGTGTAACCGAGTCGCACCAACATCTCCAGCGCCTCACCCGGACGTCCAACGTCCACACAGGACGCCACGAACGCCGCCGCGCCCAACGCCACACAGCCGCGCAACGGCGACGCCTGGGCGAGTTCGCGCATCAACCGGGAGACTTCGGTGTGGTCGCCGTTGGCCCGGTGCGCCCACATCTCCAGCGCTGTCAGCCAGTCCCGTTCCGCGCCGACGAGCCGACCGCGCAGCTGTGGCGCGAGATCCAGCACCACCTGTTCGGAACCCCGTCGCAGCAACCCGAGTCCGGCCAGCGCGAGCAACGGAACCACGAACGGTCCGCTCTCCGGAAGATCCCGCAGCACCTGTTCGGGATCTTCCGGAACGACCGGGTCGCCGCCGGGCAGGTCCTCGTCGCACTGCCAGTCGAGCACCACCGCGTCGAACCAGTCCCCGGCGGCGGCCCGCTGCCGGACGAGTTCGCCGGCCCGAGGCGCGATCCCGCACCGCAGGTGAAGATCCGCCATCGCCACGGCCACCTCCGCCGCGACCTCTCCGGTCAGCGGTTCGCGCAGCGCCGCGCGCAGACACCTCGCCGCCTGCTCCGGCCGTCCCGCCGCCCGATGCAGTCGCGCCGCGCCGTGCAGCACCGGCGCCGTCCACCCCGCGCCGACGGGTTCCGCGCACGCCACCAAGTGCTCGGCGACGGCGGCCGGTGAATCACACCTCCGATGCAGGACCTGAGCGGCCGCGCGGTGCAGGCGTTCGCGCTCCTCGGGCACCATCTCGTGCCGGAACGCGTGGCTCAGCGCAGGTGTCCGGACGCGCATCGGCTCATCGACGGCCAGGCGCGCGTCGACAAGGCGTTCGAACGCGGCGAGCGTGCGGAACGACCCCATTCCGGCGACCTCGCACAGCACGTCCAGCGAGGCGCTCCCGAGCACCGCAAGCGCTCGCGCGACCGCCACCGCGTCGGCGTCCAGCGCCTGCCGGCTCCAGCGCACGGCCCGCAACAGCCGGGGCACTCGCAAAACAGGGAACATCACGCGCAACGAAGAGACAGTAACGTCCGTTACAACCTCTAACACATCGCTCAGCACCCCAGGGGCGCCACCGCTGTACTCCAGGCACGACGCGGCCAGCTCCGGCGAGACCTCGACGTCGAACCGCCGCCGGATCAGCTCCGCCACGGCCTCCGCGCCGATCGGCCGCAACGGCACCCGCACGGCGTCGAAAACCGCCAAGTCGTCCGGATCGCAGTCGCCCGCGAGCAGCACCGCGCCCCGGAATCGCGCCAGCCGATCGACCTCTTCCTCGCTGAGCCGTTCGACGTCGTCCACCACCAGCACCGTCTGGCTGTCGACCCCGCTCAACGCCCGCAAACCGCGAACCGGCCGCAACCCGCTGCGCAACGCGATTGAAGACGCAACGGACAACAATGCACTTTTGCCCATACCAGTTGCACCATGCACAACGCACGATCGAGCGCCACCGCTCAGCACGTCCGTCAACAGGGCGATCTCCCGCTCACGGCCCACGAGCAGGCCACCGGCCCTGCGCACGGCGGTACCGACGAGACCGTCGAGGCCGGGGCGAAGTGGGGCAACCATGTCAGCCAGCAAATCGCGAGCGACCCCGGCAGGACCATGCAGAAGGACCGGCAGAAGTTCCGCAGGTCTGCCCCTTCGCACAGCATCGCGCCCGACGCGCCGGCAGGAGAACGCGAAAACCATTCGACCAATCAATTGGTAATGGCAACAGGACACGATGAACCAATTCGGTGCCCATTACGTGATGTCTTGAGTACCCATGGCGAACACTTCAGGGAGTCCCGATGCGGGTCGCGTCACGCACCGTCTTCGACTTCGTCCGGCCGAACGGTTCCACCGCGCCGGTCGAGACCGAGCTGCTCTACCGGTCGGAAGACCCCTTCGCGGTCACGATGAAGTTCCGCTCCGGCGGCTCCGTCGCCACCTGGGTCATGGGCAGGGACCTGCTCGCCGAGGGCATGAGCATGAGAGCGGGCGACGGCGACGTGCGGTTGCGGCCGCACTCGAGCCGCGTGCTGGTGCTGGAGCTGGTCTCGGACCGGCACATGACGGTGTTCCGGGTGCCCGCGAGCACGCTGCGGAAGTTCCTCGACGCCACCTGGCGGCTCGTTCCGGCCGGCTCAGAGCGGTTCGACGCCGACGCGTTCCTGAGCACCGTCCTGCGCTGACCGGATTCCGAGCGCGTCCGCCACGTCGTGCTGCAGCCTGGTCATGCCGGGCGACTCGTAGCCCTCGCACTCGGCCAGCGCGCGCACCCGGTGCCCGATCGCCGCGTCGCGGTCGTCCATGCGGTCGCAGAGCCCGGCGAGTTCCATCAGCACCGACACCCTGACCTCCGGGTCGGACAGCGACTCCACCGCCCCGGCCAGTTGGTCCCGCGCCTCGGCGAGCCGTCCGGACGCGGCGAACGCGTGACTGCGGGTGTGCCGGGCCATCGACAGCAGGTTCGCCGCTCCCCGCCCGGTCAGTTCCTCGGCCAGCGCCACCACCTCGAGCGCCTCCGCGTGATCGCCCGCCGCGACCAGCGCGTCCGCCAGCCGCAGGAGCAGCTGGGCGGCGTTCTCCAGGGCAACGCCGCTCTGATCGCCCCGCAGCGCGCGTTCCTCCTCGACGCACGCACGGTGCGTTTCGACGGCCTCGGCGAAGCGGCCCAGCCGTTGCAGCAGAACACCGGAGTACGACAGCGCGAGCACCACGTTCATCGGCTGGCCGGTCTGCCGGAACAACTCCGCGGCACGCCGGGCGTGCGTCACGCCGGCCTCGTGGTCGCCGAGACGGGTCTCCACGGCCGACCGGTAGTAGTGCGCCCAGGCGGTCTCCTGCACCGAGCCGCACTCCTGCGCGACCCGCAACGCCTCTTCATGCCATTGCAGGGCCAGCGGGATGTGCGTGTGGCGGGCGACGTAGACCCAGCAGACGAAGTTGAGCTGCTGGGCCTGCCGCTCCCGTTCGCCCAGTTCACCGGCCGCGGCGACAGCCGCCGTGTAGATCTCCAGCCACAGCTCGCCCGTGCCGCGGTGGTCGGAGTACCAGTGCATCGACCTCGCCAGCGCCAGCACCTGCTCGTGGGCGCCGTCGGCCACGGCCTCCCGGAACGCCCCGCGCCAGTTCGCCAGTTCGTCGGACAACCAGCGGCCCGCGATGACCAGGTCCGGCGCGCCCTGGTCGGGCAGGAACGCCGACGCGGACCGGGTCGCGGTGGCCAGCAACCAGTCGCGCGTGCGCAGGCGGTGCGTCTCCACGTCGGTTTCGTCGCTGTGCAAGCGTTCGCGCGCGTAGTCGCGGATCAGGTCGTGGAACGAGTACCGGCCCGGAACGTCCGGCCGGAGCAGGCTCGCGTCGACCAGTTCCTCCAGCACCGTCTCGGCGTCGTCGATCCCGGCGGCCACCGCGGCGAGCGCGACGGACGTGTCCGGGCCGGGGATCAGCGCGAGCCTGCGGAACAGCGTCGCGGTCTCGGGCGCGAGCAGGCGGTAGGACAGCTCGAACGCCGTGCGGACCTGGACGTCACCGGTCGCGAGCACGTCCAGGCGTGCGCGTTCGTCGGAGAGCTGCTCGGCGAGGTGCCGCAACGACGACGTGGTGCGGCCCGCGATGGCGAGCGCCAGCGGAACGCCACCGCACAACGTCGCGACCCGGTCCGCCGACTCGGGATCGGCGGCGATCCGCTCGGCACCGGCGGTCGCGGCGAGCAACGCGACGGCACCGTCGTGCCGCAGCGGACCGAGATCCACGCGAGAGCGGGTGTTCAGGCCCGCCAGGACGTTGCGGCTGGTCACGACCACGAGCGAGCCGGGGCTGGCGGCGAGCAACGGCCGGACCTGGGCCTCGTTCGCGGCATTGTCGAGCACGAGCAGCACGGTCCGCTCGCGCAGCATCGACCGGTAGAGGCGAAGTCCGTCGCTGGGATCGGACGGCATCTTGGCGTCCGGCACGCCGAACGCCCGCAACAGCCGCGCGATCGCCCGTTCCGCCGACAACGGCGAGGTGTCCATGCCGCGCAGGTCGAGGTGCAGGCAGCCGTCGGTGAACCGGCCAGCGAACCGGTGCGCCGCGTCGACCGCGAGAGAGGTCTTCCCCACGCCCGGAGGTCCGTGCACGACAACGACGTCCAGCACGGACGACGCGGCTGCACGGCAGATGCACTCCGCCAGCTGCTGCTGCTCTGCTTCACGGCCGATGAGTGGTTCCGCTTGAGGTGGCGCGCAGTCCGTGCGTTCGGGACGTGGTCGCGCGGCTTCCGACGACCGTGCGAGCGCCACGAACTCCTGAGCCTCGGCGCCGTCCAGGCCGAGCCCGGCCACCAGCAGGTCGACGGTCTGGGCCTGCGGGGTGTGCACGCGGCCGCGTTCGAGATCGCTCAGCGTGCGGACGCCCAGGCCGGCGCGCGCCGCGAGGTTCTCCTGGGTGAGGGCCGCCCGGCGCCGGTAGAACCGCAGGAACTCGCTGAAGGTGGTCGCCCGCATGCCCTCACCCCCTGGCCAAGCACTCCCGCACCTCGGCGGCGATCTCGCGCGTCGCGTCGGTGTCCCACCGTTCGCACGCCGTGAGCGAGTCTCGCAGATGATGTTCGTACGCGCTGTGGTCGCCCCGTGACTCGGAGTTGCCGGCGAGTTCCCGCAGGATCTCGATCTCCCCGAGTCCGTCGCCGATCGCGCGGAACCCGGTGAGCGCCTGGCCGAGGTCCTCGTCGGACTCGGTGAGCCGACCGGCCGCGCGGTGGGCAAGGGCGCGGTGCCACAACGTCGTTGCGAGCCAGGACGCCATCTGCGCGCGCCGGTAGACGTCCTCGGCCTCGGTCAACGCCGCAACGGCGTCATCGGGCCTGTCGACGTCTATCAGGGCGAGACCGAGCCATCCGAGCGTGCGGCCCAGTGCTGAGAGTTCGTAGATGGTGCTGGCGTAGGCGCGTTGTTCCTTCGCTACTTCTTCGTGCGCGGTCACGGCGGCGATGGGCCGGTCCATCAATCGCCACAGCACGCCGAGCACGGACCGTGCGTAGTGCTCGTCCATGGGTTCGCGCATCGAGTCGATCGCTTGGAGGCACACGCGTTCGGCCTCGTCGAAGTGGCCGAGCCCACTGTGCGCGGCCGACGCGATCAGCCACACCCAGCCGAGGTGCCCGGTCTCCCCCGACTCCTCGGCGACGCGGGCCGCGCGGGTCAGCACCTCCAGCGCCGGACCCGACCGGCCGGCGACGTCGAACAGCACCCAGCCGAGCTGGCCGCGCACGACGATCTCCTGCCACGGCTCGCGCGCGGAGGCGAGGGCGAGGCGGTAGACGCGTTCCCAGACCAACCCCGGTTCGATGGCCGCGTAATGCGAGAGTGCGATCACCGCACGGGCCACCTCGTCGTGCAGATCCCTGGCCTGCGCCCGTTCGACGATCTCGGGCAGCAGGTCGCGGTGCTCGTCCAGCCAGCGCCTTCCCGTTGCCACGTCGGGAAAAGCCCTGCCTCGCGGACTCACCCGCCGCGCGTCGCCCGTCTGTCCGAAGAGGACTCCGGCGGCCACCGTGGTCTCCAGCAACGACGCGAGCATCCTGCGGTCGGCGTCGGCGTCGGTGGCGTCGATCAGACCGCGGGCGAACGTCCGGACGAGGCCGTGGATCGCGTAGCCGTGGTCGTCGGGGTCGAGCAGGCTGACGTCGGTCAGTTCCTCCAGCGCCTGTTCGGCCTCGGCGACGGGGAGGCCGGCCAGTTCAGCCGCGAGCGCCGGGGTCACGTGGGTGCCGACGAGCAGTCCGAGCCGCCGGAACACCAGCCGCGCGGTCTCGGGCAGGTGCGCCAGCGACACCTCGAACGCGCCGCGCACGTCGAGGTCGCCCGCGGTGAGCGCGGCCAGGCGGCGTTCCTCGATCTGCTCCACGAGATGGCCGAGGGGCCAGCGCGGGCGGCTGGCGAGCCGGTTGCCGGCGATCCTGAGTGCGAGCGGCGACATCCCGCACAGCCGGACGAGTGCCCGTGCGCTCTCGCGGTCGGCCTCGACGCGGTGCGCCCCGATGATCGACGCGAGCAACTCGACGGCGCACGGTTCGGTGAGCCCGCCGAGCCGGATCCAGGTGGCTCCGGCCAGCCCGGCGAGCCTGCGCCGGGACGTGACGATCGTGAGGCAGCCCGGATCGGCTTGGAGCGTGCGGATCTCCTCCTCCGTGCGCGCACCGTCGAGCACGAGCAGAAGGCGCTTGCCCGCGAGCAACGACCGGTAGAGCCGCGTCTGGCCGTTCACGTCCTCAGGAACGTGTTCGGCGGGTACGCCCAAGTCTTTGAGCAACCGTTGGAGTGGCTGTGCGGAACCCTCCAGGTCGATGAGCAGCTGACCGTCCGGAAAGCGGCCCTCCAGCAGATGGGCGGCCCTCACCGCGAGGCTGGTCTTACCGGTTCCCGCGGCGCCGTGGACGACCACGAGCCCGTCGGGCTTCTCAGCGATGGCGTCGAGTTCGGCGTCCCTGCCGACGAGGTCCGCGACGTACATCGGGAGCGACCACACCGGGCCGGTCAGCGCGACCCGGCCGGTCCTGGCGAGGCGGCGCAGTTCGGCGCGGTCGGCTTCGTCGAGGTCCAGCCCGTCGAGCAGGGCCTCGGTCGTGCGGCGCTGCGGGGAACGGGCGCGGCCGCGTTCCATGTCGCTGATGGCGCGGACGCTGACACCGGACCGTTCGCTGAGCTCTTCCTGACTGAGCCCGGCGTTCTTGCGGTGCTGCACGAGCCGGGCGCCGAACGTCATACAACAGAAGTTAGTGGGTCAAACTCGTGAGCATCTGCGCACACACCCGAGAGAGGTGCCTGCGCATCACCGTCCCCGCCTTGGCCGCGTCACCGTCCGCGATCGCTCGCACGAGTTCGTCGTGGTCGTCCATCGACGCGTGCTGGTGCGGCGGGTCGTCCGCCAGCGCACTGCGGAGCAGCACCACGCGCTGTTGCACGAGCCGGACCTGTTCGGAGATGTACGGACTGCGAGCCGCGTCGAGCAACGTCTGGTGGAACGCGAGGTCCAGCCGGTACGGGAACGGCTGCCCTGCCTTGTAGTTGCGCCGGCTCTCCGCGCAGACCTCCTGCAGCCGCACGAGATCCACATCGGTCCGCCGCGACGCCGCCAGTTCCGCCGCCGCGCACTCCAGCGCGGTCCGCAGCTCGAACATCGCCCTGACGTCGTCGGGACTCGCGTCGGGCACGAACGCGCCCCGGTGCGGGACCAGCGTCAGCAGGCCCTCGGAGGCCAGGTGCCGGATCGCCTCGCGCAACGGGCCGCGGCTGATGCCGAGCTTGTGCGCCACCTCGACCTCGTTGACCCGCGAGCCCGGAGGGATCTCCCCGGTGAGCACCTGCTCTCGCAGCACGTCCACGGCCTGCCCGGCCAGACTGAGGTGCAAGGGCGTCGGGGGTGTCACCTTCGTCTCCTGATCTGGACGGCACCGGCCGTCCTCCCGCTAAACTAGCGAACATGTCAACTGTCGACAGTTGGCAGTTTCTCGGAACCTGAGTGCGGGAGGGGCGACATGGGACACGAAGTGGTGGCTGAGGTCTGGCGGGGCGACTTCCTGGAGTCCGTGCACCACGGCACCGTCGTCGCGACCGATGCGTCAGGTTCCCCGGTGCTGTCGGTCGGCCGCCCCGGCGACGTCGCGTTCCCGCGCTCGTCGAACAAGCCGCTGCAGGCCCTCGCGATGCTGCGCAGCGGTCTCGACCTCGACGGCGAACTGCTCGCCCTGGCCTGCGCCTCCCACTCGGGCGAGGACTTCCACGTCGACGGCGCCCTGCGAATCCTGGCCTCGGCCGGCCTGACCGAGGACGCGCTGCAGTGCACCCCTGACCTGCCGCTCGGTGAGCAGGCCCGCGCCCAGCACCTCGCGCAGGGCCTCGCCGCCGCCCCGAAGTACATGAACTGCTCCGGCAAGCACGCCGCCATGCTCGCCACGTGCGTCGCCAACGGCTGGCCGACCGAGAGCTACCTCGACCCGACGCACCCGTTGCAGGTCGCGACCCGCCAGACGATCGAGGACGTGGCCGGCGAGCCCGTCGCCCAGGTCGGCGTGGACGGCTGCGGCGCCCCGATCTTCGCCATCAGCCTCACCGGCCTCGCCCGCGCGTTCGGCCGCCTCGCCGCCGCTGCCCCCGGCACCCTCGAACACCGCGTCGCCACCGCCATGAACACCTACCCCCAGTGGGTCGGCGGCACCGGTCGCGACGTCACCGTGCTCATGGGCGCCCTGCCCGGCGTCATCGCCAAGGACGGCGCCGAGGGCGTCTACGCGGTCGGTCTGCCCACCGGCGAGGGCGTGGCGCTGAAGATCGCCGACGGGTCGTCGCGCGCCCGCGCGGTCGTCATCGTCGCGGTGCTCAAGCGGCTCGGCGTGGACGTGAGCAAGGTCGAGGACCTCGCCACCGTGCCGGTTCTCGGGCACGGCCGCGCGGTCGGCGCCGTCAAGCCGTCGCTCGCGCTCGCGAGTTGACCGTCACTTCGGCGGTGAACGCCCGGCACACCGGAATCCCCTCCCCCAGCCACTAAGCTGGGAGTTATGGGCGATTCGAAGGACGAGAACGAGAGGTTCCAGGAGGAACTGATCGGCCTCGACCCACACGATCCCGAGACGAAGGCGTTCGCCGACCATCTCGACAAGATGAAGCGGCAACGCCCCGGCTTCACCGTCGAGGGCTACCTGGACGGCGTGCAGGACTTCGCCGACTCGGCGAACCGCACGACCGGGCACCAGCGGCTCGTCGCCGTCACCGTGGTGGGGCTCATCCTGCTGGGCGTGCTGCTCACGATCTGGTTCGCGCTGGGCGACATCCTCGTCATCATCTTCTGATTCCAAACGAGAACAAGTCCTTAACGGGGCCTTACGGCGCCGCAGCCCACACCCCCGCCGGGAAGCCCCGAGGGCGCCGCGGAGTTATAAAGAGTCATGGAACCTGTTGTCGGCACCACCCCCAAGGTCGTGCGTTCCGAAGAGGAATGGCGCGCCCAGCTCAACCCCGCCGAGTTCGCGGTCCTGCGCCAGGCCGGCACCGAGCGTCCGTGGACCGGCGAGTACACCGAGACCAAGACCGAGGGCCTCTACGAGTGCCGTGCGTGCGGGGCCGAACTGTTCCGCAGCGACACCAAGTTCGACTCGCACTGCGGCTGGCCGTCGTTCTTCTCGCCGCTGGCAGGAGACGCGGTCATCCTGCGGGAGGACCGCGCGCTCGGCATGAAGCGCGTCGAGGTGCTCTGCGCCACGTGCCACAGCCACCTCGGGCATGTTTTCGAGGGTGAGGGGTATCCCACCCCCACGGACCAGCGCTACTGCATCAACTCCGTCTCCTTGAAACTCGTTCCGTCCGAATAGGAGACTGAGCCTCAGTCCGGTCACCAAGGATCCGGACAGACCTGGGAGGCACCATGATCTTCCGCATCGTCCTGCGTGGCACCGACGGCGAAGGCTCCAGTGGAGTCGATGGCGGCTCGTCGAGCTAGTCACACCGCGAAAACCGGCAACCCTAAGGCTTCGTCAACAAGCCTTGTGAGGCTGTGGCGCGGACCACACCATTGACGCACCGAAGCACTTTCGGGGCAGTCAGGGGGTGGGTCGCATGCAGAGGCCTTGGGGATTGTCCGGACCGGAGTTCCTTCAGCTGTACTGGATCGGGCTGGCACTGGCCGTGCTGGTCGCGATCGTCGTTCGGGTACGCGTGCGGGCGGGTCACAGCACCCAGCCCGTGCGCTCCCTGGACATGGACGAGCTCGCATATCTTGCGGGCGGTCCAAGGCGTGTGGTCGAGACGTCCATCGCGCGTCTGCTCACCGCGGGTGAGCTCAGGACTTCACGGCGTGGCACCGTTCAGGTCACGACCGACACGAAGTCGCTCAACCAGGTGGACCGCGCCGTCATCACCGACAGCCAGCGCTACACCAACCGCACCGTCAACCTGATGATCCCGGCCGTCGCCAAGGACGGCGTGGTCACGGCGATCGGGCAGCGTCTGCGGGACATGGGCCTGGTCGTCGACCCGGATGTCGCGAAAAGCGCTCTGCGCAAGGGATCCATCGCGTTGTGGGTGCTGCTCGCGATCGGGATCGCCCGCTGGGTCAACGGCCTCGCGATCGGCGCGAACATCGGCTGGCTCACGCTGCAACTCGTCATCACGGGCCTGCTGATCCTGCTCCTCACGCGGCGCGGCAAGCACGTCCGCACCAGCAAGGGCAACAGCGTGCTCGACGGCGCTCGCACCACGAGCACCAGGTCCGCGGGAAGCGTGGACGAGGTCGTGTACGGGGGCGCGGCCGGCGCGGTTCTGTTCGGCGGCCTGATCGTCTACCCGGATCTGGCGGTGCGCACCTCGCTGCTCGCCTCTTCCGGTTCCGGCAGCTACAGCAGCAGCACCGGCTACAGCTCGTGTTCGTCCAGTTCTTCTTCGTGTTCAAGCGGAAGCAGTTGTGGCGGAGGCGGCGGCTGTGGTGGCGGGTGCGGTGGCGGCAGCTGATCCGATGTTCGGTTCTTTTCAGGTAACACCAGGAACCCAGGGGTAGATCTCACGTCGAAGATGCACTGACACCAGTGAGGGGAGTGCTGATGTCCAAATCTTCGACACCGCACCAGACCACGTGGTCCGCGGAGGAGATCGGGTTCCTGACAGGGGGACCGGGCAGAGCGGCCGAGGCCGTTCTCGCCCGGCTGCTGGACGGCGGTCTCGTGCGGATCTCCCGCGAGGGACTCGTGACCGCCGTCCACCAGAACGGGTACGGCGCCCAGACCGCTCTCGAGGCGTACGTCCTCGCCGGGCTCCGGGGCACCGCCCGCCCGATCAACCAGGTCGTGCAGGTCACGAGAGCCAGCCACGAGATGGGCGCGCTGCACGAGAGCCTCGTCGCCCGCGGGATGGTGCATCGCCAGTTCGGCAAACCCCGCGGCGGCAAGATCGCGTTGCGGGTGATCCTCTTCATGCTGGCGTTCGTCTCGGTGTTCGTCGCCTTCGCGATCGACACGAGACTGTTCCTGCTGACGGCGCTGCTGGTGTTCCTCGCGATCCTGCTGCGCAACCCGGGCAGGCTCACGAGGAACGGCAAGACCGTGTGGATGTACGCGCTGAGGAACCCGCGCAGCAGTGCGGACTCGGTGGCGTTGTTCGGTCTGCGCCGCGGCAAGCAGCGTTCGGCGACGTCCACTTCGTACATCGCCGCGAGCAGTTGCAGCTCGTACGACTGGGATCACCACAACTGCGGCGGCACGTCGAGCTGCGGTGGCAGCACTTGTTCGACCGGTGGCTGCAACAGTTCCAGCAGCTGCGGCAGTTCTAGTAGCAGCTGCTCGAGCAGTAGCAGCAGTTGTAGCAGCAGCTCGAGTTGCAGCAGCAGTAGCAGTAGTTGCAGCAGCTCCAGCAGTTGAGGGGGAACCGATGACGAAATCGGCAGACACGCAGGGGGCGTTGCTGTCCGCGGAGGAGGCCGGTTTTCTGACGGCCGGTCCCGGACGGGCCGCGGAGACCGTGCTGGCCAGGCTGCTCGACCGAGGCCTGCTGCGGGTGTCCCGCGACGGAATGGTCTCGGCGGTGCACCAGGACGACCAGGGCACCACCACACCGGTCGAAGCGCGGATGCTGAGCTTCGCACGCACGCCCATCCAGTTCGACGCGATCGTCCTGGCGACCAGGAACTGCACGGAGGTGGCGCAGCTGTACCGGCAGCTGCTCAGCCGCGAGCTCATGCGGGTGCCTCACCGCCGCTACGACGGCAGGTGGTTCTCCCTCGCCGTCGCTGGTGTGTCGGTGGTGCTGGCGTTCGCCTCACCGGTGTTCCTCGTCGCCACCGCGATCGCACTGGGCTTCTTCGTCTGGCAGTACGGCGGCGGCCCGATCACCCAGGCGGGCAGGGAGGCCCTGAACCGGGTGAAGGCGAGCGACCGGGTGCACGTGGTGGCGCTGCACGGGTTCGACGGCAAGGTCAGCGGGAAGGACGTCGGGGCGCTGTTCGACTTCCCGCGTCGTGTCGTGGGGATCGTTCCGCGCAGGCCCGCCAAGGCGCGGCGGAGGTCCATCTGGAACGGTGGCGGGTGCGGTTCGTCGTCGAGCTGCGGCAGTTCCGGGTGCGGCAGTTCCAGTTGTGGCGGCGGTAGCAGCTGCGGCGGTGGCGGAGGAGGAGACTGATGGCGGCGCCAACGGCGGCCACGGGCACGCGAGTGCCCCCGGAGCAGATCGGCTACCTGACGGAGGGACCCGGCAGGGCCGCGGAGACCGCGCTGGCCAGGCTGCTCGACGCCGGCCTGGTGCGGGTGTCGCGCGACGGGATCGTGTCCGCCGTGCACCAGACCGATCTGGGTGCCACGACCGCGGTCGAGACGCTGATCCTCATCGGCCTGCGCAAGCCGGTCCGGTTCGACGCGGTCGTGCGCAACGCCGCGAAGAGCGCGGAGATGCGGTCGCTGCACCAGCAGTTGCGCGCGCAGCGGCTGACCCGCAACCCCCGGCCCCGGCTCGCGGCGTGGTGGGTCTTCCTCGTGATCGGCGTCGTCCTGGGCCTGGCCGCTTTCCTGGAGCCGTGGACGCTCTTCGGCGCGGTGGGGTTCCTGGGCGCCGCGTATTGGACATATGGCGCGAAACCGCTCACCAGGGCGGGCCGGGCGGCACTGAAGGACGTGACCGCGAGCAACAGGGTTCTCGCCGTGGCGTTGGAGGGTTTCCGCGGCAGGGTGGGCAACCAGACCGTCGCCGAGCTCTTCGGGTTGCCGCAGAGCGTGGCCAAGATGCTGCCGCGCAAGCGGAAGAAGAAGGCCGGCCGGCGTGGCGGTGGAGCTGCCTCGAGCGCGGCGGGATGCGGCAGCGGCGGCTGCGGCTCCAGCAGTTGTGGTAGCAGTAGCAGTTGTTCGTCGGGCAGCAGCAGCTGCGGTGGCGGTAGCAGCTGTGGTGGCGGCGGAGGAGGAGGCGACTGATGGCGGGGATCAAGGACCTGGGTGTCGGCATCGGCTGGCGCTCGGAGATCGACCTGACGGTGGAACGGTTGCCCGGCGTGGACTTCGTCGAGGTCGTCGCCGAGAACCTCCACATCGGACACCTGCCGGAGTCGGTGACGCTGCTGCTGGAACGCGGCGTCCCGGTGCTCCCCCACGCCGTGTCGCTGTCGCTGGGAGGCGCGGACCCGGTCGACCTGCACCGGGTCGAGCACCTGGGCGCGGTCGCCGAGGCGGTCGGCGCGCCGATGGTGAGCGATCACGTGTGCTTCGTGCGGGCGGGCGGACTCGACTCCGGGCACCTGATGCCGGTGCCGCGCACCAAGGACGCGCTCGACGTGCTCGTCGCGAACGTCAAGCTGGCGCAGCAGAACCTGCCGGTGCCGCTCGCGCTGGAGAACGTCGCCGCGTTGCTGGAGTGGCCGGACGGCGAGCTGTCCGAGGGCCAGTTCCTCGCCGAGCTCGTGGAGCGCACGGACTGCTGGCTGCTCGTGGACGTCGCGAACCTCTACGCGAACGCCCGCAACATCGGCACGGACCCGGAGCGGTTCCTGGACGAGATCCCGCTGGAGCGGCTGGCCTACGTGCACGTGGCCGGCGGCGAGCAGCACGGCGACATCTACCACGACACGCACGCCCACGCGGTTCTGCCGGAAGTCCTGGAAGTGCTGGACGAGCTGTGCTCCCGCGTCGCCCCTCCCGGCGTTCTGCTGGAACGCGACGACAACTATCCCTCCGACACCGAAATCGCGAGCGAACTGGCCGCGATCCGCGCCGTCGTGGACAAACACCGTGGCTGAAATCGTGAACGAGAATGAAGTTTCGGCGGCACGCGAAAGGCTTGCCAGCCGACAGGCGGAGCTGCTAAATGCATTGCTCGGGAACGGACCCGCACCGGCGGGATTCGACGAACAACGACTGGCTGTCGAACGCCGCGCGTTGTTGTCGAAACGGCGCGGCATCGTGCGGATGCTGGGGCCCGCCGTCGCCGACGAGCTCGGCGACCGGTTCCGGCCGCTCTTCGACGCCTACGCCGTCGAACACCCACGTCGTGCGGGGTCACGCGCGCGCGAGGATGCCGCATCGTTCGCGGAATGGTGCCGTGCTTCCGGAGAACTGTCAGCAAAACGCAAGGCTCGCTGGAAGTTCTGGCAGTCGAACTGACGGGCGAACGATTCGACGGCCAGAATCCCCCGTTCGGCCCTGTGTTACCGGGTTGTGACCTCGATACGTTCGAAAGGTCGGGGGACCTTTTACGCATTTCGCTTTACCGCGGAAGGCCTTCCGGCCTGCGCGGACCACAGCGCGCAGAAATTCGAACCACGAGGGGATTCGAATGCGCGGAAAAACCAAAGTGCTGGGCGCCGTCACGGCGCTCGCCCTGACCGTGGCACCGGCCGCCACAGCCGCGGCCGCTCCACCAGCGGGCAACGCCCCGCAGAAGACCGCCGACGAGGTCACCCTCGTCACCGGCGACAAGGTCCTGCTGGGACACGACAGGCAGGTCGTCGCGATCCAGCCCGGCGAGGGCCGCAAGAACATGATCTTCAAGACCCTTCGCACCGCGAACGGTCACACCCTGGTGGTCCCGAAGGACGCCTTCGAGCCCCTGGCGGCGGGCCGGCTCGACCGGAGGCTCTTCGACGTCACCACGTTGCTGGAGTTCGGCTACCGCGACCGCATGCCGTTGATCGTGGACGGCCGCGCCAGGGTCGGCGCGAGATCCTCGAACGACTGGGCGGTGCTCAAGTCGGAGACCGCGACCGGCGACAAGGTCTGGCTCGACGGCATCCGCAAGCCGAGCCTCGACCGCAGCGTCGCCCAGATCGGCGCGCCGGCCGCCCACCAGAAGGGCATCACCGGCAAGGGGATCAAGGTCGCGATCGTCGACACGGGCGTCGACGAGAAGCACCCCGACCTCGCGGGTCAGCAGATCGCGGAGAAGAACTTCACGACCGACCCGGACAACACCGACAACGTCGGCCACGGCACGCACGTCGGCTCGACCGTGGCGAGCCACGACTCGAAGTACGGCGGCGTCGCCCCGGGTGCGCAGCTGCTCGACGCGAAGGTCTGCGTCGAGTTCGGCTGCCAGGAGTCCTGGATCCTCGACGGCATGCGCTGGGCGGCGGAGCAGGGCGCCCAGGTCGTCAACATGAGCCTCGGCGGCGGCGACACCCCCGAGGTCGACCCGCTGGAGCAGGCCGTCAACGACCTGACGGCCCAGTACGGCACGTTGTTCGTCATCGCGGCGGGCAACTCGGGTTCGCCGGGTTCGGTGAGCTCGCCCAGCACGGCGGAGGCCGCGCTGTCGGTCGGTGCCGTCGACCGCGAGGACAAGCTCGCCCCGTTCTCCAGCAAAGGCCCTCGCGTGGGAGACAGCGGGCTCAAGCCCGAGGTGACCGCACCGGGCGTCGACATCGTCGCGGCCAAGGCCGGCACCAGCGACCACGTCGCGTTCAGCGGCACGTCGATGGCGACTCCGCACGTCGCGGGTGCCGCGGCTCTGCTGCGCCAGCAACACCCGGAGTGGACGCCCGCGCAGCTCAAGTCGGTGCTCGCGACCACGGCCAAGCCCACCGCGGGCCTCAGCGCGTTCGACCAGGGCGCCGGGCGCATCGACGTGGCCAAGGCGATCGGCCAGGTGCTGACCGGTGACGTGTCGGTCAACCTCGGCCTGCACGAGTGGCCGCACGGCGACGACAAGCCGGTGACCAAGCCGATCACCTACACCAACCCGACGGACGCGGCGATCACGCTCGACCTCGCGTTCAAGGGCAGCGCCCCGGCGGGCATGTTCACGCTGAGCGCCTCGAAGGTGACCGTGCCCGCCAAGGGCACCGCATCGGTCACCCTCACCGGTGACACCCGCGTCGGCACCAAGGACGCCACGTTCTCGGGCGAGATCGTGGCCACGTCCGGCACGCACACGGTCCGCACGCTCGTCGGCGTCGACCGCGAGGTGGAGAGCTACACCCTCACGATCGACATGATCAACCGGGACGGACAGGACCCGGCGGACTCCTTCACGTTCCTCGTCGGCCTGGACAACGACACGTTCAAGCCGCTCTTCGGCGCGGGAGACCAGAAGGTCCGCCTGCCCAAGGGCACCTACTACCTCGACACGACGCTGGGGAACGGCCCCCGGGGCATGGACATCGTCTTCCAGCCCGACGTGAAGCTGACCGGCGACCTGACGATCAAGCAGGACGCCCGCCTGGCGCAGCCGGTGTCGGTGACGGCGCCGGAACCGGTCGGCGACTTCACGCTCGGGGTGATCGCCGTCAAACGCTCGGTGGGCGGCGAACCGCGCATGCAGTCCACTTTGGTCATGTTCGGCGGCTTCGAGGGCGTCGCGGTCGGCCAGGCCGGCGACCCGCTCCCGCCGGCGGACCTGTCGTCGCTCGCGATGCTGCAGGCGAACTCCGCGGCCGATCCGCACGCGTTCTACCGGCTCGCCTACCCGGTCGCCGGCGGCCTTCCCGTCGGTCTGACCAAGGCGCCCGCCAAGAAGGACCTGGCCAGGGTCGAGTCCACGATCGGTGGCCAGAAGCCGGGCAGCACGGCCTCGAAGGGCGAACTTCCGTTGTCACCGCAGGGTTTGAGCGGCGGCACCGCGCTCTACCCGGTGGCCGTCGGCGCGACCGCGGTCGACTACGTGACGACCGAGGGCCTGCGCTGGCAGTCCGCGATCATGACGCAGCACGCCAGTGGCGCGCAGGAACGCGTCACGTCGGGACTCCGCAAGTACCAGGCGGGCAAGACCTACCGGGAACGTGAGATCCGGCCGGTGTTCTCACCGGGCCTGCCCGAGTCGGAGTACGGGTTCGTCGAGCGGTACGGCTCGCAGTTCTACGTCAGCGTCCCGCTCGTCAGCGACGCCACTCACGGCGACGGAAGGTCCACTGTGGACAGCGCCAGGACCGCGTTGTACCGCAACGGTGTGCTGATCGGCGAGACGGCCACGCCTGGTGGCTCGTTCCAGAACGTGCCGCTGGCACAGGGCGACTTCCGCGCCGAGATGAGCCTCGACCGGAGCTCGCAGTTCGAGTTCAGCACCAAGGTGTCCGCCGCGTGGACCTTCAAGTCCAAGGGCACCGAGGGCAAGATCGACGCGCCGCCGTTGTCGGTGGTGCGCTTCGAACCGAAGCTCGACGACAACGGTGCGGTGCCCGCGGGCACGTTGCAGCGCATCGGTTTGCTCACGCAGACGCAGGGTGACGCGGGCAAGGTGCGCATCACCGGAGTCGAGTACTCGCACGACGACGGCAAGTCGTGGCGCCGTGCGGGCGTGGTCGGCAACAGCGCGTTGGTCTACAACCCGACGAACGCGCAGTGGACTTCGTTGAAGGCCACTGCGACGGACGCCAGGGGTGGAACCGTTGAGCTGACTGTGATCCGGGCTTATCGGGTCACGGCAGGTTAAGGACGAGTTCGGCGGCCGGGACGCGGGTGCCCGTGTAGAAGGGGATTTCCTCTCGCACGTGCAGCCGCGCCTCGGTGCCGCGCAGGTGCCGCATGAGGTCGACGATGCGGTGCAGCTCGTCGGCTTCGAACGCGAGCAGCCACTCGTAGTCGCCGAGAGCGAACGACGCGACGGTGTTCGCGCGCACGTCCGGGAAGTCGCGGGCTTCCTTGCCGTGGTCCGCCAGCATCTTGCGGCGGTCGCCCTCGTCCAGCAGGTACCACTCGTAGGACCGCACGAACGGGTAGACGCAGATGTACTTGCGCGCCTCTTCACCCGCGAGGAACGCGGGGATGTGGCTGCGGTTGAACTCCGCCGGGCGGTGCAGGGCGACCTGCGACCAGACCGGCGTGGAGACCTTGCCGAGCGGGGTGCGGCGGAAGCCGGTGTAGGCGGCCTGCACCTGCTCGATCTCCTCGGCGTGCCACCAGATCATGAAGTCCGCGTCGGCGCGCAGACCGGCCACGTCGTAGACGCCGCGCACGACGACGCCCTTGCCCTCCAACGCGTCCAGGTAGTTCTGGGTCTCGCTGGCAGCAGCCGAACGGTCGTCCGGAAGCTTGCCGGGTTCGACCCGGAACACCGACCACATCGTGTAGCGGATGGTGTCGTTGAGCTCGTTGTAGTTCAGGCGCGCCATAGGTCCATCTTGGCACGGGCCCCTCAACGCCGAACGCGGCCCAGCAGGTGTGCTGCGACACGGGCGGCGGCCGCGTCGGCGGTCGCGATGCAGGCCGGCACGCCCACGCCGTGCAGGGTCGCGCCCGCTACGGACAGGCCCGGCACGTCGGCGATGCCGCGTTCGATGGTGTCCACCAGGTCGACGTGACCGACGCCGTACTGCGGCAGCCCGCCACCCCAGCGCTGGACCACGTAGTCGATCGGCGCGGCCTTGATGCCCGTCAGTTCGTGCAGGTCGTTGCGCACGGCCTTGACCAGGTCGGCATCGCTGCGCTGCAGGAGCGCCGTCTCGCCGTGCCGCCCGACCGAGCCGCGCAGGATGACCGGTTCGCCGTAGTGCGCCCACTTGCGGCTGGAGAACGTGAACGCCTTGGCGGTGAACGGGGTGATGCGGTCGGAGTACCGCTCCCCCTCCGCGATCAGGACGCCGGAGCGCTGCGGCAGTTCGGTGCCCGGCGGCAGCGCGAGTGCGACCACGGCCATCGAGGCGACCTCGACCTTGCCGTACGCGGCGGACACCTGCGGCGCGATCTCGTGCAGCAGCTTGCGCGCGGACGGGGCCGGGACCGCGAGCACGACGCCGTCGCACTCCAGGTACTCCGGGGTCGCGGCCGAGCCGATCTCCAGGCGCCAGCCGGCGCCGAGCCACGACAGCACCCTGACCGGCAGGCCGAGCCTGACCTCGGGCTTCGCGACCTCGGCGAGCCGGTCGACGAGCGACGAGACGCCGTTGCTCAGCGACGCGAACACCGGCGGCCGTGCGGAACGGGCCTGCGGCGGGGCGGGCATCATCGTCGCGGCGGCCGCGAGCAGCGAGCCGACGCCCTTGTCCAGCAGCGTCGCGATCTGCGGCATCGTGGCGCGCAGGCCCAGCTCGTCCGCACGGCCCGCGTAGACGCCGCCCAGCAGCGGACTGACCAGGCGGTCGCCGACCTCGGGGCCGAACCGCTCCTTCATCAGCGTGCCGACGGCGACGTCGCCGCCCCTGAGCTCGATCGGTGGCAGCGTCGGTTCCATCTCGACGCGCAGCGCGCCCTCGGACGACAGCATGTGCCGGACGGTCTCGACGCTGGCCGGAACGCCCATGAACGTGTGCGCAGGCAGCTGGTGCGTGCGCCCGGCCGCGTGCACGCTCGCCTTCGCGGCCGTCGGGTGCACGACGTGGTCGGCGAGCCCGACCTCGTTGATCAGCTCCTGCGCCTCGGGCTTGCGGTGCAGGAACGCCTCGGCGCCCACGTCGAACCGCACACCCGCGAGCTCGGTCGTGCGCAGCTTGCCGCCGAGCCGGTCGGACTGCTCGATCACCGTGATCCTGGCCTGCGGGCCGAGCAGCATCCGCAACCGGTGCGCGGCGGCCAGGCCGGAGATGCCTCCCCCGACGACTGCGACGTGCGGCGCTCTGGCGTGCATTACAAGCTGTGGATCAGTTCGACGGTCCGGGTGATGATCTCCGGATCGGTGTCGGGCAGCACGCCGTGGCCGAGGTTGAAGATGTGGCCCGCCGCGGCCTTGCCCTCGGCGTGGATGCGACGCACCTCGCGTTCGACGGCCTCGAAGCCCGCGAAGAACAGCGCCGGGTCGAGGTTGCCCTGCACCACCGGCTTCGGCAGTTCGGGCGCGGCCTTCTCAAGACGCTCGACCGCCACGTCCAGAGGGATGCGCCAGTCGACGCCGACGACGTCCGCGCCGGCCTCGCGCATCGCGGGCAGCAGTTCACCGGTGCCGACGCCGAAGTGGATGCGCGGCACCGTCGTGATCGTCTCCAGGACGCGCTTCGAGTGCGGCAGAA
This sequence comes from Lentzea sp. NPDC020367, assembly GCF_044387305.1. Taxonomy (NCBI): domain Bacteria; kingdom Bacillati; phylum Actinomycetota; class Actinomycetes; order Pseudonocardiales; family Pseudonocardiaceae; genus Lentzea; species Lentzea sp. NPDC020367. The sequence continues at coordinate 37,535 of NZ_JBIRVV010000009.1, read as the reverse complement.
CGAACTCGCGGTAGTCGCGCTCGGACAGCGCGCCCGCCCACGAGTCGAACAGCTGGACCGCCTGGACGCCCGCGTCGAGCTGGGCGTGCAGGAACGCCGTCGTGACGTCGGCGATCCTGGCCAGCAGCGCGTGCCACAGCTCGGGGTTGCCGTGCATGAGCGCCTTGGTGCGCTCGTGGTTCTTGCTCGGCCCGCCCTCCACGAGATACGAGGCCAGCGTGAACGGCGCTCCCGCGAAGCCGATCAGCGCGACGTCCTGCGGGAGTTCCTTGAGCAGCAACCCGATCGCGTCCGCGACCGGCTGGACCTGCTCGGCGTGCAGCTCGGGCAGGGCCTTGACGTCGTCGAGCGTCCTGACCGGGTGCGCGACGACGGGACCGGTGCCCGCGACGATGTCGAGGTCGACACCGGCGGCCTTGAGCGGCACCACGATGTCGGAGAAGAGGATCGCGCCGTCGACACCGTGCCGCCGGACGGGCTGCATGGTGATCTCGCAGACCATCTCGGGGTCCATGCACGCGTCGAGCATGACGGTGCCCTGGCGGAGTGCCCGGTACTCGGGCAGCGACCGTCCCGCCTGCCTCATGAACCAGACAGGGGTGTGCGACGGGGTGCCGCCATGAGCGGCCACGAGGAGGGGTGCCGTGGAAGTCATATCTCTTTCATGGTCCCACGTCCCGGCGTGCCGCCGTCACTCGGCCGGATTGCGAGGCATACAGTCAGTTGTGTGACCGAGCCGGAAATCTTCCGCCGGGCGGTGGGGACGCTCAAGTCGGTTCGCCACAGGCCCGAGATCGAACTCACCGAAGTTCGCCCACCGCAGCGGCTCGCTCCGTGGGCGTACGCGCTGACGGCTGAGGTCACCGGCCCGTCGGACGAACTGTCGACCGGAAGGCTCGTGCTGCTGCACGATCCGGACGGCGACGAGGCGTGGGGCGGTGTCCTGCGCGTCGTGGCGTACGTGCGCGTCGAGCTCGATCACGAGCTCGCGTCCGATCCCCTGCTGCCCGAGGTCGGGTGGTCGTGGCTGACCGAGGCGCTGGAGCAGTCCGGGGCCGGGTTCACCGCGCTGGGCGGGACCGTCACGCAGACGTCGTCGGCCCGGTTCGGCGACATCGCCGGCCCCGCGCGCACCGATGATCTGGAGCTGCGCGCGTCGTGGACCGCGCTCGACGGAGAACTCGCCGAGCACGGCACCGCGTTCTACGAGCTGATGGCGACGGCCGTGGGGCTGCCGCCGGTCGGCGTCACTCTCTTCGGTCAGCGCCAGCCCTAGGCGTCGGCGTCCCGCAGCACTCGCAGGACGTTCGCGCCGGCGAGCTTGGCGCAGTCGTCCTCGGACCAGCCCTTGTCGAGCAGCGCGCCGAATAGGTGCGGATAGGTGGAGACGTCTTCCAGGCCCTGCGGCAGCGCCTGGACTCCGTCGTAGTCGCCACCGATGCCGAGGTGGTCGACGCCGACGACCTCGCGGGCGTGGTCGAGGTGCAGCACGACGTCGTCGAGCGTCGCGACCGGCTTCGGGTGCTCGACGATCCACTTCTCGCCGAACGCCTTGCGCTCCCCCATGTCGGCGTGGTTCGCGCCGGCGGCCGTCATGGCCGCTCGAAGGGCTGCATCCCATTCAGCGACACGGGGTGAGACGAAGTCCGGCACGAATGTGATCATGGCCACACCGCCATTTGCCTTCAACTTGACCAGCACGTCGTCCGGAATGTTGCGCGGGTGGTCCGCAACGTGGCGGCACGACGAGTGGCTGAAGATGACGGGCTTGACGCTCGTCTCCAGCGCGGCGTGCATCGTGCTGGGCGCGACGTGACTCAGGTCGACGAGCATGCCGATCCGGTTCATCTCGCGCACGACGTCGCGGCCGAACTCCGTCAGCCCGCCGTGTTCGGGCTGGTCAGTGGCGCTGTCGGCCCACGGGGTGTTGTCGTTGTGGGTCAGCGTCATGTACCGGACGCCCAGGCGGCGCAACGCGCGCAGAACCCCGAGTGAAGAGTTGATGGAATGTCCACCCTCGGCCCCGAGGAGGGAGGCGACACGCCCGGAGGCGAAAACTTTTTCAGCTTCGGCGGCGGTCGTCGCGATGCCCAGGTGACCGGAGTACCGCTCCGCCAGCGCGTAGACCAGTTCGACCTGCTCCAGCACGGCGGTGACCGCTCCGTCACCCGCCAGCCTGCCCGGAATCCAGACGGACCAGAACTGCATCCCCAGGCCGCCCTCGCGCATTTTCACGAGGTCCGTGTGCAGGCTGGGATGACGTTCCGTGAGATCGATCTTCGCGGCGGTCGTGTAGACGTCCTCGCCCGTTCCGTCGCCGAACTCGCGCAGAGCCCACGGGAGGTCGTTGTGGCCGTCGACGAGGGGCTCACGCTGCAGCAGGGCCCGCGCTCGCTCGACACCAGAACTACTAGACACAACCAACTCCAAGATGTCGTTCTGAGAGGGGCTCGCGTTACACCCCCTATCTAGTTGTCATCCAATCGTGTGACACATGGGGCCATCTGTCACAACTCAATAGGGATAGATACCCGATTGATCGTCCCGTAGACCCGCATGGGCGGCTACGCTGCCCCAGACGACACCACTTTCGGTCGATCAGTGGCGCGGCTGATTGGACGAAAGTCTCCGGTGCCGGTCGGGGGGCACGACCGACTCCAGGGAGGTAGTGACGTGGCTGCCGTCGGCTTAGGTCAGGCCGTTCGTACCACGCCAGCCGGCTCGTTGCCGGCGAACATGGTCCCGCACCCGCGGGAAGAGCTTTTTTCAGTGCTGGTGGTCGACGACCACCCACTGCTGAGGGAGGCGATATCAGCTCGGCTCACCCAAATGGGAGCCGGGACAGTGCATGAGGCCGCATCGGTGGCAGAGGCTCGGGCGCGGGCACTTGCAACCGGTCCTTGCGACCTCGCGATCCTCGATCTGGGCCTGCCGGATGGCACCGGCATCGACCTGGTCACGGAACTCCGTGCTCAGGGCTGGCCCCGCATCGTGGTCCTCGCATCCTCCGACGACCCCTACGCGGTCAGGTCGGCCTTCCAGGCGGGCGCCCAGGCGTACCTCCTGAAGTCCGCCTCTCCGATGGTGGTCACCGACGGGGTGCGCAGGGTTCTCGATGGTGGCGTTTACGCAGATCCGAGCGTGGCACCAGTACTCGCAGCGGGTACTCGGGTGCCGGGCACGGACAACACGCCGCGGGAACTCTCCGCACGTGAGGTCGAGGTGCTCCAGCTGGTCGCCGATGGCCAGAGCAACAAGGAAATCGGCGAGGCTCTGAGCTTGTCCGCGTTGACGGTGAAGTCTCACCTGTCGCGGATCGGCCGGAAGCTGGGCACCGGTGATCGCGCTCAGATGGTCGCGCTGGCCATGCGTGCCGGCGTGATCCGTTAGATACCGGTTTGAAGCACTGAACCGGCCGAGAACACCTGTGAGTGGTGCGATCGTCGTAGGGTCATCCGCTGTGGATGTACCCGCCGACGAGCCAACCGCACCAACCGGACCAGATCCGGTACCGCTGACGGAACCTGCTGATGGGGTCCCGCCCGTGGTCGCCGATCAAGCTGCGCTCCGGCGAGCCGCTGACGCGCTCGCCGGGGCGAAGGGCCCGGTCGCGGTGGACACCGAGCGAGCCTCGGGCTACCGCTACTCACAGCGTGCCTATCTGGTGCAACTGCGCCGGGAAGGCGCCGGCACATGGTTGGTCGATCCGATCGCCCTAGGCGGACGGCTCGATCCACTGGTGCAGGCGTTGGATGGCACTGAGTGGGTGTTGCACGCGGCGTCTCAGGACCTGCCGTGCCTCGCCGAACTCGGGCTGCGACCCGGCGTGCTGTTCGACACCGAGCTGGCGGGCAGGCTGGCTGGGTTCGAGCGTGTCGCACTGGGCACGCTGGTGGAACGGCTACTCGGTTTTAGGCTCGAGAAGGGGCACGGCGCGGCCGACTGGTCGCGCCGGCCCCTTCCTGCCGACTGGCTGACGTATGCCGCTCTCGACGTGGAGCTGCTCGTGCAGCTGCGCGACGTTCTCGAAACCGAGCTTGAGCGCCAGGGCAAACTCGCCTGGGCGCTCGAAGAGTTCGAGGCGGTGCGGATGGCGCCTTTGCCGCGTCCCCGTACCGACCCCTGGCGGCGCACGTCCGGTATCCACCGCGTGCGCAACCAGAGGCAACTGGCCCTCGTGCGCTCGCTCTGGGAAGCCCGCGACACCGTGGCCCGCGACCGCGACATAGCCCCAGGCCGAGTCCTCCCGGACTCAGCCCTCATGGAGGCAGCCGCCCGCAACCCGGCCAACGAGGCCGAACTCCTCGCACTGCCGGTCTTCCGCGGCCGCTCCCAGCGCCGCATGTCCGGCGTCTGGATGAACGCCCTGCGCAAGGCGGGCGCGTTGGCCAAGTCGGAGCTCCCGGAACCTGCGGGCCAGCACGACGGCCCACCCCCGCCCAACCGCTGGGCGGACAAGGACCCGGACGCCGCGGCCCGCCTGGCCGCGACCCGTGCGGCACTGGCGACCATCGCCGAGGCCAACACCCTCCCGGTGGAGAACCTGCTGCTGCCCGACCTGGTGCGCCGCACCTGCTGGCAACCGCCGGCCGACCTCTCCCCCGAATCCGTGGCCACCGTGCTGCGCGACGGAGGGGCCCGGTCGTGGCAGATCGACCTCACGCTGGAAGCCCTCACGAAGGCACTGGCGGCAACGGCACCTCCGCCCGCGCCTCCCGCACCTCCTGCGACTCCTCCTGGACCCGCTGACTGATATCCGATATATCAGCTGCCGTGCGGGATCTGATCACGCACGGCAGCTGATCTCCATGCCGTCCTCGACCGGAAACGCGACGCTGACGTACCCGTTGGCCGGTTCGCGCACGTAGGCGAGGTAGTCGGCCATCGACTCCTGGTCGATGTCGTCGGCGACGACGAGCGCTCCGGGCGCGAGCCGGGACTCCAGATCCCGCAACACCGGCAGGCAGAGCTCCTTCCAGCCGTCGAGCAACACCAGCCCGATCGGCCCCTTCAGGTCGGCCAGCGTGCGACGGGCGTCGCCGGGCAGGATCGTCGCGACCCCACCGAGCCCCGCCTCGTCGAGGTTCTTCCGCGCGGTGGCGACCTTCGCCTCCGACATCTCGGTCCCGTACACGTGCCCCTTGCCGTTGTCGGCGACCGCGGCCGCCAGGTAGAGCGTCGAGATGCCGAACGACGTGCCGAACTCGACCACGGTCTCCGGCCGGCTCGCCCGCACCAGCCCGTAGAGAAGATCTCCCCCACGCGCGGAGATCGGCATGTAGACGCCAGCGAGTGCGTCAGCGCGTTCCTGCGCACTGGCCGACCGCAGATCGCCCCACGACGGCGCGTCGAAGTGGTCGTCACCCGCGGCAGCGTCGAAGAGCCGGTCGAGAACCGAACGAACCCGAGGCTCGTGCAATGTGATGGTCATGGCCGCCAGAGTAGACGCAACGTTGCGTCTAGACTAGCCCTGACTAAGGTACGGCTCCTGGAGGTGGCCGATGGAGAGCAGCACCGCGCACCGCGGAAACCGGCACGGACGCAGCGAACAGGCGCGGCAGGCGGTCCTGGAGGCGGCCGACGACCTGCTGGCCGAACGCGGCTTCGCCGGCGTGACCATCGAGGGCATAGCCGCCCGCGCCGGCGTCGCGAAGCAGACGATCTACCGCTGGTGGCCGTCCAAGGTCGACGTGCTGCTCGAAGCCTTCACCGAGGACATGGCCCAACACCTGACCCCGCAGGACCACGGCAACCTGGAAACCGACCTGCGCACCCACCTGGCGAACCTGGCCGAGTTCCTCACCGACTCAGACCCTGGCGCGGTGTTCCGCGCCCTCATGGGCCAGGCCCAGCACGACCCGCACCTGGCGACCAGACTCCGCGACGACCACCTGAGCCACCAGCGCGACCGCGACCGCCTCCCCCTGCAGCGCGCGATCGACCGCGGCGAACTCCCCGCCGACCTCGACGTGGACGCGGCCCTGGACCACCTGGTCGGCCCCATCTACTACCGCGTCCTGGTCACCGGCTCACCGGTCCCCCGCACGTTCACCGACGACCTCGTCGCCGCCTTCCTGCACCGCCACCACCGCCCCAACTGATATATCGCCCCAACCTCACCTCCCTGACCTGCCGCTTAGCAATGACTCGTTGGACTTCGACCGCAAAAGACTCGTTGCAAAGGGGCCTTCAGCGTTGATCAGCACCGCCCGCCTGGACCTGATGCCGTTGCTTCCCGAGCACGCCGCCGAGATGGCGGAGGTGTTGTCCGATCCGGCCCTGCACACCTTCACCGGCGGCACCCCGCTCTCCCCGGAAGCCCTCCTCGCCCGCTACGAACGCCTGGCCGAGGGCTCCCCCGACCCAGCCGTGCGATGGCTGAACTGGGTGATCCGGCTCCGCGACGAAGACCGCCTGACGGGCACCGTCCAAGCCACGATCACCCTCGCCGACCACACCGCCGAGATCGCCTGGGTCGTCGGCACCTCGTGGCAGGGCCGCGGCATCGCCCGCGAGGCGGCCCAAGGCCTCGTCACCTGGCTCCGCACCCAGCCGGTCCACACCGTGATCGCGCACATCCATCCCGATCACCACGCCTCCGCCGCCGTCGCCACCTCCGCCGGCCTCACCGCCACCGACGAGGTCCACGACGGCGAGGCCCGCTGGCTCCTCCACCTCCCCTTGCAATGACTCATTTGCGGACGAAGTCCAAAGAGTCATTGCTAAGGCGCAGGTCACGGGGCGCCTCGAACTGACACATCGGCCGATATATCAGTTGGCCATGCGCTCGCCGAGCTTCCGGGCGAGGTCCGCGACCTCGTCGTCGGGCAGGTCGAGGTGGCCGCGGGAAGCCTCGAACAGGGCGATCTGCTGATCTTCGCGAGGCACCCCCGGCGGCAGTGGGGCGAGGTGCCAGTGGACGTGCCGGTTGGCCTGCCGGCTGCCGAGCGACAGGACGTAGAGCCGCTCGACGGGCAGCAGCGAACCGAGGGCGCTGCCCGCCCGATGCACCACGTTCTCGATCGCCGTGTACTCGTCGGGCGTGAAGTCGGTGATGACGTGCTCGCGGTCGTCGACCGGCGCCACGAGGAGTTCGCACACGAAGCAGGCCCGGCGGGCGAGCGCGAGGTAGCTGTCGGGGTCCCAGGGGAGGCGGCCGGTCATGATCCAGCTGTACCGGCGTGTTGACAGTTGCCGTTGCGAAATATCGGGGCCGAGTGACGGACATATGCCGCCGAGGAGTTGTCCGTCCCTAGGAGAGGCCTCCGTTGAAACCTCATCTCCCCCTCGCCGTGGCCGGCCTCGTGCTGGCCACAGCCCTGAGCGGCGCCATCCCCGCCGCCGCGACCACGGCCGCCACCACGAGCGCGCCGGCGTCGGACCGGCAGCAGTGGATCACCCTCATCACGGGTGACCAGGTGCTGACCGACGACAAGGGCAAGCCCCAGCAGTTCAAGGCCGCGCCGGGTCGCGAGCACATCATGGTCTCCACGAGAGAGGACGGCACGCACCTCTACGCCGTGCCCGCCGACGTGGAGCCGATGATCACCGAGGGCCGGCTGGACCGGCGCCTGTTCGACCTCGCGCTGCTGAGCAGGCCCGAGTACACCAAGCGCAAGGGTCTCGGCGTGCTCGTGTCGGCGGGGTCCGGCCTGCGGAGTGCGCGCTCGTTCAGCCGCATCGGGGTGGATGCCGTCACGGTGACCGCCGAGACCGCGCCGGACGTGTGGAAGTCGCTGGCCAACGCCCGTCAGGCGCAGAAGCCCACGATCTGGCTGGACGCGGTGCGCAAGGCCGCGCTCGACCGCAGCACCGCCCAGATCGGGGCTCCGCAGGCGTGGCAGGCCGGGTTCGACGGCAAGGGCGTGAAGATCGCCGTGCTGGACACCGGTGTCGACAACACGCATCCGGACCTCGCCACGCAGGAGGTCGCGGAGAAGAACTTCACCGACTCCCCCGACAACCAGGACCGCGTCGGCCACGGCACGCACGTCGCGTCGATCGCGGCCGGCACCGGGGCGAAGTCCGGCGGGAAGTTCAAGGGCGTGGCTCCCGGCGCGCGCATCCTCGACGGCAAGGTGCTCGGTGACGACGGGTCCGGTTACGAGTCCGGGATCCTCGCGGGCATCGAGTGGGCGGTCGAGCAGCAGGCGGACGTCGTCAACATGAGCCTCGGCGGCGAGGACGGCCCGTTGCTGGACCCGATGGAGATCCTGATCAACAGGCTCTCGCAGGAGACCGGCACGCTGTTCGTCATCGCGTCGGGCAACTTCGGCCCGAACTCCGTCGGTTCCCCCGGAAGCGCGGACGCCGCGCTCACCGTCGGTGCCGTGGATCGCGACGACAAGCTCGCGAGCTTCTCCAGCACCGGTCCGCGCGAGGGTGACGGCGCGATCAAGCCGGACATCACCGCACCCGGTGTGGGCATCGGCGCCGCGGCGGCGGGCAGGCTCGGCGAGACCATGCCCAAGCCCGCCGAGGGCTACATCTCGCTGAGCGGCACGTCGATGGCGACCCCGCACGTCACCGGCGCGGCGGCGATCCTGGCCCAGGTGCACCCGGACTGGCGCGGTGACCAGATCAAGGCCGCGCTGATGGCGTCGGCGAAGCCGGGCGCGCACAACCCGTTCGAGCAGGGCGCAGGACGCACGGACGTCGCCAAGGCGATCAAGCAGACCGTCTCGTCCGGTTCGGTCTCCTTCGGCACGGCGCTGTGGCCGCACAACGACGACGTCCCGATGACGCGAGATGTCGCCTACCGCAACGAAGGCGACCAGCCGGTCACCCTCACGCTCAAGGTCGACACGGCGGCGCCGCAGGGCTTCTTCACGCTCAAGGACGCCACTGTGACCGTGCCCGCGCACGGCACGGCCACCACCACGCTGACCGCCGACACCAAGATCGGTGGCGACGCGTCCGGCACGTTCAGCGCGTACATCAACGCGAGCGGCGGCGGCCAGTCCGTGGTGACTCCTGCGGCCGTGACGCGTGAACCCGAGCGCTACACCGTCACGGTCAAGGCGATCGGCAGCGACGGCAAGCCCGCCGCGGACTGGCGCGCGGAGTTGCAGGGCGTCACCGGCGACGCGCAGGGCGACTACGTCGGCCTCGGCACCGGCCTCGAGTCCCTGCGCGTGCCGAAGGGCCGCTACCTGCTGACCGGCCGCCAGTGGGTCTCGCCGGAGCAGCCGAACGCGGAGTACAACTGGTTCAACGGCACGAACATCGAGGTCGGTGCCGACACGACGATCACGCTCGACGCCCGCGAGGCCAAGCCCGTCGACATCGGCTGGCCGGGCAACCCGACGGAGCGTCACTCGTACATCAGGGTCGGCCACAAGATGCCGTCGATGGAGTACGGCTTCGGCCTGCTGGGCCTGCCGCTCAGCGTCCTCAACACCGCGCACGTCGGTCCGGAGGGCAAGGCCGGCGAGATGAACGAGCTGGTCGTCGCCTCCTACACCGGCGCCGACCGCGAGGAGTTCCACCTCGCCGACCAGTCCACGACGCTCACGAAGTTCTGGACGGGCTACGACAAGCGGCTGAAGTCCAAGGACCTCGTGACCGTCGAGGCCTCGGCGGGCGCCACCGCCGAGGGCCGCACCGGCTACCTGTTCGCCAGCGCCGCGCTCGGTGACAGCCCGCTGTTCGGCGTCGCATTCGGGTACGCCCTGCCGCACACCAGGAAGATGTACCTCTACTCCCCCAAGCACACCTGGGGCTTCCGCTTCGAGCAGGACAACGCCGACGGCACCGAGGCGTACTGGAACGCGGACGACGAGCAGTTCAAACCGGGCCGCACCTACAAGAAGACGTTCAACACCGGCGTCTTCGGCCCGAAGCTGACAGGCGAACGCCGCGTCGGCCTCTACCGCGACGGGGACGTCCTCTACGGCAGCCTGCCGTTCTTCGCCGACGGGCAGGGCCGCTCCGGCGGGTCGGTGGTGGACTCGGGGTCGACGGTGCTGAAGCTCGGCGGCAAGGTGGTCGACTCGACCGACCGGCCGCTCGACCTGGAGACGTTCTTCTCGCTGCCGCAGGCTCGCGGCCGCTACGAGCTGACCACCACGGCGAACCGCTCGGGCGTCGCGGCGATCAGCACCTCGGTCACGACGACGTGGGGCTTCGACTCGGCCACGACCTCGGCCGTCACACAGGTGCCGTTGACGATGGTCCGCTTCACTCCGGAGCTCGGCCTCGACGGAACCCTGCCCGCGCACCGGTTCCAGCGGATCCCGCTGACGGTGCAGGGCAAGACGAAGTCGCTGACCGCGCAGGTGTCCTACGACAAGGGCGCCACCTGGCAGCGGACGCTGGTCTTCGGCGACTCGCTGTTCGTGCTCAACCCGGCCAAGGGCGGAAGCGTCTCGCTGCGGGCCACGGCCGTGGGCAAGGGCGGTGATTCGGTCACCCAGACCGTGATCAACGCCTACCTGACGAAGTAGCGACGAACCGGCGATGCGCCCCCCAGGCGCATCGCCGGTTTCGTTCAGCGCTTCGGGAACGCCTCGTCGTAGACCGCGCGCAGCTCGGGCTCGTCGAGTCCGCTGTAACCGCAGCCCATCACCTGCAGGTCGCTCGCCGCGACGAGGTACTTCCGCCCGGCCTCGGGCTCGAACCCGGCCAGTACCGGCGAGTTGGTGGTGTTCCGCACCTCGACGAGGTCGGCCTCACCGGTCCACGCGCGATGCACCTGCAGCGTCACGACGTTGCCCTCGATCCGCAGCACGGTGGCCTCGAACGCCATCTGCGCGCGCTCCCGAAGAACCTCCGCCTCCGGCTTGCGGCACCGGACCTCCGGATCCACCGGCGCCTCCGTGAGCACGGCGACCGTGGTCTTGCGGCCGTCGGACGACGTGGTGGTCGGCGGCGGCGTCTGCAACGTGCTGGTGCCGGGCCGCGGCTGACCGCTGGTCGTGGGCCGTCCGCCGCTGTTGTCGGGCAGCCCGGAACCGTTCTCCAGACCCGGTTGGGTCGAGGTCGGCAACGCGACGTCCGGGCTCGGCGCCTGCCCGGAACCACCGCTGTTCGCCACGAGCACCCCGGCGACCACCGCGATCACTGCCGCGGCCCCGACGAGCACCGGCAGCCTCCGCGAGGAGACGCGCGGCGCGACGGGAACGTCGAGCGCGGCCCCGGCCACCAGCCGCCGTGCCTCGTCGTCGGGCAGCGGGCGCAACGAGGCCGCCGGATCGGCACGGCGCATCCGGTCGCGCAGGTCGTCGTCCGTCATGGCCGCTCTCCTTCCGCCTGCTCGTCCAGCAGGGACTTCAACTTCCGGCGTGCCCGGTGCAGGCGGATGCTGACCGCGTTGGCACTCATCCCGACGACCTGTGCGATCTCGGCGGGCCCGAGCTCCTCCCACGCCCAGAGCCGCATCAGCTCGGCGTCCGCGGCGGACAGCCGCGCGAGTGCCCTGGCCAGCCCCGGATCCGGGTCGTCACTGGCCGGCGCGTGCTCCGGCGGTCTGGCGAGCTGCCAGATCCGCACGAGCAACCGGTCCTGTCTGCGCCGCGTCCGTTCCGCGTTGGCGAGACAGTTGCGCGCGACGGCGTACGCCCAGGCCAGCGGCTCGGCCGGCATGTCGGCACGGCGCCGCCAGGCCACCAGCAACGTCTCGGACAGCACGTCGTCCGCGGTCGCCGCGTCGGTCCGCCGCGCCAGGTACCGGCGCAGCGGCTCGATCAGCTCCTGCGCGACGGCCTCGAAACCCGTCTGGCGCGGTTCCACGTCCACCTGCTCCACCCCAGGTCATGTCCGGCAGGACGCCCGCTCTTTCACCCCGCCACCACCTTCCTTCCAGCCCTTTGCAACGAGTCTTTTGCGGACGAAGTCCAAAGAGTCATTGCTAAGGCGCAGGTGGGGGCGGCGCGTAGCTGATACATCGGCCGATATATCAGTTCCGGGACGCTGGGCCGACGGGTCCGTCGCCGATCACGGCGCGCGACACCTGGGCGTGGGCGAGCCGCCGGACGGCCTTGAGAACGGTGTCGCCGATGAGGGTGCCGACGACCATCGCCTCGATGACGTCGTCGCGCGAGCCGCGTCCGGCGATGTAGTCGACGTCGGCCTGCGCGATGATCTTCAGCCCCTCCAGGTAGGGGTCGAGCAGGTCGTGGAAGTGGTCGTGTCCGATCAAGCGGGCCACGGACAGGGCCGCGGCGAGCATGTGGGTCACGTTGCTCTCGGTGACGTCGGCGCACTCGGTCTCGCCCTGCCGCGCGAAGAAGGCCTGGACGTCCTTGACCGCGAGCGGGTCGAGCTCGACCGCGCTCGGCTGGCTGATGGCTTCTTGCACGGCGCCGAGCTTGTTGTGCAGCGACTCGTCGCGGGTGTCGATGGCCGCGAGGACCTCCCGCACCAACGCGATGGAGAGCCCGCCGACGTCCACAAGGGCACGCACCAGCCGGAGTCTGCGCAGGTGCTCCTCGTCGTAGTGGGCCTGGTTCGGGCTGGTCAGCACGCCGGCGGGCAGCAGTCCCTCGCGCAGGTAGTACTTGATCGTCGGCACCGGAACGCCGCTTCTCTTCGAAAGCTCGCCAACACGCATATGGATAGTGTAGCTTCCGGATAGTAGAGAGTGCCGCTATCCATTCAGGGGGTATAGAGATGCTTCGCACGTGGCACCGGCCGTTAGTGGTCTTCGGCGGACTGATGGTCGTGCTGATCCCGATCGCGCTCCTCGGGCTGCTGATCGACGACCGGACGCTGGTCAACTCGCCGATCTGGCTCAAGCCGCTCAAGTTCGCCGTGTCGCTGGCGATCTACGCGTTCACGCTGGCGTGGCTGCTCACGTACCTGAAGAGGTTCCAGCGCGTCGGCTGGTGGGCGGGCACGATCCTGGCGACGGCCGGCGCGCTGGAGATGGTCGTGATCGTCGGCCAGGTCGTGCGCGGCAAGCGCAGTCACTTCAACTTCGAGACGCCGCTCGACACGGCGCTGTTCTCGATCATGGGCTCCACGATCGTCGTGCTGTGGGTGACGCACGCGATCGTCGCCGTGCTGCTGTGGCGCACGAAGATCGAGAACGAGGCTCTGTCGTGGTCGATCCGGCTCGGGCTGCTCATCTCGTTCCTGGGCCTCGGCGTCGGGTTCCTCATGACGCAGCCGAAGCCCGGCCAGGCCCTCGACGGCGGCACTCTCGGCGCGCACACGGTCGGCGCGCCCGACGGCGGCGCCTACATGGCGATCACCGGGTGGAGCACCGAGCACGGCGACCTGCGGGTCGGGCACTTCGTGGGCATGCACGCGCTGCAGGTGCTGCCGGTGCTCATCGCGCTGCTCGGCGACCGCGCCAACGCGAAGCTCGCCTGGGTCGCGAGCGGATCGTTCCTGGGGATCTTCCTGCTCGTGACCTGGCAGGCGCTGCGCGGCCAGTCCCTGGTCCAGCCCGACAGCACGACCCTGCTCGCGCTGGCCGGAATCATCGTCGCGACCGCACTCGGTGTGGTGTGGGCGCGCGCACCGAAGAAGGAGCTCGTGAACGCATGACCGCCACCCTGTTCGAACTGACGTTCCTGGTAGCAGCGCCGTTCTGGGCGCTCATGATCTTCGCGCCGAAGTGGTCGTGGACGAAGAGGATCGCCGAGTCGTACCTGATCGTGCTGCCGCCGGCCTTGATCTACATCGTGTTGCTGGTCCCGGAGTTGACCACGGTGCTGCCACTGGTCACCCGGCCCGAGCTCGGCCCGCTGGCGGAGTACCTGGCCACCCCCGCCGGCACCGCACTGGTGTGGGCGCACATGCTCGCGTGGGACCTGTTCGTCGGACGCTGGATGTACCTCGAGGGGCGCCGGCTGAACGTCCCTCCGCTGGTCATGGCACCCGTTCTGGTGATCACGATCCTGGTGGCCCCGGTCGGGTTGCCGCTGTTCCTGATCGTGCGCAAGGTGTGTGACACAACGAACAGGGGCACCGCAGTGGTTACTCACCAGTAACTAGGGTTAGAGTTGGCGTTACCGACCGGTAGGGATGTCGCGCAGTCCCGCCGGTAGTGGACAGAGTTGTCACCACAAGTGGAGGAGACGCCGTGGCCGCACCAGCAGCGCCGGCACGCGTTCGGAACGTGGTCTTCGTCGACGGCGTCCGCACGCCGTTCGGCAAGGCCGGCCCCAAGGGGATTTTCGCCGAGACACGTGCAGACGACCTCATCGTGAAGGTCATCCGTGAGCTGCTGCGCAGGCACCCCGAGCTGCCGCCGGAGCGCGTCGACGAGGTCGCGATCGCGGCCACGACGCAGATCGGCGACCAGGGCCTGACGCTCGGCCGCACCGCCGCACTGCTCGCGGGCCTGCCGAAGTCGGTGCCCGGTTACTCGATCGACCGCATGTGCGCGGGCGCGATGACCGCCGTGACCACGGCCGCGAGCGGCATCGCGTTCGGCGCCTACGACATCGCCATCGCGGGCGGTGTCGAGCACATGGGCCGACACCCGATGGGTGAGGGCGTCGACCCGAACCCGCGCTTCCTGTCGGACCGGATCGTCGACACCAGCGCGCTCGTGATGGGCCAGACCGCGGAGAACCTGCACGACCGGTTCCCGCACATCACCAAGGACCGCACCGACGCCTACGCGGCCGCTTCCCAGGCCAAGTACGCCGACGCGCTCAAGAACGGCAAGATCGGGCCGGAGCTCGTGCCCGTCGCGACCCGCTCCGCGGAGAACGGCTGGGGCCTCGCGACGGCCGACGAGCCGCCGCGTCCGGGCACCACGGTCGAGGACCTGGGCAAGCTCAAGACGCCGTTCCGCCCGCACGGCCGGATCACCGCGGGCAACGCGGCCGGCCTGAACGACGGCGCGACCGGCTGCATCCTCGCCGAGGAGGAGACCGCGCGCGAGCTCGGCCTGCCCGTCGGCATGCGGATGGTCGGCTACTCGTTCCTGGGTGTCGAGCCCGAGGTCATGGGCATCGGCCCGGTTCCCGCCACCGAGAAGGCTCTCCAGCGCGCCGGTCTGTCCATTGAGGACATCGGCCTGTTCGAGGTCAACGAGGCGTTCGCGATCCAGGTGCTCGCGTTCCTCGACCACTTCGGCATCGCCGACGACGACGCCCGCGTGAACCAGTGGGGCGGCGCGATCGCGACCGGCCACCCGCTGGCGTCCAGCGGCGTGCGTCTGATGACGCAGCTGTCGCGTCAGTTCGCCGAGCGTCCGGACGTGCGCTACGGCCTCACCACCATGTGCATCGGCATCGGCATGGGCGGGACCGTCATCTGGGAGAACCCGAACTGGAGTGGCAAGTGACCATCACCGCTGAGGAAGCAAAGGCGATCTTCCCCGACGAGGTCGTCACCCACGCCAAGACGCGTCTGATCAGCGTGCCCGGCCTGGACAAGCCGGTCGCGTTCATCACGATCGACAACGGCCTGGACCACACCCGTCCGTCGACGTTCGGCCCGCAGTCGCTGGTGTCGCTCGGCGCGGCGTTCGACGAGGCCTACGCGGCTTCTCCGGCCGCCATCGCCGTCACCGGCAAGCCGTTCATCTTCGCCGTGGGCGCGGACCTGACGGCCGTGGAGCAGGCGACGGACCGTTCGCAGGGCGTCACGATCGGCAAGCTGGGCCACGAGGTCTTCAAGAAGTTCACCGACTCGGACATCCCGACCTTCGCCTTCGTCAACGGCGCGGTCATGGGCGGTGGCCTGGAGCTCGCGCTGTCGTGCCACTACCGCACGCTGGCGTCGAACGCGGCCGCGATCGCGCTGCCCGAGGTGTTCCTGGGCCTGTTCCCGGGCTGGGGCGGCACGCAGTTGCTGCCGAACCTGATCGGCGCCAACGACGCCGTGACGGTGATCTTCGAGAACGCGTTGAACCAGAACAAGATGCTCAAGCCGAAGGACGCGCTGGGCCTGGGCATCGCGGACGTGCTGTTCGACTCCGCCGACTACCTGGAGCAGTCGCTGCTCTGGCTGTCCGGCGTCGTGCGCGGCGAGATCACGGTGCCGCGCAAGGAGATCGACCGCGGTGAGGCGTGGGACGCCGCCGTCGCGCGGGCCAAGGGCATCGTGCACGGCAAGACCAAGGGTGCGGCGCCCGGCGCGTTGAAGGCGCTGGAGCTGCTGGAGCTGGCGCGCGAGAACGACCTCGAGAAGGGCTACGCCGCCGAGACCGAGGGCCTCGCGGACCTCGTCATGAGCGACGAGCTGCGCGCGGGCCTGTACTCGTTCAACCTGGTGCAGAAGCGCGCGAAGCGGCCGGCCGGCGCGCCGGACAAGTCGTTGGCGCGCAAGGTCACCAAGGTCGGTGTCGTCGGCGCGGGCCTGATGGCCTCGCAGATGGCGCTGCTGTTCATCCGCCGCCTGCACGTGCCGGTCGTGCTGACCGACATCGACCAGACGCGCGTGGACAAGGGCGTCGGCTACGTCCACAGCGAGATCGACAAGCTGGCGGGCAAGAAGCGGATCTCGCCGGACGAGGCGAACCGCCTCAAGGCGCTGGTCTCCGGCTCGCTCGACAAGAGCGCGTTCTCCGACGCCGACTTCGTGATCGAGGCCGTGTTCGAGGATCTCGCCGTCAAGCAGCAGGTGTTCGCCGAGGTCGAGGAGCACGTCTCCGCCGAGGCGATCCTGGCCACGAACACGTCGTCGCTGTCCATCACGGACATGGCGTCGAAGCTCAAGCACCCCGAGCGGGTCGTGGGCTTCCACTTCTTCAACCCGGTCGCGGTCATGCCGCTGCTGGAGATCGTGCGCGCCGAGCAGACCGACGACGCCACTCTGGCGACGGCGTTCTCGATCGGCAAGCAGCTCAAGAAGTCCTCGGTGCTCGTGAAGGACGCGCCCGCGTTCGTCGTGAACCGCCTGCTGACCCGCTTCATGGGCGAGGTCATCAAGTCGGTCGACGAGGGCACGTCGTTCGAGGTCGCCGACAAGGCCACCGAGCCGCTGGGCCTGCCGATGTCGCCGATGATCCTGCTGCAGCTGGTCGGTTCCGCCGTCGCGCTGCACGTGTCGGAGACGATGCACGGCGCGTTCCCGGACCGCTTCTCGGTGTCGGAGAACATGAAGAAGTTCGTCGCCGCCGGCAAGGGCGCTGTCTGGCAGTGGGACGCGCAGGGCAAGCAGACCGTCGACCCCGAGGTCCAGGCCCTGTGGGAGTTCGGCTCCTCACCGCTGACCGGTGACGAGGTGAAGTCCCGCGCGCTGGAGGCGCTGGCCGAGGAGATCCGGATCATGCTCGACGAGGGCGTGGTCGCGGAGGCACAGGACATCGACCTGTGCATGCTCCTGGGCGCCGGGTGGCCGTTCTGGCTGGGCGGCATCACGCCGTACCTGGACCGCACCGGCATCTCGGAGAAGGTCACGGGCAAGCGTTTCCTGGCACCGGGCGTGGCTTCCGTGCCTGCCTAGTGTGTGGTGGTGCTGAAGCCCCGGCTCTCTCGACGGAGCCGGGGCTTCACTCCGTTTCGGGCACGTACTGCTCCGCGCTGCCGTCCTCGCGGATGAAGTAGGCGTCGATGTTCGTCGCGCGCAACGTCACCTCGGAGCCCGCCACCAGGTCCCGGTAACGCAGCAGGTCCGGCAGGCCGATGGCGACGACCTCGAACGGGTTCTTCTGGCGCAGCATCAACGATCTGCGCAGTGCCTCGCTGAACGCCCAGCGGGGTGAATCGTCGTCGTGGGGAACCTCTACCAGCGCGCCTTCGAGCTGACGTTCCAGCGCGGCCCGCACGTGGTCCGCCGTGCCCCACGTCGCGATGTCCGTGACAGTCATGTGTCACGTATCGGGATGAATCGCCGGATCATTAGCCGTTCGGATGTTTCGATCAGGTCATGTTCTCGCGTCCTGCGATCCTCCTGGACGTCGACGGCCCGCTGAACCCGTTCATGGCGAAGCCGACCCGACGCCCCGCCGGCTACACCACGCATCGAATCCGTCCGTACGGTTTCTTCCGGCCTCTGCGCGTGTGGCTGGACCCGTCACACGGCCCGTGGCTGCTCTCGCTCGCCGCGGCCGCCGACGCGGATCTGGTGTGGGCGACGACGTGGGAGCACGAGGCGAACGAGTTCATCGGGCCGCGCATCGGACTGCCCGAGCTGGAGTGGATCGACTTCGGCGGGCGCGGCGCGGACCACCAGGACGGCCACCACGGCAAGGTTCCCGCGATCACCGAGTGGGCGGGGACGCGTCCGCTCGCGTGGCTGGACGACGACTTCCAGGCACGCGACCAGGAGTGGGCGTCGAGCAGGCCGGACACGCTGCTGGTGCCGGTCGACCCGCGCAAGGGGATCGGCGTGGATCACCTGGAACGGGTGCGGGCGTTCCTCGCCGGTTGAACGCGAACCGGCGGCATCCGGTCAGACCTGACGGATCGGCACGACCTCGACGAGCCGTTCGACGTCCTTGAAGTCCTTGACGTTCATCGTCAGCACCGGCAGGCCCGCGACCGCCGCCGTGGCCGCGATCTGCAGGTCCATCCGCCGCGGCCGCGGACTGCGGCCCGCCCGGCGCACCAGCGAGGCCATCTGGCCGTAGACCTTGGCCTCCTCGACGCCGAACGGCAGCACCTCGAACGTCTGCAGCGCCGCGTAGTACCGCTCCGTGCGGGCGAACCGCTCGACCGGGTCCTCGGTGTCGAGCCCGAACGCCAGCTCCGCGATCGTGACGGCGCTCAGGAACGGCCGGGCGTTCAGGTACTCGCCCAGGTTCGCCCGCTCCAGCCTGATCAGCACGCAGGTGTCGAGCAGACAGCTCAGCTCTGCCACGGGTCTGCCAGCGGGTCGTCGGTGCCGAACACCTCGTCGGCGGCTCGCCGGTCGGCCTCCCAGCGGTCCGCGTCGACGGACGGCAGGGTGCCGAACAGCACCTGCACCTCGCCCAGCGAAGGCTTCGAGACGACCTCCGCGCGATAGGGCGAGAGCTGGGCGACGGGCTTGTTGTTGCGGGTGACGACGAAGCTCTCACCCGCCTCGACGCGCCGCATGATCTCCGCGTTGTCGTTGCGGAGCTCACGCTGGCCGATGGCTTTGAGCTGCTGCATGCCACCACTGTAGCTCAACCCATCAATAAGTGCTACAGATCTGCTACAGCGATCACGGCCCGGTCCACGTCCGCAGCGCGGCGGGGAGCGTGTCCGGGTCGGCGATCCAGGCGACGTGCCCGTCCGGCCTGATCAGCACGCCGCCGAGGTCGTCGAGGTCGTCGAGCAGCACCGGCTGGCCGGGACGCAGCAACTCCGCGACGGTGGTGGACCTGCCGCCGACCTCCACCGCGAGGTTCGGCGCCAGACGCCCGAGCAGCGGGTGGTCTCCCGGTATACGGGGGTCATACCGCGTGTCGACGCCGGTGACGAGCTCGGCGAGGTACTTGCCCGCCACCCCGCTCAGTTCCGTTAGAAGCTCTCGCACCGGCGAGAGGTCCTCGCGTCCCAGCAACGACTGCGCGCGCGTCGTCCGCACCACGCGCGCCCCCACCGGATGCCGTTCGTCGTGGTAGGTCTGCAGCAGGCCGTCCGGCGCCCGGCCGGAGACGGTCGCGGCGAGCTTCCAGCCGAGGTTCATCGCGTCGGCCAGCGCCACGTTCACCCCGACCGCCCCGGCGGGCGGATGAACGTGCGCGGAGTCACCGGCCAGGATCACCCGCCCCCGCACGTAGCTCTCCGCCTGCCGGGCCGCGTCGGAGAACCTGCTGAGCCACAACGGCCTCCCCAGCGGCACCACCCGGCCCAGGCGCGCGTTCAGCAGTTCCTGGACGTACCCGAGCTCGACCGGACCGGAGCGCGGCTCCGGCTCGTCCAGCACGATCCGCACGTACCCCGGACGGGGCAGCACGAACACCTCACCGGTCGCCAGCGCGTCGAAGTCGGCCTCGACGTCCGCGATCAACCCGTGCGAAGTCGCGTCCACGCCGGGAAAGGCGATCCCGGCGCGCTTGCGCACCACGCTGCGACTGCCGTCGCATCCGACCAGATACGAGACACGCCAACGCTCATCACCAACGACGACGTCGACACCGTCAGGATCCTGCGAGAAGTCAACGACCTCACGCCCCCACTGGACACGCACGCCGAGTTCGGCGAGCCACTCCTCCAGCAGCTCCTCGACGCGGTTCTGCGCGATGCCGAGCGCGTACGGGTGATCGGTGTCCATCACGGAGAAGTCGAGGCCCATCCCCGGCAGGAACATCCCGTACGGCACAACGGGTCCCTCCGCGAGGAACCGCTCGGCGAGCCCGCGCCGGTCGAGCAGCTCCAGGCTGCGCGCGGACAACGTGAAGCCACGCGGATGCGGAAACCGCCGAGGCGCCGCGTCCACCACGGCCACCTCGACACCGGCCAGCGCGAGCTCGGCCGCCACCATCAACCCCGCCGGACCCGCGCCGGCGACCAGAACCGTCATCGCTCCCCCTCGGGCCACGCGAGCCGCCCGGACTCGACGTCGCCGACGATCTCCTCGACCCACTCGAGCTCGGCCTCCGCCAGGCGGACCGCGTACTCGACCTCCACCACGAACAGCCGCGGCACCTGCTCCAACGCGGCTCGGTGGGACCCGCGCATCTCCTCCAGCGACGCCCGCAACCGCTCCGCCCTCTCCCGCAACGCCTCCGCCGCGCCGGAAGGCCCGAGCGCGCCGAGGTAGCTGACGGCGGACAGGAACTTCGGGAACTCGGCCTGCGGTTCGCGCACCAGCCGGTCGACCCAGCGGGTGAACTCCTCCCGCCCCGCCGCGGTGAGCCCGTAGATCGTCCGTTCCGGCCGGGCACCGACCTTCACCGTCTCGCGCGCCTCGATCCAGCCCTCACGCATGAGCGCGCGCACCACGTCGTAGAGCGAACCTGTCGTGACTTTGAAAGACCTGTCCATGCCGCGTTCGCGCAACGTGGCCGCCATCGCGTGTGGGTGCAAAGGCGACTCCAGCAGCAATCCCAGCACCGCCATACCCAGCGGGTTCTTCATCACTCGGCTCCGATCGCTCGGTTCCGAGTATTTGATGCGGCACCCCGGTTGTCAACTAGCCTGTTCAGATATGAGAACGATTCGCGTCTTGGCTCCCCTGCTCCTGGCCGCGAGTCTCGTGGCTCCCGTGCAAGCGCACGCGGAGGAGGCGGCCTGGACGGGCCCCCTCAGCACCCGAGGCCGGTGGATCGTCGACGCACACGGCGACCGCTTCAAGCTCAAGTCCGGCAACTGGCACGGTGCCAGCGGCACCTACAACGGTTCCGGCGACATCAACGACCCCGCCAACCACCACTCCGGCGAGAAGGCCGACCAGGTCCCGCTCGGGCTCGACCGCGCGACCATGGCCACGATCATCAGTGGCTTCAAGGAGATCGGCGTCAACAGCATCCGGCTGCCGTTCTCCAACCAGATGATCAAGGACACCAACCCCGTCAACGGCCTGAAAGACGCGCAGCTCAACGGAAAGCGGCCACTCGAGGTCTACGACGCGGTCGTGGCCGAGCTGACCCGCAACAACCTCGCCGTCATCCTCAACAACCACACGACGACGTCGCGCTGGTGTTGCGGCGTCGACGGCAACGAGCGGTGGAACACCAGCCAGAGCACCGACCAGTGGATCAACGACTGGGCGTTCATGACGGACCGCTACAAGGCGAACAAGCGGGTCGTCGGCGCCGACCTCTACAACGAGGTGCGCCGCAACGTCTGGGACGACCCGAACTGGGGCTGGGGCAACGACCACGACTGGCACAAGGCCTCGCAGCAGGCCGCGGACCGCATCCAGCAGACCGCACCGGACCTGCTGGTCGTCGTCGAGGGCATCAACTGGACCGGAATCCCCGTCGACGGCTTCGCGCACGGCCGCCCGACCCTGGAGCCGGCGCGCTTCCTCAGCCACACGCTCGCCAACCCCGACAAGCTCGTCTACTCCGCCCACTTCTACGGCTACACGGGCCCGAACCACAGCGGCGCCTCGGGAATCGGTGAGACGAGCGACCCGCGCTACCAGGACCTCTCGCCGCAGGAGCACATCAACGTCCTGCAACGCCAGGCCTTCTTCATCACCGAGGCGCAGAAGCACTTCACCGCGCCGCTGTGGATCAGCGAGTTCGGCGTCGGCGGCCGCGACGAGCACAACCCCGTGGCGCGCGACTGGTTCGAGCGGTTCGTGAACCAGCTGATCGCGAACGACACCGACTTCGCGTACTGGCCGCTCGTCGGTTTCCACACCAACCGGGGCGGCAACGGTTGGGCGTTGCTGCACTGGGACGCCGCCGGAAACCGCATGGGCGTCAACGACGGCGACGACTGGCGGGCCGGCGCGTGGAACCGCCTCGTCAACGCCTCCAGCCGCACCGGGCAGATCCCGCGCGAGACCCGCTGGAACCAGCTCATCAAGGAATCGTGCCCGCAGAACGAGAAGCTCGTCGGCATCAGCCACACCGGCAACCGCGGCCTGTGCGTCAGCGGTCCACAGTGGAGCAACACGACCAGGGTCACCAACGAGCAGCACGTGACCAACGACTGGGCGTCCGGGTACACGAAGCTCCAGTGCCCGAACGGGAACGCGGCCGTCGGCTATGCGAACTTCACGCTGGTCTGCGCGCCAGTCGCGCAGGGAACCTCCACCCGCGTCATCTGGTTCGACCGGGGCGACAACCGGCCGGACCAGGGCGGCGACTGGGCCAACGGGCACTACAAGGGCCAGTGCGCGCAGGACGAGCACATCGCCGGTGTCGCCTACAACTGGCGCAGGACGCCGGACGCGTTGCTCTGCCGGAAGTAGATTCCGAAGTAGTCCTGGAAAGCGGCCGCAGGATCCTCGACGTCGGTCGAGGTCTTGTGGCCGTTCTCCGTCAGCACGATCTTCTTGTCCGTCACGGTGATCCGCCCGACCGGCAACGCGCGGGTCGCCATCGGCCCCTTGCGGAAGTGCGACTCCGGCGAGGTCTGCTGCCACCAGCAGGTCGGCACGAACTCCGCCAGCTCACGAGGCCTGCGCTCCAGCCGATAGGCCGGCGAGCCATCGTGGAACACATCAACGTCGTCGCCGTTGTCCGCCAGCCGGAACACGCCGCCCGGGTCCTTCTGGTCCTCCCGCGACGTCCACGACAGCGGGTGCAGCGAGAACGCCCCGAACCCGACGTCCACCAGCCAGGCACCGTCCACGAGCAACGCCATGTGGTCGAACGGCGGCCCGAGCCGTTGCCCCTCGCCGTACACGCGCGCCGCGAGCAGGTCGACCTCATGTCCCAAGTCTCGCAACAACTCCGCGAACATCCCGTTGAGCTCGTAGCAGAACCCGCCACGGCGCTGCACCACGATCTTCTCGTACAGCCACGGGATCTCCAGCACGATCCGGGTGTCCATGTGGGTGTGGAGGTTCTCGAACGGAACGGTCAGCAGATGCCGTTCGTGCAGCTCTGCCAGCGACGACGTGCGTGAGGCACCGATGCGCTGAAGGTATTCGTCCACCGTGTCACGATAACCGCATGGGCGAGGTCAGGATCGGCACTTCGGGGTGGGTCTACCCGCCCTGGCGCGGCGTGTTCTACCCCAAGGGCGTCACGCAGAAGCGCGAGCTGGCCTACCTCAGCGAGCAGCTCAGCTCGGTCGAGATCAACGGCTCCTTCTACTCGCTGCAACGCCCGTCCAGCTACCAGAAGTGGGCCGCCGAGACACCCGACGACTTCGTGTTCGCCGTCAAGGGCAGCCGTTTCATCACCCACATGAAGCGCCTCAAGGACGGCCACGAGCTCCTCGCGAACTACCTGGCGTCCGGGGTGCTCGCGCTGGGCCCGAAGCTCGGCCCGATCCTCTGGCAGCTCCCACCGACGCTCCAGTTCGACGCGGACCTGCTCACCGCCTTCTTCGAGGGCCTCCCCCGCACCACCACCGAGGCCGCCGAGATCGCGAAACGGCACGACCACCGCGTCGACCCCGCGCACACCACCACGGACGCCGAACGGCCGATGCGCCACGCCCTCGAAGTCCGCCACGACAGCTACCAGACGCCGGAGTTCGTCGACCTGCTCCGGCGCCACGACATCGCGCTGGTGGTCGCGGACGCCGCCGGCAAGTACCCGTTCATCGAAGAGGTGACGAGCGACTTCGTCTACGTGCGGCTGCACGGCCACGACGAGCTCTACGTCAGCGGCTACACCGACGAGGGCCTCGACCTGTGGGCCGGGAAGGTCAGGGCGTGGCGCGAGCACGGTGACGTGTTCGTCTACTTCGACAACGACGCGAAGGCCTACGCCCCACGTGACGCGAAGGCGCTCCAAGATCGTCTAGCCGATTGATCCGAACGGACGCACACTCGTCGCAACGGAGGTGCGTCCATGTCGTCGAAGAGCCTCATCGCCGCCCTGGTGATCACTGCGGGCGCGGTTGCCTCCAGTGGGATCGCTGTTGCGCAGAGTGACAAGACCTGCGACAAGGGCGAGTTCTGCGTGTGGGCGGGGCCGGACTACACGGGGGCCGTGCAGCGCCTCGACCTGGAGACGGCGAACCCGAACGAGTGCATCACGCTGACCGTCGTCGGCAGGTCCTTCGCAAACCGTCTGAGCAGGGACGCGAGCGTGTACCAGCGGGAGAACTGCTCGACCGAGGCCGAGTTCACCACCTACCCGAGACACGGCACCTACGTGCCGGACGCGTACTTCGTGATCAGGGGCCTTCAGGTGTGGGGGCCATAACGACGACGACCTACTTTAGTCACCCTATGTAACACCACTCGATCGTGTGAGTACTCACCAGTAGCTCCACTTTCGTGCCTAAGTTGCCGCCCTATCGAGTGGTGGCAGCTGGAGGAAATGTGACCGTGGCGGGTGAAGCCGGGTTACTCGAACTGATGGCCGGGCGACTGGCCAAAGACGATCTCACCCCACGAGCGGCAGAACTGGTGCTGGCGGCGTGCCGGGGCGAGGAGGCGCTGGACCGCGCTCTCGCCGGCGTGCCCGATCAGGAGGGCGCCCCGCGGGAGCAGACGGACGGACCCGGTCACGGGATCTACCTGTCGGAGATCCGGGTGCGCGGTTTCCGGGGCATCGGTCCCCAGGCACGCCTGCCGCTCGCACCAGGTCCCGGGCTGACCGTCGTCACCGGCCGCAACGGCTCGGGCAAGTCGAGCTTCGCCGAGGCCGCCGAACTGGCGCTGACCGGCTACAACGCCCGCTGGACCCGTGCGCGGCACGACGTGTGGCTGCAGGGCTGGCGCAACCTGCACCGCCCGGACACCGCCGTCGAACTGGACCTCGTCCAGGCCGCGCGGCCTGGCAGGACGACGATCCGAAGGCGCTGGGCGCCGGACGAGGACCCGGCGCAGGGCGAGTGGACGCAGGACGACGAGCCGTTCGACGACCGCAGGTGGCACGACGCACTGGAGACCTACCGGCCGTTTCTGCCCTACAGCGAACTGGGGACCGTTCTCGACGCACAGCCAGAGGACCTCTACGAGGCGATGCACCGCCTTCTGGGTCTGGAGGCGATCACCGAGGCGCAGCAGTCGCTCGCCGAGCACCGCAAGCGGCTCGCGGAGATCGTCGCCCGCCCCTACGACCGACGGGAACGAGTGCGCGCCGAACTGGCGGCCTCCGCGGACGAACGCGCCCGCCGTGCCGCCGAACTGCTCGGCAGCGACTCCCCCGACCTCGACGCGATCGCGGACCTCGCGCTCAGGGCCGACGTCGGCAGCGGAACGAGCCTGCTGCACCAGATCGTGGACATCTCGCTGCCGCCGGAGGACGAGATCGAGCGGGTGCGCGAGACGCTCGACCTGGCGCTCGGCGCGGTGACCGCGGTGGCGACCGCCAACGCGCAGGACTCGTTGCGCAGCAGCGAGATCCTGCGGCTCGCGATCCAGCTGCAGGAGTCCGGCGGCACCGAGTCGTGCCCGGTGTGCGACCTCGGCCGGCTCGACAAGCTGTGGCTCGGCAAGGCCAAGCAACGCGCCGAGCACCTCGCCAAGGCCGCCGCGGACCTGCACGAGGCAGCGGACCGGCTGGACGTCGCGGTGGCGGCCACCCGCGCGTTGTGCCAGCCGGTGCCGGACGTGCTGGTCGAGGCGCAGGACATGCTCGACACGACGGCCGTGCTGCACGCGTGGCAGGCGTGGGAGGCGTGCGCCTCGCTCGACGACCCGATGCGGCTGCGCCAGGAGATGTTCGGCCGCTACGCGGAGCTCGCGAAGGCCGTGGAACAGCTGAAGTCCGTGGCACGTGAGCAGATCGACCGGCGCGACCTGGTGTGGCGGCCGATGGCGATCGCGTTGTTCGAGTGGCATTCCCAGGCCCAGCAGGCACTGGAGGACGCCGAGGGGCTCGCCGACGTGACGGAGGCGGAGAACTGGATCCGCAAGACCGCGGCCACCCTGCGCTCCGAGCGCATCGCGCCGTTCGCCAAGGAGTCGCAGCGGATCTGGCAGCGGTTGCGCCAGCAGAGCAACGTCGACCTGGGCGCGGTGCGCATGGGCGGTACCCGCAACGTCGAGCTGGACGTGTCGGTCGACGGTGCCTCCAACTCGGCGCTGGCGGTGATGAGCCAGGGAGAGCTGCACTCGCTGGGGCTGGCGCTGTTCCTGCCGCGCGCGATGGTGGACGAGAGCCCGTTCCGGTTCGTGATGATCGACGACCCCGTGCAGGCGATGGACGCGTCCAAAGTGGACGGTCTGGCGCAGGTGCTCGCGGACGTCGGGCTCACCCGCCAGGTCGTGGTCTTCACGCACGACGAACGACTGGTGGAGGCGTTGCGGCGGTTGCGGCTCAGCGGCACCGTCTGGGAGGTCTGCCGCAGCGAGGGATCCGTTGTGCAGGTGCGGATGTCCGACGACGCCGTCGGCCGGTGCCTGAACGACGCCCGCGCGATGCGCACCGATTTGGATCTGCCGGAGACGTTGCGGGCCGAACTGGTGGCGTCGTGCTGCCGGACGGCGTTGGAAGAGGCGTCGCACGCGAGGTTCCGGCGCGAACGGCTCGGGCGCGGAATGCCGCACGCCGAGGTCGAACGCGTGCTGGAGTGCGCGTTGACGACCAGGCAGAAGCTCGCACTGGCCGTGCTCGACGACTTCGCCGAACCGGCGAAGCTGTTGCCGCATCTGGAGGACGTGGTCGGATCATGGGCGGTCGATCTGCTGCAAGCGTGCCGAGTCGGCGGGGAGAGCGGGGATCTGGACGTGCTGATCCGCGACACCGAACTGCTAGCGGGATGGCTGCAGCGGTGAACCTCCCTTCGGACGTGCAGGACCGGCTGACGTGCGTCGCGAACCTGCTGGCACGCCCGGAGCAGCTCGACGGCGTGCGAATCCGTTGCTGTGCCGAACTGTTGCGCACGGCGGTGGAACGCTCGGTGGCGCGTGCCTGCGGCGCCGAGAACACCGACCAGCCGGTGCACGCGCTGCTGGTCAGCCTTCCGTTCCACGCAGACCCTGATGTGGCGCACGACGCCTCCCAGCTGTGGCACGCGCTGAGCCGCGCGATCCGGCACCACGGCTACGAGCTCACCCCCACCGTCGCGGAACTGGTCGGCTGGCACGCCGACACCGAGGCCGTGAGCGAGGCGCTCGGGCTGCCCCTGACCCTGTCCGGCACCATCGAACTGACCTGAAGGCACCGGTGAAACTGCTGCTGTTCGCGGACCTGCACCTGGACACGCGCTTTCCCAGCGCGGGCCCGGAGCGGCGTCAAGCCCTGCGTGACACCCTGGGCCACATCGTCGATCTCGCCCAGGAGACCGGTGCCGACGCGATGCTCTGCGCCGGCGACCTGTACGAGCACGATCGCTGTTCCCCTTCCACCGCCGCGTTCCTGCGATCGGCGTTCGACTGCTCGCTGCCGGTGTTCCTGGCGCCGGGCAACGACGACTGGTACGGGCCGCAGTCGGTCTACCAGCAGGTGGACTGGACGCCGAACGTGCACGTGTTCTCGTCGGAGTCGCTGACCCCGGTGGAACTCACCGACGGCGTCACGCTGTGGGGCACCGCGCACGTCGGACCCGGCCCCGCGCGGGACGTCCTCGACGGCTTCGCGGTGAACCGCGGCGGCGTGAACCTGGCGCTGTGCCACGGTTCCACGCCCGGCGACGTCGCGATCACCGGGCTGGACCACGCGTTCCTCGGACACGTGCACACGCCCGAGCACGCCGCCGACTACACGTTCCCCGGCAACCCGGATCCGCTGACGCCGGGCGAGACCGGTGAGCGCGGGGCCGTTCTGTGCACGGTGCGCGAGGACGGTTCGGTGTCGCGCGAGGTGTTCGACGTGTCGGCGTCGCGGTCGCTCGGCTGGCTGGACGCCGAGCGGACGTTCCCGTTGCTGGACTTCGACACCGTCGCCGCGGAACGGACCGTGCGCGGCCAGTTCGTGCGCGACGTGCTCGCGGATCCTTCTTTGGACATGACGCTGCGCGGCCGCGTGCTGTCGACCGGCCTGCGGGCGTTGGAGGAACGATGAGGATCGAGTCCGTCACCGCGCACGCGTTCGGACCCCTGCACGATCGCACGCTGCCGTTGGCGCCCGGTCTGACCGTGGTGTCGGGCGTGAACGAGTCCGCGAAGTCGTCCTGGCACGCCGCCATCCGCGCGGCTCTCTGCGGTGAACCGTCGGCGCGGCACCGTCCGTGGACCGGCGAGTCCTGGCGGGTGGCGGCGATGGTGTCGCTGGAGTCCGGTGAAGTCGTCGCGGTGGACCGTGATCTGAACGACGACGCGTCCCCGGACGTCTCGCTCCGGCTCGGCCTCGATCGCACGTCGTTCACCGCCACCGCGTGCGTGGACCAGGCACAGCTGCTCACCGTGCTGGACGCGGCGAACGGCCTGCAGGACCACCTGCGGCGCGCGGCGGCCACCGCGGGCACGGACGGCACGGTGGAGCAGGCGTTGCAACGGCTGACCGCGCCCGTCGACGCGTTGCGCGACGCGCGTAACCGCTTGCGGGAGACCGAAACCGACCTGACCGTGGCGCGCCGGGAGCACGACCGTTATCTGGAACTGAGCACGCGGGCCCGTTCGGCCGCTGCCGCTCGTGCTCGCCTGGCCGTTCAGGAACACGCGGCGTCGCTCGACGCGCTTTCTGCCCGGGTGGCGCGGCTCAGCGAGTTGCAGGAGCGCTTCGGCGACTCGCCGCCGTCCGGACTGGCCGCGCAGGAGGAGCTGACCCAGGTGGTGAACCGCGCGCTGGCCGCGTGGCGTGCCGCGCCGAACCCGCGCGCGCTGACGGGCCCGTCCGCGTCGGCGCTGGAGGCCGAACTCCGGGCCCTGCCGGACTTCCCGGTCGGCGAGACCGCGCTGGACGACGAACTTCGCGTCGTGGCCTCGGCCTACGCGACCGCGTCCGCCGTCGCCGCGGCGCACGACGAACGCCGGCCGTCACCGCGGACGACCGCCGCACCGTCCGTGCTGCGCGGCCTCGCGACGCGCCTGGACCCGGCCGCTGGTGCCCGCCTGACCACCGCGTCGATCGACGTCGACACCGCCCGCCAGTTCCAGGACGAGGCCGCCGCCAACGCGGCCCGCACCCAGGTCGAAGCGGACGTGGCGGCGACCCGGGTGCAGGAGATCGCGGTGCCGAACCCGTTCCTGCGCAACGCTTTGCTGGCCCTGAGCTGTCTCACCAGCCTGGTGGGCGTGCTGCTCTTCCTGACCGGCCAGCAACTCGCCGCGATCGGCGTCCTCGTCGCCGCGCTGGTGGCGGGCGTCGGCGGCGCGATGTCCCGCGGCAACGCGGCCCAGCGCGAGATCGCCATCGCCTTCGCCGCGGAACGCGCGACCACCGCCAACCAGACACGAAGCCTGCTGTTCGCCGCGGACCGCGCCCTGGCCGAGGCCGAGGGCCAGCGAGCCGTGGCCGTGGAAGCCGCACGCGTCCACGACTCGGCCGTCGCCGAGTGCGCGTCGCTGGGCGTGCCCGCGGACCGCGAAACGTTGTGGCGCCTGGCGAACCTCCCCGCCTGGGAGGCCGAGCACGCAGACCTGGTGTCCGAGGTGGCCCGCACCGAGAAGGCGATCCGGGTGGAACTCGCCGCGCGCGGCAAGGTGGACGCCGCGATGCCCGTGCCGGACCTGCTGGTGGACTACGAGACCGACTGCAAGGTGCGCGCCCGCCAGGCGTTGATGGCGGCCCACCGCCCCCAGCTGACCCAAACCCTCGCGGACCGCCGCCAGGCCGAGGCCACCGTCGCCGAGGCCACCGCCGCCCACACCCGAGCCCTCGGGCTGCTGCGCGAAGCCGTGACCGCGATCGGCCGCACCGGCGAACGCCCGGAGGACCTGCTGCGCGCGATCGCCGAGTGGCAACGCGGCTGGGACGACCTCCTGCGCGAGGCCGAGGACGAACGCAAGGCGTGGGCCGAACTCCAGTCGCTGCTGGCCTCGGGAACCCTGGACGACCTCGAAACCACCCTCTCCGCGGCCCAGACCCACCACGCCACGCTCCTCGAAGCGGCCCTCCGCTACGCGGCCTGCGACCCGGTGGACCCGTCCCTGGCCACGTCCGCGGACTCGCTGGCGGCCACCGTCACGGAGATGGCCCGCTCACTGCCGAGCGTCCCGGAGGCCGAGGAGGCCGTCCAGGTCGCCGCGGCCGCCCTGACGGAGGTGACCGCCGAGGTCGAAGCCATCGACCTGGCCTCCCGCTACCTGACCGCGGCCCGCGAGAAGGTGCACAGCACCATCGCCCCGGCCCTCGAAGACGCGCTCCGAACCTGGCTGCCCACGGTGACCGACGGCCGCTACGTCGACGCCGCCGTGGACCCGTCAACCCTGACCGTGCGCGTGTGCGCGGCCTCCGAGTCGTGGCACCAGGCAGCACACCTGTCCCTCGGCACCGCCGAACAGATCTACCTGCTGCTGCGCGTAGCCCTCGCCCAACACCTCGCCTCCGAGCCGTGCCCGCTACTGCTGGACGACGTCACCGTGCAGGCCGACGACGCCCGCACCCGCGCCGTGCTCGACCTGCTGCTGCAGCTGTCCGCGGACCGGCAGATCGTGCTGTTCGCGCAGGAGGCCTCGGTCGTGGAGTGGGCGCAGGAGCGGCTGGGTGAGCGGGACGTGCTGCACCAGCTCACGCCGGTGGCGGCCTGACCAGGAGAAAGGCCGCTCGAGCGGTGTCCCGGGCGACTTCGCCCGGGACACCGCTTCTTCCTGCCTCGGCCGGGCCCACGGACACGAGTTCGACGATCCGGTCAGCGACGTCTTCCGGGGCCTCGTGCTCCCACACGCGGACGACGCACCAGCCTGCGGACGTGAGCTGCGCATCGGTGTCCCGATCGCGAACGACCACCCCGTGCAGCTTCACCCTCCACCACTCGCGGTTCGCCTTCGGCAGATGACCATGCTCCGGGCACGAGTGCCAGAAGCAGCCGTCGACGAACAACGCGATCCGCGCCTCTCGCAGCAGCACGTCGACACGTCAACGACGGTTGGTGCCAGGCGGGGCGACGTCGACGAGGTAGCGCAGCCCCCGGCGGTGCAGCGCTCGCCGGACCGCCAGTTCCGGCGCGGTGCCGACGCGGCGAGTGCGGCGCATGACCTTCGACGTGGCCTCGGACGTGGCGGGCGGAGCCGGACCCGCGTCGACGTAGCGGTACATGACCAGCAGTTTCCCGGAAATGTCAGACCCCGGCGCTACCGTCGGTCCATGACCAACGCCGCCTTCCGCAAGCTCACCCCCACCACCGGCGAGAAGCTCGCCGACCTGGGCCTGCGCCTCGCGATCCTGGACCGCGCGATCGCCGCGGGTATCGACGCGCGCGCCGCCTCGCCGCCGTTCGGGCCGACCAACGCGCCAGGGCTGCTCGACTGGATCCATCGGGTGGGCACGCTGCGCCAGCTCCTCGCGGCCGAGGGGTGGGAGCGGCTCGACCACTGGAACGCGGGCCTGATCCGGCACCCGTCGCGGCCGATCCTGCTCGGCACGTTGCAGGGCAATCGCGGTACGGGGTCGCCGGAAGCGCCGTTGCGCAGTGACTACGCGAAAGGGCCCGCCATCGCGGCGATGATGCGGGACAACGACCATGACCAGTTCGCGCTGTTCGAGAACATGCGCAGCGAGGGGCTGAAGTTGTGGTTCCTGGTGACGTACCCGCTGCAGCTGGAGGATCGGCTCGTGGTGTTGCGCGAGGTGTCGCAGCCGGAGCCGACGCCGCAGAACCAGATCATCGAGCGGTGGGCGCACCGGATCCCGTTGCCGCCGATGGAGTTCCCGCAGCGCAAAACGCCCAATGTGGATGGTCCGGAGGAGGTGGACTTCCCCATCGCGCTCCGGCGCTGACGTGAAGAGCATGGTGATCGACGCATCCTGCTGCCGGCGACGATCACCAGGACAACCAAGCCCTGCGTGCCTGTAGCTGTGGTAAAGGCCCCACGGCCCGCAGGAGAGCATGTTCGTCGAGCCGAACCGGGCACTGGTCGGGTATCGCAGCCAGCGCGGTGACCGCGCCGATCTTGGGTGTCTTGCGGTCGCTACCCGAGACTCTGCTGCCCGACCTGCGGCTGATCACGCGACTCCAGGTCAGTCTGGAAATTCAGGTCGTGGTCGACTTCGCGGTCCAGGGGCCCATGACGACAACCCAGTCGTCGAGGTCACGGGGCTGTCCACACCCGATGTCTGGGCGCTGCTCAAGCACCTCATCGAACGCGGTTTTGGGCAATCGAGTTCGCCCCGAACGCCCTTTCTCCGAACAACAGGCCGACCGACACACCCCCTGTTACGTTCAGAGATCAAGTGATCACAAGGGGTGGCATGCGGCGTGGGCCAGCCTGGGAAGGGATGCGCGCTCGATCCGGCTGAGTTCGACCACCCGCAGGAAGTGGTGGCGCGGGCACCTGGCACCGAACACGACGTACGAAGGTGCGGAACCGTGGCTCACCGCCGAGGCGCTCGACTTCAGCATGGCTGACCTGGTGCAGGAGCTCGACAACGCCTTGCAGCTCAAGCAACGCGTCACTGACGCCCCTGAGCCGGCAGCAGTGGAGCAACGAGCGACCACACGCCGTCCTGATGACGACGAGTGGTTCGAGAACCGGAGTCATCTGCACTGACATGTCGAAAACTCGTTCTTCCCCTCGGGCTGTCGTGGTCGCCACTGCGTTCGTGTTCGCCACGTTCGTCGCACTGGCCTTCACCGGCATCGCTCAGATCATCTCGCTCCGCGGGTGGTGTGAGGACGACGCGGTCAAGCAGATCCGCGCAGGTACTGGCTTCACATCGGAGTTGCAGCTCGACAGCACGCCGGCTGTGTTGTGCCGCAGTGGTTCGGCGGCACTTGAACTGCCGATCAGCCCATCAGTGGCGACCGTCGTGTTCGCTGCGATCGGTGCGGCGATCAGCATGTTCGTCCTCGTCCGTGCCGCCCGGGACGTGCGTGCGTCCCGCGCAGCCTGACGGGATCAACGCTCCGGACCCCGCCACGGCAGGATCGGCGGTTCGTCACGGGACCCGCACGACCGGCAGGGCCCGCGTGGCATCGCGATCATCCAAGGGCGACAATGGCCGGATCATGCTCACGCCCTCGCGACTCACGCTCGCCCGCACCCGGCGCGGACTCACCGCGGCCGAGTTGGCGCGGAAGTCGGGCGTGCCGGCGCGGGCCATCGGCGAGTACGAGCGCGGGCTGCGCAGGCCCAAACCCGCCGCGGTCGAGTCGCTGGCCGGGGCGCTCGGTTTTCCTGCCGAGTTCCTGACCGCGCCGGAGCCGCCGCGGCCGCAGAACGCGCCGCTCGACGCTCAGGCGACGGCGGCGGCGCAGCTCGCGATCGAGTTCAACGGCTGGCTGGAGCGGCTGTTCGTGCTTCCCCAGCCCTCCCTGCCGCCGCCGCGGACCTCGCCGCAGGGCACGCGGGACGCGTGGCGGCTCGCCACCGGGCCGGCGCCGAACATGGTTCAGCTGCTGGAGTCCCACGGTGTGCGGGTGTTCTCGTTGCCGGTCGACTGCGTCGCGCAGGAGGCTTTCTCCTGCTGGCACAACGGGACTCCGTTCGTGTTCCTCACGCCGACGGCGACGCCGGAGCAGGCGCGGTTCGACGCGGCCGTCCAGCTCGCGGTGCTGCTCGGCCACGACGAGCCGCACGAGTTCGCCGCCGAGTTCCTGATGCCCCAGCGGCAACTGCCCGGCACCGACCACCGGCACTGGCACGTGGGCAGGGACCAGTTCACGAAATGGGCGAACGTCCACAGCCTCGTGCCGGGCGGCATGACGCGCCGCGAAACCTCGAAGCTGCTCACCAAGGTGTTCAAGGTCCTCCGCGAGAACGGCACGCCGCCGTTGCACGTCGCCAAGGAACTGCACCTCGGCCTCGAAGAACTCAACGGACTGGTGTTCGGGCTCGTGCTGACCGCGTTGCCGGGTGGCGGAGAACCGGGGCCGCGAGGACGCGCGCGCCTCACCCTGGTCCACTGATCAAATCTGGTCACGGGCTGGAGTCTCCAGTTCGTCGTACTAGGCCAAATGAGCGAACTGTGAAACGCATCGTCCGGCATCCCCGACACTGAGAGTGACGGGAAGCCGAGTCGTGAGGATGCCCCATGACGATGCAGCAACGCACAGAACCTTCGCCTGCCGCCGTTTTGATCGCCGTTGCCGTGCTCGCGCTGGTTCTGACCGTTGCTTTCGGCCCCCTGGGCTTCGTCATCGGTCTCGCGCTGTTCGCGTTGATGTTCATCGGCACCAAGCACAGCTCGGCCGAGCAGATCGCCCCGACGCGCACCCGCTCACGCCTGCGCCGGCTGTCCACGGCCGGGCGGGTGGCGATCGTCGGCGAGGCGCACCACCAGGACGCCATCGCCGAGGCCGCGCGGCACTCCACGCTCGACCTCAACGACGACAACTCCGTCCCGGCGACCGCGGTGCTGGTGCCGGAGTCCGCCAGCCGGCACGACCGCGCGGCGGTGCGGGTCGACCTGCTGCGCGGCGACGGCACCGCGATCACCGCCGGCTATCTGCGCACCGAGCAGGCCGTCGAGTACCAGCCGCTCCTGCTCGAACTGGCCGAGCGCGGCGAGGTCGGCTCGTGCCCGGCCCGCATCATCGGTGGCGGCCGGCCCTACGGCGTGCACCTGCATCTCGGCGTGCCGCGGCTGCTGCTGCTCGATCACGAGGCACTCGGCACGGCACCGACGCTGCCTGCTGAACACCAGGTCGCCGTGGTGGGCGAGAGAGCCCATCAGCACGTGCTGCACCGCGTCGTGAACGGCCGCACTCCCGTCCACGTGATCGCCGAACTCCGCGACTGCCGAATCGCTAGAGGCTCTCACACCGGTGAACACACCCTTGAGGTGCTGCTCGAAGGCGAGAGCATCGGCCAGCTCACGTATGCGATGGGTCTTCGCTACTGCGACATGGCGCAGGAGTGGCGCGCCCGCACGGGGCGCGCGCTCTGCGAAGCCGTCATCACCAACGAAGGCACGCGCGGTCTTCAGGCGAACTTGCTGCTGCCCAGGTAGTCGGCGAACGTCCGCGGCGCACGGCCGAGAACCCGCTGCACGCCGTCGGACAGGTGCGCCTCTTCTCCCGTGCGGATGCGCACGAGCAGCATCGTGACGAGGTCGGCGATCTCGTCCGGGTAGCCGAGCGCGCGCAAGCCGGCAGCGAACTCGTCCGGCTCGATCTCGTTGTACAGCACGGGTTCGCCCGTCACCGCGACGATCCGCGCCAGCATCTCGGCGAACGACAACGCCTCTGGCCCGCTCAGGTCGTAGGTCTGCCCGTGGTGACCGGGCTCGGTCAGCGCGACGACAGCGACCTCGGCGATGTCTGCGACGTCGATGAACGGGTGGATGCCCTGACCGGCGGGAACAGCGAGCTCACCGTGCCGCACGGGCTCGGCGAACATGTCCTCGTCGAAGTTCTGCATGAACCAGGTGGGCCGCAGGATCGTCCACTCGGCACCCGAGTCCTTGATGGCCGCCTCGAACGGGTCGTCCCCGGGAGCGCCGCGCATCGACAGCAGCACGAGCCGGGTGACGCCCGCCTTCACCGCGACGGTCACGAACTCCGCGAGCTGCGAGGGGTTGTCCGGCGGCACGACGTAGACAGCGGTGGTGCCGGCGACCGCGGGTTCCCAGGTGTCCGGGGCTGACCAGTCGAAGGTCGTCCCACCCAGGACCGACGCCGCGGAGCGCGACGCCGGCCGGGCGGCGGGGCCGAGAAGGGCGGTGACGCGGCGGCCGGTCTTGCCGGTGGCGCCGAGCACGAGGATGGACGAGGTGTTGATTGCGCTCGATGTTGACATGACTAGAGCCAATCAACATTGACGCGGACGATCCATGCTTGAAAGGCCGCCATCCTTGCTCGTTCGTCCACGTGGTACTTAGTGGAGCATGAGTCAGCGTGATCTCGTGGACCTGAGGGACGCCCTGCGCGCGTTCGCCGCCGCCCGCGACTGGGACAGCTACCACACGCCCAAGAACCTGGTGATGGCGTTGTCCGGGGAGGTCGGCGAGCTGACCGACCTCTTCCAGTGGCTGACGCCGGAAGAGGCGGAAAACGCGATGAAAGACCCCGATCTCGCCTGGAACGTCCGGGACGAGCTCGCTGACGTGATGCACTACCTCACCAGGCTCGCGGACAAGCTCGGCGTCGACCTCGTCGAGGCCGCGTTCGCCAAGATCGAACGCAACGAGCGGCGGTTCCCGACCGGGAGCCTGACGCCTGTGCCTGTCGAGAAGGGGGAGTTGTGACTCTGCAGAACGTGCACGCCTTACACGTGCACCAGAAGGTCACGTTCATGGTCAACCGGTACGAGGTCTTCGTCGACGACAACGGTCAACCGGGTCAGCTGGTCGGCTTCGCCGAGCAGAAGAGGCTCAAGATCAAGGAACGGGTCACGATCTACACCGACTCGTCGAAGAGCCGGGTGCTGTTCGAGTTCAACGCCCGCAAGGCGATCGATCTGGGCAGCGGCTACGACGTGACGGACGAGCAGGGCAGGTCGATCGGGTTGTTCCGCAAGGACTTCGCCAAGTCGCTGCTGCGGTCGACCTGGCACCTGGAACAGCCGGGCTGGGGGCAGACGACCGGCGCCGAGCGGAACAAGTGGCTCGCCGGTTTTCGCCGGCTGTGGGGGTGGATCCCGTACATCGGAGACGCGCCGTTCCCCATGCGCTATCACTTCGACTTCACGACGGAGAACGGCGCCTCCGTGTTCAGCGTCGACAAGAAGACCTGGGTTCGTGACCACTACCTGGTCACCGTCCAGGATCCTGGCGTCGATCGCCGGCTGGTCATCGCCCAGGCCGTGGCGCTCGACGCGCTGCAGTCCCGCTAGAGGTACGTGAGCAGGAGGAGGATCAGGCACACCAGCAGCACGACGCCGAGCACTGCGGGCAGGACCGACTGCGATGACGACGCGGGCTCGCGGGCGTGCCTGCCCCGCCTCCTGCGCGCTCGCCACCGCAAAGGTGCCTCCCCTGCCCACTGCTCGTTCATGACGATCACGGTAGGGACCGGGAAGCCGGGCTTGACTCGCATCACCCGCTCGCCGGGGTCTCATCACCCGGACAGCCGCTCAATGAACACGGCACCACTTGCACGAAGGCATGGAAAAGAACGTGAAAAAGCCCTGCGGGGAGCGCTTGTGGCGCTCAACCCGCAGGGCAAATTAAGTTCGGCGGCGACCTACTCTCCCACACCGTAACCAGTGCAGTA